>CAVXWA010000013.1:0-826778 GCA_963765335.1 uncultured Gammaproteobacteria bacterium | reverse complement strand
CGTCCGCCTGTGCAAGGCCAAGCGCTTCCGCTACGGCAACTGCGACATGGCCGACCTGGAGAAGCAGCTGCAAGCCGCCGATGCGGCGGGCGCACGCACCAAGCTGATCACCACCGATGGCGCGTTCTCGATGGACGGCTTCATCGCCCCGCTCGACCAGATCACCGCGCTGGCGCAGAAGTACGGCGCGCTCGTGCATATCGACGAATGCCATTGCACCGGCTTCCTCGGCGACACCGGTCGTGGCTCGGCCGAAGTGAACGGGCGTACTGGACAAGATCGACATCATCACCGGCACGCTGGGCAAGGCGCTCGGCGGTGCCCTGGGTGGCTTCACTAGCGGTCCTCGCGAAATCATCGAGATGCTGCGCCAGCGCTCGCGCCCGTACCTGTTCTCCAACTCGTTGCCGCCGCACGTGGTGGCTGCTGGCATCAAGGTGTTCGAGATGCTCGCCGCCGCCGGTGATTTGCGCGATCAGGTCAAGGAAAACACGCGCTATTTCCGCGAGCAGATGACCAAGGCGGGCTTCGACATCAAGCCCGGCGTGCATCCGATCGTGCCCGTGATGATCTACGACGCCAAGAAGGCCCAGGCGATGGCGACCGAGCTGCTCGACGAGGGCATCTACGTCACCGGCTTCTTCTACCCCGTGGTGCCGCAGGGCCAGGCCCGTATCCGCACGCAGATGAGTGCCGCGCATACGCGCGAACATCTCGATCTGGCGATTGCGGCCTTCACCAAGGTCGGCAAGAAACTGGGCGTAATCTGATCTTTTGGCTCCCTCTCCCCTCTGGGACACGCGGGGAGGCGCCATGGATGGCGCCGGCCTTGAGGAGCGAGGAGAGGGTTGGGGTGAGGGGCCAATCTAGCGACACGGTCTGTGCAAAACGGCCAACCATGCGTCGTGTTCGCGAACACACGCCCCTCGCCTCGGTTCTCTCTCCCACGGGGACTACCTACGGGTCGCCCGTAGGGCCTGATGAGCGTCGAATCTCCGCCATATGACTTCCCGCTCGCCCAAGAAGGCAGCCATCTTGTGTAGGAGCGCACCCAGTGCGCGATGGGCTACACCTCAGTTCGCATAGCCATCGCCAGCGTATCGCGTGGATAGCGCGGTGGCGGCAGCGATGGGAACCGGGGCCGGTGCCGGTCGCGCACTGGGTGCGCTCCTACACGGAGATTCGACGCTCATCAGGCCCCAAGGACGAGGAAGAAAAACTAAGGCGTCGCCAACGCGCGTACTTCTTCGGCGCTCAAATGTCGCCACTGCCCCTTGGCCAGCTCACCCAGCGCGAGCGGCCCAATCGCCACGCGAATCAGCCGGAGCACGGAAATCTCATGCGCCGCCAGCAAACGCCTGATATGCCGATTGCGCCCTTCATCCAGCACGATCTCCAGCCAAGCATTCTTTTCGCCCGTGCGCAGCAGCAGGACACGTTTGGCCGTCAGGCGCTCGCCCTGCTCGACGACGCCCGTGATCAACCGATCCAGTAGAGCCTGATCCGGAATACGGTCGATCTGCACGTGATAGGTCTTGTCCACGTGATGCTTGGGCTCGGTGAGCTGTGCTGCCCAGACGCTGTCGTTACTCAACAGCAGCAAACCCTCGCTGGCCTTGTCCAGGCGCCCCACCGGACCCAGCCACGGTAAGCCGGCATTCTTCAACAAGTCGTAAACGGTGTCGCGACCGCGCTCGTCAGCGGCACTGACCACTATGCCACGCGGCTTGTTGAGTGCCAGATACACGCGCGTCGTCGACACCACGAGTTCGTTGTCGAGTCGGATCTGTTGGCGCTGTCCATCGGCAGGACGCTCGGGATCGAGGACAACCTTGCCGTCCACACTGACCCTACCCTCGCGCACGGCTTTTTCGGCCTGACTGCGCGAGCACGCACCCAGCTTGCTGAGCACTCGGGCCAATCCATATCGCGGCGCTGCCGCGGTACGCGTTGGTGTGCTGGGTCGGGATGTGCGCATGAGTAATCGAACGATGTGATCCAGGCGAAGGCCGCCTGCGACATGTTAGGCGATTAAGCCGCTTGGTGCGTCCCTGCGATCGATGGCGCATCAAGCGGACTGCGTGACTCATCAAGCTGAAGCATCGCGATAAAAAGAAAAGCCCGGCATAAGCCGGGCTTTTCGGTACTGCTTTACAGGTCGATTACTGCTTGACCTGCAGCTCCGTACGACGGTTACGGGCGCGGCCGGTATCCGTGTCGTTCGTGTCGATCGGGTTGTTCTTGCCAAAACCGATCGGACCTTCCAGACGATTGGCAGCGATGCCGTGCGCGGTCAGGTAGTCGAACACGATCTTCGCGCGACGCTCGGACAGCGCCTGGTTGTACTCGGCGGTGCCGACGTTGTCGGAGTGCCCGGCGACGGTCACGTGCACCTGCGGGTAACGCTGCAAGGTGTCGACAGCCTGATCCAGGATCGCGAGCGAGTCAGCGGTCGGCTCGGCCAGCGACTTACGGATGTCCGTCTCGCCCTTCTTCGGGCGGTCGAACTTGAAGTTCACACCGCGCAGGTCGATGACGACCTTCTGCGGGCAACCATCAGGACCGACGATCGTGCCTTCCGGCAGATCCGGGCACTTGTTGTCGCACAGGTTCACACCGTTGCGGAACTGCTTGGAGCAGTCCGGAGCAGCCGGTGCCGGCGCGGGAGCAGCAACCGGAGCGGCAGCAGCCGGCTCACCGAAGCGCGACACGATGCTGACGCCGAGGAACACGTCGCCGTAGCCGTTCCTGTTCGGCTGGGTCTTGTCGTCCCAGTCATAACGGTAACCGGCTTCGACGCGCAGGTCGGTGCTGTCGGTGACGGTCTTGGAGATGCCCGCGCCCAACTCAGCAGCCGGTGTCCAGCCGTTGTCGACGGCGTTCTGATGCTGGCTGCCCATCACACCTGCAAGCAGGTACGGACGCCATGCGGTCCATTCGCCGAAGTAGTAGCGAGCGGTCACGCCGTAGTTGTTGTTGGCCCAGCGACTATTTTGGCCACCATCGACAGTGCGCTTGGTACGATCGACGAACAGATCGAGCGAGACGTTCGGAGCAATGAAGCGACCAACGCCGAGGCCATAATAGAACTGGCGGCTGTTGGTGTTGCGATCGGTGTCGTTGTAGTAGCCGCCGACGGTCGGAGCGATATACCAGCGACCATCGTAGCTAGGCGTGGTCGTGGTGGCGGTACCGGCGGTGTTGTCTTGCGCGTGAACGGCACCTACGCCGCCCAGGGCCAGGGCAATCATGAAGTACAAGCCCTTACGATTCATCATCTGGTGTCTCCTAGTTATTGGTATTCGCGTCCATTCCACCCCAGACGGAAATCGCGCGTCTAAAACAAACTTCAACATCCAGGGATTTGTGTCATCCCTTTGCTTCACGTCTCGATCAAAAAAAATTCACGAGATCGTGAGCGCGGCGGAGTGTAGCAAAATCGTTAAGCGCATCGCACGCGATACGAGACGGCGTTGGTGAACTGTGGTTCAGACAAGCTCGGATTGCGTATGCATCGATCACGCTGATCACTGCGACAAAGTGTCGCTGACCTATCGCTTGCCATGCTCACGATATCGACCAGCAGATGTGGTTCGTCACGCGCACGACGTCAGCAGCAAGTCATGACTTGTCATCGCATGCGAGCAACGTCGACAAAGAGAATTCGCGCGTGATGCGCATGCCATCAGCAAACATGTCGTCACTTGCCGAGCTGCGCGATGTCGACCATCGAGCATGCTTCGCCAGAGCACGCGCACAACATCGACAGAAAAAACGTCACCGGCAAAGCGCATGAAGCGTACAAAGAGATGCGCATGAGGCCCACATGGATTTGCCCATTGCCGTGCACGCAACCGCTCGAAAGAGATGTCGCCGGTCATGCGCGGCAAGGCACAAAAAAAGAGCCCGGCACTGCCGGGCTCTTTTCTCCAACTTTACGCTTGCTGCGATTACTGCTGAACGTCCAGCTCCGTGCGACGATTGCGAGCACGACCTTCGGCCGTGTCGTTGGTGTCGATCGGCTTGGTCAAGCCATAACCCACCGGAGGATCGAGGCGGCTCTGATCGATGCCGTGAGCGATCAGGTAGTCGTACACGATCTTCGCACGACGCTCCGACAAGCCCTGGTTGTACTCGGCCGTACCGACGTTGTCGGTGTGACCAGCCACCAGGACGTGCACCTGCGGGTAACGCTTCAGGGTATCGACGGTCTGATCGAGGATAGCCAGCGAGTCCTTGGTTGGCTCGGCCAGCGACGGCCCGATGTCCTTCTCGGTCTTCTTCGGACGATCGAACTTGAAGTTCACACCGCGCAGATCGATCACAACCTTCTGCGGGCAGCCATCCGGACCGACGATCGTGCCTTCCGGCAGATCCGGGCACTTGTTGTCGCACAGATTCACGCCGTTGCGGAATTGCTTGGAGCAATCCGGCGGCGGCGGCGGCGGCGCAACCACGGGCGCAGCGGCCGGCTCGCCGAAGCGAGACACGATGCTGACACCGAAGAACCAGTCGCCGTAGCCGTTCCTGTTGCGCAGGGTCACATTGTCCCAGTCGTAGCGGTAGCCGCCTTCGACGCGGAAATCGGAACTGTCGGTGATCGTCTTCGACAGACCCACGCCACCTTCAGCCGCCGGTGACCAACCATTACTGATCTGGGTGATGTGCTGGCTACCCATCACGCCGCCCAACAGATACGGGCGCCATGCGTTCCAATCCAGGAAGTAGTAGCGGGCCGTTACGCCGTAGTTGTTGTTCGACCAACGACCGCCACCCAGGCTGTCGTCGATGGTGCGCTTGGTGCGATCAGCAAAGAAATCGAGCGACCAGTTCGGACCGAAGAACCGACCAACGCCCAGGCCATAGTAGAACTGGGTGCTATTGGTGTTGCGCTTGGTGTCGTTGTAATAGCCACCGACCGTGGGGGCTATGTACCAGCGACCGTCATAGCCCGAGACCGGGGTCGACGGTGTGGTCGACATCGAACTGGAAGTGTTGTCCTGTGCATGAACGGCACCGGCGCCGCCCAGGACGAGGGCAATAAAAATGTATAGGCCCTTACGTTTCATCAGGTGTCTCCTCGTTTATTGGTGTGCGCGTCCGTTCACCCCAGACGGGAATTACATCAGCCGTGGAAACCAACTCCTCTCGAATCCCCGGACATGACTTTAGAACCTATTGAAGCTCAGTTACCCGAAGCGGGCGCGGAGTAGTTTAGCAAAAATTAAACAATTGCGAATCGACCCCAAACGCCCGTTCATTTTCAGCTCACGCCGTCTTTACAACGTGAAGAAGCCCAGGAACTCCTGAATGGGCATGGCATCCAGCCTGGCCGCGTCTGCCGTGGCCTCAAGAATGGCCTTGACCCGGTAGACCGGCAAGTGGCCGCGCAGGGCCGCCTCGAACTTCTTGAGCAGGACCGGAATACCCTCGGCACGGCGCTTGCGGTGGCCAATCGGGAAGTCGATGGACACTTTCTCCGTGCTGGTGCCGTCCTTGAAGACCACCTGGACCGAATTGCCGATATAACGCCTGTCCGGGTCGAAATAGTCCTTGGTGAACTGCGGGTTCTCGCTGACCGCCATCTTGTCGCGGAGGGCATCGATACGGGGATCGGCGGCCACATCGTCGTTATAGTCGTCAGCTGTGAGGCGGCCGAAAATGAGTGGCACCGCCACCATGTACTGGATGCAATGGTCGCGATCGGCGTAGTTGGCCAACGGGCCGGTCTTGTCGATGATGCGGACGCCGGCTTCCTGGGTCTCGATCACCACCTTCTCGATCTGGTCGATCTTGCCGGCGACGGCGCCATGCAGCTTCATGGCGCACTCCACGGCAGTCTGCGCATGAAATTCCGCCGGGTAGCTGATCTTGAACAGCACGTTTTCCATCACGTAGCTGCCGAACGGACGCTCGAACTCGAACGCGTTGCCCTTGAAGGCCACGTCGTAATAGCCCCACGTCTTGGCGCTAAGCGCCGACGGGTAATCCACCACGCCGCGGTAAACCGCATTGATGGCATGCGTTACGGCACGACGGCAGGCGTCGCCCGCAGCCCAGCTCTTGCGCGGGCCGGCATTGGGGGCATGGCGATAGGTGCGCAGCGCGCCGTTGTCGATCCAGCTGTGCGACACGGCGGTGACGATCTGCTCCCTGGTGCCACCCAGCATCGCCGTGGCGACCGCCGTGGACGCCAGGCGTACCAGGATCACGTGGTCCTGGCCGACTCGGTTGAAGCTGTTCTTGAGCGCGTAGCAACCCTGGATCTCGTGCGCCTTGATGGCATAGGCCAGCACGTCGCGTACGGTCAGCGGCTGGCCGCCTTCGCGCTCGGCCTTGCGGCTGAGGTAGTCGGCCACGGCCAGGATGCTGCCGAGATTGTCCGACGGATGGCCCCATTCGGCCGCGAGCCAGGTGTCGTTGAAGTCCAGCCAGCGGATCTGCGTACCGATGGCGAATGCGGCCTGCACCGGATCCAACTCGTAGCTGGTACCCGGCACGCGGGCGCCGCCTGGCAACGTCGCCCCCGGCACGACCGGGCCGAGGTGCTTGACGCACTCGGGGAACTTCATCGCGAGCATGGCCGTGCCCAGCGAGTCGAGCAGCATATAGCGCGCGGTGTCGTATGCCTCCGCCGAATCGACCTTGTAGTCGATCACATAGTTGGCGACGTCGAGCATCGGCTGGTCGGGGTCTGGACGCTTGGCGGAACGGATGTCATGCGCACTCATGAGGCTCGTCTCGTGGCAACAGGGAAACCGCCATTGGGTCGGGTTTGTTTTACGCGTTCGTTTGACGCAAACCTTGTCGACGTAACCTAACCATGTCGCCGTGCCAGAAAAGTGTACGTGCCCACCCTTGCGGACTCACGCTGCTGGCACGCGCACCCAGCCTTCCATCAGCACGCGCGCGCTACGGCTCATGATCGCCTTGGTGACGGTCCACGTACCGTCAACCAGCGCCGCCTCAGCACCCACCCGCAACGTGCCCGACGGATGGCCGAAGCGCACCGCCTGGCGCTCACCACCGCCTGCCGCCATATTCACCAATGTGCCTGGAATGGCCGCCGCCGTGCCGATGGCCACCGCCGCCGTACCCATCATGGCGTGATGCAGCTTGCCCATCGACATCGCGCGCACGAGCAGGTCGACGTCACCCGCTGTCACCCGCTTGCCACTCGACGCGACGTAATCGGCTGGCTTGGCGACGAAGGCCACCTTGGGCGTGTGCTGGCGCGTGGCGATGTCCTCCAACGAGCCGATCAGGCCCATGCGCAGCGCGCCGTGCGCGCGAATAGCCTCGAACATCGCCAGCGCCTTGGCATCGCTGTTGATGGCGTCCTGCAGCTCCGTGCCGGTGTAGCCGATCGCGGAGGCCTCGACGAAGATCGTGGGAATGCCGGCGTTGATCATGGTCGCCTTGAGCGTGCCGACGCCCGGCACGTCCAGGTCGTCGACGAGCTGCCCGGTGGGGAACATGGCCCCACCCGCGCCCTCTTCCTCGGCGGCCGGATCGATGAACTCCAGTTGCACTTCGGCCGCCGGGAAGGTCACGCCATCCAGCTCGAAATCGCCCGTTTCCTGCACCGCGCCGTTAGTCATCGGCACATGCGCAAGGATGGTCTTGCCGATGTTGGCCTGCCAGATGCGCACGTTGGCGACGCCATCACGCGGTACGCGCGCCGGGTCCACCAAGCCAGCTGCGATGGCGAACGGACCGACCGCCGCCGAGAGATTGCCGCAGTTGCCGCTCCAGTCGACGAACGCCTTGTCGATCGCCACCTGACCGAACAGGTAATCCACGTCATGGTCCGGCCGGCTGCTTTTGGACACGATCACCGTCTTGCTGGTGCTGGACGTGGCGCCGCCCATACCGTCGATCTGCTTGCCGTAGGGATCGGGGCTACCGATCACGCGCTGCAGCAACGCATCGCGCGCGGCACCCGGCACCTGCGCGGCCTCGGGCAGGTCCTGCAGGCGGAAGAACACACCCTTGCTGGTGCCGCCGCGCAGGTAGGTGGCGGGGATGCGGAGCTGGGGAAGCGATGCCATGTGTATTGTCCTGTGATGACTGGACCCAGCCTGCGCGCAATGCGCGGGCAGGGTCACTAACGCGAGATGATGCTACTCGGGCACCTCAAATAACTCGTCATCCCCGCAAAAAAACCGTCATTCCCGCGAAGGCGGGAATCCAGTGCCTCTGCTTTTGGATGTCGCGAAAGTCGCTGGATTCCCGCTTGCGCGGGAATGACGAGCAAGATTGAGAAGGCCCGTGCAGCAGACTCTCGGTGATCAGCGGTCACGCTGCCTGCGAAGCCTCCAGGAAGTCCTGTGCGAAGCGCTGCAACACGCCGCCCGCCTCGTAGATCGACACTTCCTCGGCGGTGTCCAGGCGGCACGTCACCGGCACCTCGACGCGCTCGCCGTTCTTGCGGTGGATGACCAGCGTGAGGTCCGCGCGTGGCGTGCGCGCGCCAATCACGTCGAAGCTTTCGGTGCCGTCGATGCCCAGCGTCTTGCGGTTGGTGCCGGGCTTGAACTCCAGCGGCAGCACGCCCATGCCGATCAGGTTGGTGCGATGGATGCGCTCGAAGCCTTCGGCCGCGATCGCTTCCACACCTGCCAGGCGCACGCCCTTCGCGGCCCAGTCGCGCGACGAACCCTGGCCGTAGTCGGCACCGGCAATCACGATCAGCGGCTGCTTGCGCTCCATATAGGTCTCGATCGCTTCCCACATGCGCATGACCTTGCCTTCCGGCTCCACGCGGGCAAGCGAGCCCTTCTGCACTTCGCCATCGACCACGGCCATCTCGTTGGACAAGGTGGGGTTGGCGAAGGTGGCGCGCTGCGCGGTCAGGTGATCGCCGCGGTGGGTCGCGTACGAATTGAAGTCTTCTTCCGGCAGACCCATCTTGGCGAGGTATTCGCCCGCCGCGCTGTCGAGCATGATCGCGTTCGACGGCGACAAGTGGTCGGTGGTGATGTTGTCGCCGAGCACCGCCAGCGGACGCATGCCCTTGAGCGCGCGCTCGCCCGCGAGGGCGCCCTCCCAGTACGGCGGACGGCGGATGTAGGTGCTCTGCGGGCGCCAGTCGTACAGCGGCGCGGCGCTCGTGCCGGTGTGGCCGGTGCGCGCGAACATCGGCTCGTAGACCTTGCGGAACTGCTCGGGCTTCACGCTGGAGGACACGATCGCGTCGATCTCCTCGTCGGTGGGCCAGATGTCCTTGAGTGTCACCGGTTGACCGTTGGCGTCGACGCCAAGCACGTCCTTCTCGATGTCGAAGCGGATGGTGCCGGCGATGGCGTAGGCCACCACCAGTGGCGGCGAGGCCAGGAAGGCCTGCTTGGCATACGGGTGGATGCGACCGTCGAAGTTGCGGTTGCCGGACAGCACGGCGGTGGCGTAGAGGTCGCGATCGATGATTTCCTGCTGGATCGCCGGATCGAGCGCGCCGGACATGCCGTTACACGTGGTGCACGCGAACGCGACGATGCCGAAGCCGAGCTGCTCCAGCTCCGGCAGCAGGTTCGCCTCCTTCAGGTACAGCTCCACCGCCTTGGACCCGGGGGCGAGCGAGCTCTTCACCCACGGCTTGCGCGTGAGGCCGCGCGCATTGGCGTTACGCGCAAGCAACGCCGCCGCGATCACGTTGCGCGGGTTGCTGGTGTTGGTGCAACTGGTGATGGCGGCGATGATCACCGCGCCATCGGGCATCTGGCCCGGCTGTTCTTGCCACTGGCCGGCGATGCCGCGCGCCGCGAGATCGGACGTGGGCAGGCGCTTGTGCGGGTTGGACGGGCCAGCCATGTTGCGCACCACCGAGGACAGGTCGAACGTCAGCGTGCGCTCGTACTGCGCAGCAATGAGCGTGTCGGCCCACAGGCCCGCGACTTTGGCGTAGGTCTCCACCAGCTTGACCTGCTCGTCGCTACGGCCGGTGAGGCGCAGGTAGTCGATGGTCTGGCCGTCGATGAAGAACATCGCCGCGGTGGCACCGTATTCGGGCGCCATGTTGGAGATGGTGGCGCGATCGCCCAGGGTGAGGCTGGCCGCGCCTTCGCCGCGGAATTCCAGGTACGCGCCGACCACTTTCTGCTTGCGCAGGAACTCGGTGAGCTCAAGCACGATGTCGGTGGCGGTGATACCGGGCTGGCGCTTGCCGGTGAGTTCGACGCCAATGATGTCGGGCAGGCGCATCCACGAGGCACGGCCGAGCATCACGTTCTCCGCCTCCAGGCCGCCCACGCCGATAGCGATGACGCCGAGCGCATCCACGTGCGGGGTATGGCTGTCGGTGCCCACGCAGGTATCGGGATAGGCTACACCCCTGCCTTGATCATCGTGTTGCACCTGGATCACTGGCGACATCTTCTCCAGATTGATCTGGTGCATGATGCCGTTGCCCGGCGGGATCACGTCGACGTTCTCGAACGCTTTCTTGGTCCAGTTGATGAAGTGGAAGCGGTCCTCGTTGCGGCGATCCTCGATGGCGCGATTCTTCGTGAACGCGTTCGGGTCGAAGCCGCCGCACTCCACCGCCAACGAGTGGTCGACGATCAGCTGCACCGGCACCACCGGGTTTACCTTGGCCGGGTCGCCACCACGCTCGGCGATCGCGTCGCGCAGGCCGGCCAGGTCCACCAAGGCCGTCTGGCCGAGGATGTCATGGCACACCACGCGCGCCGGGAACCACGGAAAATCGCGCTCGCGCTTGCGCTCGATGAGCTGCTTGAGCGACTCGGTGAGGATCGCCGGATCGCAACGGCGCACCAGATTCTCGGCGAGCACGCGCGAGGTGTACGGCAGCTCGTCATAGGCGCCCGGCCGGATCGCCTCCACGGCGGCACGCGCATCGAAATAATCCAGCGACGTGCCGGGGAGGGATTGGCGGTAGACGGTATTCATAAATATCAAGAACCCTGGAGATAAACGCCTCGGCTGAGCGCAGGCCAGACACTCGGGGCACGCCCGGGCAAATGGAAATGCCACGTCGCGCGCGTCGCAACACTTGAAGTCACCGTGCCGGCGACCCAGGCGAAGATTTCACCCGTGACAAAGGCACGATCAAAAAATCACACAATCAGCAACTGATTGTAACGCACCCTCTCGGGCGCGACCCAGCCGAGGCCTGTGCTCGCGCCCCCCCAATAAGCAGGGTGTGATTCACGCACCTTCGCGGTCCTATCGGGCGTGCTCAAAGGCTTGTTCAGGCCGTACGGCAGGAACATGGCGCAAACGCTGCCACGGTCCGCGCGTGTTGACGACGCGGCTGTCGCTGTTCGTTGCAAAGCCGCCGGCTGGGGAGAGCCGTTGAACTACGCGTTCCGGACACGTCGTAGCGGGAGGGGACCCTTTCCTTAGGGGCTTTGCCTTGACTGGTCTGCATAACGGGATCGACAATAGTCGGGTACAGACCCCAAAAGGGAGTAGTTCCAGGGTACGGCCTCTTTCGTATCCATGCAGTGGTCGTCATCACGAGCGAAACCTCGCTCCGGTCACTGCGGCGGCTCTGCCGCGAACGAGACTTTTGCAGTCATGGCGGGCCGCGCGTGTCCGCCGTTGCTGCATTTGTCCACGCGCAGAGACCCCACCATGCAATTCTTCGGCACCGACTTTCTCTCTGGCCTGCTCGCCATCGTTCTGCTTGACCTGGTACTTGCGGGCGATAACGCGATCGTTATTGCGCTGGCAGCGCGCAACCTGCCCCGTCAAATACAGAAGAAGGCCATCCTCTGGGGCACCGTAGGCGCTGTTGCCGTGCGAGTCGCGCTCACTGGCGTCGTCGTTTATCTGCTGGAGCTGCCCGGCCTGATGCTGGCAGGTGGCCTGCTGCTGTTGCCGATCGCCTGGAAGCTCCTGCAAACCGAGGCAAAACCGGCGCACGGAGTCGACGCTGCGAACAGTTTTTGGACGGCCATGCGCACGATCGTCGTCGCTGACGCCCTGATGGGCCTGGACAATGTGCTGGCCATCGCCGGTGCCGCCAATGGCCAGATGGTGCTTGTGGTCATCGGCCTGGCGATCAGCGTGCCGCTGGTGGTGTGGGGTTCGTCGTTGATTTTGCGACTGATCGAGCGTTTCCCGATCATCGTCTACATCGGCGCGGCGGCTATTGCCTGGACAGCCGCTCGCATGATCGCGCACGACCACTGGGTGGCGCCGTGGTTTGCGGCCAACCCGTGGGCCGAGTGGACACTCGACGTGCTGCTGGTCATCGGCGTCTGCCTGAGCGGCTGGTTGGCACAACGTAAGCAAGCGCAGCGCCTTAAGGAAGCGTGAGGCGACGTCGCCCGACCGGCGACACTGGACCGCTTCACCAGTCCAAGGAAACGACGCATGAAGCTGTACTACCTGCCGGGAGCCTGCTAGCTGGCCGACCATATCGTGCTGGAATGGATCGGCCAGCCATATGAAGCGCATCGTGTCGAACGCGAGGAACTGCATTCCCCGGCTTACCTCAGCATCAGTCCGGCCGGTGTCGTGCCGGCGCTACAGGAGAACGATGGCTGGGTGCTCACTGAGAAAGCAGCCCTCCTCAACTATCTGGCCGACAAGTACCCGCCTGTTCGCCGATCCCTACCTGTCCGTGGTGCTGCGCTGGGCCATGGGCCAGGGCGTGAATCTGAACGGACTGGACAACCTCGCCCGCTCCCAGCAGCGCATGCTCGACGGATGCCGGCGTCAAGGCCGCCATACAGCAGGAAGGTCTCTAACCGCGGCGATGTCTCACCGCGCTTCGGAACGGCGAGTACGTACCAAGGCCTGCGCGCAAACCGCTTACGGCGCGCACCATGCGGATAGGCAAACCGGCTCTAGTACATCATCGGCACGCGCACGGTAACCGTCGCATCCGGCGTATCGCGGGTCACGCCTACGCCCAGGGTGAAGTTGAGCGTGCGTTTGTCCGTCATGCGCCATGAGCCGCCGATCAGCAGCGTGCCGAGGACGGTTTTTACGGAGCCGGGCACGGTCTTGTTGTTCTGCTTGGTTACACCCTGAAAGCTCTGGTCATAGCCGATGCTGAGCGACGCCCTCTCGTTGAGCGACAAGCCCATGCCGATACTCACATCCGCAATGTCGCCTTCCGAAATCTTGCCCAGAAACTCCGTGCCGCCCAGCAGAATGTTTCGACTGACGTTGTTGCGCGGGAAGTTGTGCAAGTAGCTCAGATTGCCAAAGAACACCACGGGATCGGATGGATATAGCCAGGTCACACCCGGCTGCAACGCATCGAAGCCCGTGCCCGTAGGCTGTTGCAGGGGCAGGCCGGTGCCTGTCGCCTGGAGGTTCGCCTCATTCTCCCCATTGAGCACGGCCTCCACGCAGCGCTGTATGCAGTCGGTGGTGACCGAGAACGGATCCGTGCCAGTGCGAGATTTGAAGCGCAGCCAGCCCACATAAAATGCCTTGTCGGGACCGCCAACGTTGATCTGGTAGCGCGCCGTTGCCTCAACATCGCCGAGTCCGTGGCCACTGGATCCGAAGGCGACGTCGGTCGCCGAACCGGTGAAAATTTCGCGACTCACCGTGTCGACATGCTGGTAGACATACGGCACGCGCACTTCGATTTCGAGCCGATTGGTGATGCCGTAGCGCGTGGTGAGCCAGCCGATCTGGGTGGTGGTCCTGACCTGGCGCGCGTCGATAAGACCGATAAGGATCGCTGGGATCACGGTGTAACCGACCAGCGCCACGCGATTAGCTGATGAATATTCGTACTGGTAAGCCGGCTCGATAACGAACCTACCTTTTGGTGTCAGCACGCCAGGTTGCTGGAAGATCGGCGCCACCTCGGGCGGACGCGTATCGACCTTCGGCGCCTCGCCGACCGGCTGTTGGCCTGACCCGTCGGACGACTGCGGATTGGCCGTAGGCGCGCTGGCCGCAATCGCCTGGCCAGCCGGCATGGGCAACGCGGACGCACCGGGCCCGCCCGCCGAAATGCTGCCCGCGCGCTGCTTGTCCAACACGTCCATGCCGACCGCGTGTCGCAACGCCTGGTAGTCGGCTTCCTGCGCGGCCAGAGCGCGCTTCATCGCATCGAGCTGCTCCATCTGCGCGCTGATCTGGCTGCGCATGGCATCGATGCGCTCGCCCTGCTCCGCCACCTTCTTGCGAACGTCATCGGCACCGACACCGCTCGTTGGCGGAGGGGACGTTGAAGCAGCTGCTGCTCCATCGTGTTGCATTGTCGCGGGCTGTTCGGTTGACGGTACCTGCTGCGGCCCCGCGCTTTGTTGCGCCGCGACTGGGGCGCCCAGTGCCACCAAGCCCGCGCACCCGGCCGACCAAAGGTATCGCCACGCTGCGTATCGCATCATGCTTCCTTATGATTCTGTGATTAAGGTCGATGGTGTACGAGCGCGCCGCAACCATGGGTTGCGGAGTTCAAATGAAAAGCGGCGACTTCAGACGGTGTGCATTCCATGGCAATCAGTGCCCCAAAGATTGCAGCTCGGCCTGCTGTAACGCACTCTGGAAATTCGCCTGTCGGAATGCGTTTAGCGAATTGACTGAAGCGTTGACTGTGGTGATGCTCTGGATGTTTTGATGGTTCAGCGTGTTCTGAATCACCGTCGCGGCCGTGGTATGGCTTAGCGATGCGGGATCGAACGTATTGTTCGGACCAACCTGGATCAGCGAGACCGAGTTGAGCGCAGTATTCATCGCTGCGGCCTGCGTCGCCGTGATGTGGGCGATATCGGGGATATTGAAGCTGGTCGACGTGACCAGATTGCCGTTCACGTACACGGCGCGATCGATACCGAAGGACGCCACCAGTCCGTTGCCCAGGTCGAACCCACCTCGCAAGTCGTCCAGCGTGTCCTCGCTGACGGGAGCCCAGTCAGCCATTTCGTTGTTGCTGCCGGTATCGCCGGTGAGCGAAGCCGCAACCATGGACGGCGGCTGCGGGGACAGGGAGGCCGGAGGTGTCGGCGACGATGGTGCGGACTCTTGCGCCAGCGCAGCGTAAATCCCGGGACCGCCGGTCAGGAACACCGTGCTCAAGCAAATGACGCGGATGATCGGCTTCATCGCCATGCCCTCAGAGGTCGTCCGGCCCGCGCTTGGGCATCACCATGTTGAAGAGACCGCTGCGGTCGATGCCGGTGTCCATCGGCGCCAACGGAGCCACCTTCCAGTCATTGGCGCTGTTGAAAACTGCCAGATTGCGGCGGTTGTGGATCACGAAGACGAGCCCGTTCTTCCACAGCGTCATGAAGTGATCGACCGGTATGATGCGCGTGCCGCGTGCAGGATCGCCAACGAGCACGCGATCATTGCGCATGCCCTTGATCACCACGAAATGGTGATAGCCCTTGTCGTCGATCAGCACAATGGCGGGGAGTCTCTCCTTCTCCAACCGATCAAGCGGCACCTTGAAACCATCGGCTTCGAATCCATTGGCTCCAAGAAAATGCTTGATATCGAGAAGCGAAAAGCCTTCCTTGTTGATCTTCGCGCGGTCGCCGTGTGCATACATCTGCTCAAACGCGACTTGCTCGTTCATCGGATAGCCATACTGGTAGGTCAGCAACGTGGCCACCGCAGCCGAGCCGCAGCTGAAATCGTATTTCTGGTGCAACGTGCTCTTGTAACGAGCCTCCTTCAGGCTCGTCAGGTGCACCGTATAGGTGTTGCCCTGTCCGCCCAATACTCCCACCGGCGTACTGGCATGGACTCCGGGCGAGAGCGCCGCCAATGCCACCAGCAGCGCCGCGAATCTATTCATGGTTTGAACTCTACGTTCAACACAGTCGCGTTCTGGATCAACACGTTGCTGCCAGAGTTCTGCACTACCACGGGGATGCCGGCCTCACCGGCAAATGCGTTACCCGCAATGACGTTGTCTCCCGAGGCAATATGGTTGGCGGAATCGTTGGACAGCGTGCCTGTCAGCGTCGTGTTCTGTGCCAGCGACGTGCCACCGCTTGAGTTCGACAGCGTGGTGCCGTCGACGGCTTGTCCAAGGTCCTCCGCCTCATTGCTGCAATCGCATCGCACCGCAGCCACATAGACGGCCACGGGCGAATCATCACCCGTGATCAGGTAGGCAGGCGGAATGCCGTCATCGTCAGCCAAGACCGCAGCGGGCATCACCGCCGCGCCCAGCGCGGCACAAGCAAGCATCCGACGGAAGATATGCACGATAACCTCTCCCAAATTGCAGACCACCACACGATCGCGAGGACACATCATCGCGATCGTCCGCGCCCAATCAGCGGCGATAAACAGGCACGGCGGGGTGTAAACACCCCCCGTGCCGTGTCCCTACACTCAATGTACGGTCAGGTTGGCCTGAACACTCACGCCCTGCTGCACCAGCGCCGCCGCTCCGCTGTTCTGCGCCAGGATCGAAATGCCGGCCGCCGCTGCGGCTGCGCCGCCCATGTTGTTTGACATATCGAAGGAACCGCCGTTGGCGGAGGTCGAACCGCCAGCACCACCGGCAGCGCCCGCGCCACCCATGCCAGCACCGCCGGTACCGCTACCGCCGGAACCACCCGCCGCGCCCGCACCGGCGGTGGCGTCCGCTGCGCCGCTGGTTCCGCCCGTGGAAGTTGCTGCGCCGCTGGTCGACGTAGCGGCTCCGGCCGTCCCGGATCCGGCTGTCCAGCTGCCGTTTCCACCGGTAGCTGCTCCACTGCTACCGCTGCCGTGGTTACGCGAATGAGCATTGGCGTAGTTGTCGCCGTCAGCACTGCCGCCCGCCGCGCCGGAGAACGCCCCTTGTCCGCCGCTGTTGGCGCCACTACCGCCGGCATGGCCGCTACGGGCATGCGCGTCGCCGCCGTCGCCACCGGAGCCGCCCCTGCCGCCATGACCGCTGCCACCATCGCCGCTGCCGCCGTTGCCGCCACGTCCGCCATTGGCGTTGCCATCATTGGACACATAGTTGCCAATGTTGGATACGCTCAAATTGCTCACAGTGCCCGAAAGGGTGCTGTTTGACTCGACGCTACTGCTGTTGAACGAGTCAGTGGTGGTGGTGGTGATCGGGTTCGCTTCGGTATTGCTGTTGGTGATGCTGCTGAAATCGCCTGAGGTATTGGTGTTGTTACCCGCGAATGCGGGTAGCGCTAATCCCAATCCCAGCACTATCGCAGTTGCTATTAGAGTCTTGCGCATAGTCATTACTCCTGGAACGATGCGGTGACCCCCTGTGTTGCTGGAGTTGCCGACCCAGCACAAACTGATCGCAACATGCGTGCCACCTGGGCGATAACGGTGTTCACCTTCGTGATGTTCAAGAAATCAGGCACTTGACGAGACTCTCGATGGTTGATTCTGGCTTTGGTCAGGCCGCCACCGAACGAACCTGCTTCATGCCTGTTACACCGTAGATCGGCTTATCGCGAATATGGCTCGACCCGCTCGACGGCAGGGGTCGGCAAAACAAGGCATTGCGATACATTGTCGACAACTTTGCTTGCATGCAGCCGGGTGTATCAACCGCGTTACACCCATGCACACAAAACGATAGCAATGTCGTACAGGGTCCTGAACCTAAACAAAAGACGAAAAAAAAGGGGAGCCACCGGCTCCCCTTTTTTTTTGACATGAAATCGGCGTGATTTCAGCGCTTTTCGATCGGCACGTACACCTGGTCTTCCGGGCCGATGTAGTTCGCGCTGGGGCGGATGATCTTGCCGTCCTCGCGTTGTTCGATCACATGCGCGCTCCAGCCTGACGTGCGTGCAATCACGAACAGCGGCGTGAACATGGCGGTTGGCACGCCCATCATGTGATAGGCGCTGGCCGAGAACCAATCGAGATTGGGGAACATTTTCTTTTGTTCCCACATCAGCTTTTCGATCTTCTCGGACACTTCGAACAGCGTCTGATTGCCGCCTTCGGCGCAGAGCTTGCGTGAAATTTCCTTGATGATCTCGTTACGCGGATCGGACACGGTGTAAACCGGATGGCCGAAACCGATGATGATTTCCTTGCGCTCCACGCGGGCGCGGATGTCGGCTTCCGCTTCTGCCGCATTGCGATAGCGCGCAATGATCTCCATCGCCACTTCATTGGCACCGCCGTGCTTCGGGCCACGCAGCGCGCCAATGGCGCCCGTGATGGCCGAATACATGTCGGAACCCGTGCCGGCAATGACGCGTGCGGTGAAGGTAGACGCGTTGAACTCGTGCTCCGCGTACAGCACCAGCGACTTGTCCAGTGAATGCGCATGCAGCTCGCTTGGCTTCTTGCCATGCAAAAGGTGCAGGAAATGCGCGGCAATCGATTCGTCCTCGGTTTCCGTCTCGATGCGCTTGCCGTTGTGGCTGTAATGGAACCAGTAGAGCAGGATCGACCCGAAGCTCGCCATCAGGCGATCGGCAATATCGCGCGCGCCGGTGAGATTGTGGTCGTCCTTCTCCGGCAGCATGGTGCCGAGTACCGAGCAACCCGTGCGCATCACATCCATCGGATGGGTGGCGGCCGGCAGCAGTTCCAGCGCGCTCTTTACCGGCGCCGGCAGGCCGCGCAGGCGCTTGAGCTTGGCGCGGTAGGCATTCAGTTCCGCCCAGTTCGGCAGCACGCCATAGACCAGCAGGTAAGCGACTTCCTCGAAGCACCCCTTGGCCGCCAGGTCGTGGATGTCATAGCCGCGATAGTGCAGGTCGTTACCGCTGCGGCCCACCGTGCAAAGCGCGGTGTTGCCGGCAGCCACGCCGGAGAGGGCGACGGATTTCTTGGGCTTGGGAAGGGTTTGCTCAGTCATTCGGTACATCTCCTGAAGACACATGCAACATCAAACATGGGCGGCAACATGCTGCCGCGTGGATCATGGGACAGCCGATCAGCCCTTCTTGGCGAAGAGATCGTCCAGGCGTCGCTCGAACTCGTGATAGCCGATGCGGTCGTAAAGCTCCTCGCGCGTCTGCATCGTGTCAATGACATTGCGCTGGTGCCCGTCACGACGAATCGCGGTGTAGACATTTTCCGCCGCCTTGTTCATGGCACGGAACGCCGAAAGCGGATAGAGCACGATGCCGACGCCCGCCGAGGCAAGCTCTTCGACGCTGAACAAGGGTGTCTGGCCGAATTCGGTGATATTGGCCAGTACCGGTACCTTCACCGCATCCACGAAACGACGGTAGGTCGGCAGGTCGTAGGCCGCCTCGGCGAAGATGCCATCGGCACCAGCTTCGACGCAGGCGATCGCGCGCTCGATCGCTGCATCCACGCCGTCTACCGCGATAGCGTCGGTGCGGGCGATCAGGAAGAAATCCGCATCGGTCTTGGCATCAGCCGCTGCCTTCACTCGGTCGGCCATTTCGCTCACGGGCACGATTTCCTTGCCTGGACGATGACCACAGCGCTTGGCCCCGACCTGATCTTCGATATGGCAGGCCGCCGCGCCGAACTTGATCAGGCTCTTGACCGTACGTGCAATATTGAAGGCGCTTGGACCAAAGCCCGTGTCGATATCCACCATCAAGGGCAAATCGCATACGTCAGTGATGCGGCGCACGTCGGTGAGCACGTCATCGAGCGTATTAATGCCGAGATCAGGCAGGCCCAACGAACCGGCGGCCACGCCGCCACCCGATAGATAGATGGCGCGATAGCCCGCGCGCTTGGCGAGCAAGGCATGGTTCGCGTTGATGGCGCCGATCACCTGCAAGGGGTGTTCGGCCGCGAGAGCAGCGCGAAACTTCGCGCCGGGGGATGCGATCTGGGCCATG
Organism: uncultured Gammaproteobacteria bacterium; assembly: GCA_963765335.1. Taxonomy (GTDB): domain Bacteria; phylum Pseudomonadota; class Gammaproteobacteria; order Xanthomonadales; family Rhodanobacteraceae; genus Dyella. The sequence continues at coordinate 807,084 of CAVXWA010000013.1, read as the reverse complement.
GAACCTCCGCGTTAAAGCATCGATTTTAGCGCACCACGTGTGCAAACCCTGTTGCGCGGCAGCATGAAAAGTTTCGAACGCTGCATGCGCTAAACGTGGCTCGTGGCGCTCACCTCTTCCCCCTTCAGGGAGACCCGAAGGCCGCCCCATCGGAGAGCAGAGACTGGGATGAAGGGTGGGTGCTTCCGGCGGAGCTGAAAGCAAAACGAAGCCAGCTTCGAACCGTCGCGATCGCCAGATTGGCCCCTGGCCCTGCCCTTCGCCCCCCCAAAAAAGGAGAGGGAAAAGCATGCAACCGCTCAGCCACCTTGCTCCGGGCCGCGCTCGAGTGCTCGCCGAACCTCGTCCAGCGCGCCCGGGTCGTCCAGTGTCGAGAGATCGCCAGGATCGGTGTGCTGCACCAGCGCCTGCAATGAACGTCGCAGCAGCTTGCCCGAACGCGTCTTGGGCAGCGCGTTCACCACATAGACCCGCGCCGGCTTGGCCACGCCGCCGAGTTGCTCGACCACACGCTGCTGCATCGCTGCCGCCACCGCGCGCAGCTCTTCCGTGACACCCTGCTTGAGCGTAACGAATACCACCGGCACCTGCCCCTTCAGGTCGTCGTGTACGCCGACGACAGCGGCTTCCGCGCACGCCGGATGGGTGGACACCGACTCCTCGATTTCGCGGGTGCCCAGGCGATGGCCGGCGACATTGATGACGTCGTCGGTGCGGCCAAGAATGGTCGTATAGCCGTTTTCGTCGCGTATCGCCCAGTCCAGCGAGCTATAGAGCAACTCGCTGAAGTGGCTGAAATAGCTGCTGACGTAGCGATCGTCATCGCCCCATACGGTACTCAGGCAGCCCGGCGGCAGGGGCGGCTCGAACACCAGTACACCCCTCTGGTTCGGCGGCAGTTCGTCACCCGTGCCTTCGTCGATCACCTTCATGCGATAGCCAGGACTGGGCAGTCCAGGCGAGCCGAGTTTCACCGGCTTGAGATCCAGGCCCGGCATCAGGGTGATGGCAGGCCAGCCTGTCTCGGTCTGCCAGTAGTTATCGATCACCGGCACGCCGAGGCCTTCGGTAATCCAGTGCGCCGTAGGCTCGTCCAATGGTTCACCGGCAAGGAACAGCCACTTGAGTCCGGAGAGGTCGTACTTCTTCAGCCAGCTGGCGTCCTGCTTCTTCAGCACGCGAATGGCCGTGGGGGACGAAAACATGGCCCGCACGCTGTAGCGCTCGCACAGCTGCCACCAGATACCCGGATCGGGCTGGCTCGGCAGACCTTCATACAGCAGTGATGTTGCGCCACCGATCAGCGGCGCGTACACGTTATAGGAATGTCCCACCGCCCACCCCACGTCGGAGGTGGAGAACATCACCTGGCCCGGCGCGACGTCGAAGATCGTGGTGATCGACATCGCCATCGCTACCGCATAACCGCCCACGTCACGCTGGATGCCCTTGGGCTTCCCGGTCGTGCCCGACGTATAGAGCAGATAACTGGGCTCGTTCGATTCCAGCCAAGTGACGGGCACTTCCATGCCTTCATACGACGCGCGCAAGCTGGCGTAGTCGAGATCGCGCCCTGCGACGCGCGTCATCTGCGGATCGAGTCCGCGATCGACCAGCAGCACATGGGCCGGCTGATGCCGTGCCTCGTCGAGAGCCGCATCCACCAACGGCTTGTAGGGAAAGATCTTGCCGCCACGCATGCCAGCGTCCGTCGCGATGACCAATTTCGGCTGTGCGTCATCGATGCGCAGCGCGAGGTTATGCGCTGCGAATCCGCCGAATACAACGGAATGAATGGCACCGATGCGCGCGCAGGCCAGCATCGCGAATACGGCTTCGGCGATGTTCGGCATGTAGATGACCACACGATCGCCCTTGCCCACGCCGAGCGAGGAAAGCACCGCGGCGAAGGTGTTCACCTCACGATAAAGTTCGCGATAGGTGAGCTCTCGCGTGATGCCGGTTTCGGTGGAAGTGGCAACGATTGCGAGCTGTCCGCCACGCTCGGCCAGGTGCCGGTCGACAGCGTTGTAGCAGAGATTGGTGGTGCCGCCGACAAACCATCGTCGGAACGGCAGATTCGAGGCGTCGAGAATCTGCCGTGGCGGCGTATGCCAATGAATCCGTTGCGCCTGCTCGGCCCAGAACCGCTCGGGCTGCTCCACCGATTGCCGGTAAAACTCCTCGTAGCGCATCGCTCCTCCCTGCTCCTTCGCCTGCTGATCCAGGCTAGCCTAGATCAGCAACGTGAAACGGGCCTTGCTACCTTGGTCGAGACTTGGCGGCGATCGATCCAGGAACGAAATTGTCACGCCGCCACGAACGTCAAAGGCAGGAAACCGATGCGTCCCGGTAGCTCGAGTTGTAGTCCTTCTTCTCGCTCTGGCGCTCGTACATAGTCACCAAGGCGCCGGTGCCATCAGCCGTTACATTCAGCAGCGCGTGCACGCCCGTCTTGTCGCTGGCCGACAGCGTGCCCCCTTCCTTCTTGTTCGACATGCTCACTTGCGCGGTCTCGGCCCACTTCGCGTGTACGCACTCGAGGTAGGTCGGTACGTCCTTGGTGGTACGGCTGCTCATCTTCGGTGTGCTGTCGCGCAAGCCATGGACACCGCCACAGGCAGTCAGCAAGACACTACAGGCAGCGATCGCAAGAAGTTGTTTCATGTCGAGTTTCCGATGGACGTTCAGGGGATTCTACCCATCCATGCCGGCGTCGGCAGCCCTCTCGTGTGAGTGATTGGGCGCACACGACGAGTGCAAAGAAAAATGCGCGGCCGAAGCCGCCCATTCCGTCAAATCGCACACAGTACGCGCGTGACCCGATACTTACTTCTTGGCGAACAGGTGCTCGACGCCGGCGCGCTCTTCACGCAATTCCTTGTCGGTGGCGTCCATGCGGGCACGCGAGAAGTCGTTGACCGCCAGACCCTGCACGATTGTCGTACTTGCCGTTCTTCACCGTCACCGGGTAGCCGTAGATCACGCCCGGAGCAATGCCGTACGAACCGTCGGACGGGATGCCCATCGAAACCCAGTCACCCTCGGCGGTGCCGAGTGCCCAGGTGCGCATGTGGTCGATCGGCAGCCGAAGCGGCCGAGGCAGCCGACGAAGCGCCGCGTGCCTTGATGATCGCCGCGCCGCGCTGCTGCACGGTCGGGATGAAGTCGCTCCTCGTACCAGGCCTGGTCGACCAGGCGACAGCGCAGCCTTGCCGCTCACGGTGGCGTGGTGCAGGTCCGGATACTGGGTGGAGCTGTGGTTGCCCCAGATCGTCATCTTCTTGATGTCGGTCGTTGTGCGTGCCGGTCTTCTCGGCCAGCTGCGACAGCGCGCGGTTGTGGTCGAGGCGCACCATCGCGGTGAAGCACTTCGGGTCGAGATCCGGAGCATTCTGCTGCGCGATCAGCGCATTGGTGTTGGCCGGATTGCCGACCACCAGCACGCGCACGTCGCGCTTGGCGTGAGCGTTCAGTGCCTTGCCCTGCGGCGACGAAGATGGCGCCGTTCGCTTCCAGCAGATCCTTGCGCTCCATGCCCGGGCCGCGCGGACGCGCACCGACGAGCAGGGCGTAGTCGACATCCTTGAACGCGACATTGACGTCGTCGGTGGCAACGACGCCGGCCAGCGTCGGGAACGCGCAGTCGTTGAGCTCCATCACCACGCCGCTGCAGCGCGGGCAGCGCCGGGCGTGATTTCGAGCAGGTGCAGGATCACCGGCTGGTCCGGACCCAGCATGTCGCCCGCGGCGATGCGGAACAACAGGGCGTAACCGATCTGGCCGGCGGCGCCGGTGACGGCAACGCGAACGGGGGCTTTCATCAGGGTAACTCCTTCAACTTGGCTAGAAACAAGACTAGACATAAGACAAGGCCCATGCCTTGCGACATGGGCCAGTACCGATCAGGTCAGTTCGGCGAAGAACGCCTGGATACGCTCCAACCCAGGCAGCAACTGTGCCGTCGGGACAGGTGTAGGAAATGCGCAGGCGCGCGGCTCGCCGAAAGCCGAACCCGGCACGCAGGCCACGCCCTTGGCTTCGAGCAGCGCAGCGCAGAAGTCGACGTCGCTGTCGATGCGTCACACCGTTGTGGCTCTTGCCGAACGCCACGGAAATATCGGGAAACGCGTAGAACGCGCCTTGCGGACGCGGGCATACCACGCCAGGAATCGCACGCAACGCATTCACCACGATGTCGCGCTTGCCGGCGAACTCCTCGCACTTGGCTTGCGGAACATCCTGCGGACCGGTGAACGCAGCGACGGCCGCGGCCGTGATGACTTCCGGCAGGTTGGTGATGTGATTCGAGTTGAGCGTGATGATGGCCTGCGCCACCTCTTCCGGACCCGCGACGAAGCCGACGCGCCAGCCCGGCATGCCGTAGGTCTTGGACACGCGAATCGACGAAGATCACGCGATCGCGCAGCTCCGGCTCGCGCCTGCACGAAGTTGTGATAGCCGATGCCGTCGAACACCATGCGGTTGTAGATGTCGTCGGAGATGATCCAGGTGTCCGGATACTTGACGAGCACATCGGCCAGCGCCGCGATTTCGTCGTGCGTGTAGACCATGCCGGTCGGATTGGACGGGTTGTTGAACAGGAACACCTTGGGCTTGCGCGCCAGCGCGGCATCGAGCTGCGCCGGCGTGAGCTTGTAGTTCTGCTCCGGCGGGCACGGCAACACGTTGACCTTGGCGTCGAGGATGTCGGCGATGTCGACGGTAGGTCGTCCAGTACGGCGCCGCAAAGGTGATCTCGTCGCCTTCGTTCGAGCAGCGCCTCGGCCAGGTTGTACAGCACGTGCTTGGCGCCGATACCGATGGAAAGATGGCGTGCGACCGTAGCCGGTGAAGCCGACCTTTTCGATGTGCTTCAGGAACGCATCGAGCAACGCGTCGGCGCCGCGGTTGCCGCCGTACTGGCCGCTGAATCCTGCTGGAGCGCTTCGCGCGCGGCGGCGTAGACGTGCTCGCCGGGAAGAAAATTCGGTACGCCGATCGAGAAGCTGATGATGTCGCGACCGGCAGCCTTGAGCTGCTTGGCCTTGTCGGCGACGACCATGATCGCGCTGGGTTTGGCGCGACCGACACGCTGGGCGAGCTGAGGCATGACTTCCTCGTGTATGGGGGGACGAAGGCAGCAAACCCGGCGATTTTAGCATGCGACCGCGCGTCATCGGCCTGCCCATGCCGCGCTTGCCTGGAAACACCCTGTGCGGACGGGTGGTGATCGTTGCATGATGCCCAAGCCGCTACCGCCCGCTGCAAAGCGGATGGGACGGGACGACGGGGCTTGCCGGGGGCGGCTCGGCAGCGTGGCTCAAGGGGTCTTTCGAACAATCACCAAGGACACACGAATATGCATTGGCTATGGGTATTCATTGTCGGTCTGGTTGTGGGCATCATCGCCAAGGCGCTGACGCCGGGTAAGGAAGCGATGGGATTCATCATCACCGCCATCCTCGGTATCGCCGGTTCGTTCCTCTCCACTTATGTGGGGGAGAAGCTCGGGTGGTGGGGTGAAACGGGTCTGGTGCATTTCCTGGGATCGATCGGCGGCGCGGTCATTCTGCTGGCGCTCTACCACTTCCTGTTCAAGCGCAACGCCACCACGTGACGCACTTCGATATCGGCGGCGCATTGCGCACCGCCGATATCCATCGCATGTCCGCTGCTCAGGCCGTGTTGTTACCAAAAAGCTTGCCCGCCAGCGAGGCGAGCGAACTTAGATCCAGACCGCCCTGCCCCTGGGCCGGGGCCTCGCCGTTGGGTGTGAGGTGATCGACCGCATGCGGCAGCACCTGCGACAGCTGTCCCAGCAACTGACTCGGATCGACGCCCAACTTGCCCGCGGCTTCCTGTACGACCGGACCCAGGCCGCCGTTCTGTAAGGCCTGGCCGAGCTGCTCGCCTGGATACCGCCTGGTTGGATCCATTGCCGACCCAGGACTGCGCCGCTTCGCCCAGGCCGTGCTGCTGCAGCATGGCCACCAGTCCCTGCACCCCGCCCGCTTTTTCAATCAGCGCACCGGCGACTGAAATCAGCGAAGCACCACCGGCCGCATTGCCCTGACCACCACCGAGCAGATCATTCAAAAATGACATGGCTACATCTCCTTGGAATTTGGGATGACGCAGATCGCGTGGAGCCCATCGATTCTAGGCCTCCGACCCGTACGCCGCCATGACAGCGTGAGGCATGAAAAAAGCCGCCGTTCGGAGAACGGCGGCTTCTTCACGTCAGCTCGACAAAGAGCGCTTACACGCGCTGATCGAGCACGTCGTTCCATTCCTTCACACGCTCGGCCTGGGCGGCCAGCAGCGCGTCGACGTCGCCTTCAAGAATCACCTTCTCGATGACATCGCCCTGGCGGATGGCGTCGACCACGGCCTGATCTTCCGGGCCGACCACTTCGCCAAACACACTGTGCTTGCCGTCCAGCCACGGCGTAGCGCCATGGGTAATGAAGAACTGGCTGCCATTGGTGCGCGGACCGGCATTGGCCATCGACAGCACGCCCGGCTTGTCATGACGCAACGAAGCGTCGAACTCGTCTTCGAAACGGTAGCCCGGGCCGCCACGACCACTGCCTTCCGGGCAGCCACCCTGGACCATGAAATCGGCGATCACGCGGTGGAACGACAGGCCATCGTAGTAGCCGCGGCGAACCAGGTTGACGAAGCTGGCCACGGTCACCGGGGTCTTGTCTTCATGCAGGCGCAGATGGATCGGACCGCGGTTGGTGTTGAAGGTGACGTTGATGGTCATCGGAAATCCTTAGGTTTCAAGGCAGCGCGCAGCCAGGGGCGCTCTGCGGGGCGGCAAGAATACCCCAGCTGGGGTCTCAAGCAGGGGCGCACAAGGTGCAAGACCGCCAAAAGCCGTTTCAAGTCGGCCGGGGTGACCAGGCTGCCGGCAAGTCCAGCGACGCAGGCGCCAGCGTTCCCGCGCCACGCGGCTGGGGCGCCGGGGTCGGTACCACGACCGGCCACGGCGCCCCCTGATCAAGGTGCGCCCATAACCGATCGAGCGCGGCGTATCCGTAGGGCAACAGCGGCACGTGCTTTTCGCCAAAACCTGGCAGCGCGAGGAAGGCATCGAAATGCTGGGCGTAGGGCACCTTCCAGTACAAGGGGTGTCCGCCCTTGGCGCGCAGCCAGGCTATATAGGGTTCCGAGGTGAATGCGGTGGGCAACAACCCGTCGGCGGCGCCATGCACGACCCACAGCGGCAAACTGGCACGCGGCAGCTTCACCGTGGTGGCCGCCACACCGTCACGCAATGCTTGCGTGCTGGCGTCGGTATCTTCCCAAAGCGAGCGCAGACACAGGGCACCCGGCAGCGTGGGATCGGCCGAATGATCAGTGCCACCGAATAGACCCACGCCGTTGCCCGGTGGGATACCTGACGCATCTGCCCACCAGGCGGCGCGCATGACGGGATCGGCCAGGCCTGGCGCACCGTTGGCCCCCGTCGCGGCATAGTGGAAGCCGCACGGCATGTCGGTTGAGCCACGCCGCATATACGCCGAGGCGTACGCGGCCGTCACGGCACGCCACATATCGAACGTCGTGGTGGTGGCGGCGACTTTCATCGCCTCGTCAGTCCAGCCGGAGGCGCGTAAATGCTCATACGCCTGAGCCGCCTGGGCGCTTACCACCGTCCCGCTGACCAGGCCACGCTCATGCAATTGATGACAACGCTGTGCCCACGCGGGCGGTGCTTCGCCCTTGGCCGTGCGTGCCATGGGTGAAGCATCGAAGCGAGCGTCGAGCAGCGCACAAGGCATCCATATCGAAGCCTCGGTCGCATAGTCGAACAGCGCACGCCCCTGCCCCGGTACCCGCACATTGGGTTCCAGCGCCACCACGCCCGCCAGCAAGTGATCGTCATCCAGCCCCGCCGCCTGCAGCACCGCGCCGCCGCCATTGGAAAGACCGGTGGCGATGATGCGGGTGTTCTGCGCGGTGAACGGCGCCTGGTCAGGAAACGCCCGATCCAGCATGGCCAGGCCAAACTGCGCGGCTTGCAGCACATGGCGGCCCCAGTCCGCCTCCGGGTTGTCGCCGGAATTCGCATGTTTCACTGCGATACCCGTATGCGACCTGGTGGCCGCGGGCTCGAATTCCAGCGTCGCTGTCCCGCGTTTGGCCCGCGTGCCATCGAGTACCACGCCACTATCGTCGGCGAGATCGAAATAGCCGGCGCCGGTGCCCTTGTCCGTATAGGCCACCGCGCAACCACGCGGCAGCCCCCACGCACCCGCCAGCGCAATCGCACCGTAGATACCGCGCGATCCGGACGATGCCGTCACCACCAGGCAGCGCTTCGAGCCGTCGAATTGATCAGGCACCTGCAGCAGGACACGATGCGGCGAGTGCGCGCCGGGAATCCAGGCAAATGCCTGGTACTCGCGACCGGGCACCTTGGGCACGGCCCCATACGCACTGCCGAAACCGCCGAACGGCCCGAGGTCCGCAATGCCTTTCCAGCTGGACTGGATCGCGCGCCGGCGCAACTCTTCCGGCGTCGGCCGCAAGGGATGCGCAAACGGCGATGGCGCGCCAGCCAGGCCCGACAGACCAAGACCCGCGCTGAGCAGGTCGTCACCCGTACGATGCTCGGTGACGCGCACCTCGCCGCGCACGAAATCAGGGTGTTGCATGCCGGACTCCTTGGGCGCGGGCGTGGTAGCGCACGACGCCAGCATGGGCGCGAGCAGCAGGATCCATCGAGGGAAACCATTCTTCATGCCGTCCACCATGAAAGTGGGAGCAGACGCATCATCGTACGAAAGTCCAGCACAGCAGCGGTCGCAGTCGCGTGACGCCAAGAACTTGCGATTCCGACGCGGCCGCCGTTGCCCCGCCGGGGGCACTCGGCGCGGGCCCGTTTTCGTTGCCTGAACGGGTTTGCAAGCGGAGTTGAGGCAAGTTGTCACATAAGTCCGTATAATCGTCCGATTCGCCCTTCAGAAACCTCACGTGACGGCCTCAGCGCCGCCCGAGCCGACCTCATGTCCATCGAAAATCTGCGCAATATCGCCATCGTCGCCCACGTCGACCACGGCAAGACCACGCTCGTCGACCAGCTGCTCAAGCAGTCCGGCACGCTCTCCGAGCGCACCGTGCTGGCCGAGCGCGTGATGGACAGCAACGACCAGGAAAAGGAGCGTGGCATCACGATCCTGGCCAAGAACACGGCCATCACCTGGGAAGACAAGAAGACGGGTACCAAGAACCGCATCAACATCGTCGACACCCCAGGCCATGCCGACTTCGGCGGCGAGGTCGAGCGCGTGCTGTCGATGGTGGACACGGTGCTGATCCTGGTCGACGCGATGGACGGCCCGATGCCGCAGACCCGCTTCGTGACGCAGAAGGCGTTCGCGATGGGCTTCAAGCCGGTGGTCGTGGTCAACAAGGTCGACCGCCCGGGCGCCCGCCCGGAGTGGGTCGTCGAACAGGTGTGGGACCTGTTCGAGCGCCTCGGCGCCACCGATGAGCAGATGGACTTCCCGATCGTCTACGCCTCGGCACTCAACGGCTATGCCGGGCTCGACGAGAACGTCCGCGAAGGCGACATGACCCCGCTGTACGAAGCGATCATGCAGCACGCGCCGAAGCCGGATGTCGATCCGGAAGGCGCGTTCCAGATGCGCATCAGCCAGCTCGACTACAACAACTTCGTCGGCATCATCGGCATCGGCCGCATCCAGCGCGGCACGCTGAAGAAGGGCATGCCGGTCGCGGTGATCGACCGCCACGGCAAGAAGCGCCAGGGCAAGGTCGCGCAGGTGCTGGGCTTCCTCGGCCTCGAGCGCATCGAGCAGGAAACCGCAGAAGCCGGCGACATCGTCGCGATCTCGGGCATCTCCGAGCTGACCATTTCGGACACCATCACCGCATTGGACACGCCGGAAGCGCTGCCGCCGCTGACCGTCGACGAGCCGATGATCAGCATGACCTTCCAGGTCAACAACTCGCCGTTCGTCGGCAACAAGGACCTGTCGGGTGGCAAGTTCCTGACCAGCCGCCAGCTGCGCGAGCGCCTGGAGCGCGAGACGCGTGCACAACGTTGCCCTGCGCGTGGAAGACGGCTCCGACGCCGACAAGTTCCTGGTCTCGGGCCGTGGCGAACTGCATCTGTCGGTGCTGATCGAAAACATGCGTCGCGAAGGCTACGAGCTGGCCGTGTCGCGTCCGGAAGTGATCGTCAAGGAAATCGACGGCCAGAAGATGGAGCCGATCGAACAGCTGGTGGTCGACCTCGAGGAAACCCACCAGGGTCCGGTGATGGAGCGCCTGGGTATCCGCAAGGGCCAGCTCAAGAACATGGAGCCGGACGGCAAGGGCCGCGTGCGCCTTGAGTACATGATTCCGGCGCGTGGCCTCATCGGCTTCCAGAACCAGTTCAAGACCCTGACCCAGGGTTCGGGCCTGCTGTTTCACGTGTTCGACCATTACGGCCCGATGGAAGTCGGCGCGATCGCCAAGCGCCTCAACGGCGTCATGATCGCCAATGCGGGCGGCACCACTCCGGCCTACTCACTTGGGCCGCTGCAGGAGCGCGGCAAGCTGTTCGCCGCCGAGGGTGACTCGGTGTACGAAGGCCAGCTGATCGGCATCCACGCCAAGGACAACGACCTTACCGTCAATGCCATCAAGCCGAAGCCGCTGACCAATATGCGCGCCTCCGGCAAGGACGATGCGATTCAGCTCACCCCGGCGACCAAGTTCTCGCTGGAGCAGGCGCTGGACTTCATCGACGACGACGAACTGGTCGAAGTCACCCCGAAGGAAATCCGCATGCGCAAAAAGGGCCTCACCGAGAACGATCGCAAGCGCGCTTCGCGCGGTTGATTGCCCTCTCATGATGTGCAAAAACGCCCGGCTTGCCGGGCGTTTTTTTTGCCGTGCCAGTGCGTTCCAGATACCTGACCTGCGCACCTCGATTGATCGCAAAGACAGCTCGGCTTCAATGACAGCGCACTAGCGCACGCACTCCCGCATTTCGGAGTTGCAATCTAGTCCGCCATGATCGAATCTTCAGGCATATATCGAGCTTGAAACTACGCGGTCCGCACTGAACCATCCATACCGTGCGCAGCATGACCCACGATAGAGCAATGGCCACCGGATCAGTAGAGACAACATGACTGAAGTAGTACGGGCGCGGGACGCGCATGAATATCGTGAATTTGTTGCGCTTTTCGAGCGTTATGGCGTTCCCGCTGGCGAGTACCTCGCCGACCACTATCAGCGGTTCGCGACAACGCTAGACGAATTCAAATCAACCTGGAATGGCGGCAACCGTGTTCTGGATATTGGCGCACACTGGCTTCACCAGGCCGTCATGTGGCGACTGGCTGGCTTTGACGTCACCGCTGTCGATATGCCCAGCACGTTCAATGCCGAGAGCGTGAAAGACATCGCCCATGCGATGACCATCCCCTTGATCCCTTGCTCCAATCTCGAACGTGCTGAAGAACTGGTTGCGATCCCCGACAACTCGGTGGATATCGTGTTGTTTACAGAGATTCTCGAGCACATTACGTTCAACCCGATTAACTTCTGGCGGCAAGTACATCGCATCCTCGCGCCCGATGGCCGCATCGTTGTTACGACTCCCAACTATTACTCTTGGAAGGGTCGCGCGTGGCAACTCGCAAGATACGTCACAGGTAAAGGCGGCGGTATTTCAGTCGAAGAGATACTGAAAACGCATACGTATGCCCACCACTGGCGCGAGTACAGCCGCCGCGAAGTATTGCGGTATTTCCAGGTGCTTTCACCGGACTTCGTGCCTGTAAAGGCGCGACTGATGCCGACTTATATGCGGTCGGCGGTGCGCTGGAAAAACGTTACGCAATGGACCCTGGACCTACTGCCACTGCTGCGGCCAAATCTGCACGTGGAAATTGCCATGCCCACTAAAACCAACGGCATCGTGGTTTCAGCCTCTTGGTAACTGGTCTGGCACCCATCTAAATCGGCGCAACACGATTTATGCCCGCTATCGTGCGCTTAAGCGACGAGCCATCTGAAGGTCAGAATGATTGGGGCTGCTCCGAGATAAGGCGATAATCATCGCCTTGATGAGCATGGCCTCTACTCAATCCGCTATTGAGATTCAGATGACCCGCTCGGCAAACCAGCCCTTTTCTTTGCTCGTGTCATCATCACGCGCTAGAGTCCGCTCCTCCGATCACCCCCTCAACACTGTCCTTTGAACCATGCGATTTGCACGTGTCCAAGCCGCGGCGTGCCTGATGCTCGCCTCACTGCCGCTTCATGCCGATGAAGCGAGCCTGTGGGTGCCGCAATGGCTTGGCGCGCAATACACCTTTGTCGACCAGCATCAGGATTCGCTGCACTCACCTTACGCCGGCAACCTCAGCCTGCGTCCGGAGGGCGACACCGCGCGTTCGCACACCTTTGGCGCCTATTTCGGCATGGCCCTGCCCGCGCACCTGCAGTTCTACCTGGACATGGAGATGTTCAAGGGTGAAGGCGTTTCAGGTGCCACCGGCCTGGGCGGCCTCACCAATGGCGATGTCATCCGCTCGGGCACGGCCGGACTCGGCAAGGGACCTTATCTCGCACGCGCGTACCTGCGCTGGGCGCTGCCCCTGAGCGACGACACCGTCGATGCCGAACGCAACCAGGACCAGCTACCAGGCAAGGAAGCGGCCCAGCGCGTCGAGGTGAAGCTGGGCAAGATGTCGGTCAACGATGATTTCGACAAGAACCGCTATGGCGGCAGCACGCGTACCCAGTTCATGAACTGGTCGTTGTTCAACAATACCGCCTGGGATTTCGCTGCCGATACACGCGGCTATACCGACGGACTCGTGGTGGCGTGGATCCATCCGAGCTGGAGTCTGCGCTACGGCATCTATCTAATGCCTTACGAGGCGAACGGGCAACGGCTCATCTACTCCCTACCCGACTCGAACGGACAGCAGATCGAGCTGACGCTGCAACCGCAGGCCGATGGCTGGGCGATGCGTCTGCTGGCCTTTCGAAACAAGGCTCGCATGGGCATCTACGAGGATGCCATCGCCATCGCGCAGGCCACCGGCCAGCTGCCGGATATCCGGGCCGACGATCAGCCGGGGCGACACAAATACGGTTTCGGCCTGAACGGCGAACTGCCACTGGCAGACGACGGCGACACCGGATTATTCATGCGCGCGGGCTGGAACGACGGGCGCACCGAGTCCTTCGTGTTCACCGAGGTCGACCGCACCCTAAGTGGTGGCCTTCAGCTATCCGGCGCTCATTGGGGGCGTTCCACGGACCACCTCTCGATAGCCATGGCCATCAATGGACTGTCGTCGATCCACCGCGACTATCTCGCCCTGGGCGGCGAAGGTTTTGTCCTGGGCGATGGTGCGCTCAACTACGGTCGCGAGCAGATCCTCGAGGCGTATTACAGCTTTACGCCCATCGCGCATCTTACCCTTAGCCCTGATCTGCAGCTGATCCATAACCCCGGCTACAACCGCGACCGAGGCCCCGCCCGCTTCGCTGGCTTGCGAGCCCATCTGGAGTTTTGATCACCCTGGCAATTGCGCCCGCTCCAGCGCAGCGATACGACGATCCAGGCGCGGCCCGAGATAGCAGTGCGAGCCACACGGCAGCAGCCCCACCTCGCCAAACGCACGCAGATACCAGGACGGCGCGCGCGAATGGAAGCCATCCATATCGCCATCCACGCCGTCGCGGCTGGTAAATACTTCGAGGAAGGCCACGCCCTCCAGCATGTCGCTGATGCCTACCAGGCCGGCGCGTAGCTCCGCGGGCTTGAGGTAGTGCAGCACGTCGGTACAGACGATCAGGTCGAAACGGTGGTCGAAGCGCAGCTGTTCCAGTTGCCCGAAGCGCGCCAGGCCAATATTCCGGCGGGCGCCATAGCGCATCACCGCATATTCGCTGGCATCCAGCCCCTGGTAATGAATGCCCGGCCGCAAGGCACGCAGCGGCGCCCGCCAGATGCCTTCGCCACAGCCGATATCCAGCACGCTACGCACGGATCGCCCGAGGTAGTACTCGGCCTGCCCTACCACCATCGCCACCTTGCGCCGAAGCTCGGCTGGCGAACCAACGGCATGGTCGGGGTGGCGATACCATTTATCGAAATAGGCGCGGTCGTAAATCTTGGGCACAAGGCTGCTCCGGCAAACGCCACATTTTAGAGCGTCTTCACCCTGGTCGAGCGCTGCGTCGCGCAGGACAGTCCGGCTCGTCGACGATCACCTGCCGTGAACATGCTTGGCGTCAGCATAAAGACGGTGGAAACGAGAGCAGAACACCATGCCCACGATCCGCATCCGCATGACCGGCAGCCGCGAAGACGCGAACACGTTGCTTACCATCCTGCATGGCATCGATGGCATCGAGCACGTGGAGGAGATCGACGATCCTGCACTCAACATGCGCGACGAATTCGACTACAGCGACCTGACCGATGACAGCAGCGGCGAACTGTTCCTGATCGAGGTACGAGCAGCCGACCACCTCCACGCCGATGCCGTTCACGCCGTGGCCGAAGTCGAAGCCGGTCAGCTCGGTGTGGTGGTGGAGTTCGTCGACGAGTTCTGACCCTGCCGATTGCGCCCTCTCCCCGCCGGGCAGAGGACCGGAGTGAGGGGCCATCTTGCGGCAAGCGGAAATCATGCCGGCCCTGATTTGGCCCTTCAGCCTTGTCGCGAGTCCCCACACCCCCAAGTCGTCATCCCAGCGCAAGCCGGCATCCAGCGACGTGCGTTGATTCACCTCCGTTTTTCGAGTGCAAACGGCACGGGATCCAAGCTTTCGCTGGGATGACGATGGGATTGACGAACGAGGGGACCTATCCGTCGCGGGGACTCTGAACAGGCGCGCAGAGCCCGGCTCTAGCCAGTGCGTGCCTTAGGGATGCTCTGATTAACTCTGCGCAGGCGTCATGATGTCCAGAAGGCCCGCAGGCGGTGTTGCGTGGCGCCGGGAAGACTGGCCGTCTTGCCAAGCCACGCGGCAGCGCCTGCGGGCCTTCTGGACATCACCCCATCACTTTGAATTCAATATGTTGGGGCCGGTCCTGTCTGTCCGCATCCCTTCGGTGCGCCGGCTCGACAGACGGCCAGTCTGCCTTCCTCGCTCCTCAAAGCCGAGGACATCCATGTCCTCTCCCCGCGTGCGCCGACTCCCCTGTGGTCTGCGAACAGACAGGACCGGTGACACCTACGCAGAGTTGATCAGAGCATCCCTAGAGGCGCGCCATCGGTTCCGTTCCCGCATGAATCCGCGCCTAATAAATCACAATCCCACGAGATACCCGGTAAGCGGGATGACAACTGCCGCGTTGACACTGGTCAGCAACCGCCGTCGTTCACTCTCACCAGGAATCCCGACGCATGCGCCCAACCTCGAAAGCCCCGGACCGCAGCGCCCGCCCTTGGCTGGCCCTGCTTGGCCTGCTCCTGGTGCTTGGCCCTGCCAGTGCCATGGCACGCGATCCACGTCCACTGAGCGAAGACGACATCGCCTGGCTACGCCGCGACGGCTTCGAGCTGGATAGCACCACGGTCACCCGCTACCGCGAACTGGGCCGCTCGCGCTTCCTGGACGAACAGCTCGATCAGCATGACAGCGACGACCGCCTGCCACCTCAGATTGCCGCCCTGATCAACACCTACGAAGTGGCGAACACGCCGCTTGAAACGTTGCTCACCAACCTGCGCGACGAGCAGGAGAAGATCAAGAACATGCCCGACGGCGACGACAAGACCGCCGTCAAGAAGGCCCAACAGCAGCACGCCAGCGATCTGGGGCAGCAGGCGCAGCAAATCGAAATTTTGCATGCGATCTACGGAGAGAACCAGCTGAAAGAGCAGATGGTCTGGTTCTGGCTGAATCACTTCAGCGTGTACGCCGGCAAGGGTCGCGTGCGCTGGGTAGCCAACGATTACGTGCAGAATTCGATCCGTCCGCACGCGCTCGGCAAGTTTCGCGACCTGGTGATGGCGACGCTGGAAAGCCCGGCCATGATGGAGTTCCTCGACAACGCCCAGAATGCCAAGGACCACGTCAACGAGAACTACGCACGCGAGCTGATGGAGCTGCACACGCTCGGGGTTGGTTCCGGCTACACCCAGCAAGACGTGCAGCAGCTGGCCCTGGTCCTCACGGGGTCCGGCGTCACACCGCTGCGCGATCGCCCCGCGCTGCGCCAGCATCCGCGTTACGCCGCCATGTTCGTGCACAACGGCATGTTTGAGTTCAACCCCATGCGCCACGATTACAGCGACAAGATGTTGCTGGGACAAAAGATCAAGGGCAGCGGCTTCGATGAAGTGACCGAGGCGGTCAACCTGATCACTCGCCAGCCGGCCTGCGCGCAGTTCATCTCCAAGAAGCTCGCGGAATACTTCGTCGCCGACGAGCCACCGCCGGAACTGGTCGCAAGGATGGCCAGGACGTTCCAGCGAACGGATGGCGACATCGCAGCCGTACTGCGCACCATGCTGGAGTCGAAGGAGCTGGCTACCAGCTATGGCAAGAAGTTCAAGGACCCGATGCAGTTCGTGGTGTCCTCCGTGCGCATGGCCTACGACGGCAAACCCATCGCCAACGCCAAGCCCCTGCTCAACTGGCTCAACCAGCTGGGCGAGCCCGTCTTCGGCCGCCTCACGCCGGATGGCTGGCCGCTTGAGGGCAGCGGCTGGTCCAGCTCGGGACAGATGGCCAAACGTTTCGAGATCGCCGGCGCCATCGGCACCGGCAACAACCGTCTGCTGACACCGGAAGGCACCGTCAAGGTGGGTGGCGATTTTCCCATGCTGACCACGCGGCTCTATTACGACACGTTCGATCCACGGCTGAGCTCACAGACGCGCGACGCGCTGGCCAAAGCTACTTCGCAGCAGGAGTGGAACACCTTCCTGCTCTCGTCTCCCGACTTCAACTACCGCTGAGGCCGACCGCCATGAATCGCCGAGAATTCCTGCTCGCCGCTGCCACTGCCGCTGTCGCCGCCCCTGCCCTGTCCTTCTCCGGCAAACTGTTTGCCGCACCGGCCGGCGCACCAAGATTTTTGCTGGTGTTCCTGCGCGGCGGCTACGACTGCAACAACCTGCTCATACCCTATAGCAGCGACTTCTATTACGAGTCGCGCCCCACGCTATCGATTGCCAAGCCGGATCCGTACAACCAGAACAGCGTGATCGGACTCGACAGCGAGTGGGGGCTCAATCCCGCACTGCGTGATTCCCTCTATCCGCTATGGCAGAAACGTCAGATCGCCTTCGTGCCGTTTGCCGGTACCGACGATATGTCGCGCAGCCATTTCGAAACGCAGGACAATATCGAATCCGGCGAGCCCAGCAACCAGCGCAACGACTTCCGCTCCGGCTTCATGGCACGCCTGTCGGGCCAGATGGCCAAGGTGCCTTCCATCGCATTTACAGATGCGTTGCCACTGAGTTTCCAGGGCGGCAATCACGATATTCCGAATATCTCGTTGCGCGGTAATACCAAGCCCGTATTCGACGATCGACAAGCCAGCATCCTGGCAGGCATGTACCAGAACACTTCGCTCGCCTCTGCCGCCACCGACGGCCTGGAGCTTCGCCAGACCGTGTCCAGGGAGCTGCAGGACGAAATGATGAAGGCTAATCGTGGCGCCGCCAACGCCAAGAACTTCGCCGACGAAACCCACCGCATCGCCACCATGATGCGCGACCAGTACCGTCTGGGTTTCGTCGACATCGGCGGCTGGGACACGCACGTCAACCAGGGCAGCACGACCGGTCAGCTGGCCAACAACCTGTCCAACCTCGGCAAGGGCCTGGCCGCCTATGCCGATGCACTCGGCGACGAGTGGAACAACACCGTCGTCGTGGTGATCTCGGAATTCGGTCGCACGTTCCGCGAAAACGGCAACAAGGGCACCGACCACGGCCACGGTACCGTGCATTGGGTACTCGGTGGCCAGGTCAATGGTGGCCGCATCGCAGGGCCGCAAGTGGCAGTGAACGCACAGAACCTGCTGCAGAACCGCGACTACCCGGTGCTCACCAACTACCGTGACATGCTCGGCGGCCTGTTCGGAAAGACATGGGGCCTATCCGGCAGCCAACTGCAGAACGTGTTTCCGGGCGCCAAGCCCAAGGATCTGCAACTGGTGTGAGCACGCGGCCGGTCCAATCACCGGCCAGTGCGGCAAGCGTGAATATCGTCATGGCTTAAGCCCGCTGATCGTCCGAGCGAACCAGCAAGCCCTTCGCGATGGCACCGTGCAGCTTGCCCAGCGCACGCACCAGATGCAGCGTGCCAAACAACAGGAAGATACCGATGATGCAAAGAACGAGCGCATCGCCCCAGCCTGGCTCATGCGATCCCAGGCCCCAATTGATCAGAACATTGTCGTTGTTGAAAGCCAACCCGATCGGCGATGCGATAAAGGCCAGCGAAACGACCATGGGCACGACAGTGAAGACGAAATAGATGATGCCCAGCGGCAACATCAGGATCATGTAGAACAACATCGTCCACGTACGCCCATCCGTGAAGATGGCCCCCACACGCTGCTTGAGTGACATGCCCGCAAGTGCCGGATACGGTGGCCGGCGCGGCATGCGCACACCCAACATCGTCTCCACGATGCGCCCTTCCAGCAGCGACAGCGCACGCACCGTGCTGAGAAACAGCACGATAAACGGGATGCCTATGATCAGCACCAATAAACCCAGCGAAAGCGAAATGCCGGTCACCGCCCAGGTGAAATAAAAGATGCCACTGGCCAGCGCCAGCACCATGTAGAACATGGCGCCCCAGGTGTGCGAATCGGCAGCAACACCAAAGAAGCGTCCCATGGCAGAGCGACGCTTGGGCATCGGCGGCGGACGCAACGCGCGCTGGATCTTGATCTCTTGATCCCGGTAAAGGTCGGCCACTTCATCCGGTGCGCCGTAGGTGCCCACCACATGGGCCAGCATCTCGGCCTCCCCACGCTGGGGATTCTCAGCCAGCTCGGCGCGCAGATGTTCCTCCGCGTCATACAGCGCATCCTGGATCAAGGCCGGATCCGCGCCACGCAGGGCGTCGCGTAGTTGCTTCAAATACTCGGCAATCGTACGTGGTGCGTTCATTACACCCCTCCTTGCAAAACGCTATCGACGGAATCGCGCGTAGCACCCCAGGCATCCACCCAGTCACGCAGCACTTCGCGACCCAACTTCGTAATGCGGTAATAACGACGAGGCGGCCCACTGATCGACGGCTCCACCTCGCTGGCAAGCAAGCCAGCCCCTTCAAGATTGCGTAGTACCGGATATAGCGCGCTCTGCTTGCCGGCCAATACCCCTTCGCCCACGTCCTCAAGGCGCTTCGCGATCTGGTAGCCATACATTGGCTGACGCGACTGCCCCAGCACGGCCAGCAACACCAAGGATACGGTGCCGGCCGAGAGCTCCTTCTGGAATTTCTTCAGATGGCTGGCGTTGTCGTCCACATCCCACCCGCACTGCTACTTACCTTGGAGTGAACCATAGTATTGAGTTAACACTAGTGCATGGGCCTGAAGTCATGGCCTAGTGGACAGAACTCTTGGGCATGACACCAATGTATGTACACGTTGTACAGACATTGGTGTCAGAGGGTATGTACAAACATTGGTGTCAGCTGTACCGCTGAGATATTCCTCACCAGAAGTGTCAGCGAGAAATCCTTGCGGACTGGGCGTCGGACGCGATGCGCATTGCCAATGCCCGCACCGCCCGTTGATAGGCGCGTATCAATTCTGGGTAGCCCCCGGGGGCTGCTTCATCAAAGCGGCCGGTTCCGGTCACGAGCGTGTGCCCGGGATCATCCGAGAGGACTAGCTCCCAGTCGGCGATCAATTGGACGTGCTGACCCGGCCATGCATCGAAGCGCCGAACCTGCACTTTCACCATGACGACCGGCTTGTCAGACTTCATAGACAACCCCGCAACGTCCTGAGTATTAAGCAGGATTGCCAGGTGCGATGAAAGCGCGCCACGGACCTCATCGCCAAGTGGGCTGACCCAGCGCTCTGTTTCGAGCACGGCCACACCGCTATCACCTTGCCGGACGACCATTTGGGATTGATCCAGCCCGTTGGGAATGCCGACCGGGAGCACGTTGACAAGAAATGGCGCCCTCGGCTGCAAAGCCGCATGTTCCATGGGCGGAGCCACGGTGTGATAGCGAACTGGAGTCGAGGAGCAAGATGCTAGCGCGAAAATCAAAGCGACCAAGGTAAATGGGATGACATATCTCATTGTGCTTGTTCCGATGGCGCGGTGTTGAAGGACGATGGAGTAGCCGTCTTCGCATCGTTTGGCAGACCTTTGATTAATGCATCTGGGTGACGGCCGAGCATGTCAGTAAGCGTGCGCACCGACTGCGCCGTGCGCTGAACCTCATGCAGCGCTTGCTGCAGGTTTTGCTGAAGGGGTGCGTTGTCGCCGAATGCGCCTTGCACTGTCTGGAAGGTGCGGTCCGCCTGTTGCAGTGTTTGCGTCGTTGCCGGCAGCACCTGGCCATTGACCTGCTTGAGGCTCTCGTCCAGATCCACCAGTGAAGCGTCGAGGTGCTCGCCGATGGCATCCAGAGGCATCTTCTCGATCTTGCTCACGATGTTGGCCACCTGTTCCTGCATGTGGTCGAAGCTACCGGGGACCGTGGGTATTGCGATTGGCCGCGCCGCCGGGTCGAAATCGACCTTGGGCGCGTTGGGCACGAATTCGAAAGAAACGTATAGCTGCCCGGTAAGCAAGTTGCCTGAGCGCGCTTGGGCACGCAGACCATGCTGTACCAGGTTGGTGAGGAAGGCCGCCGCCTGCTCTGCCGTGTCGCCGCTGTACTTGGGCAAGCGCGCCAGCACGCCGCCAAGGCGGGTGGGGTAAATGACCACGCCGACCACGGTTGGGAAGCGATGTGCACCTGCGTCGTAGTCGAGATCGAGGGACACGACCCTTCCGATGTTCAAGCCAGCGAATTCCACTGGCGCACCAATGGCCAGGCCACGCAGCGAACTCTCAAAGCGCAACTGCAAATACTGCGATGTGCCATCGGGCGGAGCCAGTGCTGTTTGTTGGTCCTTGGTCAGGTCGAACGCCGCTTGCGCAGGTGCAGGTGCCTGTGTTTCCCCTCCGGTGTTGGCAAACGCAATGCCGCCAGCGAGCACGGTGGCCAACGATTGCGTGTCCAGTTTCAGGCCATCCGCGCCAAGCGAGATATCCACCCCACTGGCATGCCAAAAGCGCGTTTTAGCGGTGACGAAGCGGTCGTAGGGCGCATCAATGAATATTTCCAGCGTGACGTCGCGGCCATCGGCATCAAGGCGATAGGACGCAACGTGACCGACGCGGATCCGGCGGTAGTAGATAGGCGATCCGATGTCGAGCGAACCCAGGTCCTCGGCGTGCAGTACGAAGCTTCTGCCCGGCATGCCATCGACCACGGTGGGCGGCGTTTCCAATCCCTTGAAGTGTTCGTTCGGGACAGTGGAGGGCCCCCTGTCCACTCCGATGTAGGCACCCGAAAGCAACGTATCGATGCCCGAGACACCTTGCAGGCCAATGCGTGGACGAACGACCCAGAAGCGCGTATCGGCGCGCGCCAAACTTGTCGCCCGCTTGTCCAGCGCCACGGTGGCCGTGACATGCGACCCGTCGTCGCTCAAGGCAATCGCGGAGACCACGCCCACCTTCACGTCCTTGTACTTCACCGGCGTCTTGTCTACTTCGAGGCCGTCGGCTGTCTGAAAATCGATCGTGATTTGCGGCCCGGTCGACAGCCAGGCATGCGCCAACATCGACAGCCCGATCAGTGCAGCTAGCAGCGGCACTAGCCAGACCGGGGAGATGCGGTGGCGGGGGCGGATGATGGCCGCATCATTGGGAGGCGTTACATGCCTAATCGCGTCACTCATGTTCGTTTCCGTCCCAGGTCAACCGGGGATCAAATTGCATGGCAGCGAGCATGGTGAGAATCACCACGCCGCCGAAAAAAAGAATGCCCAGACGTGGCTCGATGTCGGCCAACGCGTGGAATTTGACGAGGCCCGCGACGATCGCGACCACCAGTACGTCGAGCATCGACCAGTAACCCACCAATTCCACCAAGCGATAGAGCAGCGCGCGCTCGCGCCTCGCCCATGACGACTGACGTTTGGCAGAGACAAGTAGCACGCTGAGCGCGAGGAACTTCGCGCAAGGCACCGCTACACTGGCAATGAAGATCACCAAGGCGATGCCGTAGGAGCCAGCCTTCCAGAATTCGATGACGCCGGTGCTGATCGTG
Organism: uncultured Gammaproteobacteria bacterium; assembly: GCA_963765335.1. Taxonomy (GTDB): domain Bacteria; phylum Pseudomonadota; class Gammaproteobacteria; order Xanthomonadales; family Rhodanobacteraceae; genus Dyella. The sequence continues at coordinate 784,767 of CAVXWA010000013.1, read as the reverse complement.
CTGTTGCTGCCACGCCCCAGCAGGCTGGTGTACATCACGGGCAGCACATTGGCCGGGATGTAGAGGATCATTGCGGCCAGCAAGCAGGCCCATGTGCGCGCAAGGCTATTGGGACGGCGTTTGTGCAAGGCCGCGCCACAACGAGGGCAGCCAGGAGCCCTTGGCAGCTCAAGCGGCACTTTACAGACCAGACCGCAAGCGTGGCAGCCGATTACACCGAGTCCGCGGGCGCGGCGGCGCGGATTCATGGCGCTACCTCGCGCTCCGTGAGCTCCCAGAGGTGGCGGGCATCAGGGCTGGCAATCACGGTGAGCAGTACCGTCAGTACGCCAATAGCCCAAAGCCCCACGCCGGGGATGACGTGCACGAAGCCGGCAAGCTTGATGACGGAAACCAAAATCCCGATCAGCGCTACCTCAACCATGCTCCATGGGCGGAGCGCCACGAGCACCTTCATGGCCGTCCGGAAACCCGGCGCCCGCCGACCTTGGCGCGCGTACGCCAGCAACCATCCGAGCAGAAGCATTTGCACCAAGGGCACTGCGATGACGGTCAGGGCTGCTGGTACGGCGACCAGCGTGATTGGCCCCTGTGCCAGTGCAGCTGCGGATTGCCACAGCGTCGCCTCGTGCTGCAGTCCTTGAAAACGGATACTGATGATCGGGCAGACGTTGGCCATGACATACACCACGATGGCCGCCATGGTCAGGGCCAGCCAGCGATCGATATCCAACCGCCCTGCGCGGTAGAACGGCGCCGCGCACACTTCACAGCGCACCGTTTCTCCGGAGGCCAGCGTAGGTCGCAGGTATACCGCGTCGCAGTGCTCGCAAACGATGAGGTTCGGAAAGACTTTCATGATTTCGAGGCGAACTCCGGCCTCCCGCTCACGCGGGAGATAGACCTTGGTCATGGTGATGAGAGTTATTTTGCCGTAGTGATCTGATACGGGAGTGCAAACAGACCTAGCACTCTTGCAGCCTCTTTTTCGGCCGCTGGTTCTCGCACGCGCACCGTGACAGCCAGAGTTTTTTTCACGTCGTCCATCGAGACGATCACCGCAACGACATCGACGGCGGCCTTGGTGAGTGCTGTCGCGAGCGCGCGCTCGGTTTCCACGCGTTTAAGATCCGGCTTGTAGATCTTGCCGACGGCCGTCAACGGCATCGTTTCGATGACAGTAATGGCCTTAGGCATGGCCGCCCGCTCACCGATGCGGGATGCCAGGTAGCTAAGTAGTTCCGCCTCGCTGACCTCAGCACCCTGCTTGAGCTGTACGTATGCCACTGGCAGCTCGCCCACATGGCTGTCGGGGCGACCCACTGCCGCCGCCAATGCAACGGCCGGATGCGCGTACAACGGTTCTTCGATGGTGGCGGGATCGATGTTGTGACCACCCCTTATGATCAGTTCCCTGGTGCGACCCTTGAGCCAGAAGTAGCCATCAGAGTCTCGAATGGCCAGATCGCCGGTGTGTAACCATCGCTCGCCGTCGCCAAGGTCGAGCCAGAGCTCACGGTTATGCTCTTCGTTGAGGTATCCCGCGAACACATTTGGGCCGCTCACCGTCAACACGCCCACTTCACCATCGGCGGCATCGCGCTCATAGGTGCCGTCGTCGCCCAGGATGACCGTCTTCATCCCTTGCCCCGGAACGCGCAAGCCAACTGAGCCAACACGGCGGTCGCCCAGCGGTGGGTTGATGCTGCTGACACACGTCGCTTCGGTCAGGCCATAGCCTTCCAGAATGGCCAGGCCGGTTTCCTGCTCGAAGCGGCGAAACAGTTCAGGTGGCATGGGGGCCGCGCCGCATAAGCCGAACTGCAGCGAATGGATACGATGAGCCTCGCGAGGGACCTCGAGTAGTGCGCTGAATATCGTGGGGACCGCACTGAAGAGGTGAATTTGATGATGCTCAACGATGGCCCAGAACTGGGAAAGAACGCCCTCGCCGCGGTAGCCGTGGGGCGTACCCATGATCACGTGAGATCCCTTGGAAAAGGGCAGCAGGCCGGTTACCAGAGCGCCGTTCACGTGGAATAGCGGCAAGCCACAAAACACGTTCTTTCCCGGGCCGATCCCATCACCGATCATCTGCGCCACTCTCCACGCATTGGTCACCTCATTGCGATGACGGCGCATGGCAATTTTCGGAGATCCGGTCGTGCCGCCTGTACAGAAGAATGACGAGTAGTCGTTTGGATCAAAGCGGCGTCCGCTGAGCAGCCGATCGCTCGGCTGGCCATGCATGGCTAGACCGAAATCATGGAACCGCACGTTGGCGGGCGTCTTCGACGTGCCTTCCCAACCGACATGCCCCGCATCACGCGATAGCTGCACGCGCGATGGCAAACGCTTGCGCCCAACGACACGTTCGGCAAGATTGACCAAGACCACATGTTCCAAGCTGGCCACCCGTCCCAGTTCGGGCGACAGCTTGCGCCACAGCCCTCCATCCTCGAATGACGACAGCGTGACCAAGATGCGCGCGTTCACTGCATGGAGCAGCTGCACGATCGCCTCCGACTCCAACAAAGGGTTGATCGCTGCCACGATGCCCGACGCCTGCCCGCCCCAAATGACGAAGTGCGTTTCGGGAAGATTGGGCAGAATGTAGGCGATCACCGTGTCTTTGTTCGCGCCGAGTGCATGAAACAGGTTGGCCGTTCGAGTGACGTCCTCGAAGAATTCGCGATAGTTCCATCTCTCCGGATAGGGAAAATCGGTCGCATGCAGAAAGAACGACAGGGCCGGCTTTTCTGGGTACTGCAGCGCAGTACGCTGCAGCATGTCGTAGGTGCTGTCGGGGAGGCTCAATGAGTTTCCTTCCGCCTCGATCGCGGCCACATGCGCCTGATCAGTGACGCCTGTCATGTCACCGTTCCTCCACTATGAGGTTCCGCTGTGCGCCAAGATGAATCCTGCCATCGAAACTGCGGATCTGGGATTCGACTACATCGCCCGGCTTTAAATATTGGTTGCGCTTCGCCTGGATCTTCAGGAACAGCGCCCACTTGGTCTCCTCGGGCAACAGGCTGAAGGCGCGCTGCTTGGCGGGTGATGGCACGGAAAGCGCACACCCAGCGGGCGTGCCTGTCGCCAGAAGATCGCCCACGGCCAAATCATGCATGCCCGATAGCTCAGTCAGGGTTTCCGCAGGCCCGTAAACCAGGTTGCGGGTCGTATCATGCTGGCGAACCTGGTCGTTTACGGTGAGGGTAAGTTGCAGCTGGGCGAGCTGGGCGACGTCAGACGGGTCCAGCAGACAAAGATAAGGTCCAACCGGACCGAATGTCCGGTAGCTCTTTCCTTTATAAAACTGCATCTGTGGAATCTGCACGTCGCGCGCGGAATAGTCGTTCACGATAACAATGCCGGCAATGTACTCGTGCAGGTTCTTATCAGTGACTTTCACGAACTCGCGAATATCGCGCTTGAGCACCAAGCCCAGCTCGATTTCGTAGTCCAGAAACTTGACGTGCCTCGGGCGGACGACGTTTGAATTGGAAGGCACGATGCAACTGGATGCCTTGGTGAAAATCATATTGAACGTCTTGGTGTCGGGATCCATGCCCGACTCGATCATGTGCCGCCGGTAATTGGCCCCCTGGCACACGAATTGCTGATTGTGTGTGATTGGCGAGAGCAACTCGACGTCGCGTTCGTGAACCTGGGGGTCGTCTAACAAACGAAGCATGTCGATGGGGTTCTTGCGAATGAAATCCGCCGTGGACGGAAACTCGCCGGGGACGGGAGTGATGTGTCCATCACGGATCACGCCCCACTGCGTGCGTCCGCGACAAGAGAAATGAATGACGTTTAGAGACATGGAAATCGTTCCGTAACTTATCTAGCGTGGGTATCAGCCAAAGACCTTATGCAGCGCGCGCAGCTTGGCGACGCTGAGGTCCGGACTCCCACGCAGGCCACGCACTACTGCTGCCACCGTGGAAAGACCAAGCTTGGGACGGGTGAAACTGGCGGGCATGACTTGCCCCCATTGCGACATGGCCTCACGGCTCGCTTCGTGGACGCCCATCGGCACATCAGCGGTGAAGAGATCGCCATCGCAGTAATGCTCGTGCTTGTCGCCCCACGGATCCCTCCAGTAATCGAAGATTTGGCTACCAAGGATGTGTCGCCCAATTCCCCATGCGTGTTCCCGACCGTGCTCCCTAAGCACGCGCTCACCCATGCCGACCGCGTCCGCGTCCACCAGTTCATAGGCGCTGTGGCTGTAAGCCGACGCAATGCCCTGGGCCAGTGCCAGCGTGTGGTGGTCGGCCGGCTTGTCGCCCAGGTCCAACCGCATGAAGACCGCCGCGGGAGACCCGTCCGGTAGCACCTGTACATCGCTTGGGATAAAGCCGAAGTGCTGCGTGTACCACGCGCATGTGGCTTGGAAGTTCGCAAGTTCGAGTACGACGTGCCCAAGCTTGATGACGTCCGGCGCACGGAGCGGAGTCCGCTGCGTTTCGTTGATTCGGTGCACATCTGCCGGCGCGTTAACGGGAAGGATGGGCCGATGATTGATCTCCTCGACCGCTTCCTGGCCTTGGATCACATCGACCTGAAAGCCCGAGGGATCCGTCAGCTGCACGCGACAACCGCCGCCCGGCCAGGAGCAGAATTCGGCGCGGCTGGCGCCGGCCACGTTCTCCAGCGCTTTTAGCTCTGCGACAGTCTCCACGCGCAGCCCCAGGCCCGCGAAGCGGGCCGTGCCGCCTCGCCGAACGACATAGCAGAAAGGAGACGCTTCCGTTCCCCGAAAAAACATGACGTTCTTGCGGCGTGACACATAGCGCAAGCCGAAGTCGGTGAGGAACTCGGCGGCTTCATTTAGGCTAGGCCGCTCGAAGATCAGGTAGGCAAGCCCGGTGGCCCGAGTAGTTGGATTTGGGTGCCGAGCCGGCTGAGGAGACGTGAGTTGCATGCAATGAATTCCGCGAAAATTAGTGGGCTTGGATAGCAAACGGTTGGACCTGGGGCTCCCGCGTGCCGAGGAGATCAAGGCTCTCGCGGACCAGCTGGTTCGCGTGGTTCGCTGGCCCGTCGTGCAGGATCGTGCGATCTGGACGGACCACGGCGAGCCATCCGACGCGGGCGAATCCGGGCAGGAAGACACCGGTCAGGTCTTCCCACGCTCGCTGCGTTCCGGTGCTGGGCCGCTGTCCGCGATGGGCGATCTGCACGAGTTGGCCACCCGCGCCAAGAAATTGATGCAGCAGGAGTGGCTCGAGAAGTTGGTAAGGGTCCACGCCAAAACCGATCAGCGTTAAGCGGGGATCGATGGCGTCGTCGCTAAGCCGGATGTCCCCGTCACGCCGGCGAACGTAACCCTGCGGAAGCATGGATCCGCGAATCACTTTCGCGGTGGAATGCCCCTTGACGAAGAGGCCACGCGCAAAAGAGCTTTTTGGCTTGACGCCAAGCTCCTCGACGTAGCGGCTCAGCGTCGGAATCCAACGCGACAATTGCATGACGCCGTGGATAAGGAACGCCGTAACGGCGTTACGAGGCATCACCAACTTGCCCATCAGCTGCGCCAGGTCAATCATCGCCTTCGCGTGCGGGCGCCGTTCTTCGTCGTAGCTGTCCAAAATATCTGGGACAACGTGTCCCTTGATGGCCCAAGCTAGCTTCCAGCTAAGGTTCAGAGCATCGCGCAACCCGGCCACCAATCCTTGGCCAATAAACGGCGGCGTGACGTGCGCGGCGTCCCCAGCAAGGAACACACGCCCCTTGCTGAAGGCATTTGCGACACGCGCATGGAATCGGTAGACGGCTCGGCGCTCGATGTCGATGGTCCGAGGCGTTCCCCATGGCGCAAGTAGTTCCTTGATGCGCGCATCGGACTCCATGTCTTCCCGGGTCTCCTCAGAGTGAAGCCTGAACTCCCAACGCTCACGCCCGCCCGGCGCGGGCAGGTGTGGCCCCGGCCGCCGGTGGTCACAGAAGAACTGCACATGGTCGATAGGTCGCTCGCGCTTTTGCGCATCGACGATGAGCCAATCCTCAATATAGGTTTTGCCTTCGAACTTCTGGCCGATCAACCGGCGCACTAGCGATGATGCACCGTCGGTACCCACCACGTACCCGGCGCGCACGACCAAGTCGGTGTCACGCTCGATGTGAATATTCGCGACAACGTGGTCTTTCCTCTCGGTAAGATCGATCAGCGTTGCGCCGAGCAAAACGTTCACGCACTCGTAGCGTTCCAACCGCATGCGAAGCATGAGCTCCAGCTCTGGCTGGTAGAACGTCACCAGCTTGGGATGTCCGTCGATGGGCCCGAGCGTATTGATTGCCCCGAACTCGCCCAATTGGGGCGAGATGAGCCGTACGGAGGGTACGGCGAGCTGCTCGAAGTCGCGCTCGCCGATGCCAGCCTGTTGCAGGATGCGCAACGCTTCGTTGTCCAGGGCGATGGCCCTGGGGGCCATGAACAGTTCCGTGGATTTCTCAATGGCCAGCGTACGCACACCATAGCGTCCAAGCAGGTTGGCGATCATGGCGCCCACCGGGCCCATGCCAACGATGAGCACATCCACGTCAACTGAGGACGTGCCCGCGGAGCGATAGCTCTCGCCCGTGCCGGTTTCGGATCGTGTCGTCATTTCGTCAAAAGCCATGGCTGGATTCCCATCTCATGCGCCAACCATCCGACAGGCTTGTAGCCGCGCTGGCTGGCGCCACAAAAATAAAGCGTGCAATGGCGGGGGCTACGCTGGTGCCGTCGCTGAACTGAACAAACACACTGCTCGACTTCAGCGGCGGACTGGCTGGACATGCCGTCTGTGGCCCAGCGAGTGGCTCACTCGCTGTGTCAAATGCGCACGGGGCCATGCAGATCACGGCGTTGAGGGTTCTCATTCGGTATCTCGGTTGGCATGTTGTGTCGTCGCATGGCTGGGCCGATCGGCGACGGTGCCCATGCTAGGAAGGAGTCACTTCCGAGTCGTCAGCGACCGGTCGTGATTCGGTCCGGGTTGGGTACGGGTGCACTCGCGACCGAATCACGACGGTTCGCTGACCCCCCGCGCGTCGGGCTGACCTACGCTGTGATGCAGGTCATTTCATCTACAGGTCTGCAATGGTCCTCAACCCCGAATCCAAGTACCCGAATCGCCGCGCATACGTGTTGAAGCTGCGTAGCGATGCCGCGCCAGGGGCCCTGATGGGCCGCCTCGAAAACCTCGTCTCTGGGCGTCAGCGCGAGTTTTCGTCCGCCGAAGAGCTGTTGGAGGCACTTGCCTGCGACCTCGCTTCGGCGGCTGGCGAGCGCGCGGATTCCGCTGGGGACGCTTAGGCCACCCCAACGGCGACCGAACGATGACGCATCGCTGACGACTTCGCCTGGCCAGCTCCCTACGCTGACCTCACCCTCGAATCCAGACAAGTCCAATCCCATGCCGCGACTTTCATCCCCCCTCCCGCTGTCCGGGCGTGCCGGACAGAAAACCTCCCAACATGCCGGTCGCCGGGCCAGCACTGCCGTCGCGGCAACGCTGGCCGTGTCCATTGCCCTGCTTCTTTCCGGCTGTGCCACGCCGGTCCTTCACCCGAAGGTCGACGTGCCTTCCACGTTCGCCGCGACTAGCGCCTCCGAAATCGAGCCCGAGGTCGCCTGGTGGGAGACGTTCCACGACCCGGTGCTGACCGACCTGGTTCGTCGCGCGGCGCAGGAAAACCGCGACGTCAAGATCGCCGCCGAGCGACTGCGTGCGGCACACGCCGGCCAGACGATCAGCCGGTCCTTCCTGTACCCCAGCGTCAGCGCGGGCGGCGGGGGCATCAAACACGACTCTGGCTACAGCGATGCCATCAAGCAGGCCCTGCCGGACGCCAAGGGCAGCGGCGCGGGCCTGGACGTCGCGTGGGAGGTCGACCTCAGCGGCCGCCTGCGTGCGGGTGCGGCCGCGACCGATGCCGATGCCCTGGCTGCGGGCGACGATGTGCGCGGTGTGCGCCTGCTGGTGATGACCGACGTCGCCACCAACTACTTCACGTTGGTCGGTGCGCTGCGCCAGCTCGACACCTTGCGGGCGATCTCGGCCGCCCAAGACGAGACGCTGCGCCTGGTGAAGGCGCGCTACAACGTGGGCCTGGCGACGCCGTTCGACGTGGAGCGCGCACAGACCGACGCCGAATCGGCGCGCGCGCAGATCCCGCCACTGGAAACGGTTGCCGCAGTGTCGCGGCATCGCATCGCGGTGCTGATCGGCGACCAGGCCTTCAATGCCGCGCGCATCGAGCCGTGGCACGGCGACGTGGTCGTGCCAGAGATCCGGCCTGGACAGCCCGCCGCGCTGCTGCAGCGCCGCCCCGACGTGCTCGCGCTGATGGCGCAGCTCGATGCGGCCAATGCGCGCCGCCAGCAGGCCGCCGCCGAATGGTTCCCGCGGCTGTTTCTCGACGCGTCGTTCGGCCAACAGAACGTGACGCTGAACGGCGTCGGTCTGGGCGCCGCCCGCTTCACCAACGTGGCGGGCCTGCTCGCCATGCCGATCTTCAACGCCGGCCGCACGCAGGCGATCAACGACGTCGCCGAAAGCGGCCAGCGCGAAGCGCTGCTGCGCGCCGAGGACGGCATCGTGCGCGCGCTCGAAGACGTGGAGAACGCGCTGGTCGCGCTGTCGTCTGAACGGCAGCGCTCGGGGTCGCTGCAAGCCGCCGCCACCTCCGCCGAAGCGGCGCTGGAGCCACGCGCAATCGCTCTACGACCGCGGCCAGATCGACCTGCTGCCGCTGCTCGATGCGCAGCGCGCCCGCCTCGCGGTGCGCCTGAGCGCCAACGACAGCAACACCCAACTGCTGCTCGACAGCGTGCAGCTCTACAAGGCGCTGGGCGGAGGCTGGCAGGTGTTCGAGCCTGCCGCCAACAGCTCTGCAACCAGCCGACGCCACACGTCCGTCGCATTCCTGATAACCCATCGCCTTCACGAGGGAACTGCCTTGAAGAACTCACTTACCGCGGCCGTCGCCCTGGCCGTAGCCGCCATGCTCTCCGCCTGCAGCCCGCACAAGCCGCCCGTCGCAGGCGCCCCGGCCGGTGCGCACCGTCCGAACTCCGCTACGACGACGCCCGCGAAGCTCAACCGCTACGCCGGCACCGTGCAGTCGCGCTACGAGGTGAACCAGGCCTTCCGCGTCGGCGGCAAGGTCGCCCAGCGCAAGGTCGATGTCGGCCAGTTCGTGCACGAGGGCGACGTCCTCGCCGTGCTCGACGACACCGACTACCGGCTGGCCGAGGAAGCGGCACGGCAGCAATGGACCGCTGCCGTCACGCAGGCCCGCCAGGCCGATTCGGATCGCAAGCGCCTGAATGCGCTGAAGACGGACGGCTCGGTCAGCGTGTCGGACGACGAGCGTGCGCAAAGCAGCGCGCGGCAAGCGCGCGCTAACGCCGACGCCGCCCAGAAGAACCTGGAACTCGCGCAAAACCGGCTCAACTACACGGTGCTGCGCGCGTCCCGCAGCGGCGTCGTCACCTCCGTGCGCTTTCGAAGTCGGGCAGGTGGTACCCGAGGGGCAGCCCATGGTCGTCGATCGCCGACCCCGGCTCGCCCGAGATCGTCGTCGATGTGCCCGAGGACCAGCTCGCGACCTTCAAGGCGGCGCACTTCAAGGCGTCGCTGGCGAGCGCGCCCAACGACGTGTTCGACGTCACGCTGCGCGAGCTGTCGCCGCAGGCGGCAGCGCAGACGCGCACGTACCGTGCGCGGCTGAAGCCGGTAGAAGCGCGAGCCCTGCCGCTCGGCGCGACCGCCACGCTGCTGGTCGATCGCGTGATGTCCGGAACGCTCACAGCGACCATCCCCGCCACCGCGCTCACGCAGGACGGCGGCAGGCCCGCGGTGTGGGTGGTCAAGCACACCGGCAAGGAGTCGGTGGGCACCGTCGAACTGGTGCGCGTAGCGGTGCAGGGCTATCGCAACGACGACGTGCTGATTTTCGGGCCGCCCGCCGGCGACCAGGTCGTCACCGCCGGCGTGCAGAAGATGGCGCCCGGACTGAAGGTCGCGCTGCCCAGCGCTGGCTGAAGCTGACGCGAGCACGCGTGGCTACGCGATGAACAACTTCAACCTCACCGACTGGGCGCTGAACCATCGCGCAGTCGTCCTGTTCATGATCCTCGTCGTCGCAGTGGCGGGCGTGTTCAGCTTCACCAGGCTGGGCCAGCTCGAGGATCCGAACTTCTCCGTGCCCTCGATGACCGCCATGGTCATCTGGCCAGGCGCCACGTCCGCAGCAGATGCAGAACGAAGTGCTCAACCGCATGGAGAAGAAGTTCGAGCAGATCGACCACTTCGAGAAGGTAGTGACCTTCGCCCGTCAGGGCTACGGCGGCATGACGCTCACCGTGAAAGGCGGCACCTCCAAGGCGGACCAGCGTGAGGCCTGGTACCAGGCGCGCAAGAAGCTCCAGGACATCAGCCTGGACCTGCCCGAAGGCGTCATCGGTCCGATCGTCAACGACGAGTACGGCGACGTCTATGGCCTGATGTACGCCGTCAAGGGCGACGGCATCGGCCAGGCCGAGCTGTCCGACGCGGCCGAGGACATCAAGCGCCAGCATGCTGAAGGTGCCGATGGTCAAGAAGGTCGACGTCATCGGCAAGCAGGCCAAGCGCGTCTACGTCGAGTTCTCGCACGAGCGCCTGGCCGCGCTGGGCATCACGCCGCTGGCCATCGCCGAAAGCCTGAAGCAGCCAGAACGAGCATGTATGCCGGCCGGCTCAGATCGACACCCGCAGCGACCGCGTCATGGTGCGCGTGAGCGGCCAGTTCGCCAACGTGGACGACATCCGCAACGTGCCCATCTCGGCCGGCGGCCGACAGATCAAGCTCGGCGACATCGCGACCGTCACGCGCGGCTTCGAGGACCCGCCGACCTACACCGTGCGCCACAACGGCCAGCCGGTGCTGATGCTCGGCATCTCGATGACCAGCGACGGCAACATCGTCGAGCTCGGCAAGGCGATGGACACGGCGGTCGCCAAGATCCAGTCCGAGCTGCCGCACGGCGTGGAGCTGCGAGCGCGTGGCCGACCAGCCGACCACCGTGAAGGACGCGATCTGGGACTTCGAGCGCTCGCTGATGGAGGCGCTGGTCATCGTGATCGCGGTGAGCCTGGCCAGCCTGGGCTGGCGCACCGGCCTCGTCGTCGCGACGTCGGTGCCGCTGGTGCTCGGCGGCGTGGCCATGGTGATGCTGGCGATGGGCTGGAACCTCGAGCGCATCTCGCTCGGCTCGCTGATCATCGCGCTCGGCCTGCTGGTCGACGACGCGATCATCGCCATCGAGATGATGGTGGTGAAGATGGAGAGCCGGCTGGGACCGCGTGAAGGCGGCGGCCTTCTCCTACTCGGCCACCGCGATGCCGCGCCTGACCGGCGCGCTGATCACCGCCGCCGGCTTCCTGCCGATCGGCCTGTCGAAGTCCACCACCGGCGAGTACGCGGGTGGCATCTTCTGGATCGTCGGCGCCGCGGTGCTGTTCTCGTGGCTCTGCTCGGGTCATCTTCACGCCGTACCTGGCGGTCAAGATGCTGCCCAAGGACTTCGGCAAGCACCAGCACGCGCAGCGACCCGTACGACACGCAAGTTCTACCGCAAGCTGCGCGGGCTTGATCGACCTCGGCCATCGAACGCCGCTGGCTGGTGATCGGCGCGACGTCGGTTGGCGCTCGGCGTCGCGCTGGTCGGCATGAAGCTGGTGCCGCAGCAGTTCTTCCCCAACAGCTCGCGTCCGGAGCTGGTGATCGACCTGCGCATGAAGGAGGGTGCGTCCTTCGCGGCGACGACCGAGCAGGTGAAGACGCATGGAAGCGGTGCTGGCGAAGGATGAGGACGTCAAGTTCTTCACCGCCTACACCGGCGCCGGCGCACCGCGCTTCTACCTCGCGCTCAACCCCGAGCTGCCCGAATCCCGGCTATGCCCAGTTCGTCGTGATGACCAAGGACCTGGAGGCGCGCGAGCGGGTGCGCTCGCGGCTGATGGCCGTCGGCGGACCAGCAGTTCCCGCAGGCCTGGGTGCGCGTCACCCGGCTGGAGCTGGGGCCGCCGGTCGGCTTCCCGGTGCAGTTCCGCGTCGTCGGCCCGGACACGCAGGTGGTGCGCCAGATCGCCCGCGAGGTGGAGCACGTGGTGGCGTCCAACCCGAAGGTGCGCGACGTCCAGCTCGACTGGAACGACCCGGTGCGCGCGCTGAAGGTCGATCTGGATCAGGACAAGGCGCGCGCGCTCGGCCTGACGCCGGCCGACGTGTCGCTGGTGACCCAGACCGTGATGAACGGCGCGACCTTGTCGCAGCTGCGCGAGCACGAGGACCTGATCGACATCGTGGCCCGTGCCGTGCCCGACGAGCGCCTGAACCTCGACACGCTGAAGGACATCAACCTCTACACCCGCCAGGGCACGGTGGTGCCGCTGTCGCAGGTCGCACAGGTGCGCTACGAGCTGGAAGAGCCGGTGCTGTGGCGCCGCAACCGCGACATGGCGATCACCGTGCGCGCCGACGTGCAAGGACGGCGAGCAGGCTGTGTCGGTGACGCAGGAGATCCGTGCCGCTGCTGAAGGACATCGAGGCCAGGCTGCCGTCGGGCTATCGCATCGACGTCGGCGGCGCGGTGGAGGAGAGCGACAAGGCCAACGAGCGCGCTGCTGGCGGTGGCGCCGCTGATGCTGGCTTGAGCATCCTGCTGCTGCTGATGCTGCAGCTGCAGAACTTCTCCCGCATGTGGATGGTGGTGCTGACCGCGCCGCTGGGAATGATCGGCGTGGTGCCGGCGCTGCTGGTGTTCCAGGCGCCGCTCGGCTTCGTCGCGATCCTCGGCATCATCGCGCTGGGCGGCATGATCATGCGCAACTCGGTGATCCTGATCGACCAGGTGCAGACCGAGATCGCCGAGGGCCGCGATCCCTGGAACGCGGTGCTGGATGCCGCCATCCACCGAACCCGTCCGGTGGTGCTGACGGCGCTGGCCACCGTGCTCGCGATGATCCCGCTGACGCGCAGCGTGTTCTGGGGGCCGATGGCCATCGCGATCATGGGCGGCCTGACCATGGCGACGCTGCTGACGATCTTCTTCGTCCCGGCGCTGTACGCAGCATGGTTCAACGTTCGCCGTCAGACTGAAGACGACGTGGCCCCACTCCCGGCGCCGGCGGTGGCCACCACCTGATCCACGTGGAAAGAGTCCGGTTATGAGCAGTTTCCGGCCAAAGGAAGGACCACGGGGCTTCTGACCGACCTTGATGAGGCCGCGAAGACTGACCACAGCGTTACCAACGGAGGACCGGTCGAGGCGCGCGTATGCGCGCCTTGACCGGTCTGATCAGGCGGGCGCCACCAGTCATTGCGAAAACCCACATGGTTTCCTTCCAACTGCCGCGACACGGAACGACGACGGTACCCGGTGACAGACGCAGCAACGCACAAGTAGGTTCCAATTGATAGCGCAGGCTATGTATCGCAATCGTCTTACAAGGCAAGAGAGCCGCATGCGGCTTCGTTGGCGCCGGTGGGGTGCATCAGTGGCTTTAGCGTGCTCGGGTTAACCGATCTTCATCGGTCCGGTCGCACTCACCCTAGCCAGGGCGTTGTGGGAGCAGCGGGTGCGCGAACAGGACAGACCAACCCGGGCTGCATGCCCGTCAGTCTGGCTCCACGCTTTCGATCAGCTCACGCGCTCTTCCGAGCAGGGGCGTATCGTGCGCCTCGGGCAGCCGGCCGACCAGCGTCCGGACGGCGCCGCGCTCCTCGGCCGTTGCGGCGTGGTGCTCGCACAGCTCGACCAGAGCGAGCAGTTCGAGCCACGACGCCTCTTGTGTCCGCGCCTCCTCGATGGCGCGCCGCGCCGAGGCGGCGCCGGCATCGGTCTGACCACGTGCCCAGGCGATCGCCGCCTCCAGGAGCAGCAACTGCGGCAGGTACACGCGCTCGGCCAGCTCCTGCGCGACCTGCAGGGCTGCGTCGAGCTCGGCTTGCGCCGCATCGATGTCGCCGGCCAGCAGCAGGGCCTGCGCCGCATATCCGAGCACCTCGCTGGCGCCGGAGCGCATGCCGAGCCGGGTGTTCTCTTCGTAGGCCTCCCGGATCCGACGATAGCCTTCGCGCGGCTCTCCCTTCCAGGCGTCCGCCCACCCGCGGAACCACTGGCATGCCGTTCGGCCCTGTCCAAGCGAGAACTCGTCGACCAGCGCCTGCATCTCGTCGGCCAACGTCGCGACACGTTCGGTATTGCCCAGGCGAACCTCGAGCAGCGCCTCCTGCCAGCTGGCGACCAGCTGCGTCATCGGCTGCCGCAGCTCCGGCGCGCGCGTCTGCGCCCGTTGCATCTGCGCGCGTGCCTGCCGGAGCAGGCCGCAACGCACGAGCTCGATGGCCAGCATCCCGAGCAGGGTGACCTGGGGATCCGCCGCGAACATCTCGTTCGCCGCGAAGTCGAGCGACTCGGCGATCGGCGAGTCCGCGCTCGATCCACGAGCGCGTCGCCTGCGACGGCCCTGCAGATGGTGCACCTCGCCGTGCACGATGCAGGCGGCCAGCATCAGCGCCGGATCGTCCGCCCCGGACGAGAGCGCTTCGGCGCGCTCCGCCACCGCCAGCGCCTGCGCATAGTCGCCGCGCAGGCTCAGCAGGTAGCCGAAACCGTGCAGCAGGCGCCCACGCATCGGATGCTCGGGCACATTGGCCAGCAGCACGTACGCACGTTCGAACGCGTCCCGGGCCTTGCTGCCGACGCCGAGCGAATGGAAGGCCGACACGCCCTGCAGCGTGGCCAGGGTGATCTCGAGCGCGTCGCGCTCCGCCCGTCCGGCGCCTGCTGCAACAGGTCCGACGCGCGCTCGGTGAGCCCGATGCATGCGGCCGGGCTGAAGTGCAGCAGCGCGGCTTCCGCCGCCTCGGCGTAGTAGCGCAGCGCGGTCATCGGCTGTCGCCCTCGGTCGAAGTGCATCGCCAACTCCGCCGCGGCGACCGGCACGCCGGCCGAGCGCTCGCGTTCGAGGGCAGCACCGACCTGGCGATGCAGCCGGGTGCGCACCGACGGGCGGCGTGCGGTCGTACAGCACCTGGCGGAACAGCGCATGCCGGAACGAATAAGGCAGCTCGCCGGCCTCGTCATCGTCGGCAGCCCGCGATGGCATGAGCCACACCTGCTCGCGCACCAGCTCCTCGCAGGCGTGGGCCACCGAAGCGACGTCGCGCTCGAGGACCAGCGAAAGCGTCTCGACGCGGAACTCGACCCCGCACACCGCCGCCGCCGAGAGCAGCGCACGCTGCTCCTGACCGAGCCTGGCGATGTAGTGGTCGATGATGGCCGCCAGGTTCTCCGGGACACGCCACATCGCCGCGAGCCGCGCTTCGATGGTGGCCTCGTCGTCCGTTCGGTCCATCACTTCGCTGATGACCGACGACACGAACAGCGGCACGCCGTCGGTGCGCTCGTGCAGCGCGCGCACGAAGGCCTCGTCGCGCGCGAGCGAGGCCGAACGCTGCGCGACATAGTCGGCGACCTCGGTCTCCGAGAACGGGTCGAGCACCACCTCCTCGCACAGATCGGTGCAGGCGCAGCTCGTGCCGCAGCGAGTTGAGCGGGTGATCCAGCGCGACCACCTCGGCCACGCGGAAGCTTGCCAGCCACATCAGCCGCGCGCGGCCACGTCGCCGCGCGACGTAGTCGATGAGCTGGATCGTCGCCCGGTCGCTCCAGTGCAGGTCTTCCGTCACCAGCAGCAGCGGCCGCTGTTCGGTGTAGCGGTCCAGCAGTTCGCCCATCTCCCGCAGCATGCGGTCCGGACCGACGCCGGTTAGTTCGCGCCGCAACGCGTCGCGTTCCTCCGCGGTGCTCAGCCATGGCAGCTGCAGCAGCCAGGTCGGCGCCACGGCGCGCAGCAGCGCCGGCAGCGCGGGATCGCCGCGGCACAGCTCGGCCAGCGCCTCCAGCACCGGCAGGTATGGCTCGCCGGTGCCGTAATGCTCCACGCACTGGCCGCGCGCGCATGCGACGCCGTCGAGGCTGGCGACGAACTGCTCGACCAGTGTCGTCTTGCCGATCCCCGGTTCGCCGGCGACCCAGACCACGGCGCGCTGGCCGCCGCACGTGAGTGCCCATGCCCGTTGCAGCCTCGCGAGTGCGCCGACGCGACCGATGAACGGCGTCGACGGTCTTGCGCTCGCAGCCGGCAACTTGGCGGGCGCGAACGGCGTCGACGTCGCGGACGGCGGCGAGGCGATGAAGCGATAGCCGCGTCGCGACACGGTTTCGATGAAGCGGGGCTGCTGTGCGTTGTCACCCAGCGCCGTGCGCAGGTCGCTGATGGCCGTCTTCAGCACCGAGTCGCTGACGAACCGGTGCCCCCACACCGTATCAAGCAAGGCATCCTTGGTCAGCAGCGAGCCCGGCTGGCGTGCGAGTACGCACAACAGCGTGAAGGGCGTGGGCGCCAAGCGCCACCGGCTCGCCGTTACGCAACAATCAGGCATTGGCTTCGTCGAGCTCGAATTCGTCGAACCGGATTCGGACGGGGTTCGGATGGGGTTGTGGACTCGTCACGCTCGATTCCTACGTCAATTCGTGCGCCGACGCTTGCCAATACTGGGCCCATGCGCCCGTGGCGGCCCTGTTCTCTCGCGCGCGGCATGAGCGGGTATCGATGATGCCGCACATGTATGGCTAACCGGGAACGGTGGCACTCGTTCTAATGGCTTGTTGGCAACGGTTTCAGCGACCTTAGTTGCAACACCCAAGGATCGGAGCGAGGCTGCAGCGGTCATTTCGGCAAAGTTCGGCTCGCAATCGGGCTTCAACATGCAATGGATGGCACCGATCACTGCGCCGGACACCATATTGAGTGCCAGTGGCATGGGCATGGGACGAAAACGGCCACACCTCATTCCCTCTTCGATGTCACGGCGTACGAAGTCGAGCAAAAGGTTGGGACCTTGTGTGTCCGGCCACCCCAATTGGACCAGGAAAGCGGCTGCAACAGGGTCGTGCAAAGCTAGTCGGCAAACCAAGCGGATGCCACACGCGACGCGCTCGGCCGGGTCATCGCGCTCCCGCACGATCGGATCTGCGAGGCAAACCAGGTCGGTGGCCATCTTGATGGCTAGTTCCTGCACCAAGGCCTGGGGCGATGGAAAGTATTTATAGAACGTTCCTCGCGAGACGCCCGCCGCCGCGATCACATCGTCAATGGAGGTCGACGATGCTCCCTGCGCAGCAACCAATTGGAGAGTGCTGCTCAGCAGTCGCGATCGCATACGTTCACGCCGCTGCGCGGCCACGCGAGGTCGATGGTCTGGGCTTTCCATAGAGTTCGAATGTGCTCCGGGTTGTCTGCCCGACGTTTAGCAGGGCGAATCGGCAGATCGTTTTTGCGGCGCGCCCATGGCGTCACATACGACGCGCCAGACACATAGTAGACCCGGTTCTCCGCCTTCAGAACGCACGATACGGAGCCGAGTGGCTGTTTGCCCCGCCATTGTCGCGCCGCCGGTGTCTTGCGCATCCGCTAGCCGCGGAACGACGCACTACCTGCCAGCGAAGTCCCTTAAGGGCCCCGGGTGCATCGCCTACCGCGATGTCCAGTGTGCGGTGAGACACGCCCTCTCCCACCGGCGAACCAAAGGCCAGCGCTTCGCAGGACCGCGATTTCATCCGGGACGCGGCACGAACTGGCCGCGGCTGGGTCCGGTCCTCCGGTCGCCGGATTTACCGAGTGCGACGTAAGACTATACAAAAATGACGTTGTTGTCATGATGACATAACTGTCATTATGTAAGCCTAACGTCCTCGGGGGAGGAAATATGAAGTCCAAGCAAGTTGTGTTGTCTCTGGCGGTCTCTGCCGCGTTCTTTGTCGGGTTATCCCGGCCGGCCTGGGCGGTGAATGGTGCCCAACCGGGCGGAAACGGTGCCGCCAATGCCGCGATGGGCGGCGCATCGATCGCTCTGCCGCTCGATTCCGAAGCAGCGGCCAACAACCCGGCCGGGCTCGCTTTCGTGCCTTCTTCAATGACCCTTGGCCTGCAGGTGTTCCACGGGAACTCCTCTTCGCACTACGTGCTGCCCGGCAACACGCTGCAAAACAGCGAGACAACGTTCGGCCCCGAGGGTGGCGTGAACTGGCATGTGTCCTCCCACTGGTCCGTCGGACTGAGCGTCAACTTTGGGGGCGCCGGGGCCGATTACGGACAGCCAGCGCTGCCGGTGCCGGGGGCGCCTAACGCAAAGACATCGCTCCAGGTCAGCGAACTTGTCCCGACGGTCGCCTGGCAGCCATGGGACAACTTTGCCATCGGCGTAGGTCCCAACCTCGCGTACGAGCGATTCGAAGCGCAAGGCGTCATCGTCCCGGCCCCCGTTCCCGGTGGCTTGCTTCCGTTACCCAAACACGGTCAGCAGCAAGCCACTGGAGTCGGCATGCGTATGGGCATCTTGTGGAAGCTGACGTCCGACCTCTCGCTTGGCGCCAGTCTCAAGTCGCGTACGTCCATGGGCCGTCTCGCCGGCTACGAAAAGGACTTACTGGCTTATAGCGACGGCCATCTCGACATTCCCAGCCAGTACGGAGTTGGCATCGCGTGGCGGGCTACGCCAAACCTCACCTTGGCGGGGGACTGGCTGCGGATCAATTGGGGCGATCTGAGGGTGATGAAGGATCCCGCTGGCTTCCGTTGGCGCAATCAGCCGGTTTGGCGAGTGGGAGCCGCATTCGCCCTCGATGATGCCTGGACGCTAAGGGCCGGCTACAGCCACAGCCAGCGTCAAATCACCAGCGACGTCACGGTGCAAAACCTGTTCGTCCCGTCGATCAACAACCGTGCGTTCACCGCCGGAATAACTCGGCGACTCAACCAAAGCAGCTCGGTCAATCTCGGCTACGAGTTGAACCCGAAGACCACGCTGCAAGGCAGCGGCTTGAGCACCGGCACCTCCCTGACCAGCAAGGTGCAGATGCTCATGGCGAGTTACCAACACGACATTTAAGGACCACGCGATGAAGAAAACCAAGGCAGTGCTACGACAGCCTGAGTCGTATCCCGAGAGCCGGCGGCCCGCGAGCGTCCAGCCGTTGAAGCGCCCGCCCGCGGCGGGTCGTGCCGTCGAACTGTCGTTTTTACGATGGGAGAAGCGTGAACTTCCGCCCACCGAGCGTTTCTGGCGAGACTTTGGTTTTCGCATTGTCCACTCAGGCAGGCAGCGCCTTATTGCGCGCGGCGCAGGCACTGCACCATGCATCGCAATCGCGGAGAAGGGGTCAACAAACCGATTCCTCGGCCCAGCGTTCCGCATGTCTGACGACACCGACTTGGCGTCATACGTCGAACGCTTCGGTGCTACCTGGCTCCCCCCAAGCGCTATCCCAGGAGGAAGAAAGGGTGTATCGCTATACGACCCCGCTGGGCGCAGCGTCTGGCTACTGCAGGGTCAAATGCGGGGCGAAGCTCTGCCACTACGCGCGCCAACAACGGCGCTCACGAATACGGCCCATCACGCGTTACGCGTGAATCGTACGGTGCGCACACCGATCGAGCCCGCGCAAGTGGTAAAGCTCGGGCACGTTGTTCTGCAGACGGTTAACTTTCCACAAATGGCAGAGTGGTATCTGCAGGTACTCGGCTTGATCCCGACCGACGTGCAATACCTGCCCGATGGAAGTCCGAACCTCGCATTCTGCCGTCTCGACCTGGGCAACGAGCCAGCTGACCATCACACCTTGGTGCTCGTGGGCGGTCTTGAGGAAAAATACGAGCACAGCGCCTACGAGGTGATCGATCTCGATGCCCTTGGACAAGGGCAACAAGTGCTGCGTGCGGCCGGCCACAGCCACCTATGGGGCATCGGCCGCCATCTGTTGGGCAGCCAGCTTTTCGACTACTGGCGTGACCCCGACGGCTTCGAGCACGAACATTACACCGATGGTGACTTGTTCACCGCTGATCATGAAACAGAGTATTCGCCGCTCACCTTTGGCGGTATCTGGGCATGGGGCGCCGACGCACCGGCTTCAATGAAGCCTAGCAAGGATCTCCCCACGCTCTTGCGCGTGTTGCGATTGCTTCGCCGCCGCACCCTAACACCCCAGCGACTGAAACTTCTCGGCACCGCACTCGATGCGCCCGCCCGTCCTTGGCTCTGACTAAGCACCGCATATGGCCCGCACACTAGTTCGTTTTATCCAATCCAAACATTCTTCCATCGCCCTATGGGGAGTGCAGTTCGGCTCTCGCGTTGCGCTGCTACCAGTGCAAGCGAATACAACAGCTGCCCTCCTCACCCATTACTGGGATGAGCTCTGGAGCATCGACGAATCACGCGCCACGCTGCCATGCGCAGAGCTGACGTTGCTCTCCCCGGTCACGCCCAATCAACAGTTCATGTGCCAAGGCATCAACTACCGAAGTCACATTATCGAATCGGGTATGCGCGTCGAGGACTTTCCCTTCAACACCATCTTCACCAAGGCTTCGTCATGCATGACAGCGGCCGACGCGCCGGTCGTTCGTCCGCCGCACGTGCAACTGCTCGATTACGAGATCGAACTCGGACTGGTGCTGCGACGCGACGTGCCCCCACATACGGCCGTACAGCCGGACGACCTCGGCCGCTGGCTTGCCGGCGTCACGATCGTCAATGACCTGTCTGCCCGCGACATACAGCTGCCACAGGGCCAGTTCTATAAAGGCAAGAGCTATCGCGGATTCGGTCCTGTTGGCCCCGGCTTGGTACTGCTCACCGCCGACGAGTGGAAGCGCTGGCCCGAGTTGCACATGCGGCTGAGCGTTAACGGTCAGCTGCGCCAGGATGCCTATTGCGCGGACATGGTCCACTGGCCGGCTGCCACCCTGACCGAGCTCAGCGGCCTCCAAGATCTTCAGGCCGGCGACCTGATCGCCACCGGCACGCCTGCCGGGTGCGCGGCCCGCGCACCCGGCAAGGCTGTGATGTTCGCGATGCGCCACTTCATGAGCGATGCCGCCAAGTGGCGACTGTTTGCGCGCAAAGGCGCAAGCAATCCGGCTTACCTGCAGCCTGGCGACCGAATCCTCGCGTCCATTCGCACGGACGATGGCGCGATCGACCTCGGCGAGCAAACGACTGCCATCGTCGCGCCCTGACGCGAGGACTTCACACCATGCCTAACCCTTTCGTCGTCGAGAGCTTCATGGCTCAAACCGCCATCAAGACGCGCACCGACATCGAGCACTTCGAATGCCTTCCTTGGCGGGAGCGACTGCCGGCCACCACCACCTATGGACTACTAAAGAGAGCCTGCGAAAACTACGCCGAGCGAGTCGCCCTGCGTTTATTGCTCGCCGCCCACGCGGACGCACCTACGCGGGACATGACCTACCAGTCGTTGCTCGAAGGCGTGCACAGAGTAGCGAACGTGTTGCACAACTGCGGTGTGTCCTCAACGTCGGTCGTGACACTGTTGTTGCCAAACCTGATCGAGAGTCACCTGGCGTTGTGGGGCGCCCAGGCCGTCGCTATTGCCAGCCCGGTGAACCCGATGCTGGATGCCGCCTACGTCGCGGGAATCTGTGAGGAGACAAAGACGGGAGTCCTCATTGCCCTAGGACCGGCGCCCGGGTCTGACATCTGGGAGAAGGCGGTGCAAGTCGCCGAACGGGTGCCTACCGTACATACCATCCTGCAGGTGAATCTCGGTGCAGCGCTAGGCCAGTCGGTGGCCAACGTGCCGGCAGGCAACATGCCCGAACGATGGGGTGTGCTAGTGCTCGACTTCCACACGGCGCTTGCTGCCGCCCGTGCCGATAGTCTGGCCTTCGCTCGCACCATCGACGAAGACGATGCGTGCGCTTACTTTCACACCGGCGGCACCACTGGTTATCCCAAGGTGGCCATGCATTGCCACATCAACGAGGCTTTTATGGCCTGCGCGATGCAATGGATCGACCATCGCGAGGACGTGATGCTTTCTGGCCTACCGCTCTTCCATGTGAACGGTGCGCTGGTTACGGGTCTTGGCGCCTTCCATCGTGGCGCCGAAGTGGTGCTACTAACCCCCGGTGGCTATCGCACACCGGGCCTGCTGGACCAGCTTTGGAAGATCGCGCGCCGATTCGGCGCCACCACCTTCTCTGCGGTGCCGACCGTGCTGGCCAATCTGCTGGGCAAACCTTGGCCTGAGGGCGGAGTGCCGACGCTGCGCCACGTGCTATGCGGGGCTGCGCCCCTGCCGCGCCAGGTGGCCATCGACTTCGAACGACTCACCGGCGCGAGCCTGCACGAGGGCTATGGCCTGACCGAGGGCAGCTGTGCTTCGACTGTCAATCCGCCTGAGGGCCAGCGCAAACTCGGCACCGTGGGCCTTCGTCTGCCGTACCAGGAGATCGAGCTGTTCGAACTTGGTGCCGAAAGCAAGCCCACTGCCAAACCTGTGAAGCGGGGTAGCACCGGTGTGATCGCGTTGCGCGGTCCCAACGTCTTCCAAGGTTATCTGCGAGAGAGCGACAACCGGCATATCTGGATCGAGGGAGGCTGGTTCAACACCGGCGACCTCGGTCGCTGGGACGAGGACGGTTACCTGGTGCTGTGCGGCCGAGCCAAGGATCTGATCATCCGTGGCGGCCACAACATTGACCCGCAGCTCATTGAAGACGCGTTGGCGGCACATCCCGACGTGGTTATGGCGGCGGCTATCGGGCAGCCCGATCGATATGCCGGCGAACTACCAGTCGCATACGTCGCGCTGCGCGCCGAATCCCAGGTGGGAGAGGAGGCATTAATAGACTACGCCCGGGCAGCAATCCCTGAGCGTGCAGCGGTCCCCGTACGCATCGAGATCTTGCCCTCGCTACCACTCACTGCCGTGGGTAAGGTGTCCAAGCCCCACCTGCGCCTGAAGGCGGTCGATCACGTGCTGCGCGAGGCGCTGATCGCGCAGGGTCTGGGTGAGATCCAAGCGAACAGTCGACTCACCCTCGATGGCGGTATCGGTGTCGATCTGTCCGGACCGAGCGAGCTGCGACCGGCAGCGCTTGCGCTTGCCGGCCACTACCCGGTGTCAACGCACTGGTTGGAGCAGGCCGCATGAACGCGCGCACCATGCCTCCAGACGTCAGCCCCGATGTTGATGTGCTTCTTGTTGGCCTCGGCCCCGTGGGCGCCGCGCTGGCGAATCTGCTCGGCCGCTATGGTGTGCATGTCCTGGCGATCGACCGCGCTACCGAAGTGTTCGCCAAGCCTCGAGCCATCGCACTCGACAACGAAGCGCTCCGTATCCTGCAACTGGTCGGGCTAAGCGAGGATGACTATCCAAAGGTCGTGATCCCGCAGGTGAAATACCACTCGCCCCTTTTCGGGTGCTTTGCGCGCATCAACACGGCGCGAATGATCGATGGTCATCCGATGCTGGTGACCTTCTGCCAACCAGAACTGGAAGCTGCCCTGCGGCGCCGGCTCGCCAATTATCCCAGCGTGGAGATCCAGCTGGGGGTGACGCTGGATGGCTTCGTCGACGAAGGAAGCCACGTGCAAGCAACCCTCAAGGAGGGTGATGCGCTGCGCCAGGTCCGGGCCAGGTACCTCGTCGGTGCTGATGGCGCAAGCTCGCTCGTGCGGCGCACACTGGGCATGGACTTCGAAGGTTGCACTTTTGGCCAAGATTGGCTGATCGTCGATGCTCTGGATGTGCCAACGCCGATCGATCATGTGGAGTTCCTCTGCGATCCGCGTCGACCAACACCGCACATGGTGGCACCTGGTGGCAGACAGCGCTGGGAATTCATGCTTCGTGCTGGCGAACAGGCCAGCGACATGGAACAGCCAGAGAGGGTGCGCGCGTTACTCGCGCCGTGGTGCGAGACGAACACCATCCGCATCGAGCGTACGGCGGTCTATCGCTTCCATGCTCGCGAGGCCCGTCGTTTCTCGAAAGGCCGCTGCTTCCTCGTAGGCGACGCGGCGCACGTCACGCCCCCGTTCGCAGGCCAAGGGCTGGTTGCTGGATTGCGCGACTCGGCAAACCTAGCCTGGAAACTCGCAGGCGTCGTGCAGGGTCGAATCCGCGAGCAGGCGCTCGACAGCTACGACCAGGAGCGTCGCCCGCATGCACGCAAGATCATTAACCTTGCCCGATTCCTCGGCAGGCTGGTGATGCCAAGCAACCGCGTTGCCGCCTTCGCCGTCCACGGACTGATTCGCGCGCTACGTCTTCTGCCCGCCGGCCGTGCCGTCTTCGACGATCTAAAGATCAAGCCACCGCAAGTGTTCGACAAAGGACTCTTCTGGCGCGACCGAAATGCGCGCAAGCTCCTTGCAGGGTCGATGTTTCCACAGAGTTGGGTGCGCAAGGGCGACCAGATCACGCCCCTGCTCAGTGATGATGTGCTCGGCCTGCAGTGGTCACTCATCGGCTTTGGAGTGGATCCGACAAAGCACCTCGATTCCGCGCAGCTCGATCGCTGGGGGCGCATTGGCGGCATGGTCTGGCAATGGTGCCCCCCAGAGCACGGACAAGATCTGGCGCCGGCCGAGCTGAGCATTGAGGCAATCGACACAAACGTGTCGCCGGAACTTGCTTCTGTGGGCTGGATCGCCCTAGTGCGCCCTGATCGTTGCGTCATGGCCGAGGGCCCGGTGGCAGCGGCAGATTCGCTACTGACGCGCGCGTTGCAAATTTTGGAGCCGAATGCCGACGATGGCCCACACCCCAAATCACATGGATCGTCGGCGGTCCTCAGGCCGAGTGAGTTTCACCAGTAGCGAAGCCGACGCGATTAGCGTACTCCGGCCCCCTGCCGGCTGCGCCCTGAGGGGCCTTCACGCGGACCTTTTCCCATGGCCCTAGTCACCAGCGATAACGCCTGCTAATCGCCCCATCCCGGCACTCATCGACGGCTGAGCGAGAGTTGGCGACTCTGCTTTGAGTCAAGACGAACGCTGAGCTTCGAAGCGTGGGCCGATCGACTCCAGCAATGTATTGCACTGACCGTTTGAAGTCGCAGTCGAAAGAGGACCTTTCCGTAAACCGATACGCGTCTACGCGTACAGACTTTGGTTAGCAAAACGCCATCGCCAACCTCAAGATCGGCAAGCTAAGTACTTGATTCGCATGACGACGCGCATACTTTGCGTTCCAATACCAAGCAAAGTTAGTACACCAGGCGCCTCAGCGGCACAGACTTTGGTTACCAAACCCGCACACACTTTGGTGTCATGCCCACCCCTGGTGGGCATGACACCAATGTATGTACACGTTGTACAGACATTGGTGTCAGAGGGTATCCACGGCCACTTCGAGGTCGGCGATACGGTCACGTAAGCCGAGCGCTATCGTCTCGCGTGCAGTCGACTCCTGGATTCGCTGATGCAATTGCTCATCAGGAACTCCGCTGTCAAATCCTGCAGCGGTCAGTGCCGCGACCAGGAACTGCACTTTGGTCTGGTAGGTGTTCCATACCCGGCCCCGGTCGTTTCGCGCCAGCAACCAGGTCGTCTTGCCCATGACTTTGCGTTCGATGTCGAGCCGCTCAGCAAGTGCATTCAGAGAAAACTACATGTCATTGATTTATAGTGCAAATGTTCTAAATTGAGCCTGGCGCATCAAGACGCCGTGCCTATACAGGTTTAGGCGCTCCCTGACGCGACTTTGTAGCCGCCTTGCTTCCCTTGGAACCCCTCTGTTCCTGCAGGAAGCAGCCCATGTCGTTTGATTGGACGTTCGATCCCGGCTCCCAGACCTTACACGCGCCGTCTGGGCTGACGATTACCGGCCGCGAGATCGCCCAGATGCTCGCGGATCGCCGCGATTGCCGCTACGACTTTGCCGGCGACTGGTCCGGCTGGAAGATGCGCCGGCATTTTCTCATTCCGCCGTTCAGCGGCCGAAACGGTCCCAGACTGACGCCTCAGAACGCCAAGCTCTTTCTTCGCTGGGTCGACGAGCCGACCTTTGGTGCATTGTCCCGGCTGGACCGCCCAGACTTCGGCTAGTTCGCAGCTAATCAAGCAGCGAGACGGTGCTCGTAATACGGCCGGGCCCGATCATCGAGAATCGCGTAAAGCGCGGCCAGATTTCCGGGATCTGGGCTGAGCCACGCATCAACGTGCTCGGGCTTAATTGGCACGATGCAGCGGTCATGTCCGGCGGCTAAAACTTCGGGCGGTGGTTCGTCAGTAATAGCGGCGAACGAGAATAGGTCTGCGCCGTGATCGGCGCCGGGAGACATGTTCCATAGGCAAGCCACCAGCATCTTCTGGGGTGGCTGCGGGTCGAACTCCAACACCACGTTCTCTTCCTTCTCCCCCGGGGGCAGCTCCCTGCCCTCCATCTTGTGGCGGGAGACGTTCTCGTAGAACCGGGTCACGATCATGATGCCGTGGCGGTGGCCGAACAGCTTGCCCCAGGACTCCTCGAGGTTGTCGCGGCGTGCGTTGTACGTGCCCGGATACTTGCGCTCTGTCTTCTCGTCCCATCCCGGCAGGCGGCACTGGTAGCGCATGGGCGCCACGATCCGACGACCGTCAATTTCGATCATCAGCGGGGCGTAGTTGCCCGGGTAGATTCGCGAGTCCTTGTCGATCAGCTCTTTGCGCTCGATGTCGTCCAGGTTGCGCTGGGCGGCCTTGATCTTGTTGGTGGCGATGTGTTGGTCGTCCGCGGCCTTCTTGGTCGGCTTGGCACTTGCCAGCACTGCCTCGGCCTTCTCCAGGCGCTTAGTCTGCACGCTGAACTCCGCACGGTACTTCGCTGCCTGCTCGCGGTCGCCCTCGGCCACAATCTTGGCCATCTCGAACCATTCCTCGCTCCGCGGGTGTTGGAACGCCTCGCGCATGGCCTTCGGAATCTTGGTCCACCCACCGTCCTTGCGCTTCTCCCAGAACAGCTCGACGAAGCGCTTGATACTGATGATCGCGCCCCATTCGCGGACGAATTTGTCGTAATCGGCTTCGATCTGAGCGGAGTAGCACATGTCAGATACGCGGCTAACGGGCGTATGGCCCACGCTTGGATCAGAATAACCCTACTATGCCGGCATCACCAAACCGCAGTCCGTCACAGGTGTGACCGAGCTGCCGTGAATGGCGATCGAGGCGTCACGCACGCGCTGCACACGCTTGCGGCATGACGCACCTGCATAGACGGAGACGGCCTTCCCGCTCACCGGCCGCGCGCAACCGCAATCGCACAAGTCCATCGCATCGTACACAGGTGCTTTGACCGCCCTTCCGCCAAGCGTGACTTGGGGCGACGGCCATGGCGGATCGCAACAAATCGTCGAAAAATCCATCTATACGTGCCTGACACGATGTCCGCTTTACCCTGAGGTCTGCCAAAGCGATGGGGTGAGTCGTGAATACCGTAGCGTCCGCAGGTACGGTTGTATCGGTTCGAGGCGCCGTCGTGGACGTCCGCTTCGACGATCAGGTGCTGCCGCCGATCAACACAGCCCTGATCGTGGAGTGGGACCGCCCCGAGTCGCTGGTGCTTGAAGTGCATGGGCATGTCGATGCCGTTACCGCTCGCGGCATCGCACTCCAGGCAACCGCCGGCCTGGCTCGCGGCACGCGAGTTCGTGCCACGGGCGCGCCGATAGCGATTCCTGTCGGGGATGCAGTGCTTGGGCGGCTTCTGGACGTGGTTGGCGCAGTGCGCGATCAGGGCGTCGCCCTGCCAGCCGACACGCCACGGCGCGGGATTCATCATCTACCGCCGACGTTGGAGGAAGAGACCTCCACAACGACGGTATTCGAAACCGGTATCAAGGTCATCGATCTGCTCGCGCCACTTGCCCAAGGCGGCAAGGCCGCCATGTTTGGTGGCGCCGGCGTCGGCAAGACCGTGCTGGTGATGGAGCTGATTCACGCCATGGTTGAGAAGTATCGGGGCATTTCGGTGTTCGCCGGGGTGGGTGAGCGCTCCCGCGAAGGCCATGAGCTCCTGACCGACATGCAGCGCTCGGGCGTGCTTCCACACGCTGTGCTGGTCTATGGGCAGATGAATGAGCCACCGGGCGCGCGCTGGCGAGTACCTCTGACAGCCCTAACGATTGCCGAGCATTTTCGCGATCACCAGCAAAATGTTCTTCTGTTGATGGACAACGTTTTCCGTTTCGTCCAGGCCGGCAGTGAAGTGTCCAGCCTGCTTGGCCGCCTGCCCTCGCGCGTGGGTTACCAGCCAACCTTGGCAACCGAAGTCGCCTCGCTACAGGAACGTATCGCGTCGGTGGCCGGTGCTTCGGTCACGGCGATTCAGGCGGTCTACGTTCCCGCTGACGATTTCACGGATCCGGCCGTAACGGCGATTTCCAGTCATATGGAAAGCATGATTGTGCTGTCGCGGAGCATGGCTGCTGAAGGTTTTTATCCGGCCATTGACCCGCTGGTGTCTTCCTCAGTGTTACTCGACCCGTTGATTGTCGGCGAAGAGCACTACGCTCTGGCCGAGCGAGCACGCGAGGCTCTAGCGCGCTTCAAGGATCTCCAGGACATCATTTCCCTGCTCGGGGTCGAGGAGCTTGGCGCCAACGACCGAATGATCGTGAAGCGATCTCGCCGATTGCAGCGCTTTCTTACCCAGCCGTTTGCAGTCACAGAAGCCTTCACTGGCATGCCGGGTCGCAGTGTTCGCCGCTCAGATACGCTCGCCGGCTGTCGCGCCATCCTCGATGGCGAGGCAGACGACTGGGCGGAAAGCTCACTCTATATGGTCGGGACACTCGACGAAGCTCGCGACAAGGAAAAAGCAGCCGGTCGCGCGAGGCCCTCGCCATGAGGTTGCGCATCATCACGCCGCTCACTGTCGTCGTCGATGAGGACGGGGTACGCGCACTGCGGGCCGAAGACGCCAGCGGTAGTTTCGGCATATTGCCGCGACATGCGGATTTCCTTAGTAGCCTGGCGATCTCAGTGGTTAGCTGGGAGAGTGCGACTGGGGCGCGTCGCTACTGCGCGGTGCGCCGGGGGGTGCTCGCCGTTGTCGCTTCGCGTGATGAGATCGCCATCACCACGCGCGAAGCCATTCCCGGTGACGACCTAACAATGCTCGACACTTCGGTGCTCGACCGCTTTCGTGCCGACATCGAAACAGAGCGCACCGAACATGTCGAGGCGATCCGGCTACAGCTCAATGCCATACGCCAGATCATGCGCCGCCTTCACCCAGACGGGGGTGGCGGGCCGAGGACACTTACGTGACGCGGCCGGACAACCACGCAAATGAAAGTGACCCCCTGGTGAAAGAGGTTCGACTGCGCGGGGAGCGCCATCGGCTCTCGCAGCGTGAAGGCGAGCCCTCGGTGGCGCACCGCCTGGCGCAGATTGGAGTGCTGGGTTGGATCATTGTCATGCCCATCCTGATCGGCGTGTTCGCGGGCCGCTGGCTCGATAGGCAACTACATACCGGTCTATTCTTTACCGCACCACTGTTGCTTTTAGGGGCGGTGTTGGGGTGTTGGTCTGCCTGGAAATGGATGAAAAGCTCATGACCTTGCTTTCATTCGTCGGTATGCCGCCTTGGGCCACCCTGCCCGGGCTGGCCATTTATGCCGCCGGAGGGGTTGGTCTGGGCACCCTCTATTTCTATGCCCTTTGGTGGAACACGCACCTGTACATCAATGGGAGAGGATTGATGCTCGGGCTGCTGCTCGCAACCAGCCGGCATCTTGGCCTGGCCGGTGCACTGACGCTGGCGAGCCTGGCGGGCGCGAAGCCACTGCTGGCCTTGACATGTGGCGTGCTGATTGCCCGTTTCGTGGTGATATACAGAACT
This sequence comes from uncultured Gammaproteobacteria bacterium, assembly GCA_963765335.1. GTDB lineage: Bacteria > Pseudomonadota > Gammaproteobacteria > Xanthomonadales > Rhodanobacteraceae > Dyella. The sequence continues at coordinate 755,012 of CAVXWA010000013.1, read as the reverse complement.
AGCGAGGGCCCGCCGTGACATCACCACTCACCAGCACGCCCCTCTTCCATATAGGCCCAGTACCGATCACCGCGTCGGTGGTCGTCACCTGGGTGATCATGATCGTGCTGGTTGTCGGTGGAGCCCTCGTCTCCCGGCGCCTCTCATCGGTGCCGTCACGAAGCCAGGCTGCTTTCGAGCTGATCGTCGATGCCGTGGATGGCCAAATCCGGGACATCATGCACGTGGAGCCTGGCCCTTATCGTGCCTTCATCGGTACGTTGTTTGTCTTCATCTTCGTCGCCAACTGGTCCACGCTGGTTCCAGGCGTGGAGCCACCAACCGCCCATCTGGAAACCGATGCAGCGCTGGCGCTCCTGGTGTTCCTTGCGGTGATCTGGTTTGGAGTGCGCGCGGGTGGCCTGCGTGGCTATCTCGCCACGTTCGCCTTGCCCAATCCGTTCATGATCCCGCTCAATTTCGCCGAGAGCCTCACGCGTACCTTCTCCCTATTGGTTCGCCTGTTCGGCAATGTGATGAGCGGCGTATTCGTGATCGGCATCGTGCTTTCGCTGGCAGGACTGATCGTGCCGATTCCGCTCATGGCGCTCGAGCTCCTGACGGGTGCTGTGCAGGCTTACATCTTTGCGGTGCTGGCGATGGTGTTCATCGCCGGAGCCGTCGGTGAAACGAAAACCGTAGCGGAAACACCTGATCAAAGGACACTCCCATGAACTGGTTAGCGGTTGTCAGCATCGTTTCCTCCGTAGTGGCGGTCTGCTTCGGCGCGATCGGCCCAGCTTTGGCCGAGGGCCGCGCGGTAGCTGCAGCCATGGATGCACTTGCAAGGCAGCCAGAGTCCGCCAACACGATCTCGCGGACACTTTTTGTCGGCTTGGCGATGATCGAGACCATGGCGATCTACTGCCTGGTAATCGCCCTGCTTCTGCTATTTGCCAACCCGCTGTTGAAATGATCCCATGACCATCGATTGGTGGACGCTTGGCCTTCAGACGGTCAATGTCGTCATCCTGGTCTGGCTGCTTCGACGGTTCTTTTGGCGTCCGGTTGCCGCCATGATCGAGCAGCGCCGCGTCTCCGCGCAGCAGATGCTGTCGGCAGCTGTGGCGAAACAACACGAGGCGGATGGAGTGCTGGCCGAGAACCAGCAGGCGCGCGCTGGTTTTTCTCAAGAGCGCGAGGCCATCCTCACGGCGGCCCATGCAGACGCGGAGCGGATGCGGAATACGAGCCTGGATGAAACCGCAAAGGTGACTGCCGCCATGCAGGCTGCGGCAAGGTCCGCCATCGAGAAAGAGCAACAAGCCGCCGATCACGCGTGGGCCGAGCGCGCCAGTCACCTGGCGATCGACATTGCCGCCCGACTGGCCGCACGCCTCGATGGCGCCGTGGTGCGCGAGGCCTTCCTGCGCTGGCTACTTGAGGCCGTCAGGGCGCTGCCGGAGCCGACACGGCAAGGCGTTGCTTCAGGTGCCATCACGATCGAAGCCATCAGCGCGACACCGCTAGACCCAGGCGAACAAGAGCGCGTTCGAAAGCAAATCAGCGATGCCTTTGGTGCCGATCTGGCCATCGACTTCAAGGTGGAGGCCGCACTTATCGTGGGACTGGAACTTCACGGCCCTCATCTCGTCATGCTCAATAGCTGGCGTGCCGATCTCGCCCAAATCCTGGCGGACTTGCAACATGACAACCGATCCTAGCGCGAGAGCCAACGCCTGGTTGGCACGCGCACGAGCCAGGCTCGGTGACGCGACACTGGGTCCTGCGGCGGAGCAGATTGGCCGGGTCGAAGAAGTTGCCGACGGTGTAGCGCTCGTCTCTGGCCTGCCCGACGTTCGGCTCGACGAACTGCTGCGCTTCGACAAAGGACAGTACGGGTTCGCCCAGGCGCTTGAGCGCGACCGGGTGGGCTGCGTGCTGCTGGATGCGGTTGACACTATCGAAGCCGGCGACACCGTGCGTGGGACGGGTGATGTGGTCCGCGTGCCGGTAGGCCCTGCCCTGCTGGGCCGCGTTGTCGATCCGCTCGGGCGGCCACTGGACGGCAAGGAACCCATCGTCGCCGAGACGTTGGAACCCATTGAGCGCCCGGCGCCGGCCATCATTGACCGCGACCTGGTAACTCAGCCCGTGCAAACGGGGTTGATAGTCATCGACACGCTGTTTGCGCTTGGACGTGGGCAGCGCGAGCTGATCATCGGCGATCGAGCGATCGGCAAGACCACAGTCACGATCGACACGATCATCAATCAAAAAAATAGCGACATTATTTGTATTTATGTCGCCGTCGGCCAGAAAAGCTCCAGCGTACGCCGCGCCATCGATGCCATCCAGGCAGAGGGGGCACCGGAGCGCTGCATTGTGGTCGTTGCAGGAGCGGCCAGCTCGCCCGGCTTGCAGTGGATCGCCCCCTTCGCGGGCGTCACCATGGCGGAATACTTCCGCGACCGTGGCCAACATGCGCTTATTGTCATTGATGACTTGACCAAGCATGCCGCAACTCATCGCGAGATTGCGCTACTTACGCACCAATCCCCTGGGCGTGAGGCTTATCCGGGAGATGTGTTCTATGTGCACGCCCGGCTTCTGGAGCGGGCTGCCAAACTATCTGAAAAACTGGGTGGTGGCTCGCTCACCGCGCTGCCGATCGCTGAGACTGATGCGGGCAACCTCAGTGCCTACATACCCACCAACCTGATCTCCATCACCGATGGGCAGATCGTGCTCGACAGCAAGCTCTTTTATGAAGGACAGAAGCCGGCCGTGGACGTAGGTACCAGCGTCAGCCGTGTAGGTGGCAAAACTCAGGCGCATGCACTTCGCGCAGCCGCGGAGAAGCTCCGTCTGGACTACGCGCAGTTTCTGGAGCTGGAAATATTCACCCGCTTCGGTGGCATGCCCGATGCCCACGTTCGCGACCAGCTCACCAGGGGTGCCCGGATTCGAGCCGCACTGCAGCAGCCGCAGCACGTCCCTTTGCAGCTTGCCGACGAGGTGGCCCTCGTATTGGCGCTGCAGTCGGGTGTGCTGGACACGCTTCCTCTCCCTCTGATGGCCAGGTTTCGGCAAGGCTTGCACGCCGAGTTGGAACGGAGTGCGGCGGATGCCGTACACCTGATCGAAACGACCGGAGCACTTGACGACACGCACAAGCAGGGACTCCTGGACGCGCTTCATCATTACGCCGAGCGCTTCGCCACCGAAGTGTCGTCACCACCGGCCAGCCACCGTGACTGAACGCCTCGCGGACATCACGGCACGTATTGATGGCATCCACCAACTCGGCGCGGTGGTCAATGCCATGCGTGGCATGGCCGCGGCGCGGGCCGTACATGCCCGCGATCAACTCAACGCAGTCGATAGCTACACGGAGATGATCGCAGCCGCCATTGGACGGGCCCTCGCCTTGCCCGCATCCACATCACGCTCGGACAGTACGCGCGCCGTGAGTCGCACAGCCCTTGTGCTTTTCTGCGCGGAGCAGGGATTCGTAGGTGCCTTTAGCGAACGCATCCTCGATGCCGTTGCCGCCGACGTCGCCTCGTGCAGAGTGCTCTTGATTGGTAGCCGAGGCCGATCAGCGGCCACCGACAGAGGAATTACTGCCGATTGGTACGGCGCCATGCCCTCACACTCTGCGGGCATCCCCCGGTTCGCCGACCATATTGCCGACGCCATTTACAGGCGCATTGCTGCGGGCCAAGTCGATCGCCTCGATGCCATCTTCATGCACCGTCGGACCGGCCAGGCCTCGCATGTTGAACGTCGCCACCTGTTCCCGTTCGACCCCGCCGCCTTTCCCCGCCCCAAGGACGCGAATGCGCCCATACTCAACCTGTCCGCGGAGACGCTGCTGAGCGACCTCACAGATGCTTACCTACATGCACAACTATGCAACGCCGCATTGCATGCTTTCGCCGCCGAGAACGAGGCCCGCATGGAGGCGATGGCCTCAGCACACCGTCAGATCGAACGCAAACTCTCCTCGCTGCAGTCAACTCAGCGAGTGGTGCGCCAAGAGGAAATTACGGCGGAGGTCGTCGAGCTTGCCGCCGGCTCGACGGCGAGCAGCATCAATCGCCGCCAACGCGATCAATAAGGCGAACATTTTCGCAGTCGCATTGATCGCGTCTGGGTAATGCTCTTTAACATTCGCTCCTTCGATTGTGCTCCTTGATAGCTCCAGCCTTACCCGCGATAACGGTCTCTAATCGCCCGTCCGCTCCGGCAGTCAGTCACTTGCGGGCCCTGCAGCATCGACTTTGGGTTTGCAGCGGACGTCTAACGGGACGTTTCGAGCACACACTTTGGTTCCCAAAGGGCTGCCACTGGCTCAAACCTGAGCTCACTAACCAAGTGTTCTAGCTACTCATGTACATACTTTGCTGTCTCGAGGCAGGCAAAGTACGTCCATAACAGCTCATCGCTGCACATACTTTGGTTATCAAACCAGCACGCACTTTGATGTCATGCCCACCCCAAAGTTTGTAAGCAAACGACAAACTTTGGAGAACGCATGGGAAACAAACTTTGGAGTTCTCAGTGAATGTGGGGGCGGAGCCGACGTACCCCCGCTTTTGAGTAGTACAGCGATTTGGAGTCCAATCCCGCAACCCAAGGAGATTGGACGTGAAGAAGCGCTTTTCCGAAGAACAGATCATCGGCTTCCTGCGCGAGGCGGAGGCCGGCTTGGCCCTGAAGGATCTCTGCCGCAAGCACGGTTTCAGTGAAGCCTCGTACTACCTATGGCGCAGCAAGTTCGGCGGGATGACGGTGCCGGAGGCCAAGCGGCTGAAGGAGCTGGAGACCGAGAACGCGCGGCTGAAGAAGCTGCTGGCCGAGTCGATGCTGGAGATCGAGGTGACCCGTGAGGCACTTCGAAAAAAGTGGTGACCGCACCCGCCCGGCGGGCGATGGTGCGGCAACTGATGGACCGGGGTTTGAGCGAGCGCCGCGCGTTGGTCGTGGTGCATATGAGTCCCAGTGCGTTGCGTTACACGCCACGAGCGGACCGCAACGAGGCGCTGCGCGAACGAATCCTGGCCTTGGCACACCGGCACAAGCGCTACGGCGTCGGGATGATTTATCTGAAGCTCCGTCAGGAAGGGCAATTCGTGAACTACAAGCGCGTAGAGCGGCTGTATCAGGAAGCGAAGCTTCAAGTGCGGCGGCGCAAGCGGAAAAAGGTGCTGGTGGGCGAACGGCAGCCCTTGTTCCGCCCGACTGCACCCAACGAGGTCTGGTCGATGGATTTCGTGTTCGATCGCACCGCCGAGGGTCGTGTCATCAAGTGCCTGACCGTCGTCGACGATGCCACCCACGAGTCAGTCGTCATCGAAGTCGAGCGAGCCATCTCCGGCATGGGCGTAACGCGCGTCATGGATCGCCTGGCGCTCAGTCGCGGTTTGCCGAAGGTGATTCGTAGCGACAACGGTAAGGAGTTCTGTGGCAAGGCCATGGTCAGCTGGGCGCACGAACGCGGCGTACAGCTTCGTTTGATCGAGCCGGGCAAGCCGAACCAGAACGCTTACATCGAATCGTTCAACGGTCGTCTCCGCGATGAATGCCTCAACGAGCACTGGTTCCCAAGCCTGCTTCACGCGCGTACCGAGATCGAAACCTGGCGTCGGGAATACAACGAGGAACGACCCAAGAAGGCACTCGGCGGGCTCACGCCCGCTGACTATGCGAAGCAGTTAAAGTGAACCCGGGCTCCAAATCGTCCCGCTACTGAAAGCGGGGGTACGTCGCGGCACAGCACCAATGTGTGAACAGGTCGAGCTTGCAACATCAGGCGGATATCTGACCGCCTGACGCAGAAAGCGCCTGGTACGCCCCCGCTTTCGTAGACGGTTAGACACTCGATTTTGAATTAACCGCCTCGAATATCATTGGCGCAAGGCCACCCAGTTATCCATGCCGGCGCTGCCGGTGGTAGAAAACCTCGATGTAGTCGAACACATCGCTACGTGCTGCCAAATCGCCCTTCTGCCGTCGGCGCAGCTTCATCACCCTAGGGGTGTTGACATCATGATGTATATGCACTATTGTTTCCTTTATGAACAAGAAGGCACAACAGCAGTCCGAAGCCGTCGCCATCGTTGTCAACGAGGTGACTGAGCACTGCCTGATGACGAGGACACGTCGCATTTCGCGTGTGATTACCAACCTCTACGATCAGGAGCTGCGGCCGTTTGGCCTGAGTTCGTCGCAGTTCTCCCTGCTGGTGCTCATTGCCCGCATGGATGGCGCCAGCCGTGCCGAAATCGGTCGCGCCAACCATCAGGAGCGGTCCACTTCGACGCGGAATCTCCAGCTGGTGATCGACCAGGGCTGGGCAGAGGAGCTCGTTCCTGAGAAAGGACGCAGCCGCCCGATCATGATCTCCAAGGCGGGGCGCGCCCTGCTCACCGAGGCCATGCCGGCTTGGCGCGCCGCCCAGGTCAAGGCCAAGCAATTACTCGGTGTTGACGGTGCGTCTGACATCGTCCGCCTGTCGGCCGGCCTTCCCGTTGAGGAACTCGCTGGATAATCTTTTTTTCTCCACATTGTTGCATATACACCATCATATTTGAGAGCCTAACCATGACCATCGTCAAAGCCGCCGCCGTACAAATCAGCCCCGTGCTCTACAGCCGTGAGGCCACCGTCGAAAAAGTCGTCGCAGAAGATCCGCGAACTGGGCCAGAAGGGCGTGCAGTTCGCCACCTTCCCTGAGACGGTGGTGCCCTACTACCCATACTTCTCCGCCGTCCAGACGCCCTTGCAGCAGCTGTTTGGCGATGAGTATCTGAGGCTGCTCGATCAGTCCGTGACGGTGCCCTCCCCGGCCACCGACGCGATCGGCAACGCCGCCCGCGAGGCGGGCATGGTGGTGTCCATCGGCGTCAACGAGCGTGACGGCGGCACCATCTACAACACGCAACTGCTGTTCGATGCCGACGGCACGCTTGATCCAGCGTCGCCGCAAGATCACCCCCACGCATTTCGAGCGCATGATCTGGGGCCAGGGCGATGGGTCGGGCCTGCGTGCCGTCGACAGCAAGGTCGGCCGCATCGGCCAGCTGGCGTGTTTTGAGCACAACAACCCGCTGGCGCGCTACGCGCTGATGGCCGACGGCGAGCAGATCCATTCGGCCATGTACCCGGGCTCCGCTTTCGGCGACGGGTTTGCCATGCGGATGGAAATCAACATCCGTCAGCATGCGCTGGAATCGGGCGCCTTCGTCGTGAACGCGACCGCCTGGCTGGACGCCGACCAGCAGGCGCAGATCATGAAGGACACCGGATGCCAGATCGGTCCGATCTCGGGCGGTTGCTTCACCGCCATCGTGGCACCCGACGGCACGCTGCTGGGCGAACCGCTCCGCTCGGGCGAGGGTGAGGTCATCGCCGACCTCGACTTCACGCTGATCGACCGCCGCAAGCAGCATGATGGACTCGCGCGGCCACTACAACCGGCCGGAACTGCTGAGTCTGCTGATCGACCGCACGCCGACGGCGAACTTCCATGAGCGCGCTGCGCATCCGGCTTTCGACGCGGCGCGCCGCGTCGAAGTGCTTTAAGCGCGCACCCTGATCAATCGAGATACCCATGAATACTTCAAACGAAAGTCCCATCCTGGTCACCGGTGCGGCAGGCGACATCGGCTCCATCGGCCGCCATGTCACCGCCATGCTGCTCGCCAAGGGCCACAAGGTTCGCGCACTGGTCCGTCGCGAAGACGAACGCGCGGAAAGCCTGCGCAAGCTCGGTGCCGAGGTCGTCGTAGGCGATCTCACCGACCTTCAATCGGTCCATCACGCTATCGAAGGCTGCAAACGCATCTACTTCGGCATGTCGATATCGTCGGCCTACTTGGAAGCCACAGCCAATGTCGCGGCCGTGGCACGCCACCACGGTATCGAAGTCATCGTAAACATGTCGCAGATGACGGTGTCAGACATGGGCATCCACGACACCACGGATAGCCCGCAGCACAAACTGCACTGGCTTGCCGAACAAGTCCTTGCCTGGTCGGGCCTGCCGGTCGTGAACGTGCGACCGACGGTGTTCCTTGAAGGTTTCTTTCTGCGCCTGGCAGCCATGGGCGTTCGCGACGCCGACGAGCTGGTGCTTCCGCTTGGAAATGCGAAGACGTCGCCTATCTCTGCAGTCGACGTCGCACGCGTCGTCGCGACCATCCTCGACAATCCCGCGCCGCATATCGGCCAGATCTATAACTTGACCGGCCCTGAGTCGGTCGATGTGGACCAGCATGCGCGTGCATTCTCCGAGGCACTCGGCCGTACGATTCGCTATCGCAACGTCCCGGTAACGGCGTGGACGGAAAAACTTCGTGAGTTCGGCGTGCCTGCGCATTTGCTTGGCCATCTGGCGGTGATGGCTGATCTGCACGCGCAGGGTCGCTACGACCGACTGACCGACGAAGTCTTTCGGCTCACAGGCCAGAAACCGATGGGCACGGCCGAATTCGTCAAAGCACACGCCACTGAATTCACACGGGCCTGACGTCGTGGTCTGACGGGTACGAAGCGCAGCGAATGACCATCGCTCGCAGCCGGTCCGAACAGCGGACGAACCTGCACAACTGCACCGAGTTCGCTCGCTGACCCATTCCCTTACTCACTCAACACAAGTATCGCAATCATGAAAGCTCTTTCGCTGATTCGCAGCACCGCGATGGCGTTGGCCATCGCGACATCTGCCGCCCACGCGGTAGACACGCAACCTCCAGCCACCCCGTCTCACGTCGTCGGCAACGTGTCGGATGCCGCGCTCGTTAAGTCGCTGCCCGGATTCAAAAACGGCTACGCCGACGTGAACGGCGTACGGCTGCACTACGTCCAAGGCGGCAAGGGCGAGCCGTTGGTGTTGCTACCCGGCTGGCCCGAGACCTGGTGGGCCTTTCACAAGATCATGCCGGCGTTAGCTGAGCACTACACCGTCATCGTGGTGGATCTGCGTGGCATGGGTGCGTCGGCCAAACCCGCCGACGGCTATGACAAGAAAACCATGGCCAAGGACATCTACGCGTTGGTCAAGTCCTTGGGTTATGACAAGGCGACCATCGCGGGGCATGACATCGGCTCGGCCGTCGCGTTCGCTTATGGGGCCAACTATCCCCAGGCCACCGACAAGCTGGTGATGATGGAATTTCCGCACCCTGATGAAAGCCTGACGTCGTTCCCACTGCTGCCCGCACAGGGGCCCGTCGGCGACAAGGTGGGTTCGTCTCGCCCCTTCCTGTGGTGGTTCGCGTTCAACCAGGTCAATGGACTGCCTGAAAAACTGCTTGCCGGTCGCATCCGCGTGGAACAGGACTGGCTCTTCAAATACTTCTTGGTGAACGAGAACGCGGTGGATGCGCGGGACCGCGCGGTCTACGAGCAGGCTTACAACAGCGCAGAAGCCATACGTGCCAGCAACGGCTGGTATCAGGCGTTTGCACAGGACGTGGCCGACAACAAGGGCTACGCCAAATTGGACATGCCGATCCTGGTGCTCGCCGGCCCGGCCTATAAGTGGATGCAGGTGGTGGTCGGGAAGAAGGCGACCCATGTGACCGCGCTGCCGGTGGAGAACAGTGGCCACTTTGTGCAGGAAGAACAGCCTGAGTTTGTCACCAAGACCATGATCGACTTCATGCAAGGTCGTGGTCCTTCAGACCATTGAAGGTGGCCACGGCATTCCTGTAACTGACTGCATAGGACATGCCAGGGCGCATCGTTGCCAGGCACGTTTTCGACCAAGCTATGGACTCACCTTTTTTCCTCGAGCTGACGGCAGAGCATCGCTCTATCATCGGCTTCGAGGAGAGTGAGACCCCAGGCCGGCTGACATCGGCAGCACGCTTGCCAAGGCAGCGGACTCGGCTTGTCTAAGGTCTCTCGCAGGGCTGGTGACGTGGCGCACCCACCGAAGCCAGCCTGAGCTGACGAGCTTGCGGTACGGCAGTCCCCGGCCGCTATGCGTAATCGTTCTCGGGAAATCCCATGTCAAACGATACTTCTCTCTCATCTCCGGGCCGACGCCGCTTCCTGGGCGCGTCGGCGACACTCATCGCTGCCAGTTCATTGAGCCGATTGGCCTACGCGCAGGCCAATAGTGGTGCTACGCCGTCTATGCCCGGTGCGGGCGGTGACAAGACCGCTATTCGTCCGTTTCGCATACACGTTCCGGATGCGGATCTCATCGATCTTCGCCGACGCATCAGGGCGACGCGCTGGCCCGATCAGGAGACCGTAACGGACGACTCGCAGGGTGTGCAGCTCGCCGTAATGCAAGAGCTGGCGCGCTATTGGTCGACCGACTACGACTGGCGCAAGTGCGAAGCCAAGCTCAATGCACTCCCGCAGTTTCTCACCGAGATCGATGGACTGGATATCCACTTCATCCATGTTCGCTCGAAGCACGAGGACGCCATGCCGCTCATCGTGACGCACGGGTGGCCGGGCTCGGTGATCGAACAGCTCAAGATCATCGATCCGCTGACGAACCCGACGGCACACGGCGGTAAAACGTCCGACGCCTTCCACCTGGTTATTCCGTCCTTGCCTGGCTACGGCTTCTCGGGCAGGCCGACGACCACCGGCTGGGGACCCGAACGCACGGCGCGTGCGTGGGTCACGCTGATGCAGCGCCTGGGCTACCAGCAGTTTGCTGCGCAGGGCGGCGATCTTGGCGCGGTGGTCGCGAATACCATGGCCAAGCAAGCGCCGCCGGAATTGCGCGGCATCCATGTGAACTTCCCCGCCGCCGTGCCGCCCGGCATCTTGAAATCGCTGCAGGCGGGCGACCCGATGCCTGCCGGCCTCTCGGATGAAGAGAAGCGCGCGTATGACGAGCTGAGCATCTTGATCAAAAAGCGGCGCGCCTACGCGCAGGAAATGGGCACGCGTCCGCAGACGCTGTACGGCTTCGCAGATTCGCCAATCGCCCTCGCCAGCTGGATGCTTGATCACGGCGATGGCTGGGGCCAGCCAGCAGCGCCGATCATTTCGGCATTGCAAAAGAAGCCCATTAACGGCCATTTCGCCGGCGCCGTGACACGCGATGACGTGATCGACAACATCACGCTCTACTGGTTGACCAACACGGGCGTCTCTTCAGCGCGTTTTTACTGGGAATCCCACACGAACTTCTACGTCGCCCATGATATTTCCGTGCCGGCGGCGGTGAGCGTTTTTCCAGGCGAAAATTACGAAGCACCACGCAGTTGGTCCGAGCGCGCGTATCGACACCTCATCTATTACAACCGGGTAAAGGACGGGGGCCACTTTGCCGCGTGGGAACAGCCGCAGCTGTTCGTTGAGGAAGTGCGTGCCGGGCTCAGGCCGCTACACAGCCAGTGATATCAGTCGTCGTGAAAGCGGCCGCGTCGGATTCATTTTTTGTACTTATCCATATCCATATCCATATCCATATCCATCTCGATTCGATTCATTCCGGAGTAGCACCATGAAATTTACTGACACCGCACCCACGCTTCCGCGCCCAAACGGACCGCCGCCGTGGATCGGAAAGCTTGCGCCTGATGCAACCCTTGAAGGCGCTGTTTTGAAGCGCGCAGTCCATGGCAAGGACAACATTCTTGCGCTCATTTCCCACGCGCGCACGTTGTACGAGTTCCAGGACTACACCTATTACGGTAATTGGGGGAGCGAGTTCTTCATGGAGTCGTATCGGGCAAGCGTGAACGGTGTTCCCGTCGAATGCTCCGTCATGGTCCATATGAACGATGCTGGCGAGGCCGACTCCTTGTTGATACATCACTACCCACTCGGTGCTGCATTGGAGTTTTCGCGCCTCATGTGGGAAAAATTCGGCGACAAGTTTGACGATCTGTATCTCACCGGCGAGCAGGCGGATGGTCTGGCCCGAGCGTCACGCAAGTGATGGCTTGGGGCCTTCATTCTCAGGCCCTTAACGTGGGTATTCGCCCAATCAAATCACTCAAGGTAGGAATGCCACCATGCCAATGATCGATGCACTAATCCCAGAAAATGCTCTATCCCCGGAAGCGGAAACCCGTCTCCTTGAGGAATTGACTGACATTTTGATCAGGGCTGAAGGTTACGATCCAAGTAACCAGAATGCCCAGAGAGTGTCCGTACTTCATCTCCATCGGCCTGCCGCCGTCTTCGTTGGCGGGGAGCCCTCGAAGCAGCCGCGCTACCGCATTGTTCCTTCCGCGCCCGAGGGCCAATACACCAACGAGTCGCGTGCGTTTCTGGTGAAAGAAATAACAGAAGCGCTGGCGCGCGCAGAGAACACGCCGTTCAAGGACATCGCACCGCGTGTATGGATCTTCCCGACGGAGATCCCGGACGGTCAATGGGGCGCCAATGGCGTCATCAATAGATTGCCGGACATCCATGCCATGCTCGTTGGCGAGCCCAAGCGCGGCGAAGGGACGGAGCGACTCGCGCGTCGACGCCGCGAGAAGGCGCGCATCACGCTAATGGCTGCCTTGGATACGACATGCTCTGACCTAGCAAAGGCATAGAAGCGCTCGTTGCTGGTTGCCCATGCGCCGCCCGGCTTTTTCCTCGACGCCAGTCACGGCGGCATCTTCCAATACCACCCGCTGTTTGCTCAGCAAGCTCTCGACGTTCTTCGCTGACAGGAACGATGATGAGCGGACTTTTCGGACAACGACGCACGCGCGCAAGGGATTGCGAACGTCGGGCATGGGTTCGCATCCAACTTGCCATGCGTTCGCATGACACGAAGGGCGGCCGTGTGCGATTTACACGCGCCGGGAGACGTTGCTGAAACGTTTCACCCACGACGGCAGCACATCGGCCTAACGCAGGCAGCGTTACTTTCGTAACGCTAGGAGCGTTGCACGTTGCTCCGCCGGTTCGCCTACTGGCAAGTCCCATAGTGTCCTTGCAAGAACCACACAGCGCGGGAGGGAGATGATGAGCATGTATGACATGGCGAATATGAAGAAGCTGAAGTCGCTCGGCGCCAAGGCGCCCGACACCTGGAGCGGCTTCCTCGCCTTCGATGAGGCGGCGCGCGCCGACGGCGCGATCCCGAAGAAGTACAAGGAGCTGATGGCGGTGGCGGTGGCGCTGACCACGCAGTGCCCCTATTGCATCGAAATCCACAAGAAAGAGGCGCTTAAGGCCGGCGCCACCGAAACGGAGCTTGCCGAAACCGTGTTCGTCGCTGCGGCGCTACGCGCCGGCGCGGCCGTCACCCATGGCACGCACCTGATCTCGGAGTAGGTTCCGGGCAGGCACCAGAGGCCGAGCGCCGTCCATGCCCCATCGTCACGCCCGGCCCGGTTCCAGGAGATGCGAGGTGGCGAGCAGGGCTTCGTCAGTAAGCGATGCGACGGCAGACTACTCGGACAGTGAGATGCGCACCGCTCTCGAGGTCAATATTCCGAGATGCGCCAGTCGCATCGCGACAACGCTGGAGATCGTCGACTGGCTGTCTTCTGCTGAGGCCGTCGAGCTCAGCGCGTCGTAGATTTACGGGCCTCGGCTGTCGCTTACGAAGGACGGCTCGACGTCGACCTTGCCCCTGTGACGACGTCCGCGTCATCTAGCTCATGCCACCCTGTCCCGCTGACGTTCACCGCCCGGTTCGGTTCACCACGCCTTGTTGACGTCAATCTCAAAGGCCGCGTTGCGGCTCAAGCCATCGGAGGTTCACATGAGCAGCGCTGCAGTCGAGACCCCGCATGCACGGGGCGTGGACATGAAGCTCGAGATCGTCGTCGTCCCTGTTTCGGACGTCGATCGTGCCAAGCGCTTTTACGGCGGCTTGGGGTGGAGGCTAGACGCTGATTTCGCCTCAGATGATGGCTACTTCCGCGTCATCCAGTTCACGCCGCCCGGTTCCGGGTGTTCCGTCATCTTCGGCAAGAACGTCACCGCGGCGATCCCCGGTTCCGCCCAGGGCCTGTACCTGATCGTCTCCGACGTCGAGGCAGCCCGTAAAGAACTGGTCGGTCGCGGTGTGGAGATCAGCGAAGTGTTCCACGATGGCGCCGGCGTTCACGCCGGCCCAGACGAGCCCTACCTGTTCGGGCGGGTCCGGGTTAGCGGTGCGGATCCCGGGCGTAGCAGCTACCGCTCGTTCGCCTCGTTCAGCGATCCGGACGGCAATGGCTGGCTGTTCCAGGAGCTCACCCATCGATTGCCCGGGCGCGTGGACACGGGCGCCACGACCTTCACCTCGTCGAAGGACCTCGCGGCTGCGCTGCGAAGGGCGGAGGCCGCACACGGCGAGCACGAAAAGCGGAGCGGCGGCCAACGCGATGAGAATTGGCCAGACTGGTACGCCGAGTACCTCATAAGCGAGCAGGCGGGTAAGGACCTGCCCTTGTGAGGATCGTGGTGGATGCGACATCCGACGCGATGCTGGTGAGTGCGATCCGGGGCAGGAGCGGCACCGAGGCCGTCCCTGCCGTGCTCGACATCATGGCGGCCGGTGGCAACGCGGCCCAGACCCGCCTGGCGAACCTCAGGCCCTCCGGCGAGTGCTGTTCTGCGCCGGAGGACCTGGCAGATTGCCATGGGAAGCGGTTCATACCTGAGCGCAAGCCTCCTGGTCAGCATCGTGCAGATCGAAGGTCGCGTCCGCGGCGCTGAGAGCGAATACGTACTCGGCTGTGACATGCGGTCCGCCGCGCGCGAGTCGGCCATCTTCAGTCAAATGGAACACCACGGCTGATGCTGGTGGCTGTGCACGACCACACAGTTGCAACGGATCTTACCCTCAAGGCCTATCAACGAGCCCGCGAACCGAAACGGCTTGTCATGACCAACGGCGATCACCTTGTCCCTCCCTGGGTGAATTCGATCGCGTCACGAACGGCCATTGACCGGTTCAAGGCTCATTTCTGATTACGTAGGAGAGTTGACCATGCCCTGCGCTCTTTATCGAGCTCAACGAGCCTTGGCCACGCCGAGTGACGCGGCCTAAGTCAGCCATGGGATCCGCTGTCGGAAACGCCGCGGATGCAGCGCAGCCGTTCCATATGGCATCAAGGGCCTGTGCATTGAGCGACCTGGATGTGCTCAATCTCGCCCAATCGATCGAGCCGGACCCGACGCGTGTGGCGGCGTGGTATCGCAGCGAGCCCATCATGACGCTGGGCGGGCTTACTCAATGGCAGATCGTCAGAGCGGGGCATATCGGTGCACTGGTCGATTTTCTTCGCGTCATCCAGATTGAGGTTAGCGAATAGGGCAGCCACGCCAAGAAATCGTGGCGGCTTGCAGCGATCAGTGATTTCAACGCTAACCGATGGGTGACGCGATCGCTCATCGGGATGTGCACGCGAATTCTCGGACATGCTCGTAGAAACGTGACGAGTACCGGGACGACTTGGTTGCATCCGATCACCAGCGGTGCGCTGATGATCAACTCGCCCTGCGGCGCTCGGTATTCACCGGCTGCCGTGCGTTCGACTTCGTCGATGTCTTCCATGATCTGCCGGCATGAGGCGACCCGTGTCTATCGCCGCCAGCGGAATGGTCATGGCTTCGAGCCGGTCCATGGCCTCTCACCAGTGAAAGGGTGCCTCCCGAATTTGCCGTCTAGTGCCTTGATTAGGAAGGTTCTAGCCTTTCCATCCATCCGGTCACCCCATGAAAGAGCAACTCCCCCTCGGTTGCGATCGGCCCAACAGATTTATGTATCCCCCCCAAAAAAATCCCTGTGAGGAATGAGTCATGAACAAGATCGAAAAGGTTCGCTACTCCGGCCTGACCCACACCAAGGTCAACCGTGACCCCGCGCTACAGCGCGGCGAGCACGGCGTCGTCGACATCAAGCTGTCGGCCGCGGGTGGAAAAAGCTATGAGTTCATCGCCGCCGAGTTGCACCCCACCGCCGAGCAGTTGTTCGCTGGCGCCTGGTCGGCCTGCTGGATCACCGTGCTGGGTGTCGCAGCCTCAATGAAAAAGATCGAGCTGCCGGAAGACACGTCGGTCGACGTCCAAGTCAACATTGGTGAGAACGGCCAGGCCTGGTTCCTTGGCGCCAAGTTCACCGTCCGCATCCCGGGCGTGGACCAGGCCGTTGCGGAAGCCCTTGCCCGCTCGGCGCACCAGATGTGCCCTTACTCCCAGGCGGTGAAGGGCAATATCGAAGTGGCCATGGAAATCATTACGGCCTGAGGCATGGCCTAGCCGGTTCGTCGTGCCATCAGCGGCGAACCGGTGCACGCCCGGGTCAAAGACGACGTCCCTCCTGCTTTCCCCACCCTTGGAGTTTCTCATGAAAATTCAGAACGCTACTGTCCTTGTCACCGGAGCCAATCGCGGACTCGGTCTGGCATTTACACGCGAATTGCTCGCTCGCGGCGCTCGCAAGGTCTACGCCGGCGCGCGCGACCCTGCAACCGATCACGCCATCCGGTGTTCTGCCCCTGCGACTCGACGTCACCAAACCAGGCGACGTGGCGGCAGCCGCGGAACTGGCGTCAGATGTCACGCTGGTGATTAACAACGCTGGCATCACACAGCCGGTGGCTTTCTTGCACCAGACAGCGAAGACGTCACGCGACGCATCTTCGAGACCAACTTCTTCGCCATGTTGCGCATGAGTAAGGACTTTGCGCCGATTCTCAAGCGCCAACGGCGGTGGTGCGCTTGCTCAACGTGTTGTCGGTCGTCTCGTGGGTCAACAGCGGCGAGCTGGCCGCCTATTCGGCGAGCAAGTCGGCCGCGTGGTCGCTCACCAACGCCCTACGCATCGAACTGGCAGCGCAGAAGACGCAAGTAATGGCACTGCACATGGGCTTTGTCGATACCGACCTTGCGAGTGCTTTCGATGCCCCGAAGTCCAGTGCCGAGGAGATCGTCAAGCGCGCGCTCGATGGACTCGAATCGGACCTGGATGAGGTGCTGGCCGATGAACGCCCGGCAAGCGAAGCAAGGCATGACAGCGGCCAGACCCAGCTACCTACCGCAGACTGCCTGAAGCCGCGTATTCATCGCCCGACTCGCCCCCTGCCGACGAAAACGTCGCCCTCACCTGCACTTACCGAGGATCCGCATGCTTTTCGAACCTCTCATCTAGCCTTCGATTCTGCTCGCCAATCGCTCGTTATGGCGCCGATGACGCGCAGTCGTGCCGTCGATGCCAACACGCCCAACGCGTTGATGGCCGAGTACTACGGTCAGCGTGCTTCGGCGGGCCTGATCATCGCCGAGGGCACCTCGCCGTCGCCGAACGGACTGGGCTATCGCACGGATTCCCGGACTCTTCAATGATGCGCACGTGCGCGGATGGAAGAGCAGTCACCGATGCAGTCCACGCCAAAGGCGGCAAGATCTTCGTGCAGCTCATGCACACTGGTCGAGTGTCACATGTGGCGAACCTGCCTACCGGTGCGGAGGTGCTCGGTCCGATGGCCGCTGCGTGCCCCGGCGAGATGTACACCGACTGCGCAGGGTATGCAGCCGCACAGCACGCCGCGAGCGATGAGCGAGACCGACATCGCCCATACCGTCGACGAATATCGCGAAGTCAGCTCAACTCGCCATCGAAGCGGGATTCGATGGCGTCGAATTGCATGCCGCGAACGGCTATCTGATCGAGCAATTCCTGAACGCCAATGTGAATCAGCGCACCGACGTCTACGGTGGCAGCATCGATGGCCGAAATCGCTTCGCGCTCGAGGTCGCTCGTGCCACTGCCGCCGCCATCGGTGCCCACCGCGTCGGTATCCGGCTGTCGCCCTACGGCGTGTTCAACAGCACGGGTGCATTCCCCGACGTCGAGCTCAATACCTGGCGCTCACCCAGGAACTGTCGAGAGCTGGGCTTGCTGTACCTCCATGTGCTGGACCATTCGGCCATGGATACGACATGGAGGCGCCGCCGGTGCCTGCCGAATTCAAGTCACAGCTTCGCGCTGCGTTCCAGGGCTTGTTTATCCTTGCTGGCGGCTTCGATCGCGCAAGTGCTGAAGATGCGCTCAAGGCAGGCCACGCAGACCTCATTGCTTTCGCACGCTCCGTTCCTCGCCAATCCCGACCTGGTGGAGCGCATGCGGACGAATGAGGCGCTGAATGACGTAGACATGACGACGTTGTACACCCCCGGCCCGAAGGGTTACACCGACTACGCCCCCATGCGGATAACTGCCTGATCCAGAGGTCGGCGCACGGACTTTGGTTTTCAAACTCGTACAGACCTTGAAGTCATGCCTACCTGCGTAGGCATGACCTCCCCCCATGATAGGTAGGACCGCTGCCCTAGCCGGCTTTCGCCCAACGTCCTCACGAAACGCGAAGACAGGCCGATTTCTCGTCCGTTTGAGCAAACACTTGCGCACCCGTCATAATGTGAGGTTGCCACCCAGCAACCACGTGATCTCATGTATATCGGCATCGACTTCGGCACCAGCTATTCGGCCGCCGCGGCCATCATCAACGGCAAGCTGTCCATGGTCCGCTTTGGCGAGGCTGAACAGTTCCGTACGGCGGTGTTCTTTCCTGAATTGGTGCCGGACCCCAATGACTTCGCGCTGACGCCAGAGCTGGAAGCCCAGCTTGAGGCGCAACTGCGTCTGGCTCGTACCCAGCAGCGCCAGCAGGCCGCCGCGGCGGCCGCGCGTGGACAGGCGCCGGTGTCGCGTACCGAAGACGAGCTCCGCCATGAGGCGCTGCGCGTGGTGCGCCGGCAGTGGATGGAAGACCAGACGCGCGAAGCCACTGCCTCGGTTGCCGGCTTCCAGGAAGCGCTGTTCGGCGAGGATGCGGTGGAGGGTTATCTGGATAGCGGTGGCGGCAACCTTATCGAGTCACCCAAGTCGATGTTCGGCTATCGCCTGGACCCGCAAGTGCGCAAGGTGATCGTGCATATCGCCACGCATATTCTGGAACACATCCGCCTTACCGCCGGCAAGCAGTTTGGCGTGCCGGTGCGCGGCGCCGTGATCGGGCGGCCGGTGGAGTTTCGCAGCTCCATGGGGGCGCAGGGTTCGGAGCAGGCGATTGAGATTCTGCGGGAGGCAGCCGCGGTGGCCGGCTTCGACCATGTGATTTTTCTGGAAGAGCCTGCCGCCGCCGCCATGCATTACCACAAGAGCCTCGAGGCCCGGCAGCATGCGCTCATCGTCGATATCGGGGGCGGCACCACGGACGTAGCGCATGCGGAACTCGGCGGGGGCTTGGCACCGGATATTGCGCGCAGCTGGGGCCTGCCCAAGGGCGGTACCGACCTGGATGTGAGCGTAAGCCTGCACAGCTTTATGCCGCTGTTGGGCAAGGACACCGTTCGCGTGCCGCAGCATCAGTTTGTGGAAGCGGCCAGCGTGCACAACCTGCCCAAGCAGCGCGAGTTCCGCAAACAGAACTATCGCCTCGTGCCCGCGCCCTACGGCGCACGCCTGCGCGCCTTGCAGGAACTTGGCGCCACCACCCGCCTCAACCAGGTGGCCGAGCGCACCAAGATCACCCTGAGCGACTCACCGCATTACCGCGCCGAGTTGGACTTCATCGAGCCGGGCCTGGCGGTGGAAGCGAGCAGCGAGGATTTCAACACCGCCATCGAATCTTTCCTCGGCCAGCTTGAGCGCACGCTGGCTACGGTACGCGCCGATCTGGACACCCTGCCCGCCAGCGTTTTCCTCACCGGCGGCACGTCCCGCTCACCGCAGATCAAGGCTCGCGTGGCAGCCTCCTTCCCCGAGATTCCGCTGGTCCAAGGCGACCCGTCGCTAGGTGTGGTGTCGGGTTTGGCGGTGGCCGCGAGCGAAGTAAAACCCAGCGCCACCGCATCGTTCGCGTCGTAGCATGCGTACAACCCACGGCTTAGGCGTGGGCATGATCGCCGTGCGGTCGCGCGTGGTCGGCACGGCCTAGAAGCTCCGCGAAATCTCTCGCCACGGCGGCATTGCCGAAATGCTCGATGGCGAATGCGCGCGCGGCTTGGCCCATCTCGTCACGACGCACTGGATCACACAGGCTGATAATCGCATCGCGCCATGCAGCGACGTTGCCGGGCTCGATCAGATAGCCGGTGACCTTGTCCTGCAAAGTTTCGGGAACGCCACCAATATTGCTGCCAAGCACTGGCACGCCACATGCCTCGGCCTCGATAGCGACGCGCCCAAAGGTTTCGGGCTCCACCGATGGAAACGCCAGAAACGATATCGCGCTGCAGTAGCGCTCGGTATCCGCCACCCAGCCGGTGAAGTGGTGGCGCTCCGCCGCTTCGCTGCTGGCCGCCATCTCGTGCAGCACTTGCTCTTCCGGGCCGCTGCCAACCCAAAGCACGTGTAGCTTTTCGTTGCTGGCCATGGCTTCGTTCGCCGCGCGCATGAGCGTGGTCACGCCCTTGCCGCCGTGCATGCGCCCCACGTAACCCAGCACGATGGCATCGTCGTCGATGCCCAATTGCTGACGTACGGCGCCGCGAAGCTGGGGATCCGGCCGAAACTGAGCAGTGTCGACCGGGTTGTACGAGATGGACACCAGATCGGGAGGCACGCCGCACTTGAGGTACGCGTTGCGCGCATAGTTGGAGACAGCGATAAAGCGCTGCGCCATGCGTGGCACGCCATATTCGGAGAGTTTGCTCATGCGTGGCGTGCGGTGGCGGAACAAGGCAACCGGCGTACCCGTCAGGCGGCCACACGCGATCAGCGGCCAGTACTCCTTGCCGAAATTGCCGACCAGCCAATCCGGAGAGAACTCCCTGATTCGCTTGAGCACGGCTGCATAACCGCGCAGATCGTAGACGTTGCGAAATGAGCTGTAGTACGCGGGGATACGCGCGGCCTCAAAGCCTTCGCCAATCAGACCTCGCCGCGACACGACCCCTTCAACC
This sequence comes from uncultured Gammaproteobacteria bacterium, assembly GCA_963765335.1. Classification (GTDB taxonomy): domain Bacteria; phylum Pseudomonadota; class Gammaproteobacteria; order Xanthomonadales; family Rhodanobacteraceae; genus Dyella. Next base: position 734,201 of record CAVXWA010000013.1, on the reverse strand, counting down.
GCGTGTCCCGCCTCCGACATGGCCTTGGCCAGCGTGACGAAATGGGTGGCGGCACCGGTGTTTTCCGGGTTGGTGCCAACAAAAAGAAGTTTCATGCGCGTCTGTCTTCGTAACGAGTCAATATCCTGGCGGCCACCTGCGGAAGCAAGTGATGCCGGGCCACCTGAATGCGTGGCAGACGCCAGAGATCGATGTCACTCCCGGAGCCAGCGCGACCGCGATCGGTGGTGGTTGCGGCAGCGAATCCAGACTGCCGGGCCACGGCGACGGCGCGCTCGTCGTAGTCGCCGTAGGGATAGCAAAACTGCGTGACGGGTGCGTCAAGGTGTCGCTCGAGCTCGACCTTGGAGCCTCCAATCTCGTCGCGTTGCTGCTGGTCGCTGCATTGGCTTAGTCGCACGTGCGTGCGCGTGTGTGCGCCCACTTCCATACCCGCGGCATGCCATGCCCGCAGTTGCTCCGCCGACATGATCGGCTTGCGTATGCCCAGCTTGTCAGCATCCCACGAGTTGTACTGACCGAGGGATCCGCTGACCACATAGCAGGTTGCCGTGAAGCCATATCGCTGCAAGATCGACGCAGCCGATTCGAGGTTGTCCACATAGCCGTCGTCCAGCGTGATGACGGCAACGCGGCCTTCCCGTTCGCCACGCAGATAAGGCATGGCATCGGACATCGACAGTCCACGGTAACCCAGGCCTTTCAACATGCCCATTTGCCGCGCAAACGACGCGGGCGACACGTAAAGGCTGCGGTACACCCGCACACTTTCCGGCACCTGGGCGATGTTGTGATACATCAAGATGGGTATTTTCACGATCGGTCTAATGACGACTGGTAACTTGGAGATCGGATGCCGCACGTAGCGCGCTGGGCACCGATGGCCTGCTCATCTGCGATTAGCCTGCGCAAAACTTACGCGTAGCTGTCGGCAGTGAACATATCGCGTGGAAAACGTGTCATTCACACGGCAATAACCATTGCAGCTGATGACGAGCAAAACTAACCCGCGCCGTCCTTGATGGCCTGGGAAAGTAGTGATCATGACAAGTCAGTCTTTCATTGAGCTGACGAATCGGGCCTTCCGCTGGCAGGCCCTGGTGCGGGGAGCCCCGGCGGCGAGATGATAGTCGGACGCCATCGCAGAAGGATCGCCCTATGAAAGGCTTTCGCGTTGTGTTGTTCGCCGCAATCGCGGCCAGCGTCATCGCTTCGGGAACTGTCCTCCATGCCTCGCAGGACACCCCAAAAGCTGCACCCGGCAAGCCCAATCTCTCCGGCCTGCATGACTTCGACTTTCTTGTGGGCAACTGGCACGGCCAGCATCGCAAGCTCAAGGAAAAGCTGGCCAACAGCCATGACTGGGAAGCGTTCGACGGCACGCTACGCATGCGCAAGCTCATGGATGGCTATGCCAATGTCGACGACAACGTGTTCAACACGCCCGAGGGAACCTACCGAGGCGTTGGGCTTCGCTCGTACGACGCGAAAACCGGACAATGGGCCATCTGGTGGCTCGATGGACGCGATCCATTTGGCGAGCTCGATCCACCGGTGAAGGGACACTTTGAGAACGGTATCGGCACGTTCTATTCGACCGACACGCTCCGTGGAAAACCCATCCGCGTCCGCTTTGTCTGGTCGAAGATCACACCCACGACGGCGCACTGGGAACAGGCCTACTCCGCCGACGACGGCAAGACGTGGGAGGTCAACTGGACCATGGACTTCACACGGGAACAGTAACTAGCCACGACCAGCGCTGTTTTTTCTGCAGCGCGCCTAGCCTTCCGCCCTGGCCAGGAAGCCACCGGGCCGCCATGGCAATGTGGCCCGGTTTGGATGGCCGAAAACCAACCTCAACACACCTCCTGCTTGGGCGACAACTCAACCCTCCGCATTCACTGCGGCTGCAGCAGGAACCTGGGTGGCCACCGCGCCCGGCGCATTCGTCTGCGACGTGATCATGGAGCCAAACGTCAGCACGCAAACCAGCAGGCTGGCGGCAAAAAGGCTTTTCAGCATCAGGGTCTCGAATTTCATGGCCGTTCTCCGTGATCGGGTTGGGAAGCTCTCACCAGGTATATGGCAAGCCCCGTGCCAAGCACCGGCATCCTCGGAAAGCCGCATGGCCAAGCCATTTCGCTCATACCGGCCGACGGCAGCAGATTGTCCGCGGACAACAGCACGAGCTGTCCGGACAGGGCACGGACAGCGCATCATGTGTCCGCCTTGAATCCGATGCGAACCTTGCCTTGAATGCAGCGACAGACAAGTGCGATTCACTTTTTCGCCCCGCCCCGGCAAAATAGTGAGAGCAGCGGGTGCGGGCATTGCTCACCACACGCGCCATGCGCGTTTGCACGGTTCTCTCCCCAGCTAGCCGGGAGTCCGCTTCATGGCCCTGAAGCTCATCGGTGAGACCTTTCGCCTCCTCCTGCTGTGGGGCCTGCTGTTCCTTCCTGCCGGAACATGGGCGTGGCCTCAGGCGTGGATTTTTCTGGCGATTTTCTGTGGTTGCGGCTTCGCCATCGGTGTGTGGTTGCTGAAGACGAATCCCGATCTGCTTGCCGAAAGAATGAAATCGCCGATCAGCCCGGATCAGGCGGCCCGGGATCGGGCCGTGATCATCGCCATCGTGCTGTGCTTTTTCGCGTGGTTCGTGTTCATGGGCCTGGATGCACGACGATTTGGCTGGTCGCATACGCCGACCTGGGCCCAAGTGCTCGGCGTATTGCTGATCATCGGCGCGTTCTGCGGCTGGGCCCAGGTCCTTCGGGCGAACCATTTCGCGTCGGTCACGATTCGGCTGCAGAAGGAACGCGCCCAGACCGTCATCTCCAGCGGCCCCTACGCCGTGGTGCGCCATCCGATGTACAGCTATGCGCTGCTGTTGCTGATCGGCGCGCCCCTCTTGCTCGGCTCGCTCTGGGGCCTCTTGGGGCTGGCCGTGTTCGTGCCGCTGCTGGCGCTTCGCATCTTCGGCGAAGAAGCCATGCTGATGGACGGCCTACCCGGCTATCGCGACTACGCCACCAAGGTCCGCTTTCGCCTATTGCCCGGCGTGTGGTGACGAGTCGCGCGAGCAACGCTTCCGGCTCCGTGCACGAGACTTCGTCTTTCTGTCTCGTCATCCTCGCGGCTCTCAACAGCCGAAGGGCTGGTCAAACGGGAATGACGGTCAGTCACTTAATTCAGATCTTCCGTATGGTTACTTGCGCCCTGCCTCGGACACTCGCTTGGGTCGACGCACGGCCCTCAGCTTGCCGCTCGCTCCTCCGCCGCAGAAGAACTGATCGCCACCGTCCGACTCGAGCCCTGACACGCCGACGCCGGGCGGCATGGCGAGCCTTTCCAGGACCTCTCCCGTGTGAGGTTCGATTCGCCTCAATTCACTCTCGTCACCCTCCCAGGTGCCGTGCCAGAGCTCGCCATCGACCCAGGTGACGCCGGTAACGAAGCGGTTGGACTCGATCGTGCGAAGCGTCGCCCCGGTTTGGGGATCGATTTGATGGATCTTGCGGGCCCGGTACTGTCCGACCCATAGCGATCCTTCGGCCCAGGCAAGCCCCGAATCAGCGCCGCCACCGGGAGCCGGGATGGTTGCGAGCACACGACCGGTGTTCGGATCAATCTTCTGAATTCGATCCTCGGCGAGCTGGAACAAGTGCTCGCCGTCGAAGGCCGTTCCGGCATGTGCCGCGACATCGATGGAGCGCACTGTGCTCCCGCTCGCCGGGTCGATGGCATTCAATTTGCCACCGGATGCAAACCAGACGTGCTGGCCGTCAAACGAGACTCCATGCACGTGGTCGACACCTGGAAAGGGGCCATATTCACGAATGATTTCGGCGGCTGATTTGTTCATGCGTCCATCCTAGTCACTCGGTAGCGGTGCGGGGAGTAACAAGATCGTCGCGAATCCCGCCACGGGCGGGGTCATCCAACGGCGCGCTCGGCCCCGACCAAACGACTGCACCTTGCCAGCCGCCGCAAGCGCATCGAGCATGCGTTGCACCGTACGCTGGCTGGTGCCCAGGGCAAGCGCCAGGGCCGAACTCGACCACGACTCGCCATCAGCGAGAAACGCGAGCACCGCCGCATGCTGCTCTTCGGCGAGCCATGTCAGCACGACGACCTCACGAACATGATGCGGCGCCAACGCAAACCCGCGCTGCGTGGCGCTGACGTCGGCCAGCGTCTGCAGCAGCATGCGAAGCCGCCCGATTTCAACGCGTAAGCGCGCACGATGCGATTCGTCAGGCCGCTTGGCCCTGAACGCCCGCGCGATCAGCATGTCGCGCGGCACGTCGGCGGGCCACGCCTCGCCCAGCGCGCGTGCAAGCGCGAACAACACCGGGCGCCTCGCGAGCGATACCACGGTGCCTGCGTCACGCACCACGTAACGGCATGCATCCACGACGAGCGCTTTCGACGCCTGCAACGCTTCGACCTCGTCAAGCAGGAGATGGCGCTCCTCGCCGCTCGTCATCAGGCGTGCCGCCGGCGTGTTCAACACCAAGGTCGCGCTTTCGACCTCCGCCACGAGCGCTGGAATACCCGCGATGCGCGCGGCGCGCGAGGCCTGAGCCAGGGCGGCATGGGCCGTCTTCGTGCGCAGGCGCCGCATCGCGATCCCCGCAACGACCAACTCGTGGGCGGCTCTCAATGCGGGTGGAAACAACCTGGGGTCGAACTCGGCGAGCGTACGTTCGGCCTCGTCGAGACGCCCGATCAGCAAGAGGCGCCTGACGTCGAGATAGCGCGCATGCGCCGCGTTCACCTGATCGCCATGCGCTTCGAGCGTCGCCCGCGCCGCATCAAGCGCCTTTGCGGGCCAGCCGAGATCGCGCGAGACGAGCGCAATCTCGGCTTCGGCGACAACACACCTCGCGCGGGCCACGGCTTCTTTTGGTCCAAAGGCGCGCGCCGCGCGTCGCAGGAGCGCCTTGGCTCGCACGAAGTCACCGAGCTGCGCCATCGCAATGCCGCGAAGCGCGAGCGCAGCCGCATCGTCGCGCAAGGCGACCAGGTTCAGTGCCCCGAGCGGGTCACCTGCTGCGAGTGAACGCGCTGCGGCCGTGATCAGAGAGTCCATCGGAATCCCGCCACACTTGTCACTCCCACCCTTCGATACCCGCGCCTAATCTACCTCACGACCACCCATCAGCACGTCGTATTGGGTTCCTTACGTACGACGAAGCACACCCAACGGAGGGCACGACGATGACGACGCACAAGACTGGGACACGTGAAGAATGGCTGGCGGCACGGCTTGAGCTACTCGATGCCGAGAAGGCGCTGACGCGGCACAGCGACGAGCTGGCGCGGCGACGTCAGGAGCTGCCGTGGGTTCGGGTCGACACGGCGTACCGGTTCGATACGGGCGAAGGGATTGCCTCACTGGCCGACCTGTTCCAGGGACGCTCGCAACTCCTCATCTATCACTTCATGTTTGGACCCGACTACACCGCGGGATGCCCGTCCTGCTCGTCGATTGCGGACGGATTCGACGGTTTCGCCGTGCACCTGGCAAACCACGACGTCACGCTTTCGGCGGTGTCGCGGGCATCGTTCGCCAAGCTCCAGGCCTACAAACGGCGGATGGGCTGGAAGTTCCCCTGGGCGTCCTCGCACGGCAGTGACTTCAACTTCGATTTCAATGTCGGCTTTACCGAGGAGCAACAGCGCAAGGGAGGCATTGAATACAACTACCAGCGCGAGGCAGCGGCGCCGGCACAGGAGCCGCTCGCAGGGAAGGCCGTACAAGAGTGGCAATTGCGCGGTGGCGAGGGACCGGTCGCGCAGATGGCGGCCACGACCGGAACCGACGTGGCGACCTACACGCGCGACCGGCCGGGCGTGAGCGCCTTCGTGCTCGAAGATGGCGTGGTCTACCACACCTATTCCACCTATGCGCGCGGATTGGACGGCATGTGGGGTATGTACCAGTGGCTTGATCGCGCACCGATGGGGCGCAACGAGCAAGGTGTGTGGTGGCGTCGCCATGACGAGTACGGCGAGCAACGAGCCGCGTCATGAACGCTGCCAGCGCCACCGGAGAACGGAAGGCCTCGCGCGGTATGGCTGGCGCGCGAGCATCCTGGCGCATTTTCATCGGCGCCTCTGCACTGCTCTTCGCCGCCAGCACGGTGCTGACCATCGTCCGCTGCGAGTCCATGTCGGGGATGGGCGAGATGCCCATGCCCGGCGGCTGGACGATGTCGATGGCGTGGATGCGGATGCCCGGGCAGACGTGGCTCGGTGTCGCGACGTCGTTCCTCGGCATGTGGGCCATGATGATGGTGGCGATGATGCTGCCATCCCTGGTGCCCGTACTTTGCTACTACCGCGAGGTGGTCGGCAGGCTAGGCAAAACGCACTTGGGCCGGCTGACCACGCTGGTGGGCACCGGATACTTCCTCGTGTGGATAGCGTGCGGCCTGGCCGCCTTTGCCTTGGGCGTCGCGCTGGCCGCCGTCGAGATGCGGTGGCCAGCGGTGGCGCGCGCCGTTCCGATCGCGGCCGGCGTCGTCGTCCTGATCGCCGGTGCGCTCCAGTTCACTGCATGGAAGGCTCGTCATCTGAGCCGCTGCCGGGAGACATCCGAGTGTGGCCGTCCGTTGCCGGCGGACGCAGCCTCGGCCTGGCGATACGGCCTGCGCCTTGGCCGGCACTGCAGCACCTGTTGCGCCGGCCTGACGGCGGCCCTCCTCGCCGTCGGCGTGATGGACTTGCGTGCGATGGCTGTGGTGACGGCGGCCATCACCGCCGAACGCCTGGCACCGAACGGTGAGCATGTCGCCCGAATCATCGGCGTCATCGTCGTCGGTGCTGGTGTGCTCCTGCTGGCGCGCGCCGCCGGACTCGAATGACGCATCAGGATGAAGGGCCTGAATTTCGCCCACGGCGCGACCCTGTCGCCATCCACGATACATGGCAAAGCGGTGTTCGCTGCACTCACGCAATCGACCTCTCGCCTCTGTCGATGGACCCTGTTTGGGAAGATTGACGGTTAGCGGTTGGGTCAGACAGACTATCCACGCATAGTCACTGATGCTTCCCATGTGCGCGCAAGCAGGTTTTCGCGCAGCCAATGTCGAGGGGTGCTGCGACGGAGCAAATCCGCCACGCTCGGCTTGGTTCTCTGGAAAGGGCGCCCTCCATTGCAGGAGGTTTTGCCATGTCTGAACGCCGCATCCATCGTCTCGCCATTGCCACGTCCGTCATCGTCCCGGACATTCATCCCGACGACGCCCATCTCGCGGCCTCGCTACAACGCCTCGGTATCGAACCGACCGCATGCGTCTGGAACGACCCGGATGTGAACTGGTCGCAATTCGACGCCGTGCTGATGCGCTCGACATGGGACTACTTCAAGCACTACCCCGCCTTCAAGCAATGGCTGGATCAGTTGCCCGTTCCAACGATCAACAACAAGGCACTGCTGCGCTGGAATAGCGATAAGCGCTATCTGCTGGAACTGGAGACGCAGGGGATCGAGATCATTCCGACGCAGATTGTGCCGGCCAGCCAGTTGCTGCAAACGCTGGCTTCGATGCCGTCGCAGCAAGTCGTGGTCAAGCCGACGGTCAGTGGCACGGCCCGCCACACGGCCCGCGGGAGCAGCGATGACGCGACATTCAAGCAGATCGTCGCCCAGCTGCCGCTCGAATTCGACTACCTGGTGCAGCCTTACGTGCCCGAAGTCGTGAGCGGTGGGGAATGGTCCCTGCTCTTCTTCGATGGCGAATTCAGTCACGCGGTGATCAAGCGGCCGGCGACGGGCGACTACCGGGTGCAAAGCGAATTCGGGGGCACCGCTCAAGCGATCGAGCCCGATGAAGCGCTTATTGCATGCGCGAAACGAGCTCTAGCGGCAGCGGCAGCCATCGGCCATGCCGATGTTGCCTATGCCCGAGTGGACGGCGTGATCTGCCAGGGGCGCTTCCTGCTGATGGAGCTGGAAATGATCGAACCCTTTCTGCATTTCGACGGCCGGCACGAGGCGGCGGAACGCTTCGCGGAAAATCTGCGGAAACGATTGGCGGCCTGACCTCACCGCATCCAGCCGTCAAGACCTGCCCCCTCGATGACGGGGGTGGCAAGGCGAATGTTCGCTTTGCGCCTTGGAAGACGCACCGATATCCTTCGACGGTGCGCTTTCGACTCAGTTCGCACAGCACGCGCCCGCATCTGCGCACGCCCATTCCAGGAGATGACCCGTCTTGTCGCATTATTCCGGCCCCCTGCTCACGCGCCCGATCGCCGAAACGCTGCTGGCGGCACGCGATGCCGGCGCGGGCGAATGGATCGGTTCGCTGGACCTGGGCCGCTCAAAAGGCAGCGCGCCGCTGCAGCCGGACCTTTGGGAGTGGAAAGGCCAGCGCTACACGTATCCGCACAAGCTGAAAGACCGCACGATCTATTACTGGGACGGCGACGAATTCGCGCCGGTATCGCGTTTTTCCGGCTCGCTGATCAAGCTGGTGCCTACCGAATGGGGCGCGCCCACCTTCGAGATCGACGGCATCAAGATGCTGCCTACGGCGAAGGAATCGCCGTTTGAGGATGCACGCCGCAAGGTGGCGCTGGTCGAGCCGCGCGGCAAAGTGTTGCTCGATACCTGCGGCGGCCTGGGCTACTTCGCCGCCTGCTGTCTTGAGGCTGACGTGGCGAGCATCCACTCGTTCGAGAAGAATCCCGACGTGTTGTGGTTGCGCACGCTCAATCCGTGGTCACCCGATCCCGATGAGCCCACTCACGGGGGTCGCCTGCAGCTCACTCATGCCGACGTGTCACAGGCGATCACGAAAGTGGCCGACACCTCGGTGGACGCCTTGTTGCACGACCCGCCGCGCTTCGGCATCGCCGGCGAACTCTACTCGCAGATGTTCTACGACCAGCTCGCGCGCGTGCTCCGCCGCGGCGGGCGCCTGTTCCACTACACCGGCAGCCCGAACAAGCTCACCAGCGACCGTGACGTCCCGCGCGAAGTGGCGAAACGTCTCGAGAAAGCGGGTTTCAAGGCGCAGCTGGCGCTGGACGGCGTACTGGCAATACGGCGCTAGGGATGAGCTTGAAGCTCCGCGTCGTGCGCAATGGGTGGATGTATCCGCCCTATACGCGTTGGAAAGCTTCTCCATTTGTGCACGCCATCGCAAAATTTACGCACGTTTCTTTTGCCTGACCGGTGGCGGAATCTCCATCCTGAACGGGTGCATTACTATGTTTGAGCCAAGTCCGCGTTGGTGCTGTTGTCGCTCGCCAGTTGTGCCATCGTTATCACAACGCCAGTGCCCGGCCAGACATCACGTTCTCGATTCGCACATGGGTTTTGCAGGGTGGCACCATTTTTCTTGAAACGGCGGATGACGTCATCCGCGTTCGTAATCTTGATCCTGGAGGATTGATGAAGCGCTTGTTTATCTACGTCGTGACGGCCGCCCTACTCGCCGGCAGTGCGGCTACCTATGCGTCCCCCCAGGACGATGGTCGCTACCATGACCAACACCACGATGATGATCGCGATCACCACGATCATGACCACGATCGCGACGATCATGGCCACGATCGCGACGATCACGGCCATGATCGTGACTACAGGGATGACGGACACCACGACAACGGTGAGCACAAGGGCTGGGAGAAGCAGGCGTATCGACGTGGTGAAAGGATGCCGGAGCGTTATTACTCCCATGAGTATTACGTCACCGACTACGAGCAATATCACGTGCGCCGCCCGGATCCGGGCTATCGCTGGGTGCGTAGCGACGATGGCCAACTCATCCTGACGGCGATCGCCACCGGCCTCATTGTCGATATCGCACTGACCCACTAAGTCCAGCCTGCGGCCAAGTCGCGTTTTGCGGCTTTCCAGGCCTCCAGTCGGTCAACCCGAGTTTTCCGATCCAGAGTGGTAGCTATCGACGGGCGGAGCGCGCTTTTAGCCAAAGCGGGCTCCGCCCGTTTTCGCCAACTTCTTCATAAAACTTTACATTCCCGAAAAACGCCAGTTACGGGGGTGAAGCACCCTGGGTTCGAAGCATGTGCTTCGTCGAAAGAAGAACCCTCATGAAGACTTACACTCCGGAACGTGCTGGCCGTTCCAGCAATGCTGCCCGTAAGTCATGGGCCCTGGCCCTGCTGGCGGCCGGCGCACTTGCCGTGGGCGTCAGCGCCATTGGCCAGACGTCGCCTGCTGGCACGCCCCCGCCCGCTCATTCTCACGCCGGCATGGCGGCGGGCCACTCCGCCGATGCCATGAGCCAGCACTTGTACAGCACGCTTAACGTCACCGATGCACAAAGGGCCAAGCTCGACCCGCTGATGAAGCAGACCGCCACCGACTTCGGTGACTTTCATGCGCAGCTGGAATCGGGGCACGCTGAAATCATGTCACTGCTGACCGCAAACACGGTTGACCGTACTGCGCTGGAACGACTGCGCGTCGCCAAGATGCACGAAATGGACCTTGCCTCCAAGCGACTCGTCGACCACCTTGCCGACGTGGCGGATGCGCTGACACCCGCGCAACGCAAGCAAGCAAGGGATGCGATGGCCCAGCATCAGACCGGGCATTGAGCCGGTGAGCCATCTCGCGTTTACCTCGCGGAGCGCCTACAGTGCCGGGCCATATGGCTGAGCACCTGCTACTGGTGGAAGACGACGCCCGTCTGGCGGACATGCTCCAGGATTACCTGGGCCAGGCGGGCTTTCGCGTGACTGCGGCGGGCTGCGGTGCCGAAGCGCTGCAGCGGTTGGCCACGGAACACTTTCAAGCCATGGTGCTTGACCTGATGCTGCCCGATATGGACGGGCTCGACGTGTGCCGCCGCGTGCGCAGCCGTTCCGACCTGCCGGTGTTGATGCTCACGGCGCGCGGCGAGCCCATGGACCGCATCCTGGGACTGGAACTGGGCGCCGACGATTACCTGCCCAAACCGTTTGAACCGCGCGAGCTGCTGGCGCGGCTCCGCTCGATCATGCGTCGTCGCGGTGGTGCCGCGTCCGGGCAACTGTTGCGCTTTGGGCGCCTGGAAATTGATCGCGACGCACGCTCGCTATACTTCGACGGCGAGATGCGCACGCTGACCTCGTATCAATTCGCCCTGCTGGTGGCGCTGGCCACCCACAGCGGTCGCGTGCTGTCGCGCGATATGTTGATGGACCTGCTCAAGGGAGAACAGCTCGAAGCGTTCGACCGCTCCATCGACGTGCACGTCTCACGCATTCGCGCGGTGATCGAGGACGACCCCAAACGGCCACGACGCATCATCACCGTGCGCGGCGCCGGCTATGTGTTTGCCAGGGTGCAGGACTGACGTCATGCGCTTGTATATCCGCTTCTACCTGGCACTGCTCGGCAGCCTCGTGGCGTTTGCGCTGATTGCCGGGGCGGCATGGCACCTCAGCCGCCCGGCGCCGATGCGCATGGACGACCCCACCAGCCGGTTGCTTCAGGCGATGGCGCCAGGCAGCAGCCTGACTCACGATCAGCAGCAGATCGTGTTGCAGGGCATGGCGGATGCACTGCCAGCGCATGTCACCCTGTTCTCGGCCGGCCATACAGCGATCGCATCCGCTGCGCCCACATCGGCCAGCCAGGACCCGACCATGGGCGCATCGACGACGATGCCGGGAGCGTCGGCTACGAATGAATGGTCGGTGCGTCTCGCCGATGGCCGCTCGCTGGGCATCGGGTCGGCCCGGCCCGCGGGGCATTCGATGACTGCGGTAACACTTACGTTTCTGTTGCTGGCGCTCGCTGTCGGTGCAGCCGCCTACCCCATCATGCGACGACTGGCGCGGCGGCTGGAGCGATTGCAACAGGGCGTCGAGGCGCTCGGGGCGGGCGATCTATCGGTGCGCGTAGCTGTCGAGGGCGAGGACGAGGTAGGCCAGCTCGCCCGTAGTTTCAACCAGGCCACCGAACGCATCGAAAACCTGGTGGGTGCGCACAAGACCCTGCTCGCCAACGCGTCGCACGAGTTGCGCACGCCACTGGCGCGCATCCGCATGGCCGCCGAGCTGATGAAGGAAACCATCGATCCACAACGGCGGATCGGGCTGGATCAGGATATCAACGAGCTCGACGCGCTTATCGATGAGATCTTGCTGGCGAGTCGCCTCGATGCGATTGCCGATATCCAGTCCACCGAAGACATCGACGTGCTCGCGCTGGCCGCCGAAGAGTGCGCCCGCTTTGACGATGTCCAACTCTCCGGCGACTCGGTGTCGGTACAAGGCGATTCGCGCCTGCTGCGCCGTCTTGTGCGTAACCTGCTGGAAAACGCGCAACGCCACGGCAAGCCACCCATCGCTTTGGCGATAGTCCATGACGGCGACACCGCAACCGTCGTTGTGCGCGATGCAGGTGAGCTTCTGGTAGGCACCGACAACGAACGGCTGTTCGAGCCGTTCTATCGGCGACCGGGCAGCAGCTACAGCGTGGGCGCGGGTTTGGGCTTGTCGCTGGTACGGCAGATTGCAGAGCACCACGGCGGGACGGCCCGCTGCGTGTCAGCACGGGAGACGGGCAATTGTTTTGTGGTGACGTTGCCGGTGTCGCGCCCGGCGGCTTAAGGCGGCCACGCGACCTCCCGCTCATCCCAGACAGGTAGCGATCCTGTGTAGGAGCGCACCCAGTGCGCGATGGACCACGCCTCAGTTCCCCTAGCCATCACCAGCGTACCGCGTAGATGGCGCGCTGGTGGCAGCGATGGGAACAGCGGCCAGCGCCGGTCGCGCACTGGGTGCGCTCCTACACCAAGCGCACTCCAGCTGAAATTCGACGCTAATCAGGCCGCAGGGAGAGAGATTCAGGTCACCTGACGGCCATCACATATTGCGACGATACTCGCCGCCCACGTCGTAGAGCGCATGGCTGATCTGGCCGAGCGAATTGTACTTGACCGCATCCATCAGCTGACGCGAACACATTCTTCCGATCGCGGGCGGTCTGCTGCAGCGGTCTTCAGGCTATCCGGCGCCAGCCGTTGCGCGCCTTGCTGATAGCGCGCGCACGTTGGCGATCTGCTGGCCCTTTCTCGTCTTCCGTCGAACGGATCAGCTCGATCGTCGTGGTGATGTCGCCGGCGTGCTCCTTCGGCAGGAACGTATTCACGCCGATCAGCGGCAGGCTGCCGTCGTGCTTCTTGTGTTCGTAGTACAGCGATCTCTTCCTGGATCTTGCCGCGCTGGTACATCGTGTCCATCGCGCCGAGCACGCCGCCGCGCTCGCTGATCGCTTCGAACTCCTTGTAGACGGCCTCTTCGACGATGTCGGTGAGCTTGTCGATGATGAAGCTGCCCTGCCACGGGTTCTCGCTGAAGTTCAGGCCCAGCTCGCGGTTGATGATGAGCTGGATCGCCACCGCGCGGCGCACGCTTTCTTCGGTCGGCGTCGTGATGGCTTCGTCGTAGGCATTCGTGTGCAGCGAGTTGCAGTTGTCGAACAGCGCGTACAGCGCCTGCAGCGTCGTGCGGATGTCGTTGAACTGGATCTCCTGCGCGTGCAGCGAACGGCCCGAGGTCTGGATGTGGTACTTCATCATCTGGCTGCGCGGCGCTCGCGCCGTAGCGCTCGCGCATGGCGCGCGCCCAGATGCGCCGCGCGACGCGGCCGATGACGGTGTATTCCGGGTCCATGCCGTTGGAGAAGAAGAACGACAGGTTCGGCGCGAAGTCGTCGATCTTCATGCCGCGCGCCAGGTAGTACTCGACGATGGTGAAGCCGTTGCTGACAGCGTGAACGCGAGCTGCGAGATCGGATTCGCGCCGGCCTCGGCGATGTGATAACCGGAGATCGACACCGAGTAGAAGTTGCGCACCTTGTTGTCGACGAAGTACTGCTGGATGTCGCCCATCATGCGCAGCGCGAATTCCGTGGAGAAGATGCAGGTGTTCTGCGCCTGGTCTTCCTTCAGGATGTCCGCCTGCACGGTGCCGCGCACGGCTGCGAGCGTCTCCTGCCTTGATCTTCGCATAGGTCTCGGCGTCGACCAGCTGGTCGCCGGTGACGCCAAGCAGGCCGAGGCCAAGGCCGTCGTTGCCGTTCGGCAGCTCGCCGGCGTACGTGCGGACGCTTGCTGCCTTCGTACAGTTCGTCGATCTTCGTCGTGCGCCGCAGCCCAACGCGCTGGGATCGGCCTTGCAGGTATTTCTCGACGTTCTGGTCGATCGCGGTGTTCATGAACATCGCGAGGATGATCGGCGCCGGGCCGTTGATCGTCATCGACACCGAGGTGGTCGGCGCCGACGAGATCGAAGCCCGAGTACAGCTTCTTCATGTCGTCGAGCGTCGGCGATGCTGACGCCCGAGTTGCCGATCTTGCCGTAGATGTCCGGACGCTGGGCCGGGTCTTCGCCGTACAGCGTGACCGAATCGAACGCGGTCGAAAGGCGCGCGGCCTTCTGGCCGATGCGACAGATAGTGGAAGCGCCGGTTCGTGCGCTCGGGCGTGCCCTCGCCCGCGAACATGCGCGTCGGATCTTCGCCGGTGCGGCGATACGGATAGACGCCGCCGGTGTACGGATAATGCGCCCGGCAGGTTCTCCTTCATCAGAAACGTGCAGCAGCTCGCCCCAGCTCTTGTACGTCGGCGCGGCGATCTTCGGCACCTTCTGGTGCGAGCAGCGATTCGACGTAGTTGTTGCCCTCGACCAGCCTTGCCGCGCACTTCGTACGTGTAATGCTCGTCGGTGATCGATCTTGCAGCGCGCTGCGGCCACTCGCGCAGCAGGCGCGATCGGCTTCGTGGCTGAGCGATCCTTCAACGCGTCCTGATAACGCTGGCGCAGGTACGAGCACGCTGCGATCGGCACCTCGTCCTCGTGCAGAAGATCGGCCGGATCGTAGAGGTCGAGCGACTTCGGCAGCTTCGGGTCTCTCAGATCCTTGCAGCGATTCCTGCCACATCGCTGCGCCCGATCGGCCGCCTCGGCCTCTTTGCTCGATGTCCGCGTTGATCGCCCGACCCTGCTCGGCGATCTCGGCGAGATAGCGCACGCGGCTGCCGGGAATCAGCACGGTCGCGCGCGGTTCCTTCAGCGTCGTGTCGACGTCCGGCGTCCACTTCTCCGCCGGCAGATGCAGCTTGTCGCGCAGCAGCCGGCACAGATTCGCGAACATCCAGGTCACGCCCGGATCGTTGAACTGGCTCGCGATGGTCGGATAGACCGGAACCTGCTCGTCCGTCAGCTTGAACGCGGTGCGGTTGCGCTTCCACTGCTTGCGCACGTCGCGCAGCGCGTCTTCGGCGCCGCGCTTGTCGAACTTGTTGAGCACGACGAGCTCGGCGAAATCGAGCATGTCGATCTTCTCGAGCTGCGCTCGCCGCGCCGTAGTCGCTGGTCATCACGTACATCGGGAAATCGACGAGATCGACGATTTCCGAATCGGACTGGCCGATGCCGGCCGTCTCGACGATGACGAGGTCGTAACCCTGGCCCTTGCAGAAACGCGATGCAGTCCTTCAGCACGACGTTCGTCGCCGCGTGCTGGCGGCGCGTGGCCATCGAGCGCATGAACACGCGCTTGGAGCGCAGCGAATTCATGCGGATGCGATCGCCGAGCAACGCGCCGCCGGCTGCGGCGCCGCGTCGGATCGACCGCGAGCACGGCGATGCGCATCTGTGGAAACGCGTGCAGAAAGCGCAACAGCAATTCGTCGACCACGCGACGACTTGCCCGCGCCGCCGGTGCCGGTGATGCCGACGCACCGGCGTCTTGCTTCGACCGGCCAGCTGCCATTGCTTGCGCAGGCGCGCCAGTTCGGCTTCGTCGAACGCGCCGTCCTCGATGGCGACGAGCATCTGGCCGACGGAGATCTCGTCGTCCAGCGAGCGTGCAGCGCGCTTGACGAGTCCCTGTTCCCGTCCCGAAGCGCGGTCGTTCGCTGCGCGCGCCGCACGACATCCTCGATCATCGCGACGAGACCGAGTGCATGCCGTCGTTCGGGTGATAGATGCGCTCGACGCCGTAGGCCTGCAGCTCGCGCGATCTCCTCCGGCGTGATCGTGCCGCCGCCGCCGCCGAACACGCGGATGTGCGCCGCGCCGCGCTCCTTCAGCATGTCGACCATGTACTTGAAGTATTCGACGTGGCCGCCCTGGTACGACGACAGCGCGATGCGCGTCGGCGTCTTCCTGCAGCGCCGCGCGCACGACGTCCTCGACTGCGCGGTTGTGGCCGAGGTGGATGACTTCGGCGCCTTGCGCCTGGATCAGGCGGCGCATGATGTTGATCGCGGCATCGTGGCCGTCGAACAGGCTGGCCGCGGTGACGAAGCGCAGCGGGCGCGCTCCGCCTGGGCGGCGCTGACGACGTGCTTGGCGGGGGAACTCATGGGGACTCCGAGACTGCAGTGCGACGTATCCCCTGATTTTAGTGGATGGTTACGTTCGGAACATGTTGCGGCGCGGGGTGTTGCCCCCTTCCATGGGCGGAGACCCTGATTCGCAACGGTTTTGGGTTGCGTTGCAGCGCGCAAAGGGAGCGACCATCCGCGCGGGTATCGATGTCGAAGGCGCCTGAACTTCCCTCACCGTCATCCCAGCGAAAGCTGGGATGACGGTGAGGGAACGGGATGACGTGAGGTAACGGGATGACGGTGAGGTGACGGTTTGACGTTGGCTCAGCTATCGCCAAACGGCAAATTCGGCGACGACACCACGCGCTCACCCACGACTTCGCCACGCAAAAACGCGAGCGAGGCTTCGATGACCTCCGGTGCGTCGAGCACGTCGCGGTGGCCCAGTCCCTGCGTGGTGAGCAAGCGTGCTCCGCGCCAGTAGCGTGCGTAGCGTTCGCCTTCGGCCCAGGGCACGTCATGATCATCCATGTCGTGAACGATCAACGCCGGCTGGCCGAGCGCAGGCAAATGACGATGCACCTGGAGATCGTGGATGTTGACGCCAGACATCGCCTCCAGGCGATCGTGCAGGCGCCCATTGAGATGCCCGCCGAGACGAACGAAGCGGGTGAATCGGCGCGTGGCATCCACTGGATCGGCGGCCGGCGCGATGAGAATGAGCTTCTGCGCATGCCACGCCTCGCCCTGCGCCAGCGTGGCCGCGGTGCCGCCCAGCGAATGGGCGATGGTCAGCGCGGCCTCACCGAAATGCTTGCCGACCTCGCGCACGGTGTTGACGAAATCCGGCAATGAGCAGTAGCGCCCGCTGCTCTTGCCGTGACCCGGCTGGTCGAACGTCACGACCGCGTAACCCAGCGCCCGCAACGACTTCACCCACGGCAAATAGCGCAAACCGAAACTCGACCAGCCGTGCACCAGCAAGGCGTAAGGCTGCCGCCTCGGGTCACCCCAGACATAGGTGGCAATGCGCTGACCGGCAATATCCAGCTCCGCATAAGTCATGTCGGCATCGGGCTGGGCACGCTGCGCCCGTGCGCGACTGCTGCTGAATGGCGTGACGAAAAGCTGTGCCGCACGGTTCACGGCGCGCGCTGGCGCGAGCCGGCTGGCGAGCGCGAACCCGGCGCGCACGGCTTTGAGCTTGAGCGCGTCGGCGCCGTGATGGTGTTTGGCGACCGTGGTGGTGCGAGTCATGACGCGACCCTCCGATCAGGGACAGGACGATAGCTGGCAAGCAAACGCTCGAAGCCGGTCTGCGTGTGCTGACGGGCTTGTTCAAAACCGAACAGGCCCGCGTCGTGATGCAGGCCCAGGATGAGCGCATAAATCTCGAAGGCGAGCTGGGCCGGGTCGGTGTCCTCGCTCAGCTCGCCATTCTCCACGGCATGGTTGATTGCGCGACACATTTCCTGGCGCCATCCGGATTGCTGACGAGTGACGGCGTCATGCAGCGGACCTTCGCGGCCGTCGTATTCGCTGACCGCCGTGAGCAGCACACAACCGCTGGCGTACTCGCATGACCACTCGATCCAACTGGCCACGATCGCCCGCAACCGTGGCAGACCTCGCGGCAACTTCAGCGCGGGCCACTTCACCCGTTGCAGGAAGCGCAACTGCCCTGCTTCCAATACGGCCAGCTGCAAATCCTCGCGTGAACCAAAATGGGCGAAGACGCCGCTCTTGGACATGCCCACGCCTTGCGCCAACGAGCCAATGGACAGGCCTTCCAGCCCCTCACGACGCGCCAGCTCATAGGCATGCTCAAGGATGAGTTCGCGGGTGGCCGCACGCTTTGAAGTCGGGATTGCACTCATGGCCACAAAATAGCACGACCGTTCGTTCTTTTTCAAGCAACCATTTATGAACGGCCACCGATTTCCAGCCTGCGCGAAACTGAACGAGACAGCTAAATCCGGTCAACACGGTTGCGGAGCGCTCGTTTTCCGCCCTAAAGCCGCGCGGTGCGGCGACCACAAGGAGAACCTCGACATGCTGAGCACCACCCGCAAACTCGCCCTGCTCGCTGCACTTGGACTTGCCAGCGCGGGCGCGGTCTACACCCCGACCGCCGCGGCGGGGGTCGCCGTGGGCATCGGCATCGACGTGGCACCGCCAGCGCCGCAGTACGAAGTGATTCCGCCGCCGCGCGCGGGTTTTGTCTGGGCGCCGGGCTATTGGCGCTGGGAAGGTCAGCGCCATGTGTGGGTCGGCGGCAACTGGATGCCGGTCCGCCCAGGTTACGTCTATCACCAGGCCCGCTGGGAACGGCATCACGACGGCTGGCATCTGCACGAGGGTTACTGGGGGCGCTGAGCAAGCAATAACTTGCGAACCAACAGGCGTCAAACCTGACCCTTCAACGCCACGGGACCACCGCGGCAACCGCGTCAATGAGATAGCGCGACCACTGGCTCGAAGGCAGTGACAAGGATGCATCGCAAGTCCTTACCCCTAAAGAAAAACCGGCTGAAAAACCTCCGATTAAGAAAGGTAGGCCTCAGCCAATCGCGCCATCGTTCCAAGACAACACTCACCTTCCTTTCACAAAGGCAATCATCTATGTCGATTCGTCTCATGGCCCTCACGGCGTTGACCCTGCTGGCCAGTGGCTGTGTCGTCGAGCAGCCGGCCCGTCCGCGCCCGGTCGTGGTGGAACGCGAGCCGGTCGTGCAGCGCGAGTACGTCGAAGTGATCGCCCCGCAGCCACCGCCGGTGGAACTGGTCGAAGCCGAACCGGCATCGCGTCACGGCTACGTCTGGGCCCGCGGCTACTGGCACTGGGATGGCCATCAGTACATTGCCCATCGTGGCCATTGGGAAGCTGAGCGTCCGGGTTACCACTACGTGCACCCGCACTATGAGCGTCGGAACGACGGCTGGCATCTCAACGTAGGTGTGTGGGTCGCCGGCTGAAGCAACTGACGTGTCGCGGCACGCCGAAAACCTCGGCGTGTCAGCGCGGAAGGGTCCATACGCCAGCGCTTTGATGCGCCGCGACATCAGCCCGGCCCCACCCCGTATTAGAATTGCGGTCTAACCTCATCGCCTCAGCTCTGCTGGGGCGATTGAGTTTCAGGCGTTTTCTGCCTTGGCGGGGCGTGTTGCATCGTTCCCGCCTCCGTTCCAGCGTGCCATCCCCGGGCACTCAACTTGGAGTCACCGTTCCAATGATTTTCGAAACCATCGCCAACACGGGTCACGAAGAAGTCGTCTTCTGCCATAACAAGGACGCCGGCCTGAAGGCCATCATCGCGATCCACAACACGGTGCTGGGTCCGGCGCTCGGCGGCCTGCGCATGTGGCCGTACAAGAGCGAGCAGGACGCGGTGAACGACGTGCTGCGCCTGTCGCGCGGCATGACCTACAAGAACGCCGTGGCCGGCCTGAACCTGGGCGGCGGCAAGGCCGTGATCATCGGCGACCCGAGCAAGGACAAGTCCGAGGCGCTGTTCCGCGCGTTCGGCCGCTTCGTCAACTCGCTCAACGGCCGCTACATCACCGCCGAAGACGTCGGCATCGACGTCAACGACATGGAATACGTGTTCCGTGAAACCGAATACGTGACCGGCGTGCACCAGGTGCATGGCGGCTCGGGCGACCCGTCGCCGTTCACCGCGTTCGGCACGCTGCAGGGCCTGATGGCCGCGCTGCAGGTCAAGTACGGCAACGAAGACGTGGGCAAGTACAGCTACGCCGTGCAGGGCTGCGGCCACGTCGGCAGCGAGTTCATCAAGCTGTTGCGCGAGCAGGGCGCCAAGGTGTTCGTCACCGACATCAACAAGGATGCGGTGCAGCGCTGCGTGGACGAGCTGGGCTGCGACAGCCGTGGGCCTGGACGAAATCTACGACGTCGACGCCGACGTGTACTCGCCGTGCGCACTGGGTGGCACGCTCAACGAGCAGACCATCGACCGCATCAAGGCCAAGATCATCTGCGGCGCGGCCAACAACCAGCTGGCCACCGACGCCATCGGTGACGAGCTGCAGCGTCGCGGCGTGCTGTACGCGCCGGACTATGCGGTCAACGCGGGCGGCGTGATGAACGTGTCGCTGGAAATCGACGGCTACAACCGCGAGCGTGCGATGCGCATGATGCGCACGATCTACTACAACCTGGGTCGCATCTTCGAAATCTCCAAGAACGAAGGCGTGCCGACCTACAAGGCGGCCGACCGCCTGGCCGAAGAGCGCATCACCGCGATCGGCAAGATCAAGCTGCCGAACATGGGCGATCATGGCCCGCGCTTCGCCGGTCGCATGCGCGGTCAGTAAGCACGCGTAGCGTTACCCGAAAACGCCGGCCCCTGGCCGGCGTTTTCATTTGTTCCGCCTGCGGATGCTGGCCGCGTCGTATGCTGACGCGCATGCCTGCCGCCACTCTCGCCCATCGCTGGCGCCGCCTGCGCGGTTCCGATCGCTTTGCCGAATGCCTGCGCGTCCTGCTCGCGCTGAGCGGTGCGGTGGCCTGGTGTTTGGCCGCCGACCGTGTCGACGCCGTGAGCCCGGCCTTGCTCGGCGTGATTGCCTGCGCATTGGCCGAAACCGAGGACCATTGGCGCAACCGCCTAAGTACCCTGCTGTTGACACTGGCCTGCTTCGCCGTGTCGTCCTTCGCGGTGCAATCGCTATTCCCCTATCCCGTCCTGTTCGCGCTAGGCCTGCCGCTAGCCACCTTCGTGCTGGTAATGCTGGGCGCCATCAGCGAGCGCTACGCCACCGTGGCGGGGGCCACCTTGCTGCTGGCGGTATACACGATGATTGGCGCCGACCAGGTCGGCTCGGCCATCAACCCGTGGCACCAGCCATTGATCCTGCTGGCGGGCGCCGCCTGGTACGGCGTGCTCTCGCTGTTGTGGAGCGTGCTGGCACCACAACAGGCCGTACGACACTCGCTGGCGCGTCTGTTCGACGCACTGGCCGACTGCCTCGCGGGCAAGGCCGCCCTGTTCACACCGGTCCATGGCGTGGATCGGGAAGCCTTGCAGCTTGCGCTGGCCATGAAGAACGAACGCGTGGTGGAGGCGCTCAACGACACGCGACTGGTCCTGATCGACCGCATCGGTGCGAGGCGTCCACGGGGCGCCACGGCCGAACGCCTGCGACTGTATTTCATGGCGCAGGACATCCATGAGCGCATCAGCTCCACGCATTACCCGTATGACGCGCTGGCCGAGGCACTGTTCCACAGCGATGTGCTGTTTCGCTGCGAGCACCTGCTGCAATTGGAAGCGCGCAACTGTCGCCAGCGTGCGGAATCGTTGCGCCTGCGCACGGAGACGCCAGTGGCGATC
This sequence comes from uncultured Gammaproteobacteria bacterium, assembly GCA_963765335.1. Lineage (GTDB taxonomy): Bacteria > Pseudomonadota > Gammaproteobacteria > Xanthomonadales > Rhodanobacteraceae > Dyella. The sequence continues at coordinate 712,534 of CAVXWA010000013.1, read as the reverse complement.
GAGACCCGCGCATCGGCAGAGGATCTGCAAAGTGCCGCCATGGCGCTGCGCGAGCAAGTCCATCCACCCGCCGAGCACGTGCTGCGCTCGCTCGATGCGCTGGTGCGCAACCTCTTGGCGATCCATGCACAACTGCGAGGGGAAATTCCCGTCGAGCTGCCCGCTGCTGGGGCAGAGAGCGCCTTGCAGAATCCCGGACCGCGATCGCTTGGCGAAGCCTGGACGCGCATCCGCATCCAGCTGACCAGGCAATCGTTCCGCTTTCGCCATGCACTACGACTCGGCATCGCCTTGCTGGTGGGCTATGCGGTGCTACATGCGGTGCATCCACGACACGGCTACTGGATTCTGCTGACCACCTTGCTGGTGTGCCAGCCCAGTTATGCCGCGACGCGAATCCGGCTGGTGCAGCGCATGTCCGGCACCCTCATCGGACTGGTGCTTGGCTGGGCCACGCTGCGGCTGCTGCCGTTCGGTCCCTGGCAGATGCCGCTGATCGTGGCGTCGGGCGTGATGTTCTTTGCCGCCCGTTTGCGCCGCTATGCCACGGCCACCGCAGCGATCACGCTGTTTGTGGTGCTCTGCTTCAACCAGGTGGGTAACGGTTACGAAGTCATGTTGCCGCGCCTGCTCGACACCTTGATCGGCGCCACCATTGCCGCGCTGGCGATGCACTTTATCCTGCCGGACTGGCAAGGCCGCCGGTTTGACGACGTGCTGGCCGACACCGTGCGTAGCGACGCGCGCTATCTCGCCCAGATCATGGCGCAATACGCCACCGGTCGCCGCGACGATCTGGACTATCGCGTGGCCCGTCGCGAGGCACACAACGCCAATGCCACACTCAGCAGTGCGCTGGCCAAGATGCTGCGCGAACCAGGGAGGCACCGTAGCGGCAGCGAGACGTTGCTGCGCTTTCTGGCCACCGCTCATGTCTTGCTGGGCCAGCTCTCGGCGCTGGGCGCGAATCGCCAGGCGATGGTAGCGGGCCCGGCGCGCGAGACCGTGATCCAGGTTGGCAGGCTCACCGTGAAAGCGCTGGAGCAGCTGGCGCAATCCCTCGCCAAGCGCAGCGCCATGACCAGCGACGAGCACGAACAGGTCTCGGCGGACGCCCCCTGCCCCCAGGGCGCCGACGATGAAACGGCCAGACTGGTGCTCGGACAGCTCACCCATGTGCTCACCCAGCGCGACCGCCTCGCCGCCTTGTCGAAAGACCTTACGCCCGAGTGAGGCGCTGAAGCCGGCCCCAGCCATCACGCTGGTCGTAAGAGCTCTGCTAGAATTGTCAAACAAACGTGAAATTGTGCGGCTTTGCCTACCAAGGCTAGTCGGATCAACAGGGGACCCGTTACGCGGGTGCACATTTAGCGGGCTTCCGATCTCGACAGCGCCCCAAGGACGCTGTCGCGTTCTCGTCATCGTGCGTATAGGGCAGCCGGGGATACCGGCACGACATGACAGGGAACGTAGCGGGCACGACGGGAACAGGGATTTATGAGCACGACCATGGCAAGCGGCATTAGCGACGAGGACATCCTGGACCGGCTTCGACAGGTGCTGCACGACACCTTCGAGATCGAACCGGCCCGGGTCACGCCGGCTACGCACCTCTTCACCGACCTCGAACTGGACAGCATCGACGCCGTCGATCTGGCCATCCAGGTGCAAGACATGACCGGCACGCGCATCAAGCCCGAGGATTTCAAAAGCGTGCGCACGGTGAGCGACGTGGTGGCGACGGTCAAAGCCCTACTCGACCGCTGACTGGGCCGGCTCCGTCCATGCAGGCATGTAACACCACCCGCAACGGGGCGAACGCGCCCTGCGCGCTGATCCCGATCTATAACCACAAGGACACCATCGTGCGCACCGTGCAATCGTTGCGTGCCCAGGGCTTGCCGGTGGTGATCGTGGACGACGGCAGCGATGACGCCACGCGCGAGGTGCTGGACGCCCTGGCGCTCGGCCAGTCGGACATCCATCTGCTGCGGCTGCCGCACAACCAGGGCAAGGGACGCGCACTCACCGCTGGCCTGCTGTCCGCGCGCGCGGCGGGCTTCACCCACGCCTTGCAGATCGACGCCGACGGCCAGCATGACGTGGCCGATGCGCCCCGCTTCCTCGCCGAAAGCCAGGCCCATCCGCAGGCGCTGGTCTGCGGCAAGCCGATCTATGACGACAGCGTGCCGCGCGCGCGCCTATACGGCCGCTATGTGACCCACGTGTTCGTCTGGATCGAGACGTTGTCGATGGCGATCCAGGACTCCATGTGCGGCTATCGCCTTTATCCCCTCGACGCCACCTGCGCCGAAATTGCGCGCAAGCCGTTGCCGGCACGCATGGATTTCGACACCGAGGTCGCGGTGCGCCTGAGCTGGCGCGGCCTGCCGGTGCGCAACCTGCCTACGCGGGTGATCTACCCGGAGAATGGGCTTTCGCATTTTCGTATGTGGCGCGACAACCTGCGCATCTCGGCCATGCACACGCGCTTGTTGCTAGGCATGCTGCCGCGCGCCCCGCGGCTGTTATGGCGCCGATTGATCCAACGGGAGGCGCCGTGCGTCGTCTGATCGCCGCCCTGCTCTGCTGGTTCGCGTTCGGCGTGCCTGCGCAAGCGCAGGACGCCACCCTGTTGCAGCACATCCTCGACGAATTGGGCAGTCATGCCAGTGTGCGCGCGGCGTTCACCCAGAGCCGCGAGAATCCCGCGCTGACGCAACCCCAGGTCAGCCGCGGCCAGCTCCTGTTCGTGGTTGGCCACGGCATGTTGTGGCAGGTCACCGAGCCCTATCGCGAAAGCCTCGCGCTTACGGGTGCACGCACGGTTCGCATCGATGAGCAGGGGCAACTGCAGAGCGTGCGCGGTGGTGACCGCGGCGTCACCCAGGTGTCGCAGATGCTGCAATCGATGTTGTCCGGCAAGCCGGAGGATGCCTTGCGCCAGTTCGAGGTGGAGACTCAAGGCACGCCAGCGCACTGGACCCTGCGATTTACGCCACGGCAGCAGCGCATGGCGCGCGTGCTGCGCCGGATCGAACTCGATGGCGACCATTTCCTGCAAGGCATCCGCGTGGAGTTGGCCAGCGGTGAAAGCACTGACATCCGCTTTGCCGATACCCGCGATGCCGGCCCATTGAGCGCGCTGGAGCGGCGCGCGCTGGGCATACCTCAGTGAACCGTTTCACCTCGCCGTGGCGCGCCATCCTGTTTAGCGCCTTCGCCCTGATGGTGACGGGCCTGGGCGCATGGTTGCTGCTCGGACGCGCGGGTTCTCCGATCCAGAGCGATCTGCTGGCCATGCTGCCGGTCACCGAGCGCCACCCGCTGGCAGAAGCAGCCGTAGAGCGCCTGGCGCATGCCAACGGCGACCGCATGGTGCTACTGGTGGAGCATGCCGACGACACCACCGCCAAGGACGCGGCGCGCGAACTGGGCAAGCGGCTCGCCGCCGATCCCGTGTTCGCCTCGGTCACCGCCGAGCTGCCCCCGTTCGACCTTGATGCGGTGTTCGCGCCCTATCTCGCGCACCGCTTCCATCTGCTCACCGATGCAGATCGCGAAGCACTGCTACGCCCCGACTACGATCCCACACAGGCGCTGGCGCGCCAGCTCAATCAACCGTTCCTCGCCGGCGTCGGCGTGGCCTTGCAGGACGATCCGTTCGGCTGGTTGCAACACTGGCTGGACCTGCAACCCTGGAGCCGCTCGCCGCTGACGCCCGAGGACGATCTGCTCACCGCGCATCGCGACGATCGCAGCTATGTGATGGTGCTGGCCGCACTGCGCGGCTCCTCCTACGACGACAGCGTGCAGCGCGCGGCGCTGGCCGCGCTGGCACGGGCCGAACAGGCCATGGCGCAACACCATCCGGGCGTCCGGCTGCTGCGTGCCGGCGCCGTCTTCCACGCCGCCGAGGCGCGTGCCGGCGCCGAGCGCGATGTGCATCTCGTGGGCCTCGCCTCGACCCTGGGCATAGCCGTCCTGCTGCTGTGGACCTACCGCTCGCCGCGTCCGCTGCTGCTGGCCTTTCTCTCTACCGCCATCGGCGTCGTCTGCGCGTTTACCCTCACCTTGCTGATCTTCGGCCAGTTGTACCTGCTCACCCTGGTGTTCGGCGCGGCACTGCTGGGCGAAGCCGTGGACTACTCGATCCAATATTTGTGCGCACGCGCCAATGCCGGCCCGGCGTGGCAGGCCGAGCGCGGCGTGCGTCAGGTGCGGCCGGCCTTGCTGCTGGCCCTGGCCACCTCGCTGCTGGGCTATGCGCTGCTGGGCCTGATGCCGTTCCCGGCGCTGCGCCAGATGGCCTGCTTCGCCATGGTCGGCATGCTCGCCGCATGTCTCAGCGTGTTCTGTCTATTGCCGGCCTTGCTGGCCAAGCCGGCAAGCAAGCCACTGGCACCTTCGCTGGTGTGCCTCGCACTGGCGCTGCAGCGTCGTGCCGGCCGCCTTGGTCGCGGTCGCCCGGCGATGCTCGCCGCGCTGCTGCTGTTGCTGGTAGCACTGCCCGGCTGGCTGCGCCTGAGCCATGACGACGATATTCATCTGTTGATTACGTCACCCGCCGCACTCGCCGATCAGGAGGCGCGCATCCGCGACGTCACCGGTATTGGCAACAGCAGCCAGTTCTATCTCGTCCACGGCGACAGCGCCGAGCAGGTACTGCAGCGCGAAGAAGCGCTGGAAGTGCGCCTGCAAACGCTGGTGCAACAAGGCCAACTGCAAAGCTGGACCGGCGTTGCCGGCATGTTGCCGTCGATGCAGCGCCAGCAAGCGAATCAGACCGCGCTCGCGTCGCTGTTCACCACCCGTGCGCACATTGAATCGCTCTTGCTGCGCGCGGGCTTGCGCCGCGACGTAGTCAGCGCGTACGTGGACGCCTGGCCGGGCAAGCCGCTTGGCCTGTCCGAGTGGCTGGCCATGCCTGTCTCCACGCCATTCCGCTACCTGTGGATGGATCAAGGCAACGGCGGCATCGGCTCCATCGTGCTGCCGCAGGGGCAGGACGATGCCGGGATCCTGCGCGCGGCGGCCGCGGGACTGGCCGGGGTGGAGTTGGTCGACAAACCCGCCGGCATCTCGGCCTTGTTTAGCCGCTATCGCGAATACGCCAGCGTCTGGCTGCTGGCCGCACTGGTGCTGGTCGCGGCGGTATTCGGCTGGCGCTATCGCCGCGCCGCGCCGCGCGTGATCGCACCGCCGCTGCTCGGCATCGGCCTGACCCTCGCTGCGCTGGGTTATCTCGGCCAGCCTTTGACCTTGTTCCACTGGATGGCGCTGATGCTGGTGCTCGGCGTGGGGGCGAACTATGCGGTGTTTCTGCACGAGGGCGAGCCGCATGCGGCGCACCTGCCCGGTGCCGCCTATGCCGGCGTGCTGCTGTCCGCCGTCACCGCCCTGCTCTCTTTTGGCCTGCTGGCCTTGAGTTCGATGCCGGCCTTGCAACACTTTGGCATCACCTTATTGCTGGGTATCGGTTTCACCGCGCTGCTGGTGCCGGTAGCCAGCCCTGTCCGCGAGTACGTAGACGCATGAACTTATCTTCTTCCACACAGGATACTCACCGATGAAGCGCGTCGTCGTTAGCGGCATCGGCGGCATTACACCGCTCGGTCATGACTGGGGCACGATCTCCGTGCGCCTGCGCGACTATCGCAACGCGGTTCGCCGCATGCCCGAATGGGACTACTTCGATGCCTTGAACGGCCGCCTCGGCTGTCCCGTCGACGATTTCACGCTGCCGGGCTGGCCACGCAAGCAAGTGCGCTCGATGGGTCGCGTCGCGCAGCTCGCCGTCGCCGCCAGCGAGCGGGCGCTGCATGACGCGGGACTGCATGGCAACGAAGCGATACGCGATGGACGCATGGGCGTGGCCTACGGCTCGTCCGGCGGCAGCGTGGAACCGATTCGCGCCATGGGCCACATGCTCGCGACGGGATCGATGCAAGGCGTCACCGCGACCAGCTACATCCAGATGATGTCGCACACCACCGCCGTGAACATCGGCGTGTTTTTCGGCTTGAAGGGGCGCATCGTGCCGACCTCCAGCGCCTGCACTTCCGGCAGCCAGGCCATCGGCTATGGCTACGAGGCGATCCAGCAAGGCAAGCAGACGCTGATGCTGTGCGGCGGCGCCGAGGAATTGTCCGGCCCCGGTGCGGCGGTGTTCGACACGCTGTTTGCCACCAGCACACGCAACGACGAAGCAGCGCTGACCCCGCGTCCGTTCGACCGCGCCCGCGATGGCCTGGTGGTGGGTGAAGGCGCCACCACGCTGGTGCTTGAAGAGTACGAACATGCGCGTGCGCGCGGCGCACGCATCTACGCCGAGATCGTCGGCTTCGGCTGCAATTCCGACGGCAGCCACATCACCCAGCCCACCAGCGAGACCATGGCGGTGGCGATGCACCTGTCCTTGCGCGATGCCGGGCTTGCGCCCGAGGCCATCGGCTACGTCAGCGCGCACGGCACCGCCACCGATCGCGGCGACGTGGCCGAGAGCCATGCCACCGCCAGCGTGCTCGGCGCGCAGGTGCCGATCAGCTCGATGAAGAGCTATGTCGGCCATACGCTCGGCGCCTGCGGCGCGCTGGAATCGTGGTGGGCCATCGAGATGATGCGCGAAGGCTGGTTCGCCCCCACCATCAACCTGCAGCAGCCCGACCCGGAATGCGCGGCGCTGAACTACATCACCGGCGAAGGGCGCCATATCGACACCGCCTACGTGATGAACAACAACTTCGCCTTCGGCGGCATCAATACTTCGCTGATCTTCAAGGCCTGCGCCGCATGACGAACGCAGACGGACATCGCCACACGCCGCGCGTCGTAGTGACCGGCATGGGTTCGGTGTCCTGCGTGGGCACGGGCAATGCCGCGCTGCTGCATGCCTTGCAGCAGCGGCGCGGCGGTATCCGCTTCATGGATACGCTGGCCGCGCTCGGCATGCGCTGCCGGGTCGGCGGTCCGGTGGACGAATCGGCGCTGGATGCCCCCTCGCGCAAGCTGCGCCGGTTCCTTTCCGCGACGACGTGGTATGCGTGGCAGGCCATGGGCGAGGCCATCGCACAGGCGGAACTCACGTCCAGCGACCTGCAATCACCGCACTGCGGTCTGGTGATGGGCGGTGGCGCGGCGATGAGCGAGCATGAGTCCGCACTCGACAGTTTCCGCAAGCGCGGCATCGCCAAGTTGTCGCCGTTTATCGTGCCACGCGGCATGAGCAGCGCGCTGGCGGCGGGCCTGGCCTATGCCTTCGATATTGGCGGACGCAGCCACGTAGTCAGTGCCGCATGTACCAGTGGCGCGCATGCCATCGGGCAGGCGATGGAGCTGATCCAGCTGGGCAAGCAGGACATCGTGATCTGTGGCGGCAGCGAGGAATTGCACGACACTACCGCGCTGTGGTTCGACGCGATGGGTGCACTGTCAGTCAACAGCAACGAACGCCCGGCCATGGCCTCGCGCCCTTACGACGCCGATCGGGACGGCATCGTACTGGCGGCGGGCGCGGGCGTGCTGGTGCTCGAATCGCTGGAGCATGCCCGCCGACGTGGCGCCACCGTCATCGCCGAACTGTGCGGCTACGGCGCCAGCACCGATGCGCAAAGCATGGTCGGCCCGGGTGCGGAAGGCATCGCGCGGGCGATGCGCCAGGCGCTCGCGTCCCATGCCAGCCCCGACTACATCAACACGCATGCCTGCTCCACCGCGCAGGGCGACCTGGCCGAATGGCAGGCGATCGAGCGCGTGTTCCGCGAACGCGGTGCCGCGCCGCCACCGATGTCGTCGATCAAGGGCTTGATTGGACACGCCCCCGGTGCGGCCGGCGCGCTGGATGCCATCGCCGGCCTGCTGATGATGCGGCACGATTTCGTGGCTGCCGGCAGCGCCATCGAAACGCGGGACCCGGCCTTCGCGGCGGCGCCGCTGGTCACGGAATCCATTCCTCGGCGCATCGGCAGCGTGTTGTCCAACAGCTTCGGCTTCGGCGGCAGCTGCGCCGCCCTGCTGTTCCGCGCGGCCGCGGGAGTCTCGGCATGATCGATGTGCGCATCGCCCAATGGCGCGCCTGGGCGCCTTCACTCGAAACCGACGACGCCTGGCTGGCCTGGGCTCGGGAACCATGGACGCCGCTGGATCAAGGCGAGCAGCCCGACTGCGCTTTTCTGCCAGCCATGCAACGCCGGCGCTTGAGCCGCATGGCGCGCATGGCGCTGGAGGTCGCATGGCCGCTATGCGATGACGGCGAACAACTGCCGCTGGTCTTCGCGTCGCGCCACGGCGAAACGCCGCGCACCTATGCCTTGCTTGGCGACGTGATCGATCAGAAGCCGCTGTCGCCGACCCAGTTCGGTCTGTCCGTGCACAACGCGATCGCCGGGCAATGGTCGATCCTGCGCGGCCAGCGCGGCGAAGCCAGTGCCATTGCGGGCGAAGCGGATACCTTCGAACACGCCATGCTCGAGGCCGCCGCCTTGCTCGACCAGGGCGCGCCTGCGGCCATCGTGGTGCTCGCCGAAGAGCGGCCACCCGCTGCTTACGACGGATGGATCGATGACGTACCGTTCTCCTACGCCCTCGCCTTGCGCGTGGACAAGACCGGGCCCGATCGTGGCGAACCGCCCAACCCGCACTGGCGGCTGCGGCTGCAACGGAATACGGATCAGGCCCACACCAGCGCCTGGCCGCATGCGCTCGCGTTCCTGCGCGCCCTGCACGGGCCGCGCGAGCCTCTGCAACATGCATGGAAGATGAGACGATGGATCTGGCAGCCAGCGACCTGAAATTCCGCAAGAGCGACTTCTATCTGTGGCGGCTGGTCGCGACCGGCCTCAGCTTTCTGTTGTTCGGCATCGGCGGCCTGCTGCTGCGGCTGGTGTGGTTTCCGCTGCTCTCCGTGCTGCCGGGCGGACCGCTGGAACATCGTCGCCGCGTGCGCGCCTCGATCAGCCGCGCGTTCCATTGGCATGTGCAGTTCATGTATCGCAGCGGCGTACTCACGTTTACCGTGGAAGGCGCGGAGCGCCTGAACCAGCCCGGACAGATGGTGATCGCCAACCATCCTTCGCTGGTCGATGTCGTGTTTCTGATCTCGCAGATTCGCGACGCCAACTGCGTGGTCAAGCAAGGCCTATGGCGCAACCCGTGCATGCGCGGCCCGATCAGCACCGCGGAATACATCAGCAACAACGGCAGCCCGGAGATGCTCGAGCAAGCCGCAGACGTGCTGCGCGAAGGACAGACGCTGATCGTGTTCCCTGAAGGCACGCGCACCACGCCGGAGCAGTCGCCGGTATTTCATCGCGGCGCGGCGGCCATCGCGCTGCGCGGCGCGCGGGTGATCACGCCGGTATTCATCACGGTACAACCGACCACGCTGACCAAGGCCGAGTCCTGGTACACCATTCCCGACCGTCGCTTCCATGTACGCCTGCGGGTGGGCGCGGACATCGATCCAGCCACGTTCAATGCCCATGCACCGTTGCCGATAGCCTCCCGTCGACTCAACGACTATTTACACGACCTCTATTTCAAGGAGCTAGCCTCGCCATGAATGCCTTGCAACAGGACATTGCGCAGCTGATCATCGATACCCTCAACCTCGAGCACCTGCAAGTTACCGACATCGCGCCGGAACAGCCGTTGTTCGGCCAAGGGCTGGGACTGGACTCAGTGGACGCGCTGGAGCTGGCACTGGCGCTGCAGAATCACTACAACATCCAGATCGCCTCCGATTCCCGCGATGCACGCCAGCACTTCGCCACGGTGGCGAGCCTGGCCACTTTCGTCGAGGCGCAACAGGCCGCATGCGCAAACTGACTTCCTTCGTGTTGCCGGTGGTCGGGCTGCTGTACCCGTTTCTGGTCTATTTCGGCATGGAGCATGTGTCGACGCCGCTCTTTGCACTCGTGCTGGGTGCGGTGTGGCTGATCCGTGCGCCGAGCCTGCTGAAACAGCCGGGCGGCCGCTGGATGATTGCTGCTGCGCTGGCCTATTGCGCGTTGCTCGCCTTCAGCGGCGAAGCAGCCATGCTGCGTTGGTACCCCACCTTGATCAGCGCCTTGCTGCTGTTCGTCTTCGGCATCAGCCTGAAGTACGGCCCGCCGATGGTAGAACGCATTGCGCGCGTGAGCGAACCCGAGCTTCCAGCGGAAGCGATTCCGTACACCCGCAAGGTCACCTGGGTGTGGGTCGGCTTTTTCATGTTCAATGGCCTGGTCTCCGCCGTACTCACGCTCTGGGCGCCACTGGGTTGGTGGACGCTATACAACGGCCTGATCGCCTACTTCATCATGGGCGCGCTGTTCGGCGGCGAGTGGCTGCTGCGCCGGCGCCTGAGAACCGCGCCATGATCATGGCGCAAGGCACCGCGACCGTGTTGGCCGCGCACCCCTGGGTGGTGCGGGTCGCCGTGGGACGTAGCGGTGTACTGCTGCAATTGAATGCCGACGGCGTGACCGCGCTACGTCGACAAGGGCGACTGGCCTGCATCGACGCGCTGCAACGACGACTCGCGGAACACGCCATCGAAGCACCGTCATCCTGGCGCTTGTGCGACGACTGGCCCGATGCGCAGACTCCGCAGCACATCGATGCGTTGATCCGGCAGCCGCCCCCGACGCACGCCTTGCTGCTGGCCGACGACACGCACGATGATGAAAGCCGGCTGCAACTTCGTCTGCCGCTGGAGTTGCGCCATTTCAGCGGGCATTTCCCGCACCTGCCGGTGCTCCCTGGCGTCATGCAGCTCGCCTGGGCCTTGGAGCTGGCCGCCGAGCGCCTGGGTACGCCCCGCCAGTGTCGGCGCATCGACATGCTCAAATTCCAGCGCCTGCTGCGTCCGGGCGATGAGCTTCAATTGCAGCTGCGCCACGACACGGCCGCACACAGGCTGCATTTCGCTTACCGGCTTGGCGATAGCGAAGCTTCCTCCGGCCGTTTTGCCTGGAACCCCGCCGAACATGACTGAGCCGCTCGCGCATGGACGTCACTGGGCGGCGCAGAAGGAGCGCGGCAGCTTCGTTCTCATGAAGCTCACCGCTGTGGCCGCCAGATATCTGGGCCGACGTGCACTGTCGCCGCTGCTGTATCTGATCGTGGCTTACTTCTTCATTTTCAGCCGTCGTACGCGCCAAGCGGCGCGGCAATACCAGTCGCGCCTGGCGGCATGGAGCGGCAACGACCACTTGCGCCCTCGCCTGCGTAGCGTGTTCGACCAGCATATGGCCTTCGCCCATTGCCTGCTGGATCGGCTGGACGTATGGAACGGCAAGCTGCGGCTGGAGCAAGTGGAGCTGAACGATCCCGACGGCGTGCGTACGCAATTGCTGGCGAGCCGGCATAGCGGCCGCGGCCAGATCCTGGTGTGCACGCATATGGGCAACCAGGATGTCAGCCGCGCGATGGCCGAACTCGGCGACCAGGTACCGCTCAATGTGCTGGTGCATAACCGGCATGTCGACCGTTTCAACCGCCTGCTTGGCGAAGCGGGCGAGCAGCGTTTGCGCCTGATCCAGGTCAGCGAACTTGACACCGCGCTGATGATGGATCTCTCGCAGCGCATTGAACGTGGCGAATGGCTGGCGATCGCCGGCGATCGCGTGCCCCTGCATGGCGGGCGCTGCGTCACCGTCGATTTTCTTGGACATCCCGCCCGGTTCCCGCAAGGCCCGTGGTTGATGGCCGGGCTGCTGCGCTGTCCGGTCAATCTGATTTGTTGCCTGAAGGTGGACGGGCGTTACCGCATCCACCTGGAGCGCTTCCTCGAGGCACCGGCCTGGCAGCGAGGGCAACGCGACGAGGCGATCCGCGGCTGGGTGCAAGGCTATGCCGAACGGCTGGCCCGGCGCTGCCTGGAAGCACCGCTGCAATGGTTCAACTTCTATCCCTACTGGCAGACACCGAATGCGGAGACCGACGATGCGCACTAGAGGCGTGCTGGGCACGGACATCGAAGTGCAGGTGCCGTTCTTCGACGTCGATTCGATGGACGTGGTCTGGCATGGCCATTACGTGAAGTACCTGGAAATGGCACGCTGCGCGCTACTCGACGAGATCGGCCACAACTACGTGCAAATGAAGGGCGCCGGCTACGTATGGCCGATAATCGATTTGCAGCTGCGCTATGTACGCGCCGCCCGTTTCGGCCAACGGCTGCGTGTGCGCGCCGAATTGGTCGAGTGGCGCAACCGGCTCAAGCTGCATTACCTGTTGAGCGACGCGCAGACTGGCGAGCGGGTCGCGCGTGCCAGCACCATCCAGGTCGCCGTGACGACCGTCGGCGAGATGCAACTGCTGTCGCCGCGCGTCTTCACCGATATCGTCGAGCGCCGCCTGGCGATGCTTGCCGCCGATCCCATCACCTTGTCGGCGGCTATGGCCGACAACGCCGCGCAGGCTATCCACGCATGAATTACGCCAGCCCTACGTACGTGAAAGAAACTCGTCTCGGCTTTCAGTTCCTGCGCACGCAGACCTGGCAGCATCACGTGCTGCGCGTCGCGATCAATGATTTGAAACGCCTGATCGGCGAGCCGTTGCCGCACGGCGGCACCCTGCTCGACGTCGGCTGCGGCCAGGGACGATCGTTCCGCCTGCTGCGCGACGCCTTCCAGCCCGACCGCCTGATCGGACTGGACGCCGATCCGCTCAGCCTGGCGCTGGCGCGCGCGGAGGCGCAGCGCGAAGGCATCGAGGCGACCCTGGTTGCCGCCGATTGCGCGCAGACCCAGCTGCCCGATGCCAGCGCCGACATCGTGTTCTGTCACCAGACCTTTCATCATCTGGTGGAGCAGGAGCGCGCGCTCGCCGAATTCTGGCGCGTGCTGAAGCCCGGTGGCCTGCTTCTGTTCGCCGAGTCGACCAAGGCTTATATCGATACCTGGGTGATCCGCTGGTTCTTCCGCCATCCGATGGAGGTGCAGAAGAGCGCCGACGAATACCTGGCCATGTTGCGTGGAGAAGGTTTCGAGATCGAGCCGCGGCACGTTTCCCTGCCCTATCTCTGGTGGAGCCGCTCGCGCGATTTCGGCTTGCTGGAACGCTGGGGTCTGCGGGCGCCACCGCCGCCCGGACAGCGCGAGGAAACCCTGATCAATGTGGCAGCGCGCAAGCCGCTCGCGAGCGCATGAAAATCTATCTCAACGAACTCGGTGTGGTCTGCGCGCTCGGTGCCGGCAAGGCCGCCGTCGCCGAAGCGTTGTTCGCCGGCGATGACAGCGGCATCCGTCCGCAATCGGGCCGGCTGCCTAAAGGCAGTTTGCCGCTGGCCGCTGCGCGCATCGACTTGCCTGCCATCCCGGCCGCCTTGGCCGGTCATCGCGATAATCGCAACAACCGCCTGCTGCTTGCCGCCGCACAGGAGATCGAGGCGCCGATTCGCGCCGCCATCGCCCGATACGGCAGCGAACGCATGGGCATCATCATTGGCACCAGCACGACCGGCATTGATGAAGCCTGCCAGGGCATCGCCGGCTATCGCCGCGACGGCGCCTGGCCACCGGACTACCACTACGCCCACCAGGAACTGGGCGCGCCGGCCGAATGTCTCGCCGAATGGCTGGATGTGGCAGGCCCGTGCTACGGCATTTCCACCGCCTGCACGTCAGGCGCCCGTGCGCTGCTGAGCGCGCGACGACTGCTTCGCCTCGGCCTGTGTGACGCCGTACTGTGCGGCGGCGCCGATACCTTGGCGGGCCTGCCGATCAACGGCTTTCATGCACTGGAGGCCTTGGACGTTGCCCGCTGCCAGCCGTTCTCGCGCCAGCGGCGCGGCATCAATATCGGCGAGGCGGCAGCGCTGTTCCTGGTGACGCGGGAGCCTGGCCCGGTCGCACTCCTGGGCGGCGGCGCCAGCAGCGACGCGTACCATATGTCCTCGCCGGATCCGCAGGGTCTGGGCGCGCAACAAGCCATGCGTGACGCGCTGCGTGACGCCGGCCTGGACGCAGGCCAGATCGACTACCTGAACCTGCATGGCACGGCAACCGAGCATAACGATGCCATGGAAAGCAAAGCCGTGAGGGGCGTATTCGCCGCGGGCCTGCCCTGTTCGTCGACCAAGTCGATGACCGGCCACACGCTGGGCGCGGCCGGCGCCCTGGAAGCCGCATTCTGCTGGCTGAGCCTCAGCGATACACGCGCCGAGCGGCGCCTGCCGCCCCACGTATGGGACGGCGAGGCGGATCCTGCCTTGCCCGCCCTGGCTTTCAGCGGGGTCGGCGATCATCTGCCCGCCGGCGGCAAGCGCCATCTGATGAGCAATGCCTTCGCTTTTGGCGGCAATAACGCCTGCCTGATCCTGGGGGACGCGACGTGAGCCGGTGGCCGATGGCCGAGCTGCTGCCGCATGCCGATGCCATGATCCTGCTCGATCACGTCGAGGCATGCGAAGCCGAGCGGATTGTCTGCAGCCGCCGCGTGCGCGCTGGCGAATCCTTCGTGGCCGACGATGGCAGCCTGCCCGCCTGGGCTGGGCTCGAGCTGATGGCCCAGGCCATCGCTGCCTGGGCCGGCTGTCATGCGTTGGCCGCCGGCGCGCCGATACGCCTCGGTTTCCTGCTCGGCACACGGCACTACCAGGCGACGGCCGACGCGTTTCCCGCCGGCAGCGAACTGCGCATCGAAGCCGTGCGTCACTTCCATGACGAAGCAGGCATGGGGGTATTCGCTTGCCGTATCGACGCGCCAGGCGTGCGCGCCGAAGCGCGACTCACCGTTTTCAGTCCACCGGATGCAGAGGAACTCCACGCATGTCTGAGACCATCCTGGTCACCGGCTCCAGTCGCGGCATCGGCCGCGCGATCGCCTTGCGCCTGGCCGCGGCTGGCTACGATCTGGTGCTGCATTGCCGCTCTCGCCGCGACGAAGCGGAAACCGTGCAGCACAGCATCCAGGCGCTGGGTCGACAAGCGCGCGTGCTGCAATTCGACATCGCCGACCGCGCCACCTGCGCCGTCGCGCTGGAACAGGATGTCGCAGACCACGGCGCCTACTACGGCGTGGTCTGCAATGCCGGCCTCACTCGTGACGGCGCGTTTCCCGCCCTCAGCGGTGACGATTGGGACCAGGTGCTGCGCACCAATCTGGACGGCTTCTACAACGTGTTGCACCCCTTGATCATGCCGATGATCCGCCGCCGCGCAGCGGGCCGCATCGTCTGCATCACATCGGTATCGGGCCTGATCGGCAACCGCGGGCAGGTGAACTACAGCGCATCCAAGGCTGGCGTGATCGGTGCCGCCAAGGCACTGGCGGTTGAACTGGCCAAACGCAAGATCACCGTCAACTGCGTCGCGCCCGGCCTGATCGACACCGACATGCTCGATGCGGAGCTGCCGCTGGACGAAATCCTCGCGATGATCCCGATGCAGCGCATGGGCTCGCCCGACGACGTCGCTGCCGCCGTGCAGTTCTTGCTGAGCGCGGAAGCCGGCTACATCACGCGTCAGGTGCTGGCGGTGAATGGCGGCCTGTGCTGAAGGTGCTGCACGGAATGGATGGAAGCGCGCCATGACCATCGCCCGCTGCGCATCGCTGTTTACTTGCTGATCCACGCAAACCAGGAAATCCACCGCATGAAAGCAAAACACTTAAGCCTGAGTGCCCTGTTCCTGGTGGCCATGCCGGTTGCCAGCATGGCAGCTGACCGCGTGGTGCATCTGCCATTCGAGCAGGCGCTCGCCGCAGGACTGAAGAGCGGCAAGCTCGACGGCAGCGTGAAGTTCTATCTCGTCGGCACGCAGCCGAGCGGCAAGCTGAACGTACTGAAGGAAAACGTCGATGTCAGCCGCAAGACGAATGCGTTCGGCAAGAAGGACCCCGTGAGTTGCGCGTGGGTGCTGCAATCGGTACTGATCAGCCTGCAGGACCAGGCCAAGGCGGCCGGGGCCAATGCGGTGGTGGACATCGTCAGCAACTACGACAACATCGAGTACAGCGACAACGAGACCTACGAATGCCATGTCGGCTTCCTGATGTCCGGCGTACAGCTGAAGGGCAATCTCGCCAAGGTGGAATGACGGCGCACCGGCCGGCGGGAACGCAGCCTGTTACCGACCCGTGAGGCGTCTTCGTGGACGGGCGGTTTCAGCCCGTAACGCGCGTCCCCGGACGGGTCGCGCCGCTGCCGGCCGCTCCGCGTCGATCGCGCCACGCCAGCCCGTGATGCGCTGCGCCAAAGCTCCGAGAGCTTACTGCGCTACCATTTCGTACCCACCCTATCCCCATGCCGGAGTTTGCGATGCGCCCGTTTCCTCTCGGTGAAGATATCGATCTGCTGCGCGAAAGCGTGCATGCCTTCGCGGAGAAGGAAATTGCGCCGCGTGCCGATCACATCGATCGCGAGAACCTGTTTCCCGCGGACCTGTGGCGCAAGTTCGGCGAGATGGGCCTGCTTGGCGTCACCATTCCCGAACCGTACGGCGGCTCCGGCATGGGTTTCCTCGCGCACCTGGTGGCGATGGAGGAAATCTCGCGTGCATCAGGTTCGGTAGGCCTTTCCTACGGCGCGCACTCCAACCTCTGCGTGCAGAACATCTTCCACAACGGCAACGAAGCGCAGCGTCGCAAGTACATTCCCAAACTGTGCTCGGGCGAGTACGTGGGCGCGCTGGCGATGAGCGAACCCGGTGCCGGCTCCGACGTGGTCGGCTCGATGAGCTGCAAGGCCGAGAAGAAAGGTGACGTCTGGGTCGCCAACGGCTCCAAGATGTGGATCACCAACGGCCCCGACGCCGATGTGCTGCTGGTGTACATGCGCACCGCGCCGCGCCCGGCCGGCAGTCGCTGCATGACGGCGTTCATCGTCGAAAAAGGCATGAAGGGCTTCAGCACCGCGCAAAAACTGGACAAGCTCGGCATGCGCGGCTCCAACACCTGCGAGCTGGTGTTCGAAGATTGCGAAATTCCGGCTGAAAACATCGTCGGTGAAGTCAACGAAGGCGTGCGCGTGCTGATGAGCGGCCTCGATACCGAGCGCCTGGTGCTGTCGGGTGGTCCGATCGGCCTGATGCAGGCGGCGATGGATCTCACCCTGCCCTACGTGCGCGAGCGCAAGCAGTTCAACGCGCCGATCGGCACGTTCGGCCTGATGCAGGGCAAGGTGGCGGACATGTACACGGCGCTGCAGTCGTCGCGTGGATTTGCCTACATGGTCGCGCAGCAATTCGACAGCAACGTGAAGTCGCGCATCGATCCTGCCGCCTGCCTGCTCAACGCCTCGCAGAATGCGGTGAAGGTGGCGCTGGAGGCGATCCAGGCGCTGGGCGGCAATGGCTATATCAACGAGTTCCCGGCCGGTCGCCTGCTGCGCGACGCCAAGCTCTACGAGATCGGCGCCGGCACCAACGAGATTCGCCGCATGCTGATCGGTCGCGAGCTGTTCCACGGCAAGGCGTAACGCTAGTACTTCCTCTCCCCTCTGGGGAGAGGATCGAGGTGAGGGGCGGGTGCTCGCGGGAAGGTTTCATCGGAACGCGCTTTGATGAAGTCTGATCGCTAGATTGGCCCCTCACCCTACCCTCTCCCCTAGGGGGAGAGGGAAAAGTGCACCTCAGAAGTTCAACCGATAGCTCAGCGTGCTCATCTTCCCGCGATCATGCTGGGCCACGTACTGATCGACACCGAACGACAACCTGGAACGAGGCGACATCGCCCAATCCAGGTTCAGCCCGGCGTCGCCGCCATAGCGCGACAAGCCAATGCCGCCTACCGGCGTCCACTGATTGAGCACGGCAAAACTGGCATCGAGTTCGTCGCCACGCATGCTGAAGGCTCGCTGCCACAGCATGTGTGCTTGCAGGCTGAGCCCTCCGCCGCCGGCCAGCGACCAGTCGCGGCCGGCACGCAGACCCGCACCGGCCTGCCAGCGCTGCACCATCTGCGCATCTGCCTTGAGGCCAAAACCATCACCACCCAGCTCGTTGAAACCATCGGTTTCAATATTCGCGTATTGCAGATTGACGTAAGGCGTGAAGTGAACGCCACCGAGCGACATGCGGTAACCGCTTTCGCCATAGGCGATACGGTAGCGGCCGTTGCTGTCGCTGGCCACGCTCTCGACATCGCTGCCCAGTTCCACATGTCGACGCATGTCTTCGCGGTAACTGCCTATGCCCAAGCGGCCCATCGCGTACCACTGGTTTTGGGCGATGCCGCCATACAGCATGCCCTCGACAGCGCGACTCTGACCCTGGTCAGCGAACTCGTCGAGCCTCCCGAGATCCTGGCTCTGGCTGACCGCAAAACCCACCACGCCGTTGCTGCCGAAGCGACGATCCTGCCCCACCATCCAGCCACTCAGGTCATAGCCCACATTGCTATACCCACTGCGGCTCATGCTGCCGTAATCACCCAGCGACTGTGTCCAGCCGCCCACGGACGTGACATCGGCGAGCTGATCGAAACGGTTGGACAGCGCACGCGTACCGGCATCGATGGCATCGAACGTCATCGCCGCACTGGCCGCGTGCAACTGGCCGGAGAGACTCGACAGCGATTGCTGCAGTGCGCTGGTCGTCGCAGTCTGCTGCAGGTTCGCCGCGCCACTGATGAAATTCGTAGGTATGGCTCCGCCGCTGCCCGCGCTGCCCTGCCCGACCTGCGTGTTGATCTGCGTGAAGGCGCCGTCTACCCGCTGGGCCGCCTCGAACGAGGCCGGCGTATAAGCCATGCCCTGCACCGCGCTGGCCTGCACCTGAGCCACGTTCAACCAGGCATCGGTGGCGCTGTAGTTGAGCGAAGCTGTGAGCAGTACGCCCGATGCCTCGTTCAGCGCCGAGAACCTGCCGTTGAGGCCACCGGCGGCCGTCAACACGTCGGTATGCAAGTTGGCTGAATAGCCCTGCTTGATGCCGAGGACAAACAGGTCACCGCCGCTAAGCGTCGCCGTGCCAGTGACCCGCAAGGCGGAACCCAGCGCCACGGCGAGTCGACCTGCGCCCAGCTGGGTGTAGTTACCCGCCACCATGGTGTCGCTGGTGGTTACCGCCAGCACACCCGCGTTGGCCACCGAACCGCCGATGGTCGGCGTCGTGCTCAGCACGCCTTGTGCCCCAATGCTGACGTTGGATGCCAGCGAGTTGGCCACCAACATGCCGCCTTGTACCTGGGTCAGTCCGGTATAGGTCGAGGGCTGGGTCAGCGTCAGCGTCCCGGGGCCCTGCATGATCAGCCCGCCGGCGCCCGAGATGGGGTTGTTCCAGCTGGAGGTGCCGCTGAAGCTGACCGTGACGTCGCCCCAGTTGAACTGTTCCGGCCCATTCACGGCCTTGCCGACATCCAGTCCGCCGTAGCCGAAGGTCGTGTTGGGCTGTGAGCCGCCCAAGGGGTCGGCTGTGCCTAGCAGGGTCTGTCGCACCAAGTCGTTGCTGAAATACGGGTAGGCCTGCCACACCAATGCAGCTGCACCCGATACCTGCGGAGCCGCCAGCGAGGTGCCTTCGACAATCCAGTAGGAGACATTGGTGGCGGTGTCGTTCTTGCCGGTGACGATGACATTGCCTGGCGCCGCCAGGCAGTAGTTCATCGCGACACCGCACTTGTTGGAATAGCTGGCCAATTGCGTGGGGCTATTGCTGTTCAACGCAACGACGGTCAGCCAGCCCTTCTCCAGATCTGGGGCGAGGCTGGGCAACGCCGCGATGCTACTGGGATTGGCTTGCGAATCATTACCGGCGGCAAACACCACCAGCCCACCCCACGAATTGATGAAAGTGTTGTAGGCATCATGGAAGCTTTGCGTAGTCGCCGTGTCGGTAGAACTCCAGCTGACGCCGCCCCAGGAGTTGTTCATCACCTTCACGCCATTGGCCATCAGGTCGGCGCTGACCTGGCCCAGCGGAATGGCATCCGACGATGTCACCGGGGTCGTTGTGGTCGAGCCGTTATCATCGGGCGCATTGTCGTCAATGATGCGCGCCGACACGATATCGGCGCCCGGCGCAATGCCGCCCGGGAACTGCGCAAACGCCGCACCCGCGGCGATCTGCGCTACATACGTGCCGTGGCCGGATACATCATCAACCTTGAGGTTATTGGTGTTCGGATTGACATAGGTCAGCTCCTTCACCACGCGCCCGGCCAGGGCCGGGTGGCTCGACATGACGCCGGAGTCGACGATGCCGATGGTGACACCGGTACCGGTGTAGCCCGCGGCGTGCGCCGCATAGGTGTTGGTGATGCCGAGCTGGGCATCGACGGGCGGCTGTATCGCGGTGGACGGTGGCGTCGACGGCGGTGTCGATACCATCTTCACCGGACTGTTGCCGCCACCCCCGCCACATGCGCCCAGCCCAAGCGCCATCGCCACCAGCACGGCAATGCGGCGCGGCCGCAAACCCAGCTCACCCGTCGTCATAGCAACCCCCATCAGCCTGCCATGCGTCTCTGAGATCCCGTAAGGGCGTGCCCCCGCACGCGCATTACGCGCCATGGAGCAGATATTGGCACAACGGAAACGCAACTAAATGTCGGTAAGGCCGCACCGCTATCGCAAGTAAGCGTGGTTTGCCCCGGTTGGCTGGGGACTGCGATAATCCGCAAGCTATTTACCGGGCACCCCTGCCCCATCAAGTACTTGCGGAGATCCCCATGTCGGACGTCAGTGTTGTCATCGCCGGTGCCAAGCGCACAGCCATTGGCTCTTTCCTCGGCCAGTTCACCGGCGTGCCTACCCCTACGTTGGGTGCAACAGCTATTCGCGCAGCCCTGGAGCAGTCGGGCGTCGCGGCCGCGGACATCAGCGAAGTCATCATGGGCTGCGTGCTGCCCGCCAACCTCGGCCAGGCCCCGGCGCGCCAGGCATCCCTGGGTGCAGGCCTGCCCGTCGGCGTGGGTTGCACGACCGTCAACAAGGTCTGCGGTTCGGGCATGAAGGCCATCATGCTGGGTCACGACCTGATCAAGGCCGGCTCGGCCGCCATTGTCGTCGCGGGCGGCATGGAGTCGATGACCAACGCGCCTCACATGGTCAACGCGCGCACCGGTATCCGCTACGGCGACGGCCAGCTGGTCGATCATATGGCGTGGGACGGCCTGACCAACCCGTACGACGGCAAGGCCATGGGCGTGTTCGGCGAAGTGTGTGCGGACAAGTACCACTTCACCCGCGAGGAACAAGACGCCTTCTCGATGACATCGGTTGAACGCGCCAAGGCCGCGCAGCAGGCCGGCGCCTTCGCCGCCGAGATCGCGCCGGTCACCGTCGCCAGCCGCAAAGGAGAGGTGAAGGTCGACATCGACGAGCAGCCCGGCCGCTCCGATGTCAGCAAGATCCCGACGCTGAAGCCGGCATTCCGCAAGGAAAACGGCACGATCACCGCCGCCAGCTCATCGAGCATCTCCGACGGCGCCGCCGCCGTGGTGCTGCTGACGGCCGACGAACGCCAAGGCGCGTGGCCTTCAGCCGCTGGCACGCATCGTCGCGCACACCACCCATTCACAGGAGCCGGAGTGGTTCACCACCGCGCCGGTGACTGCCATCCACAACGTGCTGGACAAGGCCGGCTGGAAGGTCAGCGACGTCGACCTGTTCGAGGTCAACGAAGCCTTCGCCGTGGTCGCCATGGCTGCCATGCGCGAGCTGGACATCCCCCACGACAAGCTCAACGTCAACGGCGGCGCCTGTGCGCTCGGCCACCCGATCGGCGCCAGCGGTGCCCGCCTGGTGGTCACCTTGCTCCATGCACTGAAGACCCGCGGCCTCAAGCGTGGCGTGGCCTCGCTCTGCATTGGCGGCGGCGAAGCCACCGCCATCGCGATCGAGTGCATCGACTGATGGCCCCTCACGGCGGCCGTACAAACGGCCGCCGCTGAAAGGCGGTTAACCGTTTTTTGGGCGCATTACCTAAAGTTGTGGCGCATTTTCCACGAAAGCGTTATTAATACGCCCGCCAAACGGCATTCCACGGCAAAGGAGATTCACCATGAAGTTCACGCGTACCCTACTCGCCTCCGCGCTCGTCGCGCTGCTGGCGGCTTGCAGCAACGGCGCGCAGGATTCCGCGCAGGACGCTCAGAAGTCGGCTGACCAGGCTCAGCAGGCTGCTGACCAGGCTCAGAAGGCTGCTGCTGCTCCGACCGAGCAGGCTGCTCCGGCTGCTGCTCCGGCTTCGACCGCTGCTGCTCCGGCTTCGACCGCTGCTGCTCCGGCTTCGACCGCTGCTGCTCCGGCTGCTGCTTCGACCGCTGGTCACTAAGCTTCACATGTTCTTCCGAAAACCGGCCGCCTTGCGCGGCCGGTTTTTTTTCGCCCCTACCTAGGGATGCTCTGATTCACTCTGCGCAGGCGTCACCGGTCCTGTCTGTTCGCAGACCACAGGGGCGTCGGCGACGGCAGACCGGCCGTCTGTCGAGCCGGCGCACCGAAGGGATGCGGACAGACAGGACCGGCCCCAACGTGTTGAATTCAATTTGATGGGGTGATGTCCAGAAGGCCCGCAGGCGGTGCCGCGCGGCTTGGCAAGACGGCCAGTCTTCCCGGCGCCACGCAACACCCCCTGCGGGCCTTCTGGACACCATGACGCCTGCGCAGAGTGAATCAGAGCATCCCTAGCTGGTACAGCTGTCGGGCCCGGGCCGTTATCATCCGGGGTTCAACCCGAACGGCAGTCTTGGCTCATGAGCGTCATCATCTCGCAGATCGACCCGCGGTCACCCGAGTTCCAAGCCAGCAGCGCGCAATTGAGCGCCCTGGTGGATGACCTGCATCGCGAGCTGACGCGTAGCGCGGAAGGCGGCGGCGACAAGGCCCGCCAAAAGCACACCGCCCGCGGCAAGCTACTGCCACGGGAGCGCATCCGCGCCCTGCTCGACCCGGGTTCGCCCTTCCTGGAACTGTCGCCCCTGGCTGCCCACGGCATGTACGACGACGCGGCGCCTGCCGCAGGCATCATCACCGGCGTCGGCCGCGTCAACGGCCTCGAAGTCGTGGTGGTCGCCAACGACGCTACCGTGAAAGGCGGCACGTACTTCCCCATCACCGTCAAGAAACACCTTCGCGCGCAAGAAGTCGCGCTGGAGAACCGCCTGCCCTGCATCTACCTGGTGGATTCCGGCGGCGCCTTCCTGCCGCTACAGGACGAGGTGTTTCCCGACAAGGAACACTTCGGCCGCATCTTCTACAACCAGGCACGCATGTCGGGCCTGGGCATCCCGCAGATCGCGGTCGTGATGGGTTCGTGCACGGCGGGTGGCGCCTACGTGCCGGCCATGAGCGACGAAACGATCATCGTGCGTGACCAGGGCACCATCTTCCTCGGCGGCCCGCCGCTGGTGAAGGCCGCAACCGGCGAAGTGGTGGATGCCGAGGCGCTCGGCGGCGCAGACGTCCATACGTCCGTCTCCGGCGTGGCCGACCACTACGCGGAGAACGACGCACATGCACTGTCGATCGCCCGCGATATCGTCGCCAGCCTGAACCGGAAGAAGGACATGCCGCTGGCGCTGCGCGCGCCGGCGGAGCCGCGGTATGCCGCCGAAGAACTCTATGGCGTGATTCCCCAGGACACGCGCCGCCCGTTCGATATCCGCGAGGTCATCGCGCGCATCGTCGACGGCTCGGAGTTTCATGAGTTCAAGGCACGCTACGGCAAGACCCTGGTCTGCGGCTTCGCGCATATCCATGGCTACCCCGTCGGCATCATCGCCAACAACGGCATCCTGTTCTCGGAGTCGGCGCTCAAGGGCGCCCACTTCATCGAACTGTGCAACCAGCGCAACGTACCGTTGGTGTTCCTGCAGAACATCACAGGCTTCATGGTCGGCAAGAAGTACGAGAACGCCGGCATTGCCAAGGACGGCGCGAAGATGGTCACGGCCGTGGCCTGCTCGCACGTGCCGAAGTTCACCGTCGTGATCGGCGGCAGCTTCGGCGCGGGCAACTACGCCATGTGCGGCCGCGCCTACGGCGCCCGCTTCCTGTGGATGTGGCCGAACGCGCGCATCAGCGTGATGGGCGGCGAGCAGGCGGCTTCGGTGCTCGCCACGGTGCGCCGCGACGGCATCGAGGCTGCCGGCAAGAGCTGGAGCGCCGAGGACGAAGAGGCCTTCAAGGCGCCGATTCGCGACCAGTACGAGCGCCAGGGTCACCCCTACTACGCCAGCGCACGCCTGTGGGACGATGGCATCATCGACCCGGCCGACACGCGCCGCGTACTGGGCCTGGCGATTTCCGCCTCGCTCAACGCGCCGATCGAGCCTCAGCGCTACGGCGTGTTCCGCATGTAAGAAGGCCGGGCTCGCGTCGCCGCTTAGCGCGGCGGTCGCAGCGCCGAATCGCGCAGTGCCGCCTCGTGTTGCACTTCGTCGTGACCGGCGACATCTAGCGCGTCCAACAGGCCATGGCCGGGCGGATGACGCTGCATGGTCGGTGAAACGGTGATTTCCGTGCCATCCCCGTCGGGCAACGGCGTATCAGTGGGCTGCGTCGTATGCATGGCCAGTTCCTTGAGAGTCCGGGGATTCTAACCAGCCCGCCATCCTCCATGCGAGGAGCACCATCGGGCGGGACATGGGGAGTCCAGCGGGCCGTGTACACTGCCCGCCTGACCTATAGGGGGCTTCGTCGGGAATGATCGTCGGTATCGATCTGGGCACTACGCATTCGCTCGTCGGCACGTATGGGGCGCAAGGCCCGGTGCTATTTCCTAACGCACTCGGCGATTTCCTGACGCCTTCGGTCATCAGCATCGATGACGACGGACACATCATTGTCGGGCAGGCGGCGCGCGACCGCATGGTCAGTCATCCTGAAGCCAGCGTGGCCACGTTCAAGCGCTGGATGGGTACGCCGCGTGAAACCCGCCTCGGTAAACAGAGCTTCCGTCCGGAAGAACTTTCCGCGCTGATTCTCCGCTCGCTCGTCGCCGATGCCGAAGCCGCTACCGGCGAGAAAATCACCGAGGCGGTGATCAGCGTGCCCGCGTATTTCTCCGATGCCCAACGCAAGGCGACGCGCGCGGCGGGCGAACTCGCCGGCCTTCGCGTCGAGCGACTGATCAACGAACCTACGGCCGCCGCGCTCGCTTATGGCCTGCAGGAGAAACACGACGGTGCCCGTTTCCTGGTGTTCGACCTGGGCGGTGGCACGTTCGATGTATCGATACTGGAAATGTTCGATGGCGTGGTTGAAGTCCATGCCAGCGCCGGCGACAACTTCCTTGGAGGCGAGGATTTTCTCGACGTGATGGAGGCGGCGTTCTGCGCCGATGAGAAAATTTCCATCGACGCACTGTCGCCACGGGAGCACGGCCAGCTGCGGCGGCGCCTGGAACTGGCCAAACGCGAGCTGGGTGCCAATGGCAGCACCGGTATCGAGTGGCGGTTTGGCGAGCGCAGCATCGCCTGGCAGATCGACGAGGAGCGCTTCGCCAAGCTCAGCGAAGGCCTGGTGCACCGCATGCGCGCGCCGCTTGAACGCGCCATGCGCGACGCCCGTCTGCAGCCAGCGCAGCTCGATGAAATCGTCCTGGTGGGCGGCGCCAGCCGCATGCCGCTGGTCGCACGCTTGGTGTCACGCATGTTCGGTCGCCTGCCATTGCGCCACGTCAATCCTGACCAGGCCATCGGTCTGGGAGCCTGCGTCGCCGCGGGGTTGAAATCGCGCGACGAGCGACTGGACGAAATCATTCTCACCGACGTATGCCCGTACACGCTCGGCACCAAGGTGTCGCGTCGCGACGAAAGCGGCAAGGAACAGACCGGCTTCTTCGCGCCCATCATCCACCGCAACAGTACGGTACCGGTGAGCCGCGAGGAAGTGTTCCAGCCCATGCGCGATCACCAGACCAAGCTTACGCTAGAGATCTACCAGGGTGAGAACCCGATGGTCGAGCGCAATATCAAGCTGGGTGAACTGGACATTCCGCTGCCACCGCATCGCACGATGGCAGAGAACGCGGTGAAGCTTCGCTTCACCTACGACATCAACGGCGTGCTGCAGGTTGAAGCTACCTTGATTGCCAGCCAGCAATGCTTCGAACTCGTGCTGGAACAGAACCCGGGCCTGCTCGATCCGGCGGATATTCGCGCGCGCCTCGCAGCGCTGGACAGCATCAAGATCCATCCTCGCGAGAAGCAGGAGAACGTCGCCATGATGGCGCGCGCCGAGCGGCTGTACGAGGAATACGTCGTAGCCCGCGCGCAGCTGCAGCAGTGGATCGCGAACTTCCGCACCGTGCTGGAAGGCCAGGACGAACACCTGATCCGCGAACATCGTCGCCAGTTCGGCGAAGCACTGGACTCACTGGAGGCCAGCGTATGACCTCGCCGCTGGCTTGGTTCGAGCTGGCAGAGGATGCGGACGAACGCGAGATCAAGCGGGCCTATGCCAAGCGACTAAAGACGACCCGGCCCGACGACGACCCCGCCGGCTTTCAGCAATTGCACGACATGTACCAGCGCGCGCTGGCCTGGCAGCAGCGACGGCGGTCATCGGCCGAGCCTGCCATGGCCACCGATACGCCACCCCACGAACCCGTGGCAGCAGGCCAGCACCCAGCCCCGATGTCGGCAGCTGTCGCAACGCAGGCAGAGCTACCGTCAGCCGCCGAGGCCGATGGCGCGCCCTTGCCGTCGCACGTCGACAAGCCCCCGCTCGCAACGCCGGCAGCGCCGGCAACATCGCCGCGACCAACATCACGCGCGGGAGCTTGGCACCCCGTCCAGTTCGCCCCTCCTGCCGTCGACGCTGCACTCGAGCCACTGCGTTTCGAACCCGACCGGTTTGTCGCCGACTTCCTCGATGTTGCCGTCGACGGTGGCGCAGACGTGGTGGCACGATGGCTGCACGGACGCCAGGAGTTGTGGTCGCTGCACATCAAGCACGAAGCCGGCCACGCCTTGCTGCAGCGGCTCTTTCGCGATCCACCGCCGATTCGCATGAGCAGCTTCGATGCGAGCTTGCAGTTCTTCGGCCTCGATCACGCGCTGACCGGGATCGATCCATTGCAGATGCGACAGCTGCGCCAGGCCATGCAGGAACGCTTTGCGCTTCTGCAGCGCTTCGATGCCAAGCTGCAGGCATGGGGCGCGAACCGGCAGCATCTGGATCTGTCCGCCTTCTTTACATGGTTCTGCGAACAAGCTCTGGAAGGCGATAGCGAACGGATCGCCGCGGTGCTGCATGCACAGCCCGCACTGCGCTCGCTGGCTGTACGCCAAAAGGCGGCATCGCATCTGCTGGATCGCCTGCTGCGCGAATGCCCTCCCATGCCGCAGGACTGCGCCGGCCTGTTGCTGAACTTCTTCGGACTCGCAACGCTCGCCACGCAGCGTGGAGAAAACCTCGGCGAGCGAGTGGCTCACCTGCACATGAAGTGGTTGATGCTGCCGCGTTCCATGGGCAAGCTCACCCTGCAGGTGAAGGAGCCGAAGGAGCGCTTTGGCGATCCACGCCGGGCGGCCCGTCATCTGCGCTGTTTGCAGCGCCCCTTCCAGTGGTGGTGGATTACGCTGGTGGCCCTCGTGCCCAAGCTCCCGCGTGCGTTGGGCCTGTTCGCGTGGCGGTTGAGCGGTGGTGTGCCGTCGCGTCTGGACGATTTTTTCGATCCGCGACTGACGCGCTTCTGGATCGCGACGGCGGACCGTACCCGCCTGGCCATCCCGCGCATGTTTGTCGGTGCTGTCCGTTGCATCGTGCTGTTGTTCCTCTGCACCGGCATCCAGCTCTGGCTGCTACTGGCGCCGCCTCCCTCCATGGCCGCCGGTGATGCCTGGCTGCCCCTCATGATTGGTGGTGGCATCACACTGGGATGGCTTTACTACATCGGATTCAGCGCCTTGCTACTGTGGCAACAACGTCCCGAGGAGCCGGTACAACCGCGTCCGTTATTGCGCATGGGCTTGGTGCCCTTGCTCGTGGCGGCCGGACTGCTCCTCTGCTTCGGGCTGGACCAGTTTGTTGCAGGACAAGTGCTGTTGCTTTCCACAGCGGCACTCGCAAACTTGCGTTATCTCCGCCGGAATCCCCGGCAGAAGCCGCCGAGCAGGTTCACCTCAGGCCTCGCGCTCCTCTACATCCTGGGTGTTGCTGCCTGGGCTGTGCTGCGCTACCCGGCGCTATCGGCTATTTTCGCGCTGTCGTATTGGTTGGCCGACATGATCTGCCAACGCAAGCAGTTACGCTTTCGCTATCACGCCACGACCAACGGAACTGCCCCGACTCTCCCGGCTTCTGTGGAAGCGCATTGAAAGCGCGGCTATCCGATCCGTTTGCCCATGGTGAATCATTTAACCGATCGGTTGACAATCTTCGGGGACCAGCAGATATTCAACCTTATGGTTGAATCAAAAACACGCGCGCTCGATAACGTTTTTCAGGCGCTTACCGACCCCACGCGCCGCGCGATGCTGAAAAGCCTTTCCGCCGGTGAGCTCAATATCGGCGAGTTGGCGGCGCCGTTCGAGATGTCACTGGCCGCCGCGTCCAAACATGTGAAAGTGCTTGAGCGTGCAGGCTTGGTGACGCGTGTCATCCAGGGCCGCACGCATGTATGCAGGCTTGACCCGCGGCCGCTTGCCGAGGCCGATGAGTGGCTGCGTTTCTACGAGCAGTTCTGGCATCGCCAGCTCAATGCACTTGATGCCTCGCTCAAGGCCGAAGGCCGCGCCAAGGGCAAGCCCTGCCGCAAAGGTAAAACGCGATGAATCCTTCTACCGTCCACACGCTTCGCGTAACGCGCCATTTCGATGCCCAGCCCGAGCGCGTTTTTGATGCCTGGCTCGATCCCGCCACCGCGGGACGCTGGCTGTTCAGCGCGGACGGCGGCGAGATGGTGAAAGTGGCGATCGATGCACGCGTCGGTGGCGGTTTTATTTTTGTCGACCGCCGCAATGGCGAAGATGTCGAGCATGTCGGCGAATACCTGGCGATCGAGCGACCGCACCGGCTGGTTTTTACGTTTGCGGTGCCGAAATATTCGAGCGTCACTACGCAAGTGACGGTCGAACTGGAGCGCGACGCGGGCGGCTGCATGCTCACGCTAACGCATGCAGGCGTGCTGCCTGAGTGGAGCGATCGCACCAAGGAAGGCTGGGCCATGATCCTCGATCACCTCGCCGATACGCTATAACCCCCTGCGACGAACGATCCGCTCCATGGCCCGCGGCGCGAACATCAAGCCACGCGCTGGATGACAAACCGAGCGACCCGCCATCGTTCCCATGCTTCGTTCTTTCCATGCAAACGCATGCCCACGCGCTGGCGTCCGTGGCGCAGACCTGCCCTATCGAGCCGTGCGATACCAGGCCAGGCGTGGCAAGCGACCACCTGACCAACAAAATCCCAAGAGCGGCACGGGTCGCCCGCGGCCCGCGCTTGTCGCATGCGACCACCACCTGCTATGAAGTGATGGTAGCGCTAACCTCAACCTGGGAATGATGCGAATGCGTTGGCTGGCCATGATCCGATTCGTGATAGACACACGTCGAAGCCAGTCTTCGCGCTTGGCCAACGGGCGCGCGAGGCTGTCCTTGGGCATGCTGGCGGTCCTCGCGGCAATGACTTGCGGATCCGTAGCCCATGCGTGCACGACGCCAGTTTCCGTCTGTTCGCACGATGGGCCAGAGAGCTTCGCGCTGATCCAACAAGGCCAGCCGGCAAACCTGCTTATCGATGCTGCGGCCGACCCTGCGGTGCAGCATGTCGCCGATAGCTTCGCCGCCGATCTGGAGCGTGTGAGCGGACATGCTCCGCAGCGCTTTCAGCGAGTCCAGCCCACGGGCGGAAACCTTGTCATCATCGGCGTGCTCGGCCACAGCCCCGTCATCGACGGGCTGGTCCGGGCGGGAAAGATCGAAGCGAGCGACCTCGCCGGACGGTGGGAGGCCTTTCGCCAGATCGTCGTCGACCATCCCTTCCCCAACGTAGGGCGGGCGCTGGTGATCGTAGGCGCCGATCGACGCGGTGCCGTCTATGGCACCTACGACATCTCGGAGAAGATTGGCGTGTCGCCCTGGTACTGGTTCGCCGATGTGCCCGTGCGGCGGCAGGCCAACGTCTTCCTCACTGCCGGATCACGCGGCGACCAGCCCAGGGTGAAATATCGAGGATTCTTCATCAACGACGAGGACCCGAGCTTCACCAGCTGGGCGAAGAAACATTTCGGCGGCATCAACCATCGCATGTACGCGCACGTCTTCGAGCTCGAGCTTCGCTTGAAGGGCTAATTTTTTGTGGCCGGCGATGTGGGCGCCCAAGGCGTTCAACGACGACGATCCGCAGAACATGGTGCTCGCCGACGCCATGGGGATCGTGATGGGCACCTCGCATCACGAGGCCATGATGCGCGCGCAGGACGAATGGCACCGCCACACTGATCAGGGCGTCACCGGCGGCCCGTGGAACTATGCGACGAATGGCGCGAATCTGCGCACGTTCTGGCGCGGCGGCATCGAGCGGATGATGTCCAAGGGCGATGGCCAAGGTTACGAAAGCGTGGTGACCGTCGGCATGCGCGGCGACGGCGACGAGCCGATGACCGAGGGCACCGCCACGCAGCTGCTGCAAACCATCGTCGCGGACCAGCGCAAGATCATCGCCGACGTCACCGGCAAACCGGCGGACCAGACTCCGCAGGCATGGGCGCTCTACAAGGAAGTGCAGGATTACTACGACCACGGCATGAAGGTGCCGGACGATGTCACCCTCTTGTTCGCGGATGACAACTGGGGACAGATCCGGCGACTTCCCGCGGCGAACAGCGCGCGCGAGGGCGGCTACGGCGTCTATTACCACTTCGATTACGTCGGCGGTCCGCGCAACTACAAGTGGATCAATACCAACCAGATCGAGAAGGTCTGGCAGCAGATGGATCTGGCCTATGCCCGCGGCGCCCGCGCACTGTGGATCGTCAACGTCGGCGATCTCAAGCCGATGGAGTTTCCGCTCAGCTTCTTCTTGAAGCAGGCCTGGAATCCCGAGGCGATGACGCCGGATGCGCTTGCGCAGTATCCCGAAGCCTGGGCCCGCGCCACCTTCGGGCCAACGCAGGCGAGCGCGATAGCGCAGCTCATCACCAAGTACAGCCAGCTTGCGGCGCGACGCAAGCCGGAACTTATCGACGCCGATAGCTTCCGGCTCGGCGCCGATGCCGGAGACCCACTCGACGGCGGCGAATTCGGCGCGATGATCGCCGAGTGGCAGGCGCTCGAGCAGGACATGCGCAAGGTCAAGGCGACGCTACCGCCGGATCAGCGAGACGCTTATTTCCAACTGGTGGAGCATCCCATTCTCGCGCTCTCCAACTTTTACCAGCTCTATTACGCCGTGGCGTGGAACCGGCGGCTGGCAGCCGTCGGCGATCCACGCGCCAACGTCTTTGCCGACCAGGCAGAAGCCGCCTTCCGGCGCGACCAGGCCCTTACCGATGCCTATCACGCACTCAACGGCGGCAAGTGGGATGGCATGATGGCGCAGACACACATCGGCTACAGCGGCTGGCAGCAGCCCGAGCGGCAAGTGATGCCCAAGGTAAGCCGAGTGACGACCCAGCGGGTCGCGAAGCCGATCGTGTTCGCGCCCGTTTCGACCACTTCCGCAACGACCGCCACGGACGATGTCATTGCCATCGAAGCGCCGCACTATAGCCGTGCCGTCAACGGCAAAGGTCTGACATGGCGCGCCATTCCGCATCTCAGCCGCACGCTCGGCGCCGTCGTCGCCTTGCCGCAAGGCCATCCGCCGACCAGCGCACAGGATGGCGTGCGTCTCGAATACGACGTGTCATTGCGCCAGTCGGGCAACCTCGCATTACAGCTCTATATGCTGCCCACGCTCGACACGACGGCCAGCGATGGCGTCAGGACCGGCGTGTCCGTCGACGACGGGGACATGCAGATACTGACCGACCGCATGACGCCCGCGGCAAACGGGACGACCACCCAGGAGCAGCGCGACTGGGACCAGGCCGTCGAGGACAATGCGCGTGTTCTGCGGGCAACTTTCCCGGGCATGACGGCAGGCAAACACGTCATCAAGGTGTGGCGTCTGGACGACAACGCCGTGCTGCAGAAGCTGGTGCTGAGCACGGGACCGGTTCCGCCGTCGTATCTCGGTCCTGCGGAGAGTGCGGAATATGGCTCCGCCACGAATCCCTAGCTTCGGCAAAAACGGGAGTGGGACGGCAGCGGCTGCGCACGCATCCTCACGCATGACGACGTGCTGGCCGAGGGGAGCGAACGCATCAGACCAAGATTGGCCGAAACGGCCCCCCATCGTGGCGTCGCACGAGACTCGGCAAGGGCGGTGGGTTACTTCGCAGCCCACTCCCCCGACAATCAAAGGCAGCGCCATGGCTCTTCGGAAGCTAGTGACGTTGCCGATGTCGCACCCTCGCCCTCGGTGCGCCGGAAGCGGCTCCGGGGGTGACGGCCCTTTTCAGACGTCCATCGCAAGGTTGCCCCCCTGCCCCAACCGGAGTAGCGTGAGTGCGTCCCCTCGCAGACCATCATAGGTACCGCTATGACTGCGCAAAGGTTCTTGAGCTGCTTCTCGCTCCTACTCCCGGCCATGCTCTGGCTGGCCATCACATCGGCCCATGCGAATGGCGGCGACGCGTCACTGCCAACCATTCCGATCGACTCCCAGACGCCGCCCCCGAAAGTCGTGAGCTTCCACGCCACTCCGGATGTGCCCACCAGCCGTACCGACGCGTTCAATACGCCGGAGGATGACGGCCGCCCGGGTGAGTATTTCTTCTATCTCGGCGCGCTGGCCAATCAGCGGCACGACTTTACGCACGCCATCGCCATGTACGAGATCTCGGCTTCGTGGGCGTACAAGCCGGCCCAGTACAACCTGGGCGTGCTCTATCTCAATGGCCATGGTTCGGAGGTGGATCTGCCGCGCGCGATGGCATGGTTCGCCCTGGCGGCGGAGCGCGGCGAGACCCAGTATGTCTACGCCAAGCAGCTGCTCTACGCCCATCTGACACCGGCGCAGTTTGAACAGGCCAACGAAATCTGGCGCGAGTTGCTGCCCAGGTATGGCGACGCCACCGCCTTGGTGCGGGCCAAGGCGCGCTGGCGCGAAGTGCTGATGTCGGCCACCGGATCACGCGTCGGTTCGGCCGCACCGCATATGTTGACCGGCGGCATGGTGGGCCTGGCCGGCCATCAGCAACCCGCCAACTATGACGTCGGCAACGGCGGAATCATCGCCACGACGCCTGGCGAAGTCACGGGTGTTCACAACACCGATGGCGCCATCGCCTACGAACAGCTGCGGGCCAGCCGGAATCCCTACGACCCGAAGTTCGAAACCGATCTGCTGTCGGGCACGGTCACGGTCGGCATCCTCACGCCCATCACGAAGCATGACTTCGAAACGCCCTACAAGGACGGCAAGAAACCATCATCGGATACGCAAAATCCCGACCACCAGTGAACGAGGTGAGGCATCGGGTTTCCTGGCGATGCCGTGCGGCACCCTCGCTTATTTCGCGCGCGGCCTGAATTCCAGCGGCTGCGTATTGGCCTGCGCCCCCGCCGGTGGCTTGGGGCCGCAGGCGCCACACGTGCTGCAACCGTCGCTGCAATTGCCGGTTGCCTGCTTCGGCTGCAGATGTCGGCCCAGCGAGCGTTGCCAGGTGGCATGACCGGGCTGGTCGAAATGAAGCGCGGCAGCGGCAAGCCAGCGGTTGGTGAGTTGCGGCGCCAGTTTGCGGAACGTCACCAGCGCGCTGACCAGTACGATCACGCCGATCACCACGTACTGCGTGAATAGCCCCGCGCTCATGTCAGCAGGCTCGTGATCTGGTACGTCAGCAGCGACGCGATGTAAGCCACCACGAACATGTAGCTGAACGAGATCGCCACATTGCGCCACGAATTCGTCTCGCGGCGGATCACGGCCAGCGTGGACATGCACTGCGGCGCAAACGCAAACCACACCAGCAGCGACAGCGCACTGGCCAATGAGAAGTTTGCCGCCAAGGCCTGGCCCAAGCCGGTGCCGTTCGCCGCATCACCGCCCACGGCATAGACCGTGGCGAGCGCTGCCACGGCGGTTTCGCGCGCGGCGAACGCGGGAATCAGCGATACGCTGATCTGCCAGTTGAAGCCCAGCGGCGCGAAGATGTATTGGAGGCCACGGCCGATATAGCCGGCGAAGCTGTAGTCGATGGCCGGGCCGGTGGCACCGGCTGGCGCCGATGGGAAGGTGGAGAGGAACCACATCAGCACGGTCAGCCCCAGGATCACACCGGTCAGGCGCTTGAGGAAGATCATGCCGCGTTCCCACAAGCCGATCGCCACATCACGCACCTTGGGCAGGCGGTAGGACGGCAGCTCCATTAGCAACGCATGCTCGCTGCGATCGCGCCGCAGCTTCTTCATCACCCAACCCACGCCCATCGCGCCAAGTACGCCAGCGGCATACAGCGCGAACAGCACCAGGCCCTGCATGTTGAAGACGCCAAACACGCGTCGCGTGGGAATGAAGGCGCCAATCAGCAACGCATACACCGGCAGGCGCGCCGAACAGGTCATCAAGGGTGCCACCAGGATGGTGGCGAGCCGGTCGCGTGGATCAGTAATGCTGCGCGTACCCATGATGCCGGGGATCGCGCACGCGAAGCTGGAAAGCAGCGGAATGAACGAGCGCCCGGTCAAGCCCACCGACACCATCAGGCGATCGAGCAGGAAGGCCGCGCGTGGCAGGTAACCGGATTCCTCCAGCACCAGGATGAAGAAGAACAGCACCAGGATCACCGGCAGAAAGCCGAGCACGGTGCCCAGGCCGCCAAAGATGCCATCGATGATCAGGCTCTGCAGCGGCCCGGCCGGCATCCAGATGGTTGCATGCGCGCCCAGCCAGCTGAAGCCGTCACCGATCAGGTCGGTCATCGGCTTGCCCGCCGCATACACGGCCTGGAACACCAGGAACATCACCACCGAAAGAATCGCCAGTCCAAACACCGGATGCAGCGCCCAGCGGTCCAGCGCATCGTCGAGCTCGGCCGTGGCGCGCGGCATGGTCACCGTCGCCGCCAGTAACTCACGCACCTGCGCATGCAGGCCGGCGCGACTGTCGGCATCGTCGGGCTGTGCCGGTGCCGCCTGCGGAATTTCGCCGTCCACGTGCTCGATCAACGCCTTCACGCCATCGCGTCGCACGGCGATGGTTTCCACCACGGGCATGCCCAGCCGACGCTGCAGCTCCGGCACATCGATGACGACGCCGCGGCGACGCGCCGCATCCATCATGTTCAAGGCGAGCACCACCGGCCGGCCCAGGCGCTTCACCTCGAGCACGAAGCGCAGATGCAGGCGCAGGTTGGTGGCATCGGCCACGCAGACGATCAGGTCCGGCGCCGCTTCGCCCGGATAGACGCCTTCACAAACATCACGGGTGATCTGCTCGTCCGGGCTGTTCGCATCGAAGCTGTAGGTACCGGGCAAATCGAGCACGTACAGCACGCGGCCGGACGGCGTGCTGAAGCGGCCCTCCTTGCGCTCGACCGTGACGCCTGCATAGTTGGCCACCTTCTGGCGGCCGCCGGTGAGCTGATTGAACAGTGCTGTCTTGCCGCAGTTGGGATTGCCGACCAAGGCAATGCGCAAGGTACTGGCGCTCATGCCGCCACCTGCGCGTTCACCATCACCCGGGCCGCCTCGCTGCGCCGAAGCGCGAAGCGGGTCGAGCCAATCTGGATCAACAACGGATCGGCGCCGAGCGGGCCGATCGCCACCACCCGGACCGGCTCGCCCTCCACGAACCCGAGGTCGCGCAAACGCTGCGCAATGGGGTCGGAAGCATGAGCATCGTCCACTCGGTCCACCACGGCAGGAGACCCTTTCGGCAGGTCGGACAGGCGCACTGGCTACCACTCAAATAAGAATGGTTCGCATTGTACGGTATTCCGCCGTCTCATGCAGTGCACGCGGACCGCTAGGAATGCTCTGATTAACTCTGCGCAGGCGTCATGATGTCCAGAAGAGTTAATCAGAGCATCCCTAGCCCCCTGTTTATGATGTGCGTCTTTTCCGGGAGTCCCGCATGACCGCCAGCATCCAGATTGCCGACCAGGCCGGGGTCCGCCGCATCACGCTGAACCGTCCGCAGGTTCACAACGCGTTCGACGACGGGCTGATTGCCGATCTCACTGCCGCCCTGGCATCGGCAGGGGCGGATCCTAGCGTGCGTGCCGTCGTATTGAGCGGCGAAGGCGCAAGTTTTTCCGCTGGCGCGGACTTGAACTGGATGCGTGGCATGGCTGGCGCCAGCGAAGCGGAAAATCGCGAGGATTCGCTGCGACTCGCGCGCCTGATGCGCATCCTGCAGTACCTGCCCAAGCCGACCATTGCCCGCGTCAATGGCGCTGCTTACGGCGGCGGTGTCGGTCTGGTTGCCTGCTGCGATATCGCCATCGGCGTGGACAGCGCACGCTTCGGTCTTACCGAGGTAAAGCTCGGCCTGGTGCCGGCCGTGATCTCGCCCTACGTCATCCATGCGATCGGCCTGCGCCATGCGCGTCGTTTGTTCCTTACCGGCGAACTGTTCGATGCGACCACCGCACTACAGATTGGCCTGCTGCATCAGTGCGTGCCCGCTGACCAGCTGGATGAAGCCGTCAACGCCACGCTGGCCTTGTTGTCCAAGGCGGGCCCGCTGGCCCAGGCCGAGGCGAAGCAACTCGCCCTGCGTGTCGCGGGTGCCAGCGAGGTCGAAGCGGAACGTCTCGACCAGGAAAACGCTGCTCTGATCGCCCGCCTGCGCGTGTCGCCCGAGGGACAGGAGGGCCTCGGCGCCTTCCTCGGCAAGCGTCAACCCGGTTGGTGCACAAAGGACTGACGCGGGCCACGGCATACTCGCCGCCTGTTGCTTCACTCAACTCAAGGAACGAACCGATGATCGACCATATCGGCCTGCAGGTTTCCGGCTTTGAACGCAGCCGCGAGTTCTATCGCAAGGTGCTGGCGCCGCTCGGCGGCGCACTGGTGATGGAGGTGACGGCTGAACAGACGGGCGATGGCGACCATGCTGGCTTCGGCGTGAAGGGCGTGCCCAACTTCTGGGTCGGTACGTCGTCGAACGGCATGGCAACCGGCCCGGTCCATATCGCGTTCGCGGCGCCCAGCCGCGCAGCGGTCGATGCCTTCTTCCATGCGGCTCTCGCTGCCGGCGCCAAGGACAACGGCGCGCCCGGGTTGCGCCCGCACTACCACGAGCACTACTACGGAGCCTTCGTGCTCGATCCGGACGGCCACAATATCGAAGCGGTGTGCCACCTGCCGGAATGACAGCGGCACGACAGGAAGCCCGCGTCTTCCTGCACCCGCAGAGGGATTCCAACGGGCGATACACCGTAACCTATTCATGGGACGCCAGGTCATGACTCACCCGATCATCAATATCGCCGACGTCGAATTGCAATCGTTCCCGCCGGGCCTTGGCCCCACCGGCGATGTCGCCGAGCGCTTTGAAGCACGCATGGGCCGATTCTCGGCGCAGATCGGCGCGCAGAAGCTCGGCTACAACATTACCGCCGTGCCACCGGGCAAGCGCGCGTTTCCCTTCCACTGCCATCGTTTCAACGAGGAAATGTTCTTCGTGCTCGAAGGTGACAGGCGAGGTTCGTATCGGCAGCGAACGGCACCCCATCCGCAGCGGCGATGTCATCGCCTGCCCGCCGGGTGGTCCGGAACGCGCGCACCAGATCATCAATACCGGCACGGTCGAGCTGCGCTATCTCGCGGTGAGTACCAAGCAGACGCCGGAAATCTGCGAGTACCCGGATACCGGCAAGTACGGCGTGCTGGCGGAGTACCCCCCGGCGGCTGACGGCTCGCCGCAGGGGTTTCGCGTGGTGAATGTGCCGGGGTCGTCGGTGGATTATTGGGAGGGGGAGTGAGGTTGGCGCCTAGCGCCCACATTGAGCATTTGCTCGCCGTTCCAGCGACTTGGTTCTGATATAGCGCGTCCGCGAGCGGGCTCGCCTGCAGCGGGCTTCCGCCCTCCTGCCGGAGGCCGGGTTACTTTCTCTTGCTTGCCCAAGAGAAAGTAACCAAAGAGAAGGGCACCCCGCTTGGCGCTTGCCGAGCTTACGCTCGGCAAGTCCGTGAGGGTCGGCCGGGCTTTTCGACAGGGCATCCTGCCCTGACGAAAAGGCATCGACATCCATGCCGATGCCCCCTACGGGGCCTGATCGTCCGACCCTCACCGCCGCACAGGGGCCCCGAAGGTCAAAAGCACAAGGCTCGAGCAGCGCTTGCGCTGCTCGAGCACTTCGCCGGTTGCACTTGGCAAGTTGCTCTTGGCTTTGCTCTGGCTGGTGCTCTTTGCGCTCCGGGTCCCCTATGGCGCGGCGGGTGGGTGGAGGAAAAGCCCGCAGGGTGGCTTGCATGGATGCAAGCCAGTTTGTCGTCAGGGCAGGACGCCCTGTCGACAAACCTCCGTAACCCACCCGCGCACCTGGAGGGCGCAAGCCCGGAAGGCGCGCCATCGGGGTGGCCTTTCTCTTGGTTACTTCTCTTTACTCCGGGCATCCTGCCCTCCGCCCTTCGGGCCGGCTTCGCCGTTCGCGCTTGCTCCTGCACGCGCGTGGCCATGCAAAGAGAAGTAACCCGGGCCGCGGCAGCGGCTCGGAAGCCCGCCGCAGGCGAGCCAGGTCGCGACCGCGTCAATACAGGTCGAAAGGCGTTGGATAACCAACTCCGAGATTGCGGCGCTCGTCGCCACGATGACAAACAGACATCGTCTCAATGCTGCGCCGCGCATCGGCTCCGTCACGCCGATCTGCTACGTTTTAGCACTTCGCACAACCCCGGAAGCCGCATGTTCGAGCGCGTACTGATTGCCAATCGCGGCGAAATCGCCTGTCGTGTGATTCGCACCTGCCGACGCCTGGGCATTCGCACCATCGCCGTGTATTCGGAAGCGGACGCCAACGCGCAGCATGTGCGGCTGGCGGATGAGGCGTGGCCCATTGGCGGTCCGCGACCGACGGATTCGTATCTGCGCGGCGACGTGATCCTGGACGTGGCACGCAAGTCTGGCGCCCAGGCCATCCACCCGGGATACGGTTTTCTCTCCGAGAACACCGCGTTTGCACGCGCCTGTACCGATGCGGGCATCGCCTTTATCGGCCCACGCCCGGAAAGCATCGATGCGATGGGCTCCAAGGCGGCCGCCAAGGCATTGATGGAACAGCACCAGGTGCCGCTCGTTCCCGGCTACCACGGTGCCGACCAGTCGGCCGACGTGCTCGCCGAGCAGGCACGTCGCACCGGTTTCCCGCTGATGATCAAGGCGGCCTCGGGTGGCGGCGGCAAGGGCATGCGCATCGTGCGCGGCGAAGCGGAATTCGTCGACGCGCTCGCGTCCGCGCAGCGCGAAGCGGCCAGTGCCTTCGGCGATACACGCGTCATCCTTGAGCGCTACGTGGACCATCCGCGCCATATCGAATTCCAGGTGTTCGGCGATACGCACGGCAACGTGATCCATCTGAACGAACGTGAGTGCTCGGCGCAGCGGCGCTATCAGAAAGTTTTGGAGGAAACGCCCTCGCCTTTCCTCGACGACGCACGTCGCTCCGCGATGGGCGCTGCCGCTGTAGCAGCCGCCAAGGCGGTGAACTACGTCGGCGCGGGCACGGTGGAATTCATTGTCGGCCAGGACGGCGAGTTCTTCTTCATGGAGATGAACACGCGCCTGCAGGTCGAGCATCCGGTAACCGAGGAGACGCTGGGGCTCGATCTGGTCGAGTGGCAGTTGCGTGTCGCGTTCGGCGAGACTCTGCCGCTGTCGCAGGATCAGGTTCATGCGCACGGTCACGCCATTGAGGTGCGACTGTATGCCGAGGATCCCGACCAGAACTTCCTGCCGGCTTCCGGCAAGCTGCAAATGCTTCGCCTGCCCACGCCTTCGCGTCACGTGCGCATCGACGGCGGCGTGATCGAAGGCGACACGGTGACGATCTTCTACGACCCGATGATCGCCAAGCTCATCGTCTGGGACGAAGATCGCCCACAGGCTTTGCAACGTCTTCGCGATGCGCTGATGAGCTGCGAGATGGTCGGGCCGAAGTCCAACATCGCCTTTCTCGAACGACTGGCACGCCACCCCGCCGTGGTTGAAGGTCGCATCGACACCGGCTATCTCGATCGCCATCTCAATGAATTCCTCGCCGGCGATACGGTGCCGGGCCATCACGCGCTGTTCGCTGCGACGGTTGCGGCCCTGCTGCATGACGAGTGCGCCGTCGTGACGAACGCACGTCATGGCAGCGATCCATTTTCGCCCTGGTCACGTGCGGACGCATGGCGCGTGGGTCATGCCGGCAAGCACATTGTCGCCCTATCGCTGCACGGTCATCGTTACGAAGTCGAAGCGCATGGACACGATGGCAACTACCAGCTGCATCACGGCGACGCGAACGGCGACGTGCGCGGCGCACGCCACGATGGCGAGACCCTGAGCGCCCGCTTTGACGACGAAGCGCTGCGTCTGCCGATGCGGGCCGACGGCGCCCGTGTCACTGTGCACGACAGTGCTGGCAACCGCCACAGTTTCGAACGCGCACCCGCTTTTGCCTGGCACACCAAGGAAGGCGGCGGCGGCAACCAGATCACCGCGCCGATGCCGGGTCGTATCGTGCTGGTCAAGGCCAACCCCGGCGATACCGTGGCCGAGGGCCAGGAATTGCTGGTGATGGAAGCGATGAAGATGGAGCTGGCATTGAAAGCGCCCCGCGCCGGCACCATCGAAAGTATCAGCGCCGCCCAAGGCGACTTCGTGGAAGCCGATGCGGTGCTGGTTCGGTTTGTTTCGGACGCCCACCCCTGATCGCGAAAATCCAAAAGGCACGCCATGAACACGCCATCAGCTCGACCCGACCACGTCCGCATCGTCGAAGTCGGCGCGCGCGATGGCCTGCAGAACGAAAAGACCATGCTGCCGACCGACGTCAAGATCGCGCTGATCGATCGACTGTCCGGCACCGGCCTGCGCACCATCGAGGCGACCAGTTTCGTCAGCCCGAAGTGGGTGCCGCAGACTGGCCGACGCCGCGGAGGTCTACGCAGGCATCCGCAAGCGACCCGGCGTGCAGCTACCCGGTGCTGGTGCCGAACTGAACAGGGCTACGAGCGCGCGCGCGCGGTCGGCGTGACCGAGATCGCCGTGTTCACCGCGGCGTCGGAAGCGTTCAACCGCAAGAACATCAACGCCTCGATCGACGAATCGATCGAACGCTTCACGCCGGTGATGGAGCGTGCGCAAGGCCGACGGCGTCAAGGTGCGCGGCTATGTATCCACCGTGCTCGGCTGCCCGTATCAGGGCGAAGTGCCGTCGCCGACGTGGTGCGCG
The DNA here is from genome assembly GCA_963765335.1 of uncultured Gammaproteobacteria bacterium. Classification (GTDB taxonomy): domain Bacteria; phylum Pseudomonadota; class Gammaproteobacteria; order Xanthomonadales; family Rhodanobacteraceae; genus Dyella. Next base: position 671,222 of record CAVXWA010000013.1, on the reverse strand, counting down.
TGGCGAGCCGCCTGCACGAGCTGGGCTGCTACGAGATTTCGCTCGGCGACACCATCGGCGTCGGCACGCCGGCCAAAGCGCGCGCCATGCTGCACGCGGTGGCGCACGAGGTTCCGATGGCCGCGCTGGCCGTGCATTTCCACGACACCTACGGCCAGGCGCTGGCCAACATCCTCGCGCTGCCTGGAAGAAGGCGTCGCGGTCGTCGACAGCGTCGGTCTCCGGCACCGGCGGTTGCCCGTATGCGAATGGCGCCACCGGCAATGTCGCCAGCGAAGACGTGGTCTACATGCTGCATGGCATGGGCCTGCACACCGGCATCGACCTGGACATCCTGGTGGCCACCGGCGCCTGGCTGGCCGCCCAGCTGCACAAGGAAACCGCCAGCCGGGTGACGCGGGCGCGCACCGCCAGCTGAGCCGCGGCTGGGCAACGATTTCGCGCCCGCCCGGGGCGCTTTCGTCGTGGCTATCCGGGTTTCGTCGAAAAGCGCCCCCGCGCCGGAACCAGGCTGGTTATGCTCCGGCCATTCCACCGATGCCAGGGCTCCGCCGTGATCAAGAGTGTGCTGTTCGTTGCCCGTCTGGTCCTGGCATGGTTCCTTGCCCTGCTGTTTGCGGCCTTGATGATCTCTAACAGCGCACCGTTCCGATACCGGGAGACCGGCGGTGCATTCGTGCTGCTGATTGCCATCGCCCTGCTGATGGTGGTCACCGGCGCCGTGTCGCACCTGCGGCGCGTGCGGGCTTATCGCCGGCCACGTCGACGAAGACACCCTGGGCAACCGGCAGCGTCGGCGAGTGGAAATACCGTTCGAAGCGGACGAAGCGTTCGACCTGCTCGATGCGGCGATCCGCGAGCTGCCGCGCACCGAGGATGTCGAGAGCGCTCGCGACAGCCTGCAGATCCGCGCCAAGGTACAGCGTCCCCTGCCCTACGGCAGCAGCGTGTTCGGCCGCCTGGATCCGTCCACCTGGTTTGGCCATCTGCGCAATCAGATCTTCGCCACCATCACCCCCGGCGATGGCACCGGCAGCGTCACCCTGATCTGCGAGCCCGAGGCCGGCGCCTGGAGCGACTGGTTCCGCGTGGACGACGGCACCAACCTGGAAAACGCCGAGGCCATCACCCGCGCCATCACCCGCCGCGTGTCCGAAAAGCGCCGCCACGAGAAGATGCGCGCCGCGCAGTCGGAGAGCGAAAAAGAACGCACGGTGGCGCGACTCAACCTGCTGCACGCCCAGGTCGAACCGCACTTTCTCTACAACACGCTGGCCAGCGCGCAGTACCTCACGCGCAGCGACCCGGCCCAGGCCGATCAGATGCTCGGCCACCTGATCCATTACCTGCGCCACTCCCTGCCCACCACCGATGATGCACTGTCCACCCTGGGCGAAGAGCTGGAGCGCACGCGCGCCTATCTGGAAATCATGCGACTGCGCATGGGTCCGCGCCTGTCGCTGCAGATCGACGTGCCCGATGCGCTGCGTGCTGTCTCGCTGCCGCCGATGATGCTGCAGACGCTGGTGGAGAACGCCATCAAGCACGGGCTGGAACCCAAGCCCGGTGGCGGCACGGTATGGATACTTGCGCGCCATGACGGCGATGTCGTCACCATCACCATCGCCGATGACGGTCGTGGCTTCAGCGACGCCAGCGGCGGCACCGGCATCGGCCTGAAGAATGTGCGCGAACGCCTGCGCCTGATCTATGGCAGCGCCGCCTCGCTCTCGGTCGTCGGCAACGCGCCGGAAGGCGTGGCCAGCACCATTACCGTGCCGCGACAGATCGCAGCGGTCGGCGAAGCGGAGGCGTCGCCATGACCACCGCGATCCTTGCCGAGGATGAGGCCCTGCTACGCTCCGCCCTGCGCGATCTGTTGGCCCGGGTATGGCCCGAGCTGGACGTGCTGGCCGAATGCGAAGACGGCGCCAGCGCGCTCGAAGCCATCGACGCGCACCGCCCCGACGTGGCCTTCCTCGACATCCGCATGCCCGGCCTCAGCGGACTGGAAGTCGCCGCTGCAGCCGCCGAAGCCAGCCCCGGCACGCAAGTGGTGTTCACCACGGCCTACGACCAGTACGCCATCGATGCGTTCGAACGGGGCGCGGTGGACTACCTGCTCAAACCCATCACCACGGAGCGCCTGGCGGCCACCGTGCAGCGGCTGAAGGCCCGCACAGGCGCGCGCCCGACCGATACGGCCGCGCTGGCCGAGCTGCTGCGCGAGCTATCCATTGGCAACGCGGCGGGAGCACCGCCGCTCACCTGGATCACCGCCAGCAACGGGCGCGAAACACGCCTGATCATGGTGGACGACGTGGCCTACTTCCGCGCCGACAACAAATACACCGTGGCCATGACCGCCGAGGGCGAGGCGTTGCTGCGCAAGCCGATTCGTGAACTGGCCGCCCTGCTCGACCCCAGCATGTTCAAGCAGATCCATCGCTCGACCATCGTCAATCTCAAGGCGATCGCGTCGATTGTTCGTGACGACACCGGCAAGGGCACGCTGCGCCTCAAGCAGCGCCCGGAAACTCTGGTAGTGAGCCAACCCTTCATGGCGCTGTTCCGCAACATGTGAGCTTCCTGGCGAAGCCACGCAGCGCCCCGCGCAAGAGGTCCCCATGAACAAGTTCATCGCATTGCTCCCCCTGCTGTTGGTCCTCGTCGGATGCGAACAGGGACGCACGGTCGTTGTCCATTCGATCGTCAATGGCCATGACGTGGTCTACAGCAGAGTCAACGTCACCGGCCCGCTCGCCAGCTTTCGTTGTCTGCGCAGCGAGAGCGGCGAGTGCCACTACACCGTGGTAGCCAATGAATGCGCGCCCGCCAGCGCCGCCTGTGCGTCACCGCCGCTGCACTTCGCCGTGCGGGAGGGCGATACGCGCATCAATACCAGCCTGCCCGCGGGCTTCCAGAGTTGCGTCACCGCTACGTCGGCGCCCGACGAGGATTGCAAACAGCTGATGGCGGACGCGGGACGTGCCTCTCGCTGACCGGCCGGCTCCCCGCCGCACGCCACACCTCGCTAGAATCGGGCTTCGGACCCGTGGGAACTGGCGATGCGCTGGAATCGATGCAAAGGTTGGATCGGCGTACTCCTGGCCACGCTGATGCTTGGCGGCACGGCCGCGATGGCCGCGGCGCCCCACGCCGATACCCTGCTGCTGCCTGAGCGCGTCTGGACGGCCGACGGCGACACCGCACACAACGGCTGGGCCGTGCTGGTCCATGAAGGCGCCATCGCGGCGGTGGGGCCGGTCGACACGATCAAGGCTCCGGCCGACGCGCAACGCATCGCCCTGCCCGGCGCGACGTTGACACCGGGCCTGATCGACCTGCACTCGCACGTCTTTCTGCATCCGTATAACGAAACCCTGTGGAACGACCAGGTGCTCAAGGAGCCGCAGGAGTACCGCACGCTGGAAGCCGCCACGCATGCGCGCGCCACGCTGTTGGCGGGCTTCACTACCTTGCGCGATCTCGGCACGGAAGGGGCCGGCTTTGCCGATGTCTCGGTCAAGCGCGCCATCGATGAGGGCATGATTCCCGGACCGCGTCTGTTCGTGGCGACGCGTGCCATCGTGGCCACGGCCAGCTATGGGCCGGGCCCTCGCGGCTTCCGGCCCGACCTGGATCTACCCAGTGGTGCGCAGGAGATCAGTGGTGTCGACGAAGCCATTCGCGCCACGCGCGAACAGGCCGGACGCGGCGCGGACTGGATCAAGCTGTATGCCGACTACCGCGTCGGTGCGGACGGCAGCACGCAACCCACGCTGTCGCTGGCCGAGATGAAGGCCATCGTCGATACCGCGCATCTCTCGGGCCGGCCGGTGGCCGCGCATGCATCCAGCGATGCCGGCGTTCGCCTGGCGGTCGAAGCGGGGGTGGACAGCATCGAGCATGGTTACGGCGCCAGCGAAGCCACCTTCCGTCTGCTCAAGCAACATAACGTAGCCTACGAACCCACGCTGACGGCGGTGGAATCGACCGCACAGTATTTCGAACATTACGTGCCCGGACAAAGCGAACCCACGCCGCGCATGAGCGAATCCGAGCGAGCCTTCCGCACCGCGCTGAAGCTCGGCGTGACCATCGGCAACGGCAGCGATGTGGGCGTGTTCACCCATGGCGAGAACTGGCGCGAACCGGCAGCGATGGTGCGCGACGGCATGACACCACCCCAGGCACTGCATGCGGCCACCGATGTGGCGGCGCGCATTCTCCGCCAGCAGGACCACTTCGGCCGCATCGCCCCCGGCCTGCGTGCCGATCTCGTTGCTTTCAACGGCGACCCGAGCACACATATCGATGATCTTCAGCACCCCGTCTTCGTGATGAAGGACGGCACCATCTACCGCACACCACCCATGACGCCATGACCGACTTTCTTATCCGCCCCATCGAAGCCTGCGACAACCCCGCCGTGGCCAACATCATTCGCACCGTGATGCCCGAGTTCGGTGCCGACGGCCCGGGCTTTGCCATTCATGACGCTGAAGTGGATGGCATGCACGAAGCGTATGCGCGACCGCGCAGCGCGTATTTCGTGGTTGAGCGCGACGGCGTGGTGATCGGCGGCGGTGGCATCGCGCCCTTGGAAGGCGGCGACGCGGACGTATGCGAACTACGCAAGATGTACTTCCTGCCCGAAGCACGCGGCATCGGCGCAGGCAGCGCCATGATGCTGCGCTGCCTCGATACGGCGCGCGCACATGGCTTCCAGCGCTGTTACCTGGAAACCCTGAGCGGCATGGATGCCGCGCAAACATTGTATCGTCGACATGGTTTCACCACGCTGGAAGCGCCCATGGGGGGCACCGGCCACTTCAGCTGCGACAAATTCTTTATCCGCGAACTGTGAGGCTTCGCCATGGGTAGCCACGATCCACGCGTCGATAGCTATATCACCAAGTCGGCAGCCTTCGCCCAGCCGATACTCGAACACCTGCGTGCGCTGGTGCACGCCAGCTGCCCCGAGGTGGAAGAAGACATCAAGTGGAGCATGCCGTTCTTCATCTATCGCGGATCGCCGATGTGTCAGATGGCGGCGTTCAAGCAACACTGTGCGTTCGGTTTCTGGCGTCACAAGGATGTCGTCGGTGACAAAGAGGAGTCGGACGACGAAGGCATGGGTCAATTCGGCAAGATCGCGACGCTGAAAGACCTGCCGCCGAAGAAGGATTTCTCGGCTTTGATCAAGAAGGCGATGGCCGTGATCGAAACGGGCGCAAGGCCGAAGCGCCCCAAGAGCACCCCCAAAACGCAGCCCTCCATGCCCGACGATCTCGCCGCTCTGCTTGCCCAGAAGAGGCATGCGATAGCACGCAAGACTTACGACGGCTTCCCGCCCAGTGCCCAGCGCGAATACGTCGATTGGATCACTGAAGCCAGAACCGAGGCCACGCGGCAGAAGCGCATCGCCACGACGCTGGAATGGTTGGCCGAAGGCAAGCGCCGCAACTGGAAGTACGAGTCATGCTGAGAGCGCCCGCGCTCCGCTTCGATATTGACGATCCCGCCTCGCCGGATATCGCCCCGCTCATCCACGAGCTGGATGGCTATCTGGCCGAGCTGTATCCCACCGGCAATATCCAGCCGGTATCGGTGGAAGCGCTCAAGCAACCGAATGTCACTTTTCTTGCCGCTCGCGTCGACGGTACACCCGTTGCCTGTGGCGCCTGCGTCTGGCACGAGGACTACGTCGAGGTGAAACGCATGTACGTATTGCCAGCCTGTCGCGGATTGGGCCTGGGCAAGCAGCTACTGGAAGCGCTGGAGAGGCAAGTCGCGCAGGCCGGTGGCCAACTGATTCGACTGGAGACCGGCACGGCCCAGGCCGAGGCGCTGGAACTTTACGGACGCGCCGGCTACCGCCGATGTGCGCCTTTTGGCGAGCATCGCGCCAACCCACTCAGCATTTGCATGGAGAAAGTCCTCGCATGATTCGTATCGCTCACGCTGACGATGCGGCCGCAGTCCACGATATCTATACGCCATCGGTCCTCGCCGGCGTGGCCACCTTCGAAACCGAATTGCCCGGCGTGGACGCCATGCGCGAACGTATCCTGGGCCGGCTCAAGCACTATCCGTGGCTGGTCTGGGAAGAACACGGACGCGTGCTCGCTTATGCGTATGCCAGCCGCTTTCGTGAACGCGCTGCCTACGACTGGATTGCCGAGACGTCGATCTACGTGCATGCCGACGCACGTCGGCGCGGCATCGCACGTCAGCTTTATGGCGTGCTGCTCGATGCGATGCGCCTGCAAGGCCTGAATCAAGCGGTGGGTGTCATCACCCTGCCCGGTGAAGGCAGCGTCACCATGCACGAGGCGATGGGCTTCACGCCGGCCGGCGTGTGGCGAAGCTCGGGCTACAAGCTGGGCCGCTGGTGGGATGTCGGCGTGTGGCAGAAAGAATTGCAGGTGCCGGAGACGCCACCACGCTCGGTTGTTCCGTTCTCATCGCTAGTCGCGTCCGAAGCGTTGCGACAGCTGATGGAATACTGAGTGCGGCGCGTCATCAGCGCAGCGAGTTGACCGCCTTGATCAAGCCGCCGACCCATCCCCAAACACCGGGAAGAAAGACCATCACCAGGATCGAGGCCAGAGCCAACAGCTTGGGCCACAGAACCGAGAGTGCGTTGCCGAACGTCAGACCGTCCTTGTCACTGGTGAACATCCGTCCAAGCAAACGGTCCTTCTCCAGCGTTAGTACGACGTAGACGATCGCCGCAAAACCGAACGCCAGCAGAACCACTGAGGCCGTGGTCTGCAATCTCGGGTAAGCCGACGGGTAGACCTGGATCAGCAGCATGGTGAGCGTCGCTCCAAATACAGAGCACCATGCGCATGCACGCATGGCCATCACCGCAAACTTCATTTCAGCGACCAGCATTGTTTGCCAGGTCTCAAACAGCTGGCCGGACCAGGCGCCCGATCTCCAATAGCCCTTCAGCAGCAACTGCGTGTACTTTGCCCATTCGCCGGAGCCGTATTTACGCCAAACCGAATAATTCTTCAAGCGCATGGTGATATTGAAAGGGCTAGTAGGGCGCTCACCGAGCAGGCAGGGTGTCGGCCAATCGCTCAAGCCAGTTCCGCGCTGGATCAGCTTGATCATCTTGTCGAGATCCATAGTTATGCGGCACAAGCGGTCGAATGCTTCGACAAACAGCGTCAGGAAGATCACGCTGCCGCAGAGCGCGAAGGCACCACCGAGTTCCGAAACCCAGGCATGATCCGCGCTGGCCGGATTACGGTCGTCAACGCTCAGGCAGAGGACTACCACCAGGATCAACGCGCTCAGTATCGCGTACCCACCACCCTGGCGCCTCAAGCGCGTCCCCAGTGGGGAATTGGAACCCACTGCACGGGACAGTTCGAGACAATGTGCATTCCACTCTCGCATCCTGAACATGGTGAGAACGACAAAGCAGCCGTAGGCGAGGCATAGCCCAATCAGTGCCCAGAGCGCACGGCCATGAACGAGATCGTTGTCCAGGCGCGCATCGGGCCATAGCGACATCACGACCCTCCCACCGGCGATATGGAGACCGACCATCGCCATGGCTATCCACACCACCAACCAGCAAAGCGGCGCCATGTTGAAAGGTGGTGACTTGGCGGGCGAGTCAACGCGTGCCCAACGAAGTGCCAGCCGGGAGATAGGAAAAACCAGCAGTGACTGGTCGCAATGGTTAAGGATCAGCCACAACGCAACGACCAGCATCACAAGGAAAACCAAGGCCATCGCCAGATACATGGGCTCCTGCAGCGGGAGCCGCGTATCGGCGGCAATGAGGATGTCTGGCCCCCTTTTTCCCTGAACAATTTTGCATGTGGCAGAGGGCGTTGCCGCGATCTCAGGATCATCGACGTACTGAAAGCCCGCTAGCGTCGCGACCAACATCGGAGGATCCATCCATCTTTCGTCTTGCGCCATAAATGCCCTTTTTTCCTGGTCGGTCGAGGCATCTTGCTGTTTCGACAGCCGCACCATGGCGCGGAATGTATTCGCCGCATAGTCGGTGGCAAAGGCGAAGTGGCGTGGAAGCGAGGAACACGCATCAGAGTCAGGATGGGCTTCCATCACGCCAGCAAAGGCGCTCCGCACCGTATCCATTCCGCGGCATGACACGGAATTGTTGCTAGGATCGAGACAGATGAGACTTCTGCCGGCGGGCATCGTTATGCTGCCGCGGCTGATATCGCGATAGTCCGGGTGCTCCAGAAGGTTGTCCTGTTCGAGCACGATGGGTAACGCGCTTGGCAGTACGCTGCGAATCTCGCTCATCAGGAAAAGACGATCGCGCACATCCGTCGCGACAACGATCACGGCTGCAGGGTGCCCCAATCGGCTCTTTAAAGCGTCAAGGGTCTGGTACAGCATAAGCTCATCGGAGCGTGAACTCAGAGTTGGCTGATAGGTCGGAGGCTGATCCGTTCCTTTATCTACCCCCGTAAGGTCGAGTTCGAGCAGTTGCTCCGGAAGAATCTGACGACGTTCCGCGTCTTGATTCTGCATGACCTTCACGTGCTCGGCACGGATCGCGGCGATGTTGGGAGGAAACTGTAGGCTGATCAGGTGGCCCCAACACTTATCTTTTACATCCAACTTCCCTCCAGGGCAGATCGCGTTGCCGCGGCGAAGACGCCTTATTCGGAAATCATCGATGGTCCCACCACCAAAGCTCGATTCCTCGCTGAGCACCACGATGCTGCCGGCTGGGCCGATACGGGGTTCGAGATAAGACATGACCCGGTCCATTTGGTCCGACACGCTATAGGCCAACGAGCGGTATTCCAGTGTCACATTGAAACTGCCCGTGCTGACCGCGTTCAGATAGGCGTGATACTGCACGTCGTCGTTGTTACTTATGCTCGCCGACGGCGTGAGCAGTTGGATATGAAGACCCGGCGTCGTGCCATTCGGCGACAATCCGCCGCACGAAGTGTTCGCGGCTTCCGATGCGGCGTCGCTCAGCGCTGCCGCCATCGACTCCATGGAGCCGGAGAACGAAGGACCGATTACAGTGAGCTGACGATCGCAGTTCAACGCAGCCATCGCTTCGGCGTTGTTCGTTGCCAGCCTGTCGCACGCCTCGTCCTTGAGATATGAAGGAAACACCGATGAGTCTTTGCGATTGGCACTGTCCAGCGCGACCGCACAGCGCGCAGCACGCTCGAAGGCTTTAGGGTGAATGCCGGAGGACGGTGTTTCCCCAACAATGAAGAGCGCGAAGTAGCTTGAGCCACAATTGGACTTTCGGCTATCGGCATTGCAATTGCGCCAATCGTCGCGCCGAAACAAGATAACGCTAGGTGTTCCGCGCGGTTTACTATCAGGTGTGACGTACGCGTCGTCACCATCAGGTTTTCTCGGCGTCCATGTAAATGCAAAGCCGTCGAGCGTGTAACCCGTGGCCTGGAATGCGCTGATCACAGCGCCAAGTTCGACATCGAAGGCGCGGCCCAATCGCGTCTCCAGTGGATCGGGCACTGTCATCACCGCCGCACGCACCTTGATGGCGGCATCTTTCGGCAAGTGAGCGAATGGCCGCAAAGGATCAGCTAGCTGAGACGTAGTCATGAAATATGGCGAGAGAGCGGACTGCTCAGACGCATTCTTCGGCACGGCAGACTCGTTCGCTGCGAGTGCTGCACCGGCCACGGCCAGCCACAGGACAAACAGCAGGCCGGCGCGAGCCCATGCTACTCGGGTAGCCATACCGGGCGCGCCAAGAGATGCGCTCACCGGTGGTGTAGCGCTGCCCACGGGGTGACGCCTGGCTGGTTCGACCAGCCACTCCCGATCGCCCCCATAGCTCATGGCGTCCCTCCCTTGGCGACGGCGCCAGTGATCGCCCCCAAGGTTCTACTCCGCCATGGCCCTGGAATATCCCCGAAATTGGATATAGCCCGCCCATGCAAACGGCCTAAGTAAGGCTACTGGTCGTAGGCAGGGAGCGAGGCGCCCCGGGTGAGCGGTCCTCGCCTCCCTCGGCCCGGACGTCGCTCCCCACACGCTCGGACCTGGGCATGCCCTCTGGGCTAACATAGGCGTTTTCACGGCTTTTACGGACACTCCCATGCAGCTCAATCAGGTCAAGGCGATCATTACCGGCGGCGCCTCCGGACTCGGCCACGCGGTGGCACAGCATCTGGTCGCCCACGGCGGCAAGGTTGCGCTGTTCGACGTCAACGAAGAGAAGGGCCAGGAAGCCGCCAAGGCGCTGGGCGCCAGGTTTTTCCGCACCGATGTGACGTCTGAGGAAGGCGTGACCGCCAACGTCGCCGCCGCGCGCGACGCCCTGGGCGGACTCAACGTGGTGATGAACTGCGCCGGCATCCTGGGCGCCGGCCGCGTGCTGGGCAAGGAAGGCCCGATGCCGCTGAACACCTTCGCCACCACCGTGATGGTCAACCTGGTGGGCAGCTTCAACGTGGCCAAGGCCGCCGCCGCCCTGATGCAGGGCAACGAGGCCGGCGAAGACGGCGAGCGCGGCGTGATCATCAACACCGCCTCCGTCGCCGCCTACGAAGGCCAGATCGGCCAGGCCGCCTATTCCGCCTCCAAGGGTGGCGTGGTCGCGCATGACCTTGCCGATGGCACGCGAGCTGTCGCGCTTCGGCATCCGCGTGGCAACCATCGCCCCGGGCATTTTCTGGACGCCGATGGTCGATGGCATGCCGCCGCAGGTGCAGGAGTCACTGTCCGCGTCGATTCCGTTCCCGTCGCGCCTGGGCAAGCCGGAGGAGTTCGCCGACACCGTCGCGTTCATCCTCGGCAACCGCTATATCAACGGCGAGACCATCCGCCTCGATGGCGCCGTGCGTTTGCAGCCGAAGTAATCCGTATAACCACATCGTCATGCCAGCGAGCGCTGGCATCCAGCGCCTTACCGCAAAGATTAGCCACTGGATGACCAGCTTCGCTGTTGTAAAGCAGCTCCAGCCTTCGCTGGGATGACGGACATGAAACCCTCAAGCCATTTGGTCTCACACCCATGAAAGCTTCCGACGTCAAGAAAGGCAATGTGATCGAACACGAAGGTACCGTGTATCAGGTGCGCGATATCGAGCGCAGCTCGCCGACTGCGCGTGGCGGCAACGTCACGTTCCGCTTCACCATGTATGCCATCCCGGGCGGTCGCAAGTTCGACCTGAGCCTGCGCGCCGACGACGATCTGAAGGAAATGGATCTGGTGCGCCGTGAGGTGAATTTCTCGTACATGGATGGCGACGCGTTCGTCTTCATGGACAACGAGGATTACACGCAGTATTTGCTCTCGCCCGAACTGGTGGGCGACAACACCGGCTACATCGTCGAAGGCGTGGAAGGCTATTACGTGCAGGTGATCGACGATGCGCCGGTGGGCCTGCAGGTGCCGACCAGCGTCACCCTCACCGTGGTCGACACCGCCCCGGAAATGAAGGGCGCCAGCGCCACCAAGCGCAACAAGCCGGCCAAGCTCAACACCGGTATCGAAATCCAGGTACCCGAGTACATCAGCAACGAGGAAAAGGTGTGGGTGAACACGCTGACGGGCGAGTTCGCCGGTCGCGCTTAAGCCTTCTCTGCAAGAAACAGACACAGCGGCGTCCGGGCAACCGGGCGCCGTTTGCCTATCGGCTTGACGTCGCACGGTGGCTGCGGCACGTTCCCCCTACCCCCACCCGCCGTGACTGCCATGCCTTTCGCTTGCCCCAGGTATGCGCGCCTGTTCCTCATCAGCCGCACCGTTCTGTTGCTGATGCTGCTGACCTTGCTCGCCGCCTGCGCGACCGCCCCGGTGCGCAACCCGATGGCGCAGTGGGTGCCCTCACCCAACTTCGACCAGCGCCGGCCAGTGCTGATCGTGCTGCATTTCACCGGCGGGCATTCGGCACAGCAAAGCCTGCAGACGCTGCGCACGTCCAACGACAGCGGCCCGGTGAGCGCGCATTACCTGATCGGTCGCGACGGGCATATTTTCCAACTGGTGGCCGATGACCGACGTGCCTGGCACGCAGGCGCCGGACGCTGGGGCACGATCACCGACGTCAACTCCGCCTCCATTGGCATCGAACTCGACAACGACGGACAGTCGCCATTTGCGCAGGCGCAGATCGACAGCCTGCTGGGCCTGCTAACCGACCTCACGACCCGGCTGCGCATTCCGCGCACACAGATCATCGGCCACGAAGATCTCGCGCCAGGACGCAAGGATGACCCCGGTCCGCTGTTCCCATGGAAACAGCTGGCCGACGCCGGTTTCGGATGGTGGCCACAGGGCGCGCTGGTCGACCCGCCGCCGGACTTCGATCCGTGGATGGCGCTCGGCATGGTCGGATACTCCCTCGACAACCGTGCCGCGACCGTGCGTACGTTCCATCACCATTTTCGCGGTATGGACGGCGATACGCTGGACGCGCAGGACCTGCGCGTGCTGTATGCGCTGACGCGCCAACTGGCCGGTCCCGTGACTCCGTAGTCGACGTATTGCCGACCGTCGCGCCAGCTTCAGGCTGACTCATGCAAAATCGTCGTATCGTGTAGATGCCTGTGTGGGAGTGAACCAAGCCTCATGTCTTCCAGCGGTTACTCGCTACGCGCCACGGTTGTCGACAGCCTGCTCACCACCAAGCGACCGGATGTGCCGGTCCGCGTGGTGCTGCGCAATACCGCAGCCGTGATCTTGCCGTTGGCCATCGGCATCGCGACGGGCCACCCGGGCGTCGGCCTGGGCATCGGCGCCGGCGCGCTGGATACCATGTTCTCCGACCAGCCTGGACCGTATCGTCAGCGCATGGCACGCCTGCTGCTGGCCTCACTGGCGGCGGGACTGGCCTCGCTGATCGGCTTTCTGCTCGGCGACCAGCTGATCCCTATCCTGATCGCGACCGCCGCCTTTGGTTTCTGCGGTGGACTGCTGGTGGTGTTCGGTACCGACATGACCCGTGTCGGCATGACCAGCATGATCCTGCTGGTCGTCACCGCGGCCTCGCCAAGGCCTTGGGGCGAAGCGCTTGGTGCTTCGGCCCTGATCTTTGCCGGCGGCCTGTTGCTTACCGTGTTCTCCGTCGCTGCGTGGCCGCTGCAACGTTACCGGCCGGAGCGTCATGCGCTGGCGTCGGTATATCGCGGACTAGCCACGCTGGCGCGGCAACAGGCGCATGACGACGCCGACGTTCCGGCATTGACCGACGCCATGACCACGCTGCAACACACCTTGCTCGGCCGGCATCATGCCCGCGGCCGCGCCATGGAAGCATTTGGCGTGCTGCTGGAGCTGGCCGAGCGCATCCGCCTGGAGCTCACCGCCATGGCGGAGCTGCGCGCCAACGCCACCATCCATGCCATGTTCCGCGGCGACGCGGCCCGCGTACTCGCCGCCGTCGCTGACGCATTGGAGGCCGGCGATTCGCCGCGCCAAGCCGAACATGCACTGCAAACCCTGCAAGCCAGCGAAAATGCCCTGTTGAGCAGCGGCGGCCATGCCGACGGTCTGGCAACGCATATTCATGCACTTTCCGGCCAGCTTGCCGCCGCCGTGCGTAATGCAAACTGGGCCGGCAGTCGCGGTGAACTGCGAGCCGCCGCTGCTGAAACACCCTTGCCAGCGGCGCTGCGCAGCAGTTCGGCGCGCGCCACGCTGCGCGCGAATCTCACCCCGCATTCGGTGGCTTTCCGCCACGCCGTGCGTAGCGCCGTCACGCTGACCGCCACGCTGTTCGTGGCGCGCCAGCTACAGCTGCCACACGGTTACTGGCTGCCGATGACCGCTGCCATCGTGCTGCGCCCCGACTTCGCGGCGACCTTCAACTTCGGCTTGCTGCGCGTGGTTGGTACGGTGCTGGGCCTGGTGCTGACCACTGCCCTGCTGCACTACACTCCGCACGATGCATGGGCCCATCTCGCCTTGATGGCGCTGCTGTGCATGGCTTTCCGTTACCTCGCCACGGCGCACTACGGGGTGGCCGTGGCGGCACTGACCGGCACCGTGGTCATCCTGCTTTCGTTCGAAGGCGTCAATTCCAGCGACGCGGTGATGGATCGCGTGATCAATACCGCCCTGGGCAGTGGCATGGCGTTGATCGCTTACGTGCTTTGGCCCACCTGGGAGCGTGGCCGCGCACGCGCCGCGCTTTCTGAAATGCTGGAGGCGTATGCCAATTACTTGCAGGCACTGGCCAGCCCCCATCGGCGCGATGGTCGCCGCGAAGCGCGCACGGCTGCACGCACAGCGCGCAGCAACGCGCAAGCCTCGTTGGACCGCGTGCGCGCCGAACCCGCGACGCCGCCCGCCCTGCTCGAACTGGCCAATGCGCTGTTCGCCAACGGCAATCGACTGGCGCGCACGGCAATGACGCTGGAAGCGCTGATCGACGATCACGACAACCTGCCAGAGCAGGTGGAGATGTGCGCGTTCGTCAATCACGTCTCCATCGCGCTGCACGAAATTGGCGCTGCCTTGCGCGCGCAACGCGCACCGGAGCGCCTGCCCGATCTGCGCAGCCTGCAACGTACGTACGCGGCGCTGCTCAATATGACCGAGGACAGACAGGCTGCCGGGCTTCTCACGCGCATCAGCGACCGCCTCGTCGACAACGTGAATACATTGGCGCATATCACGGGTCGTAGTCGCAGCAAATCGGCGGCGACGGCGTGACTTCCCTGCTCCCTCTCCCCACTGGGAGGAGGGTTGGGGTGAGGGGTCAATCTTGCGACAAGGACCGTTCCATGCACGCCCTGTTGCGGCGTCACCGCAAGCACCCGCCCTTCACCCCAGTCCTCTCCCCGGTGGGGAGAGGAAGTAAAAGGCTCAGGCCCCTACGCGCTGCCGCACGGCATCAATATCCCTCACCGGACGAACTTCAATCCGCCCCGTCTGCGACCACGGAAACGCCATCGCGATACGCAGGGCCTCGTCCATATCCGCCGCCTCGATCAGGTTGAAGCCGCCGAGATACTCCTTGGCCTCGGCAAACGGCCCGTCGATCACGTTCATCTTGCTGTCGCGCATGCGCAGCGACTTCGATTGCGCGGGCGGCTCCAATTGCATTGAATCGAGCAGGCAACCTTCGGCACGCAATTCATCAGCATGCGTGAGACAGCCACGCATCATGCGGTCGAACTCACCCGCCGGCAGCGCGTTCAACAAGGTATCGTCGTTGTAGATCAACATCAGGAATTTCATGGTGCCCTCGACCGATGGCGTGATCACGTTGCGGATGATGCCGTCAAATCGGTTGCAAATGCACGCCGGAGGCCACTGGCAACGCCCTGATCCCGCCTTTATCCGGGTAACGTGGCAGCCATGGATGGCCCAATAGCCCCCCCCGCGACTCCTACCCGCCCAGGACTTACACTTGGCCCCATGCTCAAGATCGATACCCACGCGCACATCCTGCCTCGCGACTGGCCCAATCTGGCGGCCAAATACGGGGACGAACGTTTTCCGGTGATGATCCACAACGATGGGCGCCACCGTATCTACAAGGACGGCAAGTTCTTTCGCGAGGTGTGGGATTCGGCGTTCGACCCTCAACACCGCATCGACGATTACGCGCGTTTTGGCGTCGGCGTACAGGTCATCTCCACCGTGCCGGTGCTGTTCTCCTATTGGGCACCGGGTTACCAGGCGCTGGAGCTGCATCGACACCTGAACGATGAGACCGCCCGGTTGTGCAACGACTATCCGCGCCACTACGCCGGTATCGGCACGGTGCCGCTGCAGTCGCCCGAGCTAGCCATCCGTGAGCTGGAACGCTGTATCGACGAACTGGGCCTCCAAGGCGTGCAGATCGGCTCGCACTGCAACGACTGGAACCTGGATGCGCCGGAGCTGTTTCCGTTCTTCGAGGCGGCCGCGGATCTTGGCGCCGCCGTACTCGTCCATCCCTGGGACATGATGGGCGCAGCCAGCATGCCCAAGTACTGGCTGCCCTGGCTCGTGGGCATGCCGGCGGAACAATCGCGCGCGGGCTGCTGCCTGGTGTTCGGTGGCGTGCTTGAGCGGCTGCCGAAGCTGCGCGTGATGCTGGCCCACGGCGGCGGCAGCTTTCCGTGGAGCATCGGCCGTATCGAGCATGGCTACCGCATGCGCCCGGACCTGGTGGCGACAGACAACCCGCGCAATCCGCGCGAGTACCTCCAGCGCCTGTATTTCGATTCCTGCGTGCACGATCCGCATGCCTTGCGCTATCTCCTGGATGTGACCGGCGTCGACCGCGTCATGCTGGGTACCGACTATCCTTTCCCACTGGGGGAGCAGCATCCGGGTAGCGGCATCGAGGCGTTAGGTCTCGACGACGCTGACCGTGCGCGACTCTTCCACGGCACCGCACTGGAATGGTTGGGGCTGCCACTCCACCGTTTCGAACCCACCGCCTCACAGGAGCAGGCATGAGCTTTTTCCGCCATATGGTTCTCGCCAGCGCCCTCGTGCTGGCCAGCACAGCCCACGCCACGGACGTCAGCATGGCCGACGGCAGCGTCAGCTTCAGCACACCGGACGCATGGGTAAGCATCATGGAAACGCAGGGCGATCCGGAGGTGCGGGTATTCCAGGTACCGGACCCCTCGCCCACGGCGGCCAGCAGCCTCGCCCGAGTTACCGTGACGGTGAAGCAGGTCGCCGACGCCAACGCCTTCCAGCAGTACGTGAGCGGCGCCATGAATAAGGCCAAGGCGCTTACCGGCTTCCAGACCGGTGCCACGCAAGCCGCAGACAACTTCGTCTACACCGCGCAGGAAAACGGCGCGCAGTTCAGCTACACCGAGCGCTACTGGCTCAAGGGCAACCACGCTATCCAGTTGCGCTGCGTGCGCCCGAGCCAAAGCCAGGCGGGCCCCGCCTGGAAGGCCGAATTCGACAAGGGTTGCGACGCCATCGCCGCGCGCCTGAAGTAATCCGGTTCATCGCATCGCGCCCTGCAAGGGGCGCGATGCGCACTGCACGAGAATTCCGATGTCCGCACCGTACGAAGCCACCCTTGCCTGGGCGCAGGCCCAGGATGCAGCCGACCCGCTGCGCCACTTCCGCGACGAGTTCCACATCCCGCCGCATGAGGGTCGCGATAGCCACTACTTCTGCGGCAACTCGCTGGGTCTGCAGCCGCGGGCCGTGCGCCCCGCGCTGAACGCCGAACTGGACTACTGGGGCGAGCTGGGCGTGGAAGGTCACTTCAAGGGCCGCCTGCCCTGGATGGACTATCACGAGTTCGTGCGCGACGACCTCGCCACCGTGGTGGGTGCACAGCCCTCCGAAGTCGTGGCGATGAACACTCTCGGCGTGAACCTGCACCTGATGATGGTGAGCTTCTATCGCCCGACGCCCGAGCGGCACGCCATCCTGATCGAAGCAGGCGCCTTCCCTACCGATCGTTACGCGGTGGAATCGCAGGTCCGCTTCCACGGTTTCGATCCCAGCACCGCACTGATCGAACTTCAAAGCGACGAGCCAAATGGCACGACCTCGATGGCAGCCATCGAACGCGTACTGGCCGAACACGGTTCGCGTATTGCCCTGGTGATGCTTCCCGGCATCCAGTACCGCACCGGCCAGGCGTTCGATCTCGCGGCCATCACGCGGCTCGCCAGCCGCCATGGCTGCATGGTCGGTTTCGATCTCGCCCATGCCGTGGGCAACCTCCCGTTGCAACTGCATGACAGCGGCGCCGACTTCGCCATCTGGTGCAGCTACAAATATCTCAACAGCGGCCCCGGCGCCGTCGGCGGTGCCTTTGTGCACGACCGCCACGCCCGCACCGAATTGCCTCGCTTCGCCGGCTGGTGGGGCCACGACAAGACCACGCGCTTCCAGATGGGTCCGCAGTTTGTGCCCACCTATGGCGCCGACGGCTGGCAGCTTTCCAACCCGCCGATCCTCGCGCTGGCTCCCCTACGTGTATCACTGGAAATCTTCCGCCGTGCAGGCATGTCGCGTCTGCGCGAGAAGTCGCTGCGACTCACCGGCTACCTGGAATGGTTGGTGCACACCCACTTGAGTCAGGTGCTCGAGGTGGTGACGCCTACCGATCCGGAACGCCGTGGCGCGCAGCTGTCCATCCGCGTGCTGGGCGGCCGCGAGCGGGGACGCGCGTTGTTCGAGTATCTGATGGAGCACGGCATCATCGGTGACTGGCGTGAGCCGGATGTGATTCGGATTTCTCCGGCGCCGCTGTACAACCGGTTTGCCGATTGTTTGGCGTTCGTGGAGGCGGTTAAGGGATGGGCTGCGCGCGACGCCTGAAACTCCCAACGGCTCGCAACGGCGGGATGGCTGGTCGCGCCAGGATCACGTGCCTTCTGCTTTGGCTCGGCATGACCGCGACCGAAAGGAAGCCGTTGTAGGAACGCACCCTGTGCGCGATCACGGCGTCACCGCTCCGTTGGCATTCGCGCACAGGGTGCGCTCCTACAAAGGAATCAGGTGCCTTGGTCGGGATCCGCTACGCGACTCTGCGGATGCCGCAACTGCCCTTCGCCGCGCACCACGAAACGCTCAATCGTCAACGACTCCGCACCCATCGGTCCGTAGGCATGCAGGCGCGTGGTCGAGATGCCGATCTCCGCTCCCAGGCCAAGCTCACCACCATCGGAAAAACGCGAGGACGCATTGACCATCACCACCGCCGAGCGTAATGCCTGCACAAAGCGTTGTGCGGCGACCTCGTCCCGCGTGGCGATCACTTCGGTATGGTCGGAGCTGTAGCGCCGGATATGCGCGATCGCCTCGTCCAGGGCCTCCACCACGCGCACCGCCAGGATCAGGTCGAGAAATTCCGCGGCATAGTCATCCTCCGTCGCTGCTTTTGCATCTGGCACCAGGCCGCAGGTTGCCAGGTCACCGCGCAGCTCCACGCCGCGCTCGCGCAATACCCGCGCGGCGCGAGGCAGGAAGACCTCGGCGACATCCTTGTGTACCAGTAACGTCTCCAGCGCATTGCATACGCCCGGACGAGAGGTCTTGCCATCGACCAGCAGGTTCAACGCCAACGAAACATCGGCAGCGGCGTCCACGTAGAGATGGCAAACGCCCTTGTAGTGCTTGATCACGGGAACACGTGCGTGTTCCGCGACGAAGCGAATCAGGCCCTCGCCGCCACGCGGAATGGCGAGGTCGACGATATCGGTCAGTTGCAGCAGTTCCACCATCGCTTCGCGACGAAGGTCCTGGAGCAAGGTAATCGCGGCTTCGGGTAAGCCATGGGCTCTCAACGCGTGATGCAGCGCCGCTGCAATCGCCATATTGGAGTGCAGCGCTTCCGACCCACCGCGCAGGATCACCGCGTTACCCGCCTTAAGGCAGAGCGCTGCCGCATCCGCCGTGACATTGGGACGCGCCTCGTAGATCATCGCCACCACGCCAAGTGGAATGCGTACCCGCTCCACCACGATACCGTTGGGCCGCGTCTCGCGACGAGTAACTACGCCGACCGGGTCGGGCAACCCAGCCACCTCACGCAGCGCCTGGGCGATGGCTGCGATGCGTGTGGCGTCCAGGCGCAACCGATCCAGCAAGGCGCCCTGCAATCCCTTGTCGACCGCCTGTTGCATGTCGCGCGCATTCGCGGCCAGGATCGCATCGGCGTGCTGCTCCAGCGAAGATGCCATGTCACGCAAAAGCGCCGCCTTGGTCGCCGTATCCAAGGCCGCCATCAAAGGCGCCGCATTGCGACACGCAAGTGCGAGTGAACGGGTATCGCTCATGTGCTGCGTTCTCCCGCCGTCTCCGCGTGGGCCAGGGTAGCCAGGTCGTCGCGATGTACGACCTCGGCACCGTAGCTATAGCCCAATACGTGTTCGATATCGCGACTATGCCGACCCGCCAGACGTCGAGCTTCTGCTGCGCCGTACTGGCAGAGGCCGCGCGCCACGGGCCGGCCGGTCTCATCAACAATCTCCACCAGGTCGCCGCGGCGAAAGTCGCCACTTACCTCAAGCACGCCGCCCGGCAGCAACGAAGCGCGACCACTTGCCAGTGCGCGTGCAGCGCCCGCATCCACCCGGATATGCCCAAGCGCGGCCGGTGCATGACGAAGCCAATACTTGCGCGCCTGCATGCGACTTCCGCCTGCGGCAATGAGCGTGCCGCGCAGATAGCCGCGCCCGAGCGCACTGACGGCTGCTTCGTCACGTCCGCTGAAAAGTGCCGTGGGAATACCGGCCGCCGCAGCCTTGGCGGCAGCCTCAAGTTTGGTGCGCATGCCACCCGTGCCCACGCGGCTGCCGCTTCCTCCGGCCATGGCCAGTATGTCGGGCGTCACCGCGTCGACGTGGGCCATCGGCGTAGCCGTCGGATCGAGGCGTGGATCGGCGCTATAGAGCGCATCGATATCGGAGCCGATCAACAGCAGGTCGGCATCGACCAGGGCAGCAACAATGGCGGCCAGGTTGTCGTTGTCGCCCAGCTTCAGCTCGTCGACGGCGACCGTATCGTTCTCGTTGACGACGGCCAATACGTCGAGGGTGAGCAGTTCGCGCAAAGTGGCGCGTGCATTGAGGTAACGACGGCGATTGCGCAAGTCATCATGCGTCAGCAGCACCTGCGCCACCGGCCGAGTACTGAGCGACTGCCATAACGCGATCATCGGCGCCTGGCCAAGCGCAGCCAGTGCCTGCCGCGCGGCCAGATCACCGCCTGGCGGCACGTGCTGCCTAAGCAAGGCGCGTCCCGCCGCCACCGCGCCGGAAGACACCAGGATGACCTCTCTGCCCTCGTCACGGCTGGCGGCAATAAAAGCAGCCAGTGGTTCAGCGTAACGTGGAGCAAGACCACCACCGTCAGCCGCCAGCAGGTTGCTGCCGACCTTCAATACTGCCCGCCGCCAAGCCGGCAGCGGCTGCTCGGCTAAAGCATGCCGTGCCGGCTCGAGGTTCATGCCTGGCCATCCAGGGGAGCCACGATGCAGTCGCCGTGGCTACGTGGCGCCGAGACCACCAGAAAGCGTGCATCGACGCTCCCTTCATTGCGCGCCTGGTGCGCTGTGCCCGGCAGCACCTGGAGGCCTTGGCCGTTCTGCAACTGGTGCACGGCTCCGTCCAGTTCCAGCGTCAGCATACCCTCAAGGGCGTAGAAGAACTGTCGCGATCGCACATGCCGATGGCGAACTTCGGCCGCACCTGGCGACATACGTTCTTCGATCACGCTCAAGTCGACACCAGCCAGCAGATGCCAGCCGTCGCAGCCTTGGCCCCAATGGTAGTGTTCGGCATTCCCCGTACTGACGCTCCCCATGGCCTTCACCGTTTAGCCGTCCAGATGGCCGAGTCTAGCGCGCAATTCGTCCAGGCGGAGGTCATGGCCAGAACCGGGAGACACGCGCGCCGCAAGACTGCCCTCCGGCGTACGACCTGCGCCGGCGGAAGACGCCGCATCAGCCGCCGCGCGGTAGGCATCACGGAACGGCACGCCAGCCGCGGCCTGTTCGATTGCCACGTCAGTCGCGTACATGGCGGGCTCGATCGCGGCGCGCATGGCCGGCTCGTTCCATTCCATGCGAGCCAGCAAGTCCGGCATCAGCTCTAGCGCAGCCAGGCCATGGCGGCAGCCGTGGAACAACGAGCCCTTGGAGAACTGCAGGTCGCGCTGATAACCGGAAGGCAGCGACAGCAGCTGCTCGATTTCGGTACGGGCGGCGGCCACGCTGGCGTAGCTGGCGCGCAGCAGCTCCACCACGTCCGGGTTGCGCTTGTTCGGCATGATCGAGCTGCCGGTGGTGTATTCGGACGGCAGCTTCACGAAATCGAATTCGGCCGTGGTGAACAGCGACAAATCCCAGGCCAGGCGACGCACGTCCAGCAGCGCGCCGGCGATAGCCTCCAACACGGCCATCTCGAACTTGCCCCGTGACAACTGGGCGTAGATCGGAGATATCTGCATGCGCGCGAAGCCCAGCGCTGCGGTGGTGTGTTCACGATCGAGCTTCATATTGACGCCGTAGCCGGCAGCCGTACCCAACGGGTTGGCGTCGATCAGGGTCGTGGTCTGCCGCGCGCGCAGCGCGTTGTCGATAAAGCCCTCGGCAAAGCCGGCAAACCACATGCCGGTGGACGACACTACCGCACGCTGCAGGTGCGTGTAACCGGGTAGCGGCACTCCGGGCTGGGCTGCGCGGTCCAGGCAGACACCGGCGATGGCGCGGCAATGCTGCTCCAGTGCGGCCAGCTGGTCCTTCAGCCATAGACGCGTTGCCACCAGGATCTGGTCGTTGCGGCTGCGACCCGTATGCACGCGACGGCCGGCATCGCCCAAGCGTTCGGTAAGCCTCGCCTCGATGGCGGAATGGCAGTCTTCGTAGCGGTCGTCGAGCACAAAGCTGCCCGCACGGAAGTCTTCCGCCAACACGTCCAGCTCACGTTTGAGTGCTGCGGCCTCGTCCGCGCTGACCACACCGATATTTGCCAGTCCTTCCACATGCGCCTTGCTGGCGGTGACGTCGTAGAGGAAAAACTCGCGATCCAGCAAGACGTCGTCACCCGCAAGGAACTTCATGATGCGGGCGTCGATCTTGATATTGGATTTTTGCCAGAGCGGCTGGGTCATGTTCGTGTCCTGCTGTATCGATAGATGGACGCGCAGTCGCTGCGCGAAAACAATGAACGATGAAAGTGGTTCTCAAACACGCCCAGGGCGCGCATCGATAAGAGCGTCCAACGCGGCCTCGATGGTGAGCACGCTACGCTCGTTGGTGGCGCGTCGCTTCAATTCCACCTGGCCGTTCTTCAACTCGCGCGGCCCTACGGCCAGCTGCCAAGGCAGACCAATCAAATCCATATTGGCGAACTTGCCTCCCGCCCGCGCGCCGGTGTCGTCATATAGCACCTCGATGCCAGCCTGGTTGAGCCTCGCATAGATCGTTTCGCAGGCCGCATCCGTATCGGCGTTGCCCTGCTGCAAATTGATCAGCCCGACCTGGAACGGGGCCACCGCATCCGGCCAGACGATGCCACGATCGTCGTGGCTGGCCTCGATAATGGCACCGACCAGCCGCGAAACACCCACGCCATAGGAGCCACCGTGGATCGGCCGCTCCACGCCGTCCGGACCGGTGATCAGCGCCTTCATCGGCTCGGCATACTTGGTGCCGAAATAGAAGATCTGCCCGACTTCGATGCCTCGCGTATGCAACCGAAGGTCCGCCGTCACTTCGCGCTCGAAGCGCTCGGCATCGTGCACGTCCTCGGTGGCGGCATAGGGGCGGGTCCAGGGCTGGATCAACGCTGCGAGGTCGCCGTCATAGTCGACGTGCTCATCCGGTGTCGGCAGCTCGAGCAACTGGCGATCGCAGTACACGCCCGATTCGCCGGTATCGGCCAGCACGATGAATTCGTGCGACATGTCACCGCCGATGGGGCCGGTTTCCGCACGCATGGGGATCGCCACCAGCCCCATCCGGGAGAACATGCGCAGATACGCGACGAACATGCGCTGGTAGGAGCGCCGTGCGGCGGCCTCATCGAGATCGAACGAGTAAGCATCCTTCATCAGGAATTCGCGCCCGCGCAGCACGCCGAAGCGCGGTCGCTGCTCGTCGCGGAACTTCCACTGCACGTGATAAAGGTTCAGCGGCAGGTCGCGGTAAGAACGCACGTTCGCGCGAAAGATGTCGGTGACCATCTCTTCGTTGGTCGGCCCGTACAGCAGCTCGCGTTCGTTGCGGTCACGGATGCGCAGCATCTCCGGGCCGTAGGCGTCGTAGCGACCGCTCTCGCGCCACAGGTCGGCGAGTTGCAACGTCGGCATCAGCAACTCAATGGCACCGGCGCGATTCATTTCCTCGCGTACGATGCGCTCGATCTTGCGCAACACCTGCAAACCCAGCGGCAGCCAGGCATAAATGCCGGCGGCCTCCTGACGGATCATGCCCGCACGCAACATCAACCGATGCGAGACGATCTGCGCCTCGGCGGGCGTTTCCTTCAAGGTGGGCAACAGATAACGGGACAGACGCATGACGATGACCCCGAACGAATAGATGGTGGACTTTCCCTACGACGACGTGCGCGCAAGCGTCACGGTCGCGGGATGGCCGTGTATTCGTCCATACCTATCGCGCGATTGATGTTCTGCATCGCCTGGGTCGCGGCGCCCTTGAGCAGGTTGTCCAGCGTGGCCACCACCACCACGCGCTTGCCGTCTGCGGACACCGCGAAGCCGCCAATCTCCACATGATGCTTGTGGGCGATCTGGCTGACCCACGGCGCTTCGTCCAGCACGCGCACCAGCTTCTCGCCTGCATAGGCACCGTTGAATCGGGCAATCACGTCCTCGCGCTTGATCGGACGTACCAGGTATAGGTTGGTGGTGACCGTGAGACCACGGAAATGCGGCGCCACGTGCGGCATGAATTCCACCGGCACGCCGAGATGGCGACTGGCTTCCTTCTCGTGCATATGCCCGGTAAGCGAATACGGCATCAGGTTGTCGCGCAGCTTCTCCGGATCATTGCGGTCCGACGGCGTGGTGCCGGCGCCGGAATAGCCAGACACGCCGAAAGACACCGGCGGTGCAGCCAGCAAGTCCTTCAGCGGCGCGATCGAAAGCTGCACGGCCGTGGCGTAGCAGCCCGGATTGCTGATGCGTTTCTCGCCGCGCCAGCGCTCACGGGTCAACTCTGGCAGGCCGTAATACCAGCGCTCGTCGAAGCGATAGTCAGCTGACAAGTCGACGATCAGCGTCTCTGGCTTGGCCTGGTCGATGGCCTCGACGTAGGGCCCTGCCTTGCCATTGGGCAAGGCCAGCACCACCACGTCCGCGCCCTTGCGCGGCAACGGCTGCCGGATCGAGGTTGGCGTAGCGCAGCTCACCGACGAAACCTTCCACCTGATCAGCCACGCGCTGGCCATCCAGCTCGCGCGACGAGACGAAGGCGAGCTCCAGAGCCGGGTGCGCTGCCACCAGCCGGATCAGCTCCGCACCGGTGTGACCGCGTGCGCCGACGATACCGATGCGTTGTTTGGTCATGCTCATGATTCAGCCCATCAGGGTCGGCTGCCGCGTGGCGCAATGCGCGACGCAGCGGGCGATCGTTTCGAAGTCGTCGAGGCCGTACCAGAACACTTTCCAGTTCGGCTGCTTGAGGCAGCCGTCCGATTCGGCGTAGTAGAAATGGTTGACCGAGTTGCCGTGGCGCGAACGCCAGAACAACTGCGGATTCTCCTCGCGCATCACCTGCCACACGGCGCGGCCCAGGCCTTCGCCCTGCGCATCGTCGAGCACGGCGAACTTGTCGAGGTAGGGCAAGCCGCCCTCCATGGTGAGAATCATCGCGGCGCGATAGTTTTCGCTGACATAGATGCGGAACGGCTTGGTGCGCTCGAAATAGTCCGGCACCAGTGTGCGGCCGAAGCTCGATTCGATCAGGCTGCGCATGCGCTCCAGGTCGATACCTTCCCATGACTCGAAGTGACGCACTTTCTCGCCACGGCGCACCAGCGTGCCCGAACCCTTGTGGGTGAACAGCTCCTTGGCCAGTTCGGCCGGCTGCGTGATCGACACCGACGAGGTCAACGGCAAATCGGCCAGCAGGTCCGTGATCTGCTCGATCTTCAGGCGCATGCCGCCATTGATCCACGGCTGGGCCATCAGGTGCTCGAACTCGGTGCTGAGGTTGATCGAGTCGATGATGCGGCCCTTATCGTCCAGCAGGCCGCCGGTGCCGGTGAGGAACACGATCTTGTACGGCTGCAGCACGCGCACCAGCTCGTTGGCGGCGAAGTCGGCGTTGACGTTGAGGATCTGCCCCTCTTCCGTCTCGCCCATGCTGGCGATCACCGGAATGGAGCCCGCGCGCAAGCTCGCCTCGATCGGCGCCAGGTTGATACGACTTACCTTGCCGACGAGACCGTAGGTGTCGCGGTCCAGATAGGTTGACGGTGAATACGCCCGACAGCACCGACGTGGCGCGCGTGTCCATGGTCTGCAGTGCCTCGACCAGACGCAGGTTCTGCGCCTGGAACACCTTGCGCACGATCGCCAGCGCTTGCGGCGTGGTCACGCGCAAGCCGTTGACCGTGTGTTTTTCGATGCCGGCGGCCGACAGTTCTTCGTCCAGCTGCGGACCGGCGCCGTGCAACACGATCGGGGTCAGGCCGACTTGCTGCAGGAAGGTCAACGAGGACGTCAGTGCTGGCAGGTCGTCGCGCAGCACCGCGCCACCGACCTTTACGACGGCGAAGCGCTTGGCATCGAGCTGCGAGAAGCGCTTGAGGTATTGCTGGATCTCCTTCGCGCTGCCCATGCTCGAAAGCAGGCGCACGATGGTCTTGCGAGTGTGCTTATGCGCTTCCACGGTCGCTGCTCGTACTCTTGATGATCCGGTAAATGGTTTCTGCGTAATGCTGGAGCTGGCTCAGGGCGACCCATTCGTCGGCGGTATGCGCCTGCGCGATGTCGCCGGGGCCGTAGACGAAACAGATGTAGCCGGCCGCGGAGAACAGGGCCGCTTCGGTCCAGAAGTCCACGGCATTGCCAATGGGAATGTTCAACTCGTCGGCGAGATCGCGCGCGGCGAGCCGGCGTGCTTCGGCGGTGGCCGTGTCGCCGGCCGGCAGCGAATCGCCGCGAAAGGTCTCGCCGAATTCCACCGGCTGGCGGCTCGACCAGGGTGCGGAACGTTTCCAGCATCTGCGTCGGGCGCCATGGTCGGCAACGGACGGAAACCGAAGCGGATATCCGCGGTCGGCGCGATCATATTGGCCTTGATGCCGCCTTCGACCTTGCCGATGTTGAAGCGCAATCCGGTCAGACCGCCAAAGCGCTCGTGCGCTTGCTTCTCGACGAAATCCAGCGCCGCCGAACCCCAACGCATGGCCTGATGCAGCGCGCTGTCGCTGGGTTTCTGCTCGCCCGACGCATGACCGGCACTGCCCTTGAAGCGCATCTGCACCGAATGAATGCCGCGATGCGCCAGCACCGCCTCGCCCTTGGTCGGCTCGGCGACGATCACAGCGTCATAGCTTCGGTTTGCCCTTGAGGAAGCCGGCGATGCAACGCGCGTCATTGGCCTCCTCGTCCGTGGAGAGCAGCAACGCCATGTCGCCGTCGGTAGCATTCGCGACCGCGACCAAGGCAGCAGCGGCGCCCTTGATGTCGCAAGCGCCCAGGCCGATGGCGCGGTCCTCTGTCACACGCAGCGCGTGTGGATCAGCCGTCCAGTGCGGCGAGTCGGGCACCGTATCCAGGTGCACGTTGAACAACACCTTCGGCTGCCCGCGCACGGCGTACAGGTTCACGGCGCCGGCACCGAAATCGGTCACCGTGACGTCGAAGCCCGGCAGGTTGTCGCGCAGATAATCGAAAATGCCGCCCGTGCCGATCTCGCGCGGCGGATTGCGCGTGTCATAGCTGACCAGCGCCCTAAGGTGTCTGAGAGTGTCGTCCAGTAGTGCGCTCATACCATCCGTCTGGTGATGTTTGGTGCGCCCCCTTTCGGGGTCCGCGAATAGTCACAATAGAACCGTCATTCCTGCAAAAGCAGGAGACGTTGTACAACAGCGAAGCTGGTCATCCAGCGCCTCTACACGTCACCGCGAAAGTCACTGGATCCCTGCTTCCGCCGGGATGACAAATCAGCGGTTGATCTCGGCCCACAACGTGCTGCTCATACCGAACAGCTTGATGAAGCCCTCGGCTTCCTCCACGCCCCAGTCAGCCGACTGCGCATAGGTGGCACCCTTGGCATTGAGGATGTGCGGCGAACGCACTTCCACGGCCGTGACCTGGGCGCCCGAGGTCTCCAGCACCACCTCGCCGTTGACGCAGCTCTGGCTGGAGGCGAGGTAAGCCTCGAGATCGGTCTTGACCGGGTCGTGGTAGAAGCCTTCGTACACCACTTCCACCCACTTGCGCGCCACTTCAGGCTTGAAGCGATTCTGCTGCTTGGTCAGCACGGCCTCTTCCAGCGCGCGATGCGCCGTAAGCAGCGAGATCAAGTCCCGGAGCTTCATACACGATGCGGCCCTTCAGGCCGATGGTGGTGTCGCCGGTATACATGCCACGGCCCACGCCGTAGGGCGCAAACAGCTCGTTGAGCTTGGCCAGCAACTTGGCGCCCGGCAGCTTTTCGCCGTTGAGGGACACCGCTTCGCCCTTCACGAAGCCGAGGGTCACCGAGAGCTTTTCAGACGGCCATTCGCCGCGCGGCTTGCACCAGCCGCGTGCGCCCTCACCCGGGGTCTTCCAATGATCGATCTCGCCGCCGGACAGCGTCACGCCCAGCAGGTTCTCGTTGATGGTGTAGCTCTTCTGCTTCGCGCGCACGTCGAAGCCGCGCTCTTCCAGATAGGCCTGCTCGTAGGCGCGAGTCTGGGTGTGCTCTTTCTGGATCTCGCGGATCGGCGCCACGATCTCGTAATCGCCCAGCGCCTTCACCGCCAGGTCGAAACGCACCTGGTCGTTGCCCATGCCGGTGCAGCCATGCGCAATCGCCTTGGTGCCCAGCTCGCCTGCACGCTTGATGGCCGCGTCCACGATCAGGTAGCGGTCGGACACCAGCAGCGGATACTGGCCCTGGTAAGCCTCGCCCGCCTGCACGAACGGCTTGACGAAGCCTTCCCAAATAGCCGGACCACCGTCGACGGTGACGTGACTGGCAACGCCCAGCTCCTTGGCGCGCTGCTCGATATAAGCGCGCTCTTCCGCATCGACGCCGCCGGTATCGGCGAACACGGTGTGCACGGCCCAGCCGCGCTCCTTGAGGTAAGGCACGCAGAAGCTGGTGTCGAGGCCACCGGAGAAGGCGAGAACGATATCTTTGCTCATGACTGGCAATCCTGGAGAAGAAATAAGAACAAACGAGGTCAGATGGGTTCAACGACGATGCGCGGTTCGCAGCGCACCGGAAAATTCACGGAATTGGCGATAAAGCAGGCGTGATGCGCGGGCTCGTGCGCCGCCTCGGCCTTGGCCGGATCGCTAGCGGCATTGATGGTTACCACCGGGCGCAGCACCACCTCAAGGAAACGGCCGCCATGCGCGTCGGTTTCCATGCTGCCTTCGGCACTGTCTTCATAAGCGGTGACGACGACACCGGCCAGCACGGCCTGATGCAGGTACGACAGCATGTGACAGGTGGAAAGGGAGGTCACCAGCAGGTCTTCCGGGTTGTGCTTGCTGGCATCGCCGCGAAACGTGGGATCGGACGAACCCGCCAGCACCGGCTTACCGGCGATGCGGATCTCATGCTCGCGGCTATAGCCCTGGTAGGTCTTCGTACCGGCGCCTTGATTGCCGGTCCACGTCACGTCCACCTTGTAGTGATGCTGATGTCCCTTGCTCACGACCTGCTCTCCTCTTGTTGAGCCATGAGATCAGCCAGCTCGGCATCGCCCCTGCCGCTGCGCTGACGCAAGCCGTCGACCACGCCAGCGCGATTCGCTGCCGGGTGGTTCTGGCTGAGCTTGAACTTGCCCTCGATGCGGTCGATGCTGATTTCCAGACCGACGATGCCACCCAGTGACTTCTCGATGTGATCGGCGGGCGCATCGGACACGTGCCACGGCTTGGGCTGGCCCGCTTCGTGGCGATCGGTCAGGCGCTCAAGCAGTTGCCGCAGCCAGGTGTGATCCTCGACCACACGCAGGCGACCATGCACATGGATCACGGCATAGTTCCAGGTCGGCACTTCGCGCCCGGTCTCATGCTTGCTCGGATACCAGTTCGGGCTCACATAGCCTTCCGGCCCACGGAAGATCACCAGCACTTCAGCGCCATCGGCACGCGCCAATTCGTTGCCGCGCGCCACGTGACCATGCAAATGATCGCCGACCAGCTCGCACGGCAGATGATTGGCGGTCAGGCCCGCATCGCCATATGTCACCAGCGTGGCGAACGGATACGCGCGCATCAGCGCATGCAGCGCTTCGCTGCGCGTTTCCTTGAAATAAGTAGGCAAGTACATGCGCTGATCTCGCCTCGACTCAGTGCTGATTAATCAACGATGCCATCACCGCCTTCTGCACGTGCAGGCGGTTCTCGGCTTCATCGATGGCGATGCAAGCGGGCGAATCCATCACCGCATCGGTGGCTTTCACATTGCGACGCAGCGGCAGGCAATGACTGAAGAGACCATGGTTGGTCAACGCCATCTTGGCCTCGTCCACGATGAAGTGCCGGCTCGCCTCGCGAATCGGCTTCTCCTGCTCCCAGTTGCCGAAGAACGGCAGCGCGCCCCAGCTCTTGGCGTAAACCACATCGGCGCCGCTATAGGCTTCTTCGATGTTGTGGCTGACCTTGAGCGAACCGCCGTTTTCCTTGGCGTTCTGGTAGCCGAATTCCATGTAGCGCTCGTCCAGCACGTAGTCGGGCGTGGGGCACAGCAAGGTCACGTCCATGCCCATCTTGGTGGCGATCAGCAAGGCGGAATTGGCCACCGCGGTGTTCAGCGGCTTGGGGTGATAGGTCCAGGTAAGCACGTACTTCTTGTTCTGCAGATTGCCCAGGTGCTCCTTCAGCGCCATCGCGTGCGCGAGTTCCTGGCACGGGTGGGTGATGGTCTCCATGTTGATCACCGGCACCGTCGCGTACTGCGCGAATGCCTTGATCACCTTGTCCTCGCGGTCCACCGACCAGTCCTGAAACTTCGGGAAGGCACGCACGGCGATCAGATCCACATAGCGCGACAGCACGCGCGCCACTTCGGCGATGTGCTCCTCGGTATCGCCTTCCATCACGCTGCCCACCTCGAACTCGATCGGCCATGCGTCCTTGCCCGGCGCCAGCACGATGGCGTGGCCGCCCAGATGGAACGCGCCCAGCTCGAAGCTGGTGCGCGTGCGCATCGAAGGATTGAAGAACATCAGCGCCACCGACTTGCCAGCCAGCTGCTGGCCGCGCGGGGAACGCTTGAAGGCGGCCGCCTGTTCCAGCAGCGCGTCGATCTCGGCGCGGCTGTAGTCCTGGGTGGTCAGAAAATGGCGAAGAGTCATCTCGTGAATACCTTTATCTCATCGTTTGGCCCGGAAGGCCGGTGGTTTCAGGGCGGGCCAGCCCGCGTTGGTCAGAATCCAAAAACAAAAAAACCCGGCTGCAGGCCGGGTTTTGTCGTCGATACACATGAAACGCGTGCGACAGCCTACCCGGCCGAATGTCGGACCAGCGGTCGGCGCGCACGCGACGTCATCCCAGCAGCCATGCGGGCGCTGGTGAGTACGGTGGCGGTATAGACGGCTGCGGACATGGAGATTCCGGGTGGTTGAACGCGCATCATGACGGGATTTTCGCTGCCATGCAACAAGCCGGCTTGGATGGGGGCGCCCCACAGCGAACCGCCGCCCGAAGGCGGCGGCATTGCTGAATACGTCAGGCTGCAAGGCTCAGTCGGCGGGAGCGACGCTTACCCGTACCCGGAGACGCTCGCCCGGGTCGTAGTTGAGACGCGAAACATAGACTTCGCCGCGGTAGCGATACTCCACGTCATAACCCATGATGCGGCGCTGCTCGCTCACTGCAGCAACCTGGCGGCAGTGGGTCTCGGTGCCCTGGTACTCGCCACCGCCACTGGCCGACACACTGTTGCCAACGGCGCCACCAGCGACCGCGCCAACCACGGTGGCCGCTGTACGGCCACTGCCGCGGCCAACGGTGCTGCCCAGCACACCACCCACGACGGCGCCCAAGATGGTGCCGGCTGCGCTGCCCTGGGGCGGCGCGGTCTGCACCACCTGCTGGTCGTAGCATTCCTGGCGTGGCACCTCGGTGCGGGCAACCCCATAGACCGGATCGACGCGCAACACATCCGCCCAGCCATAGTGGGTGTTGTCGTCGTTCTGGCCTTGATTTTGACTCGGATTTTGACTTTGGTACCGCGCATCCTGCGCAAATGCGCTGGTAACCGTCAGGCCACAGGCCATCAGGGCTAGCACCAGCGCGGGAAACACCATCTTGGTCATTACGACCTCCGCTCAGGGGCAAGTTGGGCGCATCTATGCGCCTCATAGCATCCATTGCAACAAATTCACACTGAATCGACGCTTAGAACTCACTTAAGGTCTTGCGATTAACGCTCGCCGTTCATCCCATCCTCCGTCGTCCGGCGCCTGCGGCAGGGGCATCACCTTGTTAAGATGCGCGACCGGCCAGCGCCTGCCTGCGCCCGCTCCCACCGCCCGGATTTCCTGCCGATGCCGATTTCGCTCCACAACAGCCTGACGCGCCGCGTTGAAACGTTCACCCCGCTCGATTCCGGCCGGGTAACGATGTATTTGTGCGGGCCCACGGTCTACAACTACGTGCACATCGGCAACGCACGCGGTCCAGTGGTATTCGACGTGCTGGTGCGCCTGCTGCGCCGCCACTATCCCCATGTGGTTTACGCCCGCAACATCACCGACGTGGACGACAAGATCAATGCCGCCGCCCAGCAGCTGGGCGTGGGCATCGAGACCATCACCGGCCGCTATACGCAAGCCTATCGCGAAGACATGGCGGCACTGGGTATCGCTCCGCCGGACATGGAGCCGCACGCCACGGCGCACATCCCCCAGATCATCGCGATGATCGAGCGGCTGATCGCCAGCGGACATGCCTATGCGGCCGAAGGCCACGTGCTGTTCGACGTGGATTCCTACGCCGATTACGGCGACCTGTCGGGCCGCGACCCGGACGAACTGACTCGCAGGCGCTCGCGTCGAAGTTGCCCCCTACAAGAAGAGTCCGGGCGATTTCGTCCTATGGAAGCCCTCGACGCCCGAACTGCCCGGCTGGGACAGTCCCTGGGGTCGTGGCCGTCCGGGCTGGCACATCGAGTGCTCGGCGATGAGCGAAGCGCACCTGGGCGAAACCATCGACATCCATGCTGGCGGCGTCGACCTGCATATTCCCGCACCACGAAAACGAGATCGCGCAATCCACCTGCGCGCACGGCGGCAGGATTTTCGCCCGCTATTGGCTGCACAACGGCATGCTTACGTTCGACGGCCGCAAGATGTCCAAGTCGCTCGGCAACGTGATGCTGGTGCACGAGCTACTCCAGCAACATCCGCCGGAAGCCCTGCGCCTGTCTGCTGCTGCGGGGTCATTACCGGCAGCCGCTGGACTGGTCCGATGCGACCATCGCGCAAGCGATCAATACGCTCGAAGGCTGGTATCGCGTGCTGCGCGACCTGGGTGATGTCGAGATTGACGCCACCGACCTGCCGGTACCGGCCACCGTCGAGGCAGCGCTGTGCGACGATCTCAACACGCCGCAGGCGCTGGCCGAGCTGTCGCAGCTGGCCGACGCCGCCCGTCAGGCCGGCGACGCAGCCGCCCGCCGCGTAGCCAAACGGGCACTCCTTGGCGCGGGCGCCCTGCTTGGCCTGCTGCAGCAGGATCCGGAGAACTGGTTCAAGCAGACCAGCGATGCCTCGGCGATTGACGAAGCTCGCATCGAAGCCCTGCTGGAAGCACGCCGTGCTGCCCGCGCCGCCCGCGATTTCAAGCGTGCCGATGAAATTCGCGACGAACTGACCGCGATGGGTATCGCCATCGAGGACGGTGCCCAGGGCACGCGTTGGAGCGTGGTGAAGGGTTGAGGGTTTGCCCCTTCCTTGGACCTGACTAGGGTCGAATCTCAGCCATGCGCCTTCCCGCTCGCCCCAAGAAGGTAGCGATCCTGTGTAGGAGCGCACCCAGTGCGCGATGGGCCAGGCCTCAGTTCCCCTGGGGCGCCTGTTCACACGCTCCGCATAGATGGCCCGCTGGCGGCAGCGATGGGAACAGGGGGCCAGCGCCGGTCGCGCACTGGGTGCGCTCCTACACCAAGCACGCTCCCCAAAGGGGAGAGGGAATCGAGGCAAAACGCGCGATAATGCGCGCATGAACGCTATTGCCACACCCGACGCCGAGCAGGCGCAGCAAGATATCGTCGACGAGTTCGCCTTTTTTGGTGACTGGACCGAGCGCTACCAGTATCTGATCGACCTGGGCAAACAATTACCGCCGTTTCCCGATGACCTCAAGACCGAGGAATACCGCGTGCATGGCTGCCAGTCGATGGTATGGCTGGTACCCAGCGGCAGCACAGACAAGCTGCATTTTCAGGCAACCAGCGACTCGGCCATCGTCTCCGGTCTGATCGCACTAGTGCTGCGCGTGTATTCCGACCGCTCCGCACGCGACATCGTGGCGACCGATCCTCGCTTTATCGAGGCCATCGGCCTGGCCAAGCATCTGTCACCCACACGTTCGAATGGGCTGGCGGCAATGTTGGCCAAGCTCAAGGCATATGCGGCCGCGACGCTGGCTTGAGTGAGCGGGGATGAGAGGTGAGTAGCGGGGGCGCATAAACCGGCTTCCGCGCCAGCTTTGAATGCCTTCAGGTTGAAGCGTTGAAGCGATCGATGCGCCCTCGCTACTCCCCCCTCGCCCCTTTCCCCACAAAAACAAAACCCCGCACATCGGCGGGGCTTTGCCTATACAAAAGCGGCCGAACTCAGTCGCCCATCTGCTTCTGCAGGTGCTCGCGACGTTCCTGCGCGTCCAGCGACAGCGTGGCGATCGGACGGGCATCGAGACGCTCGACACCGATCTCTTCGTCGGTCTCTTCGCAGTAGCCGTAACGGCCTTCTTCGATGCGGCGCAATGCCTTGTCGATCTTGGAAATCAGCTTG
Source organism: uncultured Gammaproteobacteria bacterium (assembly GCA_963765335.1). Classification (GTDB taxonomy): domain Bacteria; phylum Pseudomonadota; class Gammaproteobacteria; order Xanthomonadales; family Rhodanobacteraceae; genus Dyella. The sequence continues at coordinate 636,635 of CAVXWA010000013.1, read as the reverse complement.
CGGTAACGATCCCGCGTGCGCAGTTCCAGCGAGTTTTCCGTCTCACGGGTGGCGCGCTCGGCTTCGTCGCCTACGTCACGCACTTCGTCACGGAGGTTTTCCATGGTCTGGCGCGACTCTTCCACCAGCTGGTCGCGCCAATCGCGAAGCTTGTTGCGGAAGTAGGCGAGGTGCTTCGGGTTCATGTACTCCTCGTCGTTCGAGGGACGGTAACCCTTGGGCAGGTCGATCGTGGTGGTGGAAGGCAGCGCGTAGCGGCCGTCTTCGCGGGTGATGCCATTGTCGAGAGTTGCAGGATTATTCATCGAGGACTGCTGGGCTTTCTGCTTTTGAGGAGTGGTATGACGAGCGGTAGCACTCGCTACTTTACCCGTAAAGGGCAGAGCTGCGGGTTTGGCCCGCTCGACGGGCGCTGGCGCTGCCTTCGCGGGAACCGGCGCCGCCTGCTTGGGAGCGGGCTTGGCCGGTGCAGGCTTGGCAGCGGGCTTGGCGACCGGCTTCGCCGGCGGCGCCTTGGCGGCCTTCACCGGGATTGAAGCCGGCTTGGCCACCGGCCTGGGGTGGCTGCTTCTTGGCGGGCGCCGTCACCTTCTTGGCTACGGGCTTCGCCACTTTCTTCACAACGGCCTTGCCGACGGCCGGTTTCTTGGCCGGCGCGGCTTTCTTGGCTGCACAGGCTTGGGAGCAGCCTTCTTCGCAACGACGCGCTTTGCCGGGGACTTCGCGGCTTTCTTGGCAACCGGCTTTTTCGCTACAGCCTGCTTGGCCGCAACCTTCTTGGCCGCTGGCTTCTTCGCCGGGGCCGCCTTGACGGCTGCCTTGGCCGGCACACTTTTCGCCCCCCGCCCGACGGCAGGAGCTTTCTTGCTGGCCTTGACGTCCTTCACCTTGCCAGCAGGCTTTCCCTTCTGCGACTTGGTGGCTGTAGCACTACGCGTCGTTTTCGCCATATCCCTTCACCATTTTGGCCTTGGCGGCCCGGTGTTATAGCCCATGTGCCTTACACCGGCAACCGTGCTTCTGGAATACTTGCGGCACTATATGCCGCAAGCTGTCTCGGCAGCTTAAAACCGTCGTGACCCGACTACTACTTCTACTGCTTGGCTTCTACAAGCGCTGGCTAAGCCCCCTGCTGGGTCAGCGCTGCCGTTTCCATCCCAGCTGCTCCGATTATGCACGGATTGCGGTCGTGCGCTTCGGTCCGTTGCGCGGCAGCGCACTGACTGGCTGGCGACTGCTGCGCTGCCAGCCGTTGTGCGAAGGCGGCCACGACCCCGTTCCCGAGCAGTTCACTTTCCGCCGTTGCCGTACCCCTGGAGAAAAGCATGTCCACTGACTGGCTGATCAAGAACGCCGAACTGGTCAACGAAGGCCGCCGTTTCCATGCCGATCTTCGCGTAAAGCAGGGTCGCATTGAAACCATCGCCGGCGCTCTGGACGCCCGACCCGGCGAACAGGTGATCGACGCGAGTGGCCTGTGGCTGTTCCCGGGCATGATCGACGACCAGGTGCACTTTCGCGAGCCCGGCCTCACCCAGAAAGCCGACATCGCCCACGAGTCGCGTGCCTGCGCGGCCGGCGGCATCACCAGCTTCATGGAGATGCCCAATACCAAGCCGCCCGCCCTGGATCGAGACTCCCTGGAAGCCAAGTACGCCCGCGCCGCCGAGACCTCGGCAGTGAACTACGCGTTCTATATGGGTGCCAGCAACGACAACCTGGAGGCGATCCGTAGCCTGGACCCGCTCGCCGCACCGGGCATCAAGGTGTTCATGGGGGCCTCCACCGGCAACATGCTGGTGGACAACCCCGAGGTACTCGACGGCATCTTCCGCGACGCGCCCACGCCGATCATCACGCACTGCGAGGACACGCCGATGATCGACGCGAACCTCGCCGTCGCGCACGCCAAGTACGGTGACAACATCCCGGCCTGGGAACATCCGCTGATCCGCTCGCGCGAAGCCTGCATCAAGTCCACCCGCCTGGCGATCGAACTGGCGCGTCGGCACAACAGCCGCCTCCATGTGTTGCACATTTCCACGGCCGACGAGCTGGCGCTGTTCGAGCCCGGCCCGCTCAAGGGCAAGCGCATCACGGCGGAAACCTGCGTCCATTTCCTGCACTTTGACGACCGCGACTACGAGCGGCTCGGCTTCTTGATCAAGTGCAACCCCGCGATCAAGACCGCCGCCGACCGCGAGGCGATCACCAAGGCGCTGGCCGAAGGCCGTATCGACGTGCTCGCCACCGATCATGCCCCGCACCTGCTCGAAGAGAAGGCCCAGCGGTATGACAAGGCGCCAAGCGGCCTGCCGCTGGTGCAGTTCGCCTTGCAGGCGGCCTTGCAGCGGGTATTCGAAGGCAAGCTGACGCTGGAGCGCGTGGTGGAGGCCGTGACCCATGCGCCAGCCACCTTGTTCGACGTGAAGGAACGGGGCTTCCTGCGCGAAGGCTATGCCGCCGATCTGGTCCTGGTCGACCCGAACAAGCCGCACACGGTGAGCCGTGACGAAGTCCTTTCGAAGTGCGCCTGGTCGCCGTTCGAGGGTTACACCTTCAACAGCTCGATCGTGGCCACCTTCGTCAATGGCCAGCGGGTCTGGGATGGCTCGTCGATCGACGCCAGCGTGCGCGGACAGCGGCTGACGTTCGCTCGCTGAGATAGCGGGGCGGGCAAGCTGCCCGCCCCTGCACACCCCTCCTGATGTTGTTGTAGGAGCGCACCCTGTGCGCGACCAGCCGGCAGGCATGCCGGTTTGCACAGCCCAAGCTGCCCGCAGGGCGAGGACCAGGGATGTTGTAGGAGCGCACCCTGTGCGCGATCAACGGCAGGCATGCCGGTTTGCACAGCCCAAGCTGCCAGCAGGGCGAGGACCAAGGATGTTGTAGGAGCTCACCCTGTGCGCGACCAACCGGCGGACATGCTGGTTTGCACAGCCCAAGCTACCCGCAGGGCGAGGGCCGAGGATGGCCCGAGTGAATAGCCTACGCGGCCGTGACTCCGTGATCGCGCACAGGGTGCGCTCCTACACGGTCTGGTGTGGCGCGGTGTCGTTAGGGCACGGCCTTGAGCATCACGCTCACCGGCCCGTTTTCGCCGGAGCGGCCGAGCACGCTTACCCGGGTGTCGTTGATGGCCAGCAGCTTGTCGCCCTGCTGCAGGCGCACGCTGATGGCGAAGTCCACGCCATCCTTCAGGTCGGCCGGGTCGTAGCTGATGAGGAAATCCACCGGCGAGGCGGTCACCGGCTGGACACGCTCCTCGGCAATGGTGCGCGCGGCGACATCCTGCCGGCTCACGTCCGCCAGCGTGACTTGCAGATAGGCATCGGCAGGCAAGGGCTGCGGCAAGTTGTAACGAACATCACCGGTGATCGACTTGATCAGGGCCTGATGCACGGGCGCCGCGTCACTCTTGTGGTGATGCGAAAACATGGAGCAACCCGCCAGCGCGAATGCGGCGACGGCGAGCAGCGAAAGACGGGACAGCATGCAGATCTCCTGTGGGGGGCCTTATCCAAGGCTCCCGCGATGCTAACAGGGCGATCCGTAAACGAGCGTCAGGGGCAGCCTTTACCTGCAAAGCCACCTACCACGCCCTTGCTGGCATAGGCCACGGCATCGTGCGGGTGCAGGCTTTCCTGGTGCTCTACGCGAACATGGAAGTCACTGAGGTTTGCGTCGGCCTCAAGCGCCTTCTGGATGCGACGTGCCGCGTCTTCGCAGAACATCAGGTTGCTGCCATTGGCGAGCGCAAACGCCTGCTCGTCTTCGCGCTTCACGGCGGTCTGCACCGGCGTGCCCAGCGCCTGTTCGGTCTGATCGATCAGGCTGATCAGGTCGAAGCGGGCATCCTTGGCGATACGCACGCGCAAGCGCGCCACGCTGCGTTGTGCATGCGGCGTGGCCACGATGCCCTTCTCACTGCCCAGCCACGCAAAGACCGCAGCATGATCGACCGGCGCGGAAGGGTTGAAGTCCTTGGCGAACTGATCCTGGATCAGCTGGCGCGACAATGCCGCCGATGCCGGACAGGTGGACGAATAAACCACTTCGGTGCCGAATTCGAGCAGGAACTCGTCGCCCACCAGGCTGGCCTCGATGCAGACCGGATACGCGCGCCAGCCGCTGTTGGCGCTACGCAAGTGCCGGACGACGCACCAGATGCTCGAAACGGATGCTCAGGCAGGCACGGTCGGACAGATCCTTGTGCGACTCAAGAAAGGAGCGCAACAGATCGTGCAGCGAGTGGGCACTCAGCGTTTGCGTGCTCAGCGCCTGCTCCACCAGCAGATAGAGGCGCGACATGTGGATGCCGCGCTTATCCGGCCGCTTGAGATTCACGAAGGCGCCAACGCGCGCACTGGCGCGCTGCGCATCGCCGTCACCGGCATCGAAACGCACCGGCACCTCGATGCCATTCATGCCGACCCAATCGAGCGCGCCAGCAAGGTGCGGCTGGGCATGCACAGCCACATCGGGTAGCAGGCGGGCAGTGTTTTCGTCGATATACATGGGAGAATCCTGTAATCCAGCCGTAGTCGAACGCGTCATCCAGCGGTCGGTCATACCGCTGCGACCGACACCAATCTTGGGGCACGACGCCAGCCTCGCAATAGTGGCGTGACGGAAACGCTGCGTCCCGGAGTGGACCAGGCGGAGCGTGTAAACAGGCCCTAGCCGACCTGCCGGCGCCAGGCCCGCGCAGCCTGCCAGGCCTGCCAGGTCACGCCAGGCCCCTGGCGACCCTGCCCTTTGCGCAGCACATCCAGCGGATTGGCCGCCTTGCGTGCCCGCGCCACCAGCGCGCGCCCATGCCGCGATTCGAGCCCGCGAAAGGCACTGAGCGGCCCCGGCAGGCGCTCGGATTCGCGCCAGGCGGCGTACAGATCGTCCAACTGGGCACGGATGGCGTCTTCACGCGCCGTACTGGTCGTGCGCAGCTGCTGGCGACTCAGGCCATAGCGGGCCAGTCGCGCCATCGGCAGGGCCAGTCGATCGCGTTCGGCGTCCTCTTCCAGCCGCAGCAGGGAAAACAGCAAGTGCGACAGCGTCGCGACGCGGCCGGCGCGTTCCGGGGACACCTGTTCGCCAAACCACCACGCGGTCTCCAGTTCGGCCAGCGCGCCATGAAGGAGCGAGCCGGCGGCGAGCTGGGCTGGAAAATCCGCCGCGGTGCCCTCTTCCAGCTGCGCCATGGCGGCCAGCACCGGCGCTACCCAGCGTTCACTGGGCAGGGCATGCGCTCGTTCGTCGTCGAACAGCACCTGGGTCAACGGATGGCGACCACCGCTGGCGGCCGCACCGGAAAGCTCTTCAGCCCACCAGTTCAACTTGCTGGCAGCCACCTGCGGCTCACGAATGCCGTAGGCCGCCGCCAGCAATTCCTGCTCGAGCGCCGCCAGCGCAATATGGCCGGGATACGAGCTTTGATCGACGAAGGCCAGCGCAATGCGTTGTTGCGGCTGTACCGCAAGCCATTTGTCGATAAAGCTCTGCAGCGCGGCCTCGCTCATGCCGTCACCCGTTGGCGACGCAGGAGTCCGGTGAGTTCGGACGGATGGTCGAGCACCAGGTCGGCGTTCCACTGTTGCGGATCGCCGCCATCCAGATAGCCCCAGCGAACGGCTACCGTATACAGGCCAGCGGCGTCGCCCGCGAGCACGTCACGGCGATCGTCGCCCACGAACAGGCAACGTGAGGGATCGAGCCCGGCGCGTTCGCAGGCGAGCAGCACCGGTGCCGGATCAGGTTTCTTCACCGGCAAGGTGTCACCCGAAACCACGGCTGCCGCACGCGCGGCCCAGCCAATGCGTTCCACCAGTCCGTCGGTCAGGAACCCTGGCTTGTTGGTAACAATGCCCCAGGCCAGCCCCTCTGCCTCGATGACGGCGAGCAGTTCGTCCACGCCTTCGAACGGACGCGTCTGGTCTGCCATGACCGCCTCGTAGAGTTCCAGATAGCGCGGCACCAGGGTCAACAGCTCCGCCTCGTCGAGATCGGGAAAGGCACAGCGCAGGATCGAACGCGAACCGCGCGACACCACCTCGCGCACCATCTCGTAGGGCGGCGAAGGGACGTCCATTTCGTCGCACTGGTTCTTCAGCGCCCCGTAGAGATCGATGGCGCTGTCGAGCAAGGTGCCGTCGAGATCGAACAGCACGCCCTGGAGGTTCTTGGGAAAGGACTTCATGCCGGTTTTTTTGCGCTGATCAGATAATTCACGGCCGTGACGCGGCTCAACCAGGCCTTGCGGTTGATCGGGTTGTAGCCGAGGCCAGAGACGTCGTCCAGCTCGAGCCCGGCGTGGCGCATCAGGCGGCCAAGCTCGGACGGCTTCAGGAATTGCGCGTAATGGTGCGTACCGCGCGGAAGCATGCGCGTGATGTACTCGGCACCGAGAATGGCAGCGCCAAATGCGACGGGCGTGCGATTGAGCGTGGACATCACCACCACACCACCCGGCTTCACCATGCGTGCAAGATCGTTGACCAGGGCGGCCGGGTCGGGCACGTGCTCGATCAATTCCATGCAACACACGGCGTCGAAGCTTTCCGGCTCCGCCGCAGCCAGTTCGGCTGACGACTGCACGCGATAGTCGACATGGAGGTCAGGTGTTTCGAGTCGCGACTCGTGTAAATGCAGGCGCGCAATCTCGATGACCTTCTCACCGAGATCGATGCCCGTGACATGGGCGCCAGCGCGAGCCAGGGCCTCGCTGAGCAAGCCGCCGCCGCAACCGACATCCGCCACCTTGGCGCGCCGCAGATCCACTCGGGCTGCCACATAGGCGGCACGCACGGGGTTGAGATCATGCAGCGGACGGGACTCGCCGTCCGGGTCCCACCAGCGCGCAGCCAGCTTGCCGAAACGGGCGATTTCCTCGGGACTTACATTGGCCGCAGCTTGCATTGAACGCATCCTTTTTACCCAGCGGCAGAGCTTAACGCGCCTGCCATTCGTATACCGTGATATCCCAGCCGCCGCTTAGGTGGGCCGGGTCTTCATGCGCCATGGCCAGCGCCTCGTCGAAGTGCTCGGCGAGCAACAGATAGGCACCGCCGGACTTGTCGCTGAAGCCACCGCACAGCTCGATGCGTCCACCCGCACGCAAGCCTTCCAGGTAATCCTTATGCGGCTGCACCATCGCCGGATCACAGGTCGGGCGTCGCATGGCCATGACGAGATAGCGATTCATCTTGGTTCCATTCAACCCGCGTCGATGGCTGCAATGCGTTCGCGCCAGGCATGCGTCTTGGCGAGCACGGCGTCGGTGTCGATATCCACCAGCGTTCGTGCGGCGAGCTTGCGGACACCGTTGATCCACACGTCGCTCACTTGATGACGTCCAGCGGCATAGGCCAACTGCGACGCAATATGGAACAACGGCTGGGTTTCCAGATCGGACAGGCGCACGGCTGCGATATCGGCCTGCTTGCCAACTTCGATCGAACCGATCCGGTCTTCCAGACCCATGGCGCGGGCACCGTTGAGGGTCGCCGCGCGCAGCGCATACGCCGCATCGAAGGCCGCCGCGTCGCCGGCAACCGCCTTGGCCAGCAGGGCTGCTGTACGCATTTCGCCGAACATGTCCAGGTCGTTATTGGAGGCGCAACCGTCGGTACCCAGCGCCACGTTGACGCCGGCCCGGCGCAACTTCTCGGCGGGGCAGAAGCCCGACGCCAGCTTGAGATTGGATTCCGGGCAATGCACTACGGATACGCCCGCTTCCGCACAGGCCGCGATTTCGCCATCGGTGAGCTGGGTCATGTGCACAGCGATTAGGCGGTCGTTGACCAGGCCCAACTTCTGCAGGCGCTGGAACGGACGCAGACCACTCTTGCTCTTCTCCTCATCCACTTCATGCGCCGTTTCATGCGTATGCAGATGTACCTGGATATCGAGCTGGTCGGACAGCACCCGAATTCGCTCGAAGCTCTGGTCAGACACGGTATAGGGCGCATGCGGCGCGAACGCCGTGCCGACCAGTGCATCGCCGCGGAAGCTGTCGTGCACCTCGATGGCGCGCTCGAAGTATTCGTCCTGCGACTTCGCCCAGGCGGTCGGGAATTCGATCACCGGCAGGCCGACCACGGCGCGGAAGCCCATACGCCGATACGTGGCTCCGATGACATCGGGGAAGAAGTAATTTTCGTTGGCGCAGGTGGTGCCGCCGCGAATCATCTCGGCCACTGCCAGCTCCACGCCATCGCGCACGAACTCCGGCCCGATCACCTGCCCTTCCACCGGCCAAATATGCTTCTGCAGCCACACCATCAGCGGCAGGTCGTCGGCCAGGCCACGCAGCAAGGTCATCGGGTTGTGCGTGTGTGTATTGACCAAACCAGGGATCAGCGCGTGTTCGCCCAGCTCCACCCGTTCGCGCGGCGCATAGGCGGCTCGTGCCTCGGCGATGGGTAGCAACGCAACGATCACACCCGCATCGATGGCGACGGCATGGTGCTCCAGCACCACCGCATGCGGCTCGACGGGGACGATCCAGCGGGCTTCGATGAGCAGGTCGACGGCGATAGGGCTAGGAGTCATAGATCACTCGCTGTTTCGGGATGTCAAAAATGACGGAACCTGTCGTTTCCGTAGGACGTGCCATCGTACTTGAGCCACGAAGAAGACAGGCCGCCTCACTCAGAGTCACTTTCGCCAGCCCATAACAAAATCGGCACGGCGCCCCAGGGGCAGCCGTGCCGATCCATGCATCGAACGCTTGGAGCTTTACTTGCCGACGCGGCTGACGTATTCACCCGTACGGGTGTCGACCTTGATGACTTCATCGGTGCCGACGAACAGGGGCACCCGCACCACGGCACCGGTTTCCAGCGTGGCCGGCTTGCCGCCGCCACCGGAGGTGTCCCCGCGCACGCCCGGATCGGTCTCGGTGATCTTCAGCTCGACGAAGTTCGGCGGCTGGACAGCGATGACTTCGCCGTTGAACAGCGTGACCACGCACTCTTCCTCGCCCTTGAGCCACTTCACCGCATCGCCGACGCCGGCCTTGGTGGCCTGGTGCTGCTCGAACGACTCCTGGTGCATGAAGTGCCAGAAATCGCCATCGGTATACAGATACTGCATGTCCGTATCGTTGACGTCCGCCACCTCGAAGGAGTCGCTGGACTTCATCGTCTGCTCAGAGGTGCGGCCGTTCTTGAGGTTGCGGATGAAGATGCGGGTGAACGCCTGCCCCTTGCCGGGCTTGATGAACTCGGCCTCGGTAATGACCCACGGGTCGTTGTTGTGAAGGATCTTCATACCCTTCTTGACGTCGTTCAGACCGGCGGTCGCCATGCGCTATCTACTCCAAAAGGTAACACCGCCCCGCGGGGCGGCTAGAATTCCGAGGGTCTGTCGCGGGCCCGAAGTCCCGTCCCGAAGGCCCACCATGATAACCGCAAGCCCCGCTGCCCGCCTATCGCCACCCGACGCCGACTGGCGCGAGCTGTGGCGAGATGCCATTACCGACGCTGCCGAACTCCTGCAGGCCGCAGGGCTCGGCCACCGTGCCGACCTGTTGCCAGTCGACGATGCGGGCTTCGCGCTGCGCGTCCCACGCGGTTTCGTGGCTCGGATGCGCCAGGGCGACCCGGCCGACCCCCTCCTGCTGCAGGTGTTGCCGCAGGCGGCCGAGCACCACCAGGTCGAAGGTTTCACGACGGATGCCGTGGGCGACCTGGCCTCGAAGGCCGGGCAAGGGGTCCTGCACAAATACAGCGGCCGTGCGCTGCTGATCGCCAGCGGCAGCTGCGCCATCAACTGTCGCTACTGCTTTCGCCGGCACTTTCCCTATGGCGACGAAATCGCCGCTGCGGGCCAGTGGCGCAAGGCCCTGGACCATGTCCGACAGGACTCGACCGATCACCGAGCTGATCCTGTCCGGCGGCGACCCACTCTCGCTCGCCACCGCCAAGCTGGAAGAGCTCACTCAGGGCCTGAAGGATATCCCGCACGTCGTGCGCCTGCGCATCCATACCCGCTTGCCGGTGGTACTGCCTGAGCGCGTCGACCGGGCGCTCATGGACTGGATGGCGCAGCTGCCACTGCAAAAGGTGGTGGTACTGCACGCCAATCACGCCAACGAATTCGACGCGAGTGTCGACGAAGCCTGCGCCCGCCTGCGCGAGGCCGGCGGCACACTGCTCAACCAGTCGGTGCTGCTGCGCGGGGTCAATGACGACGCCGACGCGCTGGCCGCGTTGTCCGAACGCATGTTCGCCGCTGGTGTGCTGCCCTACTACCTGCACCAGCTCGATCGGGTGCAGGGGGCGGCGCACTTCGAAGTCGACGACACCCGTGCGCTCGCCCTGGTCGATGAACTGCGCCAGCGCCTGCCCGGCTACCTGGTGCCCAAGCTGGTGCGCGAAGTAGGCGGCGAAGCGTCCAAACGTCCGCTGTAATCACGTCACCTCGGCGCCCCGCTCGTGCGCCCTGCAAGGACTTTGAACTGGCTCACAGCAGTGGGCCGCGTCACTCCCGGAATATTTCCGCTGGTAGTGACTCACGGAATCCGCTACAACCACGCATGGCCCGCACCCTGCTGTCATGGCAGGCTTGACCCGCAGCGGCGAACAATGGATAGCTCGACGTGCCCATGAAAACAGACCAGGTCATCAAGATCCTTTTCATCGAAAAGTCGGTCGAAGACGCGGAACAGATCATCAGCCTGCTGCGCAACAGCGGTATTGCTGTTCGTCCTGCGCGCGCCACCAGCCCCGATCAAGTGACCGCCGCCCTCGACGAGCTGGGACCGGACATCGTGCTTTTCGACCCCTCCGTGGGCACCGTCGAACTGCGCGACCTCACCCGCCTGCTCGACGCCCATGGGCGCGACCTCTCGCTGATCGCCCTGGTCGCCCAGGTCGACAATGCCGTGGTCACCGATCTGTTCGTCAATGGCGCCCGCAGCGTAGCGCTACGCCCGCAGCCCAAGCAGCTGATGGCGGTGATCCAGCGCGAGTTCGACGCGCTCAACACGCGCCGCCAGCTGCGCCGCCTGGAAACCGCGTTGCGCGAATCCGAGCGTCGCTGCGATGCCCTGCTCGACTCGTCCAACGATCCCATCGCCTACGTGCACGAAGGCATGCACGTGCGCGCCAACCAGGCCTATCTCGATACGTTCGGCTACACCGATTTTGACGACCTGTTGGGTCTGCCCGTACTGGACATGATCGGTCCGAGCGACACCGAAGAGTTCAAGGCGACCCTGAAGGGCCTGTCACGTGGCGAGAAGCGCAACGGCCCGCTCGAACTGCAGGCACGCCGGGCCGACGCCACCAGTTTCAAGGCCAGCGTGGAATTTGCCCATGCCACGTTCGAAGGCGAACCCTGCCTCCAGGTGGTTTTCCGACGCCAGCAGGTCGACGCCAATGTGATCGAACAGCTGCAGCGCGACCAGGTCACGGGCCTGTTCAATCGCGCGCGCACGCTCGAATGCATCGACCAGGCGGTGGCGGCGGCCACCGAGGGCACCAAGGGCCAATCGCTGCTGCTGATCGAGCCTGACAACTGGCAAACCATCGTGGCCGGCGTGGGTCTTGCCAAGGCGGATGAGCTGCTCGCTACGTTCGCCGCGCGCGTGGAAGCCCAGCTCGGCGCTCACGATACCGCCGGCCTGCTGGCCGAACATACGGTCGGCGTGCTGCTGCACACGCGCAACGACGAAGGCATCAAGAGCTGGATCGCAAACCTGCTGCAGAGCATCGCGGGCGGTATCTTCGATCTCGGCACGCGCTCGATCACGGTCACCGCCAGCATCGGCGGCAGCCTGCTCGGCGAGAAGAACGCAAACACCGAACTGCTGCTCAATCAGGCCAGCCAGGCGTTGCGCAATGCGCAGAGCCAGGGCGGCAATCGTAGCGACCTGCATGATCCCGGCGCGCGTGAGAAGGCCGACGAAGAACGCGAGCGTTATTGGCTGGGCGTGCTGCAGCAAGCGCTCACGCAGAACGATTTTGTGCTCTATCACCAGCAGACAATCAGCCTGCAGGACGCCGAAGGCGAATTCTCGGAAATCCTGCTGCGCCTCAATGGCCCGCAAGGCGAAGTGCTGCCCGGCTTCTTCATGCCGATCGCCGAGAAGCACAACCTCACCCCAGCGATCGACCGCTGGGTGCTGAACGAGGCGATCGAGGCGCTCAAGGCGCGCGAACGCATGGGCACACCGACCACGTTCTTCGTCAAGCTGACGTCGGGCTCGCTGCAGGATGCCGAGCTGTTGCCCTGGCTGGGTGATCGCTTGAAAAGAGCCGCGCTCAAACACGGACAGCTGGTGCTGGAAACAACCGAGAGCAAAGTGGTGACCTCGCTGCGCCCGGCGCAGGAGTTCATCACGGCCTGGAAGAAGCTGGGCGGCCAATTCGCGCTGGAGCAGTTCGGCTCGGGCCTCAACTCGTTCCAGCTGCTCAACCATATCGACGCGGACTACCTGAAGATCGACCGCAGCTATATGGCGGACCTGCCACAGCAGCAGGAGAGCCAGAAGAAAGTCGCCGAGATCTGCCGCCAGGCACGCGAGATGAAGAAGCAGACCATTGCCGAATGGGTGGAAGACGCGGCCAGCACCTCGCTGCTATTTGCCTGCGGCGTGGACTTTGTGCAGGGCAACTTCCTGCAGGAACCCCAGCGCCTCAGCATCGGCAACTGACAAGGCCGTGCGCTTCGGCGCACCGCAAACGCAAAATCCGCAAGTAAGCCCAACGCAAAAACCCCGCGGATCGCTCCGCGGGGTTTTTGTTGTATCGCTGATGCGTACCGAGTTACTCGGCGGCAGCCTTCTTCTTCGCAGCCTTGGCAGCGGAGACGGCAGCGATGTCTTCCTTGATGCGAGCCGCCTTGCCTTCCAGGCCGCGCAGGTAGTACAGCTTGGCGCCGCGCACCTTGCCCTTGCGCTTGACTTCGAGCGAGTCGATGGCCGGGCTGTGCGCCTGGAACACGCGCTCCACGCCGGTGCCGTGCGAAATCTTGCGCACGGTGAAAGCGGAATGCAGACCGCGGCTGCGCTTGGCGATAACGACACCCTCGAACGCCTGGACGCGCTCGCGATTGCCTTCCTTCACCTTCACGTTGACCACCACGGTGTCGCCAGGGCCGAATTCCGGCAGCTGGCGGGTGATCTGCTCGGCTTCGAACTGTTCAATGATCTTGTTCATGGCAACACCTGTCTCATATCAAACTGCGGTCACTGGGTGACCGTATCGTTGTGCCGCGTTTGCGTTCTTGCATGCTCGCGGCGGAATTCGTCCAACAGCGCTCGGGATTCAGCATCCAGCGCGCGCTGCGCCAAAAGATCGGGACGTCGCAACCAGGTCCGTCCCAGCGACTGCTTCAGGCGCCAACGGCGAATCGCCGCATGGTCACCGGAAAGCAAGACCTCCGGTACGTCGCCGAGTGCATCGTGCACCGGTTTTGCATAGTGCGGACAATCCAGCAGGCCATCCGAAAACGAATCCTGCTGCGCCGACTGTGCGTCATTCAACGCACCTTCCTGCAAGCGACCGACGGCATCAATGATCACTGCCGCGCCAAGCTCACCACCCGACAGCACATAATCGCCGATGGAAAGCTCCTCGTCGACCTCGTGCGCAAGCAGACGCTCGTCCACACCTTCATAACGCCCACAGAGCAAGGCGATGCGCGGCAGCTTTGCCAGCGCTTCCACCCTACCCTGCGTCAGCCGCGCTCCTTGCGGACTGAGATAAATCACGTGCACCGGTTCCGGTGCCACCTCGCGCATCGCCTTGAGGGCCGCGCGCAAAGGCTGAATCAGCATCACCATGCCGGGCCCGCCGCCGCAGGTGCGGCCGTCCACAGTACGGTAATTGTCGGTGGCGTAGTCGCGCGGGTTCCAGGTTTCCACCTGTAGCAGCTCACGCTGTTGCGCTCGCCCTACCACGCCAACTGAAGCGCACTGGTGCATGAAGTCGGGAAACAGCGTGACGACATCGATGCGCATGATCCTCAACCCTTTAGGCAGCGCCAGGCGCGCTCAGAATTCAGGATCCCAGTCCACCACCATGCGCCCATCGGACAAGTCCACTGAACGCACATAAGAACCCTGGACGAAAGGAATCAGACGCTCGCGCGTACCGTCCTTTACCACCACGACGTCGTTGGCGCCGGTCGCGAATACATGACTGACCCGCCCCAGTGCCACGCCTTCCGTGGTGACGACCTCAAGACCTTCGAGATCGACCCAGTAATACTCATCCTTGCCGGGAGGAGGCAGCAACTCGCGGGCGACATAAATGTCTTGTCCCACCAGCGCTGCCGCGGCTTCGCGGCCATCCACTCCGGGCAGTTGGGCGACAAGCCCTTTGCCCTGCGGACGTCCCTTCACTCCCGTGATCTCCGCCTCCACACCCGGCGCCGATGAGAGCTGCCAGGGCTGGTACGTGAAGATCCGCGTGCGGGGCTCGGTCCAGGATTCAAGCTTGACCCAGCCCTGCACGCCGTACAGCCCGACGATGCGTCCTACCAGGACGCGCCGACCGGCTGCCGTCATACTCAGGCAGCCTGCTGCTTGCCGGCTTCCTTCACCAGGGCCGCGACCTTATCGGTCAGCTGCGCACCCTTGGCAACCCACTCCTGCACGCGCACGACGTTCAGCTCAAGGCGCTTGTCCTTGCCCGAGGCAACCGGGTTGTAGAAACCAACGTTCTCAATGCTGCGACCGTCGCGCTTGTTGCGCTGATCGGTGACAACGATGTGGTAGAACGGACGGCCCTTGGCGCCGCCGCGCGAAAGACGAATCTTGACCATAAGTAAAAGCTCCAGAGTTGCCGGATGCCGGCAGCACGCACTTAGCTGTGCGCGGTAAACGCGGCATTTTAATGAATTTGTAGAAAAAAGGAAGAGCTGGAGGCCGAAATCAGCCATCCGGGCTCACTGGGACCGTTCAGCCCCGACGCATCGGCGGCAGCCCGCCCATGCCGCCCATGCCCTTCATGGCGCCCTTCATCTGCCTCAGCAGACCCTTGGAGCCGCCCTTGGAGAGCTTGGACATCATCTTCTCCATCTGCATGTATTGCTTGAGCAGACGGTTGACGTCGGCCGGCTGGGTGCCTGAACCGCGCGCCACACGGGCACGGCGGGAGCCATTCAGCAGGTCCGGATGACGACGTTCTTTCTTGGTCATCGAGCCGATGATCGCGATCATGCGCTTGATCTCACCGTCGTTGACCTTGGATTTCACGCTATCGGGCAAGCCCGACACGCCCGGCAGCTTGTCCATCAGGCCGGCCAGGCCGCCCATGCTATTCATCTGCTCGAGCTGATCGCGCATGTCGTTGAGATCGAAGCGCTTGCCCTTGATGACCTTCTCGGCCAGCTTCTGCGCCTTTTCCTGATCGACCTTGCGCTCGACTTCCTCGACCAGCGACAGCACGTCGCCCATGCCGAGGATGCGCTGCGCGACGCGATCCGGATGGAACGGTTCCAGCGCATCGGTCTTTTCGCCGGCGCCCAGGAACTTGATCGGGCGACCGGTGACATAACGCACCGAAAGCGCCGCGCCACCGCGCGCATCGCCATCGGTCTTGGTCAGCACCACGCCGGTGAGCGGCAACGCTTCGGCAAAGGCCTTGGCGGTATTGGCCGCGTCCTGGCCGGTCATGGAGTCGACCACGAACAGCGTTTCGATCGGATTGATCGCGGCGTGCAACGCCTTGATCTCCGCCATCATCGCCTCGTCCACGTGCAGGCGGCCGGCGGTATCGACCAGCAGCACGTCGACCACTTCGCGACGGGCGGCGGCAACGGCGTTCTTCGCGATATCGACCGGATTCTGGCCAGCCTCGGACGGGAAGAACTTCACGCCGACCTGTTCGGCCAGCGTACGCAACTGCTCGATCGCGGCCGGACGGTACACGTCGCAGCTCACCACCATCACCTTTTTCTTCTTGCGCTCGGTGAGGAAGCGGGCGAGCTTGGCGACCGTGGTGGTCTTGCCCGCACCCTGCAGACCCGCCATCAGCACCACGGCAGGCGGCTGCTGGGCGAGATTGAGCTCGGTATTGGCCGTACCCATCAGGGCGGTCAGCTCATCGCTGACGACCTTGACCAGCGCCTGGCCAGGCGAAAGGCTCTTCAGCACTTCCTGGCCGACCGCGCGTACCTTCACGCGCTCGACCAGCGCCTGCACGACCGGCAGGGCCACGTCGGCCTCCAGCAGGGCAATACGCACTTCGCGCATCGACTCGCGAATGTTCTCGTCGGTCAGGCGACCGCGGCCACGCAAGCGGTTGACGGTGGCGGATAGGCGTTGGCTGAGCGACTCGAACATAAGCAGCGGGTGACCTTTGAGGATCGCAGAGTATAGCGGACGACGACGCGCCAGGCCGACCACCCGGCTTTCCGCACCGTGAAGCCGCCGCTCCACAGCCGCCCGGCTTACCCCCTACACTCCCGCGTCATGGCCATCACCCTCTTCGCCCTGCTTGCCGTCGTGCTCTATCTCACCGCCGCCGCCGGCCTGGCGCGGCCATTGCTGAGCGGCGGCAAACCACTGAATCGCTCCGCCCTGGCGCTGGCCGGCAACGCCGTCGTGATCCATGCCTTCATTCTGCTGGGCATTCACCGCGGCGCACTGGACCTGCATTTCTTCGCCGCGCTGTCGCTGGTGGCTTGCGTGGTCTCGGCGCTAACCCTGGTGGTGAACATCTCGCGGCCGGTGGCGGCGCTAGGCGTGATCGTGTTTCCGCTCACCGCCCTACTGTTGGCGGCGGATACCTTGGTCGCGCCAACGACTGCGCCGCCAACCACTGGAATGGCAGATCAAGCTGCATGTCACCGTGGCCTTGCTCGCCTTCAGCGTGCTCTCGATTGCCGCAGCGCTGGCGATCCTGCTGGCGATCCAGGAGCGCGCCTTGCGCCACCGCCAGTTCGGCCCCTGGCTGCGCGCACTGCCGCCGCTGACGCTCACCGAAACCCTGCTGTTCCGCTTGATTGGTGCCGGCTTCGTGCTGCTGTCGCTGACCCTGCTCACCGGCATCCTGTTCGTGGAGAACCTGTTCGGCCAACACCTGATTCACAAGACGGTGCTGTCGATCATCGCCTGGCTGGTCTTCGGCATCTTTGCTCTACGGGCGCTGGCGACACGGCTGGCGCGGCCGCAGCGCGGTGAATCTCACCCTGACCGGTATGGGCGTGCTATTGCTGGCGTTCTTCGGCACCAAGGCGGTCCTGGAACTGATACTTCACCGCACGCCCTGACGATCATGGCCTCCGACCAGTTCATCCTCACCCTCTCCTGTCCGGATCGCGCCGGCATCGTGGCGGCGGTATCGGGGCATCTGGCGGGACGAGGCTGCAATATCGTGGAGGCGCAGCAGTTCGGCGACGACGAGACCGCGCGCTTCTTCATGCGCCTGGTATTCCAAAGCGGCAGCATCCATCAGGACGAGTTGCTTCGCGGTTTTACGACCGTCGCCGATACCTTCAACATGCAATGGACCTTGCGCGATCGCGCGCAGCGCCACCGCGTCTTGCTGCTGGTGTCGAAATTCGATCACTGCCTGGCCGACGTGCTGTATCGCTGGCGCATCGGCGAACTACCGATGGACATCGTCGGCATCGTCGCCAACCATGCGCGCGAGACATATCAACATCTGGACATCGACGCCATTCCATTCCATTACCTCCCTACCGACGGGGAGCGTCGTGTAGCGCAGGAAGCAGCCTTGTCGAAACTCATCGAAGACAGCGGCGCGGAGCTCGTCGTGCTCGCTCGCTATATGCAGGTGCTTTCGGCCGACCTGGCGAAGCGGCTGGAGGGGCGCTGCATCAATATCCATCACTCGTTCCTGCCCGGCTTCAAGGGTGCGCGCCCGTACCATCAGGCGTATCGCCGCGGCGTCAAGCTGATCGGCGCCACCGCGCACTTTGTCACCGCCGACCTGGACGAAGGCCCGATCATCGAACAGGACATCGAGCGCGTGACGCATGCCGACACGCCGGATGATCTCGTCCGCATCGGCCGCGATATCGAACGTCGCGTACTGGCGCGCACCTTACGGCTTTATCTCGATGACCGCGTACTGCTCAACGGCAGCAAGACCGTCATCTTCACTTCCTGACCTGGAGATATGCGTGGAACTGATCGGCATGCTCGACTCCCCCTATGTTCGCCGCACCGCCATTTCGTTGCGCCGGCTAGGCATCCCGTTTACTCATCGCTCGCTGTCCGTATTTCGCAACTTCGATGAGTTCCAGTCGATCAATCCGCAGGTGAAAGCACCGACCCTGGTCGTGGAAAACGGCAGCCTGCTGGTCGACTCCAACCTGATCATCGACTGGGCGGAAACGGCCAGCGACCGGCCTAGCCTGATGCCGTCCGAGCCGGCCAAGCGCCTGCGCGCGCTGCGCCTGATCGGTGCCGCACTCACGGCCAGCGAAAAGAGCGTACAGATCGTCTACGAGCACAAACGCGAGGCTGACAAGCGTGACGCAGCTTGGTTGCAACGCGTGAAAGGCCAGCTGCATGCCGCCTACGATGTGCTGGAACGCGAAATCGACGGCACGAATGACTGGCTGTTCGGCAGCGAGCCGGGACAGGCCGACATTTCCATTGCCGTGGCCTGGGGTTTCACCCAGTTGGTGACGCCGGAGACCATCGACCCGTCGTCCTACCCACGGCTCGCGGCATTCGCAGCACGCGCGGAACAGCATCCGGACTTTGCGGCGTTACCGCCGGTCTGAACATGCTTGCCTCCTCCCCTCTGTGCCCGATGAGCGCCGAATCTCAGCCATGAGACCTCCCGCTCGGTAGCGATCCCGTGTAGGAGCGCACCCAGTGCGCGATGGGCTACGGCCTCAGTTCCCCTAGCCATCGCCAGCGCACCGCGTAGATGGCGCGCTGATGGTAGCCATGGGAACAGGGGCAGTGCCGGTCGCGCACTGGGTGCGCTCCTACATCAAGCGCGCCCCCTCGCTGAGATTCGCCGCTCATCGGGCCCGGAGGGGACTCAGCGGCACGCGTCGATCGCTTCCGAGAGACGCTCCACCGCCACCACCTCCATATCGCCCACGCGCCCCTTCTTCGGTGCATTGGCCTTCGGCACGATGGCGCGCTGGAAACCGTGGTGCGCAGCTTCCTTCAAGCGCTCCTCCCCATTCGGCACCGGGCGAATTTCTCCGGAAAGCCCGACCTCGCCAAACGCGATGTTCTTCTCCGGCAGCGGACGATCGCGCAGGCTGGATAGCACCGCCAGCAGCACCGGCATATCAGCGGCCGTTTCCTGCACGCGAATACCGCCGACCACGTTGACGAACACGTCCTGGTCGTAAGCTGCCACGCCGCCGTGCCGATGCAGGACGGCCAGCAGCATGGCCAGGCGGTTCTGTTCCAGTCCCAAGGCCACCCGACGCGGATTGCCCAGGGAGGACTGGTCCACCAGCGCCTGCACTTCGACGAGCAGCGGCCGCGTGCCTTCGCGCGTCACCATCACGGCGCTGCCCGAGGTCGGCCCACTATGCGCGGAAAGGAAGATCGCCGAAGGATTGGACACTTCGCGCAGCCCCTTTTCCGACATGGCAAACACACCGAGCTCGTTGACGGCGCCGAAGCGATTCTTGAAGGCACGCAGGACACGGAAGCGACTGCCCGATTCGCCCTCGAAATACAGCACCGCATCCACCATGTGCTCGAGTACGCGCGGTCCCGCGATGCCACCTTCCTTGGTGACGTGTCCCACCAGGAACACCGAGGTGCCCGTTTCCTTGGCGAAACGCGTGAGCTTGGCCGCCGATTCGCGCACCTGGCTCACCGATCCGGGTGCCGCCGTAAGCAGCTCGGTCCAGATGGTCTGGATGGAGTCGATCACCAGTACCCGTGGCCGGTTCGCCAAGGCTTGTTCGATGATGCGTTCAATGCAGGTTTCGGCTAGCGCGTGCAGAGGCCCCAGCGGCAGGTCCAGGCGCTGCGCGCGCGCAGCCACCTGGGCCAGCGATTCCTCGCCGGTAACGTACACGCTTGGCAACTGCGCGCCGAGCGTGCCCAGCATCTGCAACAGCAAGGTGGATTTGCCGATACCCGGGTCGCCACCGATCAACACCACCGAACCATCGACCAGACCACCGCCCAGGACGCGATCGAGCTCCCCGATGCCGGTGAGCGTGCGCGTTTCGGCGTTGAGTGCGACAGCGGTCAGCGGGGTTACCTTGGGCGAACCTGCCGCAGCGCCCGCGTAACCGGCGGTGCTGCGTGCCGCTCCGGCGGACTTCACCGCAGGCTGCACCACGAATTCGCTCAACGTGTTCCAGGCGCCGCATTCAATGCACTGCCCCTGCCATTTCGAATGCTCCGCACCGCAATCGGTGCAGACATAGGCGGTCTTGGCTTTGGCCATGGAGTTTCCCGGGGAGACGTTGAGCGAATGGGCAGAGCTTAGCGGGTGTGCATCGCACACCGCGAGACGCGACGCTCCCGATCAGTGCTCGTCTTCGACAAACAGTACGCGACGGGTCATGCCGCAAGTGAGGTCATAGGAGATCGTGCCCGCCTGTGCGGCGATGATCTCCACCGGCAACTCCGGCCCCCACAAGGTGACGCGATCGCCTACCTTGGCCTCGGGGACTTTGCGCAGGTCCAGCGTAATCAGGTCCATCGACACGCGGCCGATCAGCGGAACCTGCTGCTCGCCCACCAGCACAGGTGTACCGGCCACCGCGCTGCGCGGGTAACCATCACCATAACCCACGGCGGCCACGCCTACCGGCATGTCTTCAGGACAGGCCCAGGTACCGTTGTAGCCGATGCGCTCGCCCTTGCCGATCTGGTTGATCGCGATCAAACGCGTGCTCAGCGTCATGACCGGGCGGAAACCAAAGTCCGCGCCCGTTTTCCCGTCCACCACGGAGAGTCCATACAGCAAGCCGCCCGTACGCACCCAGTCGCCGCGCGCATCAACCCAGCCAAGCACGGCGGCGGAGTTCGATAGCGAGCGCGGTCCGCGCAACCCTCGCGTGGCCTCGGCGAAACGAATGATCTGCGCTGGCGTCTGCATACCATCGAACACTTCCGACTCGGCGAAATGCGTGAGCAGGCCGATCTCCGGATCGATGCCCGGCATGGCCGCCAACTGCGCATGCACGAACGGAACCGCTTCCGGCGCAAAGCCCAGGCGATGCATGCCGCTATCCACCTTGAGCCATACGCGCAGCGGACCGCGTGCTGGCGACACTTCCTTCAACCAATGCAGTTGCGCCTCGTGATGGATCGCCGCATCCAGATTCAGCCGCTGCATTTCAGCGATATCGCTGGCGTGATCCGGACCGGACAACACGACGATGCGCTGCCGATGCCCGGCAGCGCGCAGGCGCAGTCCATCGCCCAGCGCCGCCACGGCAAACGCATCTGCCTCGCCATCGAGCGCACGCGCCACGCGCTCCAGCCCGTGCCCATAGGCATCGGCCTTTATGACGGCCATCACCTTCGCAGGCGCTGACAGCGCCTTGATGCGGGCGAGATTGTGGCGCAATGCGCCGAGATGGACGGTGGCGACAGTTGTACGGCTCATGCCTGCTTGGTGCCGCAACCGCGGCGCGATAAGAGAGGAGAGGGACGACCCGGGCGGGACGCTTACCTCGGACCTGACAGGCAGCTTAGCAGCACAGCCTGATTCACCCGACCCAACGCCCCAACCATAACGCCACCCTGCGGCGAGATCGAGCCATGTCGATGACCGTTATGGGGCAATCCACGACCCGCCGCTCAAGCTTAGCCCCAGCCCTGCGCGACACGCATGCCTTCAATCTCCCTGCGGCAAGCCAGCAGGCACCCGGCAACGAGCTCTTTCAGAGAGAAGCCAGGCGCGCGCCTTACGACCTTTCGCAGCGCCTGATCGCTTCACGGCGCGCGTGCGTATATTGCGTCTGATCCATCGCACCCGAGTCAAACGCGCCGCGCAAATCCAACAGTCGCATGTCGCAAGGAGCATTGTTCTGCGCAACGCGAGTCGTACTTGCGCAACCCGCAAGCGCCATGCAGCAACCCATCAACAGAGCTAGTTTCAATGATTCGTTCATGACCAGCGCACCTCACAGAACACCCACGACGGGCAACACGATGAGAACGATGAGGTTGACACCCAGGCTGCCGCCTGGCCCGTGGCATGAGGAGCGGCTTTACGGTCATGCGGGGATAGCACCAAGCGGTAGCAGCACGATGACGAGCAGGAGAGTCATCGATATGAGATGCACCTCGGGGGAAGCACATCCAGCAGGCTGCGCCCGACAACGTAAACGTCCCAGGTGTTTTCCGTGTAAGAGATGCATAGGGGAAAGGCCGCGTACAGGTGCCGTTACGCTACGTGACGACCGCCGGATAGCTGGGCAAACGAGTCGTCACGTTGACTCGTTTGGCAACGCGCCATTCATTGACGATGGTGACACCGCGATGAATCGCCGAATGGTGAGTAGCGCTATTCGAACCGCTCGATAGCACGCGATTCGCGCAAGTCGGACATCATTGGACGCTTGTCCGCGCGCTACTCCAACGAACGAAGCAACGGCAACGACACGCGAATACTGCGGGTGGATGTGGCCAATCGAGGAAATCACACCAGGAGCGGGCTGCGTAGCGCGATGCGCCGGGAGATGCTGTGGTCGGAGACCTTGCATGTGCGCGACAAAGCATGGCGGATCAGGTGCAGACATAAAACCGCAACCATTTGCGCATATCGAAATATATTGCCGCCCTATTTGTCCGAGTGAACCTAATAACTTATTGACTATTACCCAATTACATAAAGTCATAAGCAAATCCGCGCGCCGGCAATAATCTGTGCGAACTCTCACAAATTGATAGCGCTACCTCCCCTATAAAAAACGCGCAGATGGGGAATCTGTGGGGCGTGTTCAGACGCGCACGCCCCATCCCGAATCGATCATGCGATCTCGGCCGTCAAGAGCCGAGCCTGGCGTGCGTCAACGCGCGCGATCGAACTGCGAAGGCAAGTCCGAACCGGAGTATCCATCCACTTTAGGAGTATCTCTGTATGAGTAATGCTGGAAATGGTGTGTCGCGCGTCCTTACGCGTGGACGTCTGGCGGGAGCGCTGGCGTTGATGATCGGCATGCAAGGGGCAATCGCTAGCGGGCCGGCGTATAGCGCCGATGCCACGACGTGGTCAGCCACGCGCACGTTTGCCCCCTATACCGCCAACGCCAAGTTCAATGGCTATGCAGCGGATCAGGAACCGGTGTCGATCACGGTGACGCTGAAACTGCGCAATCAGGACGTACTCGATAGCTACATCAACGAGTTGTTCCGCCCTGGCAGCCCGTCCTATCACCAATTCCTGAGCAGTCAGGACAGTACGGCGCTGTTCGCGCCCACGCAGCAGCAAGCGCAGGCTGTCGCGGACTATCTCGGCCAGCAAGGCTTCACCCATGTCCAGATCGCCGCGAACCGCCTGCTTATTACTGCTGACGGCACGGTGGGCGCGGCACGCAGCGCATTCCGCACCTCGATCGGTCATTTCAGCCGGAACGGACGTGACGGCATCGCCAATACGACGGACGTCCAGATCCCCTCGGCGCTGAGCGCCCAGGTCGACCAGGTGCTCGGCTTCAATACGATCCACCAGGCTCACGTGTTCTCGTTGCCGTCTTCGCAGATCAAGCCTGCCTACACCGTCGTCTCGGTGACCGGCAACTCCCAGGCCCATGCTTACTATCCGCAGGAGTTCGCCACGGTCTATCACGCCGGCACCACCACGGCCGCCACCTCGACGACGGTGGCGATCCTGGGCTGGGGCAGCATGACCAATGCACAGACGGATCTGAGCAAGTTCGAAAGCGGCCAGGGCATCACCGCGGTGCCGACGGCGATCGAATCCACCGTCACCAAGAGCAGCACCGACGACAGTGGCCAGGGCGAATGGGGCATGGACGCGCAGGCCATCGTCGGCATCAGCGGCGGCGTGCAGAAGCTGATCTTCTATACCGACGGCGGCACCTACAGCTCCCGCACCGGCTCCAGCGGCGCCAGCAACAGCGGCCTGCTGCAGGTGATCAACAAGGCAGTGAGCGACAACACCGCCCGCGTGATCAACATGTCGTGGGGCCTGCCCGAGTGCGATGGCGCTCCCGGCTTCGCCGACTCGGCCTTCCAGCTCGGCGTGACCCAGGGTCAGACCTTCTCGGCCGCCACCGGCGACAACGGCTCCTATCCATGCCCGAACGGCAGCACGGCGCCGCAGAACGGCAGCTACGGCAGCACTACCACGCTGTCGGTGAACTACCCGGCAAGCTCGCCCTATGTGGTGGCCGCAGGCGGTACGACCTTGAACACCACCTCGGCTGATGCCTACACCTCGGAAGCTTCCTGGCCGTATAGCGGCGGCGGCGTCAGCAGTTCGGAAGCGAGGCCAAGCTGGCAGTCCAGCAGCTATGCCCACCGCTCCGTTCCCGACGTGGCGTTTGACGCGGACTGGACGAACTCGCCGATCATCGTCTACTTCACGGCGAGCTCCACCTCGGGCATCCCGCAGTCGGGTTACTACACCAACGGTGGCACCAGCCTCGCCTCGCCGCTGTTCGTCGGTGCCTGGGCGCGTCTCGAGTCGGCCAACGGCAACGGACTGGGCTTCGCCGCACCGGCGCTCTACGCCTACTCCAGCCAGTTCCCGTTCCACGACGTCACCACCGGCAACAATGGCTACTACTCGGCCAGCACCGGTCGTGACAACGCGACGGGCTGGGGCAGCTTCGACATCCAGTCGGCGGCCACCTTCATCAGCGCCACGCCTGGCTTCAACACGGCCACGCATCCGTAAGCAGTCACGCACATGCACAAGGGGCGGCCCGTGGCCGCCCCTTGTGTCTTTGACCCGACATCGAATGGCTAACGCTTTTGGCTCACTCGAAGGCGCCAACGAACGAGTCGGGCGCGTAATTCTCGAACTTCGTGTAGTGGCCGAGGAACGTCAGCTTCACCGTATCGGTCGGGCCGTTACGCTGCTTGCCGATGATGATTTCGGCGGTGCCCTTGTCGGGCGATTCCTTGTTGTAGTACTCGTCGCGGTAGATGAACATGATCACGTCGGCGTCCTGCTCGATGGCGCCCGATTCGCGCAGGTCGGACATCATCGGACGCTTGTCGGTGCGCTGCTCGAGCGAGCGGTTGAGCTGCGACAGCGCGATCACCGGACATGTTGAGCTCCTTGGCGAGCGCCTTTCAGCGCACGCGAGATCTCCGAGATTTCGGTGGCGCGATTCTCCTTGTTGCCCGGCACCTGCATGAGCTGCAGATAGTCGATCACGATCAGGCCGAGACCGCCGTGCTCGCGATTCAGGCGACGCGCGCGCGCGCGCATTTCGCACCGGCGACAGCGCCGGCGTATCGTCGATGAAGATCTTCGCTTCGGAGAGCAACGTGATCGCGTTGGTGACGCGCGGCCAGTCCTCTTCGGCGAGATCGCCGGTGCGCAGATGCTGCTGCGTTGATGCGCCGAGCGAGGAAATCAGACGGAACGCGAGCTGCGAGGCCGACATTTCCATCGAGAAGATCGCGACGGCCTTCTTCCTCTGCATCGCCGCGCATTCGGCGATGTTCACCGCGAGCGCCGTCTTGCCCATCGACGGACGCGCCGCGACGATGATCAGGTCGGAGGGCTGCAGGCCCGCGGTCAGCTCGTCCAGATCGGAGAAGCCGGTGCGAGACGCCGGTGAGCTGAGCCCTTGCTCTCGTAGCGCTCGGATGCAGGATCTGGAACGCATCCTTGACCGCCTCGCGCATCGTCACGTAACCCTTGCTTGCCGCGCGCACCCGATTCGGCGATCTGGAACACCGTCTGCTCGGCGCGCTCGAGCACCTCCTGCACGCCCATCCCTTCGGGCTGGTAGCCGTCGCTCGGCGATGCTCGGTGCCGGCGTCGATCAGCTGGCGCAGCACCGACTTCTCGCGCACGATTTCCGCGTACGCGGTGATGTTCGCCGCGCTCGGCGTGGTATTGGCCAGCTCGATCACGATAGCGCGGCGCCACCGACCATCTCGGCCAGGCCGTTGGCCTCGAACCAGTCGCCGAGGGTCACCGCATCGCACGGCATGCCCTTGTCCGACAGCTCGGTGATCGCGCGCCAGATCAGGCGGTGGTCCTTGCGGTAGAAGTCCTGCTCGCTGAGGCGGTCGGCGACCTTGTCCAGCGAGTCGGGCGACAAGCATCAGTCCGCCGAGCACGGCCTGCTCGGCGTCGATCGAATGCGGCGGCACGCGTAGCGCGTCGATGTTGGAAGGAGGTTTGCGCTCGGAACGACCGCGGCGCTCAGGGCGATCGGAACGAGTCAGTAACGAAGGGCATCAAGATTCCTCGCAGCGGACCGGCACACATTCGCCGGCGGCATGGTCGTTGGGCACGGAGCATACGCGGCGCCATCTCAGGCCGCGAGACAATAAGTCTGTGGATAACCTGTGCGCAGACGTGGATAACTGCCAGCACAAAAGCAGACGGGCGCCCTGGAGGCGCCCGTCCGGGTACTACTAGCGATGGATCGGCTTACTTTTCGCCGACCACAATCACCTTGACCGTGGTCTGCACGTCAGCGTGCAGGCTGATCACGACCTCGAACTCGCCGGTGTGGCGGATCGGGCCTTCGCCCTGGATCACTTCGCCCTTGTTGACGTCGTGACCGGCGGCCTCGAGAGCCTCGGCGATGTCGCGCGGGCCGACCGAGCCGAACAGCTTGCCTTCCGGGCTGGCGTTCGCCTTGATCGTCACCGACGCGCCTTCCAGCTTGCGCCTTGCGGCCTTCGGCACCGGACAGCTGGTCCTTGGCCTTGGCTTCGTACTCGGCGCGGCGCTTCTCGAAGGCTCCGAGGTTGGCGCGCGTTGCCGGCACGGCCTTGCCCTGCGGGCAGGAGGTAGTTGCGGCCGTAACCCGGCTTCACATTGACCTTGTCGCCAAGGTTGCCGAGGTTTTGGACTTTCTGCAAGAAGAATCAGTTCCATGATGTGTTCCTATTCGTTAGCACCGGTCGAGGCCGCGGCGCAGCCGTGGCCGGCTGTCCGAAGAGTTGACGGGCACGCCCGACCGCAAGGCCGGGCGTGCGCCAGCGATCAGACGTCGTGGTTGTCGGTGTACGGCAGCAGAGCCAGGAAGCGCGCGCGCTTGATCGCGGTCGACAGCTGACGCTGGTAGCGAGCCTTGGTGCCGGTGATGCGGCTGGGCACGATCTTGCCGGTCTCGGTCACGTACTGGCGCAGCGTGTTGAGATCCTTGTAATCGATCTCGACGACGCCTTCGGCCGTGAAGCGGCAGAACTTGCGGCGGCGGAAGAACTTGGACATGTCGTGGCTCCGGATCAGTCGTCGCTGTCGCGATCGTTATCGCGGTCGTCGCGCTTCGCGCGACGGCGCGGCGCGCTCGTCACCGTCGCTGTCGTCGTCATCGCCGAAGCCGAAGCCTTCGTCGTCGCGGCGGCGGTCGCCCTTTCTCCTTGTTCTTCAGGATGAAGGACTGCTCGATGTCGGCCGTCATCGCGGCGAACGACCAGGTGGCGCAGCACGGCGTCGTTGAAGCGGAAACCCGACTCCAGCTCGTTCAGCGCGTTCTGGCTCGCACTTCGATGTTGAGCATGCACGTAGTGAGCCTTGGCCAGGTTCTCGATCGGGTACGCCAGCTGACGGCGGCCCCAGTCTTCCAGGCGATGGATCTTGCCACCGTCGGTCTCGATCAGCGCCTTGTAGCGCTCGATCATCGCGGGCACCTGCTCGCTCTGGTCAGGGTGGACCAGAAACACAACTTCGTAATGTCGCAGGGACATTGTTGGGTAACTCCTTGTGGATGCGGCCTTGCGGCCTCGCAGCCTCCCGCCCTAGGGCGGTGAGGCAAGGTTCCATTCGAGCCATTCGGGCGCGGACAGAAGCGGAATTGTACGGTGAGGCGGGGCTTTGGTGCAAGTTGGCGGGCTTGCCTGGGCGCGGGAGACGGGTAGCAGGGGCGCATGGATGGCGCGCCGCACCGTCCTCAACCGGGCAAAACAGGGAACAACGAGGACGCCAAGAACCGGAGGCAACGCGTCACGTGCAAGGCGTGATTCAGGTGCCGAGCACCCAGGCGACATACCACCGAGCGCCCAGCCCACTCGCCCCCAACCACGGGCTTTACCCGACCGTAAAGCTCTCACCGCAACCGCATTCGCCTGTCGCGTTGGGATTGTGGAAAACAAAGCTGGCGTTAAGCCCCTGACGCTGGAAATCGATCACGGTGCCGTCCACCAGGGACAGGCTCTTGCTATCCACGATCAGCGGCACGCCGTCGACGTTTACCAGTTGGTCGTCACTGCCTAGCGCATTGGCCAGATCCACCACATAGCCGAAACCGGAGCACCCCGTGCGCTTCACGCCGAAACGCACGCCGGCGGCATCCGGCGTACCGGCCAAAAATTGACGCATGCGTTCGCTGGCGGCGGGAGTGATGGTGATCGTCATGGCTGGATGCAATACCGAGGTGCTACGAGGATTGGAAAACGAGGTGCGGAGGGTCGCTACCTGAACGATACGTACATTATCATGTCGAACTTGGTCTTACGCGTCCGATATGCGGCGCCCAGCAGGAGTTTCAATCCATGGCGGTGGTTAGTGTTAAGCAGGCTCTTTCCGGCAGCATCGAAGCCGGCAACACCGTGACCGTGCGCGGCTGGGTCCGCACCCGGCGCGATTCGAAGGCGGGCCTGTCCTTCGTCAATGTGAGCGATGGCTCCTGCTTCGACCCGATCCAGGCCGTGGTCACCGACCAGGTCCCTAATTACGAAAACGAGGTGAAGCACCTCACCGCCGGCGCGGGCGTGATCGTCACCGGCACCCTGGTGGCCTCGCAGGGCAAGGGCCAGAGTTTCGAGATTCAGGCCCATCAAGTGGCGGTAACCGGCTTCGTCGACGATCCGGAGACCTACCCGATCCAGCCCAAGCAGCACTCGATGGAGTTCCTGCGCGAAGTCGCGCATCTGCGCCCGCGCACCAACCTGTTCGGCGCAGTGACCCGCGTGCGCCACACGATGATGACGGCGATCCATCGCTGGCTCACCGAGCAAGGTTTCTTCTGGATCAACACCCCGATCATCACCACGTCCGATGCCGAAGGTGCGGGCGACATGTTCCGTCGTGTCCACGCTGGACCTGGCGAACCTGCCGCGCACCGAGAATGGCAAGATCGATTTCCGCAAGGATTTCTTCGGCCGCGAAGCGTTTCTCACCGTGTCCGGCCAGCTCAATGTCGAGGCTTACTGCCTGGCGATGAGCAAGGTCTACACGTTCGGCCCGACCTTCCGCGCCGAGAACTCCAACACGCCGCGCCACCTGGCCGAGTTCTGGATGGTCGAGCCGGAAATCGCGTTCGCCAACCTGCACGACAACGCCGACTGCGCCGAGGGCTTCCTCAAGGCCATCTTCAAGGCCGTGCTGGACGAGCGCCCGGATGACATGGCGTTCTTTGCCGAACGCGTGCAGCCCGATGCGATCAGCCGCCTGGAGTCGTTCATCTCGCAGCCGTTCGAGCGCATCGACTACACCGACGCCATCGAGATCCTGAAGAAGTCCGGCCAGAAGTTTGAATTCCCGGTGGCCTGGGGCATCGACCTGCAAACCGAGCACGAGCGTTATCTCGCCGAGAAACACGTCGGCCGTCCGGTCGTGGTGATGAACTACCCCGAGCAGATCAAGGCGTTCTACATGCGCTTGAACGACGATGGCAAAACCGTCGCCGCGATGGACGTGCTGGCTCCGGGTATCGGCGAGATCATCGGCGGCGCGCAGCGTGAGGAGCGCCTGGATTATCTGGACCGCCGCATGGCCCAGTTCGGCCTCGATCCGGCCACCTATGGCTGGTATCGTGATCTTCGCCGTTACGGCACCGTGCCGCACGCGGGCTTCGGCCTGGGCTTTGAACGCTTGCTGGTCTATGTGTGCGGCTTGTCCAATATTCGCGACGCCATTCCCTACCCGCGCGCAGCGGGGACGGCCGAATTCTGACCCACACGAATCGCCTTATGCGTTATCGCCTCCCCGTCGCCACCGCTCTCATCGTTTTCGTCCTGCTGCTGATGAGCGGCTGCCATAGCGTGAAAACGCTGGTGCCACCCAACCTGAGGTCGCCGGAAAGCAACCACAGCAGTCTCGATGCGGCCAAGACCGAATTGCAGAAGGCGACGCCTTGCTGCACCACGTTTGCGGACTTCTCGTTCCAGAACGCCCTGCCCTGGCAACCGAAGAAATTCGTGCTGGGGCCGGGCAGCCTGGTGGGCAATCTCAATGGCGAGCGCAGTTATTTCCTTAGCTTCAGCCTGCCGCGCGAAGTCGAGCTTCCGTACCGCGTAGCGTTCAAGTCTGAATTGAACGGCCGCTGGCTACGCTCCAGCTACCTGTTCGCGCCCACCGTCGTGGTGCTGGACGAAGCGTTCCAGCCGATCGGCTCGCAGGATGTCGGCCTGTGCGAACACATGGGCTGGACCGACCAAACCTCGGGCGCTTTTGGCAGTATGGAAATCACCGACAAGCGTGCGCGTTACCTGGTCCTCTACAGCTCGGCCAAGCAACAGGCCAGCAGCACATACTGGGAACAATCGCCGGCGTCTTTCTCGGCCGAAGCACCGGTAAAAATGGCTGCCACGGGCAGCTTCAAGGTGCCGCATGGACCGGATGGCACGGTCTGGATCGGACTGATGGACAATACGTTCAAGGATGCCGTGAACAACGCCATTTGCGGCAAGCCTGAGCAGGGCAACGGCGTGCTCAACACGCTGCGCGAGTCCATTCCGGTGCCGGGATGGGGGAGCTCCAGCAGCAAGAGTGCCGATGCCAAGAACAGTAGCGCGACGCCAAGCGATGGCGCTGCATCCGCAGCAAACGCCGGTGCCGGAAACGGCTGATTTCCTGCATGATTGACATCGACTACTGAAGACAGGCGCGGCATGATCGAGCTCTACTTAATGTTATTGATCGCCGGCGTGGTCAGCTTTGCGCTGCACTTCGTGGCGCAGTACCGCGTCGCGTCGTTGTTGCGTCACAAGCATCCGCAGCAATGGCAAATCATCGCCGAAGCCGATGGGCGCCCGACGACGCCATGGCGCACCTGGATGCGGCTGCAGCTCGCACTGCGCTCACCGGTGCTGCCGGCGCTGGAGGACGACGGCATCACCCGCTGGAGACGCATGTGGCGTTATTGTCCGTGGGTGGCCTGGCTGTGCTGGTTCGGCGCGCTCGCCATGCAGTGGGCTGCACGTTAGAGGCTGCACGTTTGGGATGGCCTGATCCATCCCCACTTCCACTTTCCGAGGGGGCTCACCATGTTGCTCGACCTGAGTGGGCGCCACGCCCTCGTCTGCGGCGCATCGCAAGGCATCGGTCGCGCCAGCGCGATCGAACTGGCTGAATTGGGTGCCAGCGTCACCCTGCTTGCGCGCTCGGCCGACACCTTGAAGACTGTCGCCGAGGCCCTGCCCCGTAAGCACGATCAACACCATCGCTGGTTTGCCGTCGACATGCTGCAGACGGACAACCTGCGCATGACCGTGGCCGACATCGTGGCCGACCATCCGGCGCAGATCCTGATCAACAACACCGGAGGCCCGCCGGGTGGCCCGGCACACACGGCAGAAGCAGACGCCTTCGAGACCGCGTTTCGCCTGCACCTGCTGGCCGGCCAGACGCTAGTGCAGGCGCTGTTGCCAGGCATGCGGGCCAGCGGTTATGGCCGCATCGTCAATGTGATCTCCACGTCGGTGAAGGAACCGATCGCCGGCCTGGGCGTGTCCAATACCGTGCGAGCAGCGGTGGCAGCCTGGGCC
Source organism: uncultured Gammaproteobacteria bacterium (assembly GCA_963765335.1). GTDB lineage: Bacteria > Pseudomonadota > Gammaproteobacteria > Xanthomonadales > Rhodanobacteraceae > Dyella. The sequence goes on along the minus strand of CAVXWA010000013.1, from coordinate 604,840 downwards.
AAGACGCTATCGGGCGAACTGGCCTCCGATGGCATCACGGTCAACAACGTCCTGCCCGGCTACACCCGCACGGCCCGGCTGGACGGGCTGCTCGCTGCTCAAGCCCGCAGCAGTGGGCGCACCGAAGACGAAGTAGCGCAAGCGATGCTGGCCACGGTGCCGGCACGACGCTTCGGCAAGGCCTCGGAAGTGGCGGCCGTGATTGCCTTCCTGTCTACGCCTGCTGCCGCCTATGTGAACGGGGTCAGCATCGCCGTGGACGGCGGCCGCACACGCTCGCTGAGTTGATTGGCCACCCCGTAGGAGCGCACCCAGTGCGCGATCACGGCATCACTGCTACGTAGGCTTTTCACTCGGGCCATCCTTGGCCCTCGCCCTTCGCGCAGCTGGCGCTGTGCAAACCGGCAGTCCTGCCGGTTTGTCACTCGGGCCATCCTTGGCCCTCGCCCTTCGCGCAGCTGGCGCTGTGCAAACCGGCAGTCCTGCCGGTTTGTCACTCGGGCCATCCTTGGCCCTCGCCCTTCGCGCAGCTGGCGCTGTGCAAACCGGCAGTCCTGCCGGTTTGTCGCGCACTGGGTGCGCTCCTACATAGGGGGACGTACGGCCGCGACCGGTGCAAATATCGTACGCAGGCTCTAAGCTTGTAACGATGCCAAAACTGCGCCTCGCCAACCTCATTGACGGTCGCCTGCAGGCGCCACGTGACTCACGCTGGCTCGATGTATTCGAGCCGGCCACCGGCCAAGTATTTGCCCAATGCCCGGACTCGTCGGCGGACGATGTCGCCGACGCCGTCGCCGCCGCGCAGCGCGCAGCGCCGGGCTGGAGCGCGATGCCAGCGGAACTTCGCGCCCGCCTGCTGCACCGGCTGGCCGACCTGATTGAAGCGCGCCTGGAAGACTTCGTGGTACTGGAGTCGCGCGACAGTGGCAAGCCACTGAGTCTCGCGCGCAGCCTCGACATTCCCCGCGCCGTGTCCAACCTCCGCTACTTCGCCGCGGCCATCGTGCCGTGGAGCAGCGAATCGCATGCGATGGAAATCGGGGCGATCAATTACACGCTGCGCCAGCCACTCGGCGTGGTGGGCTGCATCAGTCCGTGGAATCTTCCGCTGTACCTATTCACCTGGAAGATTGCTCCAGCACTGGCCGCGGGCAACGCCGTCGTGGCCAAACCATCGGAGATCACGCCGTGCACGGCTGCACTGCTCGGCGAATTGAGCATCGAGGCGGGCTTCCCTGCCGGCGTGCTGAATATCGTGCAGGGTCGCGGCCCAAACGTAGGCCAGGCCCTGGTCGAACATCCGGGGATCAAGGCGGTGTCATTCACCGGCAGCACGCGCACGGGCGCGCACATCGCCACCGCCGCTGCCCCGCAGTTCAAGAAACTGTCGCTGGAACTGGGCGGCAAGAATCCCGCGGTGGTGTTCGAGGACGCGGATCTCAGCGATGCCACCCTGGACACCATCGTCCGCTCGGGCTTCGCCAATCAGGGCGAGATCTGCCTGTGCGGCTCGCGCCTGCTGGTGCAACGCTCCATCTACGAAACGTTTCGCGAGCGCTACCTGCAGCGCGTGCAAGCACTGCGCGTGGGCGACCCCAACGACGGCAACACGGATCTTGGCGCGCTGGTTTCGCAGGAACATTTCGACAAGGTGATCGGCTGCATTGCCCAGGCGCGCGACGAAGGCGGTCGCGTGCTGTGCGGCGGTGACGTCGTGAATGTGGCGGGCCGCTGCGCCGATGGCTGGTTCGTGGAACCTACCGTCATCGAAGGTCTGGACGGCCAGGCCACCACCAATCAACACGAGATTTTCGGGCCCGTCGTCAGCCTCATTCCGTTCGACGATGAAGCCGAGGCGCTGTCCATCGCCAACGGTACTGGCTACGGCCTGGCCGCCTCGGTGTGGACGCGCGACCTTTCCCGCGCGCATCGCTTCGGCGGCCAACTCGACTTCGGCATCGTGTGGATCAACTGCTGGCTGCTGCGCGATTTGCGCACGCCTTTTGGCGGCACGAAGCAATCTGGCCTTGGCCGCGAAGGCGGCACGGAAGCGCTGCGTTTCTTCACCGAACCGAAAAACATCTGCATTCGCTATTGAGAGCCCTGCCGTGAATAGCCCGCTCCAGAAACTGCTCGACAGCAATCGCCGCTGGTCAGCCGAAGTTAGCGCGCAGGATCCGCGCTTCTTCGAGCGCCTCGCCCAGCAACAGGCCCCCAAGTACCTGTGGATCGGCTGCTCCGATTCGCGCGTACCGGCCACGCAGATCGTGGACCTGCCGCCGGGTGACATCTTCGTTCAGCGCAATGTCGCCAACGTGGTGTCGCATACCGACCTCAACTGCCTCAGCACCATCCAGTTCGCCGTCGACGTACTCAAGGTCGAGCACATCCTGGTGGTCGGTCATTACGGCTGCGGTGGCGTGCAGGCGGTGCTCGATGAGCGCCGCCTTGGCCTGGTCGACAACTGGCTGCGCCATGTAGGCGATGTAGCCCAGAAGCATTCCAGCATGCTTTCGTCCATCGACATGATGCATCTGCGCAACAGCCGCCTGTGCGAACTTAACGCGATGGAACAGGTCGTCAACGTCTGCCATACCACGATGGTGATGGATGCCTGGGAGCGCGGCCAGAAACTGTCCGTGCACGCGTGGTGCTACAGCCTGTTCGACGGTCACGTGAACGACCTTGGCATGCATGTCAGCTCACGCGAGCAACTGAAACCTGCTTACCAAGCGGCCCTGCAGCGCCTTGGCACGGTGCCCGAGTTCAACCGATGAGCGACGTCGTCCGCACGGAACGGGCACCGGCACCGGTAGGTGCCTACCCGCATGCACGGCGTGTCGGCGACCTGCTGTTTCTGTCCGGCGTGGGGCCGCGCACGCCGGGCACGAATGCCATACCGGGCAACGTCCACGATGCGCAGGGCACGCTGGTCGACTACGACATCGAGGCGCAATGTCGCCAGGTATTCGCGAATGTGCGCGCCGTGCTCGAAGCAAGCGGTGCACGCTGGGAGAATCTGGTCGATGTCACGGTGTTCTTGACCGACATGACGCGCGACTTCGCTACCTACAACCGGGTCTATGCCGAGTATTTCGCCGGCGTGGACGCCTGCCGCACGACCCTGGGCATCACCGCCCTGCCCACACCCATCGCAATCGAACTGAAGTGCATCGCATCGCTGCCGCGTAGCGATCGCTGAGCGACCGGCTCACATGAGATGGAAACCTCGGTGGCCGACCACCGAGGTTTCACACGGCAACGCTTTACGTTGACGGGCCCGTCGTGACTGGCGGCAAGGTAGCCTTGCCCGACTTCTTGCCGGACGACTTGCCACCCGTAGCGGTACCGGGCTGACCACTGATCTGGGTCGGCTTGTGGCTCTTCTTGTGATGCTTGGAAGAAGAGCTGGCCGGCTGGGCCGGCTGGGCAGGTGCCGGCTTGGTCGCGGGCGCAGCCTGCGGGGCTGCATTCTGAGCCAGTACCGAACCAGAGAGAGCAAAACTCGCCACTAGCAGGGAAGCGATCGCGAACTTACGCATCATGATGAGCCTCGAACATGTCATGCCGCGGACCCGGCCGGAACCCGGCAACACGGGCGGCGCGACGGCTAAAACATGGCATGTTTCGCGACGCATCGAAACCGATGTTTTCAATACGCGCAGAAGCTTTTCACGCCGGCGGATCTTGACTTTCCAACTCCCTAACATCGACCGAATATTCTTGCGTCACTCGATGCAAAGGCGCAGCAGCTGACCCATGGTCGCCTGCAGCAACGATGCCTTCGCTTCGTCATACGCGAAGCTGTCTTCGTCCATGTAGTTGAGCTGGGCAAGCTCCAGCTGTACGGCATGAATGCCGCTTTCCGGACGGCCGTAATGGCGCGTGATGTAGCCGCCTTTGAAGCGTCCATTGACGACGAAACTGTATTGGGACTGGCCTTCCAGCGCGGCTTGCAACTGCTCCTGAAGCGTGGCCCCACAGCTGGCACCGTCCGCTGTACCGAGATTGAAATCCGGCAGCTGGCCATCGAACAGCATGGGCACACGGCTGCGGATGGAATGCCCCTCCCACAGCACCACGCGGCCGTGTTCGGCGCGCAGCCTTTCAAGTTCTTGCGATAAGGCGTCATGGTACGGACGCCAGAATTCATTTACCCGCCGTTGAATTTCGTCGGCTGTCGGCTCGGCATCGTCGAGATAAAGCGGCTCACCGTTGAAGCCGATCGTGGATACCAGACCCGTCTCGCGACGCCCCGGGTACAGCACCTGACCGTCGGCGGGACGATTGAGATCGACCACATAGCGCGATGCCACGGGCTTCAACACACTCGCGCCCAGCGCCTTGGCCAATGGTTCGTACAGGCGGCCGACATGCCAATCGGTGTCCACCGAGCGCCGTGCCGCAGGGAGCATGCGGTCGGCAATGGCTGCAGGAATGGCACTGCCGTCGTGCGGCAGGCTGATCAACAGCGGCGCAGTGCCGCGATGCAGGGTGTAGTTGCTCATCATCAAAGTCTAACTGGCATGAGCTCAGGACATCAGCACCAGCTCTTCGGCGGAGCTGGGATGGATGGCGACCGTGTTGTCCATGTCGCACTTGCGCAGCCCCATCCGCATCGCTACGGCGAAGCCCTGGAGCATCTCATCAGCACCAGCGCCCAGCACGTGAATGCCGACGACGCGCTCGTCGTCGCCGGCGCAGAGGATCTTCATGATGGTCTTGACGCCGTGCCCCGTCAGCGCCCATTGCATCGGCGTGAAGCGACTACGATAAACGCGCAACCGATCACCATAGAACTCACGTGCCTGCGCCTCGGTCAGGCCCACCTTGGCCATGGGCGGCTCCGCAAACACCACGCTCGGCACGTTCTCGTAATCAAGCCGGCTCTGCGGCTGTCCACCGAACAGGCGATCCGCCAGGTGGCGCCCCGCCGCTACCGCCACCGGCGTGAGCTCCTCGCGACCCGTGACGTCGCCCACCGCGCAGATACCGGGAATAGTGCTGTTCTGCCAGTCATCGGTGAGCACGTGGCCTTCGTCGTCGACACGCACCCCCGCAGCGTCCAGATCGAGACGCTCACTATTGGGCACGCGCCCCACGGCCCAGAGCACCGCGTCATAGGGGCCGCACTCACCGTTGACGGCATCGTCCAACACGATGCTGTCGTTCGCACGGCGCAGACCCGTCACCTGCACTTGATGCGTGATGGCGATGCCTTGTCGCAAGCATGCGCTCTTCCAGTGCATCAACCAGTTCGGCATCAAAACCGGAGAGCAGGCGACTGCGTACGTGCAACGACACTTCACTGCCCAGTGCACGCAACAGACCGGCGAACTCCACCGCGATGTAGCCACCACCAATCACGGCGATACGACGCGGCAAGGTTCGTAACGCGAAGATGTCGTCAGACACCAGGCCCAGGTCGAAGCCGGGCACCTCCAGCCGTCGGGGGCGCGCGCCGGTGGCTATGACAATCTGCGTGGCGCGCAGCTCATTGCCGCTGGACGTAGCCACCGTATCGGCCGATACGAAGCGACCGGTTTCGGTGAGCAGCTGGATACCTGCGTCGGCGAGACGACTGGCATAGCGCTGGCGAATACCATCGATATAGTTCTGGCGTAGCTGACGGAAGTGCTCCCAGTCGAGTGGCCCCGGGGTGGAAGCAAAGCCATAGTCCACCGCCAGCCGCTGTTCGTGCGCCAGTTGCGCGGCATACCACAGCGCTTTCTTGGGTACACAGCCGACATTGACGCAGGTACCGCCCAGTGCGCCCGGCTCGAGCAACGCCACGCGTGCGCCATGACGCGCAGCGCGGACCGCCACGGCCAATCCGCCCGAACCTCCACCCAGTACGATCAGATCGAAGCTATCGGCCATGCCTGTCTCCTGGGTAGGCATAAGGATTACGCACCAAACCTTGCCGGTGCATAAGGCGTGGGATCGATCGGCAGCCCCTTTGCCGCCCAACATTCCCGCCACCAATTCGCCAGTCGCTGCCGACATGCTTACGCCGAGCATGCCGTGAGCCGTCGCCAGGGTGAGATTGGACCAACGCGTACTCGGACCGATGATCGGCACCTCGTCCACACTCATCGGCCGCCAACCCCACCACTCCTCCAGCAGCTGCGGCCCTTCCGGCTCGTGCAGGCCCTGGGCCGCGCCGCGACGCAAAGCCTCCAGGCGCGTGCGGTTGAGCCCTTCGGAATAGCCGGAGAATTCCATGGTGCTGCCCAAGCGGTAACCGCTCTCCCAGGTGGTAACGCACACGGCCGCCTCACGCAGCACCAGGGCATGACGCGGCGCATGCACCGGGCGCGTATACGTCAGCGAATAGCCCTTGCCGGGCTGCATGGGCAGTTGCAAGCCAAGCTGCTTTCCGAGCAAGGGTGACCATGCTCCAAGCGCCATCACCACGCGGTCACCGCGAAACACGCCGCGTGTCGTGCGGACGAAGTCGATGCTGCCGTCGCGCGTGCCTAAGTGATCGATGCGCGCACCCGTTTCGATGGAACCACCAAGCTCCAGCACCCGGCGCGCCAGTTCCGCAACATAGCGGTCCGGGCGCAGGCGAGCGTCACCTGGATGGAACAGGCCGCCAGCCACGCCTGGCTTCAACGCCGGCTCCATGGCCTCTACCTCATCGCCACGAAGCCGCTGCACTTCGACGCCGAGTTGATCGAGTACCTGGGCATGATGCTTCTCGTCGCCTTGCAGCGCCTGCGCCGTGCGATACACGTACAGCACGCCGCCCTCGTGGAACTCGCAATCAAGTCCCTCGTCACGGATCAGCGCGGGCAGCAGGGTCCTGGAACGATTGAGAATGGCCGCGCGTGCCCTGGCCGCGTGCTCAAAGTCGCGCCAGTTGCAGTGCCGGGCGAAACCCAGCATCCAGCGCAGGCGCGGACCATCGAAGCGGGGGTTGAGGTAGAGCGGCGCGTCCGATCGAAGCATGGAACGCAAGGCCACGCCCAACGCACCCGGCATCGCCAGGGGCGCGGCATGGCTGGGCGTGATCGTTCCACAATTGCCGTGCGAACTGCCGCAGCCCGGGGTACCCTGCTCCAAAACCCGCACGGTAGCTCCGGATTTCAGCAGGTAGTAGGCACTGGCTAGGCCGATGACGCCGCCGCCAAGAATCAGCACATCACTGCGAGAAGCATCCATAAAACTATTGTAGCGTCCCAAATTGCCCGACCCTAACCCCAAGGGAAGCAGAGCGATGGAAACGTCCGTTACGAAGTCCGGCAGGATGGTGTACGTGTGGCGTGGGGCGGCTGCCTTCGCCTTGTTTTTCGCCATGGCCCTGGTGGCCGAGCGCTCGCTGGCAACCCCGCCGGCGCAGGCATCGTCAGGCCCCGATGTATCCCGTGACCTGTTTAACGAAACGGCTCATATCAAGAACGATCTCGCGCGCTACCTCTATCTGAGGGAGGCGATACCGCAGCTCCAGCAAAACGATCGTCTGATCGACCAGCAGTTGCTGGCTACCGTCGAAGACGAACTGGGCCTCTACAACGAGGCCATGAACGATTTCCCGTTCGACAACCGCGTCCAGACGCCCGTGCCGCTGCCGCCGCCTGCCGACTGGCAGCCGGCCGATGCCGCCGGCGAGATCGCGAAGCTTGCGGTTAACCGGCGCATCGTGATGGTCAACGAGGCTCACCATGACGCTCACACGCGCGAGCTGACGCTGGCGTTGTTGCCGCTGCTGCGCGCGCAAGGGTTCAACTACTTTGCGGCCGAGGCGCTGAGCCATAGCGACACCGAGCTGATGAAGCGCGGCTACCCCATCAGCACTAGCGGCAGCGAATATCTGCATGAGCCGCTCTACGGCGAAATCATCCGTGAGGCGATTCGCCTGGGCTTCGTCGTGGTGGCCTATGACTCTGATGCGGAGAAGCTGTCCGACCGCGAAATGGGACAGGCGAACCAGCTTTATCTCAAGGTGTTCGCCAAAGATCCCAAGGCGCGCCTGTTCGTGCATGCCGGTTATGCGCATATCGACAAGGCGGCCGGCAATCTTGGTGGCGACGTGAAACCCATGGCGATGCAGTTGAAGCTGCTGTCAGGATTCGACCCCCTGTCGATTGATCAGACACGCTGGCGGGACATCGGCCCGATGCCCAATACCGACGCCTACAACCAGCTGATCGCACTGTTCCCGGTGGACCGCCCCTCGGTACTCATCAACCGGCAGAACGGCAGCGTGTGGACCTCCGATCCGGCCCGGCATGACGTTGACGTGGTGTTGCCCAAAGCAGGCCATCAACGTCGCCCCCATTGGCTGGCCCTTGGGGATACGCGGGAGACGCGGGTGGTGACCAGCGACATCTGCGCCCGCCAGCTTCCCTGCGTCGTCGAGGCCCGCTACGCCAATGAGTCCGATGATGCCGTCCCGGTCGACCGCTATGTCTTCCTGACCGACAACAGCATGAACACGCTTTACCTGAAACCGGGCCAATACACCCTGCGCGCCTGGGATCGGGAGGGGCGTACCACTGCTAAACGCAACTTGACCGTCGACAAGCCAGGCCCATGAAGCGCTGAGACCATAGCTCACGTATTAACTCACAACTTTCCTCCAAATCATTGATTTGCTAGCATCCTCCCAGCCGAAGCCCAGGGGATGCTCGTGAATTTGGACGCCACCGATCCGTCCTTATGCCCGCCAGCACGTTGGCGCATGGCGCGTCACCTACTGCTGGGCACGACCATCCTGTTGCTGGCGGCCTGTTCCACCGCCCCGCGCAAGCCGCAAGCCACGTTCAAGGACTCCCGTTCAGCGCTGGCCGACCTGCCAGCCCGGGGGCCGGCGGCTAATACCGGCACGGCGAACGATGTGTTGTTCCGCGCCATCGCCCTGGTGGGCACGCCCTACCGTTGGGGCGGCAATACGCCCGACGGCGGTTTCGACTGCAGCGGTCTGGTTGATTACATCTACCGCAACGCAGCGGGCCTGATGCTGCCGCATAGTTCACGCGAGATGTCCGCCATGGACGGGCGCAAGGTGCCGCAAATGACCGACCTGGTCAGCGGCGACCTGGTGTTTTTCGGGGGCAGTGGCGGCATCAGCCACGTGGGCGTCTACGTGGGCAAGGGCCGTTTCGTGCATGCCCCCAACAGCGGCGGTACGGTACGCCTGGACGATATCGACGGCCCCTATTGGCGCGATCACTTCGCCTTCGGCAAGCGTCTGCTGGACTGATTCCCTGCTCGAAAGGCTGCGCCTATCGGTTCGATCGAAAATTTGAATTGTACACAATTTAATTTTGCACATAGGATGCATTCCATGAAACGGAAGCCCACCCCCGACCATCTGCTGCTGGACCAGCAACTGTGTTTTGCGCTGTATGCCGCCTCGCGCTCCATCACTGGGCTTTACCGCCCCTTGCTGGAGGCATTGGGGCTGACCTATCCGCAATACCTGGTGATGCTGGTGCTGTGGGAGCAGGACGGCCTCACCGTCCGTGAACTAGGTCAGCGCCTACAGTTGGATTCGGGAACGCTCACGCCGCTGCTGAAGCGGCTGCAGTCGGCAGGCCTGGTCAGTCGCCAGCGCCGCGCCGACGACGAGCGCGAAGTGGATATCCGTCTCACCCCGACCGGGCTCGCCCTGCGCGAGCAGGCCAACGATATACCCGCATGCTTGGCGCAGCGGCTGGAGCTGTCACTCGACCAGATGCAACGCCTGCGTGAGGAACTGAAGCAACTTACCCAGCACGCCCAAACCCCCACCATCGAGGATTAACCCATGAGCAGCACCAAGGTTCTCTATACCGCCACCGCCACCGTCGTCGGCGGCCGCGAAGGCCACGCCAAGAGCAGCGATGGCGTACTCGACCTGCAGTTGGTCGTACCCAAGGAGCTCGGTGGCCCGGGCGGCGCCGGCAGCAATCCGGAACAGCTGTTCGCCGCCGGTTATGCCGCGTGCTTCGAAGGCGCCATGCGCTTTGTCGCCCGCCAGAAGAACATCAGCATGAGCAAGGACTCCTCGGTCACCGCGCACGTCGGCATCGGCCCGCGTGAGCCGACCGGCTTCGGCATCGCCGTCAAGTTGGACGTGAACCTGCCGGGGCTGGATCGCGCCGTGGCGCAGGAGCTGATCGATACCGCCCATAGCGATATCTGCCCGTATTCGCATGCCACGCGTGGCAACATCGATGTGCAGATCACGCTGGTCTGATCGGTCACACGCGTAGAAACGACAACGGCGCCGTAAGGCGCCGTTGTCGTGCTGAGGGAACATGTCCCCTCACCCTGCCCTCTCCCCTTGGGGGAGAAGGATTGAAGACTTAGTGAGCCTCGCCGCCCGGCGGGTGGGCGTGGCCGTGCTGGATTTCTTCTTCGGTGCCTTCGCGCACTTCGTCGATCGTCACGTCGAAATGCAGCGCCTTGCCGGCCATCGGGTGGTTGAGATCCACGTCGACCGTGGTCATGCCGATCTTCTGCACCACGACCACGCGGTGGCCGCCTTCCTTCAGCGCCAGCACCGTGGTCATGCCAGGCTTCAACTTGGCGGACTGCTGGAAGTACTTCTTCGGCACACGCTGGACCATGCCTTCCTGACGCTCGCCGTAGCCTTCGGCCGGGGCAACGTCGACCTGCAGGTTTTCGCCGGCCTCGTGACCCTCCAGCGCCGATTCCAGACCCGGGATCAGTTGGCCGTGGCCCAACAGCACCCACAGCGGCTCGTTGCGATCGAGGGAGCTCTCTACCTTTTCCCCGTCCACCGTCAGCGTGTAGTGGAGCGAGATGACCTTGTCCTTGCCAGCCTTCATTGCATGTCTCGTGATTGGTGCAAATCGGGGATTCTAGCAGCAACCCACCCGATCACCTGCCAGCGCCCGGCCCCTTCTGGCCAAAGCGTACGCCGTGCGCCTCCGGCCCCAGCCAGGCCAGCAAGGCCAGCAGCACGGCCACCGCGGCGATCCAGAACGACATGGCAAACGCCAGATCGCCCCCGCGCCAGTCGGCAATCCAGGTCTGGGCCGTGGCGGTGATGGCCGCGAGCAGGTTACCCATCTGGTAGGCAAAGCCCGGCAAGGTACCGCGCACGGCATCCGGCGATAGCTCGTTGAGGTGGGTTGGCACCACGCCCCAGGCGCCCTGCACCATCACCTGGATCATGAAGGCACCCAGCCCGAGCAACAGGATCGAGCCACCGTGCATCCATAGCGGAATGATCGGGATGGCCAGCAAGGCTGCCGTGATGATGGCGCGACGCCGGCCGACCCGCTCCGACAGCGAGCCGAAGAACAGGCCACCCACCAGGGCGCCGATGTTGAGCAAGGCCGTCAGCAGGAACGCGGTGCCCGAGCCGCCAGGAATATGCAGGTTGGTCTGCAGGAAGGTCGGATACATGTCCTGCGAGCCGTGGCTGAACATATTGAACGCCGCCATCAGCAGCATCAGGTAGATCGCCAGCTTCCAGTGGCCGCGCATGGACGCCATGAGCCCAAGCTTCTCGCGCTGTCCCTGCCCCTGCTTCCAAACCTCCGACTCCGGCACGCTGCTGCGGATATACAGCACCAGCAAGGCCGGAACCGCACCCACCACGAACAGCCCACGCCAGCCGACGTGATCCACCAGCAGCCAGTTCGCCAACGCGGCGAGGAAAAATCCGCACGGATAACCGCTCTGCAACAGGCCCGACACCATGCCGCGCGACTTCGGCGGTATCGACTCCATCGCCAGCGAGGCGCCGATACCCCATTCACCACCCATGGCCACGCCAAACAGGAAGCGCAGCACCAGCAGCATGGTGAGCGTGGTGGAAAACGCCGTGAACAGTTCGAACATCGAGAACATGATCACGTTGATCATCAGGATCGGGCGACGCCCGAAACGGTCGGCTAGCCGGCCAAACAACAGCGCCCCGATCGGCCGCGCCGCCAGCGTGAGAAAGAGGCCGTAAGTGACGTGCTCCTTGTCGACATTGAATTCCTTCGCCACCGCAACGATGACGAAGGTGAGCAGGAAATAGTCAAACGCATCCAGCGTCCAGCCGAGAAAGCTGGCCAATACGGTGTGGCGCTGGGTGTGAGTCAGTTCCCGCAGGGGCGCAAACGGCGACATCGTGGACTCCAAGGCAAGGCCGTCAGCGCGGCGCACAGGGCGCCAAGCGAACCACCACGGCCGACGCGACGCAAGCGTGGGATAATGCCAAGGCCTGTTTCCTTCACGCCGCGCACGCATCGAGCCGGCTGGTATGGTGAAGATGGATGCCGCCGCCCGCTATCGCATCGCCCATTCCTACGAGCACTGGCTACAACGTCGCTATGTGCTGGGCAAGCTCGCCACCGATCCCGTGTACGCCGCCACCGCCGAACTGATTGCCGCTCACCCGATGCCATTGCTGGATATCGGTTGCGGCATCGGCCTGCTGGGTCAGTATCTGCACGCGCAAGGCTGCTTGCCGGAGTACGTCGGGCTCGATCACGACCATCGCAAGATTGAAGCCGGCCTGCGCGCGCTGCGTCGGGCCGGCATCGATAATTCCATGCAATTGCGCTGCGCCGACGGCACGACGGCGCAATCCTTACGGGGACACGTCGCCTTGCTCGACGTGCTGCTTTACCTGTCCCAAGAGCGCCAGCGTGCCGTAATCGACCATGCCGTTCGCCATCTCGCACCTGACGGCATGCTGATCGTGCGCAGCGTGCTGCGCGAACCCAATTGGCGTTACCAGGCCACGCGGGTGTCGGAATTCTTTCTGCGCATCAGCGGCTGGATGCGCGTAGGTGCGCAGCACTATCCCAGCGCCGACGAACTGCGCGCGCCGTTGGAAGCCGCTGGCCTGCAGGTCACCATTCGCCCGTTACATGGCCATATGCCTTACAACAACTATCTCGTGGTCGCGCAGCGAAAGCGCTGAGAGGCGCAAAGGCTGGCCTGGAACGGTGCCTAGCGCGCGCGCCCTAGAGTGTCAGTGCGCCCGCTGGACGTTGCGCCAGCCCACTTTCGGCCTCGATAACCACCTCGCGTTGCTCGCCGTTCATCCACATCAAGCGGGGTTCCTGCGTTTCAGCTATACTTCGCAGCGCGGCGATCGCCGCCCATCCCTTACTGAATACTGCAACGCGGTTCGATAGAACGCTCCGGGTTGCTCTGGAGCTTCCATGTCTTTTGAATCGCTGGGCCTCGCGCCCGCGTTGTTGCGTGCGCTTGTTGAACAAGGCTACGCCCAACCCACCCCCATCCAGGCTGCGGCCATTCCGATCGTGCTCGAAGGCAGCGACCTGCTGGCCGCCGCGCAGACCGGCACCGGCAAGACGGCCGCTTTTGCGCTGCCGCTGCTGCAGCACATCTCCAATGGTCCGCCGGCCGGCACCCGCCGCCCGCGTGCCCTGGTGCTGACCCCCACGCGCGAGCTGGCTGCACAGGTCCATGACAACCTGCGTGAGTACGGCAAGCACCTGCGCATCACCAGCACGACCATCTTCGGTGGCGTCAGCATGGGTCCGCAGATGCAGGCCCTGCGTCGCGGCGTCGACGTGGTCATCGCCACGCCAGGTCGCCTGATCGATCACATGCAGCAGCGCTCGCTCGATCTGTCGGGCATCGAAGTGCTGGTGCTGGACGAAGCGGACCGCATGCTCGACATGGGCTTCCTGCCGGCGCTCAAGCGCATCCTGGCCGCCGTGCCGCGCCAGCGTCAGACCCTGCTGTTCTCGGCCACCTTCGCACCGCCGATCAAGGCACTGGCCATGCAGTTCATGCATGAGCCGCGCGAAGTGTCGGTGGCACCGGCAAATTCGGTTGCCACTACCGTTACGCATCATGTGCATCCGGTCGATGCCGCCAAGAAGCGCGATCTGCTGCTGCACATGCTGTCGCAGGACAGCCGTCGCCAGACGCTGGTGTTCAGCCGCACCAAGCACGGCGCCGACAAGCTGGTGACCTACCTGGGCGTCGCCGGCCTGCGCGCCGCGGCCATTCATGGCAACAAGAGCCAGAATGCCCGTACGCGCGCACTCAGCGATTTCAAGACCGGCCGCGTCACCGTACTGGTTGCCACCGACATCGCCGCGCGCGGTATCGATATCGACCAGTTGCCGATCGTGATCAACTTCGACCTGCCGATGGTCGCCGAAGACTATGTGCACCGCATTGGCCGCACCGGCCGCGCCGGCGCCGACGGCATGGCCGTGTCGCTGGTGAGCCACGAGGAATCGGGCCTGCTGCGTGATATCCGCAAGCTGCTCAAGCAGGACATCGCGATCAGCGACGTTCCCGGCTTCGAGCCCTCGCATCCGTTGCGCACCGACGCCGGTGCGCCGCGTCCGGTGCAGGGTGGCGGTGGTCAGGGCCAGCGCCCACAGCGTCAGGGTCGCCCGCAAGGCGGTCGCCCGCAGGGTGGTGGTGGCTATCGCCCGCACAACCCCGCCCATCCGCACGGCAGCAGCGAGCGTCCTGCCGAAGGCAACCGCAACCGTCAGCGCCGTCGTCGCCCTGCTGCGAAGGCCTGAACCGTGCTTTATCCCTCTCCCTTCCCGGGAGAGGGATAAAGCACGACAACACCCCATGTAGGAGCGCACCCAGTGCGCGAAAAGCCTACAAAGCGAAGATGCGGCACTACGGCGGGCCAGGTCGCGCACTGGGTGCGCTCCTACAGGGGCCGCCCAGGCGTTACTCGCTGCGAATACGCGATGTGAGCACGTGGTCTTCCCACACCCCGGCGATCTGCAGATAGCGCCTCGCATAGCCTTCCTGCTCGAAGCCAAGATGCTGCAATAGCCGTGCGCTGCGCTCGTTTCGCGGCATGTAGTTGGCCATGACGCGATGCAGGTCGAGCTCGCTGAATGCCCAATGCAGGGCTACCTGTAACGACTCCCGCATCAGCCCCTGCCCTTGTCGATGCTCGGCGATGCTATAGCCGAGATGGCAGGCCTGGAACGCACCCCGCACGACATTGGCAAAAGTGAAGCAGCCCAATGATTTCGTTGCCAGCCACATCGAGCACAAAGAACGGGTACGCACGATCGCAGCGCACCGCTTCACGCGAATCGACCAGCGTTTGCGTGCAGTGCCCCAGCGTGTAGTACACCGAATCGCGCAACGGTTCCCAAGGCGCCAGATGGTCGCGGTTCTGCAGCCGGTAACGCAGCAGCAGTGATGCGTCCGCCGGCTCCACCACACGGATCAGCGTACGCTCGGTGGTGAATGGATAAAGCAGATTCACAGGCGGCCCAACGCCTCGGCGTGATGCCGCAGGTGATCTTCGATGAAACTGGTAATGAAGTAGTAGCTGTGGTCGTAGCCAGCATGCCGGCGCAGCACCAGCGACTGCCCGCCTTCGGCACATGCCTGGTCGAACAGTTCGGGCTTGAGCTGGGTGGCGAGGAAACCATCCGCCTCGCCCTGATCGATCAGGATCGTGC
The DNA here is from genome assembly GCA_963765335.1 of uncultured Gammaproteobacteria bacterium. Taxonomy (GTDB): domain Bacteria; phylum Pseudomonadota; class Gammaproteobacteria; order Xanthomonadales; family Rhodanobacteraceae; genus Dyella. Next base: position 589,454 of record CAVXWA010000013.1, on the reverse strand, counting down.
CGTCGAACGTCTGCCGCCGCACCAGCTCACACGCGTCATAGTCGGCCCAGGCGGCGGCCTCTTCGCCCAGATAACGGGAAAACGCCTTTTGTCCCCACGGCACCTGACTGGGCGCGACGATCGGCGCGAACGCAGACACTGAACGAAATTGCTGCGGATGGCGCAGAGCCATGGTCAGCGCACCATGTCCGCCCATCGAGTGACCCGTTATGCCTGTGCGCTCGGCATCCACCGGAAACTGTCGTTTGAGCAACGCGGGCAATTCGCTGGCGATATAGCTATGCATGCGAAAACGCGACGCCCACGGTGACTGCGTGGCGTCGACATAAAAGCCCGCACCTTCGCCGAATTCCCAATCGCCGGTCGCACCGTCGATGCCCGTATGGCGCGGACTGGTATCCGGCATCACCAGGATCAAGCCCAACTCGCCGGCAAAACGCTGCGCGCCGGCCTTGATCGTGGCGGTTTCCTCCGTGCAGGTGAGCCCCGCTAGAAAGTACAGCACCGGGCACGCCTCGCGCGCTGCCTGCGGCGGTTGATAGACGGCGAAGCGCATCGGCCCACCGCAGCTTTCCGAATGCATGCCGATAGAAACCCTGCACGCCGCCGTGGCAACGCTGCTCGGAGATCGTCTCGATCTCGCTCATAGTGGTTCTCCCTGTCCGCGCACGGATCGCGATGATAGACGCGTTCAGCGCTCCTGATCGGTGGGCCGCATCAACACCTCGTTGATGTTGACGTGTGCGGGACGCGAGACGCAAAACACGATGGCGTCAGCGACATCGCTGCCCTGGAGTTGGCGCATGCCTTCGGCCCAAGCGTTGATGGCGGCCTGCACTTCAGCATGGCCGATATGCTCGCGCAGCTCCGTCGCCACCGCACCCGGCTCAATCACCGTGACGCGGATGTTGTGCTGGTAAACCTCACGACGCAGCGCCTCGGAGAAAGCCACCACGCCAAACTTGGTCGCCGCATAGCCAGCCGCATTGGGGTTGGCGACACGACCCGCCGTCGACGAAATATTCACGATGTGGCCATCGCGACGGCTGCGCATACCGGGCAACGCGGCCTGGGTCGACGCAATCAGACTGAGCACGTTGAGTTCGAGCATGCGTCGCCAGCGGCCCAGATCGGCATCAATCACCGGCTCCAGATACATCACACCCGCATTGTTCACCAGAATATCCAGCCGCCCGTAGTGCGCCTCGGTGTCGGCGACGACACGCTGCGCTTCAGCTTCCGAGCTCAGGTCCGCCACCAGCACGGTGGGCTCAGCACCCAACGCCTCAAGCTTCGCGGCCAAGGCTTCCAGTCGATCGCGGCGCCTGGCCGCTATCGCCACGCGGGCGCCAGCCTCGGCCAAAGCCAACGCGGTGGCCTCGCCAATGCCGGAAGAAGCTCCGGTGACCAGCGCGACACGACCGTCTAGACGTTGAGACATGGGTTTTCCTCTGCAGATGGGGGGACAAAAGCCAGAAAAAGGCCGGCTTGGGCGGGGTAGCCTGCTACAATAGCGCCATTCTCCCGCATGCCCCCGTGCATGCCATGTCGAGGTTCCCCCATGTCCTCCCCGTCTTCCGATTCCCAGCCGGCAGCCGCCGGCTTCGCTGCGCTTGGCCTTCATCCGGATGTGCTGCGCGTACTGACCGACGTCGGCTATGAATCGCCATCGCCGATCCAGGCCGCCACCATTCCGCCGCTGCTGGAAGGCCGCGACGTGCTCGGCCAGGCGCAGACCGGCACCGGCAAGACCGCCGCGTTCGCGCTGCCGATCCTGTCGCGCCTCGACCTCGAAGCGCGGCAAGCCGCAGGCGCTGGTGCTGGCGCCGACGCGCGAGCTGGCGATCCAGGTCGCCGAGGCGTTCCAGAGGTACGCCGCGCATCTGCCCGGCTTCCACGTGCTGCCGATCTACGGCGGCCAGAGCTACGGCCCGCAGCTGCACTGCGCTCAAGCGCGGCGTGCACGTCATCGTCGGCACGCCCGGCCGCGTCATCGATCATCTGGAGCGCGGCACGCTGGATCTGTCCGAGCTGAGATTCGCTGGTGCTGGACGAAGCCGACGAGATGCTGCGCATGGGCTTCATCGACGACGTCGAGACGATGCTGGAGAAGACGCCGCCGACACGCCAGGTGGCGCTGTTCTCGGCCACGATGCCGCGCGCCGATCCGGCGCATCGCCAGACGTCACCTGCAAGAAGCCGGTCGAAATCACGATCAAGTCGCCAAGACCGACGACCGCCGCGAACATCCGCCAGCGCTACTGGTGGGTCAGCGGCATGCACAAGCTCGACGCGCTGACGCGCATCCTCGAGGCCGAGCCGTTCGACGCCATGATCGTCTTCGCGCGCACCAAGCAGGCGACCGAAGAGCTCGCCGAGAAGCTGCAGGCACGCGGCTTCGCCGCCGCCGCGATCAACGGCGACATCGCGCAGGCGCAGCGCGAGCGCACGATCCAGCAGCTCAAGGACGGCAAGCTCGACATCCTGGTCGCGACCGACGTGGCCGCGCGCGGCCTCGACGTGGAGCGCATCAGCCACGTGGTGAACTACGACATGCCGCACGACACCGAATGCTACGTGCACCGCATCGGCCGCACCGGCCGCGCCGGCCGCAGCGGCGAGGCGATCCTGTTCGTCACGCCGCGCGAGAAGCGCATGCTGCAGATCGATCGAGCGCGCCACCCGCCAGCCGATCGACGAGATGAAGCTGCCGACGGTCGAGGCCGTCAACGACCAGCGCATCGCCAAGTTCAAGCAGCGCATCAGCGACACGCTGGCCCGGGCGACCTGGAACTGTTCCAGCAGTTGATCGAGCAGTACGAGCAGGAACACAACATTCCGGCCATCGAAATCGCCGCCGCCCTGGCGCGGATTGCGCAAGGTGGCCAGCCGCTGTTGCTGGCGCCGCCGCCGAAGCGCGAGCACGCGCCGCGCGAGCACACGCGTGAGCACACCCGCGATGCGGGCAGCCATGATCGTGGCGAGCGCGAGCATCGCCCGCGTGACCGCGATCGTGACAGCGGTCCGCGCGAGTTCGTGACACGTCCGGTGCGCCCGCACCACACCGAGGAAGGCAAGCGTACGTATCGTGTCGAAGTCGGCCACGAACACGGCGTGAAGCCGGGCAACATCATCGGCGCCATCGCCAATGAAGCGGGACTGGAAAGCGGCTTCATCGGTCGCCTGAGCATCCGCGGCGAATACAGCCTGATCGACCTGCCCGACGGCATGCCGGCCGAAGTGTTCAAGCACCTGCAAAAGGTGTGGGTGAGCCAGCAGCAGTTGCGCATCAAGGAGTGGGACGGCAACGACACCGGCGCCGAAGAAGCCGCTCCGCGCCGTCCTGGTGGCGGTTACCGTCCGGGCGGCTTCAAGAAACCCGGCGGCGGTGGCGGCAAGCCACGCCCGCAAGGCCACGGCGGCGGCAAGCCACCGCGTCGGAAATGATCTAGCCCGTCCATACACCGTCATCCCTGCGCAAGCAGGGATCCAGCGCCTTTCGCTCGATACACCAAAGACACTGGATGACTCGCTGCGCTCGCCCCTACAGGGCCACCCTTCGGGTGTTCTGCGCGCTTTGCGCTTGTCCGGCTTTCGCCGGAATGACGGGCGAGCGGCGGCGGCGTTCGAGTCATCGTGACTCATTGTTCACCATAAGCACGCAGCAATTTCGCCCAGCGCCCTTACCCTAAGGTGGTCCCCCAAGGTGACCACCATGACCGCCCTGCCCAGCCTGTACATCTCCCACGGCTCCCCGATGACCGCGATCCAGCCGCGGCAGATAGGCGCGCGTCTGGCCGAACTGGCGCGCAGCCTGCCGCGCCCCAAGGCCGTCGTTGTCGCGACGGCGCACTGGCTCGCCCGGCAACCGCACGTAGGTGGCGCGGCGCGGCCGGAAACCATTCACGACTTCGCTGGCTTTCCGCGCGAGCTGTTCGCCATCCAGTACCCGGCGCCAGGCGCTCCGGAACTTGCGGCGCAGGTCACCGAGCTGCTCGACAAGGCGGGCCTGGCCACCACGCTCGACCCCTCGCAGGGGCTCGACCATGGCGCCTGGGTGCCATTGCGCCTGCTCTATCCCGAGGCCGATATTCCGGTCGTGCCGATGCCATCCAGCCCGCCCTGGGGCCGGCGCATCAGTACGCCGTGGGTCGCGCCCTGGCTCCGCTGCGCGAGCAAGGCGTGCTGGTGATCGGCTCGGGCAGCATCACGCATAACCTGCACGACTTCCGCGCCGGCTATAGCGAGGAGCGCGAAGCCCCCTACGTGCGCCCGTTCATCGAATGGATCGAACGCAATCTGGCGGCAGGCGACGTCGACGCCCTGCTCGACTATCGTCGCCAGGCCCCCTTCGCCGAGCGGGCACACCCCACCGACGAACACCTGCTGCCGCTGTTCGTGGCACTGGGCGCGGCGGGTCCCCGCGCCACAGCGGAACGTATCGATGCCGGCATCGAATACGGCCTGCTGGCCATGGACATCTATCGCTTCGACGGAGCGCCCGTTACTGCACGATGATGGTTCCGACCATCATCGGATGAATCGAACAGTAGTACGCGTACGTCCCCGGCTTGGCAAAGGTAACGGCATAGCTGTCGCTGGTATCCAGCGCATTCGACGCAGCGAAGGTGCCGCCGGCGCTGGCAATCCGGTGCGGCTCGTCGTCCCGGTTCGTCCACACCACGCGGGTACCGGCACGCACAGTCAAGGTGCGCGGCGCGAAGGCAAAGTTCTTTATCTCGACCTGGTCGGTCATCGCGTTCGCTGGGCTCGATCCCTGGGCCGCCACGGCGGGCCCTGCAAGGCTCAGACTGCAGCACAAGACACCCATCAGCAGTGCTGTGACTCCCGTGCGCTTCGCGTTCATGACATCGCCTCGTCGGTGACCGCAAGCGCGTGCCCACCCTTCACATGGCGCACCTCGCGGATGCCGAGGTAGCCGTGTAACGCATCCGGCGCGATATCCTTCAACGGCCCCGGAGCCGGACCCACGCCCGGCGCGGGTTGCGGATAGGCGGTGGAACGCGCCGTGTAGAACGTGATGTTGCCCTCCACCTTCTGCTGGATCTGGTGGATATGGCCATTGAGCACACTGACCGAACCGAACCGGCGCAGGTATCCCATGGCTTCGGCACTGTCGTCCGTGCCCCAGCCCCACGGCGGATACAAGGGCCACAGCGGCATATGCGCAAACACCACCAGCGGCGTCTCGGCGGAACGAGCGGCCAGATCCTTTTTCAGCCATGCCAATTGCTCCGCACCCAGGGAACCGAGTCCGCCCGCCTTGAGATTCAGCACATTGATCAGGCCGACAAAATGCACGCCGCGATGATCGAAGCTGTACCAGCCGCCGGACTGCTGGCGCTCGCCAAAGCGGCGGAAGAACTCGGCACCGTTGTCGCCAATCACATCGTGTTCGCCCGGCACGTAGAACACCTTGTCGGTACGCGCCTCGCGCATGAGTTCGGTCAGCGTGTCGAACTCCTCGGGTTTCGACAGATGGGTGAGGTCACCCGTGTGCAGCATGAAATCCGGCCGCTTCGGCTGCGCATTGACCATGCCCAGCGACGCGCGAAGCGTGGATGCCACATCCATGTTTGGCGCCTTGTGAAAGCCAATATGCGAATCGCTGATCTGCACGAAGCTGAAGCTGGCGTCTGACGCTGCCGCAGCGCCTCCTTCGCCCAGGGGATGGGCTTGCAGCACGCCGCCTTTCATCAGCCATAGCGTGCCCGCCCCGGCCCAGGCCATGCACTTCAGGAATTGACGTCGGCCGCCGACTTCGTTGTCTTCTGTGTCTCGCATGTGCGGAATCTCCAGGCTGGGTGGCCTTGCGGCCATTCGGAATGCGGGCGTCGAACCAACTCGCCCCTCACCGAGCATTACCGGAGGACTCGCGGATCTATTCCCACCGAAACCCATTTGCACGCCAACGGCATGGACTTGGAATAAAGTGGCGTCCATCGAGGTATTCCTCTTATGCCCATCGACGCGCCCGACGGACCACTCGGCCTCGACCCAGCGAAAAGCGCTCGCTTCGAGGCGCTCGTGTTGCCGTATCTCGATGCCGCCTACAACCTCGCGCACTGGCTCGCCCGCGACGATGTGGACGCACAGGACGTCGTGCAGGAAGCCATGTTGCGGGCGCTGCGCTATTTCGACAGCTTCCATGGTGGCGATGCACGCGTGTGGCTGCTGGCGATCGTGCGCAACACGTTCTACACGCTGCGCGCAAAGGCACCGCAAGATGCGCTCCACGCAACGCTGGATGACGACGCCCACCCACTGATCGACGAAGGTCCTTCCCCTGAGACGTTGACCTTGCTCGCGGTGGACGTGGGTGCGTTGCAAGCCGCCTTGGAGCACCTGCCACCGCCGCTGCGCGAAGTGATCGTGCTGCGCGAACTGGAAGAGTGCTCGTACAAGGAGATCGCCGCGATCACCGAACAGAAAATCGGCACGGTCATGTCACGACTGGCGCGTGCCCGCGAACGGCTGAAGACCGAACTGACCTGTCGACCCAAGGAGGTACGTCGCCATGATGTGCGATGACGCCAGCCTGCTCCTGCGCATGCCTATCTCGACGACGAGCTCGATGCGGCCAACAGCGCGGCCGTCGCCAAGCATATGCAGGACTGCGCCGCCTGCACGGCCCGCTTCGGCACCTATGCCACGCTGCACAAGGCGCTCGCGCAACCATCGCTGTACCGGCGTGCACCGGAAGCACTGCGCCAGCGCTGGACTCAGGCCAGGCCTGCCGTCGCGGTGGCGGCATCGCCACGCCGCCGCCGTGCACCGCTTGCCTTGGCCATGGCCGCCGGTTTCGCGGGTGCGCTGCTGGTCGCTAGTCCGGCCTGGTTCCACGGGTGGCGGCAGCCCGCCCTGGCGACGATCAGGTCGTGGCCGAAGTGATCTCGGGCCATGTCCGCTCGCTGCAGGAGCAGCATTTGATGGATGTCGTGTCGACCGACCAACATACGGTCAAGCCGTGGTTCGAGGGCAAGCTGGATTTCTCACCACGCGTGAAGGATCTTGCCAGCGAAGGCTTCCCGCTGGTCGGCGGGCGACTGGACGCCATCGACGGCCACGGTGTCGCCGCACTGATCTACAAGCGGCGCCTGCATGTCATCAACCTCTACCAGTGGCCAACGGAAGCCGCGGCGACCGCACAGGTGCAGACGCAGCGACATGGCTATACGGTAATTCGCTGGCGCGCCGATGGCATGCAATACGTGGCGATCTCGGACGTCAATGAGAACGACTTGAAGCAGTTCGTGCTTGCCTTCCAAAATGAGGCGAGCGCGCCCAGCGCGCGCTAACCGTACGTGGCTCAAGGTGCCCTGAGATGCTTACGCAGCATCGGCGCCGCTTGGCTCAGGCCAGTCCGCCGGCATCAGCACGGGTAATCCGTGCGCGACGCGTGCCTTGTCGCACTGGGGGCTGACGGCACCAAACTCCCATGAGGGTTGCACCTCGCGACAAACTGACGGCCGCCCCTCGTAAATGCCGCAATGCGCAGCCTCCCCTACCGTGCCCTGCAAGGCCACGCAACGCGGCGTCGACGCTTGCGTGCCACGCATCACCAGACGGTGAGGATCGAGTGTCTCAGTCAGCTCGGGCGGAACCACGCCGCCCAGGGACGCGTCCGCCTCTGACCAATGAAAGGCCACGCGGAAATAGGCGCAGCAGGCGCCGCAACGTAGGCAGGGATGCAGCATGCAGTCGTTCTAAGGCACACCCCAAGGCGTGCAGCGGCGCCATTTTAAAACGACGAAGGCCCGCAGGTGGCGAGCCTTCGCGACGTCCGCGGCATGAAATCCGTTCAGAGCGGACCGGCAAACGTATTGCAGCTGGCCATATCGCCGCTTTCGAAGCCGGTGCGGAACCATTGCACGCGCTGCGCCGAGGTGCCATGCGTGAAGGAGTCGGGCACCACCCGACCTTGCGCCTGCTGCTGCAACGCGTCGTCGCCGATCTTGCTGGCCGCGTTGAGCGCCGACTCGATGTCGCCCGGCTGCAGCCATTGCAAGCGCTGCTGGCTGTGATTCGCCCAGACGCCGGCAAAGCAGTCGGCCTGCAATTCCTGCCGTACCGACAAGCCATCGGCGCCTTCCATGCGCGCGCCGCGACGGCGCGCCTGCTCCACCTGGTCGAACACGCCGATCAGGTTCTGCACGTGGTGGCCGACTTCGTGCGCAATCACGTAAGCCCGGGCGAAATCGCCCGACGCATGGAAGCGGTTCTCCAGCTCCTCAAAGAAGGCGACGTCCAGATACACCTTCTGGTCGCCGGGACAGTAGAACGGCCCGACCGCGGTCGACGCCGAACCGCAGGCGGTATTCACGCCGCCACTGAACAGTTCAAGCTTGGGATCGACGTACTGCTGGCCATGCGCCGCAAAGATGTCGCCCCAGGTCTTTTCGGTGGAGCCGAGGATCGCGCTGACGAAATCCTTGGTCTGCGGATCGACCTGGGCCGGCTCGCCGGTGGGCGCGGCAACCTGACCGCCGTTGTCCGCCTGGTTGAGCAAGGCCGTGGGGTCCTTGAAGAACACCACGCCCAGGATCGCCAGGATGATGATGCCGCCGATGCCCATGCCGCGACCGCCACCGAAGCGCGGACCGCCGCCCCCACCGCTATCGACCTCGACGTTCTGACTGCGCTCGCCTTTTTGCCAGTCCATATGACGGCCCTCGATCGCACACCACGACGGTGACCGGGTGACGATAGCGCCTCGCGCCCCCTCCCGCTATGTGTACACGATGGCTACAGTGGGCCACCTTTTCACGAGAGTCCGTCATGACCCTGCATCTGCCCGCCGTCGTTGTCCTGCTCACCATCCTGTTGCAGATCGGCACCATGTGGGCTACCGGCAAGGCACGCGAAAAATACGGCATCAAGGCGCCCGCGATCAGCGGCCATCCGGGCTTCGAACGGGCCTGGCGCGTGCAGATGAACACGCTGGAATCCACCGTGATCTTCCTGCCCACGCTATGGCTGGCCGTGCAGTACGGGTTCCCCCTGTGGGGCAGCATTGCCGGCCTGGTCTGGGTATTTGGCCGCGTTTGGTATGCCGTGGCCTATCTGAAGGACCCGGCCAAGCGTGGCCCCGGCTTCATGGTGGCTTCCGCTGGATGGGCGGTGATGCTGGTGCTGGGCATCGTCGGACTGGTCCGGGCCTTGCTCGCAGGCTAGGCGCCGGCCGTTTGCGGCCTGGCGCTCCGGTTACCCGGCTTCTGCTCCTTGTCCCCTCCGGGGAAAAGGTTGGGATAAGGGGCGGCTGCTCGCGACAGCGCGACAACTGAGCGTTATGGCAAGGGTGCCGCTTACGCAGCGGGCGTTCCGAACCGCTGCGTAAGCGGCAACCTAGCGATAACGCTCGGTTGTCGCGTAACAGCAGGCACCCGCCTCTCATCCCACCCTTCTCTCCCACAGGGACTACCTTCGGGTCGCCCAAATGGGAGAAAGAGTCACAGCCCCTCTACTCGCCGACCGGCGTAACCTTGAGGCGCTCGATGCGTGCGCCGTCCATGGCTGACCACTTCGAAACGCAAGCCTTCACTGGTAAAGCTGTCACCCGCGCTGGGCAGGCGCCCCAACTGCTGCAGCACATAGCCCGCCAGCGTGGAGAAACTGTCGTCGCCGCTGAGCTTGAAGCCGAGCAAGTGTTCGACACGCCGCAGGTCCAGGCTCGCATCCAGCATCCAGCTGCCGTCACTCTCCTGCACGAACGAAGGATCGCCGCTTTCGTCATCCGGAAACTCACCGGCAATCACCTCAAGCACGTCGGTGGGCGTCACCAGCCCAAGCACGCTGCCGTACTCATCCACCACCAGGGCCACTTGCAGCGGCGAGCGGCGGAACTCTTCGATCAGCCGCAGTACGCTGAGCGACTCCAGCACGGTGAGCGGCTTGCGCACGACGCTGTCGACGTCGATATGCCCGTGTTCGAGCAGGCTCGCCAGCAGATCACGCGACGAGGCCACGCCGACCAGCTGGTCGAGATCGTCACCCGCCACCGGCAGCCAGGCATGACTGGAAGAAGTGACTTCGGCGCGCAGTTGCTCGGCGCTTTCACGCGGATCGATCCAGTTGATCTCGGGGCGCGGCGTCATGATCGAACGCACCGGCCGGTGCGCCAGGTCCAGCACGCCCTGCACCATCGCCAGCTCGTCCTTGCCGAACATGGCCGCACCGCCGTCCGTGGTCGTGGTCGCGGTATGCGCGGTGTCCTTCTCATCGTCGCCGCCGGTGCCGCCCAGCAGGTTCAGCACGGCCATCGCGGTGCGATCACGCAAGGTGCGCGCGCTGCTGAACAGGCTGCGTCGGCGATTGCGGCGCATGGTCTGGTTGAACACCTCGATCATGATCGAGAAACCGATCGCCGCGTACAGATAGCCCTTCGGGATATGGAAACCGAACGCTTCGGCGACCAGGCTGAAGCCGATCATCAGCAGGAACGACAGGCACAGGATCACCACCGTCGGTCGCGCATTGACGAAGTTGGTGAGCGGCTTGCTCGCGCTGATCATCAGGATCATCGCAATCACCACCGCGACCATCATCACCGAGAGGTGATCGACCATGCCGACGGCGGTAATCACCGAGTCGAGCGAGAACACCGCATCGAGCGCCACGATCTGCGCCACCACCAGCCAGAATCGGGCCGGAACACGCTTGGCCGCATCGTGATCGTCATCCGCCTCCAAGCGCTCGTGCAGCTCAACGGTGGCCTTGAACAGCAGGAAGGCGCCACCCAGCAAGAGGATGATGTCGCGCCACGAAAACGCGATGCCCTGCCAGGCGATGATCGGCGCGGTGAGTTTCACCAGCCATGACATCGCCCCCAGCAGCGCCAGGCGCATGACCAGGGCCAGCGAGAGGCCGAGCACGCGGGCCTTGTCGCGCTCCCGTGCCGGTAGCTTGTCGGCGAGGATCGCAATGAAAACGAGATTGTCGATGCCAAGCACGATCTCCAGCACCACCAGGGTGAGGAGACCGGCCCAGGCAGTAGGGTCGGCCAGCCAGTCGAAAGCAAACATGGGTCGGCACCGGAGCGCCCGTTTCCTCCTTGGATCGTGGTGCAACTATACAGGGCGACTTTGTGAACGCTGCGAAAGCCGCAGCCAGACCCTGCCAAAGGGCAGGATTGCGCCCGTCCGGCGGCAGGGGCTAGCGTGGGGACGCCAGATGACGAGCGCGTTGCGTCCTGGCGAAAACCATCTGGACGCTCGCCCGCAGGACCCACCATCGATGGATGCGAACCATCCGAATTACGCCCCCCTTTCGCCACCGTCCCCCGCTCTTACCGCCTTGGCGCCCGGCGTCTGGTATGCCCTCGGCCTGATCGCCCTGTACTTTGCGCTTCAGCTCTCCGTTGCCGCCGTCATCGGTCTCGCTGCGGGCCTCGTGGCTCTTGCGCGGCACGGCGGTGACATCACCTCGATCATTACGAGTGGGCGCGCGTGGCTGGCCCACTCGGACGCGAGCGCCATCGCCGTCATCGCCACCCTGCTGGTGGCAGCCGCCGTGATCCTGCAGCTGGCGCGCCGCTGGTGGCCGCAGCTATGGGCCAAAGCCGAACTCCCCGGTTTCGGCTTTGCCTTGTCGAAGCAGCCGGTCATGTATCTGCTGGCCCTGGTACTTGGGCTGGCCACGCCCTTCGTCGGCGGCATGCTGACGCAGTGGGTGGCGCAGGGGCACGAGGTCAGCCAGGACATCAAGCAGCTCGGGGCCCATATTTCCCTGCCCTTGCGTATCCCTCTCGCCCTGCTGGTGGTGAGCATCGGTCCCGCTGGTGGAAGAACTGTTGTTTCGCGGCGTGCTGCTTTCGTCGATCGCCCGTTACCTGGGCAGCGGCTGGGCGATCGTCGTCACTGCCGTCTTCTTCGCCTGCGTCCATCTGCCCGACCTGTCGTTTCTCTGGTACGCGCTGCCCAACCTGGCGTTGCTCGGACTGCTGCTCGGCTGGCTGCGCGTGCAGTCGGGTTCGATCTGGCCGGCCGTGCTGGCCCACAGCATGAACAACCTGCTCGCCGTGGTGTCGTGGTTCGTGATGACGTCGGCTGGTTAGGCTGTTATCAACGAACGCGCCCGCAGCAGGCGTGCGGTTTCGAAGATCGGCAGCCCCATGACGCCCGAGTGGCTGCCATCGAGGTGCTCGATCAATTTCGCGCCGTGCCCCTGGATCGCGTAGGCACCCGCCTTGCCGAACGCCTCGCCAGTAGCGATATAGGCCTTGATGGTGGCGGCATCCAGCTCGGGCATGCGCACGCGCGACACGCTGGTATCGCTCCACTCCCCCGCATGACTGATCAGCCACACGGTGGAAATCACCTCGTGCACACGCCCCGACAGCCGGCGCAGCATGGCAGTGGCGTCGGCTGCGTCCGCCGGTTTGCCGAAGACCTCGTCGTCGAGCACCACTTCCGTATCGGCCCCGAGCACGACCGCGCTGGCATCTCCCAGCGCGGCCAATCCTGCCAGCGCCTTCTCGCGAGCCACGCGGCTTACGTACTCGCGTGGCGACTCCGCCAAGCGCGCGCTGCTCGGGCACGTCCACGTCGACGGTGCGAAAGTCCACGCCGATCTGTTCGAGCAATTGGCGACGGCGCGGTGATTGGGAGGCAAGATAGAGCATGGAGTGTCCGGAGCCGTTGGGAGATGCACAGCCTATTTTGGCCGCATGTCGCCCGTTTCGAGAAATCGCTCGTGCCAGGCCAACGCCTCGCCGAGCAGATGCGGCGTGTGCTTGCCGCGGCTGTCGTGCAAGGCCCGCTCGAAGTAATCCTCCAACAGCGGGCGATAGGTCGGATGCGCGCAGCGTTCGATAATGACCTTGGCGCGCTGCCGCGGCGACAGCCCGCGCAAGTCGGCGAGGCCCTGCTCCGTCACCAGCACGGCCACGTCGTGCTCGGTGTGGTCGACATGGCTGACCATCGGCACCAGGCAGGAAATCGCGCCGTTTTTCGCGGTGCTGGGCGTGAGGAAGCAGGACAGGAAGCCATTACGCGCGAAGTCACCGGAGCCACCGATGCCATTGATGATGCTGGTGCCCGCCACGTGCGTGGAATTGACGTTGCCGTAAATGTCGGCCTCGACCATGCCATTCATGGCGATGCAGCCCAGGCGTCGCACCAGCTCCGGATGATTGGAGATCTCCTGCGTGCGCAGGACGATGCGCTTGCGGAAGAACTCGATGTCCGCCAGGAAACGCTCGATACCCGCCGGGCTGAGCGAGAACGAGGTCGCCGATGCACTGCTCACCACACCGTGGGCGAGCAGGTCGAGCATGCCGTCCTGGATCACCTCGGTATACGCGGTCAACCCGCTGAAACCGCCCTCCTGCAAACCGGCAAGCACGGCATTGGCGATATTGCCGACACCGGATTGCAGGGGCAGCAGCTGCGGGCTGAGACGTCCCTTCGCAATCTCATGACGGAAGAACTCGATCAGATGGCCAGCGATGCGCTTCGACGTTTCATCGATGGGCGCAAACGCGCTGTTGCGATCCGGCGCATGCGGTCTCGACGACGGCGATGACCTTGTCCGGATCGCAGCGCAGATAAGGCTCGCCGATGCGGTCGTCCGGCTTGATCAACGGTATCGGCCTGCGGTGCGGCGGCAAAGCGGTGCCGTAGTAGATATCGTGCATACCGTCCATTTCGAGCGGTTGCCAGTGATTGACCTCGATGATGACCTTCTCGGCAAGGTCCAGCCAGGTCTTGTTGTTACCCACCGAAGAGGACGGCAACAGGCTGCCATCCGGCAGGATAGCCGTTGCCTCGATGACCGCCAGGTCGAGCTTGCCGAAGAAACCAAACCACGCGTACTGCGCGACATGGCTCAAGTGGATATCGAGATAATCCATTTCGCCGCGATTGATGCGCGCGCGCAACTCGGGATCGGACTGATACGGCAAACGCATGTCGATGCCATCGGCGCGAGCGAGCGCGCCATCGAGCTCAGGTGCGGTTGAAGCGCCGGTCAGCACGCGAACGCGGAACGGATCGCCATGGCCTTGCGTCGCCATCATTCGATCGGCCAGCGCCTTCGGCACGGCCTTGGGATAACCGGCACCGGTAAAGCCGCTCATGCCTATCGTCATGCCGGGGGCGATCAGTTCGGCGGCCTGGGCTGCCGTCATGACTCGACTGGCCAATCCCGCATGACCAATACGCTTATCCATGGTGATTTCTCCTGCGCACACTTCACGCATGGTAACCCGCCATGCGCCAAACCGATTGCCCTACTTAGACAAAGGTCGGAGCTAGGAGATGCACTTATAGTGGCAGGTTGTATTCGCGAAAATGTTCGTCGCGTTTCCAGCCGAGCGATTCATACAATCGCTGCGCGGGCATGTTGGTATGTGCCGTGGATAGCGACATGCCTCTTGCGCCCATGGCGCGCGCAAAATCAGTTGCCTCGCGCATCAAAGCAACGGCGACGCCAGCACGGCGCGCGTCTGGCACGACGAAGAGATCGTTGAGCAGATAAGTGCGCCCGGCTCGTACCGATGAAAACAACGGATACAATTGGGTAAAGCCTATGCCGCGCCCTTCTTCGTCGATGGCGAGCAGCACGATCGAGTCCTGCTGTTGCAGCCGCTCACGCAGAAAGCGGCGCGCCAGCTCAAGGTCCGCAGGCTCTCCATAGAACTGACGGTAGCCGTCGAACAACGGCACAACGATGTCGAGATCGTGGATAGTCGCCTGGCGTACCGTGACAGACATGAGTCGTTTCCCGGAGCTGACAAAGGTGGATCGAGTATGCAACAGCACGCCGCACTTGGTAGGAGCGCACCCTGTGCGCGATCACGGCGTTACCGCTACGTCGGTTTGTCACTCGCCCTGCGGGCAGCGGGCGCTGTACAAGTCTGCAGTCGTGCCGGTTTATCGCGCACAGGGTGCGCTCCTACAATAGTTTTATCACGCGCGGTGGTAGGGGTGACCCGAAAGGAGCGTGGTGGCGCGATACAACTGCTCGGCCAATACCAGTCGCACCAACATATGCGGCAGTGTAAGCGGGCCGAGCGACCACTGCTGGTCCGAGCGCGCCAATACGTCCGGCGCATGGCCATCGGGGCCGCCAATGAGAAAGGCCAGATCGCGACCGGACATGCGCCACTTTTCCAATTGCGAGGCAAGCTCTTCGCTCGACCAGGTCTTGCCCCGCCCATCCAGCGCGACCACGTGGATGTCCCGCGGCAATGCCGCGAGGATAGCGGCGCCCTCGTCCTGAATGGCGCGCGCGTCATCGCGCCCCTTGCCGCGCGTGCCGGGCTTCAGTTCGATCAGCTCCAGCGGCAAGTCATGCGACAAGCGCTTGCGGTACTCGGCGAAGCCCTCGGCTACCCAGGCGGGCATGCGTTCACCGACGGCAATCAGGCGGGCGCGCATTGATATAGGCCAAAGAGGGAGAAAGCGAAACAGCACGCGCACGCTTCAGTAGCGGCGCGGCGCAAGTACCACCACCACGCGGGCGATTAGCCCGCGCTGACGGCTTCGATATGGGTGTCGCGGTCACCCACGGTCCACAGCCTTTCCAGGCCATAGAACTCGCGGATACGCGGCAGCATGACATGGACGATCACGTCGCCCAGGTCGACCAGCACCCATTCGGCTTCTTGCTCGCCTTCCACGCCCAACGGCATCACGCCCGCCTTCTTGGCGAACTTGACGACTTCGTCGGCGATGGATTTGACATGGCGCGCCGAGGTGCCTGAGGCGATAACCAGCAGATCGGCGATGGAGGTTTTGCCGCGAACGTCGATTTCTCGAATGTCCTTGGCTTTCAGTTCGTCGAGGGCGTCGATAACGTGCTGACGAAGGACCGCCGTGGTGGCGGATTTGGTGCTGCGCTGGGAAGTCGGACTCAAGTGCGGTTGCCTCGATGCGGGATCGATGCGCGGGATGGCGCGGGGGCAGTATAACGCCCTGGCCTGAAGGCCACGTCAAGCCATGCTCCAGCCGGCTTGGGCCACTCCACCCCTGGTACGCTCGCCAACCAGGTCACCGGCATGGCGCCAACCAGGCCCCCGGCCAATCCGCGCCGCTCGGCGATCGGGCCTCCACGCCCGGCACCAGCGGCCGGGCTACGCGGAGACTCTAGAGAGGCTCTGAAAAACCAAAGAGGGCATGGCGATCACACCATGCCCTCGACAGCGCTCTCCTCAAAACGGGGAGCCGAATCAATCAATCACGAAATCAGCCGCCGTTTGCCGGCGGTGTGGCGGGCTCCGTGGTCTTCTTCGGGTGCTGTTTCTTGCTGTGATGCGTGGCGCTCTTGGTAGCGTCACTGGACGCACCTTTCGCGTCGCTCTTCATCGCATCGCTGGAAGACTTCATCGCATCCGAGCTGGACTTCATCGCGTCCTTGCTGGCGTCCGTGCCGGACTGTGTCGGAGGCGTGGTCTGCGCCATGACCGGCGACATGGCCAATCCAAAGGCGACGGCGGTCGCTAGGGCGAGTACG
This sequence comes from uncultured Gammaproteobacteria bacterium, assembly GCA_963765335.1. GTDB lineage: Bacteria > Pseudomonadota > Gammaproteobacteria > Xanthomonadales > Rhodanobacteraceae > Dyella. The sequence goes on along the minus strand of CAVXWA010000013.1, from coordinate 572,981 downwards.
GTGTAACGGGATACTTTCATGGGTACATATCTCCTGAATAGGTGGGGTAACCGTGCGACATCGCCGCACTTCCATGGAGCTACCGTTGCCGTCCATCCCGAGCGGCATCGGTGATCCGGCACCGAGTTCGTCGGTTCCGGCCACGCCACATCAGCAGTCCTGCCCGATGCGAACGGTTCGTCCCTGATCCGTGAAGGCACGTCCGACGAGCGCATTTCCTACCTCTGCGCCCGCCAACGGGACAAGGTTATACCTGTGCGTGGCATAGGGATGTGGTCCCACGAGACGGCCGTTCAGCGTCAATATCAACAGACGAGAGGCTCTTCCGTACGATTGCTGCGGTGCCGACTGAGATTGCCGGCGCGCGCCCGGTAACGCGCCATCGGGCCAGTCTCATGGCCCGTCAGACTCCAGGGCGTTGCCGCAGCTCGGCGATGGCAGGGCCTCATCGTGCGGCTATGTCGCATCGCACCACCCTTCTAGAGAGGCCCAACATTTTCATGCCCTCGGGCTTGATGCCCTGGGGCGGTGGTTACTTCAGCGCGGGCTGCAGCAGACGACCACCCATGGCGGCATTGGCGGCGACCACGAGGCCCACCGCCAGGGCATGCATCATCAGGTCAGTCGCAGCGGCATCGAAGGCGTGACAGATCTCCAGCAAGGTGGCCGAAGCCGCTGCACTGGCCAGGCCGATCATCACCGCCGTCAGCACGGGCTTTAGGGGACAGGCTCGTCGCAGCAGCCAGATCAGCAACGCCGAAAGCGGTACTGAGAAACTAATAATGAAGACGAGGCAGTCATTCGCTTCGTGCAGGCTGGCGATGTGGGTGGCCGGGGCTACCCATACGCGCAGGCAACCCACGCCGCTCGCGCCGATCCACAGCAACAAGCCGGGTAGCGGAAGCCAGGCCCAGCGCGCAGGACGCCCAGGCACACCGAGCGAGAACGCCGCCCATGCCGCGCATACGGCAGTCACGGCCGCCCCGATGCCGGCCAAGGCGATATCAGGTTGGCCGCTCCAGCGTTGGAGCATGTGGGTAATACCGTAGTGCGCCAGCAGCCACGCCGCGATCGCGGCCACCGCCAGCAACCAGCCGACCGTGCGCAGCCACGGCGACGGCAGTCGTCGCACCGGCGTGAGCTGTTCGCCCAGTGACTGGATCAGTGACTCAGTGAGTCGCGGCTCGGACATGATGCTCAGGGGTCTCCATGGAAACGGGTACGTAGCGCCTTCAAGGCGCGGTGCAAATTCACTTTAAGCGCACCGGGCTGGCGACCCGTGTGCTCCGCCGCTTCGGCCAGGCTGTGCTCCTTCAGACCGAGCTGCTCGATGGCCTCGCGCTGCCCCGGTGGCAGCGTCGCGATGGCCTCGCGCAGACGGCGCGCGTCCTGCTCGCGCTCGGTCGCGGCGGTGGCATCGTCCACGTCAGGATGCACCTCCACGGCGCGCTCGTCGTGAAGCTCGTGCCGCCCGCGGCGACCGTGGCTGCGCAAGGCATCGATCGCACGGCGGCTGGCGATGGCACTGAGCCAGGCGTCGTAGGAACGGCTGGGGTCATAGGTGTGACGAACGCGATGCACCGTCAACAAGGTTTCCTGCACCACGTCATCGACGTGATCCACCGCCACGCCCTGGCGCCGTGCCGCGGCGCGTATCAACGGCACGGAACTCGCCAGCACCCGTTCGTATGCGCCTTTATTGCCGTCCTGAGCCGCCGCCATCCACGCTGCCCGCTGCCGTTCCGGCGATTCGCTGGCAGTGGGGGTGTCGTCAGTCACGGCGGGATCGATCCTTGCCCATGAGGGAAGGACACTATCTAGACCTAACGTGCCGGCGATGGTCAAGCCGTGCTGCATGCTTGTCTCAATGGAAGGGCATGCAAGAACCTTCGCTGCAGTGACTTGAACGGTTACCTCGACGGACGATCCGGGCGTCGAAATCCGATGCCAGGGGGCTGGCTTCCGGCAGCGGCCGGGATGACCATCGGCGCTAGGGCCTGTTCACACTCTCCGCGCAGCCCACGCGGAGAGTGTGAACAGGCCCTAGGTAACCGCAACCCCGGTCGCACCGAATAACCAATCAAACCACCCGGAGCCACTGCCCCATGCTCGTGCTGATCCTCGCCTATCTCGGCGGCGTACTGACCATTCTCAGCCCGTGCATCCTGCCGGTATTGCCCTTCGTGTTCGCACGGGCCGACCGGCCGTTCGCACGCAATGGCCTTCCGATGCTGTTAGGCATGGCGCTGACCTTTGCCCTGGTCGCCACCTTGGCGGCGGTAGGCGGTGGCTGGGCCATTCGGGCCAACCAGTACGGCCGCATCATCGCCATGATCGTGCTGGCGCTGCTCGGCCTGACCCTGCTTTCGAGCCATCTGGCCGAGTGGATCAGCCGGCCGTTCGTGGCGCTGGGCAACAAGCTCACGCAACGGTCGGATGCCGAGGGTGATTCAGCATGGTCGGCCGCTGGTCTTGGCGTAGCCACCGGCCTGCTGTGGGCACCCTGCGCGGGGCCCATCCTCGGGCTGCTGTTGACTGGCGCGGCGCTCAACGGCGCCAGCGTCCAGACCACCTTGCTGCTGCTCACCTATGCCGCCGGCGCAGCGACTTCACTGGCCTTGGCGCTGGTGATCGGCGGACGCGTCTTCGGGCTGATGAAGCGATCGCTTGGCGCGGGCGAATGGGTACGACGCGCTCTCGGTGCACTGGTGCTGATCGGCGTAGCGGCGATTGCGCTGGGCATGGACACCGGCTTGCTCACGCGCGTCTCGCTTGCAAGTACGGGAAGCATCGAACAGAAGCTGATCGATGCGGTGCGCCCCGCGCCGGCGCCCCAGCCGATAGTGAAGGCCGGCGAACCGCTGCCGGTGGAAGGCGAGATCCCTGCGCTGACGGGTGCCACGCAATGGCTCAACAGCCCGCCACTGACGGCGTCGTCGCTGCGCGGCAAGGTGGTGCTGGTCGACTTCTGGACGTACTCCTGCATCAACTGCATCCGCTCCCTGCCCTATGTGCGCGCCTGGGCCGATAAGTACAAGAACTACGGCCTGGTCGTGATCGGTGTGCACGCGCCCGAATTCGCATTCGAGAAAGAGCCGCAAAACGTCATCAAGGCGGTGAAGGATCTCGGTGTCGATTACCCGGTGGCGCTAGATAACGACTACGCCATCTGGAAGGGTTTCAGCAACGAGTACTGGCCAGCGCATTACTTCATTGACCCGAAAGGCCACATCCGCCACCACCATTTCGGTGAAGGCGAATATGAGCAAAGCGAAGATGTGATCCGCCAGCTGCTGACCGAAGCCGGTCAGAAGAACCTGCCGGGCGGTTACGTGCAGCCAGGTGCGCAGGGTGCGGAAGCTGCCGGATCGGGCGACGCGCAGCGTTCGCCGGAGACTTACGTCGGTTACGCCCGCGCGGAAAACTTTGCTGGTGGCCAGGTTGCCCATGACGATGCGTGGAATTACCACGCGCCCGCCAGCTTGATGGCCAACCAATGGGCATTTGATGGACGTTGGACCGTGCGCGACGAGAACGCCCAGCTCGATAAGGCCAACGGCCGCATCGTCTATCGCTTCCGCGGTCGCGACCTGCATCTGGTGCTTGGCCCCGGCAGCGACGGCAAGCCGGTGCGCTTCCGCGTGCTGATCGACGGCAAGGCGCCCGGCGCCGATCACGGCATGGATACCGACGCTGACGGCAACGGCACGATCACGGCGCAGCGTCTTTACCAACTCGTGCGGCAAGCCAATGGCAGCGGCGAACGCACTTTTGAAATCACCTTCCTCGACTCCGGTGTACAGGCCTACGCCTTTACCTTCGGTTGATCCTTTCTGTTGATTTGATGGAGGCTGTCATGTCCCGCACTCGGGATATCGTGAAGCTCGAACGCCGCCGCTTTTTGCGTACAGCGCTCACCGGAGGCGCCATCCTGGCGGTTGGCGGTCCACTTCTGCCGCGACTGCTAGGAAGCGGTGCGACCACGGGTACCGCCATGGCGGCCACGCCCGCGGCGCAGGGCAAGGACATGCTGCTCGAATGTTTCGCCGATGACGGGCACCATCTTGGGCCCTGCCGTGTACGCAAGCTCGTGCTCACCGATGCGCAATGGCACGACCGTCTGTCGGATGATGCGTACTACGTGATGCGCCGCGCGGGTACGGAACGCGCTTTCAGCGGAGCGCACGAGAAGCCGCCGGTGCCCGGTCTTTACCGCTGCCCGGCATGCGATACGGCGTTGTTCGACGCCGCCACGCAGTTCGACTCAGGCACCGGCTGGCCCAGCTTCTGGCAGCCGATCGCCAAACCCAACGTCATCGAAATACGCGACAGCAGCTTTGGGTGGGAACGCACCGCCGTCAGTTGCGCTGGCTGCGACAGTCATCTCGGACATGTGTTCGATGACGGCCCGCGGCCGACGGGATTGCGCTATTGCATGAACTCGGTGGCGCTGCGATTCATTCCACGCGGCAGCGCCTGACGCCTCACGCGTTTACTGTAGGAGCGCACCCAGTGCGCGATCACGGCGTCACCGCTTCGTTGGCTCTTCGCGCACAAGGTGCGCTCCTACAAGTGCGAGCGACGGTACGGCGCCAGCACCGCAGGATCATCGAATACGCCGCAGGGCAACAAGTAACGTGGATCACGCCCTGCCGCCAGCAGCTCGCGAATGCGCGTGGCCGAAATTTCCAGCGGCGTCACGGCAAGCTCGATCACCTTGCCAGCTGGCCATGCATGCAATACGGCAGCATCAGCGACCAGGCGCGGGGCCACTTCTGCCTCCAGTTCTTCGGGCATCGTCGCTTCAACGCCAGGCCGACTGAGTAGGCCGATATGCGCGACATCGAACAGCTCGCGCCAGCGGTGCCACGTCGGCAAACCCACGAACGCATCGGCGCCGATCAGCAAGACCAGTGGACGATCACCCTGTTCTGCGCGCAATTCGGTCAGCGTGTCGATGGTGTAGGACGGGCCGCTGCGTTCCAGCTCGCGCGTGTCCAGGGTAAGGCGCGATTGCTCCTGCAACGCGGCACGCAACATCGCCGCGCGTTGCGGCGCGTTGGCGATGGGCGCCGGTCGATGCGGCGGCACGCTGGCCGGCATCAAACGCACGTCGGCATCGAGCAGCTCGGCGGCTTCCCACGCCACGCTGAGATGTCCCAGGTGCACGGGATCAAAGGTGCCGCCGAAGATGGCGAGGGGGCGAGTCATAGACACCCTCTCCCCTGCGGGGAGAGGGTTGGGGTGAGGGGGCACGCTGCGTCACGGCATCCTACAAAGAGAATCCCGCGAATAGGTGACGGTCTGGCGAGCACCCGCCCCTCACCCCGACCCTCTCCCCTGCGGGGAGAGGGAGAAGTGTTGTGCCGTCTCATGACAACGCCTGCGCTGCGCGCGGCTCGGCGATGGCGGCGATAAGACGCTCCGCTTCCAGCCATGGGTTGCCCTGCTCGCGCCCCTTGGCCATGCGATCGATGCGCGCAGCGCGCGCCAGGCATTGCAGCCAATGTTCGCGCGGGGCGCGGCGCAATGCCTTGCGAAACAACTGCTCGCGTGCCGGCCACAGTCGCTCGGCACGGGCCTGCGCAGCGAAGTCGTGCGCATTCGCCAGGCGCAGGGCAAGCTGCAGCTGATTCACCAGCCAGCCCATCAGGGCGATCAGTTCATCGCCCTCAGCATGCAGGCCGGCCAGGATCCGCAGAGCGCGACCGCCCTCGCCTGCAAAGGCGGCGTCGGTAAGCTTGAATGCATCGTAACGCGCGCTGTCGGCGACGAGATTTTCCATCTCCTGCGCATCGATCTTGCCCTGGCCATGCAGCACGACCAGCTTGTCGATCTCTTGCGCCGCAGCCAGCAGATTACCTTCCACGCGCTCAGCCAACAGTGCAGCAGCATCCGGCGTGGCGGATAGACCGCGTGACGCCAGACGCGCGCCAATCCAGGCACCCCATTCGTTCGGGCGCGGCGCATTGAACACGACCAGGGCGCCGGCGGCGTCCAGGTTTTTGGTCCAGGCACCTTCGTGCTTGTTGCTCCAATCGGTCGCCGTGATCAGCAGGGTGACATCGGGCGGCGGATTCGCGCAGAACTCGTTGATGGCCTTGGCGCCCTCGGTACCGGGCCGCCCGGTGGGAAGACGCAGATCCAGCAGGCGCCGCGAAGCGAACAGCGACATGCCCGCCGCCGAACGCGCCAGGTCATCCCAGTCGAAATGATTGCCGACGTCCAGCACTTCGCGTTCGGCATAGCCGAGCTTGCGCGCCTGGGCGCGCAAGGCATCGGCCGCCTCCAGCACCAGCAATTCCTCGCCGGCCAGCAGATAGACCGGACGCAGGCTGTCCGCCGCCAGCGACTTTTGCCATTGAGCGGCATTGAGCGGCATATCAGTCTTAGTTCGTACTGGACGCCGACGCCGGCGCGGCCGCATCGGTGGCGACCTGGCCCGGATGCCTGGTGGCAGCCTGCAGTCGGAACAGGATGGCCTGGACCATGTCGTCGTTGAGGCTGTCCTGGATCGCCTGGACCTGGGCCGTGGTACCGATGGTATTGGTCGCGTCGTAGCTGAATTCGCGCTGCATATCGATGCGCTGGCGCGGCACCAACGGCTGACCGGTTCCGTCGTGCACCTCAAATTCGACGTGGTAGCGCACGGTGTATTCGGTGACTCGCGCGAGACCGCTGACCGTCAGCGTGTCGGTGCTGAACGATGCCACCGGTATGTTCAATTCGGCGACTCCGGTGCCCGACTTGTCTTGCACGGTGACGCCTGAGCCCTCAAGGGCACGCGTCATGTTCAAACGCAGATTGCCGCCACCATTGACCGTCAGATGGACCTGTTGCATCGATGGCGGCAGTGCCGCGCTCTGGCGCAGATGGAACCCGCACGCTGCCAGGGAAACGGTGAACATCAACAGCAGCGAAGCTTTGAACAGACGGGTCACTGATCTCATTGGGACGTTTTCATCCTGCGACGATGTTGACGATCTTGCCGGGAACCACGATCACTTTGCGAACAGTCTGGCCTTCCAGGAAGGCGACCACCTGGGGGTGTGCACGGGCCAATGCTTCGGCCTCTTCCTTCGATGCATGGGCAGCCACTTCGATGGTACCGCGCAATTTGCCGTTGACCTGCACGGCCAAGGTCAGCGAGTCGCGCACCAGGGCGGCGCTATCGGCCAGCGGCCAGGGCTGGTCTTCCAGCACCGACTCGGCATGTCCCAGCACCTGCCACAGCGTATGACTGACATGCGGCACTACCGGGTTGAGCAGCAGAACCATCGCTTCCAGCGCCTCATGGCGCACGGCGCGGCCCTGCTCGCTCTGGTCGTTGAACTTGTTCAGCGCGTTGAGCAGCTCCATCAGCGCGGCAATAGCCGTGTTGAACGAGTGACGGCGGCCGAGATCGTCGGTGACTTTCTGTATGGTCTCGTGCAGCTGGCGGCGCAGTGTCTTCTGGACGGCGTCCAGCTGCGGCAGGATCGACCACCGGATGATCCGGCATGGCTGCATGCGTGGTCACTTCGCGCCAGAAGCGGCGCAGGAAGCGCGCCATGCCTTCGACGCCGGCCTCGCTCCACTCCAGCGACTGCTCCGGCGGCGCCGCGAACATCGAGAACAGGCGCACCGTATCGGCGCCGTACTTGTCGACCATCGCCTGCGGATCGACGCCGTTGTTCTTCGACTTCGACATCTTCTCGGTGCCGCCGATCTTCACCGGCTGGCCGTCGGCCTTCAGCACGGCACCGATCGACGCGCGCCTTTTCGTCGCGCTGGATCTCGACGTCGGCCGGATTGATCCAGTCCTTCGAGCCGTCGGCGTTCTCGCGATAAAACGTCTCGGCAATCACCATGCCCTGGCACAGCAGGTTGGTGGCCGGCTCGTCCGCCTTTACCAGCCCCGCGTCGCGCATGAGCTTGTGATAGAAGCGGAAGTACAGCAGATGCAGGATGGCGTGCTCGATGCCGCCGATGTACTGATCGACCGGCAGCCAGTAGTTGGCGCGCTCATCGACCTGATCGCTGGCGCCCGGGCTGGTGTAGCGCGCGTAGTACCAGCTCGACTCCATGAAGGTGTCGAACGTGTCGGTCTCGCGCTCGGCGGGGCCGCCGCACTGCGGGCAGGTGGTCTTGCGCCACTCGGGGTCGGCCTTGATCGGCGACTGCACGCCGGATGAACGCGACGTTCTCCGGCAGCACCACCGGCAGCTGATCTTCCGGCACCGGCACCGCGTCGCACTTCGGGCAATAGATCGATCGGGATCGGACAACCCCAGTAACGCTGGCGGCTTACGCCCCAGTCGCGCAGGCGCCAGTTGACGCGGCGCAGGCCCTTGCCTTCTTGCTCGAAGCGGGCGGCCATGGCGTCGAACGCCTGGCCGTAATCCAGGCCGTCGAACTCGCCGGAATTCACCAGGTAGCCGTGCTCGGTAAACGCGCTGTCCTGCTGGACGCTGCGTCTCGAAATCCCCGATCAGCTGCACCGCCGCCGAGGTTTCATAGGCGTCGACACTGCCGCCACCCAAGGCGGCGCGCACGGGATCGGCGCCCACGCCCTTGGACAAGTCGTGCTGGATGGCCGCCACGGCATCGAGCACCGCGCGCTCCACCACCACCATCTTGATCGGCAGGCTCGTATTTCTGGGCGAACTCCCAGTCGCGCTGGTCGTGACCGGGCACCGCCATCACCGCGCCGGTGCCGTAGCCCATCAGCACGAAGTTGGCCACCCACACCGGGATCTTTTCGCCACTGATCGGATGGATGGCGAACAGACCGGTATCCATGCCGCGCTTTTCCTGCGTCTCCAGCTCCGCTTCGGACACGCCGCCGTGCTTGAGTTCGTCGAGGAAGGCCGCCAGCTTTTCGTTGCCCTTGGCCGCTTTCAGCGCCAGCGGATGCTCACCGGCGATGGACACGAAAGTGACGCCCAGCAGGGTGTCCGGACGCGTGGTGAACACGGTCAACGGCTCGGCTTCGTCTTCCAGCTCGAAATGGATCTCCAGGCCTTCGCTGCGACCGATCCAGTTGCGCTGCATGGTCTTCACGGCATCGGGCCAACCCGGCAGCGTGTCCAGGCCGTCCAGCAATTCCTGCGCGTAGTCGGTGATCTTGAGGAACCACTGCGGGATCTCGCGCTTTTCCACCAGCGCGCCGGAGCGCCAGCCGCGGCCGTCGACCACCTGCTCGTTGGCCAGCACGGTCTGGTCGACCGGATCCCAGTTCACCACCGCGTTCTTGCGGTAGGCCATGCCCTTCTTCATCAGCCGGGTGAACATCAACTGTTCCCAGCGGTAGTAATCCGGACGGCAGGTGGCGAACTCGCGGGTCCAGTCGATAGGCAAAACCCATGCGCTGCAGCTGGGCGCGCATGTGTTCGATGTTCTGGTAGGTCCACTTGGCCGGGGCGGTCTTGTTCTTGATCGCGGCGTTTTCGGCGGGCAGGCCGAATGCGTCCCAGCCCATCGGCTGCAGCACGTTCTTGCCGTTCATGCGTTGGTAACGGCTGATGACGTCGCCAATCGTGTAGTTGCGCACATGCCCCATGTGCAGCGCACCCGAGGGGTACGGCAACATGGAGAGGCAGTAGAACTTGGGGCGCGAGGCGTCTTCCTTTACCTCGTAGGCACGCTGTTCGCGCCAGTAAAGCTGCGCGGCGGTTTCCACCGCCTGCGGCTGGTAACCCTGTTCGTTGCCCTGATCGTGGGAACCCTGATCTTGAATGTCCTGCATGTTTCCGGCGCCGTGTGCTTTGCTGGCAGGACCGGCCCTGGCCGATCACTGCGGGGGAACGCGGCAGACTAGCAGAATGCGGCCTCAGCCGGGCGGGCAAACCGGCTTGTTGCCAGCCGCCAACGCCCCCGCTGCGGCGCCAATCTGGCCAGCCAAACGGGCAATGGCCCGCTGATGGCCCTGCACCAGGGCGTCAAAGCCGCTACCTACCGGCTCGCTGATGCGGCTAGTGCAGGCCAGCGGATCGCCACCCTTGAGCGGACGCACGCTCCAGGCGGCGTCGATCAGGGCATAGCTCCCTGGCATCGAATCGAACCGACGCACGTCCAACTTGATCCGCACCACCGGCTTGCTGCCGGCCGGCAGACCGCTCACGTCCTGCGCGTTGAAGTCGCGGGTGAGGTCGGCCGACAGCGCGCCACGCACTTCGTCGCCCAGCGGCGCGATCCAGCGCTCACCCTGCAGCACCGCCACACTCTGGTCGCCCTGGCGCACCACCAAGGGGGGCTGGTCGACCTGAGCCGGCACCGACACCGGCAGCATTTCAAACTGGAACGCCGCTCCGGCGGAACCGCCGGAAGGGGCCACCTCGGTGGAGGCCGGCGCCACCAGGGTGTAGAAACGCGTGGTCGGCGCCGAGCGGCATGCAGCAAGCACCAGCGTCAGCGCGACGAGCGCCGTCAGGTGCCGATATCCCAAACGAATCATGGCTTGCTCCCTTGTGTCGGTGCGCTGGGCGGTGCGGCCTGTGCTGGCTGCGCCTGCAACGGCTTGTCGGCGCGGCGGCCGCGCAACAGCGCATCCGGATGGTCGCCCAGGTAGTCGGTCAGTACGCGCAACGAGCGTGCAGCGCGCTGCAGCTCCTGCAGGCTGCCGCCCAGGTTCTGCTGTAGCTGCGAGTCGGGCGCAAACGCGTTATTCGCGTTGCCCAGTGTCTGCTGCGCGCCCTGCAGGGTGGTTTTGACTTCCGGCAATACGCTGGTATTGACCTGCTTGAGCGTCTTGCTGAGCTCGCCCAGTGACTGGTCCAGGTTCTTGCCGATGCTGTCGAACGGAATCTTGTGGATCTTGTCCACGATCTCCGCCAGCTGTTCCTGCAGCTTGTCGAAACTACCCGGCGTGGTCGGAATTTCCAGCGGCCTGGTGGTCGGGTCATAGACCACCTTGGGCGCGTTCGGCAGGAAGTCCATCGCGATGTAAAGCTGCCCGGTCAGCAGGTTGCCCGTGCGCGCCTGGGCGCGCAGGCCGTGGTCGATCAGCCGGCCCATCATCTGCGACATCTGCTCGTCGTCGCCACGCGCTTTGGCCAGCGCCACCAGCTTGTCATGCGCGCGCCCAAGGCGCTGCGGATAGACCACGGCGCCCACGATCGTGGGGAAGGTCTGGGTTTTTTCGTCGAAGTCGAGATTGATCGACACCACCCGGCCGAACGGCACACCCAGGAATTCCACCGGTGCATCCACCGCCAGCCCGCGCAGCGACTGGCTGAAGCGCATGCGGATATATTTCGGCTCGCCGTCGGGTGGCGCCATGGCAGTGGCGCGGTCGTTGAACAGGCGATAGGTGGCGTTCTCATCGGCTGCCGTCGCGTCGTGCGGGCCTGCCGGATCCTGGAACGCCACGCCACCTGCCAGCACGGTCGCGAGCGATTGCGTATTGACCTTGAGGCCGTCCGCGCCCAGCGAGACATCGATGCCGCTGGCGTTCCAGAAGCGCGTCGACTTGGTCACGAACTGGTCGTTCGGCTTCTCCACGAAGATCTGCAAGGTCACGCCCTTGCCGTCCTCGTCCAGATGGTAGGAAGACACGCGTCCCACCTGGATGCGGCGGTAGTAGATCGGCGAGCCGATATCCAGCGAGCCCAGGTCGTCCGACTGCAGGTCAAAGGTTTTGCCCATCGCGCCGTGGGTGACCGGCGGAGGCGACTCCAGGCCGGTGAAATCGTCCTTGTACTCCTGCGACTCGCCCACGTCGGCGCCGATGAACGGACCGGACAGCAGCGTATCGATACCCGATACGCCACCCAGACCAATGCGCGGTCGCACCACCCAGAAGCGGGTGTCCGCTGTGGCAAAGCCCTGCGCGCTCTTTTCCAACGCGATCTTGGCGACCACGTGGGTGCGGTCTTGACTGAGGCGCACATTGGTGACGCGACCGATGGTCACGTTCTTGTACTTCACTGGCGTCTTGCCGGGGTCCAGGCCCTCCGCGCTCTGGAAGCTGACGGCAATGGTCGGACCGGCCTGGGTCCAGGCGTGGATCACCAGCGACAGTCCAACCAGCGCAGCCAGTGCGGGCACCAGCCATACCAGCGAGGCGTTGATACGCGGTCGCTGTACGACAGGCTCGGGCAGGTCGTCGCCGGAAATCGGCTTGTTTTCATCAGTCATCGAATTCCCTGCCATCCCAGATCAACCGCGGGTCGAAAGTCATGGAGGCCAACATGGTGGTCACCACCGTGAGGCCAAAGAACACTACGCCAGGAAGCGGTTCCACCTGGCTGAAAAAACCAAACTGTACGAGAGCGGTGAGTAGCGCCACCACGAACACATCGAGCATCGACCAGTAGCCGATGAACTCGACGAGACGAAATAGCTTTGACCGCTGCCGCTGCGCCCACTGGCTGCGACGGCGCGAACTGATCAGCAGCAAGCCTAGTGCGAAAAACTTCAGTACGGGTACCACGATACTGGCGGTGAACACGATGACGGCAAGGTAAGGCGAGCCCTTCACCCACAATTCGACGACGCCGGTGAGTATCGTGTTGTCGTCCACGTCGCCCAGGCTCACGGTACGCGTGATCGGCAACAAGTTGGCGGGCAAGTAAAGGAGAAACGCCGCGATCAGCAAAGCCCAGGTCTTCGTGTAGCTATCCGACTTGCGCCTGTGCAAGGCCGAGCCGCAGCGCGGGCAAGCGGCATCGGGGGCGCGGACGTCCCGGCACACCAGGCCGCACACATGGCAGCCGATCAGGCCCAGGTCGCAGGCGCGCGGCAGCGTGCTCATGCTCGGCGCTCCTCGGTGAGGTCCCACAGCCGGCGCACGTCGATGCTTGAGAACGCCGTGATGATCAGCATCAGCACACCGTAGGCGAAGATGCCCGGGTTCGGAATCACGTCGAAATACATGTTCGCCTTGACGATGGCCACCAGGGTGCCGAGCACAAACACCTCACTCATCGTCCATGGCCCGATGCGATACAAGGTCACCATGGCCAGGCGAAAACCCGGCGCACGCCTTCCCGTGCGGGCATACAGCAGCACCCAGCCCAGCAACAGCATCTTGCCGATGGGAATGAAAAACAGTGTGCACGCGACGATGACGGCCACCACCTGGGTGTGCTCGCGCCACATCATCACGATACAGCCCCACAGCGTCGTGCTGATCATCTGGCCATTCAGCCCCAGGGTGACAATGGGCCAGATATTGGCCTGCACGAACGCGATCATCGCCGTCAGCACCAGGGCCAGCATGCCCCGCACACCGATGCTGTGATGCCGCGCCAGGATGGCGTCGCAACGGGCACACCGCGCCACTTCGCCCAAGGCAAGCTCGCGCCGGTGGTAAACCGTGTCGCAATGCTCGCAGATCCACAAGGTGGGCGGAGCGATTTTGGGTTTGACGCCTTGCACTGGCATGGTCATCCGGCCATTTTCGCAAATATCGATGCCGAGCGCAGATCGGGTGGCACCTGCCTTATGTCCTAGGCAGGAATCCCGAACTGGCCGCCGGCGGCCACCGCACCCTTGATATGCTGGGCGATGCCCTGATCTGTGGGCGATCCGTCAACGGGAGTTCCCAGTGAGTGCCACCACCGCCCAGGCGCATACCTTCGAGGTACGCGAGGACAATTTCGAAGCCGAGGTGCTGCAAGCCTCGCTGACCACACCGATCCTGGTGGATTTCTGGGCAACCTGGTGCGGCCCCTGCAAGACGCTCGGGCCCATGCTGGAGAAGCTCGCCGCGGAGTACAACGGCGCGTTCCGGCTGGGTAAGGTCGACGTGGACGCGAACCAGCAGTTGGCGGGCATGTTCGGCATCCGCAGCATCCCCACCGTGATGCTGGTCAAGGACGGGCAGATTCTCGACGGCTTCGCCGGCGCCCTGCCGGAAGGCCAGTTGCGCGAATTCCTCTCGCGCCACCAGGTGCAACCGCTGGACGGCGCCGCCGTTGAAGACGCCGCCGTGGCGCAGGCCCCTGAATCGCCGGAAGAGGCCATCAACCGCATCCAGCAGGCCATCGCCGCTGCGCCGGACAACACCGAACTGAAGCTGGATCTCGCGCTGGCCCTGATGCGTGCCGGCCAGGTCGATGCCGCGGAAGCCGAACTCACCTCGCTACCCGCCAACCTCGCGACCGATGCCCGCGCCGTACGCCTGCGCAGCCAGCTCGACCTCGCCCGCGCGCTCCAGGGCGCCCCTTCCCTCCCCGAGTTGCAGCAGCGCGTACAAGCCGACGGCAACGACTGGGCCGCCCGCGACCTGCTCGGCGTGCGCCTGCTGCTGGAAGACGATGCCGCCGCTGGCCTGGATCAGTTCCTGGCCATTCTGGAGCGTGCGCGCGACTGGAACGAGGGGCAGGCCAAGAAGCGCCTGCTCGCTGCGTTCGCCACCTTGGATGATGCGGAGCTGGTGGGGCGCTATCGGCGGCGCATGGCGTCGCTGGTGTTCTGAGTTTGCGGTGCCAGCACGGCACCACCAGGCGTGGTGGTGCCGTGCCGAAACATCAGTTCATCGCTGGACGATCAAGGTGAGCCGACGGCCGCTCCCGAACCCTGCCCGATATTGCGGTCAAGGAACTGGTTGATGCGCTCGAACAACTCCGTGGCGTTGCCCTCGTCGTAAAAGCCATGGCCCTCATTGGGCTTATCGATCCACTCATGGGCAATGCCCCGGCTCTGCAAGGCCGAGTGCAGACTCTGGCCTTGAATGGGCGGCACGGTGGTGTCCTGTCCACCGATCACCAGCATGACGTTGGCCTTGAGCTTATCCAGCTGATTGATGGGTGAATGGGCCGCCAACTGCTCCTTATCGTCCCCCATCGACGCACGCCAGAAGTTCTTGGCCATGGTGCTGTCGGAGCTGTCGCCGTGCGTAAACATCAAAGGCAGGTCATAGACACCCACATATCCGACGGCGCAGCGATAAAGGTCCGGCTCGTTCACGGCGCCCTCCAGCGCTGCATAACCACCGTAACTGCCACCAAAAATGCAGATATGGCCTGCCGTGGTGACGCCCTGCTCGATCGCCCAACGAGTGGCATCGGTCACATCGTTCTGCATCTTGCCGCCCCACTCGCGATAGCCCGCGAGCTCGAAGTCATGCCCATAGCCGCCCGAGCCGCGATAGTTCACCTGCAGCACGGCATAACCGTGCGTGGCGAGCATCTGCACATAAGGGTCGTAGGCCCAGTAGTCGCGTATGCCAAAGGGACCACCATGGATGAACAGCACCAACGGTAGATGTTTGGCCTGCTCCTTGCCGGGCGGCATGCTCAGGTAGCCGTGCACGGTGAGCCCATCTCGCGCCTTGAACTCGATGGGCTGTTTCGCCGCCATATTGGCCGGCTTGATCCAATCGGCGCGCTGGAACAATAGCGAAGCCTTGCCGGTGGACTGATCCCACAGATAGTACGCGCCCGGATCCATATCGGAAGAAGCCAGGGCGACGGCTTTGCCGCCATCGTCCGTACTCGACACAATGCGAACGCTCTCGCCAGGAAGCGCGCGGGACAGCGCCCCGATCACCTTGATGGTATCGGCGCCCGGGACGATGGCCTCGGCGGTAGGTGCACCTGGCGTCGAGTACACGCCCACGATATCGAGCCGATCGAGGCTACGCACCAGCGAATCGGCCTGGACGGTTGAGCTGGTCCAGACGGGGCCCTTCAAGGTCTTGGTGGCGACGTCCCAGGGGCACAGCGCGTCAACGACGCTCGGAGCAGCGCACGACATGTAGACACTGCCGTCGTCGCGACTGAAGGCAAGCGCCCAGGGCACATTGCGTTCCGCGGTACCCTGATAAAGCAATGTCCAGGGCTTGCCTTCGCCCTCGCGGTAGTAAACCTGCGGGTAGGCGTGAATATCCCGCCCCTCGACAAAGCGAACCACGCCGTGATGATCGACGACGAATTCGGCATTACGCATTGGCGCGGTACCCACTTGACGCTTGGTACCGTCATTCACATCCATCAGGAAGAGCTGGGCGAACCCACCATCGGCGCCAGCCTCCCACGGGTGGACGCCGATCAGCACATGCTTTCCATCGCCACGCGGCGTAGCGATCATCTCGGCGTAGGCACGCTCGGGCTCGCGTTGCCGGATATGCGATGCGCCGCGATCGCCGTTGCCGGCGCGGTACCCGAAGAGCAATTCGGCGCCGGAGCCATCGCCATTTACCGCAAAGATCTCACCTGTTGAGAAGGGCCTGTCCCACCCGGCCACCTTGGTGCCTTCGGTATAGAGCACGCGATGATTGTTGGCCCACCAGAACTCGACGACCTGATTCCCTTCGCGCGGGGTGATCATCGCGCCCTTGCCGGTGGTCAGGTCGATCAGGGCCAGCATCGGCTTGCCCTTGACCACGGTGGTGGCCGCCAGGTAATGCCCGTCACCGGAGATCCTCACTTCCTGGAACTGTTCGTGTCGGGCCAGGTCGGCCATCGACACGGCGCCAGCGTTTGCAACGCACGCCAAAAGACAAAGCACGCAGCCTACTGCGAGCCTAAGCAGCCTTCTCATGAACTCTCCCCTGGTAATGGCGACGCCTCGTGCGTCGCCATGTCCGGGGCAGTATAGGCAGAAAATCCGAGAGCCACGATGGCACGCGAATGCCGCGCCTGTGTCGGTTGTCGGGCCATGAATTTGGCAAAGTTCTGCCGTCGAGCACGGCACCACAAAATCCATACGCAAGCGTATGTTTAGGGTATGCTTACACCCTTTTCAAAAAGCATGAAGTCCGTTGATGCGCGCCTCCACCTTCCGCCGCCTGATGAACCTGTGGCCACCCTTCCTGTTCAACAGTATCGGCGTGCAATGCGTTGCCAAGGACTGGTCCGAGGTCCGCGTGGTGCTGAAACTGCGTCCATGGAACCGCAACTACGTACGCACCCAGTTCGGCGGCAATCTGTTCGCCATGACCGATCCGTTCTGGATGCTGCTGGCCATGCATCAGCTGGGCGACGACTATTACGTGTGGGACAAAGCCGGCGCCATCGAGTTCGTGGCGCCTGGCCGTGAAGACGTCTATGCGCATTTCAAACTCGAGCCGTCCGCCGTGGACGAGCTGCGGGCCGCTGCGGCTGGTGGCGAGAAAGTGTTGCGCTGGTTTGAGGTGGCCGTGAAAACCGCCAGCGGAGAGGTCGTCGCGCTGGTACGCAAGCAGCTCTACGTCAGGCTGAAACCAAAGGCTCGCTGAGCGGCATCGCCGTCGCGCTTGATGGCGGCCTGCCTAGGGATGCTCTGATTAACTCTGCGCAGGCGTCACCGGTCCTGTCTGTTCGCAGACCACAGGGGCGTCGGCGACGGCAGACTGGCCGTCTGTCGAGCCGGCGCACCGAAGGGATGCGGACAGACAGGACCGGCCCCAACGTGTTCAATTCAAAGTGATGGGGTGATGTCCAGAAGGCCCGCAGGCGGTGCCACGCGGCTTGGCAAGACGGCCAGTCTTCCTTGCGCCACGCAACACCGCCTGCGGGCCTTCTGGACATCATGACGCCTGCGCAGAGTTGATCAGAGCATCCCTAGTGGCCCATGTGCAGACGAGGGACTCACCTACAATGCCGGTTCCCCTCTCCCGGTACCCGCCCCATGCCTCGCTTGCGCTTCAAACGCTACCTGTTTACCGGCCTGCTCACCTTTATCCCGCTCTGGGTGACCTGGGTCGTGTTCAAGTTTGTGCTGGGCATGCTGGCCGATATCGGCGCCCCACTGGTCTCGGCCCTGCTCGCTTCGTATTCGTCCACCTCGCCGCAGGCCGCCGCCGCGCTCAATAGCAGCTGGATCACCTCGGTGCTGGCGCTGCTGCTGACCCTGGCCGTGCTGTATCTGCTGGGCTGGCTGGCCAACCGGATGATCGGCAAGCGTTTGCTCGATGGCTTCGACGGTCTGCTCGCACGCATTCCGCTGGTGCAGACGATTTACGGCGGCACCAAGAAGCTGATGGCCGTGTTGCAGCAGAAGCCTTCGGGCGTACAGCGCGTGGTGTTGGTCGACTTTCCCCGCAAGGGCATGAAAGTGGTGGGCTTCGTCACCCGTGTCATGGTCGAGGAAGGCACCGGCCGCGAGATGGCGGCGGTGTATATCCCCACCACCCCCAACCCCACGGGCGGCTATCTGGAAGTGGTGGCACTGGACGAACTCACCCCCACCGACTGGACCATGGACCAGGCCATGGCTTTCATCATTTCCGGTGGTGCCGTCGCGCCTGACACCTTGCCGGCTTCGCCCACCGCCAAGCTACGCGACGATCACCAAGTCACCGAATGAAACTGCGTCACCTTTGTCTCTCGACTCTGCTGGGACTCGCCGCGACCAGCACGCACGCTGCCGACTGGACCACACCTGCCGAAGCCGCGCATTTCCGCACCACGCCGGACATGGCCACCACGACCGACTTCCTGGAGCGCCTCGCCAAGGCCGCGCCCGGCAAGCTCAAGCTGGAGTCCTTCGGCACGTCGCCGGAAGGCCGGCCGATGATCGCCGTGGTCGCCAGCGGCGACGGCACGTTCGATCCCGCCACCGCGCATGCCAAGGGCAGGCCAGTGGTGCTGGTGCAGGCGGGCATCCACCCGGGCGAGATCGAGGGCAAGGACGCAGGCCTGATGCTGCTGCGCGACTTCGCCGTCACCGGCAAGCTGCTGCACCTGCTCGACAACGTGGTGCTGGTCTATATCCCCGTATTCAGCGTGGATGGCCACGAAAACTCATCGCCCTACCACCGCATCAACCAGAACGGCCCGGATAGCATGGGCTTTCGTGGCCAGGCGCAATACCTCAACCTCAACCGCGACTACGTCAAGGCCGATGCGCCGGAGATCCATGACTGGCTGAAGTTGTGGCAGCGCTGGCAGCCCGACCTGTTCATGGACATCCACACCACCGACGGGTCGGGCTATCAGTACGACCTGACCTGGTATCTGGAAGACCCGCACAAGCTGGATCCCGCCGTCAGCGCCTGGCAGCAGGATGCGTTCGTCAACAAGGTGATGCCGGCGTATGAAAAGCGCGGACACCTGCAGTCGATCTATCTTGAGCTGAAGGACGGCAGTGATCCGCGCAAGGGTATCGAGAACTTCGGCTCCGGTCCGCGCTTCTCCACCGGCTATGTGGCCTTGCAGAACCGACCGGCACTGCTGGTCGAGACGCACATGCTGAAGTCCTACGAGATTCGCGTGCGCGCCACCTACGACCTGGTCGAGTTGACGTTGGAACAGGTGGCCAAAGACGCCGCGTCCCTGCTCGCCGCGAACCGCAAGGCCGATGCCGATGTGATCGCTCGCGCCAGCGACGCGCACGCCAGCGTACCGCTGACCTTCAAGGCTGACACGACGTCCAAGCCTTACGAGTTCATGAGCTACGCCTTCAGCATCACGCATAGCGACATTTCCAACAGCGACTGGATTCAGTACAACCCCAGCCACGAGCAGAACTACACCATTCCGAACTGGAACGGCCTGCTGCCGGATCTCTCGATCACACCGCCAGCGGCCTACGCGATTCCGGTGCAATGGACGGAGATCATCGACAAGCTCGATGCACACGGCATCGCCTATCAGCGCATCGCCAAGCCGATCAAGCTGCGTGCCGCCGCCTATCAGATCGATGAGCCGCAATGGGCTTCCAAGCCATTCGAACGTCACCTGATGCTGCGCGATTTCAAGCTCAGCGAAACCACGCGTGACGCCGAACTGCCGGCAGGTTCGGTGATCGTGCCGCTCAATCAACGCGTGGCAAACGTCGCCATCAACCTGCTGGAACCGGAGGCTCCGGATTCGCTGCTGCGTTGGGGTTTCCTCAATGCCGTCTTCGAGACGAAGGAATACGGCGAGCCCCGCGTGCTGGAGAAACTGGCCCGCGACATGCTGGCCAAGGACCCGGCACTGAAGGCCGAATTCGAGCGCGAGTTGCACGACGATGCTGCATTCGCCGCCAGCCCGGATGCACGACTGATGTTCTTCTTCGAGCATTCGCCGTGGTACAGCGCGCAGAAGGTGGGCGCGTACCCGGTGCTGAAGCTCGATGCGGCGGCGCTCGAGCAGGTAGGCGTGGCACGCTAGTGGGCTGAGGGGCGCCGATCGCGCACAGGGTGCGCTCCTACATAACACCATCGATGTATGTAGGAGCGCACCCTGTGCGCGATCGGCGCCCCTCAGGCCGGCAACACCTCGAACGGCCGCATCATCTCGTTGGAGGCGTGCTCCAGCAGATGGCAGTGCCAGACATAGCGTCCGGTATAGCCCTCGAACGTGATGATGTAGCGGGTCACCATGCCCGGATACACCTGTGCGGTATCTTTCCAGCCTGCCTCGTGCGGTGGCGGCGGTTGCGCGGGGCCGAGGTATTGCAGGGTCTTCGACTCCAGATAGACGTCCACATCAAAGGGGCGTCGATCCAGGATCTGGAAGCGCACCAGATGCAGATGGATCGGGTGCGTGTCTTCGGTGAGATTCAGGAAACTCCAGATCTCGGTGCTGCCGAGCCTTGGCTTCTCACTGACCGGATCGTACCAGTGCTTGCCATCCAGCAGCATCAACATGGGCTCGGCGGTGCAATCGGCATATTCATCGATGGTGAGTTGACGCGTCTGCACGGCTGTCGATTCCGCCGTGCGTGGCACGTCGCGTAGCACCGCCGGCACGCGACTGTCGTCGCGAACGCTGCCGCGGGCCACGTTGAAGCGCATCAGCGGCAAGGCGTCATTCATCAGCTCGATCTGGCCACCCGCCAGGTCGGCGAAATCCATCACCAGGTCGGCCCGCTCACCCGGCGCCAGGAACAGGCTGGTCTGCCGCACCGGCGCCGCCAGCAAACCCTGGTCACTGCCGATCTGCAGGAACGGCCGCTGCCCGCGCAAGCTCAGGCGAAAGAAGCGCCCATTCGCCGCATTCAGCACCCGGAAGCGGTAGCGGCGTGCCTGCACATCCAGACGAGGCAACAACGCGCCATTGACCAGCATGGCGTTGCCAAACACCTCCGGCACCCATGGCGCATCGCTGACGCCGGACACCGGGTAGTAGAGCTGCCCGTCCTCCGTCAGCAGGCGATCGCACAACACCAGCGGCATCTCGCACTCGCCACTGGGCAAACCCAGCGACAGCTCGTGCGCGTCGCGCAGCAGGAACATGCCGAGCATGCCGGCGTAGAGATTCAAGCGCTCGATGCCCATGGTGTGGTCGTGGTACCAGAGCGTCGCTGCGTCCTGTTGGTTGGGATACGTCTGCAGGCGCGACTTCCCTGGTACAAACCAGTCGGTCGGATAGCCGTCATCGGCGGCGGGCACCCGAGCGCCATGCACGTGCACGACGCCGCGCACTTCGGGCTGGTCCGCTTCCGCGCCGCAAATGTTGTGGTCGATAGGCAGGAAGTGGCTCGTCGGCAGCCGATTGGCCCATTCGATACGCAATGCCTGCCCACTGCGCGCCTCGATGGTCGGCCCGGGCATGCTGCCGCCATAGGTCCATAGTCGGGTCGGCGCAAGCTCACGATGCAGACGCTGTTCGCTCTCCTGCATCGCTATACGAAGCGTTGCGCCTGACGCAGGACGCAACACCTGCGGTACCGGCAATGGATCGACAAAGGGAGTAAGCCGTGCCGGGTCCAGCAAGCGCGGGACCGTGGTCTGATCGGCGACAGGATGCTTGCACAGGCCGGTCGTGCCATTCGTGCGCATGGCCATGTGCATGGGTGCTGCCAAGGCTCGCCTGCTGATCGGCAACATGCCGGCAGCGGCGCCCCAGGCCATGCCTTTCAAGAACGTGCGACGGGAGGGAGGCAAGATCCGCGACTCCGTTGGCGCCAACGATAACGAAAGCGCCCCGGACAAGAGTCCGGGGCGCTCAAACTCAACTTAACAGCTTAGCCGCGCGGCGTATGCGACAGACTCGACCACGGCAGGGTCGAAGGCTGTTGGGTCGGCTGGCCGGATTGTTCGTCCAGCAACAGCTTCCGGCGGGACGGGAACGGCTGGAAGAAATCGAACATGTGATCCAGCTTGCCCGACACGGCGTCAAACGAACCGCCGCCGAGGCGCTCACCACGCAACCAGTTGTCTTCGACGAAGCGGGTGACGGAAGACTGATCCGTCATCGTGTGGTCGACGAAGTTGCTGCGAGCCCACGGCGAGATCACCAGCAGCGGCAGACGCGGACCATAGCCGCAACGCCCTTGCACCGGCTTACCCTGGCTGGCGATACCCGGCAGCATGCTCGGCGCATGGCACAAACCTGCGCCATCCATCGCGTCGGAGCTGGTGCTCGATGCGTTCGCGCGCGGCGCCGCCTGATGGTCGTACCAGCCATCGGAATCGTCATACGCGATCACCACGGCAGTGTCGCGCCACTCCGGACGCTGCTGCAGAAAGTTCATCACATGCACGATGAACTGCTGCTCATCGAGCGGATCGGAGTAGCCCCCGTGGCCATCCTGATAGCCCGGCGCCTTGAGGAAGCTCACGGCCGGGAAGTTGCCGGCATTGACCGCGTTGTAGAAATCATTGATGTCGTACTGGTGATTCGCCGCATCGCCTTTGTGGCCGATCATTGCCACCGAGGTCGGACGCGCATGGCTCAGGTTGGCCGTCGAGGGGTAGTACTGGAACGGCTGGTGGTGCGGGATGTAGTCGCTTTCGTTGGCCTGGGTCACCGAGGACAGCGTCTTGCGCTTGCAGCCGGTGCTGCCATTGGCATTGACCTGAGTGAGGTCGAAGCCACCTTCGAAGAAGCCCCAGGTCACGCCGGCGTCGTTGAGCAGGTCACCCACGTTGCGGCCACCCAGTTGCACTTGGTTGCTGGTAGGCGAGGAACAGACATCGCCGATCGGATCGGCGTCACCGATCAGGGTCAGGCCGCCTTGCCCGTCGGCGACCTCGTTGGCGGTGCCGTTGAGCGTCTGCGTCACGCCATTGGTCTGGCCGGAAATCAGGTTGATCGCACCCGGCGTGGACGGACCAAACGTGGTGTTATAGCTGTTGTCGCTCATCGCGAACCATTGCGCGTAGTTCCACAGCGCCGTGACCGTATTGCCGTCGTAGTAACCCATGACCTGGCCCGCGCCGTCTTCATCGGCCGGGGCACCCGGCAGCGTTTCGCCGGAGCCGGTGTACTTGGGAAACAGATCCATGGCACCACCGTCGAATGCCTTCTGCTCAGGACCGTAGGCGTGGTCCTGATCGGCCGTGGCGGCTTGCGTGCGATCCAGGCGGAACGGATTGATCGCACCGGTGCCGTTGGCGGTGTTGGTCTGGTTCGGATTCTCGGTGAGCAGGCTGGCCGAGAGTCCGTTTACGCGTGGCGTGAACGGCCGCGCATAAAAAGCCGGCTCACCCGAAAGATTGGCTGCGTTCGGATAAGTGCCGAAGTAGTGATCGAAGGAGACGTTTTCCTGGAAGATCACCACCAGATGCTTGATCGGGGTTGCCGTACGGAAATCCCGGTCACGCCAGTTGGCGGCATCCGACGCGGATTCGGCGCTGACTGGGATCTGTGCAAACGAAACGGCGGAAAAGCTCAAAACGCACGCGGCAAGACAAACGGCGAGATTGTGTCGCATCGGAGGCTCCCTACGGTCGCGGGTGGTGCGCTTCCCCTAAAGCGCGGAATCCGATCACCATAGAAAGACAAGGTGACAGGCCTATAACAGCCGCTTTACCGCCACAATTTGCAGGTGATCTCGCGCACAGAAGGCGCATCAGCCAAGGATCGGGGCTGGCAGCGGCTTGGCGGGGCGACCCCACCCTGTCGTCAGCGCTCAGGGCATGCCTGGTGCCGGCGGACCGCCCCTGACCTTTGACACTGTCTAGGCCCCAGTTCGCGCCCTAGCCTGAAGGGTCATGAGCGCGCTGGCCGGTTGCCGGAGCCTGGCGATCTCTTGTCACTATCGACCGCCCTAGCGGGCACCGCACAACCAGAGGGAATCCTATGACCAAGCCGTATATGAAGCCCATGGCGCTTGCCGTGAGCCTGGCCCTGTCGCTCACCGCCTGCGGCAAGCACGAGCAGGCGGAGCAGACCGCTCCCGCCGCCGCCAGCACCGCGCCGGCAACCGCCGGCACGACCGCTGCCGCTCCGACCGCGCCCAAGAGCGTGTTCGACGTGAGCGAATTGGGTGACAACACCAAGGCTTGCGAGGACTTCAACGACTTCGTCAACAGCAAGTGGGTCGCCGCCAACCCGATTCCGAACGACCGCACCCGCTGGGGCGCGTTCGACAAGCTGGCCGACGACAGCCTCAACACGCAACACGACATCGTCGACGCTGCAGCCAAGGGCGCCGCCAGCGCCAAGGCCGGCTCGATCGAGCAGAAAATCGGCTACCTGTATGCCTCGGGCATGGATGAAGCGGCCATCGACAAGGCCGGCTTCGAACCGATCCAGCCCAAGCTCGACGCCATTACTGCCCTCAAGAGCGGCAAGGATGTCGCCAGCTACATCACCAATAGCTTCACCCAGGGTGACATGCAGGTGTTCCAGTTCGGCTCCGGCGCCGACTTCAAGAACGCCAAGATGCAGATCGCCTACACCCAGGAAGCAGGCCTGGGCCTGCCGACGAAGGAGTACTACCTCGACCCGAAACACAAGGACATCCGCGACGCCTACCTCGCCTATATCGCCAAGGTCCTCACGCTGACCGGCGTGGCTGATGCCGACGCGAAGAAGCAGGCCGATCAGGTGCTGGCCTTCGAGACCCAGCTGGCCAAGGCGTCCTTGTCGCCAGTGGAGCTGCGCGATCCTGCCAACGAATACCATTTCGTCAGCGTCCACGAAGCCAACAAGATCACCCCGCACTTCAGCTGGGAAGATTTCTTCAAGGCGCAGGGCGTGACCATCGACAAGGGCTTCTCGCTGTCGCAGCCGAAATTCATGGCCGAATTCGACAAGATGCTGGCCAGTGCGCCGGTCGACCAGTGGCAGGCCTATCTGCGCTTCCACGCCATCGATGACTCCTCGTCGTACTTGAGCAAGCCGTTCCAGGACGACCAGTTCGATTTCTACGGCAAGACCCTCGCCGGCCAGCCGGAACAGCAGCCGCGCTGGAAGCGTGTGCTCGATGGCGTCAACGAGTCGATGGGCGAGGCGCTCGGCGAGCTCTACGTGGCCAAGGTGTTCACGCCGGAAGCCAAGGCGCGCGCGAAGGAGCTGGTCGCGACAACGTGCGGAACGCGCTCAAGGCGCGCATCGAGAACCTCGACTGGATGAGCGACGAGACGAAGGCGAAGGCGATCGAGAAGTGGGACACCTTCCTGCCGAAGATCGGCTACCCGGACAAGTGGCGCGACTGGTCGGGCCTGGAGATCAAGCCGGACGACTACTTCGGCAACGTCGATGGCCGCAGCGAAGTTCAACTACGACTACGACCTGGCCAAGATCGGCAAGCCGACCGACCGCCTCGAGTGGGGCATGACGCCGCAGACGGTCAACGCGTACTACAACCCGACCGACAACACCATCAACTTCCCGGCCGCGATCCTGCAGCCGCCGTTCTTCGACGCCGAACGGCGACGATGCGATCAACTACGGCGGCATCGGCGCCGTGATCGGCCACGAGGCCAGCCACGGCTTCGACGACCAGGGCAGCCAGTTCGACGGCGAAGGCAACAACGTCAACTGGTGGACCAAGGACGACCGCGAGAAGTTCGACGCGCGCACCGACAAGCTGGTGCAAGCAGTTCGACGCTTATGAGCCGGTCCCGGGCAAGCCGACATCCACGTCAACGGCAAGCTGACCCTCGGCGAGAACATCGCCGACCTCGGCGGCCTCAACGTCGCCTATGACGCGCTGCAGGCCGCATCTGAAGAAGCACCCCGCAGGAAGCCGGCGAGAAGATCGACGGCTACACCCAGGACCAGCGCTTCTTCCTCAACTTCGCCCGCGTCTGGCGTGGCAACATCCGCCGCAACGCAGGTCGTCCTGCAGATCAACACCGATCCGCACGCACCGGCCTCGTTCCGCGCCATCGGTGCGCCGTCGAACATGGCAGCGTTTGCGGCGGCGTTCCAGTGCAAGCCGGGCGATGCGATGGTCCGTCCTGCCGATAAGCAGGTGAAGATCTGGTAAGCACCGCACGGCTGCGGCATCTGTCGCAGCCGTTTCTTCCTTGAATAAAAGGCGTCGCGCGAAAGCGCGGCGCCTTTCTTCTTCCCCGCTCCCCTCTGGGCCTGATTAGCGTCGAATCTCAGCTGCAGCGTGCTTGGTGTAGGAGCGCACCCTGTGCGCGACCGGCGCTGGCCCCTGTTCCCATCGCTGCCGCTGGCGGGCCATCTACGCGGTACGCTGGCGATGGCTATGGGAACTGAGGCGTAGCCCATCGCGCACTGGGTGCGCTCCTACACAGGATGGCTACCTTCTTGGGACGTGCGGGAAGTCGCATGGCTGAGATTCAACGTTGATCAGGCCCCACGGGGAGAGCAAGTCGGCGCGTCACGCCTTCGCGCGCGAACGCCTCACCTCATAAGCCTTCAGATGCGCATACGCCACGCGCAGCATGGGCAACGCATCTTCGGACGCGTCACCACGCGCCAACAGATCGCCCACCACATGATCGGCTTCGATAAGACCACCCTGCTCCAGATCGCGCATCATCGAAGCGCTCAGCGCGGAACCTGCTTCGGTAAGCATCGAATGCGCACGCGCGAGCACAGCATCTGTAGGGGCGTGACCGTTGCGCGCGGCGACACTTCGACAGTCCTCCAGCAACTGCAGCGTGGCCTGCAAACCACCGGGCGCGGCGACGATGTCGCCCACCGGCGCGCGCATCAAACACGTGATGCCGGCCAACGACGCCAGGAACACCCACTTGTCCCACATGTCCTGAAGGATGCTCGTGCTGAGGCGCGGCTCGAATCGCGCATTCGACATGCTCTGGGCGACACGCTCGACACGCTCCGAGCGCGTGCCGTCGCGTTCGCCGAAGGTCAGGCCATGCGACTGGTTGAGATGCCGCACCGCTCCTTCCGCATCCAGCGTCGCCGCGATGACACACTGGCCGCCCAGCACCCGATCCGCGCCAAAACGCGCGTCGAGCAAATCCAGATGCCGCATGCCGTTGAGCAACGGCAGGATCATCGTTTGCGGCCCAACGGCCGGCGCCATGTCCTCGATCACCTGCGGCAGGTGATAGGCCTTGCAGCTCAACAGGATCAGGTCGAACGGCTTCACGCAACGTCACCGGCCTGAACCGTCGGTGGTGACGGCAGCACGGCGTCGCCGAGGCTGCTGCGGATGACCAGGCCGTGCCGGGCCAGTTGCTCAGCGCGCCTTGCGCGCACCAGAAAGGTGACGTCCTGCCCGCTCTCAAGCAGCCGACCACCGAAATAGCCCCCGGTCGCGCCCGCACCAATCACCAGAATGCGCATGTTGCTGTCCTCCAGAAATCCAGGCGTCCAAGGCTAGCGCAAGCCCGCCCAATCAACCGGCCGCTGGCTGCCACATCTTTATGGCGAGCCCGAAGCGTTACTCCAACAGCCCGGAAGTGGCCGTCGCCCCGGCGTCAGGTCAATGACGCACACCTTGCCGCAAGAATTTACGCTCATTTCTTTGAACCCAATCACCTAGCTGTGACGGAAGGCGGCATTTCCCCGACGGACGGCAGTCGAAATCCGACTCCTCTAGTACGAGAATTTAGCTTGCACTCCGGCCACTCGAACGGCCGGTGGTAACGCCTGTATTGCTTGACCGCCTATGCCCTGCCACCTCGCCAAGAGTTGCACCGCGTAGGCGCCATCAATCAAACAAGGGCTCGGGGAACAGGGGAATACGCTATGCAAGTCTTGTCGCGTCAGCGAGGCGTCTCGCTGATCGAAGTGCTGATGGCCGTGCTTATCTTCAGCGTCAGCCTGATCGGCATGGCTGGTCTGCTGATGATGGCCACGCGCTCGAATCAGGCCGCCTATCTGCGTACCCAGGTTGCGTTTCTTGCGCAAAACATGGCTGATCGCATGCGCGCCAATCCGGCGGCCGTGTGGGATGGCCAGCTACAACCAGACCATTCCATTCAGCGGGACCCAGGATTGCCAGACCGCCAGTTGCACGCCGGATCAGGTGGCGACGGCTGACCTTGCCCAATGGAACAGCCAGCTGGCGGCGTTCCTGCCGGGTGGGACGACCGCATCGATCGCGTGCAACAAAGCCGGGATCACCTACACCCCCACGGCCAACCAGGTGTCGATGCGTCCCCCTTATGGCGGTACCTGCAACATGACGATCAACTGGTACGAACGCCAGACCGGAGATGAAAGCAACACTACGGCCGCGCCGACTCAACAGACTTTTGCTTGGACCTTCCAGCCATGATCGCTCGCCGGCCCACTCGTCGCCCCTCCGGCTTTTCCCTGATCGAGCTCATGATCGCCATGGTGCTCGGCCTGCTCGTCGCCGCCGGCATCGTTTCCATCTTCATCTCCACGTCCAGCAGCAACCGCGTGCAGACCCAGCTGGCGCGCCTGCAGGAACAAGGTCGCTATGCGATCACGCGCATCAGCAGCGACATTTCTTCGGCCAACGGGCAGTACTGCAACAACAGCGCCGGTCCAGCGACTCTCGGCGCGGGCGGCGTCTACGTCGATGGCCTGCGCGCACCAACCGTCTACGTCCCCGGCACCACACTCACCAGCGCGATGAGCGACGTCACCACCATCTGGGGTACTGGCGGTTATCCGGCATCGCCGACGGCGACGTCGTATCCGCTACCTTCATTCCTGTCGATGCGTGGCTACGACTGTCCGGCCACCGGCACCTGTACGCCCGTGAATCCCAATGTGTCGACGACGATCCCGGCAGCAAGCACGGCCGTGGGCGGGCGCGTGGTGGGCACCTCCGTACTCACCATGCGCTATGTCAATCCCACTGCCGGCTGGACCATCTACCCGACAGGTAGCGCCACCGGCAGCACCCTGACGACCAATGCGGCCGGCGCGATCACACAGATCAATTTGGCCCCGACTGGCAGCGAACCCCCGATCACCAACATCCACGCAAACGACTTGATGCTGGTGGCCAATTGTTCTGCGGGGCAGATTTTTGGCGTCTCGGGACAGGGTTCGGCAACGCTCACTCCGCTTGCTTCCAACTTCTCGCAGATCCTGGGACAGCAAGGCATGGCCGCCCCCATGCTGTTCGATCTCAATACGGACTTCCAAACCGTCACTTATTACCTGCAAGTGGTGGACAACCATGACGGCACCACCACCGGTGCGCTGATGCGTTCCGTCAACAGCAACAATCCAGCCAATCAACCCGCCGAAGTGGTGCGCGGCATCGAACGCCTCGACTTCAAATACGGCGTCGAATACCCCGACGGCACGACCCAATTTCTCAGCGCAGCGACGGTGGATGCAAGCACCGTCGCGACCACCGGCTGCGTCCCGATGCTGCCCGCGCCGCTCGACCCCGCCGACCGCGGTTGTTTGTGGCGTGCGGTCAAGAGCATCGAGGTGGACTTGCTGATGAATGGCCAGGTGCCGCTTTATACGCTGACCGCGGATGAGATGCAGTACACCTACCAGACCGATGGCATCACGACGCCGGCAGCGCCGGGTGCCGCCGGACGCAAGGTGACGCCGGCCCAGCAGAACTTTGTTAACCCGCTGCTCCGCCGCGAATTCACCGCGCTGATCTCACTGCGCAACTTCAACCCATGACCACACCTGCACGTGCGCGCCAGTTCACGTGGAGACTTGATGTTTACCTACCGATCCATGGCAGGCGGGCCCTTCGGACGAGCGGCAGCACCACACCGGATCGAGCAGAGCGGAGTTCACCATGAACCAGTCACGATCACTGCAAGAACAGCCATCACGTCGCGGCCAACGCGGTGCCGTGCTTATCGTGGCGCTCATCTTCATGTTGCTGCTGACCATCCTGGCCATCGGCGCGTCCGGTCGTTCACTACTGCAGGAGCGCATGGCCGGTAGCCTGCGCAATGCCCAGCAGGCGCAGATGAGTGCGGAAACGGCACTGCGCGGCGCGGAGTGGAAGCTCTGGACCAGCACCAGCAATGTCGGCGGCCATCTCGATTGCCTTAACGGCGTCATCTCGAGTGACGATGGCTGCGTCGTCTACAACCCGAGCAATCCGCCCTATGGCACCGGCGGCGCTGTCACTACATTCCGCACCAGCCAGGGATGGATCCCCACGATCGGCCACACCTACAACGGTCCGGGTGGTTCGATCGACTACACCGCCAGCAGCTTGCTCACCGCCCAACTGTCCAACAACCCGATGTACATCATCGAGGACATGGGACCGGAACTGCCGCCAGGCGGCGGTACCGCGAGAGAGTCCGGCGATACCGGTCCCAACAGCGGTGGCCCCGGCCAGCTCAACACGCATGTCTTCCGTATCACCGCGCGAGCCACGGGTGGCAATCCCAATGCCGTCCGCGTGGTGCAAAGCACATTTGACGCCCAGGCAAACAATTGAGCCGGAGCATCCAGAACATGTCGACTCGTATTTCTTCCCAACGCCTGCGCCTCGGCATTTCAGCCGTGCTGCTGACACTCATCAGTGGCTTCGGCGCGCCGTTTACACCCGTTGCCCAAGCGGCAACCACGCCGCTCGGCACCACGGAGCTGAGCCCGACCCCGCCCAATGAAACGCAGGCGGTAGCGCCGAATATCGTCATGACGTTCGACGACTCGGGCTCCATGCAATCCAACCGCCTCAATGACGCACCGCCCTTCACGACCAATAACAGCGGCGGCCTGCTCAATTCGGCCTGGGACTGGAGTGGCGGTCCGTGGCGTTGCGCTGGTCTGATCGATGCCGACCACGCCACGGGAAGCAACGCGGCACTGCGCGGCCTCACCATGAACGGCGTGTATTACAACCCCAACATCAGCTACAAGACGCCGATGTACACCGACGGCACGTCGTTTGCCAATGCGGACGCGACCCTCGCTGCCGTCTGGGTGGATGGCATTCTGATCAATCGCCCCTTGAGCCCGGTGACGGCCGGTACAGCCGCGTATAACAACAATCCCGATCTGGATAAGCCCAGCACGGGTGCCGTAACCAACTTGCTTGGCGCATACAGCCCGGCGGTCAGCACGACGGTCTGGTCCGCGAGCTTCAGTGCCTGCGCCGGCAATGCGGATGCAGGCTCGTGCGTAAACACCCCGCTGACAAAGAGTGGGGGTAACTATACGTTTTATACGTGGACGGATAGTTCGGGCAAGTTGAACGCAGGTACCTCATGCCCCAATGGTCAAACTTGCACCACGAAGACCAGCACCAGCAAGTCTTCTTATAACTACTGGTCGGTCACCACGACCGCCGCGGCAACGGACAACCGCTGGATGTGCGGCACTGGCTCAGCTGCCAGCGGCGGCGGCGGTGACATGTGGACGGGCACCAGCCCGATGGATGGCGCATCGCATACGCTGAGCGACGGCACGACGGTCACCTACCCCAACGGCGGTCCGTACTACTACCGGCTCAAGACCGGCGTAACGGTCAACCTCAACCAGTACGGCCTGCCGGCGACCACGACCGATACGACGACGCTCTACACCGCTGCGAATTGGGAGCCCGTCCCCGTACCCGCAAGCCAATACCAGAACTTCGCCAACTGGTACGCCTATTACCGCACGCGCAATCAGATGGCGCGCACGTCCTTGTCCCTGGTGTTCGGACAACTCGGTGCGACGACAGAGAGTGGAGGCTTCGGCAGCAATATCCGCATGGCCTGGCAAAACCTCAACACCAGTGGCTACAAGCTTCCCAGCACCGCCGTCATCAGCGAACTGATCGATGGGGCCACCTGCTCGACACTGGCAGCCACCGATTCGAGCAAGAGCCCGAGCGGGGCGCAAAGCCCAGGCACCACGTCGACACCACCGACCTGCTATCGCAGTGCGTTCTTCAACTGGCTGTTCCAGGTACCCGCCAGCGGTGGTACGCCAACGCGTGGCGCCGTGGCTCGCGCTGGCGCGTTTTTCCAGCGTGGCAATGGCAATACCGGCGCCACCGGAAACCTGACAGACCCGTATTGGGAGCCGCCGGCAAACGGGGCCACCACCGGCAATGAACTCTACTGCCGCCAGAACTTCCACATGCTGGTGACTGACGGCTTGTGGAACGGCAGCGCCGATGGCCCCTCGTATGCGTCGCTGACCTTGCCTTCGAGCTCGCTCACCTTGCCAGACAGCACGGCGTTCCCCAGCCCCACGAGTGCAGGTGTCACATCGATCTTCGCCCCCGTGCACGACGCAGGCGACTCTGGCTACGCATCGCTGTCCGATGTGGCCTTCCACTATTGGGCGACGAACCTGCGCTCCGATCTCTATGTCCCGGCCAGCAACAAGATCGTGCCGGCCTACTTGCCCGACTTGACCAAGGGTGTCGTATCGTCGACCACGACCACCAACTCATCGGTAGCCGCCACGAAACTGAACAACGAGATCTACTTCAATCCGAAGAACGATCCGGCCACCTGGCCGCACATGTCGGAGTACCTGGTCGGTCTCGGCGTGAACGGCCAGCTCAACTTCTCCACGGACACGGACTGCACGAACCCCTCACCCGACACGTCTGATGCCTGCTCGCTGCGCAAGGGTGTCGCGAACTCGTCGGGTGCCGTGGGCTGGCCCGCTCCCAACGGTACCGGTGGCGGTATCGCTGCCAACGTCGACGACACCTGGCATGCGGCGCTCGCCGGCCGCGGCCAGTTCTTCAACGCGGGCAATCCGCAGCTGCTGATCACGCAGCTGACCAGCATTCTTACCAATATTACGGCCCGTGCAGCGCAACCGACGGTCAGCGCGGTCAATGCAACGGTGCTGACACTGGGCGCCGTGACCTATAACACCGGCTATAGCTCCATCGACTGGAGCGGCGTGTTGCAGGCGCTGACCTTGAACACCGACGGTACGACCGGTGCAGTCCTGTGGGACGCCGGCGTGATGTTGACGAATGGCACCACGACGCCGCCAGCGAGCCGCAAGATTCTCACGGCCAATATGAGTAGCACGGGCGCGATCACGGGTATGCCGTTCGAGAGCAGCTCCGCATTCGATGCCAGCGAGCAGAATGGTCTCAATGCGCCCGCCTCGACCGACAGCACCAATGACACCCTTGCCACTCGAGTGAACTATCTGCGCGGCGACCGCACCGAGGAGACCAACGGCGTCATGCGCACGCGCAACAGCCTGCTTGGCGCCATCATCGACGCGCAGCCGATCTACGTCAGCTATCCCGCCAGCGGCTACAACAACAACTGGCCAACAGGCTCACCGGAAGCCGCCAGTACGGCCCAGTCCTATGACACGTTCGTCAGCAACAATATCAATCGGGCCGGCACGCTATACGTGGCTGCCAATGACGGCATGTTGCACGCGTTCGACGCCTCGCTGATATGCAACCCCCCGACCACTGGAACCGGCTGCGCCAGCTACGGCCCGGGCCAGAACGCCACGGCCGGACAGGAGCGCTGGGCCTATGTGCCGCGTGCGGTCTACGGCAATCTGGGCAACCTGACCAGCAAGAGCAGTTTCACGTTTGCCCCCACCGTGAACAGCACGCCCGTCACGCGCGACGTGTTCTTCAGCACGGACAACCAGTGGCACACCATCCTGGTGGGTGGACTGCGCCTGGGCGGCCGCGGTGTCTACGCACTGGACATCACCAATCCGACCACGGTGACAGAATCGACGGCCACCAGCACGGTGCTGTGGGAATTCGACGCTGACCAACCCTCCACGACCGCTGGCAACCCTGCCAATCTCGGCTACACCTATGGCCAGCCCAATATCGGCCGCCTTGCCAACGGCAAGTGGGTGGTACTAGTACCGGGCGGTTACTTCCCGGACTGCAGCCAGAACGACAAGCCGGCCAATTGCACGACCATTGCCGCTGCGGCCAATGGCTACAGCTCGCTGTTCGTGCTGGATGCGCAGACCGGTGCACTCATTCAGGAGCTGAAAACTCCGACCACGATCACCGGCGTGACCAGCTATGGCCTGTCCTCACCCGTGCTCGGCGACTACAACAACGATCAGATCGATGATGTGGCCTTTGCCGGCGACCTCGCCGGCAATCTGTGGCGCTATGACCTGAGCGATCCTTCGCCGGCCAACTGGAAGGTCACCCTGGCCTTTCAGCCGGCGACCCAGGGCGCCCAGCCCATTACCGTCATGCCTCGCCTGTTCCCTGATTCGACGACGAATCGATTCATCGTGTTGTTCGGTACCGGCAAATACCTGGGCGCTGGCGACAACTCCAGTACCTCGCTGCAAACCGTGTATGGCATCCGTGATGAGGTGAATTCCAGCGGCACGCCCATCACCATCACGCGTGCGATGTTGCAGGCGCAAACGTTGTCCGAAACCACCATCACCAACACCTCTGACCCGAACTACGGCGCCACCTACCGCAGCCTCACCAGCAACACCGTAAGCGCCAGCCAGGGCGGTTGGTACTTCGATCTGAGCACCATGAGCGGCACGACCCAGACCGACGTCGGCGAACGTGTGGTGGTGACGCCTGGCGCCATCTTCAACACCAACACGGCCGTGATCAGTACCTTGATTCCGAGCAGTTCCGACCCCTGCAGTCCGGCGGTACTTGGTGCGGTGATGCTGGTGAATGCCGCGACCGGCTCGGCCGGCTCCGCAGTCGCCTCGGTCGGTGGCATCGTCTACATTGGCGCCCGTGTCAACAATGTGCGGACCTCCGGTACCGTGCCCGTGACCACCACGGTCGGCGGCGGCAAGGGCTTGCTGCCCGGCATGACGATTACCAACAACCTTAATCCCGCCAATCCGAACCAACAGCTCCAATTCACCACATCCATCTGGCGCCGCCGTTCCTGGTCGGAGATCAATCCATGAAGCCACGTAACTGGAACTCGTTGAAGCGATCGCGCGGCTTCTCCCTGATCGAACTACTGATCGTGGTGGCCATCATCGCCGTGCTGGCCGCCATCGCCATCCCGGCCTACCAGCGCTATTCGTTCCGGGCTCGGCGCACGGAGGGGCAACAGCTGCTGCAAAGCATTGCCATCGCCGAGGAGCGCTACTACGCCACGCATAACCAGTACGCTGCCCTGAACACCGTCGGTTTCCAGAACACCATATCGCAGAATGGCTTTTACATCGCCGACATCCCGGCTAGTGCATCAACATCTTCCCAGGCGTTTACGGTGGAGGCCGTGCCGCAAACCGCTCAGATCACCGACGCCTGCCAGATTTTGACGATTAATAACGCTGGCTTAAAGTCGATGACCGGCACCACGTCCAACGGCAACTGCTGGTGATCGCCATGAAGGGGATATCGTCACACGCCAAAGGCGTCACCCTGATCGAGCTCATGGTAACGCTCGCCATCATGGCGATACTGGCGGTCTTCGCCGTGCCGGCCTTTCGCGACTCGATCCGCCGCAACCAGGTCACCACCAGTAGTAATGCCTTGCTGGCCGATCTGAGCTACGCCAGAACCGAGGCGGCGAATCGCGGCTTGGCCGTGTCGGTCTGCCCAAGCACGGATGGCCAGAATTGTCTTCCGACGAAGACGTACGACACCGGCTGGATCGTCTACAGCTACACGCCCGGCAGCGCTGTAGCCAATACCGCATTCAATGGCGCGTCGGCCACCAACCTTCTGCTGCGCTACACCCAGGCGCGTCAAGGTGTTTCGATGCAGTCGAACTACACCGCAAACAGCTATGTGATCAGTTTCAATGGGCAGGGCCAGCAGTTACCCATCGCGAGCGCAGGGCCGCTGACCTTCGTCACCTGCTATCGCGACAACGGCACCGGTACCGGCACTAGCACGTCGACCGTTCAGGGCATCCGGCTTGATCTCAGCATTTCGGGAAGTACCAGCACGCAACCTTGGGCGGTGGGAGCCGCCTGCACGCCATAGCACGATGCCGGCCCGGGTACAAAACCCGGGCCATGCGGCCATCGCGCGTCATCCAGGCCATTTTCTCTAGGCATCCACAACCACTGGGCGGATAATCGGCGGTCCTAGCTGCTTGTGGTCCCCCTGATGTTCGTACCCGGTCAACGATGGATTTCCACCGCCGAGCCAGAGCTCGGCCTCGGTACCGTGCTGCGCGTCGAAGGACGCGGCGTGCAGGTGCTGTTCGCCAAGGCGGGCGTGCTGCGCCCTTATGCGGTGGACTCGGCGCCGCTGGTGCGCGCGGAGTTTCGCCCGGGTCAGCGTGTGGCCGGCAAGGGCATTGCGTTCCTGGTTGAACGCGTGGAGGTCCGTGAAGAGCTGCTGGTCTATCGCGGTGAAGGCCGCGAGCTGGAAGAAGGCCAGCTCGACGACGAACAGAGCGTGAGCCAGGCCGATGACCGCCTGATCGGTGGCCGCACCGACCCCGTTGCACATTTTGAACTACGCCTCGAAGGCCTGAAGCGTCGCGCCAATGCCCGCCGTTCGCCGGCCTGGGGCCTGAGTGCCGCGCGCATCGGGCTGGTACCGCATCAGCTGCGCGTGGCCGGCATTGCCTCGGCACGCCGCCCTCCCCGCGTGCTGCTGGCCGATGAAGTGGGCCTGGGCAAGACCATCGAGGCAGGCATGATCATTGCTCGCCAGCTGGCCACCGGGCGCGCCGAGCGCGTGCTGGTTTTGTTGCCGGACACGCTGGTCTACCAGTGGTTTGTCGAATTGCTGCGCCGCTTCAACCTCAGCTTTGCCATTTACGACGAAGAGCGCTGTGAGGCGCTGGAGCAATCGGACGGTAGCCGCAATCCGTTCGAAGACGAGCAGTTGGTGATTGCCGACTTCACCTTCCTCGAACAGTCGCCCAAGCGCGCCCAGCAACTGCACGATGCTTCGTGGGACCTGTTGGTGGTCGACGAAGCGCACCATCTGTCCTGGACGCCCGAGGCCGCCAGCCCGCGTTACACGCTGGTGGACCAGCTCGCCGCGGCCACGCCCGGCGTGATCCTGCTTACCGCCACGCCTGAACAGCTCGGCCGCAGCGGCCATTTCGCCCGCCTGCGCCTGCTCGACCCGCAGCGCTATCACGATCTGGACGTCTATCTGGCTGAGTCGGACAAGTTCCAGAACCTGTCGAAGATTGCCGACCGCCTGCTCGATAGCCAACCGCTGGATGATGCGCAGCGGGCGACCCTGCGCGACGCCTTCCACGGCGACGAATCACTTCAGTCACGACTCTCCGACACGGCCAAGCCCGAGCATGCACGCGAAATTCTCGCTGCGCTGATCGATCGCCACGGCACCGGCCGCGCGATGTTCCGCAATCGTCGCGCCAGCATCGGCGGTTTCCCCAAGCGTTTGCCGGTGTGGCACCTGCTTGACGGCGACACGCTCAGCGATGATGGACGCCAGTCCTTGCTGGCCGAGTTCCACGCGGATATCCAGCAGCCATCGCCGGCCATCGAGCTCGACTACACCAACGATCCCCGTATCGACACGCTGGTCACCCTGCTCGAAGCGCACCCGCAGGACAAGTTCCTGTTGATCTGCCGCAGCCAGGCCAAGGTGTCGGCGCTGGAAGAAGCGCTGCGCACGAAGAGTGGCGTCGGCCTGGCGCGCTTCCACGAAGGCCTCGGCATTGTGCAGCGTGACCGCAATGCGGCGTATTTCGCGCAGCCGGATGGCGCGCGCCTGCTGCTCTGCTCGGAGATCGGCTCCGAAGGCCGTAACTTCCAGTTCGCCCATCGGCTGATCTTGTGGGATCTGCCGCTTGATCCTGATCTGCTCGAGCAACGCATCGGACGCCTGGATCGCATTGGCCAGAAGCACGACATCAGCATCCACATACTTGCCGTGGCCGACAGCGCGCAGCATGTGCTGGCACGCTGGTACGACGAAGCTGTGGATGCGTTTCGCTCCAGCCCTGCCGATGGTCGCGAACTGCTGCGCCGCTTTGGCGAATCGCTGGCGCGACTGGCCGACCAGCACGCGCGCGGTGACGACAATCGCGACCAGGAACTGGACGTGTTGCTGGCCGAAACGCTGGCCAGCCACGAGGAGATGGCCGAGCTGATACGCAGCGGCCGCGATCATTTGCTCGAACTCGCGGCCAGCCGCGATCTGCACGCCGATGAACTACAGCAGGCATTCACACGCGAAGATAACGACCCGACGCGCGACGCCTTCATCCAGGGCCTGCTGGAACGTTTCGGCATTCATGCCGAAGAGCTTGGTGGCAAGGTGCTGCTACTCGATCCGCAGTATCTCTCCACCGACGCCCTGCCCGGCTTTGCCGAAGGCCCACAGGCGGTCACGTTCGCGCGCGAGGTCGCACTGGCGCGCGAAGAACTGCCGCTGTTGCGCCTGGATCATCCAATGGTGCTGGGCGCGCTGGATCTCGCACTGTCCAGTGAGCAAGGCAATGCTGCATTCCTGGTCGATGACGGACTGCCTTCACGCAGTGCGCTGCTACAGGCCGTCTACGTGCTGGAATGCGTAGCCGACCGCAAGCTCGATGCCGAGCGCTTCCTGCCAACGCAACCGGTGGTCGTTACCGTCGATACGCGGCTTGTTGAACGCGCCGACTTCCGCCCCAGCGATATCGCCTTGCGCAAGGCCGCCGACCGCACCATCGAAGTGCCGCGCTACCGCAAGTTCCTCACCAAGCTGGTGCCACCCATGCTGGAAAAGGCCGAGTCGCTGGCCAGCGAGCGTGCACAGGGCAGCGTCACCGACGCCCTGGCTTATGCGACCGAAGCACTCGACGCCGAACTTTCGCGCCTACTCGCGATGCGCGCGGTCAATCCGGCGATCAGCGATAGCGAGATTGCCGCCGTGGCCGATGAGCGCACCGCCGTATTGGCCGCGCTACCGCAATCGCGACTGCGTCTTGATGCCGTACGTTTTATCGTCAGCCCGGACTTCCTGGCGCTGCGCTGAGCCCGTTTTGACTTTTCGGGAGTCGTCGCGGGAGCTGCGTCGACTCCCGCCCTTCCCTTCCGGGAACTACCAGGTGCAGAGAAGGCCGGGATGAGGGGGCTCGCCATAGCGCGACAACTGAGCGTTATCGCCAGGGTGCCGCTTACGCAGCGGGCGTTCCGAACCGCTGCCGCGGTCCGGGTCACTTTTCTTTTGCTGGCCCAAAATAAAAGTAACCCAAAGAAAATGGCCTAAAGAGCTCATGGCATTGCGCGGGATACGAGCCTGACGGGCGTGGCCAGACAGATAGGTTGCGGCCCAAGGCGAGACACAGCGGCTATACCGCAACGCGCCGATGCGCAGAGGGCTTAATGCGTGAGCGGCTTGTTGGCCATCCAGGCACGCGGCTATCGCAAACGCTTCGACCGTCGGCCAGACCTGCTTTAAGTCCTCATCGCTTTGGCGCGTTGCGGTGTAGCCGCTGTGTCTCGCCATGGGCAACCGGCTGTCTGCTCGCGCATACCTTCCAACGCTTCTATCCCACGGTGTGCTGCCAGCTCTTGAGGCCGTTTTCTTTGGGTTACTTTTCTTTTGGGCCAGCAAAAGAAAAGTGACTCGGCTGCCGGCAGGCAGTCGAAACGCCCGCTGCGTAAGCGGCACCCTGGCGACAACGCTCAGTTGTCGCGTAACAGCGAGCACCCGCCCCTCATCCCAACCTTCTCCCCAGATGGGAGAAGGAGCAGAAGCGCGCGACAATCCATCCTAAGCCGCCGCCAACAACCCCTCGCGCACCTGCATGCGCTGCTTCACCCCGAACAACGCGTAAGCCACGGTCAACAACGCGATCCACGCTGCGCCCACATAAAGAGCTACGCGGGTATCGGGACTGTAGCCGAGCATGAACAGCACGAAGCCCAGGAAGGCCAGGCAAACGACACTGCTGATCGGCCAGGCCCGCAACCGGAACGCGCCCAGCTGAGCACCCTCGGCGCGCTGGCGCCGACGGAAACTGAAGTGAGCAAGCATCACCATCGCCCACGTCCACACCGTGTTGAACGACAGGATCGACATCATCATGCCGAACACCTTGGCCGGCACCAGGTAGTTCAACAGCACCGCAAACAACAGGCAGGCCAGGGTCACCAGGATGGCCGGCACAGGCACGCCCT
This sequence comes from uncultured Gammaproteobacteria bacterium, assembly GCA_963765335.1. GTDB lineage: Bacteria > Pseudomonadota > Gammaproteobacteria > Xanthomonadales > Rhodanobacteraceae > Dyella. The sequence continues at coordinate 533,067 of CAVXWA010000013.1, read as the reverse complement.
CGGCGTTGACCTTGTCCAGCGCCGCGGGCGCCTGCCCCTTGCCGGCAAGGCTGTACAACATGCGGCTGCCGCTGAACGTCGTGCAATTGAAGCCGGACAGGGCTGCCGTGATCACCACGAAATTGATCAGGCCGGCGGCCTGCGAAATGCCCAGCTTGCCGAACGTGGTGACGAACGGGCTGCCCTGCGTGCCCAGGCCGGTCCACGGGTAGATCGCCATGATCACGAACAGCGCACCCACGTAAAAAATCAGGATGCGCCACAGCACCGAGTTCACTGCGCGCGGAATCGTGCGTTCCGGCTGCGCCGCCTCACCGGCCGCAATACCCACCGTCTCCACGCCGCCAAACGAGAACACCACCACCGGCAACGCCAGCACCATGCCAGTCAGGCCATGCGGGAACCAGCCACCGTGTGCCCACAGGTTGGACAGGCCCGTCGGCTTCCCGCCATTGCCCCAGCCCAGGAAGATGATCGCCAGGCCGCCGGCGATCATCGCCAGCACGGTCAGCACCTTGATCAGGGTGAACCAAAATTCCATCTCACCATAGATCTTCACGGTCAGCAGGTTGAGGCCGCCGATCATCAGCACGCTGCCGAGCACCCAGATCCAGCGCGGCCAGTCGGGAAACCATACGTGCATATAGGCGCCGACGGCCGTTGCCTCGGCCATGCCCACACCCACCATCAGCAGCCAATAATTCCAGCCCGTGACATAGCCGGCAAACGGACCTAGATAGCGTTGTGCGTAGACACTGAAGGAGCCGGCCACGGGATCGAGCACCGTCATCTCGCCCAGCGCACGCATGATGATGAAGATCATGACGCCGCCGAACATATACGCGAACAGCACCGATGGGCCAGCCAGTTGGATGGCATCGGCGGAGCCGAGGAACAGGCCGGCGCCAATGGCCATGCCAAGCGCCATGAACGTGATATGGCGCGGCGTAAGCCGGCGCTGGAGATGCTGCGTCATGAAACTGCCGAAATGAGGAGACGAACGATCAGCGCCAGAGGCGGCGCTGCGGCTTGATCGGCAACTTGCCGCGCCAGTACTGGATCAGCACCAAGCCACCGAGCATGCCACCCAGATGGGCAAAGTGCGCCACGCCGGCCTGGGTGCCGGTCACGCCCAGCAGCAGTTCGACCAGCGCGTAGCCGGTAACGAACAGCCACGCGGGCATCGGAATCGGCAGGAACATCAGCATGACCTTCTCATGCGGATACATCATGCCGAACGCCAGCAGCAGGCCGAAGATGGCACCAGATGCACCCAAGGTGGGATAGAACCCGCCGGTGAACCACTGCACTACCGCGAGCTGGGCAAGCGCCGCCACTACCAGGCAGACGAAGTAATACAGAATGAAGTTGCGCGTGCCGAACAGGCGCTCGATCTGCCCACCAAACATGTACAGCGCGAACATGTTGAACAGTAGATGGGTCCAGCCGCCATGCATGAACGCATAGGTCACGACCTGCCAGACGCGGAAACCGATCGACACGATGCTGCCGTCACCGGCCTGGGCCACCTGGTCCGCACCCCAGGGCCACAGGGCGAAGTGCACCAGCAGGGTCTCGCCCATCACTTGCTGCAACAGGAAAATCGCCACATTGGCGATCAGCAGGTTGCGCGTAACAGGGGGAAGATCGAAGGGCATGCGGGGTGATTCCGGGTTACAAACTACGCAAGCGTACCCGTACAGGCGCGGCACCGCCACGGATGCCGCGCTTGTGACCACACGGAAACTTTGCACAGACTCTTGTCGATAGTCGCAAGATGATGAGGACCACCTTGCTCAGGCAAGGATTCCTGCGACGTTCCACCCACCCGCTGCCAAGGCCTGACACGCCGTAGAATGACCGCATGACGGATTCGCCACGCCAGGTGCTACTTGCGGGTGCCACCGGTCTTACCGGCCGGCTGCTGCTTTCGCTGTTGCTGGACGATGCTGGCGTCGCCCATGTGCTGGCGCCTACGCGGCATGCCCTGCCCGCGCATCCCAAGCTGGACAATCCCGTGGGCATGGTTAGCCATCTGATCACCCAGCTGCATGGTCCGGTGGATACGGTGTTCTGCTGTCTGGGTACGACGATCCGTCAGGCTGGCTCGCGCGAGGCGTTCCGCATGGTCGACTACGACTGGCCGCTGGCGCTGGGCAGGCACGGCCTCGCCATGGGTGCGCGCCACTATCTGGCCATCAGCGCGCTCGGTGCCGATCCCTCCTCGAAGATTTTTTACAACCGCACCAAGGGTGAACTCGAGCTCGCGTTGCAGAAACAGAACTGGCCCCGCCTGACCATCGTGCGCCCGTCATTGCTGCTGGGCGCGCGTCGCGAGTTTCGGCTGGGTGAAGTCCTCGCCTCCCCGTTCTCGCGGGTACTGCCGGGGCGCTTGCGCGGTATCGAAGCGGCTACCGTGGCCCGCGCGATGTGGCGCCTGGCGAGCACGCCCGGCAACGGTGTGCGCGTCGTCGAATCGGATGAACTGCGCGAGCTCGGCCGCTAGGGCCTAGGCAACCATGTTGTCGCGCGCATAAAAAAAGGCCGCCTGAAGGGCGGCCTTTGACTGGCGGAGACCCATCAAATCAGCTGCTGCGAGCCAAGGCGTCCGGGCGCTTGGCGCCAGCAAAACGCTTGGACCAATACGACTCGTCCAGGCTGTCCACGCGCACGGTCTTGCCGCGCGAGGGCGAATGGATGAACTGGCCGTTGGCGATGTAGATGCCCACATGCGAAATGCGACCCTGACCGCGGCTACCTGCCGTGCGGAAGAACACCAGGTCGCCCGGCTTCATGTCGCCGCGATTCACCTTCAGGCCAGCGAGGAACTGCGAAGCCGAGTTGGTCGGCAGTTCCAGGCCCACGGCGTGAGCAAACACATAGCGGACAAAACCGCTGCAATCGAAACCGGTGGAGGGATCGCGGCCGCCGCGCACATAGCGGATATCGCGCAGCGTCATGGCCAGACTGATCAAGGTCTTGCGCAGGCCAGACGTTTCGCCGGCCAGCGAAGCCACCGCGTTGTTGTCCACGCCGGCACCCGGCATGCCATCGGCGTCAGCGTCGAGATCGTCCTCTGCGGCGCCCCAGCCAGCCGCGGCCTGCTTGGCCACCGGTGCGGCGATGCTCGCCTTGGCGGGAACGACGGACTGTGCCAGTCCAGCCGCTGGCGCAAACACTGCCAGCTGGCCCATGAGATTCGGCGTGAAGTTCATTGCGGCCGGCGCATTCGCCTGACCAACAAGAGGTTCAGCAAAAACGGGGAAGGACGCGAACAGTGCACAAGCCAGCGCAGCAGCAGCAATCAATCGCTTGGTTGGCATATGGGAAAAATCCCTCTGCAGTTCGTGAGTCAGACCGTCGGCTGAGCCGCCGGCCGTGATGGAGACGTGAACTTAGCAAAGGGAATCCGGTCGTATGTTCGATCGGGGTTAACTGAACTCCATCGTTGCGAAATTTGGCACAACCTATGCGTAGCCACTACTTCATTGATTTAAAACAATAAAATCATCGCAACTGGTGATTTTTTGATCAATTAGTGAACTATTTATTTGATACAGACCTGTTACTGAGCTGTGACAGGGGGCCGCCGACCAAAGATTGCCGAGCCAATTCGGACCTCGGTCGCCCCCTCCGCGATGGCGAGTGGAAAATCCCCACTCATACCCATCGAAAGCCTAGTTAAATCATGGCCTTGGGCCTGGGCTTGGGCACGCAATTGATGCAATTGACGGAAACAGGCGCGCACGGCGGCCGGGTCGTCCGATTGCACCGCCAGCGTCATCAGACCGCGCACGCGCAGGCTGTCATAGGGACGCAGGGCGTCCAGAAAGGCAGGCAATTGCCCCGGTGACAAACCCTGCTTGCTCTCCTCCGGCGAGGTTTTCACCTCGACCAGCACGTCGAGCGTGCGACCTTCCCGTTGTAGCCGGCGATGCAAGGCCTCGGCCAGTTCCAGTCGGTCCAGCGATTGCACCTCGCTGGCCAGCCGCGCCACGTCCTTGGCCTTGTTGGTCTGCAGATGGCCGATGACGACCCAGTCGATCGCACAGTCGGCCAGCGCGTCGGCCTTGCCGCGGATTTCCTGCACCTTGTTCTCGCCAAAGCGCGTCATTCCCAGCGCCATGGCGGCTCGCACCACGTCGGGACCGAAGGTCTTGCTCACCGGCAGGATGGAAACCTCAGAAGGATCGCGACCCACGGCGCGGCAGGCCGCATCGACACGCTCCCGAACAGCCGTCCAGTGGGTGGCGAGATAGGTGTAGTCGTTCGGAGCATGGTTCATCGCTGGCAAACCCTGTGTGTCACTGCGTGCCGGCGCCAACCAGCACGAAGTCACCAATGGCCACGAAGGCGCGCAGCCCCGGCTTCCGCCGGGGCGACATGTAAGCGGGCTTAGCCCTTGGCACCTTGTTCGTAGTGACGCGCGACGACATCGGCGACGACCATCGACACTTTTTTACCGGTCGGGATGTGCAGGAACTCGTTCGGGCCATGCGCATTGGAGTGCGGACCGAGCACGCCGGTGATGAGGAACTGCGCCTTGGGGAATTTTTCGCCCAGCATGCCCATGAACGGAATGCTGCCACCCTCGCCCATGTACGCCGCCGGCGTGCCGAAATAATTCTGCGATGCCGTGGCCACGGCCTGCTCCAGCCAAGGCGACAACTGCGGCGCATTCCAGCCGCTGCCATCCTTCTCCAGCTTGAAGCTGACCTTGGCGCCGTACGGCGGATCCTTCTCCAGCAGCTCCTTGACGAACTGGCCGGCCTTGGCGCCCGACAGCGTCGGCGGCACGCGCAGACTCAGCTTCACCGAGGTCTTGGGGCGCAGCACGTTACCGGCGCTTTCCAGCGGCGGCATGCCGTCGACACCGGTCACCGCCAGCTGCGGACGCCAGGTGCGGTTGAGCACCAGCTCGGTCAGATCCTCGGTGACTGGGTGCATGCCGTCGACGAACGGGAACTTGTCGTATACCGCCGTGCCCAGTACCTCGGCCGAACGCTTGGCCTGTTCGATACGCTGTGCCGGAATCTCGACGTAGAGTTCCTTCGGCTTGATCGTGCCGGTCTGCGGATCTTCGAGGCGGCTCAACAGCTCGCGCAGGATGCGGAAGCTGGACGGCACCACTCCGGACGCATCGCCCGAATGCACGCCCTCTTCCAGCACCTGCACGCGTAAGTTCGCCGCCGGTCATGCCGCGCAGCGACGTGGTCAGCCACAGCTGGTCGTAGTTGCCGCAGCCCGAATCCAGGCACACGACCAGTGACGGATTGCCGATGCGATCGGCGAGGTGATCCACGTAGAACGGCAGGTCGTAGCTGCCCGATTCCTCGCAGGCCTCGATCATGACCACGCAGCGCGCATGCGGCACGCCCTGTTCGCGCAGCGCCAGCAACGCCGCCAGCGAACCGAAGATGGCGTAGCCGTCGTCGGCGCCGCCGCGTCCGTACAGCTTGTCGCCCTTGAGCACCGGCGTCCACGGACCCAGGCCCTCGGCCCAGCCGGTCATCTCCGGCTGCTTGTCCAGATGGCCGTACAGCACCACGGTGTCGTCACCGGTGCCTGGCACTTCGATGTAGATCAACGGCGTACGGCCGTCCAGACGCACCACTTCCAAGGTGGCGCCCGGCAAGGCCGCGAGCTTGGTGCGGGCCCAGTTCTCCATCAACTTGACGGCCGCATCCATGTAGCCGTGTTCCACCCACTTGGGATCGAACATCGGCGACTTGTTGGGAATGCGGATGTACTCGACCAGCTGCGGCACGATCTCGTCATCCCAGAGTCCGCTGACAAAACGGTTGAGGCGAGCGGTATCCATGGGCGACTCCTGCAGCGTGGGGGAAGGTGCAATTGTATCAGCGCGGGCGCGAAGCCCGTCGCAGCCCACAGGCTGCCCTGCTTCCCACCGACACTCGGGTAGTCCCAGCCCTCACTCCGATCTGACGTGCAGACCGACTGTCGAAAGCCATCTGCCCGGTCAGAGTCATGGCGCGGCACACATGGATGCCGCATTCACCTCAACAGGGAGACCTACCCATGCACCCTAAGATTGCAGCCCTGCTCGCCACCCTCCTACTCGTACTCGCACTGCCAGCGTTTGCCGCCACTCCGGTAAACGTCAACAAAGCGGACGCTCCCACCATCGCCAAGTCGCTGGACGGCATCGGCCTTTCCAAAGCGGAGAAGATTGTGGCCTGGCGCGATGAACACGGCCCATTTAAAAGTCTGGATGAGTTGTCGCAGGTCAAGGGCATAGGACCGGCGACGCTGGAGCGCAACCGCGACGCGATTCTGCTCGGCGACGTTCCCGGTGACAGCAAGGCAGGCAACAAGCCGGCACCGACCAAGGCAAAACCGAAGGCCAGCAAAGCCGCTGGCGAATAATCAAACCCATCAGCAACTTGCGTACACAAAACAGGCGACCGGCCGGCGCTGGCGATGCCGGCCGGTTGCGCTACACTCGCCCGCCTCGCCATCGGCTTAGGCCACCATGATCGTTCCGCGTTACCGCATCGCTGCGTCTGCCATTGCAGGGGCTGGCAAGGGTTTGTTCCTGGACCAGGACGTCGTGGCCGGGCAGATCGTCACTGCGCCCGACGCCATCGATCGCACTTATTCCTATGCTGAGCTGAGCGGATCGCCCGCCTTGGCTGAGCAGCTCTACGCCAGCGCCCGCTGGTTCGAAGACCGCTACACCGTTTCACCTGATTGGCCGGACGAGTGCTACATCAACCATAGCTTTACGCCCACCGGGCTGTGGCATCTCGGTTTCGTCTTCGCCCTGAGCGATTTGTCCGCCGGCACCGAAATCACCGTGGACTACCGCCACCTGCTGCCACCTGGCGAGGAGGAGGTATTCGTGGACACCGCGACGGGCCAGAAAATCGTCGGCTTGCCGTGGCTCGAAAGCCTGACCCTGAGCACGCACGCCCTCGCCACCCTGCTCAATGGCATCGGTATTGCTAGCAAGAGCCTGCACCATGTCTCCCCGTAACCCGGGCCGGGTCTGTTGGCCCACTATTCTGCGTCATCACTCAGTTATGTATCGACTTACACTCCTTCGTTCTTCCTTGGCTGGCGGGCAAACAGATCCCGGCGCAGGCCACGGAGAGACATGGTGCAGGCTCTAGCCCATGATCGACATACCCGTCCTTGAAACCGCGCGCCTGCGCCTGACCGCCCTCGGCGAGCGGCATTTCGAAAACTACGCCGCCATGCTGGCCGACCCGGCCAGCACGCGCTGGGTGGGCGATGGCCAGCCGCTGGACCGTACCAATGCCTGGCGTTCGCTCGCCATGCTGATCGGGCATTGGCAGCTCCGTGGCTACGGCATGTGGGCGCTCGAGCTGAAGGACACCGGCGAGTTCATCGGACGCGCCGGCCTGATGCAACCGGAAGGCTGGCCCGATCTGGAACTGGGCTGGATGCTGAGGCCCGAGTTCCGTCACCACGGTTATGCCACCGAGGCGGGCAATGCGATTCTTGAATTCGCCTGGCGCAGGCTCAACGCGCAGCGCGTCATCAGCCTGGTGCGCATCGGCAACGAGGCCTCGGACCGCGTCGCAGAGCGCCTGGGCGGCGAACACATTGACGACATGGATTTCTTCGGTACGAACAACCACGTGTTCGCCTATTACCCGCCGTATCGCGAGCAACGCCGCGCCTACGCATGAGCGTGCTTCGCCCTGTAGCCGTCGATGAATTGCGCCGGCAGCCATGGGCCAATGGTGCCGGCGTTACCACCGAAATCGCCTGCGGCCCGCAGCAGGATGCCTGGCAGTGGCGTCTCAGCATTGCTGACATCGAAAACCCTGCATCGTTTTCGACATTTGCCGACGCACGACGGCAGTTTGTGCCGCTGGACGCCCCTGTCGAACTGACCTTCCCCGACGGTCGCACGCAATTCCTGAACCGATTCGACCTCGCCAAGTTCAGCGGCAACGACGCGCCACACGCTGGGCTGCCCGAAGGCGCCACCCGCGCCTTCAACCTGATGCTGCGCGGCGATGTCCAGGGTGAATTGATCGCCCGCCCACTCCATGGCGCCATGGTGCTGCTGGCACCCAAGGGCTGGCACTGGTTCGTGCTTCTGCTCGCCGGCTATGCCAAGGTGATCGCCGACCACCGATCGCACAACCTCGCTCCCAACGACATGATGTGGATCGACCCGATCCCAGCTCATCCCGTGCGCATCGAGGGCGGCGGCGAAATCGTGCTGGCCAGGCTACCGGCGGACTGATCCATCGCCTGTGATGTCGGCGATGAAGCATGGCGCTTGGCACGCACGGCATGCTCCCAGAGAAACACTACGCCGCGGAAGCGTTCAGTACACGTCGCGCCGATAGCGGCCGTCTTCGCGCAACCGCTCCAGCTCGACCTCACCCAGCGCTTCGCGCAGCACGGCGTCCACACCGGGCGCCATGCCGGCGAGGCTGCCGCAGACGTAGATGGCCGCCCCTTCACTCACCCATTGCTTCAGTTCGTCTGCCGCGGCGCGAAGCCGATCTTGCACGTAGGCGGGCGTGATCTCATCGCGTGACCAGGCAAGATCAAGCCGCGCGAGATGTCCGTCGCGCAGCCACTGCTCGATCTCGTCACGATGGTAGAAGTCACGCGTCGCCTGTCGCTCGCCGAACACCAGCCAGTTGCGTGAATGGCCCGCATCGCTACGAGCCTTGAGCAAGGCGCGCAAGCCGGCCAGGCCCGTGCCGTTGCCGATAAGCACAAGCGGGCGTCCGTCATGCGGCGCGTGGAATCCCGGGTTGCTGCGAATGCGTAGCGCGACCTCGGCCCCCACGTCCACATGCTCGGTGAGCCAGCCCGAGCCGAGCCCGGTCTTGCCATCCGCACGCGCCATGCGACGCACCAGCAGATGCAGCGAACCATCCGACGGCAAGGACGCAATGGAATACTCGCGATGCGGCAGCGCCTGCAAATCGCGCACGACCTCAGCGGGCGTGGCGCCGTGAACGTCGTCAAACGATGGCAGATGGCTGCCTGCCAGCCACTCCCGCAAACGTGCACGGCACCCGTCATGCTCGACCACTACTTCACCATCGAAGGGCGGCACTGCCAGCCAACGCGCCACATCGTCCGGCGCGTGGCGTGGTCCTAACTCAACCAGATCACCCGCCTGCCACGTTGCGTCTCCGTCCTTGGGGCGAAAAGCAAGATGGAAGCACGGACCGCCCAGGCTTTCAGGGTTGAGCAGGCGTCGCTCGATCAACCGCCAGCGTTGATAATCAGGGCGCTCCCAGTCAGGCAATTCGGTGGCCCCGGACAGCAACGACAGGTGGTGCTGCCAATGACGCAACGCAGCGGGCTCGCCGTTGTCCACTTCGACGGCATCAAACAGCGCGTGCGCACCACTCTGCTGCAGCCAGTGCTGCAGCTGCCGTCCGAAGCCACAGAAATCGTCGTAGTCGCGATCACCGAGCGCGAGCAGCCCGTACTGCAACTGACCGAGTGGTAGCGGTGCGCGCATGCAGTGGGTAACAAAGCGCGCGGCGCTATCGGGCGCATCGCCTTCGCCGGTGGTGCTTACGACGAACAGCACGCGCGTCGCCTGCATCAACGCATCGCCATCGAGCGTGCCCAATGCCTTCAGACTCACCGCCATGCCGGCCAGCTGCAAACTCTGCGCCGTCTGTCGGGCCAGCTGTTCGGCCGCACCCGTTTGGCTGGCGAAAGCAACCAGCACAGCATCTCCCTGCGGCGTGCCGGATATCGGCATCGAAAGCACCTGACCGTGAGTCGCACGACGACGAGACCAACCCATCCATGCGGCGAAACCCACCCAGGCCGCCAGGACCGCGCCCGCTAGAAGCCAGCGCTCCGCGCCAGGATCGCGCCATTCCCATTCGCCGGCATGTAGCGCAAGCAGACTCCATGCGAGCACGACCAGCAACGCCATCAGCACGACGCTACCCCACCCCTTGCCTTCGATCGACAACGTCGGGGATCGATTCACGAACGAAGCGCCTCGGCAAACGCAGGCGAAAGGCGTTCCACCGGACCGTTCTTTCCATGCAGCAGGAACAACACGGCCAGTCCGCGTTCACGCGCGTAAGCAAGCCCGTGTACTGGACCCAATACGGTCATCAACGTAGCCAACGGATCGGCTTGTATCGCGTCATGCGCGATCACGCTCACCGACGCTACCAAGTGCGGCACGGGTTGACCCGTGCGCGGATCGATATGATGCGAGTACGATCGCCCACCCGATTCGAACTGCCTGCGGTAGTCGCCCGATGTAGCAATGGCGCGACCGCTCAGCGCAACGACCTGACCGAGCTGATCCATGCGCTCGACGGCGCCAACCACCGCACCGGGACGTTCGACGCCGATGCGCCATGGCGAGCCGTCCGGCTTTCTGCCGTGGCCCTTCAGTTCGCCGCCGACTTCAACCAGCCACGCCCCGACGCCAATGCTATCGAGATAGCGCCCCACGAGATCAACGCCGTAACCCTTGGCGACGGACGAAAGATCCAGATAAATCCCGCCGGGCTGATACAAGCTACGTGTCGCCGCGTCGAGCTTGAGCTTCCACCAGCCGATGCGCTCACGCGCCACCGCGATCGCTTCGTCCGAAGGCGGCTCGCGACGCGACGCGTCCGGACCAAAGCCCCATAGATTCACCAGCGGCCCCACGGTTGGGTCATACGCGCCGCTGCTGTCGCGCGCCATCGTCAGTGCGTGCGCAATAACCTCAAAACATTCGGCGGGCATGGCGTGCCAGGTACCGGCAGGCGCGGCGTTGAAGCACGACAACACCGACTGCGGCTTGTACGTACTCATCTGGCCATCGACCAGATCGAGCGTTGCCTGGATACCATCGCGCCAGGACTGCAGCGACAGTTCTACCGGCAATACCACGCGCACCGACCAGGTCGTGCCCATGGTCTCGCCTTGCACGGTCTGCACGACGAGGTCCTTCGATGGTGGCGTCCCGCTCAGCATGGCGTGATGATGCATGCGCGCATTACTGCGGCAGCACTTCCAGTGTGGCGGAGTACGACAGCCGACGTTGCTTGGCCTGCTTGATGCTGGTCTTGTCGTCCTGCGTGCTCGCGTTGACCCAGTACATGCCTGCATGCGGCCACTTGAGGCTGAACTTGCCGTCCTTGTCGGTGGTGCTGTCGATGTCTTCCTGCGCGTTGCGATAGCGCGTTTCGCCGGCAATCGCGACGACCTTGAGGCCGGCCGCCGGCTTGCCGTCGAGCAACAGCTGGAAGGTGGCCGGCTCGCCCGCCATCAGGTCGGTGAACTGAGTGACCGGCACCAGCTCCAGTCCCTTGCCTTCGGGCTTCAGCGCAACGCCACCCGGTTTGCCATTGCTGACGAAGGTTTCCACGCGATTCATCGACTCGCCGACAGCGACGTTCTTCGCCCCGGCGGGAATCTCCTTGGCCAGGTTGGCTGCATCGCCGCGCCAGCGCTTCTTCTCGCCGTTGAGCTCGTAGCTGGCGAAAAGGCCGCCATTGATCGCGGCGATCCGGTAGGTGCCCTTTTCGGTCAGGTGCACATCGAACACGCTGCGATACTGTCCCGTGATGCCGTTTTCCGGTTTGGCCGTCTGGCCGTCCGGTGTGGTGACGATCACGCGATCCAATGCCACGGGCATGTGATCGGGGTAGAACAGGTCATTGGACACGGCCGCGTCCACCGTCACCCAGGGATCGGCGCCGGAGACATTGGTTGCCGACGGCACCAGCCACATCTTGTGCGCCTGCGCGGCGAACGGCAGGGTCAAGGCCAGGGCCAGGACGCTCCACTTCAACGATTGCTTGTTCATGATGTTCTCCTTAAATCCTGGTCGTCAGGGGGCGAGATCGAGCTTGACGGCGCCGAGCTCACTGCTGCCCTGCGCAGCAAGCTGCTGCGGCGCGCTGGCGGGCCATACAAAGGGCACGCGCACGACCTCGCGGCCACCGACTTCGCGGGCCGCTTCCACCACCAGCTCGTACTTGCCAGCGGGCAAGTCACCGAGCGGCGCCTTGCCGTCGTGGAAGCTCAGCTTTTGCTGGCCTGACGGACGCGTTGCGCCCGAGACACCATCCACCGGCAACTGCAGGTCGCGTCCACCACGACGCCACCATTGCCGCAACTCCGGCAACCACTTGGTGCCGGCGCCTTCCTTCGATTCTTTCTGCGCATACCAGACAGCCAACTGCGCGGCGACGCTGTGATCCTCGCGCTCGATCCACACGGCCGTATACGGCCGGTGATACTCGGCCACATCGAGTTGCGGAATCTGCACCGTGACATTGAGATCGGCAGCCACCGCGGGTGCGGCGAGCAGCAGGGCGGGCAAAGAGAACAACAATCGACGCATGGGCATTCCCCATCAATGAATGAAGATCAGGGCCAGCAACAGCGGCAATACCAGACCGAAGGTCACCAGCGGCCAGGTGGCGCCACGCTGTGCGGCGTGCATTTTCAACAGCAGCAAACCGGTGACCGAAAAGATCACGCAGGCCAGCGCAAACAGGTCGATAAACCAACCCCAGGCCGGACCGGCATGCCGCCCCTTGTGCAGGTCGTTGAGATAGGCAATGACACCGCGCGTGCTGCGCTCGTATTCCACCTTGCCGCTTTCGCGATCGATGCTCAGCCACGCGTCGCCGCCCGGACGCGGCATCGATACATAGATCTCATCGGATGACCAATCAGCGGCGCGGCCAGCCACGTCGACGCCCAGCGCACCATCCACCCAGTCGGCCACGCCGTCGGGCAAGGCAACGCCCTTGCGTTCGTCGTCACCGGAGACGGCGTGCAGCAAAGGCGCGGGTAACTCGCCGTTGCGGTGCACGGTCCGTGTTTTCGCTTCGATCTGCCCCGCATGATTGAGCGTGAAGCCGGTGACTGCGAACAACAGCATGCCGACCAGGCACAGCGCTGAGCTGATCCAGTGCCATTGATGCAGCTGCTTGAGCCAGAAGGGCCGGGTTGAACCGCCACGGCTCGATCCCATCTTGCTGCCATGCGCGCGCGCCGCTGATTCCATGCCTGCCTTCTTGCCTGTCGGATCGTCCGGACGCATGTCGGGCCATGCAACGATGGCGCGCAAACTGTCCTAGCATCTGGTCGGGGCGCTAAGCTGCCGTCCTGTGCGGCGCCTACCCCGACATCGGGTCGGCATGTTGACACAAATGAGAATCACTCGCAATTTGAACCAATTCGCCGCCATGCTAACCATCCCCCAGGCCGACCGCCCCCACCGGTACCCCACATGCGCATCTTGATTGCCGAGGACGATCCTTCCATTGCCGCCGGCGTCAGCGCTTCGCTGCGCCAGGGTGGCCATGCGGTGGATTGCGTCGCGGATGGCGCCAAGGCCGATGCGGCCCTGCGCGACACGCCTTACGACCTGCTCATCCTCGATCTTGGCCTGCCTCATCTGGACGGCGCCGATGTGCTTCAGCGACTACGCAAGCGCGGCACCGGCCTGCCTGTGCTGGTGATCACCGCGCGCGAGGGTCTGCGCGAACGCGTACGTGTGCTTGATCTCGGTGCTGACGATTACCTGGTCAAACCCTTCGCCTTGGCCGAGTTCGAGGCGCGGGTGCGCGCCCTGCTGCGACGCTATACCGCGCAAGGCGCACCGGAGCTGACCATCGGACAGCTGCGGCTCGATCTGCCCGGCCATCGCGCGTGGATCGGTGACGCCCCATTGGAACTTACGGCGCGCGAGTTTGGCCTGCTTGAAGCACTCGCGGCACGGCCGGACCGCGTCACCAGCCGCGCGCAACTCGTCGAAGCCTTGTGCAGCTGGGACGAGGAACTGACCGACAACGGGCTGGATATCGCCATCTATCGCCTGCGTCGCAAGCTCGCGGACTCCGGCACCCAGGTCCGCACCATCCGCGGCCTCGGTTATCTGCTGGAGGAAGTGAAGGAAGACAAGGAAAGCAAGGCATGAGCGAACCCGGGCTCCGAGCCAGCCAGGGCATGGTTGTATCGCATGGTCGAATCGGACGACCGTCCAAGCCTGCGCCGTCGCCTGCTGTCCTCGCTGCTCGTGCCGCTGATGCTGCTGTTGGTGATCGAGAGCCTGATCACCTACAGCGGCGCGCTGATCTATTCCAACCACGTGCACGACCGCGACCTCGCCGACAGCGCGATGACGCTGGCGCAGATGCTCAGCCAGGAGGACCTTGGCGCACAGATCTCGCCACAGGCGCGCTTCCTGCTCGAATACGCACCGGAAGGACATAACTATTTCAACGTCAGCAGCCAGAAGCACGGCCTGCTGGCCGGCAGCCAGGAACTGCAATCGGCCGCACTTTCCGCTGCCACGCTGGACGGCGAACCGGCGCTCTTCACCACGGCGCTGAAGCATCGCGAGCTGCGTGCCGCCACCGTGCGTATTCCCAACCTGCGCGATCCGAGCGATCAGCTCACGGTCACCATGGCCGAAACGTTTCATGACCGCCACCTGCGCGCGCGTGAAATCCTGCTGCTGAGCATTCCGGCACAGGCGCTGCTGATCGCAGGCGTGTTCTTCCTGGTGTTGTATGGCGTGCGCGTGGGCCTGCGCCAGCTCGATCCGCTCACCGCGCGCCTCGCGGCACGCGAGCACGATCTGGCGCCGATTGGCGACGCCGACGTGCCCGTGGAAATTCTTCCGCTCACACGCACCATCGACGGACTATTCGCGCGCCAGCGACGCATGCTGGCCTTGCAGGAACGATTCATTGCCGATGCCGCGCATCAGCTGAAGACGCCGTTGGCCGGGCTGCGCGTGCATGTCGAACGCGCCCAGGTGGACCCCAGCAAGGAAACCGTCAGCGATGCCTTGCAGCACATCCAGCGCCTGACCCAACGCGCCAGTCGCACCTCAAGCCAGCTACTCGCCTTGACTCGCGCGCAGTCGCCCGAATTGAGCGAAGACGGCTCCGAGTGCCTGCTCGATCTCGCCCAGCTCGTGCCCGAACTGCTGGGCATGCGCGTGCACGAGGCCATCGCGGCAGGCGTGGACCTGGGTTATGAAGGGCAGCCTGGCCCCGCCTGGATCGACGGCGACCGCCTCTCGCTGCAGGAGATGCTGGATAACCTGATCGACAACAGCTTGCGCTACGCCGGCCGCAACAGCATCGTGACCGTGGGCGTATCGGTCGTTTCCGGCTGCCCCTGCCTCAGCGTGGAAGACAACGGTCCCGGTGTGCCTCCCGCGTTCCTGGACCGCTTGGGCGAACGCTTCTTCCGCGTGCCGGGCATGACCGAGGAAGGCACTGGCCTGGGCCTGGCCATCGTGCAACGCATTGCCGAACGGCATCACGCACAGGTGCGTTATCTCGCTGGCAGCAGCGGCGGCCTACGTGTGGAAATCATGTTTCCGCCTGCGCGTACGTCCAAGTCGTCGCTCAGCGACTAAATGTAGGAACGCACCCTGTGCGCGAATTCCTTGTAGGAGCGCACCCTGTGCGCGAAAAGCCTTCATGGCGGCGACGCCGTAGCGCCTCTCGCGCACTGGGTGCGCTCCTACAGGGCGGTTTGCAGGCTCCAAAAAAATACGGCGACGCATGAGCGTCGCCGTTGTCACACATCCCCTGCATGGGAATAACACGAGACAAACCAGCCGACAGCAACCGTGGAGCCTGAGCTCCACGGTGGTGTCTTACATCGCTTTCTTGGCCTTGGTCAGCAGCTGATCGAGCAGCGCCATGGCCAGGTCGATCTCCTCGCTGCGTGATGTGCAGCGACGGCGCGAACGTGATGACGTTCTTGTAGTAGCCGCCGACGTCGAGCACGAGGCCGATCTTCTTGCCGTCGTGCTCGAGCTCGCCGGCCAGGCCGATGTCGACCATCTGGTCGAGCAGCGCCTTGTTCGGCGTGAAGCCGTCGTCGTCGCAGATCTCGGCGCGCAGCGCCAGGCCGAGGCCGTCGACGTCGCCGATTTCCGTGTGGCGCTTCTGCAGGTCCTTCAGGCCGTCGAGGAAGTGCGCGCCCTTCTCGGCCACGCGTCGTCTCGTAGTTCAGCTCGTCAACCATCTTCATCACCTCCAGGCCGACGCGCGGTGCCGAGCGGATTGGAGTTGAAGGTCGAATGGGTCGAGCCCGGCGGGAAGATCGTCGGGATTGATCAGCTCCTCGCGCGCCCACAGGCCCGACAGCGGATTGAGGCCGTTGGTCAGCGCCTTGCCGAACACGAGCACGTCGGGCGTCACGCCGAAGTGCTCGATCGACCAGAGCTTGCCGGTGCGGAAGAAGCCCATCTGGATCTCGTCGACGACGAGCAGGATGCCGTACTGGTCGAGCACCTTCTTCAGGTCGGTGAAGAAGTTCCTCGGCGGAATGACGTAGCCGCCGGTGCCCTGGATCGGCTCGACGTAGAACGCGGCGTACTCGCCCTGGCCGGCCTTGGGGTCCCAGACGCCGTTGTATTCGGTCTCGAACAGGCGCGCGAACTGGCGCACGCAGTGCTCGCCGTATTCTTCCTTGCTCATGCCCTTCGGGCCGCGGAAGTGATACGGGAACGGGACGAACTGCGCGCGCTCGCCGAAGTGGCCGAAGCGGCGACGGTAGCGGTAGCTCGAGGTGATCGCCGAGGCGCCCAGCGTGCGGCCGTGATAGCCGCCCTCGAAGGCGAACATCAGGCTCTTGCCGTTGCTGGAGTTGCGCACGAGCTTGAGCGAATCCTCGACCGCCTGCGCGCCGCCGACGTTGAAGTGCACGCGGCCCTTCAGGCCGAACTTCTGCTGCGCGTCGCCGGCGATGATCTTGGCGAGCTCG
Organism: uncultured Gammaproteobacteria bacterium; assembly: GCA_963765335.1. Lineage (GTDB taxonomy): Bacteria > Pseudomonadota > Gammaproteobacteria > Xanthomonadales > Rhodanobacteraceae > Dyella. Next base: position 516,330 of record CAVXWA010000013.1, on the reverse strand, counting down.
ATCTTGGTCTGGTGCAGGTACTGGCTCGCGACCTGCGGCAGCATGTCGAGCTGGCGCTTCAGCGCGTCGTTGAGGCGCGGGTTGCGCGTAGCCGAAGTTGACCGCCGAGTACCACATCTGCAGGTCGAGGAACGGCACGCCGGCCGTGTCGTACAGGTAGCTGCCTTCGCAGCGGCGGAAGATCTTCGGCGGGTCGACGTAGTGGACGGTGTCGCCGAACGAGCAGTACTGGGCCTCGTCGGCCAGCAGCTGCTCGTCGGGAATCACGACGCCAGCGGCGTTCTTGTCAAAAGCGTTCATCAGAGAAATCCTGAAACGTTCAAATAGTTGGGGTGATCAGGAGGGGGATCTGATCAGAGGGAGGCGACAGCCAACGCGGGCGCAACGGGCGCATGCTCGGCGAGCAGGCTGCCATCGAGCAGGCGCGGCAACAGCTCCAGCGCGTCCTCGAAACCGGTAATCGGCACATACGGGATGCCCGCAGCGCGGCAATGCTCGATCAAACGATGCTTGGCAAACACGAAATCGACGCGGTCGGCGGCGCAGAAGTCCGAGGCGCCATCGCCGATCAGCAAAGTCTTGGTGCCGCCCTTGCTCGCCTGCGCGGCAACGGCGCACTTGCAGGTACCGCTGCGGCAACCTTCGGCCTGGAACGGCGAGGTGAGCTGCCATTGGCGCGGCGGGGTGGCCGGAGCAAGATGATTGGCCGCCAACGGCAGATCGTCCAGGCCATAACGGCCCAGGATCTTGTGGATGGCGTAATCGAGGCCATCGCTCACCACGTGGATCGGCGTGGACAGCTCACGGGCTTTCTTCACGAACGCCGGGAAGGCGTGATCGATCCACAACGAGGAGAGATGCTTGTCCAGCGCCTCGGGGGTCATGTCCAGCAGGGAAACCTGTCCGGTCATGCACTCGCGCGAGCCGATGCGGCCTGCACGCCAGTCCTGCTCCAAGGTTTCCCAACCCGGGCGGCCAAAGCGGTCAAGCAGCGAGTCGATGACGTCTTCGACGGAGATGGTGCCGTCAAAATCGCAGAGAATGGTCCAACCAGTCACGTAAAGCTCCGCATTGCAGAATGGCGACACGATAGGTACCCACCCCTTTCGGCCTCCTTTCTTTCCGAAAGAAACTGCGCGAAGTGTGGGGTAAGGCCATTCCGGAACGTAGCCAAAACCGGCAATTCATTTCCACAAAGCCACTCGTAAGCGTCCTCAAGTATGCTTACCGATTTACGATCGAGCCCAGCGCACCACCGATATTCACAGTGAATTGGCCCCAGGCAGCTGTTGTTCTCCCTCTACGTGGAACCTCGTGACCGTATCGGGATCAGAAAGAGCATCGTTGGTTTAGCTGGCGGTCACAGTCGGACTCCATTTACCTGAATTTTCGGGAATTTCGTGCTTCAGCGTCGATATAATCCGCTACCGTCGATCCAAGGAATGGCGACCCGCGGCCGTCGCCTCGTGCTAGTGCCCGCACTGCTGGCATGGGGCCTGGTCATGCTGGCAGGCTGCGCGGTGGCGCCGCTGCCTGAGCTCAAGCCCCCCGTCCCCGAGACCTGGCGCAACGCGCCGGCCGGTGTAGCGCCGCCGACGGCCGACCTGCGCGGTTGGTGGCAGGCACTGGGCGACCCTGACTTGAACGCGCTGATCGATCGCGCCCTGCAGGGCAATCTTGATGTGGCGCAGGCCGCCGAGCGCATGCGCGCGGCTCGCCTATTGAATCGTCACGCTCACGACGGGTACCTGCCTTCGCTGCACGGGCGCACCAACGACGTGATCGACCCCGACACCACCGCCTCGTACTTTGTGGTCGGCTTCGACGCGCTGTGGGAACTGCCCTTGTTCGGCGCCTGGCAAAGCACCGGCCGAATCTCGCAAGGGCAGCTCGACGGCGCCAGCGCTGCGTTACGTGGCGCCCAGGTTTCGATGGTGGCCGAAGTCAGCCGGCGCTGGATCGAACTGCGTTCGGCCCAGCGGCAGGCGCAACTGTTGACGGCCATCCGGGATGCACAACAGGAAAAGCTTCGGCTGCTGCAAGTCCGCGAACAACTGAAACTGGTGCCTCCCCTGGAAGTGGCCCGAGCCCAGGCAGAGCTTGCGCGCGCCCAGGCGGCATTGGCAGATCCCCAGCTGGTGATCAACAGCAGCGCCCAGCAACTGGCGGTGCTGGTGGGCCAGAACGAACCCGATCCGCAATGGTTGCAACCCGGCACGCAGCCGCAGCTTGGCGAGTGGCAGCTGACCACCGCCCCGGCCGACCTGCTGCGCGCAAGGCCCGAGATCGCCAGCGCCGAGGCCGAGGTATTGCGCGCCGCCGGCGAACTCGGCATGAGCCGTGCCGAGATTTATCCGCATGTCGGCCTCGGCGCGTCGATCCAGTGGTCGTCCAATATCGCCAGCAATTACCGCGTACATACCGGCGAAGCCATCTTCTCGTATGGCCCGATCATCGACATTCCGCTGTTCGACTGGGGCCAGCGCGTGGCCAATGCCCACGCCAAGGACCATGAGCTGCGTGCTGCCGTGCTGGCGTATCGACAGGCCGTGTTGCAAGGCGTGGCGGAGGCGGAAACCGCCATGGGTGACCTGGAGCAGCTGCGCGGTCGCGAGACGGCATCGCAACAGGCCGCCCTGGCGCTGCAAACCAGCATGACGGCCCTGCGCAAACGCGCCGAACTGAACCTGGGCAGCAACCTCGACCTGCAGGACGGCCTTATTGAAGGTCATCGCGCGGAACTGGAAGTCGTTGGCGCCGTGGCAGCGCGCGACCTGGCCTATGTCGCGCTTTACAAGGCACTCGGCGGCGCATCCATGCCAGCCCCTGCCCTGCCACCGGGTGCCAACTGATGGTGGCACTCGCTCGCAAGACTCTCATCTACGAATGGCGCCGTTTCCTGCCCGCCGCTGTCGCGGTGGGCTTCGCCGGCTTGCTGCAGTTGCTGCAGGCGGCGCTGGTGTTGGGCATCTTTGGTAGCGCCAGCGTGTACATCACCGGCTCGTCGGCAGACTTGTGGGCCGGCTATCCGGGCACGCAAAGCGTCAACCTCGGCCGATCCATCGACGCCGGCGTGGAAATGCGCCTGCGCATGGATCCGGCCGTGACGGCCGTGGAGCCTTTCCACTGGGTCGACGCCGACTGGCGTGGCCCCAGTGATACCGGCGGCGTGTCGGTGTTCGTTTCCGGCATCAACGCGCGCCCCGATGGCATGTTGTTCGCGCATGCCCTGCCCGCTGCCCTGCGCGCGCGACTGAACGAGCCGGACGCGGTGATCGTGGATCGCGCCGACCTGGACAGCCTGGGCGTGCGCGTTGGCGACACGGCGGTCATCAATGGCCATCGCGTGCGCGTGGTGGGTGTCAGCAACGGGCTGCGCGCGCTAGGCGGCGTGAACGTCGTGGCCTCGCTGGCCACGGCGTCGGAGCTGGATACCGATCCGTCCAATGCCAACCGCATGACGTATTTCGTGGCCAAGCTGCGCGATCCCTCCGTCGCGGCCGACGTCGCCGAACGGCTGCGCGGCAATCGTGCCTTCGGCAAATACGACGTGTGGACCGCACAGGATTTCGCACGCCGTTCGCAGCTGTACTGGATGTTCGACACCGGCGCGGGCGCGGGCGTGCTGTTCCTGGCCGGCATCGTGTTCCTGGTCGGCGCCGTGATTACCAGCCAGACCCTGGTCGCCGCCGTGATCGGCTCGATTCGCGAATACGCCACCCTCAACGCCCTCGGTGTAGGCGTGGGCGAACTGCGCAAGGTCGTGATGGAACAGGCGTTCTGGGTCGGCGCCGTCGGGCTTGTCGGTAGCACGGTGCTTGGTGGCATCGCCTTGGTGCTCGCTCGCACGCGCAGCGTGCCGGTGGCGCTCGATCCGTGGACTGCACTCGCCTGCCTGGTGGTAGGCATGGGATTGGCCATTGTGTCGGGCCTGGCGGCCATGCGCAGCCTGCACCGCGCCGACCCGGCGACGTTGTTGAGGTAAGCCATGAATCACCCGTCGCCCCCACCCACGCCCTCCGTTTCGTTGCAGGCGCGCAACGTCAGCAAGTCATTCACGTCGGGTGCCGTCCGCGCCACCGTGCTGCACGACCTCACCCTGGATATGCGCGCCGGAGAGCTAACCCTCATCTCCGGCCCCTCCGGCTGTGGCAAGAGCACCCTGTTGGCCATTCTGAGTGGATTGCAAGGCACGGACAGCGGCCATGTGATCGCGCTCGGTCAGGATCTGAGTGTGCTGGACAAGCGTGCACTCGAACGCTTCCGCCTGCATCACACCGGCTTCGTGTTCCAGGGCTTCAACCTGTTCCCCGCGCTCAACGCGCTGGAGCAGGTTGAGCTACCGCTAAGCTATCTCGGCATCACCCCCGTAGAAGCGCGCCGCCGTGCCAGGGCCTCGCTGGAAGAAGTGGGCCTGGGACCGCGCATGGGCCTGCGCCCATCGGAGCTCTCGGGTGGCGAGAAGCAGCGCGTAGCGATTGCACGCGCGCTGGCCAAGGAGCCGGACCTGCTGTTCGCCGACGAGCCCACCAGTGCGCTCGACTCCGCGAACGGCCAGATCATCATCGATATCCTGCATCGCATCGCGCGCACGCATGGCACCACCGTGCTGTGCGTCAGCCATGATCCACGCCTGGTAGGCCATGCGGATCGCGTGCTCGGGATGGAGGATGGCCGTATCCTTAGCGACCGTGTGCCGTCACCCCTATCGACGCCGACGCCAGGCATCGAGGAACCTTCAGCATGAGTTTGCGTTCGTTTTTCCCGTTGTTTGCCTTGGCCGTTGCCACGTCGCTGCTTGCCGCCTGCTCGCACGACGACAGTGGCAAGGCCAGCACCCAGGCAAGCGCCCCCGCGTTTGCGGCGGTAGCGCGCGGGCGCGTCGACATCGAAGGTGGCCTGCTCAGGCTCAGCATGCCGCGCGAGGGCGTGGTGGCCGATATCAAGGTGCACGAGGGTGATCACGTGCATAAAGGCCAAGTGCTCGCCATGCTCGACAACAAGCCGGCCCAACTGGCGGTGAGCGCCGCCGAGGCCGAGCAGCAACAGGCAGTCGCGCAAGGCAAGTTGCTCGAAGTTCGCCTCAAGGCAGCCCAGCAACGCGCGGAACGTCTCGCGGCAGCCGCGGCGGCCGGTGCTGGCGACGGCCAAAGCGCCGATGACGCACGCGAAGCTGCGCAACAGCTGCAAGGCGAGTTGGACAGCGCCCGCGCGAACGCGGCCATGGCCGCGCACAAAACCGAAGCCGCACGCTACGAACTGGCGCAACGCAGCCTGACCGCCCCAGTCGATGCGCAGATCGTTGAACGCCTCATCCAGCCTGGAGCTGGGGTGTCGCCGCAATCCGGCCCCGCTTTTGTGCTGCTGCCCGAAGGAGCGCGCATCGTGCGCGCCGAGCTCAATGAATCCTTTGTCGGTACCGTGCATGAAGGCATGCGCGCCCGGGTCGTGGACGACAGCGGCAGCGGTGCTCCAACGTTGACGGCACGTGTACAGCGTGTGGGTACAGTATTCGGACCAAGCGCGCTGGAGGAGGATCCGCTGATCCGGGCAAATACCCGCACGGTGCAGTGCGTGCTCGTGTTCGACCAACCACCACCGGCTTCGCTGCGCATTGGGCAACGAGTCATCGTTCAGTTCGAAGGTGACGCCAACCCCTCGAGCAAGTCCGGCTCCTGAAGCTCTGCTAGCTCCCAAGCGTGCCTATATGATTTCGTACGGACGCAAGCGCCCGATCGCCTCGGTATTCATGTCGCTGCTTGTCGCGCTGGCGCTGATGATGGGCACGTCAACAAGCGCCCATGCGGATGACACGCTGGAAGGCCCCACGATCCTGCTTGGCGGCGGTATCCAGCGCATGCCCGCCTGGCTAGGCGCCGACCGCCAGCGCAATCAACCGGTCCCCTTCATCTATGCCGAGCTCCCCTGGCATATCACGCTGTCCACCACCGACGGCCTTACCGTTGACCTGATTCACGAAAGCAAATGGCACGGCGGCGTGTACGGCAACTATCAATGGGGACGCGATCGGGATGAACTCGGCCCCAAGCTCGAAGGCATCGTCGATTCGCTACCGGCTCGGCTAAATCTCGGCGGGTATCTCGAATATCACTTCACCGTGCAGTTCGATGTGGGGACGAATGTTAGTCATGACACCAATGGTGCCGGCGCCTACTACACGCTGTATGCCGACTACGATCTTCCCGCCATCGGCTACCTGATGCACAACGTGGAGCTGCAGTGGCAGGGCATGAATGGCCCGGCCATGCGACGCTTTTTCGGGCTCACGCCACAACAGGCGCAACAGCTCGGCGTCAATCCATGGAGCCCGGGTTCCGGCAGTCAGCAGATATCACTGGAATACAGCGCATTCATGCCGACCAGCCTGCATACCGGCGTCGCCATCCTCATCGAGGAGACGCGCCTGCTCGACCAGGCAGCAGACAGCCCACTGGTGCGACACTTCGGCAATGCCAATCAGCTCACGACGACGCTGGCCTTCACGTACCGCTTCTGAAAACGCCAATATCGGCCGAGCAGCGAGCCATCGCCCGCCCCGTCTTCAGCGGTCGTCACGCGTCCAGATCTGTCCATCGACCTCGTGCACGGGGAAGCTCGCGATCGGCTCATAGGCGGGCGGACACGTGACTGCGCCAGTACGCACATCGAAACGCGCGCCATGGCGCGGGCACTCCACTTCGAATCCGTGCACTTCGCCACCGGCCAGGTCACCGCCATCGTGGCTGCAAACGTCCTCAATGGCGTAGAGATCGCCGTCGATGTTGTAGACGGCGATGGCGGTATCGCCATCCCACACCACCTTGAATTCGCCGGGCAGCAATTCGCTGCGCGTCCCCACGAAAATCCAGTTGGCGAGATTCATGCGGCCACCTCGTTCAGCGGCTTGCTCATGCAGACGAAACGCAAATCCTCACGGCGCGGAATGCCGAAGCGTTCCTGGCCATAGGGAAACGGCTTGAATTCGCCGGTAAGCCGATAGCCCCGGCGTTCGTACCACGCGATCAACTCGGCACGTTGTTCAATCACCGTCATGTGCATGAACGCGCCGTTCCACTCGTTGCGCACGAATCGCTCGGCCTCACCCAACAACGCACGACCCAGGCCCGCCATCTGCAGCTCGGGGGTGACGGCGAACATACCGAAGTAACCTGCATTCCCCTGTTGTTCGATGTTGCAGCAGGCCAACAGCTCGCCCGCGCGCTCCACGAGCAACACCACACTGCCGGCGCGGGCAATCAGGTCGGCCACGCTTTCAGCGTCAGTCCGCCGGCCATCCAGCAAATGGGTTTCGGTGGTCCAGCCGCGCTGGCCAGATTCACCGCGGTAGGCGGATTCGACCAGGTCAACAATGGCAGGCACATCGGCAGCAACGGCCGTGCGATAAACAGGGATGCGAGATGTAGGCATCCACTCATCATAAAGCCGATGCCTGCCGATCGCACCGCACAATGACCTTCGACACTGTGCGCGGTCCCGCCGCGTTGCCTAGCCTGTCCGGTGGGGTCATGGCGGCCTCGGAATGCACCATCGTCGTCCGGATGTGCCACGCGCATCCCATCACAGGAGAATCCATGAAGAATCGCATTGTGAAACCGCTGGCGCTCGCCGTTGGCATGGCCTTCTGCAGCGGCGTATGGGCCGCACCGTCGGGCGCCTTCGACATCAAGGAGCTCGATAGCGCCAAGGACGCGTGCAACGACTTCAACGGCTTCGTCAATGCGAAATGGCTCGCCGCCAATCCGATCCCCGCCGACCGCACGCGCTGGGGCTCGTTCGATGCGCTGCGTGAGGCCAGCCTCAACGCCCAGCACACCATTGTCGAAAAGGCCGCCAAGGACGCCGCCAAGGCCAAGCCGGGCTCGATCGAACAGAAGATCGGCTACCTCTATGCGTCCGGCATGGACGAGGCTGCCATCGAGAAGGCCGGCTTCGAGCCGATCAAGCCGGAGCTGGCACGCATTGCCGGGCTGAAGAACAGCAGCGATATCGTCGCCTATATCCGCGACAGCTACGCCCAGGGCAATCCGGTGGCATTCCGCTTCTACGGCAACCCTGACTTCAAGGATTCCAGCAAGCAGATCGCCTACGCTGGCCAGGGCGGCCTGGGGCTCCCGACGGCCGATTACTACAGCAAGCCCGACTTCGAGAAGATCCGCACGGCCTACGTCGCACACATCGCGCGCACGCTGGAACTGACCGGTGTAAGTAGCGAAGACGCGCAGAAGCAGGCCAAGGCCGTGATGGCCTTCGAGACCCGCCTGGCAGCTTCCTCCCTGGTCCCCACCGAACTGCGCCAGCCGGAGAACCGCTATCACTACGTCAGCATCGCCGACGCCGAAAAGGTAATGCCGCATTTCGATTGGACGGCTTTTTTCAAAGCCCAGAACGCTGACGTAACCAGCGGCTTCTCGCTCTCGCAGCCGAAGTTCTTCGCCGAGCTCGACAAGATGCTGGGTGACGTATCCGTCGCCGACTGGCAGGCGTATCTGCGTTTCCACGCCATCGACAACGCCGCGCCCTACCTGTCCACGCCGTTCCAGCAGGAAGACTTCGCCTTCAACGCGCAGACACTCAACGGTCAGAAGGAAATGAAGTCGCGCTGGAAGCGCACGCTCGATACCGTCGAAGGCGGCATGGGCATGGCGCTGGGCGAGCTTTACGTCGCACAGACCTTCTCGCCGGAATCGAAGCAGCGCGCGCAGGAACTGGTCACCAATCTGCGTGCCTCCTACAAGGCGCGCATCGAGAAACTGGAGTGGATGAGCGACGCCACCAAGCAGAAGGCGCTTGAGAAGTGGGCCACGTTCACGCCGAAGATCGGTTACCCCGACAAGTGGCGCGACTGGTCCGGCCTGGCGATCCAGCAAGGCAATTACTTCGCCAACGTACAGGCCGCGGATAAGTTCAATTACGACTACATGGTGGCGAAGATCGGCAAGCCGGTGGACCGCACCGAATGGGGCATGACGCCACAGACGGTGAACGCGTACTACAACGCGCAAAAGAACGAGATCGTGTTCCCGGCGGCGATCCTGCAGCCGCCGTTCTTCGATGCGAAGGTGGACGACGCGCTGAACTACGGTGGCATCGGCGCCGTCATCGGCCACGAAATGGGCCACGGCTACGACGACCAGGGCAGCAAGTTCGACGCCCAGGGCAACAATGTGAACTGGTGGACCGACGCCGACCGCGCCGCGTTCAACGAGCGCACCGACAGGCTCGCCGCGCAGTTCGACAGCTACGAGGCATTGCCCGGCAAGTTCGTCAACGGCAAGTTGACCATGGGTGAGAACATCGGCGACCTGGGCGGCCTCAACGCTTCCTACGACGCGCTGCAGATGGCACTCGCCAAGAACCCCGCCGAAGCGAAGAAGACCATCGATGGCTACACGCAGGAGCAGCGCTTCTTCCTCAACTGGGGTCGCGTATGGCGTGGCAATATCCGGCCGGAAGCGCAGCTGACCCTGCTCAATACCGATCCGCACGCACCGTCGCAGTTCCGCGCCATCGGTGCGCCGTCCAACATGGCCGCGTTCGCCCAGGCGTTCCAGTGCAAGGCCGGCGACAAGATGGTCCGCTCCGGCGATAAGCAGGTGAAGATCTGGTAACAGCGTTACCGTTGCTCTTGGAGTGAACCGAAGTGCCGCGGCTCAACCGCGGCGCTTCTTTTATTTATCGGGACACCAGTCGTTGCAATGCAGCGAAGGCGAGATCGATGTCTTCCTTGGTCGTCCGCCAGTTGCAGATGGCTGCGCGCAGTATCGGCTCACCATGCAATACCGAGGGAGACAGATAAGCCGTGCCATCCCTGTGCATCGCCCTCTGCAAGGCGGCAACGGCCTGGGCATCAGCACCGAGCAGGAGCGAAGCAAACCACATTGAGCCGCACCGGTGCCGCCAACCGGAACCGTGTATCGGCGGCAATCAACTCGCCCAGATAGCGTGCAGCCTCGCAGTTGCGCTCCACCACGTCCGCATAGCCTTCGCGGCCATACGCCAGCAGACCCATCCACAACGGCAACGCGCGGAAGCGACGCGAGTTCTCCGGCGTTAGATGAAGAAAATGATCGGGCAGCGACTCCGGTGCCGGCAGATAGGCGGAGTGGTTCTGGAAAACTTCGACCTGCAATGGCAGATGCGCGGTGTAGGCCACGGCACAGTCGTACGGCACATTGAGCCACTTGTGTGCATCGACCGTCACGGAATCCGCCGCCTCGATGCCAGCCATCAAGGCACGACGCGGCTCGGAGGCTCCCGCCACACCACCGAAGGCAGCATCCACATGCAGCCAGAAGCGATAGCGCTTCTTGAGCTTGGCGATCGCAGCCAGATCATCGAAATCCACGGTATTCACCGTGCCGGCGCTGGCTACCACGATGCTTGGCTGGTCGCCACGCTCGCGCAGCCGCTGTTCAAGCACGCCGACGTCGAATGCTTCGCGCCCCGGCAACTGCGGCAGCGTGTGCACGGCGTTACGGCCAAGGCCGGCCATGCTCAATGCCTTGATCGTGCTGGAATGCGCACTGCCAGCAAACACCGGAATGAACGGCAATCCTTGCATGCCTTCGGCGGCGATGTCGCGATCGTAGTGATGACCCACCCACTGTCGGGCGAGCGCCATGCCGACATAGTTCGCCATCGTCGCCCCCGTCACGCAGGCGCCCGTCCATTCAGCAGGCCAGCCCAGCAACTGGCGAAGCATGTCGACCGCCTGCAGCTCGATGGTCGAAGCACAGGTATCGCCATTGCGCTGCGTGTTCTGGTCGTAGGTGCTTACCAACCAGTCGGCCGCCAACGATGCCGGTGTACCGCCACCCGTGACGAAGCCGAAATAGCGCGGCCCCGGGCTGCCCGACAGCAATGCCGCGTAGTCACGCTCGAAGCGCCGCAGCACGGCACTGGCACCCTCGCCGCGCACCGGCAATGCGATAGACGGCAGCTCAGGCGGAAGCGTGGCTGCCGCGGGACGCTGATCAAGCGTCTGCAGATAGGCCCCGGCCATGGCACGGGCCTGATCGAGAATGGCATCGAAGCCGGAGAGATCATCCTTAAGACGGTGGTACACCGAACCTCCCTGCACTGATGGATGGTCGGCATCACCGCACACATCGTGCCGACATTCGGCACGGTATATCTGGCCCAGACGTCATCAGCCTTTCATGGTGTGGTCGCGTACATCGCCGCTCGCGCAGGCGCTAACGTCGCGCCACGAAATGGATCAGCATCCCGGGAGTGCACATGAAGTCCTCCAAGTTGGTAGCACTCATGCTCGCCCTTGCCGCCTGCAGCTCACCGCAGGCACCGCCACCGGCCGCGACACCCACACCCGGTATCGCCAGCTCAGCGCCAAGACCACGCATCGGCGTACCCAATCCGGCCTCGGTCGGTTGCACCGAACAGGGTGGGCGAGTCAATCTGCGCCGCGATGCTGCGGGCAATATCTACGGCGTCTGCCTGTTTCCAGATGGTCGCGAATGCGAGGAATGGGCACTGTTTCGTGACCATCAATGCGTCGCACCCAGCCCGGCCGGCAACTGCCGCGAGCGGCGCAAAACCCTGATCGGCCAACATAATCAGTAGCCATCAAAGCTCCCCCTCCCTCCCCACCACCCCCTCCCCTGCTTGCAGGGGAGGGTTGGGGAGGGGTGCTTTTGGCTGCGCGGAGACTTTGGACGGACAATTACATCAACAGCTTGCGCACCTTGAGCAACGCGGTAACAAACGCGTCGATCTCTTCGCGAGTGTTGTAGAACGCAAGTGACGCGCGCAGCGTGGCCGGCACCTTGTAGAACTGCATCAACGGATGCGCGCAGTGATGACCGGAACGCACGGCCACACCTTGCAGATCGAGCAGGGTTGCCATATCCGTTGCCTGCGCGCCTTCGATCAGGAACGAGATGACCGGCTCCTTCTCCTTCGCCTCGCCGAACAGGCGCAGACCAGGAATCTCGCGCAGTCGCTCGGTAGCGTAGGCAAGCAGCTGCTGCTCCCACGCATGAATGGCCTCGAAGCCGATCGACTCGTAATAGTCGATGGCGGCGCCCAGGCCCACAAAGCCCGCGATGTTCGGCGTGCCGGCTTCGAACTTGTGCGGCGGCTCGGCAAACGTGGTGCCATCGAAGCGAACTTCGCGAATCATCTCGCCACCACCGAAGAACGGCGGCATCGCGTCGAGATGTTCCTTGCGCGCCCACAATGCGCCGGTGCCGGTAGGTGACAGCATCTTGTGGCCGGTAAAAGCGTAGAAATCGCAACCCAAGGCCTGCACGTCCACCGGGCGATGCGGTACGGCCTGCGACCCATCGACCAGCAGCGGGATGCCGCGTTTGCGACATTCCCTGGCGATCTCGCGCACCGGATTTACCGTACCCAGCACGTTCGATACATGCGTGACGCAAGCGAGCTTCACATCCGGCGTCAGCATCTCGATGTACTTCTCCACGATCAGCTCGCCGCGCTCGTCGATCGGCGCCGGCTTCACCGTCGCACCGCTGCGCTGGGCGACCAGCTGCCACGGCACGATATTGGCGTGATGCTCCATCACCGTGGTGAGGATCACGTCACCCGCCTTCAACCGCGGCAGCGCATAGCTATAAGCGACCAGATTCATCGACTGCGTGGTGCCCGAGGTGAGCACCAGCTCGTTGCGCGAGGTGGCATTGATGAAACGCGCCAGTTTGTCGCGTGCGCCCTCATAGGCCGCGGTCGCCTCTTCGCCAAGCAGATGCACGGCGCGCGACACGTTGGCGTTGTGCTCGCGGTAGTGATTGTTCACTGCCTCGATGACGCTCACCGGCTTCTGGCTGGTATTCGCGTTGTCGAAATAGATCAGCGGCTTGTCGTGCACGGTGCGCGACAGCAAAGGGAAATCCGCGCGAATGCGCTGCACATCGAAAACCGTCGGGAGATGTTTGGACTGTGCGTTCATCGTGGTCCTTTCGCCTTGTCGCGCGCGGTGATGCATGGATCACCGCAGGCCGTAGCTGTGACTCAAGCCGAAGGCAGGTGTGCCATCAGCTGGTGATAAAGGTGGTCGCGCAGGCTCTCTTCGGGCAGCGACTCGAATACGGCCCGGCAGAATGCCGCCGTGAGCATTGAGCGCGCCTCGGTCAGCGGAATGCCGCGCGAACGCAGATAGAACAGCGAGCGCTCGTCGAGCTGGCCGACGGTGGCACCATGCGCCGCCTTCACCTCGTCGGCATAGATCTCCAGCTCAGGCTTGGTATCAATCTCGGCCTGACCGGAGAGCAGAAGGTTCTTGCTGCTGAGGCTGGCATCGCTGCCGTCGGCACCCTGGCGCCACCACGATCGCGCCGCGGAACACGCCGCGCGAACGCCCATCAGCCACACCGCGCCACACCGACTCGGACGTCGTATTGAGCGCCTGATGACGGATGGCCATCTGCGTGTCGATATGCTGGCGTCCCTGCAGTACGAATACACCACGCGTATCCAGACGCGACTGATCGCCGGCCAGCGTCGCGTGGAGATCATGCCGAACCAGCGAACCGCCCAAGCTCCAACACGTACAGCATGGCCTGCGCCTGCGCATCCAGTTGCAGGCTGTTGTGGCGCACCAGGGTGCTGCCCTCGGCGGCGTTCTGCAGCGTGACGTGGCGCAGCTGCGCACCCTTGCGCAGCACGATGTCCATCACCTGCGTGCCCAGATGCTGATGAGCGCCATCGGCCGCGTGATGCTCGACCAGTGACAGCTCGGCACCCTCGCCCAGTTCGATCACATGCCTGACGTGCCAGGCAAGGTCCGACGCACAGGGATGTGCTAGTGCCGCGGGCGCAGGATGCGCAGGAGCGGCCGCTTCGGCGGGTGCGCCGACAAACAACAGCTGCACCGGTTGGGCGATCTTCGCGCCCGCCGCCACCTGCAGTACGACACCATCACCGGCCAGGGCCGCATTGAGGCGCGCGAACACGTCGCCGCCTTCGCGATAGTGGCGCGACAGCGCGAAGCGCAGCGGTTCGGCGTCGCCCTGCACGGCCTGCGACAGCGGCTGCAGATTCAGGCCAGCCGGCAAGGCGTCGATGCGCGACAGATCGGCGCGGAACACCCCGTTGACGAAAACCAGCGCGGGTCCATCCACGCCGGGCAGCGCCAGCGCCGCGGCGTCGACTGCGCGCGAGTCTGCTTGTGCGTCGCCCGGTGCAAAGCGTCGCTGGCCCAGCGCGCGCAGCGCCGTGTACTTCCAGGCCTCCATCCGCGTATCCGGCAAGCCGGCCGCGGCGAACGCTTCGAGATTCTCGCGGCGCGCGGCATCCAGCCAGCCGATATCGCTGCCGGGCAAGCGCGCCTGCGCCGCCGCTTCCAGCAGTGACTCGACGAAAGGCATGCGTTGCGGCTCGCTCATGCGGACGCTCCCGTCAGCGCGGGATCCTTCTCGGTGACCCAGGCATAACCCTGCTCTTCCAGCTTGAGCGCCAGCGTCTTGTCGCCGCTTTCCACGATGCGGCCATCGGCCAGCACATGCACGAAATCCGGTTCGATATAGTCGAGCAGGCGCTGGTAATGCGTGATCACCAGGAAGCCACGCTCGGACGAACGCAGCGCATTCACGCCTTGCGCGACCTGCTTGAGCGCGTCGATATCCAGGCCCGAATCGGTCTCGTCGAGGATCGCCAGCTTCGGCTCCAGCACGGCCATCTGGAAGATCTCGTTGCGCTTCTTCTCGCCGCCGGAGAAACCTTCGTTCACCGCGCGATGCAGCAGCTCGTCGGAGATCTGCATGATCTTGAGCTTCTCGCGCACCAGCTTGAGGAACTGCATGGAATCGAGTTCCGGCTCGCCGCGCTGCTTGCGCTGCGCATTGAGCGCGGCGCGCAGGAAATACGTGTTGTTCACGCCGGGAATTTCCACCGGATACTGGAACGCCAGAAACACGCCGGCGGCGGCGCGCTCTTCGGGCTCCAGCGCGAGCAGATCGACGCCGTTGAAGCTCACCGAGCCCTCGGTCACTTCGTAACCGTCGCGCCCCGCAAGCACGTTGCCCAGCGTGGACTTGCCAGCGCCGTTCGGCCCCATGATCGCGTGCACCTCGCCCGGGTTCACGGTCAGCGTGAGTCCCTTGAGGATGTCCTTGCCCTCGACGCGGGCGTGCAGATTTTCGATCTTCAGCATGTTTCGTACTCGCTCATGTCAGGCGCCCGCGCCGTCGTCTTGACGCCGCAGCACCACATAGGTGAAAGCTTGCTCGTTGCCCGACGGCGTGTAATGCACGTCGCGGCGATGAGTGACTGGGGTGAATGCCGGCGCAAAAGTCGCCGCCAGCGTCGCTGCGTCGTAACGCGCGACATGCATGCCGCTACAACGATCCGGACCATCGGCGGCAAACGTGCCAATGACCAGATAGCCGCCGGGTTTTACGGCACGCGCAGCAGCAGCGACATAACGCGCCTGCTCGCCGGGCTTGGTAAGGAAGTGGAAAACCGCCCGGTCATGCCACAGCGCGTAGTGACTCGCAGGTAATTCGACCTGGGCTACGTCACCAACGATCCAGCGAACCGAAGCGGCCAGTGTACCGAGCCGCTGCTGCGCTGCGGCCATCGCAATGCCGGAAAGATCGAGCACGCTGACATCGACAAAGCCACGTTGCAGGAGGTCGTCGACCAAGGTGGAGCGACCGCCGCCGACGTCCAGCACGGCTTGATCACGGGCGAGATCCAACGCATCAATCAACTGCAGCGACGCGTCGAGACGCGGGCGAAACCAACTGGTCTGCGCCTCGTTTTTCTCGCGGTACACCGTATCCCAATGCGTTTGGAGCGACGTACTCATCCCACCGCGCCTTCCAGCGACACTTCCAGCAGCTTCTTCGCTTCCACCGCAAACTCCATCGGCAGTTCGCGGAACACCTGTTTGCAGAAGCCGTCGACGATCATCGACACGGCGTCTTCCTCGCCGATGCCGCGGCTGCGGCAATAGAACAGCTGGTCGTCGGAAATCTTGGAGGTGGTGGCTTCGTGCTCGACGATGGCGGTGGGGTTCTTCACTTCCATATACGGGAAGGTGTGCGCGCCGCACTTCTTGCCGATCAGCAGACGAGTCGCACTGGGTGTAGTTGCGTGCGCCCTCGGCGCCCTTCTCCACCTTCACCAGGCCGCGATAGCTGTTGCTGCTGCGACCGGCGCTGATGCCCTTGGAGACGATCTTGGACTTGGTGCCCTTGCCGATATGGATCATCTTGGTGCCGGTATCGGCCTGCTGATGATGATGCGTAAGTGCCACCGAGTAGAACTCGCCGACCGAACGTCGCCGCGCAGCACGCAGCTCGGGTACTTCCAGGTGATCGCCGAACCGGTTTCGACCTGCGTCCAGGAAATCTTGGAATCGTCGCCGCGGCAATCGCCGCGCTTGGTCACGAAGTTGTAGATGCCGCCGACGCCGTTCTCGTCGCCCGGATACCAGTTCTGCACGGTCGAATACTTGATCTGCGCGTCGTCCGAGCGCGACCAGTTCGACCACGGCGGCGTGCAGCTGGTTCTCGTCGCGCATCGGCGCGGTGCAGCCTTCGAGGTAGGACACGTAGGCGCCCTCTTCCGCGACGATCAAGGTGCGCTCGAACTGTCCCGTGTTGATCGCGTTGATGCGGAAGTACGTGCTCAGCTCCATCGGGCAGCGCACGCCCTTGGGGATGAACACGAACGAGCCGTCGGAGAACACGGCCGAGTTCAGGGCGGCGAAATAGTTGTCGCCGGTCGGCACCACGCTGCCCAGATACTGCTGCACCAGCTCGCCGATGCTCGCGGATCGCTTCGGTCATCGAGCAGAAGATCACGCCGGCTTCGGCCAGCTCCTTGCGGAACGTGGTGCCGACGGAGACCGAGTCGAACACCGCATCGACGGCGACGCCGGCGAGCTTGGCGCGCTCGTGCAACGGCACGCCGAGCTTCTCGTAGGTTTCGAGCAGCTTCGGATCGACTTCGTCCAGCGACTTCGGGCCCTGCTTGGGCGCGGCGTAGTAGCTGATCGCCTGGATAGTCGATCGGCTCGAGTTGAGCTTGGCCCAGTCCGGCGTCGGCATCGTGAGCCAGTGGCGATACGCCTTGAGGCGCCACTCGGTCATCCACTCCGGCTCCTGCTTGAGCGCGGACAGCTGGCGGACGATGTCCTCGGACAAGCCGGGCGGCAGGCTGTCGGTTTCGATGTCGGTGACGAAGCCGGCCTCGTAGCGACGGCTCAGCGCCTCGGCAACTTCAGCGTTGTCGCGAAGCGTGGTGGAGGTGTCGTTGCGTTCGGAGGTTTCGGTGGTCATGGTCATCTTCGTGTCGTCGTGAGCGGTCGAGGGAAGATCAGGTGTCATCCGATCAGGTTCGCGTCGATGCGACGACTGGGTGGTTTGAGCATGTCGGAGAGGCTGACGGCGCGCAGGGCGTTGTCCACCACGCTATTCACGTGCTGCCAATTGCTGCGCACGCCGCATAGCGATTCGCGGTCGCACTGGCCAACGGCCACGCTGCATTCGGTCATGCCGATGGGACCTTCCAGCGCTTCGACGATCTGCGCCAGGGTGATCTCCCCGGCCGGTCGCGCCAGCCGGTAGCCGCCGTTGACGCCGCGGAAGGATTCCACCAGCCCGGCATGGCCTAGCAGCTTCAGCAGCTTGCTCACGGTGGGCAGCTCCAGGCGCGTCTCATCAGCGATCTGCGCCGTGCTGAGCACGTCGTCTGGATGGGCGGCGATGCAGGTCATCACCACCGTGGCGTAGTCGGTGAGGCGGCTGACGCGAAGCATGGGGAAGCGGCCAGGACTGCTTGAATCGGGACCAAAATGGTACTGATTAACGACTTGCCAGTCAAACCAGGGCACTGCACCAAAAGCGGGCGATGACTGATGGATCTGCCCTGTTTACGGGCAATGACTGTCATCGGTTTACGTGCGCCCTTGAGGAACCCTCACCGTCATCCCCGCGCAGGCGGGGATCCACCGTCGCCGCAAGTCCCTGAAGGCGCTGGATTCCCGCCTACGCGGGAATGACGGGATGGAGGCGTCGACAGCTCCCACAGCTCCGCAAATCCCGCATGGCACGCATCGTGCTGCACTGCCACATATCTACGGCATGGGGAGCTCTGGGGATGAAGTGGATTACGGCCATCATCAAACCGTTCACGCTGGACGATGTGCGCCAGGCGTTGACCGAGGTGGGTGTGACGGGCATGACCGTCACGGAGGTCAAGGGGTTTGGCCGGCAGCACGGGCACACCGAGCTGTATCGCGGCGCCGAGTACGTGGTGGATTTCCTGCCAAAGCTGAAGCTCGAGGTGGCCGTGGCTGACGAACAACTCGATCGCGCCATCGAAGCGATCAGCAGCACGGCCCGCACCGGCAAGATCGGCGACGGCAAGATTTTTGTCAGCGAGCTGGAACAGGCCATCCGCATTCGCACGCAGGAGGTCGACGTCGATGCGCTTTGATGGAAAAGCTCTGAAGGGACGCGTGACGCTTGGATTGATGGCCTTGGCCGCCTCGGCACCCACGTGGGCACAGGCAGCCGCTCCCACGCATATCGACAGCGGCGACACCGCATGGATGCTCACGGCCACGGCCCTGGTGCTGTTGATGACCATCCCGGGGCTGGCGCTGTTCTACGGCGGCATGGTGCGTTCCAAAAACCTGCTGTCGATCCTGATGCAGTGCTTTGCCATCACCGCCGTGGTGTCGGTGCTGTGGATGCTCTACGGCTACTCGTTGGCCTTCAGCACGGAAGGCATGCAGGCCGGCGTCACCAATCTGCATTCCTTTATCGGTGGGCTGGACCGCGTGTTCCTGGCCGGGCTCAAGCCGGATTCGCGCTACCA
Source organism: uncultured Gammaproteobacteria bacterium (assembly GCA_963765335.1). Classification (GTDB taxonomy): domain Bacteria; phylum Pseudomonadota; class Gammaproteobacteria; order Xanthomonadales; family Rhodanobacteraceae; genus Dyella. The sequence goes on along the minus strand of CAVXWA010000013.1, from coordinate 497,502 downwards.
GACGGTGCCGGAAAGCGTGTTCGTGATGTTCCAGCTGACCTTCGCGATCATTACGCCGGCCTTGATCATCGGCGCCTTCGCCGAGCGCATGAAGTTCAGCGCGCTGCTGTGGTTCAGCGGGCTCTGGCTCACCATCGTCTACCTGCCGGTGGCGCATATGGTGTGGAGCGGACCGGGCTCGCTGCTGGGTGACCTGGGCGTGCTCGACTTTGCCGGCGGCACCGTGGTGCATATCAACGCCGGTATCGCCGGCCTGATTGCCTGCCTGGTGATCGGCAAGCGGCGCGGCTATCCGAACGTGCCGATGCCGCCGCATAACCTCGGCTATACCGTGGTAGGTGCGAGCCTGCTATGGCTGGGTTGGTTCGGCTTCAATGCCGGTTCGGCGGTTGCCGCCAACGGTAGCGCTGGCATGGCCATGCTGGTGACCCAGATTGCCACCGCCGCTGCCGCACTCGGCTGGCTGGGTGCCGAGTGGATCGTGCATGGCCGCCCCAGCGTGCTGGGCATTGTCTCCGGCGCCGTTGCAGGCCTGGTTGCGGTAACGCCTGCCGCCGGCACCGCCGGACCGGGTGGCGCCCTGGTGCTTGGCCTGCTCGCTGGCGTCATCTGCTTCTTCAGCGCCACGCGCCTCAAGCACAAGCTGGGCTACGACGACTCGCTCGACGTGTTCGGCGTGCATGCGGTGGCCGGCATCGTCGGCGCCCTGCTCACCGGCCCGTTGGCGTCGCCGAAGCTTGGCGGTTTCGGCACCGTCGAATCGCTATGGGGTCAGCTGTGGATCCAGGCCAAGGGCGTGGGCTTCACCGTCGTTTGGAGCGCCACACTCAGCCTGGTCATCCTCAAGCTGATCGACTGGACGCTGGGCTTGCGTGTGGATGAGGAGCAGGAGCAGGTCGGCCTGGATTTGGCTCTACACGAAGAGAAGGCCTACAACCTCTCTTGATTTTGGCTCCCTCTCCCCTTCGGGGGAGAGGGTTGGGGTGAGGGGTCAATCTTGCGACAACACCCAACCAGATAAATGTAGGAGCGCACCCAGTGCGCGACCACGGCGTTGCCGCTCCGTTGGCTTTTCGCGCACTGGGTGCGCTCCTACAGGAGGCGGCCAGCTGACAGGGCGGGTAGGTCGCCGGCACGTAGCCATTGCGCGTGACATTTGCCGAACCGAGGCAGGTGGAAGGAGCGCACCCAGTGCGCGACCGCTGCGCCATGTCATCACTGCCCCGTAGGCCGATCGCGCACTGGGTGCGCTCCTACAGTTACGGCGTGGCACCCGTTAAGCTGCGCGGCATCACCACTCGCAGCACACCATGACCACCGCCCCCGATCGCGCCGCCGCCCGCCTGGCCTGGACCCGCTCCACGCTCGGCGACGCCGCGCTCACCCTCGCACCCGCCTCCTCCGACGCCAGCTTCCGCAGCTACTGGCGCACGCATCATGCAGGCATCAGCTGGATCGTGATGGACTCGCCGCCGACGCGGGAAGATCCGCGTCCGTGGCTGGCCATGGACGCGCGCCTCGCTGCCGCCGGCCTGCACGTGCCGGCGGTGCATGCACACGACCTCGATCAAGGTTTTCTGCTGATCGAGGATCTCGGCACGCGCCTGTACCTGCCGGCCTTGAACGAAGACAGCGCAGACCAACTTTACGGCGATGCCATGGATGCCCTGCTGCGCATGCAGTCGCGCATGGACTTCAACGACCTGCCACCGTTCGACCATGCCCTGCTGGTAAGCGGACTGGAAGTCATGCCGGAGTGGTTTCTCGGCCGACATCTCGGCCACACGCCGGATTGCGACGAATGGGATGTACTGGAAGCCGCTTTTGATGTGGTGATACGTAACGCGCTGCAACAGCCCCGCTGCTTCGTGCACCGCGACTTCCATAGCCGCAATCTGCTGATCGTCGACGACAACAATCCCGGCATCATCGACTTCCAGGGCGCGCTGGCCGGCCCCATCACCTACGACCTCGCCTCCTTGCTGCGCGATGCCTACATCACGTGGCCGCGTGAACGCGTCGAAGACTGGGTGGAGTCGTATCGCTTACGCCTGCTGAATGCCGGCATGATCGATAACGAAGTCGACGGTGCACGCTTCCTGCGCTGGTTCGATCTCACCGGTCTGCACCGCCATATCCGAGTGCTCGGACAGTTCTATCGGCTGTGGTATCGCGATGGCAAGCCGGGCTACCTGGCCGACGTGCCGCGGGTTTATCACTACGTGGTGTCGGTGGCGCGCAACTATCCGGAATTGGCGGATTTCGTCGCCTTGCTTGAGCGTCATGCGCAAGGGCGCAATCTCACCCAGGTAGCCGCCGCATGAGGCACGCACTGATCTTTGCGGCCGGCCTGGGCGAGCGCATGCGCCCGCTCACCGACCACACACCGAAGCCGTTGCTGCCGGTCGGCGGCAAGCCGCTGATCGTGTGGCATCTGGAAAAGCTCGCCGCCATCGACGTGCATTACGTGGTGATCAACACCTCGCATCTGGCCGAACAGTTTCCCGACACGCTAGGCGACGGCTCGCGCTGGGGACTGCGCATCCGCTACGCCTATGAGGGTCCGACACCGCTGGAAACCGGTGGTGGCATGCTCAATGCGCTCGACCTGCTCGGCCCCGAACCGTTCATCGTGATCAATGGCGATGTGTGGACCGATGCCGACTGCACTGCCTTGCCCGTTGAACCCCGCGGTCTTGCCCACCTGTTGATGGTGGACAACCCGGCGCATCATCCACACGGCGATTTCCGGCTGGACGATGCAGGCCTGTTGCACGATGACGACGCTCCGCCGCGCCTGACCTACAGCGGCCTAGGCGTTTTCCGGCGCGAATTGCTCGACGATTGGCGCGAGGTGATCGGTCACACCGCCGATTCGGATGCGCAGCCACCGGCCTTCAAATTGAAACCGCTGCTGCTTCGTGCCATGGCACAGGAAAAACTCAGCGGCAGCCACCATCGCGGTGCCTGGACCGACGTCGGCACGCCGCAGCGGCTGAATGACCTGGACGCCTGCCTGCGCGCTGCCAGCTGAGCGAAAGGTCGGGGACGCAAAATCCTGCCGACTGGATGCCAGCGGTCGCCGCCGCTATCCTAAACCACCCGGTTCAGTAGAGCGCCGGAGCGGCGCCACGGGCAGCCCCAGTCGGTCGCGCCGAAGACTCGCGCCTGCTGGCCCCGCCCGCTCCCACCCAAGGTGTTTGAAAGATGTCCGAACTGTGGTCCCACTTGGTTAGCTGGTTTGCCAACCATGGCGTGCTCCCCGTACTGCAGTTCCTGCACCTGGAAGGACTGGCTGGCAATGCGAGCGACATCTCGGCCTCGCTGCTGGTCGCCACGCTCCAGCTATGCATCATCGGCTTCATCTTCCGCCCGCTGGAAAGCGTGCTTCCGGCGGAAAAATGGACCGACCGCAAGCTCACCCGCGTGGATTTCCAGTACACGCTGATGATGCTGGTCGGCATCTTCCCCATCTTCAGCTTCCTGGTGCTCTCGCCAATCGCCAATTTCTTCGGCGGCCCCGACACCGGTCCCAGCGACCCCAGCGCCTCGCCGCTGGCGCTCACCCACTGGGTACCCGTGCTCAAGGCGCATCCGCTGCTGCTGTTCTTCTGCTACTACCTCGTCTACGACTTCGTGTACTACTGGATGCATCGCATGCAGCACGCGCTGCCGTGGTGGTGGGCGTTGCACAGCCTGCATCACAGCACGCGCCAGATGAGCTGCTGGACCAATGACCGTGGCAGCCCGATCGACGGCTTCCTGCAATCGATGATCCTCGCCGTGGTCGGTATCGTGATAGGCGTGGAGCCGGAGCAGTTCGCGTGGCTGGTGCTGGTGGGCGAACTGATGCAGAACCTTTCGCACACGAACGTGCGCCTTGGCTTTGGTCCGGTATTCGATCGCGTGTTCGTGGCGCCCAAGTTCCACCGCCTGCACCACATGCTGGTCGATCCGACCCGACCGAAGCTGCACAACTGCAACTTCGGCCAGGTCTTCTCGATCTGGGACGTGCTGTTCGGCACCGCGCTGTACGGTGAACCGCCGCGCCCCACCGGCGTGGGCGACCCGATGGTCGACGACGACAACAAGCACAACCTGATCGGCCTGCACTGGAACGGGATCAAGCGCTTCTGGGGTGCCGTGCGTCGTCCGGCCGGCTGGAAACTGGGCGAAGTGGCCTTCGGCCCTGACTACAGGCCGATCCCGGTCGACCAGCTCGACCTGCATGCACTGGGACATCACGTGTTGCAGCCCGCCCAGGCCTCGCACGAGCCGGAAAGCGCCAGCACGGCAGCCCGCGAAAGCGCCGAAACGGCCTGAGCCCAGAACAGCGGCAGCCTCCTTGCTCGCCAGGGCATCTCAAAAACCGCGGGCTGGATCGCCGTAACAGCGCGCATGCGATTCGGGGTGGGAACGATGGCTTGAAGCGGTCGGTCCGTCCCGGGACTTGAGCGTCGGCTAGCGCGATCCAGCTGCCACCTACCGAATCGATGGGGCAGCTTCCCGTTTGGCCTTGCCCTGATGCAGGGAAACTCGATACACGACCTTCACATTTCGCATGTAGGAATGGCCCTAGCATCCCCTATGCCGCTGGCTGCCCATCGCCCCAAGCTGAACGGCCGCCACCGGATAGTGACGCAAGCATGCATCGCCGTGTAGCGTGTGGCGCGTGGCCAGACCATCGAGGGTTCTATGGATACACAAGTGCGGGACATGGCGGGGCAGGATCCTCGGCACACCGACAGTATCAGCAGCCCTCCGCGGAACCCCTTGCCAGCAGTCTGCGACGTTTCGGTAACCAACGTATGCAATGCGGCCTGCGACTTCTGCGGATTCTCACGCGACAAGAAGCTGGCCGGCCCGCGGCGCTATCTGGCGCCTGACGAGTTTGAGCGCGCACTGCCGATCTTGCGCAGACGCAAGATTCGCTACATGACGTTTCAGGGCGGCGAGCCTCTGGTTCACCCGCAGATCGAAGCGCTGGTCGCCTCGGCCACCAAGTCCGGCATGCAATGCGGCCTGATCACGAACGGCTGGTTCCTTTCCAAACACATCGAGCAGCTGGCAGCCGCCGGCCTCAAGCGCCTGCTCATATCGATCGATAGCGCGAACATGGGCGAGCATGAGCATAATCGCGGGCTGCAGGGCCTGGAGGCCCGAATTGCCGACGGTATTGCCCGAGCGCGCAGCTTCGGCATCCCGGTCTGCGCCACGGTCACCGTGAGCCGCCTGGTCCATTACGAGTCGTTGCCGGAGACGCTCACGCGCCTTGGCTTCGATGCCGTCGCGTTTTCGTATCCAAGGCGCGAGCCATTCGGCTCCTCGTCGCTCGTCTACGATGAAACGTCGACGCTCGTCGACCTGAGTGCTGACGAAATTCTCGACGCGTTGAGCGCAATCGCGCGCCTGAAAAAGCGCTTTCGCGTGATGGATCCGCAAGCCTCGCTGGCCGAGGTCGCCCGCTTCGTGCGCGGCGAACAGCAACTGATTCCCTGTGTCGGCGGCAGCAAGTATTTCTATCTCGACTGGAACCTCGATATCTGGCGCTGCGAGGCCTGGTCAGAGCCCATGGGATCGGTCTTCGACTTCGATCGGTTCCCCGATCAACGAGAGCCCTGCAACGCCTGCATGATGTCGTGCTACCGACATGCCAGCGCCTTGATGCACGGCGCGATGGCCGTGGCTGACTCGGCGCAGGCCCTGGGCAGGGGCGACTTCCGCTCAGCCGTCAGTTCATTGTTCCAGCGTGGCGTCGCAACTTCACTGTGGGCGCTTGCGGGTGAGGAGTTACCGAGCATGAGGGCTGCCTCCCTGACGAAGCGACGCGCCGAGTTCCGTGCATCGTCGAAGGGCGAATTGAAGCCGGATCACCCGTGACCTGCACACAAGAACTGTGACGATCCAAACGTAGCGAGACTCGGCAACCAGCAAACCGACGATCGCCAACCGTTCTGGTGGCTAGAAAAAAAAGGCCCGGGAAACCCGGGCCTTTTTAATTTAGACGAAACCGCGGCACCCTTATGGACGACGCGCGAGCTCCGGGTTTTCCTTGGTCTTCGGCATCAGGTCCTGCTTGGACACGCCGAGCCACAACAGGATCGGGCTGGCGACGAAGATCGACGACAACGTGCCGACCAGGATGCCGATCAGCATGGTGATAGCGAAGCCATGCACCACCGGGCCGCCGATGAAGTACAGCGCCGCCATGGTGATGGCGGTAAACAGGGCGGTGATGATGGTTCGCGACAAGGTGTTGTTGATCGAACGGTTGAGGATCTCTTCCGGCTCGGCCTTGCGGGCCACGCGGAACAGCTCGCGCACGCGGTCAAACACCACGACCTTGTCGTTGATCGAGTAACCGATCACGGCGAGTACCGAGGCCAACACGGTCAGGTCGAATTCGCGCTGCACCAAGGCGAACACGCCAACGGTGATCAGTGCGTCGTGAAACTCGGTAACGATTGCCGCGACTGCGAAGCGCCACTCGAAGCGGATGCCCAGATAGACACCAATGCCGAGCATGACCACGAGGGCGGCAATAATGCCGTCGCTGCGCAGCTCGTCGCCCACCTGCGAGCCGACGTAGTCGCGACTCTTCACGGTGGCATCCGGACGCGCCGCGGTAAGCGCGGCGGTAGCGACACTGGCCACCTTGTCGAGGTTGACCTTGCCAGCTTCGTCCTTCATCGACACGGTGGGCTGGAAGCGCACCGAGACTTCCCGCGTGCCGCCAAGGCTGGCGACCAGCGAATGCTCGATGCCACCCTTGTCCAGCGCCGCCTGCACTTCGGCCGTGGTCACCGGTTGCTGGTAATCGACCACCAGCGCGACACCGCCGGTGAAGTCCAAGCCGTAGTTGAGGCCCTTCACGGCGATAAGCCCGATGGAGACGATCATCAGCAGGATCGAGATGCCGATGCTGATCTTCCTCATGCCGAGGAAGTTGATGTTGCTGTTGTGGTTGAAGATTTCCATGCTGGGTTCTCTTTACGGAAGTCCATTTCCCGGAAAAAGCGGCCATCCATGGCCGCACTTCTCAATAGGAGATTTCAGACCGACAGCGTCTTCAGCTTGCGGTGGCCATGGATAAGCGCGGTGATCGCGTGCGTCACGGTGACCGAGGTGAACATCGAGGTCAGGATACCGATCAGCAGCGTGACGCCGAAGCCCTTGATCGGGCCGGAGCCCATCGTGATCAGTGCCAGCGCGGCGATAAGGTGGGTGACGTTGGCGTCGAGAATGGTCGACCACGCCTTCTCGTAACCGGCGCGGATCGCCGCAAGCGGCGTGGAGCCGTTGCGTAATTCCTCTCGTATGCGCTCGCAGATCAGCACGTTCGCGTCGATGGCCATACCCAGGGTAAGCACGATACCGGCGACGCCCGGCATGGTCAGCGTGACGCCGATGGCCGACATCACCGCCACCAGCATCACCAGGTTGAAGAACAGTGCGATATCGGCCACCAGGCCGAACAGCTTGTAGTAGATCGCCGCGGCAAGCAGCACCAGGGCCAGACCGATCATCACGGCCTTGAAGCCCTTCTGGATGTTGTCCTGGCCGAGGCTGGCACCGATCACGCGCTCTTCGACGATGTCGACCGGCGCGGCCAGCGAGCCAGCCCTCAACAGCAGGGCCAGCTCGGACGCTTCCTTCGGGCTGCGCAGGCCGGTGGTCTGGAAGTGCTTGCCGAACACGCCCTGGATCGTGGCGTAGTTGATCACCTCTTCGGTGATCTTCGGCGTGCGCACTTCCTTGCCATCGACGATCTTGGTGTCGATCACGCGCTCCACATAGACCACGCCCATCGGCTTGCCGACGTTGCTGGTGGTGAAGTCCAGCATCTTCTTGGCGCCCGCCGCGTTCAGCGTCACCGACACCGCCGGGCTGCCGCTCTGCTGGTCGAAGGTGGAGGATGCGTCCACCAGCTGGTCGCCGGTGACGATGACGTTCTTGCTCAGCAGGTAGGGCTGGCCCTCATGATTCTTATAAAGACGCGCGTCCGGCGGAATGATGCCGCTGCGCACGGCGTCGATCGCCTGCTGCGGCGTGCCGAAACCGGCGCGGTATTCCAGCGTGGCGGTCGCGCCGATCAGCTTCTTGGCCTCGGCGGTGTCCTGCACGCCCGCCAGCTCGACCACGATGCGGCTGTCGCCCTGCTGCTGGATGATCGGCTCGGACACGCCCAGCGCATTGATACGGTTGCGCAAGGTGCCCAGGTTCTGGCGGATGGTGTTGAGCGACAGCTCGCGCAACTTGTCCGGGCGCACCACGGCATTGATCACGAAGCGGTCGCCGGTGGCCGGGCCTTCCTGCACGGTGAGGTCGGGGTATTCGGCCACGATCGCGTTCGAGGCGGCCGTACGATCTTCGACCGACTTCAGCACGATGGAGACGCCCTGGCCGCGCACGGCATTACGGGTCACCGACTCGTAACGGATGTTCTTTTCGCGCAGCAGGCTGCGGATGTCGTCGGCGTAGCGGGTTTCCTGCTTGTCGATCACATCGTTCTGATCGACCTGCATGAGGAAGTGCACGCCGCCCTGCAGGTCCAGGCCCAGCGGCATCGGCTTGGCGCCGATCGCAGTGAGCCAGCCCGGCACGGTCGACTTGAGGTTGAACGCGACGGTGAAGTCGTCGCCCAGCGCCGCCTTGATGACGTCCGCGGCGGTCCGCTGCACGTCGGCATTGACGAAGCTCGCCAGCAGATGGTCGCCCTTGATCTCGACACCGGTGGTGGCGATGTTCTGCTGCTTCAGGGCATTACTGACCTTCTGCGAGAGCGCCTCGTCGACCGTACCGTTGCGGTTCGCCGTGACCTGCACGGCAGGTACCGGCAGGAAAGCGTTCGGCAGCGCATAAACAATACCGAGCACCAATACGATGGCGACCAGCGCATATTTCCAGCGTGGAAAATCACTCATGCCTTGAATCCGTCAAAGCCGCGGCACGAAGGGCCGCGGCGGTAGCTATGCGTCATGTTGTGGCCGGCGCCCCTCGCCCCGGCCCGTCCCTCAGGACGACTTCAGCGTGCCCTTGGGCAGCACTTGCTGCACGGCGCCCTTCTGCAGCTTGATCTTCACATTCGGTGCGATTTCGACCGTGATGAAGCTCTCACCCACCTCATCCACACGGCCGGCAATGCCGCCGTTGGTGACAACCTCGTCGCCCTTGGACAGCCCCGCCACCAGGTTGCGGTGTTCCTTCTGGCGCTTCATCTGCGGGCGGATCATCAGGAAATAGAAGACCACGAACAGCAGGATCAGCGGCAGGAACGTCATCAGCGGATTCGCGGCCGGGCCAGCACCGGCAGCCGGAGCAGCCTGAGCGATCACGAAGGACATCGGAAGATTCATCAGCTTGTCTCGCAAGTAGCGGTACCAACAGGGATTTCTGTCAGCACCTGATAAAAGATCGTGGATTATGCCACGCGCCCCTGGACCCTGCATGCGCCGCAAGGCCCTCCCGCCACTGGTTCTGGCGGCGGGGAGGACAGTTTCCAAGGTCTCGACCTTGACGGGCCTTTATTGGTTCCCGCATGCCCTGATCCCGTCATTCCGGCGAAAGCCGGAATCCAGCGCCTTATTTGGAGTGCATGAAGGCACTGGATCCCGGCTTTCGCCGGGATGACGAGCGAAGGGTTCAGGCGACCAAGGCACTTTGGCGGCGGGCATAGAACTCCGCGACGAAGTCATCCAGGCGGCCCACCGCAATCGCCTCACGCAACCCCGCCATCAACCGCTGGTAATGCCGCAGGTTGTGGATGGTGGCCAGCTGGCTGCCGAGGATCTCGTTGCAGCGATCGAGGTGCCGCAGGTAGGCGCGGCTGAAACCGTTGCTGCAGGCGTAGCAGTCGCAGCCTTCCTCGATCACCCGGGTGTCGTGGGCGTACTTCGCGTTGCGGATGCGCAGCGTGCCCTCGGCGACGAACAGGAAGCCGTTGCGCGCATTGCGGGTGGGCATCACGCAATCGAACATGTCGATGCCGCGACGCACCGCCTCCACGATGTCCTCCGGGCGACCCACGCCCATCAGGTAGCGCGGTTTGTCCTGCGGCAGCAACGGCACGGTGAAGTCGAGCGTGTGGTTGCGCTCCGCTTCCGGCTCGCCGACGGCGAGGCCGCCGACGGCGTAACCGTCAAAACCAATCTTGACCAGGCCCTCGGCGGACTGGCGGCGCAGGTTCTCGTAGACACTGCCCTGCACGATGCCGAACAAGGCATTGGGATTCTTCAGGTCATCGAACGCCCGGCGCGAACGCTCGGCCCAGCGCAGGCTCAGCTCCATCGAGGTCGATGCGACTTTCTCCGTGGCCGGATACGGAGTGCACTCGTCGAAGATCATCGCGATATCCGAATCGAGCACCTTCTGGATCCGCATCGACTCTTCCGGCGAAAGAAACACCTTGGAACCGTCGACCGGCGAGGCAAACGCCACGCCCTCCTCGGTGATCTTGCGCTTGTGCGCCAGCGAGAACACCTGGAAGCCGCCCGAGTCGGTGAGGATCGGCTTGTCCCAGCCGATGAACTTGTGCAGGCCGCCAAACTGCTCCACGACCTCCAGGCCCGGCCGCAGGAACAGGTGGAAAGTGTTGCCGAGGATGATCTCGGCGCCCACTTCGCGGATATCCCGCGGCGTCATCGCCTTGACCGAGCCATACGTGCCCACCGGCATGAACGCCGGCGTCTCCACCGTGCCGCGGTCAAACGTGAGCCGGCCCCGACGAGCCGCGCCGTTGGTGGCCTGAAGTTCGAAAGTCATGGAAGTCATTTGGGGGATTATCGCGTGTTCCGGGGATTCATGCTTTGGAGGGCTTGGGGCGCCGTTTCGCCCCGCCTGCGGTGCGGGGATGGCAAGCGCCGGCAAACCGCCCTGCCGCGCCCTCTTTGGTAGGAGCGCACCCAGTGCGCGAAAAGCCAACGGAGCGGCAAGGCCGTGGTCGCGCACCGGGTGCGCTCCTACACCAGGCGTCGCACGGGAAAAGGCTAAGCGCTGGCGACCTGCCCGCCCCGCGGCAAAATCAACATCGCGTCGCCATACGAGAAAAACCGATGCGGCGCGGGGATAGCAAGCGCCGGCAAACCGCCCTGCCGCGCCCTTTTTTGTAGGAGCGCACCCAGTGCGCGAAAAGCCAACGGAGCGGCAAGGCCGTGGTCGCGCACTGGGTGCGCTCCTACACCAGACGTCGCACGGGAAAAGGCTAAGCGCTGGCGACCTGCCCGCCCGGCGGCAAAATCAACATCGCATCGCCATATGAGAAAAACCGATACCGCTGCTCCACCGCATGCCGATACGAGCCCAGCACGAACTCCCGCCCCGCCAACGCCGACACCAGCATCAACAAAGTCGACTGTGGCAAATGGAAATTGGTGAGCAAGCCATCGATGCTGGTGAAGCGATAACCGGGAAAAATAAAGATCTGCGTTTCACCCGCGAAGGGCTGCAACTCGCCATCGCGACTCGCGCTCTCCAACGCCCGCACCACGGTGGTTCCGACGGCAATCACACGGCCGCCAGCAGCACGCGTGCGGCGAATCTGCTCCACCAGGCTGGCGCCCACATTCAGCCATTCGCGGTGCATCTGATGATCCTTGATGTCGTCCGCACGTATTGGCTGGAACGTCCCGGCGCCCACATGCAAGGTCACATAGCCAAACTGGATGCCACGTTCACGCAACAGCGACAGCATGCCCTCATCGAAATGCAAGCCTGCCGTGGGTGCAGCGACCGCACCTGGCTCGCGCGCAAACACCGTCTGGTAACGCTCCAGATCGCTATCGTCGGCGTGACGCTCGATATACGGCGGCAGCGGCATTTCGCCGAGCCGGAGCAACAACCGCTCCAGTGGATCAGTCGATTCGAAGCGCAATCGGAAGAATGCGCCATCGCGCCCCAGCACCACGGCATGGCTGCCATCAGCCAGTTCAATGCGCCCGCCTTCCTTCGGCTTCTTGCTGACACCCAACTGCACGGTGGCTTCGTGGGTGCTGGTGACGCGTTCGATCAAGATCTCGACCGCGCCGCCGGTGTCCTTGCGCCCATGCAGTCGCGCCGGCAACACGCGCGTGTCATTGAACACGAGCAGGTCGCCTTCGCGCAGGAACTCGGGCAGCTCGCGAAACAGGTGGTCCTGGCGCGTCTGCGCATCCACATCGAGCACCAGCAGGCGGCTGGCCGAGCGCTCGGCCAGTGGCGCCTGGGCAATCAGCTCGGGCGGGAGTTCAAAATCGAAATCAGTCTTCTTCACGGCGTGGCTTGAGCGTCGAATGGCGCATTATCGCGCAAAACCCCATTTCGACGGCCAATCACGATTTCAGGCCGCTGGCTTGCGGCGTTTCCGCAACGCGACCCACGCCGCCAGCGCGCCCAGCAGAACGATGACACCACCCGCTTCGATCGGCAGATGGCGCCGCACGGAGTGCCTGACCGCCGCCACCTGCTGCGACCGCTTCATCTCGCGTGCGCGGGCGAAATCCGGCTCTTCGCAATCGCGTCCGAAGTTTTCGGCCCACTCGACGTAAGCCCCCTGCTTCACATAGCGCTGATACTGCGCCGTGGCGCGACGCAAACGCTCGGGAACGCCTTTCGGCTCCGGCTCGCCGTACCCCTGATAGTTGTCGCTGTAGTCCGGCGGGCCCTCAAGCATCCACCCGGTGGCTTTGCACAGCGCGGCCGCGAATGCCTGTGATCGAGGCGGCAGTAGATCAGCGGCGAGCGTGGCTTCGTCGACTGCGATATAGCGGTAGTGGAAGCGGAAGTCGGGCTTGGCCTCGCTTTGCGCATAGCGCTGACGCTCGCCATCGATGACGAAGGCCTGTTTGAGCGAGGCCGGCTCCTGCCCGCTCCCGCCCTGGTAGCTACCACCGTTGTCGTTGTAATCCGGACCCTGTTCGTAACCGAGGATCTCCATGCCGTTCTCGCGCGCGATCCTGGCGGCGGCATAGAACGCTTCGGCCTTGCCGATATCGGTCCACGCGTGTGCGCTGTCGTGCATGGCCTTGGCGTAGGCACTCGCCTTGGCGCGAAGGACAGCAACCTGAGGTTTGCCCTCATCGTCATAGGTACCAAAGCGAGGGTCACCATCCACTGGAAAATACCCCAGCGCCTCGTCGTAACGCCCCGCACGCATCAAGCGACGCGCCAGCAGCCAGCGCAGGTTGTCGCCCAGCGGTCGCCGGAAATAAGCGCCCTGGTCGTCTTTCTTGGTCGGTATGGGTGTGGCCGGAGCACGGGCATCGACGAAGGACTTCAGTTCGTCGACGGTCAAGACGCGTTCGGCTACATAGGCTGCGTCGTTGCCGTAACCCACGCCGATTTCGTCTTCGTCGTAGACATTGCCATCGCCCCCTACCGCCAGCGCGGCATCGTACAGATGCCCCAGCGCCTCGACGTATTCACCACGGGCAAGCGACAGCACGCCGCGCTCACCCGTCAGTCGTTCGACGTTGCCGGGCTCGATGGCCGCCCGGGGATCTCCGACTTTGGGAAAGGCCTTGGCGGCTGCGGTATAAGCGGCATTTGCCGTTGCGAGATCGCCCCTTTGCAACGCCAGCTTGGCGCGCACCCACTCCGCTAATGGGCCCGACGACTTGTCGACGAGACGGGCCGCGAGATCATAGCGACCCACCTGATAGGCCAGCGAAGCCAGGCGATCCGCGCCTGCGACCTGATCAAGGCCGCGCCGTTCGATGGCTTGCACGAGCGCGAGCAAACGGAGATCAGGCTTCTTCGCCGCAGAGTCGGTGGCGTCGTCGAAGGAGCGCTCATCCATGCGCGCAAGCGCATAGGCGACCAGCATGCGTTGCGGCACCGGGCCGTCGATCAGTTCCGCCACGCGCTGATCGTTGCGCATCACATGGCCCGAAATCGCGACCAACGACTGCACGGCATTGTCCGAGCCATGCCCGGCCTGCGCGGCATACAGCGTAATCGCCCGCTTGAGATCGGCGGTGGCGATGCCATCGCCGCAACGGTTGGCATCGTCATAGAGATTGCCCCAGCTGCACTGCTCGCCGTGGCTATACAGATAGAGCCGCGCTTCTTCGCCAAAGCTGGCGACGGCAAGCCCTTGCGTATCGGATGCGCCATCCACGGCGCGCGCGCGTGCCAACTGGAACGCTTCGGCGGCGGCGCCACGCTCACGCTGGAAGCCGGCGTTGTCCGTCGCTGCGTCCTTGGCCGCCGCTGCGTGGATGCGACCCAGCATGTAGGCCGCCCACACCGAACGCAGCTTCGCCTGGTCCGCCGGCAAGGCCAACACCTGTTCGAAACTGGCGGCGGCCTGCTCCCGATGCCCTAGCGCAAATGCCACGGCGCCCGCCGTATAGGCGCGCAGATCGGCCGGCAAGTCCTGGCCTTGTTCAAAAGCGCTGGCGCCATCGCTCGCCTGGCGCAGCGTGGTGACACGATCGAATTGCACCTGCGTCAAACCCAGCGCCTTGGCCTGGGCGGCGTCGCCATCGGTATTGCCGGCCGGTCCGTTATCTTTCGGCTCATCCGTGGCGAGCTTGTCGGTAGCTACCAGCAGCTGCATCGCCTCGAACGCGAAGCTGTTCTGCGGCGTCGCCTTCAACGTGACCGCGCGCTGATCCAACAATTGATTGGGAAACATGGGGCCACAGGCCCAAGCCACGGTGCCGGCAAGACCGGCCACTACCGCAGCGACTATCCATTGACGCTTGTACATGGCTTCACCTGATGGGAGGTGCTCCGCACCTCGAATGGTTAGTGTGCCGGATGGGTCGCAACGACAGATCCCGGATGACAGGAAGCATCCATTACTCAATATGCAGCGCGGCCGCCCCACGCCCGCAACGCAACCAACCGATGTTCAGCTGATGGCCCGCACGCAGCAAGCCGCCTCGCGTGCGCTGCAGGAACAGACCGTGAGCCGAGCGCAGCACAGAGTAGCCGTTGATACCGTCCGCAACGTCGCATGCGGCATTCACCCGCACCAGCGAGGGTAGCGACACGTCGGCGTTACCCGCATTGATCAACACCAGATCCTGCAACGCTGTACCGCCCCTGGAGCGCGCCACGCCCAGGAGCGACGCCTTTAGCGGTACCCGCGCCAGCACCGCGTGCCAGGTCGCCATGCTCCAGGCTCGGCCATCGTCGTCCGTGGGTAAGCGGAACCACGCAATCCCAACCAGGCCGCGCGGCGCGTCAGACTCCATCGCCGCCACAAACCGCTGCAGGACCTGTGGATCGGCGAACAGCTCGCTGGCACCATCACCGCTCACCAACGTTGGCCGCTCACTCTCGATGGTGGCGATACGCCCTTGCTCGTCCCAGCTCACGCGCGTTCCGTAGGTGGGTAAAGCCACGCGCCAGGGCTTGCGAGTGCGACTGGCGAAGTCCGCCATCCAGGCGCGGGCCGTCGAAGGGTTGAACAGGCCCGCCCGGGGCGACAGCACGGCATGCACCTGTAAAACTGCTTCATCTGCCTGTGCAAGTAGGCCGTCGAGATCCGTGCTGCCCAACCAGGTAGGCAAGGCCGTGATCGACAGGTGCTCGCCGGAGTTCATGCGGGCATGCAGCGCAGCGAGAAAGTGCGCGTACGCCGGCAGGCGTGCCGTGGGGCAATCGTGGTCGATCTCCACGCCGGCCAGCTTCAAACCATGTCCACGCCACGTATCCAGCACCGCTTGAACCTCGGCAAGCAGCGCGGCGTCGTCCCATGAGGCGCGCTGTCCTTCGATGCGTACCACGGCGACGATGGGCTTGCCTGTGGATGCAAGCGCGGCCCAGTCGGGCGAGAACGTCCGCCAGTTTCCTTGCACGTCCACCTGGCCGGCGAGCACCCGCCACTCGCTCACCACATCGGCGCTTTGACGAACGGCCTCAATCAGCGACGGCGTCCATTGCCGTTGCCATACATAGGCGTCATTGGAGAGCGCAACCTTGCGGCCTGAACAAGCCACCAGGACAGCGCCCAGCAGGATCACGCCCGCCAGAGACCAAGGCAGGCAGCGAAGCAGACGTGTGATCCGTGATGACAAGGCAGTGCTCGCGCAAAGGAACCAGCTGTCACCTATTGCAACCCAACGCGCGTTCGCTGGCTACTGCTCTTAAAGCCAGCTCAAAGTCGTTGTGACGAGGGCTGGACAGGCCTGAAACATCACTTTTCCTAAATCGTCATCCCCGCGGCTCTCAACAGCCGAATGGCTGGTCGAGCCGGGATGACGAGTAGGCAAGGAGTGCAAACACTGGTCCGTAGCGGAGACTTTGAACAGGCTCTCAAAGCCAGCCCTTCTGCCGCGCCAGGCGGTACGCCTCGATGCGGTTGGTCGCGCCCAGCTTGCCGATGGCCTCGGAAAGGTAGTTACGTACCGTGCCATGCGAGAGGTTGAGCTGACTGGCGATATCGTTGGCGGATTGTCCTTCTCCGGCCAGACGCAGCACCTGTCGCTCGCGATCGTTGAGTGGGTCGGCCTCCGTCCAGGCTTCCAGCGCCAGTTGGGGGTCGATGGCGCGACCGCCTCGATGCACCATGCGCAGCGCCTCGGCCAGGTTCTCCGCGGGTGCGTCCTTCAGTAGATAGCCTGACACTCCGGCATCCAGCGCGCGACGAAGAAAGCCCGGGCGCGCAAAGGTGGTCACGATGACCACCTTGATCGGCAATTCCTGACGCTGGATACGCTGGGCCAGCTCCAGTCCGGTCAAGCCCGGCATCTCGATATCGGTGACCAAGACGTCGGGCTTAAGACGTTGCAGTTCACGCCACGCCGCTTCGCCATCGGCAGCCGTGCCCAGCACGTCGATATCCGATTCGAGATTGAGCAGGGCCGAGAGAGCGCCACGCACCATGGCCTGATCTTCGGCCAACAACACGCTGATCATGCGGTGGTCCCCTGGCATGCCGTGCTCATGACGAGGCCGGCGCCATTGTCATCGGTGGAGAGGACGCCAGCATCGTCATCACCTTTTTGCATTGGGGTAGTGCCTCGGTTGCTTGAAAATATCGTGCTCGCCGTCGTCGCGCTGACGGCCGCCAGACACGGGCGGAAAGACCGAGCGCGGTTCAGGCTTGATCGTCATACGGCACGCCGTTCCAGCGGTGGCAACGTCGAGGCTGCCGCCGCGTTGTCGTCGGCGACATCGCTCTCCCGCTCCCATGGATTCGTGCGGATGCGCAGCGGTACATGAATATGCAGACGCGTCCCGTGGCCCGGCGGCGAATCAACCTCCAGCGAACCACCCAACGCGCAAACACGTTCGCGCATGCCGTTGAGGCCGTTGCCGTTGCTACTGACGCCGCCGCGACCATTGTCCTCGACGCAAAGACGCAGTACACGGTCGACGACGACGATCGAAACGCGCGCATGCGTTGCCCTTGCATGCCGCGCAATATTGGTGACCGCCTCGCGCAGTATCAGTGCCAGGCCACGCTCGACATCGACCGGCAACGACGGCGGCAGCACGTCGCTGTCCAGAGCTACCGCGGAGGACTCCAGCATCAGGCGCGCCGCCGCCAGCTCGGCGGCCAGATCGGTGGCACGTATGCCGCTGACCGCGGCGCGCACTTCCGCCAGCGCGTGCCGAGCGACCTTTTCCGCCTCCTCCATTTCGCGTCGCGCCGCTTCGCTATCGCGGTCGAACAACTTGCGCGACAACTCCAGCTTCAAGGTGATCAGCGACAGCGTGTGTCCGAGCAGATCGTGCAGGTCGCGACCGATGCGCTCGCGCTCGGCCGTCGCGGCAAGACGACGGACCTCGTCATGCGACAGGCGCAGCTCGGCGTCCTTTTCGCTACTGATGCGATCGGCGTTGATCACCAGACCAATCGTGAACGTGGTCAACGGAATCCATACCACGGCCTGCCACGGGTAGTGAAGCAACCAAGCCTCGAACAGGCAGGCGATGTTGAGCGCGAGCAGGACCACCATGTAGGTGCGCAGGCTCAGCCGGCAGCTTTGCAACATCACGCAGCCGTACACGAAATAGCTCAGCGCACTGGGGTACCAGGGCATCAATCCAAATGCCAACGCCACCAGCATCAAGGCGTAGCGATAGCTCACCCGCCTCGATGACACACAGCATTTGACGTACAGCAGCAGGAAGACTGGATAGCTGATCAGGGTCAGCACCACCCAGCGCGTGGTGAACCCATCGAACAGCGGGGTGACGAACACCCACAGGGACCACAGCAGGTGTACCGCATGGGTCCAAGGCGATTTGCCCTGACGCATGGCGTAGGCCACCGGCGAATCCGGCGCGGGGGCAAACCATGCACGTATCGTATTGCGCATTTCACCCACTTCCCGTTGTGTCTCCCTCTGGGGCTGCATGCTACTTCAACCGTGGCGCCGCAGGCGCCGCGCCGCCAGCAACAGAAAGGCCGCCGTGTAAACCCCCAGCACCAGGACATGTGGCCACGAGGCTGCAGCCTGCGACCTATCCAAGGCACCAAGGGCCAGTGCCTGCAGGTGCGCACTGGGCCATATCGGTGCGATGTGCTGTAACGCAGCCGGCAACATCGACAGAGGAACCCACAAGCCGGAGAGGAACGACATCGGCAGGTAGATCAGGTTGAGCACACCCGGCGCGCCCTGCCCCTTCACCAGCGTGCCGATGAACATGCCCATCGCGCAGAACGGCAATACGCCAAGCATCCCGGTCAGCAGCAGCATGCCCGCCTGCCCCAGGCCCAAGCTCACGTGCGCCAGGCCAGTGGCCAAGAGCATGAGCAGCATGATGACCGTCCCCGCTGCCAGCATCGCCATCAGCATCTTCCCTAGCAGGTAGGCGCCTGGCGGCATCGGCAGGGCGCGCTTGAGCGTGAGCAGGCCGTTGTCGCGCTCTAGTGCCAGTGACACACCAAACCCGAACAGGCCCGGACTCATCACGCCAAACACGCTGTAGCTGGCCAAAAGATAGCGAGCCGTGTCGGCATGGCTACCGCGATTCATCACCACGCCAAACAGCAGGTAGAACATCGTAGGGAACAACGTTACCGGCAACAGGAAGCTCGGCGCGCGCAGGTAGCGCAGGCATTCGCTGCGCGCTTCAGCGACATAGGCACCGAGCAGGCGGCGCCATGGCATCTCGCCGGCTCTGATCGAGCGGGTGGAACATGCTTCAACGGTGGCCATCACGCTGCCTCCTGCGCCGTTGTCGTTTCGCGGGTGAGTTCGGTAAATGCTTCAGCGAGGCCTGCGCGCAGCACTTCCAGCTCGGTCAGGGCGGGATCGGCATCCAGCAAGCGGCGTAGTACGTTTTCCGGTGCGTCAGTGCGAATATGCAGATGGCGTTGTTCGCGCTCGACGGACGCCACGTTCGCCCAACGCGCCATGGCCACTTCATCCAGGTCGGTGACGCATCGAATGCGCGTCAGAGCCACGCGCGAGCGTAAGGCATCGACACTGCCTTCGCCGAGTACGCGCCCTTTGGCGAGCACCACGACGCGTTGCGCGAGCGCTTCGGCCTCCTCCAGGTAATGCGTGGTCAACACGACGGCGCAGCCTTCGGCCACGAGACTGCGTATGGCCATCCATAGCCTTTGTCGCGCATCGATATCCATGCCAACCGTCGGTTCATCGAGGAACAGCAACTCGGATCGCCCGCATAGCGCCATCGCGAATTGAACGCGACGCTGCTGACCGCCCGACAGACTGGCGTAGGGTCGCAAGAGCAGGTCGCTGATACCGGCCAAGGTCGCGCATTCATCCAGCGTGCGTGGCGACGGGTAATAGCTCATGGTGAGCCGCAACAACTCACCCACGCGTAACGTCTGCGGCAGCGTGGCCGACTGCAGCATCACCCCGACCCGCCGACGCGCACGCAGGCTTTGCGGTTCTTCACCGAACAGTTCGACACGTCCGGCATCGGCGCGTATCAAGCCGAGCAACAAGCCTATCGCGGTGCTCTTGCCGGCACCGTTGGGGCCCAGCAAGGCGAGTAGTTCGCCGCGATGCAGCATGAGGTCCAGACCATCCAGCGCCGTTAAGGAACCGTAATACTTGACCGCTCCGGCCAGGCTGGCGACGGCAATAGCGTGCTGTTTCATGAGCCCTCCTCCTTGCCTGCCATGCTAGGCGTGGCAAGGGTTTGCGCGCAGTCGCCAGCGTCAGCCGACGCAGGTGACAAGCGTCATACGGGGTACCGGTGGCGACGTGGCCGCGCTATGCTCAGGAGGCCGTTGCATTGCCACATCCCCGATGAAACGCAGTGCGACAAAGCCTTTGCAGGCTTGGGAAACGCGGCAGATGCATGCGTTCCCACATGCATTCACAGACGTATCGGTGCGCGTGCCATCGGGACGGCAAGCACGTCGACTTTGAGGAGGAACCCATGGGTGTAATCAATCAGCTGCGCGAACTGCGCGAATTCGGCGGCGCTCCGCAGACCACCGGTTTGGACGACGCCACCGTCGAGCGCTTGGCAGCCAGCCATCCACAGCTGGCACAGGCAATCGATGAGGCCATCGCGCGCCATCGCGAACTGCGTGCCGAGTTGGGTGACTTCCTCAAGCTGGACGAAGCCGAACAGATCGCCAAGATGCAGGCCGAGTTCGTCAACTTCTATCCCGAAGACGCCATCAATCCCTACGTGCCGGCGGCCGCGCGCGGTCCCTGGGTCGTCAGCCTCAAGGGCGCGGTGATCCACGACACCGGCGGCTACGGCATGCTCGGCCTGGGTCATACCACGCGGCCGTCGACGACGCACTGGCCCGCCCGCAGGTGATGGCGAACGTGATGACGCCGAGCCTCTCGCAGCTGCGCTTCACGCAGGCCATGATCGAGAGTTGGGTCGAACCGCGGCGGCTATCCGTACACGCGCTTCCTCTGCCTCAACTCGGGTTCCGAAGCGGTGACCTCGCCTGCCGCATCGCGGACGTCAACGCCAAACTGATGACCGATCCCGGCGCGCGTCATGCCGGTCGCACCATCAAGCGCCTGGCCGTGAAGGGCGCCTTCCACGGCCGCACCGAGAAGCCGGCGATCTATTCCGATTCCTCGCGCAAGACGTACCTGCAGCATCTGGCCAGCTTCCGCGACGAGCACAGCCTGCTCACGGTCGAGCCGTACAACGTCGAGCAGCTGCGCGCAGTCTTCGCCGACGCAGACAAGCAAGGCTGGTTCATCGAAGCGATGTTCCTCGAGCCGGTGATGGGCGAAGGCGATCCGGGTCGCGCCGTGACGCCGGAGTTCTACCGCCGGCACGCGCACTGACGCGCAGCGCACGGCGCGCTGCTGCTGGTCGATTCGATCCAGGCTGGCCTGCGCGCGCACGGCGTGCTGTCGATCGTCGACTATCCCGGCTTCGAAAAGCTCGATCCGCCGGACATGGAAACCTATTCCAAGGCCCTCAACGCCGGCCAGTATCCGCTGTCGGTGCTCGCCGTCAGCGAGCGCGCTGCCGACCTGTACAACAAGGGCATCTACGGCAACACGATGACCGCCAATCCGCGCGCGCTCGACGTCGCCCTTGCGCGCTTGGCGACATGACCGACGAAGTGCGCGACAACATCGGCGCGCGGCCGCGAATTCGTCGACAAGCTCAACCAGCTCAAGACCGAACTGCCGGGCTACATCACCAAGGTGCAGGGCACCGGCCTGCTGTTTTCCTGCGAGCTAGCGCCCGAGTTCAAGTGCTACGGCGCCGGCAGCACCGAGGAATGGATGCGCGAGCGCGGCTACGGCGTGATCCACGGCGGCGTCAACTCGCTGCGTTTCACCCCGCACTTCCTGGTGACCAGTGCCGAGGTGGATCTGGTGGTGGCCCACGTGCGCCAGGCCTTGCTGCAAGGTCCGCGCAAGCTCAAGACCGAGGCCGAGGCGGCCTGAACTGCCTCGACCTGATTTACCTGCGGCGTGGCTGAACTCGAGCGCGCCGCAGGATGAATCGCCGCCATACACTCCATGTGTAGGCCCCCTCCCGTTGGCAGTGTCCGCAGGCATAGACTGGCGCCACCGGCACTCGCCGGTCTTCCAGGAGGGTATTCGCATGTCTTCGCGTTTAAGCCTGATGGTCGCCAGCCTCGCGCTGGCCTTTGCCGCTTCCACTGCCTTTGCCGCACCGCAGGCTGCCACCAGCAGCGCACCCGCCAAGAACTCGCAGCAGCAGCGCATGACCGACTGCAACAAGCAGGCGACGGGCAAGACCGGTGACGATCGCAAAGCATTCATGAGCAGCTGCCTGAAGGGCGAAAGCCCGGCCGCTCCCGCCGCCAAACAAACGCAGCAGGAGAAGATGACGGCGTGTAACGCCGATCCACAAGCGAAGTCGCTCAAGGGCGACGCGCGCAAGTCGTTTATGAGCCATTGCCTCAAGGGCGAAGCCGCCCCTGCGGCGCATTGATCCACGCGTAAGCGACCAGGGTGCCGGCTGACACCGGCACCCTTTTTTGTGCATGACACACGGCGTAGGCGACAATCGCGCCAGCTACCAGGGATGCTCACGCATGAAAATCGTCGAAGTCCGCCACCCCCTGATCCAGCACAAGCTTGGCCTGATGCGCCGAGCTGGCATCAGCACCAAGGAGTTTCGGGAGCTCGCCTCCGAGGTGGCCGCCCTGCTCACCTACGAGGCCACCAAGGACCTCGAAACCATCGAGCAGACGATCGAGGGCTGGGCTGGCCCGCTGACCGTGCAGCAGATCAAGGGCAAGAAGATCACCATCGTGCCGATCCTGCGTGCAGGGCTAGGCATGTTGCCCGGCGTGCTCGACCTTATCCCGGCCGCAAAGGTCAGCGTGGTCGGCCTGCAGCGTGACGAAGAGACGCTCAAGCCCATCACCTATTACGAAAAGCTCACCGGCCGCATGGACGAGCGCATCGCACTGATCGTCGACCCGATGCTGGCCACCGCCGGCACCCTGGTTGCCACCGTCGACATGCTCAAGGCTGCTGGCTGCAAACGCATCAAGGGACTGTTTCTGGTGGCCGCGCCCGAAGGGCTGAAGCGCATCGAAGCCGCCCATCCTGATATCGAGATCTATACGGCAGCCATCGACGAACGGCTCAACGAGCACGGCTATATCCTGCCCGGCCTCGGCGATGCGGGTGACAAGATCTTTGGTACGAAGCCATTGCCTGCCGCATAACCGCCCTGCCTCCAAGCCTGACTACGGCCTCTCGCAAACGCCCCGCCCGGCCGCGGTGGGGCCTTTCGCTTTATACAAATGAGAAATGCAGCACGAAAGTCACGGGGACGACATCTTGCCGTGCGATCTTTCGTGCACTGATCCGCCCACCAAGTACAACGATAACAATTTGATTCACAACCACTTATTTGCACTTATTAGCTAAAGTAACTGTGCGGTGAGCCGATAGCTCTTGCAGTCATCTCGCCACCAGATATCCCATGCTCAAGCTAACCCAATGGATTCCCATGCTGACGCTGCGCAAGCGTCTGCTGCTGCGCCTGCTATCCATCCTCGGATTGCTCGCGCTGACGTGTGCCGCAGGCATCGTGCAATTGCGTCGCGCCGACACGCGCATCGAGGGGCTGGTGCAGGGTTCGCTCAGTCCGGTCGCCGACGTCGGCCGCGTGCAGAACGACTACAACAGCAGCCTGCAGGCGTTGGTGCATGCCGTGCTGTCGCAGCTGCCCTCTGCTGTCGACGATGCGCACACCCGCATCCATGCCGATCGCGTGGATGCGGAGCGTCATTGGAAGCAGCTGCGCATCAGCGAGCTGGCACAGGAACAGGCCCAGTCATTGAAGCTGGCTGAGGTGCATCGTGCCGAGGCCGACCGCACCATCGACGAAACGCTGGCCTTGCTCGACGCTGGCCAGTTCGACATCGGCGCGCTGAAACTCAGCACGGAAGTACAACCGGCCTACGAACCGCTGCAAAGCGACTTCGCCAACCTGTTCCAGGCCGCGCTGGCCAAGGGCAACAGCCAGGTGCAGGCGCAACGCCAGGCGGATCGCGAGGGCATGATCCTGCTGTTCGCCCTGCTCGTGATGGCGCTGCTTTCCACCATCGTGCTCGATGGCACCCTGATGCGCAGCCTGATGAAGCGCCTGAACCTGGCCACCGACATCGCGCAGCGCATTGCTGCGGGCACCCTCGGCGAACGATTCGATACCGGCCTGAATGACGAACTGGGCATGCTGCTGCGGGCGCTGGCCTCGATGGACGAACAGCTCACGCGCGTGCTGACGCAAGTCCGCGCCAGCGCACGTTCGGTAGACGAACGCGCGCATCGCCTGTCGTATGACAACCAGGCGCTGAGCCAGCGCACCCAGGCGCAGACTGCCAGCCTCGAACAGACCGCCGCCTCGATGGAGCACATGGCGAGCAAGGCCATGCAAGGCGCCGACCATGCCGATGGCGCCGCTCATGCGGCACGCGAAGCGCTGGGGCATGTGGAACAGGGGCGCCGTGTCGCCAGCGAAGCGCTGGACTCCATGCACGCGATTCAGCAAGCCAGCCGTGGCATTACGGAAATCGTCGACCTGGTCGACAGCATCGCCTTCCAGACCAACCTGCTCTCGCTCAACGCTGCCATCGAAGCTGCGCAGGCCGGCGAACGCGGCCGTGGTTTCGCTGTCGTGGCTAATGAAGTGCGCTTGCTTGCGCGGCGCTGCGTAGAGGCGGGCAAGGAAATCCGTCGTTTGGTCATCAACAGCACGGAAGCAGTCGATGTGGCGCGGGCACGCGTCGCGCTATCCGGCGAGGCGCTGGACGGCATCGTGCAAAGCATGGCGCGTGTATCGGGGCTGGTTTCGCAGATTTCCGATGCCGGCCAGGCGCAGGTCAGTGGCGTTACCCAGGTCAATCGTAGCGTGCTCGACATGGACAAGATCACGCAGGCGAACGCCGGCCTGGTGGACGACATCAATATGACGGGCCGCGCGCTCAGCACCGACGCCGAGGCGTTGATGCGCCAGGTGGCCTTCTTCCGTCTTCCCGATGCTGCGGAAGACGCTCATGAGCAGGCGCACGAGGCGCTGCCCCCACCCGCAGTGAAGCGCACGCATCAGGTCCCAGCGGCGGCCTGAGCCCAAGCCATGCATGTCAGCCATCCCTCTTCGCCCTAACTCCCGACAGCACATGCTCGAGCGCGCACTCGCGGCAGGAAGTCTCACTCCGGTATTCCAGCCGCTGGTGCGCCTCGATACGTTGGAAGTCGTCGCGCACGAGGGACTCAGTCGTTGCGCTTTCATGCCTGGCAACTTCTCCATCCTCGACCTGCTCGATCTCGCGCGCATGGAGGGGCGGCTGGCGGACGTCGAGTTACACGCAGCACGCACGATCTGCCGCGCCTTCGCCACACACCCCGGTGATGGCCGCATCCTGGTCAACCTCAGCGCCCAGGCGATCCTGCACGACGCACTGCGTCCCGACGAGGTTCTGTTCGCCCTTACCGGTAGCGGGATGGACCCCGCGCGCATCACCATCGAAGTGACCGAGCGCGACGTCGTGGAAAACCCCGCCCGCCTGGCTCATGCATTGGGTTATCTGCGTGCGCATGGCATTCGTATTGCGCTCGACGATTTCGGTAATGGCCATTCCAGCTTCGAGATGTGGAACGAGATCCATCCGGACGTCGTCAAAATCGACCGCTACCTCATCCACGGTCTGTCACGCAGCGCGGGAAGGTTGGCCATCGTCCGCGCGCTCTGCCAGGTCGCCGAAACGCTGGGCACCGATCTGGTCGCCGAAGGTGTGGAGGATCTCGCCGATCTGCGCCTGCTACGCGAACTCGGCATCCCCTACGCGCAGGGTTTCCTGATCGGCAAACCCATCGCCGCGCCGGTGACCGAGGCCAGCGACGAAGCGCAAAGGATTCTGCGCATGCCTTCAGTGGCGGTGCCGCCCCGGCCACGCGGCCCGGTAACGCAGCGCCCCACTCAGGTGCGTCACCTGCTGATGGAGGCACCGTCGGTGCATCCGCGACAGACCAACGACGAGGTGATGGCGCTCTTTGTCGTCCACCCGGAACTGCACGCCGTGGCCGTAGTAAAGGACGGCCATCCGATTGGCCTGATCAATCGCCGGCTGGTCAACGAACGCATGGCGCAACCTTTTGCCCGCGAGCTGCTGGCGCGCAAATCGTGTACGGCGCTGATGAATGCGGCGCCGCTGGTGTGCGATGAACACCGCAGCCTGGAAAGCCTCGCCGACGTGCTGCGTGGTGAGGACCAACGCTACCTGAGCGACGGCTTTATCGTCACCAGCGACGGCAAGTATCGCGGGCTCGGCACCGGCGAGGCCTTGGTGCGCCGCGTGAGCGAGCTGCGCATCGACGCCGCAAGGCATGCCAATCCATTGACGTTTCTGCCCGGCAATATTCCCACCACCGAACATATGGAGCGCCTGCTTAGCGGTAGCGAGCGCTTCGTGGTGGTGCATGTGGATTTGACTGACTTCAAGCCATTCAACGATCACTACGGCTACTCGCGTGGCGACGAGATGATCCGGCTGCTGTCCAGCCTACTCAGCGAGCATGTCGATCCCGCGCTCGACTTCGTGGGGCATATCGGCGGTGACGATTTCGTGGTGCTGTTTCAAAGTGAGGATTGGGCTGCGCGCTGTCACTCCGTCATTGATGCCTTCAACTCACGCTCTCCCCACCTGTTCGATGAGGTTGACATGGTGCGCGGCGGACTGCGCGGCAAGGATCGTCGCGGCGTGCCGCAGTTCTTTCCGTTCACCACGGTGGTCATGGGCGCGGTACAGCTGTCGCCGCCACTGCCACAGCGCGCGCAGTCCATTGCGGCGTTCGCCGCACGCGCCAAGCGACAGGCGAAGCGCTCGAATGTTGGCCTGCATGTACTCGCGCGCGTGACGCCTGCGCAGAGTTGATCAGAGCATCCCTAGGGTCACGGCGACGCCATAAGCAAACAGCCCCGACCGTCATCGATCGAGGCTGACACTTCGAAGTATCCGGGTTGCCGAATCAGCGGCCGAAACGATCCGTGGCCTCGATCAGCTCCGAGATATTGCCGGGTTCGAACGCCGAATGACCGGCATCCTGCACGATGCGCAGGTCCGCCTCCGGCCAGGCGCGATGCAGATCCCATGCGCTACGCATCGGGCACACCACGTCATAGCGGCCCTGCACGATCACGGCAGGAATCTTGCGAAGTCGATCAACATTGCGCAGCAACTGGTCATCGTGTTCGAAGAAGCCGCCATGCACGAAGTAATGGCACTCGATACGCGCAAAGGCCAGCGCGAACTCGTCTTCGGCACTGGACTCGATATGCGAGGTGTCCTGCCACAAGTAGCTCGTGGCGCCCTCCCATACTGACCAGGCGCGCGCCGCGTTCACGCGTACCTGGGGGTCCGTGCTGGTGAGGCGGCGATGATACGCACTCATCAAGTCGCCCCGCTCAGCTTCCGGAATCGCATGCAGAAAGGACTCCCACGCGTCCGGATAAAGCGCATCGCAACCCTTCTGATAGAACCACTCCAGCTCCCAGCGACGCAGCATGAAGATGCCGCGCAACACGAGTTCGGTCACGCGATCGGGATGGGTTTGCGCATACGCCAGCGCCAGCGTCGAACCCCACGAACCACCGAACACCTGCCAGCGATCGATGCCCAGATGCGTGCGAACGCGCTCGATATCGTTGACCAGATGCCAGGTGGTGTTGTCGGTCAGCTCGGCATGCGGCGTGGACTTGCCGCAGCCACGCTGGTCGAACAACACGATGCGGTAGACCGCTGGATCGAAAAAGCGGCGACATTTCGGATTCGTGCCGCCACCGGGTCCGCCGTGCAGAAACACCACGGGCTTGCCGTTCGGGTTGCCGCTCTGCTCGTAGTACAGCGTATGCAGGTCGGACACCTTCAGCATGCCGCTGTCGTACGGCTCGATCTCGGGATACAGCGAACGTAGTGCCTGCGGCATGCTCAATCTCCTCGGTGAAACAGGGACGGCGGATTAGGCTAGCACGTCACCGGCGCGACCGAATCGGCGCCGGCGGCGCTTGTCCGCCGCCCCTTCGCCTTAGAGCCGGCCCAAGGTTTCCGCGACACACAGGTATTCATACCCGTTCCAACTCGTCATCCCAGCGGCTGTTGAGCCGCTGGGATGACGGTGTGGGAAAAGTGACGTTTTCAGGCCTATCCAGACCGCGTCACAGAAAGCTTGAACAAGCTCCAGGCGCGAGGCTTACGGGCTACCGACCGTCAACACGGTGAAGCTGTCCGGAACCATCGCCGGCTTGGCGCCACCCGGGGCAGCGGGCGCAGCGAACTGGGCCGCCGACAGGTAGAGGCGGTGCAGCTTCGGATCGAGCGTGAGCGTACGGGCACTGGGCTGTGTTGGAATGGTCGCGACCACGCTGTAGTGATCCGCGTCGTCCTGGTGCACTGCCGTGATGGTGCCGCTCTCACCGTTGGAGCTATAGGCGGTCGAGGTGCCCCGGTCGAACACCACGGCGTCCGGACCCTCGCCGATCGGCACGATCGCCACCACACGCCCACTGCGCGCGTCGACCACGGCCATCTGCTGGTTGTCGCAGACCGAGAACAGGCGATGCCTCTTCGTGTCAATGGCCAGACCGCTGGGCGACTGGCACGAACCCAACGGCCAGCTGGCGACCACGGCATTGGTCTTGGAGTCGATCTCCACCAGCTCGGCGCGATCTTCAATGTTCACGTAGACGTGCCCTGCCTCATCGGTCGCCGCGAACTCGGGTTTGCCGGCCAGCGGAATCGTACCGACGACCGTATTGCTCTTGGTGTCGATCACGCTGACCGAATTGCTCTTGCCATTGAAGGTGAGCACATGCTTCGAGGCGGGATCGTAGAGGATGGCATCGGGCTTCTCGCCGGTGCCGGTTACAGTGGCAACGGTGGCCAGCGTATCCAGGTCGAACACGGTCACCGAGGCGTTCTTGCCATTGCTGGTGTAACCGCGCTTGAGGTCTTGAGCGATGGCCACACCGTGCACGCCCTGGGTGTCGGGAATCGCGGCGTAGAGCTTGTTCTTGTCCACGTCGACCACCAGCACACGATCGCCGCGCGTGACGAAAAGGTGTCGGCGGTTGGCGTCGAAGTTCAGGTAATCCCATCCACCGGGGCCACCGAGCTGCAAGCGCGACAATACGCGGAAGTCGGCGGGCTGTGGCGCAGCCACGGCGTAAGAGGCGCAGAACACGAACAGTGTCGCGGCCAGCGCGCTGCGGAGATGTCTTTGCATGATCGGACCCATCGGCGGTGAAGTCCCCACAGCATGCTACGAAGGGCTTAGGGCTGGCTTAGTGCCAGTTCAAAGTCTCGGCAAGCAGGCTTCCGGAAAGGGCTCAAGTGCGACTGCTCGCACACTGTCATCCCAAGGCCCGTCAACTGAACAGCTTGCCCGGATTAAGAATACCCTTCGGATCAAACACCTGCCGCACACCGCGCATCAGCGCAATCTCAGCTTCGCTACGGGTGCTCCCCAGGTACGCGCGCTTCACCAGCCCGATCCCGTGCTCCGCTGAAATGCTGCCGCCATGGCGCTGCAGGGTATCGGCCAGCAGCTTGGTGACGTGCTCGCACTGGGCGATGAAATCTGCGTCGGACAATTCCGTCGGGCGCAGCACGTTGATGTGCAGGTTGCCGTCGCCAATGTGACCGAACCACACCACATCGAAGTGCGGGTATTCGCGCCCCAGCAAGCCCTGGATCTCGTGCAGGAAGGCCGGCAACGCGCTGATGCGCAGCGAGATATCGTTCTTGTACGGACGATGCGGCGCCAGGCTTTCGGTAATCCCTTCGCGCAGACGCCATAGCGCTGCCGCCTGTGCATCGCTTTGGGCGATCACGCCATCGCTGATCCAACCGCGTTCCATGCCCTGTTCGAACGCAGCCAACGCCGCGTCCTGGGCGGCTTCGTCGGCATCGAATTCCGTGACTACGTAGTAAGGGTGATCGCCATCCATGGCACGCTGCGCACCATGCGCCAACACATGTCTTAGCGCGGCATCGGTAAAGAACTCGAAGGCCTGCAGCGGCAGGCGCGCGCGAAACAGCGCGAACACCTCCATCAAGGCTTCCATGGTCGGCAAGGCCAGCAGCATCACTTGCGACGGCGGCGGCGGATCCGTCAGTCGCAAGGTAGCTTCGACGACGACACCCAGCGTTCCTTCCGAACCGATCAGCAACTGGCGCAAGTCATAGCCGCTGGAATTCTTGATCAAGCCGCGATTGAGCTGCAGCAGTTCGCCATTGCCGGCAACCACGGTCAGCCCGGCGATCCACTCGCGCGTGTTGCCGTAGCGGATCACGCGGATGCCGCCGGCATTGGTGGCGATATTGCCGCCGATCGAGCATGAACCGCGCGCGGCGAAATCCACCGGATAGACCAGGCCATGCTCCCGCGCCGCCTCGTGGACGGCATGCAGGGTCATGCCGGCCTGCACGCTGAGGGTACGGTCCACCGCATCGAATTCGATCACGCGGTTCATCCGCTCCAGGCTCAGCACCAGCTCACCATGGGCCGCCACGGCGCCGCCAGACAGGCCCGTACGACCACCCGAAGGCACCACCGCCACCCCATGCTCGTTCGCCCAGTGGACGATCGCCTGCACCTCGGCCACCTCGGCCGGCAAGGCAATGGCCAGCGGGGCTGGCGTCCAACGGCGGGTCCAGTCGCGGCCGTAGTGCTCAAGATCGGACGGGTCGGTCAGCAGTCGCAGGTGGGGCAGTCGATCGGCAAGATCGGCCAGGCGAGTGTCGGTCATGGATAGGTCCCAAAGGTACCTGTGCAGCCTGCCAGCGCCGGCCCGCAGCGTCCAGTGTTGCGATGCCGCAAAATTGTCACAAGGTCTGGCATAGTGAGGAGGTTCTCCCTTGCGCAACGGCCCATGAAGACCTCGTTCCCGAAACAAGACATCAAGGTGCTCCTGCTGGAAGGTGTCAGCCGCAGCGCCGTGGAAAGCTTCCACCGCGCCGGCTACAGCCAGATCGAATGCCATGAAAAGGCGTTACCGGAAGCCGAACTGAAGGCGCGCATTGCGGACGCCCATATCGTGGGCATCCGCTCGCGCTCCCACCTTACCGATGACGTACTTCAGCAGGCTAAACGGCTGATCGCCGTCGGCTGCTTCTGCATCGGCACCAACCAGGTGGATCTGGGCGCGGCACGCCGGCTGGGCGTGCCGGTGTTCAATGCCCCCTACTCCAACACGCGCAGCGTGGCCGAGCTGGTGATCGCCGAAGCCATCATGCTGTTGCGCGGCATCCCGCAGAAGAACGCGCTATGCCACCGCGGCGGCTGGACCAAGTCTGCCGCCGGCAGCTTCGAGGCGCGCGACAAGGTGCTAGGCATCGTCGGCTACGGCCATATCGGAACCCAGGTGGGCGTGCTGGCCGAAAGCCTGGGGATGCGCGTGATCTTCCACGACATCGAATCCAAGCTGTCGCTGGGCAACGCGCGGGCCGCCGATAGCCTGGAAGATCTGCTTGAACGCGCCGACGTGGTCACCCTGCACGTGCCGGAAACCGCGGCGACACGCATGATGATTGGCCCCCATGAGTTGGCGCGGATGCGCCCGGGTTCATTGCTGATCAACGCATCGCGCGGCACCGTGGTCGATATCGACGCGCTGGCTGCCTCGCTGCGTTCCGGCCACCTCGTCGGCGCCGCCGTGGATGTGTTCCCCGTAGAGCCCAAGGGCAACGACGACGCCTTCGTCTCGCCGCTGGTCGGCATGGACAACGTGATCCTCACGCCGCACATCGGCGGCAGCACGCTGGAAGCACAGGACAATATTGGCATCGAGGTGGCGAGCAAGCTGGTGCGCTACAGCGACAACGGCTCGACGCTGTCGGCGGTGAACTTCCCCGAAGTCTCGCTGCCCGAACACCCGCACAGCCGCCGCCTGCTGCACATCCATCGCAACGTGCCAGGCACGCTCTCGCGCATCAACGAACTGTTCTCCAGCGGCAACATCAATATCGACGCCCAGTTCCTGCAGACCGACAGCGAAGTTGGCTACGTGGTGATCGATGTGGCTGCCGACGAAAAGCAGTCGGGCGTGCTGAAGGACCAACTGGCCGCCATCCCGGGCACCTTGCGTAGTCGCGTGCTGTACTGAGAAACGCACACCCAAGACAAAAAACGGCGCCCAAGGGCGCCGTTCTGTTATCTGTTGCCGAATTGGTCGGGACGGCGGGATTCGAACCCACGACCCTCTGCCCCCCAGGCAGATGCGCTACCAGGCTGCGCTACGCCCCGACGATACGGCAAGTCGGTGAGTCTACCAGCTCAGCGGGTAGCACCGAAAGTCATTGGCAGAACGAAAGTGATCAGCGACGCAGCAAAGCCAGCACTTCTTCCAGTTCCATGCGCACCTGGCGCACGATCTGGTTAGAGATGCTCGACTTCCATGCGCGCCTGCGGGCCTTCCAGACGCTGGCACGCGCACCGGTGATCGTGAAGCCCTGGTCGTAGAGCAGGCCGCGGATCTGCCGGATCATCAGCACGTCGTGGCGCTGGTAATAGCGACGGTTGCCGCGGCGCTTGACTGGATTGAGCGTTAGGAAATTCCTGCTCCCAATAGCGCAGCACGTGCGGCTTGACGCCGCACAGTTCGCTGACTTCACCGATGGTGAAGTAGCGCTTGGCCGGAATGACCGGCAGTTCGCTATTGCTGCCCTGATCCAGCATAGGCCTCGACTCGGACCTTCAGCTTCTGACCCGGACGGAACGTCACCACGCGGCGTGCGGAAATCGGAATTTCCTCGCCGGTCTTGGGATTACGCCCGGGTCGCTGGTTCTTCTGACGCAGATCGAAATTGCCGAAACCGGACAACTTGACCTGCTCACCCTTTTTCAAGCGCCTCGCGGACCACTTCGAAAAACGCGTCGACGAATTCTTTGGCCTCACGCTTGTTGAGACCCACGTCCGAGAAAAAGACGCTCGGCCATCTCCGCCTTGGTCAGCGCCATTTCACCCTCGCAATCTTGCCTTGCATGCCATCTCCAACGCAGCGACCGCTTCACGTACATAACGGTCCGCGTCGTCGTCCGTAAGCGTGCGTGAAGCGATCCTGTAAAATCAAGCCCATAGCGAGACTCTTTCGGCCTGCTTCGACCCCCTTGCCGCTGTAACGGTCGAACAGGCGCAGCTCCTTGAGCTGCCCGCCGAGGGTCGCCCGGATGACTTGCTCAATCTGTGACCAGCTGACCGCTTCCGGCAGGTCCATGGCGATGTCGCGCCGCACGGACGGGAACCGTCGCCACCGGCTCCGCCTTGGGCAGGCGCCGCGCCAGCAGCGGGTCCAGGGCCAGCTCGAGCACATGGACATCGGCACCCAGATCCAGAGCCTTGGCCAGCTGGGGATGCAACGCGCCCAGGTAACCTGCCGTCACGCCATCGCGGGTCACCCTGGCGCCACGCCCCGGGTGCAGCCAGCCGGGTAGGTCATCCGCATGCACGGCCCAGCGCTGCGGCTCGCCACCCCAGGCGATCAGGGCATCGAGGTCGCCCTTGAGGTCGTGGAAGTCCAAGGGACGGGTGGCCTCCCCCCACTGCTCGGCCTGCGCCGTGCCGCAGGCCACGATGGCCAGGCGACGGCGTCTCCGTCGGCGCCTCTTTGCTAACAGCTGCTGCCGGTGCGATCTCGAACGTACGACCGAGCTCGAACAGACGCACGCGCTCCTGCTGACGCGCACGATTGTGCGAAAGCGACTCGAATCAGCCCCGGCAACAGCGACGTGCGCATGACGCCAGGTCGGCCGAGAGCGGATTGGCCAGCGCGCACCAGCGCTCGGTCATGCCCCAGCGTTGCAGCAGGTCGTTGCCGACGAAGGCGAGAGTTGACCGCCTCGAAGTAACCGCGCGCGGCCAGCTGCTCGCGCACCGCCAATTCGTTGAGGCGGCCTTCCGGCTCGGCCGCCACGGGTCAGCTCGCCGGCCGGCGTATGCGTGGGCATGTTGTCGTAGCCATGGATGCGCGCGACCTCCTCGATCAGGTCTTCCTCGACGCTCGATATCGAAGCGACTGCTCGGCGGCGGTCGCCGCCAGCCGTCCGCCTGCGCCACGACCTGCATGCCAAGCGCGGTGAGGATGCGCTCGACTTCGGCGTCGGCCACCTCGATACCGAGCACGCGCGTGAGGCGCGCACGACGCAGCGAAACCGTGGCTGGCTTCGGCAGAGTCGGCGAGGTTTTCCGCCACCAGCACAGGACCGGCCTTGCCGCCCGCGATCGACAGCAGCAGCTCGGTCGCGCGCTCCATCGCACGACGCGGCAATTCCGGATCGACACCGCGCTCGAAGCGATGCGAGGCATCGGTGTGCATGCCGAGCTTGCGCGCGCGGCCCATGATCGCCGCCGGGGCAAAGTGCGCGGCCTCGAAGAAGACGTTGTGCGTCATCGTCGGTGACGCGCGAATCGAAGCCGCCCATCACGCCGGCGACGGCCGAGCGCATTCCTGCTCGTCGGCGATCAACGACGAAGTCTTCGTCGAGCTTCGCGCTCGGTGCCGTCGAGCAACTTCAGCGTTTCGCCCGCACGCGCATGGCGCACCACGATGTCGCCGTGCAGCTTGTCGTTGTCGAACGCATGCAGCGGCTGGCCGAGCTCGAGCATCACGTAGTTGGTGACGTCGACCACGGCGCTGATCGGACGCAGGCCGGCACGACGCAGACGCTCGGCGAGCCACAGCGGCGTGCGCGCCTTTGGGTCGATGCCTTCGATGACGCGGCCGAGATAACGCGGTGCAATCGGCGCCCGCTTCGAGTCGAATGCCGCGGCGCGCATCGCTGCTTACCGGCGCTGCGGCCTGCTCGCCGACCTTGCACGTGACTGCCGAACAAGGCGCGCCACGTCATGAGCGAGGCCAAGCAGGCCCAGACAATCCGGACGGTTCGGCGTGAGCTTCAGTTCGAAGCTGGCGTCGGGAAGGCCGAGATACGCCGCCAGCGGCTCGGCCAACGGGTGCATCGGCAGGCAATTCCAGCAAGCCCGAAGCATCGGCATCGATGCCCAGCTCCTTGGCCGAGCACAGCATGCCGAGCGATTCGACGCCGCGCAGCTTGGCCTGCCTTGATGTCGATGCCGCCGGCAAGGTCGCGCCGACGGTAGCGAGCGGCACCTTGAGACCGACGCGCGCATTCGGCGCACCGCAGACGATCTGCAACGGCTCGCCCTGCCCGACGCTCACCTTGCACACGCTGCAGGTTGATCCGCGTTCGGATGCTTTTCGCAGCCGATGATCTCGGCGACGACGACGCCGTCGAGCGCCCTCGCCGAGTCGGCTCGAGTTCTTCCACTTCGAGGCCCGGCCATGGTCAGCGCGATGAGCCAGACCGTCGCGGTCCGCCTGGATGTCGACCAGTTCGCGCAGCCAGTTCTCGGAGAATTTCATGCGTACTCGATTCCTGCCGCGATTTAAGCGAACTGCTTCAGGAAGCGCAGATCGTTCTCGAAGAACGCGCGCAGATCGGAGACGCCGTAGCGCAGCATCGCGAAGCGCTCCACGCCCATGCCGAAAGCGAAGCCGGTGTAGCGCTCCGGATCGATGCCGCACGTTGCGCAGCACATTCGGATGCACCATGCCGCAGCCGAGCACCTCGAGCCAGCGCGTGCTGCCGTCTTCAGCGATCCCAACGGATGTCGACTTCGGCCGACAGGTTCGATGAACGGGAAAGTAGCTCGGCCGAAAACGCATCTCGAAGTCGCGCTCGAAGAACGCGCGCACGAACTCGGCGAGCGTGCCCTTCAAATCGGCAAAGCTGGAGGTCTTCATCGACCAGCAGGCCTTCGATCTGATGGAACATCGGCGAGTGGGTCTGATCCGAATCGCTGCGATAGACCTTGCCCGGCGCGATGATGCGGATCGGCGGCTGACGTCCCTGCATCGAACGCGGACCTGCACCGGCGAGGTATGCGTGCGCAGCAGGCGGCCGTCGCCGAAATAGAACGTGTCGTGCATGGCGCGCGCCGGATGATGCGGCGGGAAATTCAGCGCCTCGAAGTTGTGCCAGTCGTCCTCGATCTCGGGACCGTCGGCACGCTCGTAACCGAGGCGCGCGAAGATCGTCGTGATGCGCTCGAGCGTGCGCGTGATCGGATGGATGCCACCGCGCTCGCCGTTGCGGCCGGGCAGCGTGATGTCGATGCGTTTCGGAGGCGAGGCGACGATCCAGCTCGGCCTGCTCGAGCACCTGCTTGCGTGCGGCCAGTGCATCGGCGAGGCGATCCTTGGCGCGATTGACCTCGGCGCCGCGCGCCTTGCGCTCATCGGGCGCCAAGGCGCCGAGCGCCTTGAGGGCAGCGGTCACGATGCCGCTCTTGCCAAGCAGGTTCACGCGCAGCGCGTCGAGCGCTTCGAGCGTGTCGGCGCGTGTCGATATCGGCGCAGCGCCTGTGCGACGCGGCTATTCAGATCGTCCATAAGATGCGCTTCTCGCTACTTCCCCTCTCCCCTTGGGGGAGAGGGCAGGGTGAGGGGCCACTCTTGCGTTATCGCCGATTCGAAGAGTGCTTCGATTGAGGACTGAGACAAGTAGTGACCCCTCACCTCAATCCTCTCCCCAGAGGGGAGAGGAAGCCGACGCCGTGAGCACTGCCCAAACAAAAACGGGGAGGAGGCGTTTGGCCTCCTCCCCGCTTGATCACATCATATCGTCTGTGCGCAGAGCGCTAGACGATCAAGCGGCCAGACTGGCCTTCGCCTTCTCTGCGATCGCACCAAACGCCTTGATGTCGTGCACGGCGATGTCGGCGAGCACCTTGCGGTCGACCGTGATACCGGCCTTGCCAGGCCATTCATCAGGCGGCTGTACGACAGACCGAACTGACGGGCAGCAGCGTTGATGCGCACGATCCACAGCGCGCGGAACTGACGCTTCTTCTGCTTGCGGCCGATGTAGGCGTACTGACCAGCCTTGATGACGGCCTGGTTGGCAACGCGGAAGACCTTGCGACGGGCGTTGTAGTAACCCTTCGCACGGCCAATGATCTTCTTGTGACGACGACGGGCGGTAACGCCACGCTTAACACGTGCCATGGTTCAGTCCTCCGCCTTAGAGTACGGCAGCATGCGTGCAACACGTCTTGGTGTCTTCAAGCTTCGACGTGGTTGGTCGCACGCAGACCGCGCTTACGCTTGGTCGACTTCTTGGTCAGGATGTGCGCTTGAAGGCGTGACCTGCCTTGAACTTGCCCGATGCGGTCTTGCGAAAACGCTTCGCTGCCGCCCGGTTGGTCTTGATCTTGGGCATCGGAATGCTCCTTGAGAGGGGATTGAGACCCCGGTTTCTGACTGATCTGGCGGCAACCCAGAAGGCTGCTCTTTCCGTCCTGCCACGATCGGTTCACGACCCGTCCATATGGGTCGAACCGGCGATTATACGGAGGAAGGGTGGAAGCCAGCTTTACCAGCTCTCTGGCTCCCTCTGCCCGGCTTCGGCCGGAGAGGGTTGGGGTGAGGGGCCGGGCTGCGCCTCGGTACTGGATCGGGCGAAAGCACAGGTAGATAGGCCCTCGCGAGCACCCGCCCCTCACCTCGACCTCTCCCCGTTGGGGAGAGGAAGACAAGAAAAAGGCGGCCCTAGGCCGCCTTTTCGATTACTGCTTCTTCTTCGGGCCGATCATCATGACCATCTGACGACCTTCCAGGCGTGGGAAAGACTCCACCACGCCGTTCTCGCCCACGTCTTCCTGGATCTTCTTGGCCAGGTTCTGGCCCAGGTCCTGGTGGGACATTTCGCGGCCGCGGAAGCGGATCGTGACCTTGACCTTGTCGCCTTCCTCGAGAAAGCGAAGCATGTTGCGCAGCTTGATCTGGTAGTCGCCCACGTCCGTAATCGGACGGAACTTCACTTCCTTGATTTCGACCTGCTTCTGCTTCTTCTTGGCCGCCTGAGCCTTCTTCTGGGCTTCGAACTTGAACTTGCCGATAATCCATGATGCGGCAGACCGGCGGGTCGCCGTTCGGCTGGATCTCGACCAGATCCATGCCCGCTTCCTGGGCCAATGCCAGCGCCTCGTCGCGGGTGAGAATACCGACCTGTTCCGCATCGGCGCCGATCACGCGTACGCGCGGAACGCGAATTTCGTGGTTACGGCGATTGCCCTTAGTGTCGGTGGTAGCGATACCACAATCCTCCAGAAGAGTTCTTACAAGTGCCGCCCCGCGCGCTTAGCGGCGGGATTCGGCTTCCAGGCGTTCGATAAACGTCGGCCAGCGGCATGCTGCCGAGGTCCTCGCCCGAACGCGTACGCACGGAAACAGCCCCTGATTCCTTCTCGCGATCTCCGACCACCAGCAGGTAAGGGACTTTTTGCATCGTATGTTCGCGGATTTTATAGCCGA
This sequence comes from uncultured Gammaproteobacteria bacterium, assembly GCA_963765335.1. Lineage (GTDB taxonomy): Bacteria > Pseudomonadota > Gammaproteobacteria > Xanthomonadales > Rhodanobacteraceae > Dyella. Next base: position 459,284 of record CAVXWA010000013.1, on the reverse strand, counting down.
CCTTCTCATTGCGCAAATCGGCTTGTACACGGAAACCTTTATCGACAAGGGTTTGCGTTACCTCGCGGACATAGTCGGCCTGGGCATCCGTGATGCTGAACACCGCCGCCTGCACGGGCGCCAACCAGGTCGGCAGCAGGCCGGCGTAATGCTCGATCAGGATGCCGATAAAGCGCTCCATCGAGCCGACGATGGCACGATGCAGCATCACCGGGTGACGACGCTGTGAATTCTCGTCGACGTACTCGGCACCCAGCCGCTCCGGCATCATGAAGTCCACCTGCATCGTCCCGACCTGCCAGGCCCGGCCGATCGAGTCCTTCATGTGGTACTCGATCTTGGGGCCGTAGAAGGCTCCCTCGCCCGGCAACTCCTCCCAGCTTACTCCTGCCGAAGCCAGTGCGGCACGCAGCGCGTTTTCGGCGCGGTCCCACACGTCATCGCTGCCGATGCGCTTGTCGGGGCGCAAGGCGATCTTGAGCGCGATGTCCTCGAAGCCGAAGTCGCCGTAGACCTTCATGGCCTGCTGATGGAACGCCGTCACTTCCGGCTCGATCTGCGCTGCCGTGCAGAAGATATGGCCATCGTCCTGGGTGAAGGCGCGCACGCGCATGATGCCGTGCAGCGCGCCCGACGGCTCGTTGCGATGGCAGGCGCCGAACTCGCCGTAGCGGATCGGCAGCTCGCGATAGCTATGCAGATCGGTGTTGAAGACCTGCACGTGGCCCGGGACAATTCATCGGCTTCAGCGCGAACGTGTGCTTCTCCGACTCGGTGAAGAACATGTTCTCCTGGTAGTTGTCCCAGTGACCGGACTTCTTCCACAGCGACACATCCAGCACCTGCGGGCAACGCACTTCCTGGTAGCCGCTCTGACGATACACGCGGCGCATGTACTGCTCCACCTGCTGCCAGATCGCCCAGCCGTTCGGGTGCCAGAACACCATGCCCGGACCCTCTTCCTGCTGATGGAACAGGTCGAGCGCCTTGCCGATCTTGCGATGGTCGCGCTTCTCCGCCTCTTCCAGCTGATGCAAGTGAGCCTTGAGGTCCTTGTCGTTGAGCCAGGCCGTACCGTAGATGCGCGTGAGCATCGCGTTGTTGGAATCGCCGCGCCAATAGGCCCCGGCCACCTTCATCAACTTGAATGCGCGCAGCTTGCCGGTGTTCGGCACGTGCGGCCCACGGCACAAGTCGGTGAACTCGCCCTGGGTGTAGAGCGAGAGCTCCTCATTGGCCGGAATGCTTTCGATGATCTCGGCTTTGTATTCCTCGCCAAGACCGCGGAAGTACGTCACTGCGTCATCGCGCGTCTTCACGCTGCGCGTTACGGGCAAGCCTTCCTTGACGATCTTTTCCATCTCCGCCTCGATCTTCACTAGATCGTCGGGCGTGAACGGGCGCTCATAGGCGAAGTCGTAGAAGAAACCATTGTCGATCACCGGGCCGATGGTGACCTGCGCGCCGGGATACAAGCGCTGCACGGCCTGCGCCAACAGATGCGCCGTGGAGTGGCGCAGGATCTCCAGCGCTTCCGGACTCTTCTCAGTGACGATCTCGAGGCTGGCGTCGTGCTCGATGGGAAAACTGGCGTCGACCAGCTTGCCATCCACCTTGCCGGCCAGCGTGGCCTTGGCCAGGCCGGCCCCGATCGATGCAGCGACATCCTGCACCGTCACCGGATGTTCAAAAGGGCGTTTGCTGCCGTCGGGTAGCGTGATCTCAATCATGTCCATACCTGATACGCACGCCCCAAATGAAGCGTGCTCATTGTGAAGAGTCCGGCCATGGATGGCCGGTTTGTCCTTGCCCGCCTAGCGACAGGCACAAATTCAAGCCATAAAAAAAGGGCGCCACGCGCCCTTCCTGAGTACAAGGCGTGGCGTGGTCAGCGTTGGAAGTTCGTAGTTGCCATGTCGCACACTGGGCCGGCGTGATGAGCGCGGGCCACCTTGTCTCCGTGGGTTGCTAACAGAACGCTAGTTTAGACCACTATGCGCTGTCAATTCAGCACGGCACCGCAGGGCAACATCGCGACCAGCGGCGATAGAATGCGCCGATCATTCCGAAGGGTTTTCCGATGCGCATTCTCGTCACCGGCACGGCCGGATTCATAGGCTCCGCCCTCGCCGAGCGCCTGCTGGCACGTGGCGACGAGATCTACGGCATCGACAATCACAACGATTACTACGACCCGACGCTAAAGGATGCGCGACTCGCGCGCTTTTCCCAGCACCCAAACTACACGCACCACCGCGCCGACCTGGCCGACGCGAACGCCGTGAACCACGCTTTTGCGACTTTTCGCCCTCAACGTGTCGTGAACCTCGCTGCCCAGGCCGGGGTGCGCTATTCGCTGAAGAACCCGCAAGCCTACGTACAGAGCAACCTGGTGGGCTTCGTGAACATCCTGGAAGCCTGTCGGCACGGCAAGATCGAGCATCTGGTGTACGCCTCGTCCAGTTCGGTCTATGGCGCCAATCGCAAGCTGCCGTTCGCCGTCGAAGACCCGGTCGACCACCCGGTGAGCCTGTACGCCGCCAGCAAGAAGGCGAACGAGTTGATGGCGCACACCTACAGCCATCTCTACGACCTACCCACCACCGGGCTGCGCTTTTTCACGGTCTACGGCCCGTGGGGACGACCCGATATGTCACCGATCCTGTTCGCCGACCGCATCAGCCGTGGCGAGCCGATCGACGTGTTCAACTACGGCCATCACAGCCGCGATTTCACCTATATCGATGACATCGTCGAGGGGGTGATCCGCACGTTGGATCATCCCGCCCTGCCCGACCCGGCGTACGACGCACTCACGCCCAGCCCGGGGACTTCCAGCGCACCCTATAGGCTCTACAACATCGGCAACGACCAGCCCGTGCAGCTGCTGCGCTTCATCGAGTTGATGGAGCAGCAGCTCGGACGCACCGTGGAAAAGCGCCTGCTGCCGATGCAACCGGGCGACGTGCCCGACACCTGGGCGGACGTCTCGGCGCTGAGGCGCGATGTGAATTACGCCCCAAACACCTCGATCGAGGAAGGGGTGGCTCGATTTGTGGCGTGGTATCGGGAGTACAACCATTTAGAGAGCTAGAAAACCCACCAAGGGCGGATATTTTGCTGCCTGCAGGAAACCTTGCCACGACCGCCATTGCCTGTATGTAGGAGCGCACCCTGTGCGCGACCATCCGGCAGGACTGCCGGTTTGCATAGCGCCAGCTGCCCGCAGGGCGAGGGCCAGGGATGGCCCGCGTGAAAAGCCTACGTAGAGGTAACGCCGTGATCGCGCACAGGGTGCGCTCCTACAGTACGGGCGCGTCGTCCTGCAGACGTATCGGACGACGCTGAGGAGGCGGCGAGCCCCTCAAAACGGCTTGGCGATCACCAGGAAAATCACGCCGAGCAGCAGGAATACCGGCAGCTCGTTCATGACGCGTAGCGTTTTGGACGATGGCAATACAGCGCCCTGCTCACTGCGCTTGAGCAGGCGGCCGGTCCAGATGAAATAGCCCAGCAGCAGCGCAATCAGGCCCAGCTTGGCATCGATCCAGTGCAGCGATGCCGTCACGTCCGGCAGCACGCCTGGGAACACCCGCCAGCCCAGCCAAAGGGTCAGGCCAAGCAGTGCGGCCAGCCCAAACATGTTGTGCCCAAAGCGGTACAACCGACGCCCCATCAGCACCAGCCGCGCACGCACCGCCGGCTCGTCGCCGGCCTCGGCGATGTTCACCAGAATGCGCGGCAGGTAGAACACCGTGGCCATCCATGCGATGACAAACAACACATGGAAGCTCTTGATCCACAAATACGTCATGCACGGCTCCTTCGGCAGAAACAAAAACGGCGCGAACCCTAAGGCCGCGCCGTTTCGTCGGAGCCAATCATAGGGGTCAGAGTACAGTCCTCATGAAAGTGTACCCTGCCCCCTGTTTCGCCAGCTCACCCGCCAGGAGTCGCTATGGTGAGTTCCACGCGGCGATTCTGCGCCTTGCCTTCCGGCGTAGCGTTGGACGCCACCGGACTTTCCTCGCCGAAGCCGTGAGCCGAGACCATATCGGGTCTGACGCCCTGTGAGATCATGAACTGCATCACGTTGTCAGCCCGTTTTTGCGACAGGATGAGATTGCTCGTAACGCCCTGACTCGCCAGTTGCGCACCTATCGGCGTGCTATCCGTGTAGCCGTTGACCATGATCTTGTTTTTCTGATGCGGTGCCAGGATCGCGGCTATCTTGGCAATGCTCGTCTTGGCTTGAGGTGACATTTCCCAACCGCCGGAGGGGAACAGCAACTGGCTGTTGACCGAAACCTTGATCGCGTTTTGCATCCGCTCGATATGCATATCGCGAGAATTGATCTCGGAGCCCATCGACTGGTTCAGTTGCTGGTACTGCGCCTCGAGTTCAGCATTCTTTTGCTGCGACTCATCATATTTCTGCTGCGACACGCAGCCCGCCATAAGCAGCGCTGCACCTAATACGCACACTGTCGAGAATTTCGTCATTGAGCTTCCCCTCTCACCGAGAAGTTGTGCGGTTGCGATATTGGCCCCTGAACAAAATTGCCTTTCGTGGCAATGATCTTCACCGACGTCTTGTGAACAAAACAAAAAGAAAACGCCGGAAGGGAGAGGGACGGCTGTTCAGGTAATCCTTGCCCCCGGGGTGAGCCGAAGGCCGGACGACGGCCAAGGAAACCTAGGGATGCTCTGATCAACTCTACGTAGGCGTCACCGGCCCTGTCTGTTTGCAGACCACAGGCGAGTCGGCGAAGGCAGACTGGCCGTCTGTCGAGCCGGCTCACCGAAGGGATGCGGACAGACAGGACCGGCCCCAACGTGTTGAATTCAAAGTGATGGGGTGATGTCCAGAAGGCCCGCAGGCGGTGCCGCGCGGCTTGGCAAGACGGCCAGTCTTCCCGGCGCCACGCAACACCGCCTGCGGGCCTTCTGGACATCATGACGCCTGCGCAGAGTTGATCAGAGCATCCCTAGGGCTGTCGCGATGAATGACACGCAATTAGCCCTATCCGCGCGTCCTGAGGGCTGCGTTTGCCCCGCCCCGATTCACTTCGGGCCCGTGGCGGGCAATGAACCGGGGCTCGATTTGTGCACCTGCGCAAGACGCAAACAAAAAGAGGAACCCTCTCGGATTCCTCTCTTAGCCCCATTCGATCAATGGGCTACGAATTGGTGGGCGGTACAAGGATCGAACTTGTGACCCCTACCATGTCAAGGTCAGGGAAGATCAACAAAAACAACGACTAGCGTTGTCCCGCACCACCAACGGCTACCGCATGGTATCAGGGCTTGCGGGCCGTCGTGGGGTCAGTTTGGGGTCAGCCCTTTAGGCGAGTTACCCGAGCGCAATATCGCAGTGATCCGGCTGGAATAGCGCATAGAACTTACACATCACACAGCCCCATGTCTTGCCGGCGTTGCGGGCCCGGGCCGTGCGGGCACTGATCGTCGTTTCACCCTTCCCGTTGAGCGCGGTGCTGGTCGTGACGTCGATGTCGCGGGCGATGGCGAAACCCTTGTCGGGATTGGTGGCGATGAACAGCAGGTACTGGCCGAGCGCGACTAGTAGGCCGAACACCAGGACGGGAAGCACGAGGAGGAGGAATAGGCGCTTCATGGCAGCAGGCTTCCTGGGTTGGTTACGGGGCCGGCGTGCGACGCCGTGGCGATGTTCGTTCGGATGCTTGCGTTTTCCATCACGGTCGCGTGGATGGGGTCGTTCCAGACCGTCGTCGGCTCGCCAAGCACCGCGAGCACACACTGCGTCTGAAGCTGAGACATCCCGCCAAGCGCCGCCATCTCGGTCGGGTTGCTCGTGTGGGCAAAGCCGGACTGGATCGGGTTGCCGTTGGGGTCCAGGGCGCTGCTACCGTCGCCCTCAACGACGCGGGCAGTCGTCGTGATCGCAGGGTTTCCGCTGTTATCGAGGACGACCACAGAGACGCTGTAGGCCACGTTCTGGCCGGTGTCGAGCAGAACCACGAACTCATTGGGCTGAAGCTTGGTGAACGGCGTCTGGTCGGGCTTCGTGTAGGACATGGTGCCTCCACAACAAAAAAGCCCGGCACATGACCGGGCTTCGTCGTCGTTCGATGGGGTTGGTTTAGGGCTTGGCGAAGTTGTGGGAGTAGATGCGGTGCGACGGATCGACGCCGGCCGCGAAGCTGATCCCGCCGAGGTTGTGCTTGCAGACGCGGCGCACACCGATGTCGATCACACAGGCGACCGTCTCGATGCCCTTGTCGGTGACAACCTGCAGGCCTTCCATGTCCGGGGCGTAGGTCATGCCGCCGCCAGGAAGGTCAAAGGGAGTCGTCGCACTACATTCGAGGATCGCGCCGTACTCCGTGGCAATGCGCACGCAAGGGACCTCGACACTTTCGGTGCTCCGCAGGCGTCGGCGGAACTTGCGCAATCCAGAGGTCGGAATGTCCAGGCAGTCGAACAGCTCGCCTACGCGCGCCTCACCCGCCTGCATCTCGTCGTCGATCCACATGTCATCGCAGACGCAGGCGCCGGCACCGCCGCCGCCACCACCGCCGGAACCGCTACCGGACGTTGGGAACGTGACCGACACCGGGCCGACGTAGACGTAACCGTCGCCACCGTAGACGTCGTTGCCGTTCGTGGTGGCGATTAGCGTTTGAGTGCCGCCAGCGAACGCCGGATCATTCATGTAGAGGTAGTAGGTGACGGTCGCACCGTTGCTACCCGTGACGGACGCGCTGCTTGCGTTGTAGGCGACAGACACGCTGCCGGCGAGCACGGTGAATGCACCCACGCTGATTGTGCTTGTGGCCGGAGATCCCGCCGCTGCGGTGTAGCTGATCGTCGTCCCGACCTTGGCCGGAATGTTTGTCACCGTGCGCTGCTTCAGATTGCGCTGGTCGCCGATCTGCGCGCCGCTGCCGGCGACGCGGACGTCGTTAATGGAGCACCATACATAGTTGAAAACCGCATAGCTCGACGCAGTTGCCTGATTGCAACTGACAACCATTGTCGCCGCATTTGATGGGACTACGCCGCTGGAGCTTGAAGCAAGCCACGCCGCGGAGCTAGTTGCGACAGAGATCGCACTGATGAATGTTCCGGCAGCGTTATAGAAGTTTGCCGCAATCAACGCCGAGCCGGATGCTGCGTAGAGAAGGCCTCCAGTGGATACCTTGTCGCCAGGATTAACCGCAAAGGAGCGGTTGTGCACCAGCACGGCGCCCCCGCCTGCGCCGGAATGAAGGACGACATATTGGCCACCGACGCTTGGCGACGGCCCCGATGACTGCAGGTAAGCGGATGCTCCTGCGCTGCTTGTAGACCATCCTGGAATAGTTGCCACCGATGCCGATGGCATTTGGAAAGTCGCATTGTCGAGCGTCAGGGCGCTGGAGCTAGAGGCTAGCTGGATAGATCGGATGTAAGTAGCGCCGTCCGGTATCTCGTCCACACTGCTGGGCTGGTAGTTCCAAGCGAAGTTGGCGAACGTCCAGTATCCCGTGGCCGATCCTGTCGTTGAACCGGCCGAAGGACCGATGTTGGCAAACGCTGCATTCGACGGAGCCGTGGCCGTCAGCGCAAGCTGGAACGTACCGGAGCTGGCCAGCGCGAGGTTGCTGTTCGGCGTGCTGATGATGTTGCCGTTGATGTCGATCCATTCAATGAACAGCGCGGCGCCGCCGTTAGGACTACCAATCGCGCGACACTGGCCGGTGGCTTTGATCACCTGGCCGCCCACAACCGGAACGCGGGTCTGGTTGATCATCTGCGTCGTGACCGTGCTGACCTTGTGCACGACGTAGGTTCCCGCGCCACCGGGACCGTTAGCGCCCGTCTCGGCGTACCAGTTGGCCGCGTCGCTTACCGGCGTCCAGCCGTACATGCCCTGCGCGAATGACAGGTTGACGGCGTTGAGATTGTTGACGCTCGTATTCGCCGTGTTCGCGTTGGTGTTCGCCGTGTTCGCTGCGTTCTGCGCGGTGTTGGCCAGCGCCTGCGCCGCCGCGTAGATCGCGTTGAGCAGCGCCTGGCGATTCTGGTACGCGGTAGCGAACTCGGTGCGGAATGCGGTGCCTGTGATGGGAGTGTCTTGCGTGACATCCGACCACGAAGGCGACAGCCCCGCTAGGTAGGTGGTCAACGCGGTGATGCTGTTGTCGTAGTTGGTCTTGGTGGTGGTGATGCCGTACGCGGTGGCCTGCGCGTCGATGCCTGGCTGCTCGGCGATCAGGACGTTGTAGTCTCGGATGATGATCGACTTCTCGCCCTTGGCCAGCATGTTGTCGCTGACGATGTTGCCGATCGCCGAGTTGGCGGTGTTGGCGCTCGTCTGCGCCGCCGTCGCTGCGGACTGCGCCGCGTTGGCCGCTGTTTGCGCCGTGGCCGCGTTGGTGATGCCGGTGTTGGCCAGCGCCTGCGCAGCCGCATAAATCGCATTGAGAAGCGCCTGGCGTGCGGTGTAGACGGTGGTGAACTCGGTGCGGAAGGTGGCGCCGACGATCGGCGTATCCACGGCCGTGTTCGACCAGCTCGGCGACAGCCCGGTCAGGTAGGTGGTCAGCGCGGTGACGGCGTTGTCGTAGGCCGTCTTAGCGGTGGTGATGCCATACGCCGTCGCTTCGGCGTCGATGCCCGCCTGCTCGCCCGTTATGGCGTTGTAGTCGGCGATGACGGCCGACTTCTCACCCTTCGAGAGGATGTTGTCGCTGGTGATGTTCGCGATCTCTGCGTTAGCGCTGTCGGCCGAGGATTGCGCCGCCGTCGCCTCTGCCGCCGCCGTGGCTGCAGCAGCGCTGGCTGCGGCGCTGGCTGCAGCCAACGACGTCATCGTGGCCGACTGCGTGGTCTGATCCGCGATGACGAAAGATGGCGACACGCCCGCCTGCGAGAACAGGCTCGCGCTGCTGATAGCGCGAACCTGCGCTATGTAGGTCCCTGGTTGCACGTTGGGAATATCGACCGTGCAACCGTATTGCGTAGGCAGCTCGATCCACTCTCCGCTACTGCGCTGGTACTGGACGTTGTAGCCGTTGGCTCCCGCGACCGGCGACCAGGTCACGGTCATCACGGTGCTGGTGTTAACCTGGCCAGCCGTCTCGTACGAGTCGAGCACGACCGTTGTCGGCGCGGCCATCACGTTGGGCGGACGCTCGATCGTCGGCGGCGTCGTGATTGGCATGCCAAGGTCGATCGCGTTGAATTTGCTGGCGTTGTGCTCAAGCGCCGTGATGGTGAACTCGAGCGAGTCCGTACCCCCGCTGTCTTGTACCGAGATCACGCGATATTGCGGGCAGTTGAGCAGTGCTGTCTCGATGACCCACTGCGCCTCGGCGGCCGGCAGCTCGGTGAACGGCGACGTCACGGTGATGACGCTGCCGACCACGCTCTGAATCGTGCGCGTCTGACTGATGCCATCAGGCATATTGCAAGTGATGCTGTCGCCGGTCGTGCCATGCGGTGCCGGCGTGTCGACGGTGATGACTGACGTGGTTCCACTATGAATGCGACCGCCCTGCCGAGCGCCTGCGCGTGCCGAGTCAGCAATGCGGATCAGCATGCCAGGCGCCGCTATGTTGCCATCCTCGCCCACCTTGAACGTGACAGTTTCCGTTTCTAGGCGCGACGTGAGCAGCGCCCACAGACCCGCGCGCTGCGCCTGTCCTCGCGTCGTGGCGCCAATGGCAACGAGCGTCGTAGGCACGATGCCGTATCGCGCGATGCCGTCACGGTCGGGGACGTAGCATGTTTCCTGCTTGAAGAAGTTGCTGGGGTTGTTCCAGGTGACGAGCGCCGTCGTGAAGCGCGTCTTCTTGCTCGAGCCGGCGTAGGTGAACTTGCCGTCAATCACGTTTGCTTGGTTATAGACATACGCCGGATTGCCCGGCATGTCGGCGCTCACCTGCACCGCGCCAGCCGCCCAATAGGCCATGCCACGGAAGATGCTCGTGAGATCCGACAGCACCTGATACGCATCGCGCCGCGTCTGGATGTACAGGTTGCACTGCATGCGCGGCTCCATGCCGCCGCCGCCCAGGTTGTCAGGCACCAGTTGATCGCAGTATTGCGCGATCTGGTACAGCGTCCATTTGTTGACCATTGCCGCGCTGACTCGCGCGCCCAGGCCATAGCGCGGATGCAGCACCAGGTCGTAGAACACCCACGCGGGGTTGTTGGTCCAGCCGAGCTTGAACGTGCCGTCCCAGGTGCCGGTGTACGCACGCGTCGTCGAATTGTAGTTACTGGGGATCTGCACGATGCGGCCGTACAGGTCGTAGGCGCGCGTGGGGATCGACGGGAACTGCGCAGCGTCTACGCTGATGCCAACGTAGGCGCTGTTGGGATAGGTGAACTTGCCGTCGATGATCTCGGTGTAGCTCTCGACCGTCGTCGTGTCGGCGTAGGTACTGAGGTGTTTGTTCGGCGTGGTCCGACGCACGCGCACTTGCCACTGGTGCGTTGCCGGAGGCAAGTCGATGCGGTGCGAGCGCTCGAACTTGCTTGTCGTCTTGCCGGTAAATGCCGTGGTCAGCGCGGTGACATAGCTACCGCCATCGGTGGCCACGTCGATCGCGTAGGCAATCGTGTAGCCCGAAACGCTGCCGGTCGACGTGTTGGTCTGCGCGAGCGCCGGCACCGACAGACGGATGCGGACGGCCGAGTCCTGGGTGTTGGTGATGGTGCCGATCCACGGGATCGTATCGGTCAGCTCGAGGCCGACCGACGTCTCGCTCTCCACGTCGGGAAAGCCGGTCATGTAGGTTTGCGTCTGCGTGCCGGTGCGCGAGTCGACCACGACGTTGGTGAAGTTGAGTGATCCGTCGACGTTGCCCAGCGGCGTGCCGTTTAGGTAGATGTCCTGCTGGAATGCGCCGGGACCGTGATGCCAGCCGAGGATCTCGCCCTCGCTTACCAGATCTTGGATGCGCGCAAGCGCTACGGAGTGAAGGCTGTCCGGTGCTTCAGTCGGTGCCTTGGAACTGCTCCCGCCACCACCGCCACCGCTGCCCCTAATCCCGTCTTTGATCGAATCGCTTAGCTTGCTGCGGGATACGCGCATTATCGGATCTCGATGTGATTGATGCCGAACAAGCCGCCCATATAGCCGTTGCCGCCTGGGATAAGGCCGGGGCTGTACGAGGATTCCTCGGTTGTGATGCCGGCGCTGATCACGGCGCTGCCGACGATCATGGGGCCGCCATACAGCAGCGGCACCGGGTTGCCCTGCGCTTGCGTGTTGATGGGTCCGTTGAACACGTCGCTAGCCTGGTTGCCTGCGGAGTCGGCGCTGCTCTTGTTCTTCGGCATGGGCGTAAGCATCTGCACGACGCCTCCGGCAATCATGGCTGCGCCGATGGGGATAAGAAAACCGCCGCCGAACTCTGACGTCAGTACACCTACCACGACGAGCACCACGCCGACGATGGTCTGAAGCACGCCCGCTTTCTTGCTTCCCATGATTATCGGAGCGATGCGGATGTCCTCGTCGGTCGGGAAGTCCATGCGAGCGCGGTTGATGTTGCGCTTGCCGGTGAACACCGCAAAGCTGCGACCTTCGTTCTTGGCGTTGAGCAGGTAGCTCCTAATCGCCGGGAACTGCGACATTAATGCCTGGATCGCCTCGGCCGGCGTGCGGGTCGATAGCTCAATACGATGAACGCGTCCGAACAGCGCGCCCATGCGCCCGTATAGGCGGACGGTTTGCAAACTCATGCGTTGAATTCCCTGCGTCGAACGACGAAGCGTGTTAGCTCTCGCCACATGCCACCGTAAACGTCGCGGGTGGACAGGCGGCCATGGGGGTGATGCAGCAGGAAGCCGTCGCCGATGTAGACGCCCCCGTGGTTTGGCACGCCGTTGTCCGAGCGCACCTGCATCAGGATGACGTCGCCAGGCTCGAGCGGCGCATTTTCCGGGATCTTCTCGAAGCCAGCCTTGCAGAAGTTCTCGGTGTAGAGGTCCGAGGCGCCGTCATTCCACCAGCCATCCTCGCGATGGAAGTTGGGCAGCTCGATACCGCGCTCGCGCTGGTACCAGTCTTTTATCAGCGTGTAGCAGTCAAGCACGCCATGATGAAATTGACGGCCCACCAGGGGCGACACATAGCCCACAGGGTGCAGCTCGCGGATCTCCGGTACGTGAGGGGCCTCGTCGCCTGCGTGGTGCAGGACGCTCGCTATGAGCCAGCGCAGCCCCGTCTGCTCGCAGCTCACCCGGTCAGCCTCGGACGGTGCCGCGCTAACGTTGGGGTGTGAATGGACGATCGCGACTACCTCGCCGCGGTCCTCGGCATCAGCGTAGTCCTCGGGAGCCAGGCGAAAGTCATCTTCAGGCTTAGGTGCAAGGTTTCGGCAGCGGATATACCGCTCGCGGCCCTTGATGATGACGACCACGCCACAGCACTCGCGCGGGAACTCATCGAGCGCGTGCGCTTTGATGTCGTCGGCCAGCGTCATGAGACGAGCGCCGCCGCGGGGAACGAGCCGAACGGGATCTGATTATTCGCTCCGAAACGCAGGATGCATGCCGCCACGCACCCGCTGCACATGTCCTTCGTCGGATCTGACGTCGGCACATTGTTGACGTCGGCGACCGGTGCGCCCGTGTAGCCGCAGTACGGTCCGCGATAGCCGCCAATGGATACCCATGAGCACGTATCGGCGATTATCTGGCGCCCCGGAAGCATCTGCCCATCGAAGTCAATGGCGTTGCTTAGCTCGAACTGAACCTGCGTGTTGTCCTCGTTGGACTTGCGGTCGATGTACCAGATGTCGACCGGGAACTCAGCAGATGGGTCAGCGCCCGGCTCGCCGTCAAGGTACTCCGCAAAGGTCTTATGGACGCGCACCTGCGCAGCGGCCATATCGTCGTACTCGTTGCACAGGTACGAGATGGATCCATCAATGTTTCCCACCGTGATCGTGGGAATAGGCTGCTGCGCACCGACGCGCTCAAAGCCCGCCAGCTGCAGCGGCCACGGGGAATACACGTTGCCCTGCCAGGTGATCGTGCCAGCTGTCGTGTAACCGTGGAAGCGAAGCAGCGGGCCGCCTATTGCCTCACCGTCAACTTCAATCAGCTTGACCTCTGTTCCTGGCTCAAGTCGCTGTGCATCCGCTATCACGGTCATGGCGAGAAGGCCTGTTCAAAGGTAAACGTCATCGTGTATCCAATGCCACCGCGGGGCTGGATCGTCCAGGAGTAGCACCGAAAGAGTCCCTGTACGTCGCCGGGCGGCGTCCAATAGAACGACTTCCCTGCATGCGCGCGAAGGAAGTCACGTATAGAGAAAGCATCGGTTGACGGGCCGGTGTAGGTCAGCGGCCAGCTCTGCGTGATGTTGTTGATACCGTCGTTGGCGACCTGTTTATAGCCGTCACCAAACTGCGCAGACCGAACTCTGGCAGTCTCGGTACCAACTACATCAGTCTGCGTGGACCATGTAAAGGAGTCAGCCATTTCGAGACTTCCATAGGAGGCCACCAGGGCGCAATTCTTCGAAGATGGCCTGTTTGCTTACCGCCTTCATGCGGTCACTGAATTGTTTCGCCACCGCGTTGTTGTCACCCGAGGTGGTTTCGGAACCGCTTCCGCTGTTGTCAATGTTTATCGTCTGATTGACCACGACGCCGCCGCCACTGCCCGACGACTGCACGCCAAGCTTCCCGTCAGGCCCTCGCGTCAGCGGCATAATGGCCTCCGGCCCAGCCTCGCCCATGAGCCCTGCTCCCTTGGCGAAGGCAAACATGGTCGGCGTGCTGACGATCTGGCCGGAGTAGGCAGATAGGCCGGGCGAGCTGAATACGTTGCCTTTGGCGCTCGCTGCGAAATTGAAGTTGCTGCTCAACTCGCCGTTGTTGATACCGCTGTAATCGGCTGAGCTACCTCCAAGCGACCCGCCTGATGCACCGCCGCCGAACAGCCCCGCGATACCTGACAGAATTTTAGATGTTGCAATGCGTGCCTCCATCCTTGCCAGGTCAGACAGGATGGATGTGGCAAGGCTTTTGAAGTTGAGCTTTCCCGTGGTTGCGAATGTCGCAATGGAATCGCTCATATTGTTGAAGGCACTGGTGAATATCGACTGAGTCTGTCCAGCCACGTTGGCGGCGGCGTCCTCATAGTTCGCCATGGCCCGCTTGGCGCCATTCAACCAGTCACCCTGCGCAGCATCGATGCCGGCATAGCCGGTCTGCACGATCTTTACTTGCTTGTCCGTATTCGCCTGCACGGCTGCGATCTGCTGATCGATCAACGAGGTATTCGCGCCGGGTGCATTTCGCTGCGCGTTAAGCTTCTCGATGGCATCTGCGCTCTTGGTGTAGATGTCATTGATCTGCTGTTGCTGGCGATACTCCTTATCGCCCATGCCCACCTGCGCGATCTGCGAATCTATGTTCCGCTGAAGTGCCTCATTCTGCTTGTCAAGCGCAGCGTTGTAGGCATCCATGGCGGCAATATTCTTGCCGCTGAGAATTTCCGCCTGCTTGGCGAAATAGTCATTGGTGGCGGACACGCCGGCAGCCACCTGCGCCTGAACCTTGGCAAGGTCGGCGCCTTTCTCGATGGCCTTGCCGCCAGCATCGGCAAGCGCCTGAAGCTGTGTCACCTGTTCCTGCAGAAGCTTCGCCTGCTCGCTACTATCGCCCTGCCCGCTAGAAATCGTCGCCACGTTGTCTTTCGTGACAGCCTTGTTGACAAGGCTGTTGAGCGGGTCTAATGGGTCAGCTTTGTTGCCCTTCTTCAGAGCCGCCGCATACGCATCGCGAGCATCCTGCACCTGCGTGTTGTACTCACTGATGATCTTTGCTTTGGCGTCGGGATCGACCACGCCATAGAGCGCAGCGAGCTTGTCGGCGTTCGCCCTCTTTAGTGAGTCGTCAAGCTGAGTCTTGGGATCTTTGAAGGCGGATAGACGCGCCTGTGCGGCGATGGCCGACTGATTGGCTGAGGCGTCTAGTGACTTGTTGACGTCCGCAAGGCCGCCATCGAATTGCTGCTTGCGAAGGTCAGCCAGTTGATTCTGTAGCGTGACGACGCGCGGGTCGTCTGCGGCGGCGCCAGCATTGTTGCCTTGGACAAGGTTGCCCTGGCGGTCGGTCTTGGCCTGCGGATGTAACAGGGCATCAATCTTCCCCTGTACTTCCTGCACCTGCTCGGCAAGGCCTGGCGTGCGGCCCACGCCCTTGATGGCGTCCCATGCCGAGCCCCAGGCGTCGGCAACCGAATGCGCCGCGGTGACAAGCCAGCCGGAATTATCTACCACTTGCTTGGCGCGCTCGGCAAACGCATCCGCCGCCGCCGCCTGCGCAATGCGCGCGGCATCCTCGGTGCGACCTTCTTCCTCAAGCGCGGCAATGTGCGCGTACTGCGCGGAGGTCAGGAAATGGTACTGCTCGTTGAGCTTGGCAATGGCCGCTGTGGGCGCGTCGCCGATCTCCAAGAGCTTGGCGACCGACTTATCGACACTCTCGCCGGTGACGGTTGCCATGTTGACGGCCGTTTGCGCCAAGCCGGAGATGCCAGCGCCGGCCACCTTGCCGGATGCGGCCAGATCCTCGACGGCCTTGCGCGCGTCGCTCCACTCGCCGGTGGCTTTGCCCACGGCCACGGCCATCTGATTGAACTCGGCCGCGCTGACGCCGGCTGCATCTCCGGTAGCGATGACGTCCACGCGCAGCTTCTCGCTTTCCTGCTGGCCCTTGACTGCGCCGACCGCGAACAAAGCAAGCGGAGCGGCCAAAGCCGCAATGGCGAGGCCCGTCGCGCTGAAGGCCAAGCCAAGCACGCCCGACTGGCTAAGCAGCGTACTGAACGACTGCGACAGCCTGCCCCACTGGCCGGTGGCGATGTCCTTGGCCAGATAGCCAAGCTCGCGCCGTGCATTGGCGTTGTTGAGCGTGAAATGGGAGACCGATTCGGACGCGCCATCGAGCTTGGATCGGCTCGCGTCGATGGCGGCGGAATAGGTGGTGAAGTCGTCGGCACTGAGTGCGCCGGACTTCCTGAATGCAGCGAGCTTGGCCTGTTGCTGGTCGAGCTTCTCGAGCGCGGCAACGGTCGGATCGATCTGGCCAATGAGCTTGGCAAGCGCCGCCGTCTGCTCGTTGACAGCTACCGATGCCTGGCGCGCAGGCTGGCCCTGCCCCTGGCCAAAGGACTTGTTGAGCTTGTCAGTCGACGCAGCCGCCTTGTCGCCACTGGCGGCCAGCTTGTCTAGGTCCGACTGTGCCTGCTGCACGCCATCGGTCGTGACCTTAATGCCAAGCGACGCAATATCAGCCATTCTTCTCACCCATCACTTTCATGGCCTCGGCCTCCATCACGCGCAAGCTTTCAAAGGTTTCTGTCCACTGCGCGCGCGGCACGCCCACCAGGCGCATCACGGCAGGCAGAGCGTTGTAGTCGAGCCCGATGGGCCCTCCCATACCGGCTCGCCATTGCGTTGCCATGGCGATAAACACGTTGACGGCCAGCAGGTTTTCCGGCCAGATTTCCGCGTCGTCCAGGTCATCGAGCGTGAGGCCGAGTGCCACCAGTTCGGCGGCAGTCGGTCCCTTCTCGTACAGTGCCCGGGCGACGCCCTTCAGTTTTTTGCGCGAGCGCCGCGCAGCTCGGACAGGTACGCGGTGACGATGGCGAAGCCGGCGCCCAGGTAGTTCTGGCACAGCCGCGTCACGTTCTCGTCATTGAACTCGTCGTCCAGATCCCAGCCCATCGCGCAATCCTTCACGCTGTCGATGTCGCTGGTGTCGCGCTTTTCCAGCCATTCAACGACCTGATCGCGCGTGCGATGCTTGAACGTGAACTCCACGTCCGCCGACTCGCCACCGGGAACGGGAATGGCCACCTTGGCCTTGAAAGTCGGCTCTGCTGCAAGCTTCAGCTTGGTCATGTGGGTCTGTCCCTAAAGTGGAAAAAGAAAGCCCCCGGAGCGACCGGGGGCGGGGGAAGGCTTATGAGGCGTAGCGCACAACCTCGGCCAGGAACGACAGCGTGACCTGGCAATCCATGAGGGCGTTGACCGTCATGTTCGGCGTCTTGTTGAGGCTGACGTAGGCGTTGTAGAGGATCACGCTTCCATTGGGCAGCGTCACCTTGACGGCGCGCGGCTCGCGGTCGTCATTGGCTGCGCTGACGAGCTGGTAGCCCGGCTGGGTCGGATCGTCGGCAATGCTAAGCGTCAGGCCCGCCGCGTTCTTGAAGGTCGGGATGCGCTTCTGCGCGTCGCCTTCCAGGAACTGGTAGGTCAGGAACTGCTGATCGCCGCCGACCGATGAGGTGGTCAGGATCTGCGCAAGCTGGGTCCAGCCAGAGATGCGGCGAACGGAGCCCGCGCCACCGGCAGCCGGATAGATGCTGGTCAGCGTGGTGTCGATGCCTTCGAGGTCGAAAGCGTCGGTAGCCGCGGCCGATACACGCACGACCTTTTCAGTCAGGCGCGACCAGCCAGAGGTCACTTCGACGAAATCGCCGTTGGCGTAGCCATTCGCGGTGCAGCTCGCAACGCCGGGATTGGCGTTGGAGATGGCGCTGATGTTCTTGGATACGTCATAGCCGCTTGCCAGAGAGATAAGCGCGCCATTGGGGAGAGTCACGGACATGGGTTTTCCTCGGATAGAAAGCCCGGCGTGCGGGCATAAAAAAAGCCCCGATAGGGGCTGGCGTTATGCGCTGGCGCGCGGGTCAAGAAACGGTGTCGGCTCGGTACTGGAAGCTGACCGGAACGATGAAATTGGTGGCGTCCTGCGCGCCTTGCGCGGCAGTGACAGGGGTGACGACTTGCAGCGTCAGGCCAGTGACGGACAGACGCAGATTCAGCGGGAACTGCGCGGCTAGCTCGTTGGCGATGCCTTCGGCGGTGCCTGCGCCCGCGTTGATCGGCGTCACGACGCTGACCTGATAGACACCGTGGTACGCACGGTGCGCGCCGGCCAGATCCTGGCTATCGGTGGTAGCCGGCAACAGGAACGCGCGCAGGTACGCGCCGCCCGGCTGCGTGAATGGCACGTTCTCCCAGGCGATAGGCAGCGCTGGCACGCGAGCAGCGGCCCATGCCGCAAGCCGCGTCTCGATGGCTTGGCGGCAAAGCTTGTTACTCACTGGTTCGCCTCGGCAGCCGCTTTGTTGACGTAGCTTTGAAACTCGGCGACGGTCACACGGACCATGCCTTGCGGTGCTTGTACGCCGCTGTGCCCGTATTCAATGGGTAGCGCATACGGCAAGCTGTTGGTGATGCAGATGTCTTGCGTGCCGTCCGCTTGCCCGATGACTTCGGATCCCGCACTGATCGTTGCAGTGCCGCTGTCGTCGGTGACGTTGGTCGTGGTCGTGTCGGGCTCAACCAGTGACACATTCCAGTTCGCGCGCAACCGGCCGCCAACGTAGCCAGCGGGTGGCTTGGACTTCCACAGATCGGGATTGCCGACCGGCGTACGCAGAACGGTTGCCGTCAGCAGATCGATCGACACCTTGCGAATGACGGTGCGCGCTTGCTCGGGTGCTTTCTGCGCGAAGGCTTGCAGCGATAGCGCGAAGCTTTCGGACTCAGCCACGCAGCTGCGCCTCGAACAACACTGGCACGCCGGCAGGAGCCAGTGGCTTCACGGCAATGACCGTGTAGTCACGCCCCGACCAGGTGAGCACATCGCCTTGCTTGGGCTCGGTGGCCGGAACAAGGAACGCCTGCTGGTCGCCCTGCAAGATCAGGGTGCCGTCGATGTACTTCTGCGGCATGGCGAAGACGGCCGCTGTAGTGGGTCCGCTGTCGTAGGTCGGCATGATGGTGCCGCTTGACGGATCGTAGGCCGTGCCGGTTTCACGCTTGAGCGTGCATGCGGCGCCGAAGCGCTGCAGCAGGCGCGTGGCTGTGTCGGCGGTGGCTGGGTAGTTGAAGGTCACGCCCGCACCACATCAACGCCGCCACGCGCTTTCAGGTACGGCGCAAGCCATGCCTCGACGGACTTATAGAACGGCGTCTGCCGCGCACCAGGCGCATAGTCGACCGTGATCGGCCCGACCGTCTCGCGCAGCACCTGCGTCGTGAGATCCGGCGATAGCTCGCCCGCGCTCGCGCGCAATGCCAGCTCAGCACATGCCCGACTCACTTCCGCCGGAACGACATTGAGCGCCAGGTACGCGGGGAACGCGCGATAGCCGCTCGGACTGTCGACAATCGGCACCCAGGCGCGCGGCCAGTCAAGACCCTGCGTCACGGTGACGCGCATGCCTACCCAGCGAAGCCGGAAGGTCTGCGACATGTAGTCCGTCGCGGCGCGCAACGATTGCTCTTTGGTCGCCGTGTCCAATGCCGCCCATGCAGCTTTGCCGCGATTCAAGAAGTAGGTGTCCGCATCGGCCACGCTGATATAGGACTCGGCATTGGGCAACCCGCTGCCATCCTCAACGATCAGAGCCATGCGAACCCCTCAGAATGAAAAGGGGCGGCCGGAGCCGCCCCTAGGTGGATCAACCCAGCAACAGCGCCACGCCTTCCGGCTTGACGCAGGCCACGCCCCACACAGCACTGATTTCGTACTGCATCTGACGGTACTGCGCGTACATCGCCACTTCGAACGACAGGCCCGAACGCGGGTCCGTGATGATGTGACGATCGACAGCCGAGTCGCCGCCGTCCGGCAGGGCCGGTGCGCGGGTCGCCAGCTGCAACGCGCTGCGAGCGAAGAACATGTTGCGCGTCGCCGCGGCAACCACGGTGATCACCTTGGCCGACGCCGGTAGCGCCTTCTGCAGGCCGGGAGCTGCGATCTGCAGCGTGCCGGCAGCCGCCACCGCGTTCACGACCAGGTACTGGTTCGTGTCGCCAGCGAAGGTGATGATGTCGCCGGCAAGCAAGCCGCCGGTGCCGGTCACGGTGATCGACGTGGCGCCCTTGGCATAGCCGGTGGCGTCGGTGCTGAACGAGCTGGTGCCGACTGCCACAGCCTGCTTCACCTGAGCCGACTCGCGCAGGGCGAAGCCATGAATGTTCAGGATCTCGCCCTGACGCAGCATCGAATCGTTGCCCGACTCGTTGACCTTGGTCAGCTGGGCCAGCGTGCGCAGCTTGGCGGCCGACGTGGTGTCGATGATGCCGTGCATGTCGCTCGTCCACTGGCCGTTGTCGGACAGGATCTTGCGGACGTTGGCCGGATCGGACAGGTCGGAAGCGAACGGCGTGGTGCCAGCCGTGCCCGAAGCGCGCGAGGCGTTGACGTGCAGCGCGGCGAGGTCGGTTTCGATCTCGTTGCACAGGGTGCGCATCGCCTGAGCGAACTGCTGGGCGCGGACGTTCAGCACGCCCGGGCCGCCGTTGTTAAGGCCGAGCGACTGCTCGCCATTCCAGCGCACCGGCACGCGGCGAGCCTTGGTCAGGGTCAGCGGCACCTGGCCGATGGTCTGGTCGCCGTCATCGGGCGGCGTGACACCGGGGGTGATGTTGGAAGCGGTCACGGCCGGCGCGACGAAGCTGCGAACGGTCTGGCCAACGGCCGCACGCTCGAAGGTGGAGTCACGGTTGACGGCCGGGATGAAGCCGACCAGCTCGCGCGACACGACATCGAGCGCGCTATACAGATCGGGGATCAGACTGGTGATGGTATTTGCCACGGGCTATTCCTCGGGAAAAATGGTCAGCCGTCGACGACAGTGCCGCCGGCATGGAAGTGCGCAGCCTGATCACCGGGACTCATGGTGTTGAGCTCGGTGCGGGTCACGCTCTTACTGGTTGTGTTGCCGCGACCGCCGCCTCGCGCGCCGTCGCCGTGAGAGGCCGGCGCAGCCACGAAGAACTTGCCTTCGTCGCCCGCTGCCCATTCCGTGATGTAGTCGGCCAGAGCCTTGTCGCCAGCCTTGATGACCTTGGCGCCGTTCTCGTCCACCACCTGCACGCCAGCACCCAGCAAAGCCTTGGCAGCCTTGAGGTGAACCGGATTCGTGACGCCCGCCTTGGCCAAGGCCTCGGTGAGCTGCGAATCGCGCAGGGAGTTGTTGAACGCTGCCTCGGTCTCGGTGGCGCGCTTGTTGGATGCGTCCAGTTCTCCGGTCAGTTTCTTGACCGACTTGTTCGCGTCCGCCAGTTGCGCCTTCAGCGCATCGCGTTCCGACTCGACGGCCTGAAGTTCGGCCGGGTCGATCTGCTGACCCTGCTTGGCCTTCTGAAGCTTGCCTAGCAGTTCGGTGTTCTTGGTCTTCAAGCCCTCGGTTGCATCCACCACAGCGGCAGCAACGGCGTCCTTGAATTCCTGGCTACTGGTATCGACTTCGCTCACGGGTATGCCCCTCGGGCTGATTGGTGGCCATTGGCCAAAGAAAAAGCCCCGCATGGCGGGGCTTGGTATGTGGCGGAAGGTTGATGAGTCGAACACCCTACCTTGCGGTAGCCTCCGGGTTCGAACCGGATTGGGCACCACTGCCCGGAACCTTCCAGGAACTGGTCAAGTCATCTCGCGTCGTCTGCCTTGCATCAGGCAGATCAAGCAAAGCTTGGTGTGCGTATTGCCGGCTCGCGCGGTGACGTATTCGATACCACTGCATGAGCTGCATGACAGTCGTTCGGTTGTACGTCTGGCCTTAACTTGCTGACGCACCCGCTCAGCCGGTGAATCCGGCGGCGGTGTGCCATCTATTAAGCGAAACTTCGCCATCGTGAGCAATGCTCGCAGGATGTCGAACGTTGTCAAGGACTGATGCGGGACTGCAATTGATCAAGCGTCAGATACCGGCCCTTGTCGTCGTAGAAACGATCGAACGACACCTTGCCCGACCGGTACAGCTTGGCGCGAGCCGGGCCAAGGATGTCGTCCTGTCGCTCTGCCGATTGCTTGGCGAGCCACTCTGCATAGGTCTGATCGGCTGGCACCTGGCCATCCATGGATGCGCGCGTGCCCGGCGACATCTCGTCCATGTCGATACCGAGCTCTTTCCAGCTCTTGAGTACCGGAACGCTGACAGAGCGGCAATTGAAGTGCAGGCGGCCCGGTCCATCGCCCCACGGGATACTGTGCCCGATAGGCTTGTGATCGTCCGCCGTGTACTTGAGCCCGTCGCGGATGCGGCACATGGGACTGGTCTTGCTGTCCAGCGTCGACACCCATTGCACTGCCTTCACTAGGTCAGCATTGGCGTCCGTCATGGCCTGCCTCGCGGTCTGAGCCGTATGGCTCAGCGCGGTTTGTACCACAGCGGCAAGCTCGCGGCGCGGTCGTTCCAGGATGCCGTCGCCATAGCGCAATGCCTTGGTGCCGCGAATGGTCTTGATGATGTCGGCGGTTGTCTTGCCTTCGACGTAGCCGGCGCGCACGGTGTTGCGGATGGCCGTCAGGCGCGATTGCTCAAGGTTGGCCGCCCAATCCTTCAGCAGCCGGCCCTGAAATGGGCGAGACAATGCGGTGGCATAGACCTGTTCGGCCGATACGCCGGCAATCGGGAACTTGATCTGTACGGACGCCGGAACGGCGCCACGAATCGCCGCTGCCTGTGATTGCGACTCCACGCCGGCAAGGTCTTGCAACTCCGGCTGAAGGACCCTCATCACGTCCATATAGGCCTGCGCGTTGATGCGCTGCACCGATGCCAGCAGTGCATTCAGTCGCTCGACCGTGAAGCTGCTGGCGTCCATCTGCATCATGGCCTGCGTCAGTTGCGCAAGCAGGCTCGCATCCGTGCGATCAAGCACCGCCTGCATGCGCGCGACCACGCCGGTATAGAACCGGCGCAAGTCGTGCTCGTGGCCGATTGCCTGATCCTGAAGGACTGCGTTGGCGGTCGCCATCAGGTGAACGCGCTGGCCGTTTCGTTACCGGCGCCCGGCGCGGGCGGTGGCGGCAGGGCTGGCACTTCGGACTTGGCCTGTTCGAACTCGACTTCCGGGTCGATGTCGTCGCTTAGCACGCCGCGGCGCTGCAGCTCGCCGATGGCAGTCTCGCCCGTGATGACACCGGCCAGGTGAAGATCCTTGATCAAGGCTGCGCTGGCTTCGCCCATCGTGCTAGCGCCGTAGTCGCTGAACAGCTCGACGTTGCCGACGTTCGTCACATTGGCGAACTCGCCCATGTAGATGAGCGCCTGGTCGATCGCATCGGCGAAGTTCTCGGCGATGCGCTGCAGGTCGGACTTGTTCGCCTCGGCGTCGTTGGCTGATTCGGTCGCCGTGCGCGCGCCAGGCTTCTTGACCATAAGCTCGGCGCCCGACTGGATCATCTGATTTTCGAGTGCGTCGAGCGCAGCCTGCCCTGCCGCTATGGCGCGCCCGCTGTGCTCAACGAACTTGATGTCGGCACCAGTCGGCAACCTGACCGCTGCAGCGCCGCCTACCGTGAGCTGGCTCTGATCGTCCGCGCCAATCATGGCAAGGATGGGCACGCGCGCCACATGCAGGATCGTGTCCTGGTCGCTCTGGCTCTGCCAATGCTTCACGTTGAGATACGCAAGGTCAAGCATCGGCGCCTGGCCGCACATCAGCCCATTGCGGATGCCGTACAGCGGGACAAAGGGAATATCGGTCAGCGACGTCGTGCCTCTGTCGGTGACGATCCATTGGCCCTTCTGTACTTCCTTCCAGATCTCCCAGCGGCCGGGATACAGCACGCGCACCTGGTCGACGCACTTCACGCCGAACGGGCCGTCTGGTTCCTCGGCCTGCTCAAGAATGCGCACCTGCGACAGCTTGGCCACGCCGCTGGACTGGTCAACCAGCCAGCCGAGGATCTGCGAATGCTTCACGCGGACCAGGTAAGGCCGCATGCTCGCCGGCATCTCGCCCTTGCTGCGGAAGCCACCTTCCGGCACGCGCGGATAGCTCACCAGGATGCCGCCCAGCCCGTAGGCCACCGGCTCCTGGAACATCTCCGCTGCGAAGCTGTGCAAGCTGACGCCCTGAAGGTCGATGTCTTCGGCCCATTGCTCGATCTGCGGGTCGGCATCCTTGAGCTGCAGCGGCTTGGCAAACGGCTTGCCCGACATGACGCCGACCGTGCGGCGATACGCCGGAAACAGCGTGGCCGTCACCAGGCGCATGTCGTAGGCTTTGCCATCCTCGGCTGGCCACATGGGGAGCAACGTCTGCCCAGCCTTGCGCATGGCCGGCGTTCCGCCCATCAAGGCATCGAGGACAGCCCACTCTTTGCGGCGAGCGGTGATCTCGTCGTTGGTGTCGTATACGGCGATGGGCATGCTTAGATCCTGAGAGGCTGCACCAGCGCAATGCGGTGCTGAATGGGGTATCGGTACACGAGGAAATAGCCGGCCGCGTCCATGATGTGATCCAAGCCGCCAGCCTTATCGGGCTCGCCGTTCTTGTCGTAGGCTTGCTTTTCGAGCGCCTCAACAAGGTCAGGGCACGTCTCGGGATTGACCCGGTAGCGGCGCACACCTTCCTTGCTGACCATTGCATTCACCGACAGCACGCGATCCTTGATGCGCGGGTTGACCGTGTTCACGCGCACCGCGAAACCGGCCGCGCGCAAGATGGCGTGATCGGATTCGCTGGCATTGTTCGACTTGCGCGCCTGGCCGCTGGCGTCCGGGTAGACGATGATCGGATGCCCGGCATAGCGCGATTTCAGCAGAGCCGCCATGGCAGGCGTGTCCAGCACACCGGTGTGCTCCATGACCGCGTGCGGCTCGTCGCCGCGCAGTACGTGAATGGCCGCCGACATCTTGCCGACGTTGAAGTCCATGCCCACATGCAGCGCTTCAGCCGGCTTGATCGTCTCCATGCTGGCGTTGAGATGGCGGTCAAACTCGGGATAGACCGAGCCGGCCACCAGGTTCACGAACTCGCCATCCAGGTACGCGGCCAGCAGGTTCGACGGATACGAGGCGCGCAAGCTGTCGATGTAGCCGGCTGGCAGGTTGCGCGCGTTGCTGAGCGTCGAGGCCTTGATGATGCGATAGCCGGTGGCTGGATTCTTCCGCCACCGGTCGTAGACGAACCGGAAGCCCTCGGGCGTGGTCGCCACACCCACCGTGTTCAGGCTACCGTCCGGCTTCTTCTGGCGGTTGCGCGAGATGATCTTGTTCCATACCGCGCGCGCCTGTTCCTCTTTGAGGGTGTCCAGCTCGTCCGCGATCGAATCGGCCACCTCGTAGCCGATGATGCGCTCTGGCGTGTCCATTGTGCGCAAGATGATGTCGCCAGCATCCTGCACGGTGATGATGTTGTCCGCCTTGTTCGTGGCGAACTTCAGGCCGACTTCCTCGAGCTGCTCGCTGATGCGCGGAAACGCAATGCGCCGCACCAGGTCATAGGTCGGCAGGTAGTACGCCACGCTCTGGCGCGGATACTGCAGCTTCTTGGTCAGCACGCGGACAATGGCCGCGTGCGTTTTGCCGCTACCGAAGCCAGCCACCATCGCGGGGAATTGATCCTCGGCGGTGACGAACTCGTATTGCGGACCGGTTAGCTCAATCCGCGCCATCAGCTGCGTCGACGCGAACGATCTGGATGATCGGCACGCCGCTGTTGTTCACGTTGGCCTCGACGTACTGTTCCGGCTTGCCCCAGCCACGATCAAGCAATGCGCCAGCGGCGGCGACGCGGGCAATCGGGGGAGCCTTCTTGTTGTTGGTAACCTCGGCCAGGCACTCGATGGCCTCCATCGTGTGCAAGCGCGCAAGCTGCGCCGCGGTCTCGCCGTTGGGCCCGATGCGTGGCGAACGGCCGCCCGGATTGCCGGACTTGCCTTTCTCCCAGGTTGTCGGGCCAGTGTGCGGGCTTTTCTTCTCGGTCATAACTCAGTGAATCGTCTTCGTCTGTATCGGTGGCAACGGCGGCAACTTCTCAACGATGGCGTCGCCGGCCTGATACAGCGCCTTGGCGGCATCCTCGGCAACCAAGCCATTCCAGCGCAGGCCCAGCAGCTTGCCGTCTCGCGGATCCGCCGCAACAGCGATCCAGCCTTCGGTGGCGAGCACGGGCGCACCACACAGCGCCGCCCATGCGGCGCGCAGTCGCTCGATCATTGGCGATCCTGGCGCAGTAGTTCTTGAAGCGCCGCTATTTGTGCGTCGGCGTCGTCGGCGGCTCGAACAATTCGGCCCGCACTTTCTGACCGGTCGTCGGCGACTGCATCAGGGCTGCCGGTACTGGCTGCAGGCGCGGGCACACTGGCGGCGGCCGGACATTGCCACGCTGGCCGCAAGCGCACAGTGCCATCACGCAGGCCAGCAACAGTGCTCGCGGATAGTGACTGCGCATAGGTCGTGTCCTTCAGGTATTTGGCGTCGATGGCCGCGAATGCATCGGCCTGGGTGTGCTCGGTGGCGCGCGCGGCCTGTGTCGCGGCGGTCGTTTGCTGGGCTACCGATAGCCGCATGGCATCGATCGCACGCTTGCCGGCTGACTCGCCGACGTGGTGGCCGGCAATGAAGACGGCGGCCAGCAGGATGACGGCGAGAAAGAACTTGATTTCGAGCAGGTACGGCTTGATCGCGTCCATCATGTCCGGATCCCCCGCCTGATGCAGAAGTCGACCACGCGCTCAAAACTGACCTGTCCCGATGCATAGCGATGCATGGCGACCAGCTTGAGCAGTACACGTGCCCACCACTTGAATCGGTTCATGCCCTGCCCTCGCACATAGCCCGTTCCGCAGCGCGGCGCCTCACCAAGCCCTCTACCTGGCGGCCACCGGCATACACGTACAGGTCAATCGCACGGCATGCGCTTGGCATGTCGTGGGCGTTGGCCTTGCGTGCAATGCTTGAACTGCAGAACTTGCTGACACCGATGTTGTAGGCCAGCGATGTGAACGCGGCCCATTCGTAGACCTTGAGCGGCGCACTGACGCAATCGCCGACACCGGCAGCCGCTTTGCCGACATCGCTTTCTAGCCATTGCCTGCACTGCTCGGGCGAGTAGCGCACGCCAATGACGACATCAGCGCCGGTGTGACCCTCGCATGCCGTGGCAATGCCCGCGATGTCGCGGTAGCCGACTGGCTGACTGCCTTCCCATGTCGGGATGAAGGCCGAAGCGAGCGCGATGACGGCCGCGAGTACCGCGGCGATGACGCGTGGCTTCATGCGGCGGGAGCCTGCTTGCGTGCCTTCCACCACGCCATGAACTTGCGGTAGTACCGCTCGCCAAGCAGTGACGCGAACCACAGTGCCGTGAGCGCAGACGCCAGCTTGTCCCACGGGAAGCCAGCGAGAATGCCGCCAAGGTACGTCACTGCATAGCCCACGCTCGCCCCTTCGATAACGTTGCGCATCTAATCAGCCCCTGCTTGCGGGCTTTCGCCGCAGCTTGTTGATGGTCACGTAGTCCACGCCACAGCCAGTGCCGTTGTCGCGGGTCGATGCGTACTGGACGGCCTCAACGGCTGTCTTTCCAAAGTCCATTGCTGCTGCAGCCCACTTCCATCCCGAACCTTCGGCCAAGCGATCGTCCGGACGACAGGGAATCTCGGAATCGCCTTCCCACATGGTGACCTTGCCGCGCAAGACCATGATGGCGTTGAAGTCGTCAAGTTCGGGCTTCTTGCCTTTGCGTCCAGCGCGATACCAGCGCAGAAAGTTGTTGATCTGCGCGACATTGCCAGCGCATGCGACATAGCCACCGGTGATGGCTTCGATCTTGTTTGTGACGCGGAACTTGGAACCGGCGAACGACGTCTGCTTGTCTGCTGCGAGCGTCTTGCCGTCCCAGGCAATCGTGGTCATGCCGCCATCTCTTCGCCGAACGCATCAGCGAACGTCTTGGTGCGCGCGTACTCGCCGCGCTCGCGGTGATACACCACGCAAGACAGCGATTGATTCGAGTGATAGCCATGGTTCGCCGCGTGCGAATCCCTGCCGGCAAGCGTGTTGAAGCTCTCGACCGTGCAGCCGGCGTATTCCTTTTTCGACTCGTGGTGAACGTGGCCGGTCAGCCAGTGGCGATGTTTCGTCTCGCCCCAATCCTTCGCGCGGGCACACGCCATCTCGCCAGCCAGCTTCTCAGCCTTGCAGGTGTGGCCGTGGTGAGCGCCGATAAGCACCTTGCCGAAGCGGATGTAATGGAACAGCGCCGGACTTGTGTGCACCTTGACGCGCGGCTCGTTCTCATAGATGTGAGCGAACACGATGGACAGCCAAAGCGCGCCGGTCTCGTCGTGATTGCCGGGCACATTGATGACCTCGACCTCGTCATGCACTTCGAGCGCCGACTCGACACACTGGCGCAGGATCTTCACGGCTACCGTGGCCATCTTGGCGTAGCGGCCATCAGCGTCCAGGTTGTGACCACTGCGTGGAGTTACCGCCGCAAGCGAGTCGTAATGCAAGGCGTCGCCCAAGTTGAGAACGACACCGCGACGTGCGCGCGGCGAGCGATGCACGAGCTCAGCCATGGCGCCGCAGTGCACGCGCTCGGCAATCTTCAGATCCCAGCTGTCGCCGGTCTCGTCCTTCCATGCGTACATGCCGATGTGCGGGTCGCCAATTGGATAGACCGCCATCAGGTCGTCGCGGTATGAGCCGGATGCAGGACGATGGGCAACCTGCGGCAGATCGGCGGCCATCGCCTCGTGCATGGCGCGTAGGATGGCTGCCTGCTCGGCGTCATCCTCTTTCGTCTTGATCCACTGGACGCCGATGGAGCCGTCGCCCTTGTACAGCGTCGACATGCCGCGCAGCTTCTGCCCCGGCGGCAATGGGTGCGCCAGATCCTCGGCGGGCGCCCAGCCCTGACGAGCTGCCAGCGTGGCGTCGATCTCTTCCTGGCTGCGTTCGGCCGGGATCTTCGGGTAGGTGTGGCAGTCGCGGCAGTACGCGCGGCCCATGCCGTTGCGCTTGGCGTTCTCGCTGCCGCAGTTGGGGCAGATCATGCGCCGGTCGCGTCCCGGTCGCGCTGGAAGTCGGTCGCAATGGCGCCAGAGTCGAGTCGCTTGAGCGGGCGTGCAAGCTGATCTTTTACAACAGGCGGAGCCATGCTCACGGCGTCGATAGCCTGAGCACCAGTGAGCGAGCCCGGGCGGTCATCGTTGCCAACGCCGCGCAGCTCATAAGCGATAAGAAACAGGATGCAGCAACCGGCATGCCACAGGTGCGAGTAACCCGTTTCAGGGTCTTTGTGCTCGCCGTGGAACCATGCCGTCAGGTGGCGCATGGCCGCGCCGAATAAGCGCGACCAGTCCATGCCAGCCTCCCAATTGCGGGCGGCATATTTCTTGGCTCCAAAGGCAAGAACCTCGACGATGCCGGCAATAGCATCGAAAGGCAGCAGATGCCACGGTGCTTTGCCGCCGTCATGCTTCAAGCCACTCACTTGGCTGGCTCCGCGTTGCCGAACTTCAACCCGTTGAACCAGCGCCGCAGGACGTAGCTACGCGCCAGGCTAATGGCAGTGAATACGAGACCGATGTGGAAGGCCTTGGTGCCACTCATGGGGATGCCGAACATCGGCAGCACGACCATGTTTGCGCACCAGTTAATGGCGAAACCTACGCCGATGTTCGTCCACGCTTCCGCGAACGAACCTAGCTTCGTCTGTGCCATGCATTGCCCCTCGGGCGAATAAGTCCGGCGAGCGTTTCCGCTGCTACTGACGCCAATGGCGCAGGCCGGCTCAAAAGAAAAGCCCGGCGCGTGGCCGGGCTTGTTTAGTGGATCGTGTGGTTGCCGGCGCTGATCTCCGGCTTGCGGTCGAGGTTGGATTTAAAGCCCAGCTCCGCGCTCCGTTCCTCTGCCTGATTGCTGCGCATCAGCCTGCGCATTCACCACACAAAGCTTTCCGATGATGGAAGTTTCGCGCAGGGCGAAACGATGTCAAGCGGTCTAGTCTTCGTGGTACTTCTTGCTCACGCTGTCGAAGACCTTCTCGAAAACCTTGACCACGTCTGCCGCGGCCGAGTCGGCCAGTCCTACGCCTAGGTTGCTCCCCTGGCGGTTGATCATTGCCACGACGATATCGCGCGCCACTTCGATCGGTGTTGCTGACATATGCCCTGCTCCTTGCTGGTTGATGTCAGACAGGCATAAGGCCTTGGCGGCCAAGTTTCAAGCCGCCCTCCTCGACCTACGGGCCGCCAAGGCTAGCGCATCCTCCGCCAACGTCTCCAGGATATACGCCCCAGCTGCCACCAGATCGTTCCAGTCGTCCACGCGCACGCCATCGGGCATCGGTGGCTGCGGTCGCCCCATGACCGCCTGGTAGGCCGCCCACGCCACGACGCCAATATGGGCGCGGTGACGCTTCACCAAGACGCTGCGATCGCCTGCCAGCGCCTTACCGAGCGCCTCGCAGATGGGGCGATAGTGGCCCGCGCGCCCGGTTGCGATGTCCATGGCGATATCCGGTCCGATGTCCTTGGCGTCACGGCGGCCGAACGACAAGGCCGCGGCAACCATGTGATCGGCCGGGATCGCGCGCAGATGGCTCGTGCCGGCACCCGTCGGCTCACGCCAGGTGCTATGGCCGGCCAGCGCAAACACGCGCTCGCGGAAGCTGGGGCGGCTGTTGGCTTCGAAGGTGTGTAGGGTCATGCGGCGTCCTTGAGTTCGTTGTCGGCCCCATCGGCCACCAGGTAATCACGCAGCACGGCAATGGCTTGCTCGTGGCCGCGGCATAGCTCGGCACGCCAGCCAGTGGCGCGCAGGTGAGCAAGCCACTCGCGCTGTTCGGTTGACGGTCGGCCAGTCTCAGTCTTCAGCTCGATGACCAAGCCGATGAAGTCAGACCGGCGCACCGGGAACCAGTAATCCGGCGGGCCGCGGCGAACGCCCTCAGCCTTCATCAGTCCGGCAGTTCGCTTCGACCGGTGGCCACCGTTTGGCCAGGCCGCGAAGAACTTCAGCTCGGGCCAGTCGCGCTCAGCTCCCTCGACCCAGCGCATCAGCAGGACGGCCTCGATGTGCTCGCTGTTCACAGGCCGACCCTCACAGCAGGGATCGACGACTCCTTGGTGACTACTCCTTGCCCCTTTAGGGATACAGCATCAAGGAGTAGTAGTCGGGCGGGGGCAAGTACGGGGTAATGCGCGCCTGACAGCGCCGCATTTACCCCCAGCACATGCCCCAACGGCAAGCAAGGAGTCATCAAGGAGTCAATCAAGTAGTTAAGTCGTTGATTCATGCGCATTTACTTCTGACTCCATGGTGCGTTTGATTGAGGCAAGGAGTTGACCAAGGAGTCGCCCGCTTCCAGGGCTTCGGAGCGTCAGACGGAGGCCGATAGACATCGGTGAACCCCTTGGTACGAGGAACCTGTTCCGTCGACCTGGACAGCTCGCCAAGCTCCAAGGCCATGGCAAGGTATGGCTTCGCCCAGCCCGGGTTACGACCGCACTTGGCACTGATCTTCGCGGCCGTGGGTTGCTCGCCAGCCTCAGCCAATGCACACGCGGCCTGGACGACCACGCGCATGCTGGCGTTGCCCTGCTCTGCCTTCTTGTCTGCCTTGGCTTCCTCGCGCGCACCAGACAGCATCCGGCGAACGCTAAGCCACGACTTGCCGGCTACATCCTTCGGCGGCTGGATCGTGTGCAGGCGCGGACCATGGTGTTCGGTGTCCGCCCATCGGAAGAACGTCGGCGCGGGATCGGCTGACTTGGACGACGACAGGCACACCAGGGCCGTCACGCGCTCCGCCTCACCGCGGGCGACCATCTTGCGCAACAGCGTGCGGGCGTCGCCATCCGGGAATGGCTGGCCGTCACTGCCAAGGTTGACGATCAGGTGCGTCTGGCGGGCGTTGTTGACCAGGGCCGTGCCGCCACGGATCGCTGCCTCGCTCAGCTCAAGCGACGACAGCGCATTGCCCGACTCCTGGTTCGTGTGGTGTGTGAGCACGACGGCGACACCGGTGGTCTTGGCGATGTGCTTCAGGGTCATGACCAGGAAGCGCAGGCCCGCGTTGTCTTCCTCGGCCTCGGAGATGGTCGAGGCGGTTTCGAACACCACCAGGCCGAGCGGGCACTCCTTGGTCTTCAACTCGTTGATCATGGCAATCAAGGGGTCAACGATGAGGCCGCGGGCCAGGTTCTTGCCCTGCGCCTTCACGATCTCGCGCATGTCGCTCAGCGCGCCCTGGTGCAGCTCGGGGATGATGACGTTGTTGCGCAGGCGATCCGCTTCGTCGGGCGTCGCGTAAAGGTGCTGGGCCTCGAACTTGCGCGAATACTGCGCGCGGTCATCCTCGGCGCTGTAGATCATGGCCGAGCGAACCTCGGACGGGCACATGTCGGCCAGTGGCAGGCCGAGCGCGTACTGCTTGACGATGGCCATCACGGCGGATGTCTTGCCCTCGCGGCCCGGTGCGGCCACGATGGACACCTCG
Organism: uncultured Gammaproteobacteria bacterium; assembly: GCA_963765335.1. Classification (GTDB taxonomy): domain Bacteria; phylum Pseudomonadota; class Gammaproteobacteria; order Xanthomonadales; family Rhodanobacteraceae; genus Dyella. The sequence continues at coordinate 427,021 of CAVXWA010000013.1, read as the reverse complement.
CCTTCCGGGAACAGGCCACGGCGACCATCGGCGGACATGAAGGCGTGCGGATGCGGGATGGCGGACGCGGCCAACTCTTCGAGCGTGAACGGCACGCAGGCGGCACGCAGGGCGTCGAGGACGCTGGCGGGCTGTTGCTCGGGCGGCTTGCTTGCCGGCGCCAACTCCCGCTTCGACAGCGCCCCATCAAGTGCACGCTGTATCTCTTCGTCAGGCACGTGGCGGCTGTATCGACCCGCATCGCGGCGCGCGCACATGGTGTCGAACGCTTCGCGGCGCGTCATGGCGCCGGCGTGGACCGACTGCGCTAGCAGCAAGGTGCACTTGATGACGTCAGCGTGGCGGTCGTGTTCGATGACGACGCCCGGTCCGAGGCCTTGTGCTCCGGTCAGGCCGGGCGATGACTCGGAGGCGACCATCTGCGGGAAATGCTGCAGGATCGTCTCAGCCGAGTACGGCAGCGCACCCGACTCGTGGATGATGCGGGCGAGGAACGGCGCGCCCTTCTGATGCAGCATGCCCGGCAAGCGCATAACACGCGCCAGATCGTTGACCGACTTGTCGGTGCCGAACTGTGCCGCTATCGAGCGCTGAACGTCGCGAAAGGCCGCGGTTGGTAGGTCATCCACCAGCCAGTAGACGTGCCACTTGCCCGGGCTGGACTCGACGACGACATGCGGCTCGAGGCCACACGCCAGGATCGGATCGAGCGGCGCACCGTCCGTGTCCGCAAAGACTGCGCGAACCTTGTAGATAGTGTCGTTGGTTTGCTCGCCGGCATTGGCCACCACGTAGACGCCACAGCCCTGCGCTTGCTTGGCAACGAGGTGCGGCCAGACATCAGTGAGGGCGCCGTCGAACTTGGCGGCGAGGCGCGGATCCTTGCGCGACTCGTTGTCGTCGAACACGCGAAAGCAGAAGGTCTCGGCGCTCTCGTCCAGGATGGCGAGGAAGCGTGCGGCCTCGGAGGGGTCGAGCTGCGTCAGGGCTTGGGCGGCGGTCATGCGGCCAGCTCCAATCGCGGAGCGAGCGGCCTGCCGTTGGCAAGGAACATCGCCATGGCAAAGCCCTTTGGCGTCGCGCTGCGGAAGTTTGCGCGCTCCGGGCCGGGCGGGCACTTGTGGATGCGATCGTCGGGCTTGCCAAGCGACAGGTCGCGGAAGAACTCAGGCATGACGAAGCCCCCCCCCGGTCCACAACCAAGTGTCCTTGGTGTAGTTGTCGTCGGCGCAATAGCCTGTGTACTGGTATGGGTCGAACTTGTATGACGGCTGCCCGAATATCTTGCTGAAGGCGCTGCGCGGGTTCTCGAAGATCCAAGGCGCGCCCGACAGAGCGCCGATCATTCGGCATTGCTCGGCAACGATGGCCGCCTTGGCTTGGAAGTACGGATCTTTGGCGCGCTTCGACGCCCAATGCTTCGTCCCGCACAGCGCAACGTCAGTGCACGGCGGGAAGCCGGCCACGAAAGCAATGCGACCGGAGCGGATCAGTTCACCTAGAAACGGTAGGCATTCCGTGATGATGCAGCCGATCCGCGTGACGAGGCCATCCGTATGAATGCCGGCAGACAGTTGCGGATCCACGAGAACGATGCGGTAGCCGGCATCGAGCCACGGCTGTGCCGCGTTCATCGTCAGATTGCACAGGAACACGGCCGTATCTCTCACGCGGCCTGATTCCTTCGCAGATGGTCTTCTGCACAGTCAGGACAAAAGCGCCAGGTCATCCCGCTCTGCGTGACATGTGCGGGCCTTTCCTCGCAGTTCTCGCACATAGGGATGATGCGCGGGCGTGCGGCATGGGCACGGAGCGCGGCATCGCGCTCGATCTGCTCTAGCTCGGCGGCCTTGTCGGCTTCGTCGCTCATGCTGCTTTCTCCTGCTCGGCCAGCTCGCGCGCATTGCGCTGCAGCCACAGATGGGTGCGGATGGTTTCGACCGTCTCCGGGTCGGGATCAAACGTCAGCGGATCGTTCTGGCCGTGGTCGGTCATGCCACCGCCCTCAGCGGAGCCCGCTCAGTACCAGCAAGCCGCGCGACAAGGGCCACGACCTTCGACTGCAGCTCGAGCGCATGCGCTTCGATGTCGGCCTTTTCGTTGGCCGAGATGTGGCCGTCTTGCAGCGCCGCATCGATCACCCGGGCGAACTCGCCTTCCGCGGTCGTCATCTGCAGCACGCTCGACAGGATCGAATCACCCTGCCCTTCGGCGTCCAGGCGCACCAGGCCAAAGCCATGGTTGTCGGCCAGCGCGTAAAGCATCTGGAAATCGCCCGTGACACCCATGATGGCGTCGGCCTCGCGCACGGTCAGATGGTGCGTGGCCGTGTTCGGATTGACCTTGGAGCGCAGCACGGCCGGCGAGATGCCGATGCGGGGGCCGAGGGATTCACTACCGCCGGGGTAGTCGTGGACGGTGCGGTGTGCGGCATCGATGACGTTCACGGGTGCGAACTCCGAACGTAGATGGTGGACTGGCGGCCGGCTAACGTGGCGCCATGGACACAACGGACAAAGAGATGGCAACTCACTTAGGCAGCCCTCTTACTGAGAGGTCGAGAGACTTGGCTCTGAGAGTTCTTGGAAGGATCGGCGCCGAAGACATCGGGACGGAGCGCGTGGCGTGTAACGACTCCACCAGTGGCGAGCTCGATAGCCAGGCAGTGATGGGCTGCAACCGGGCGGCGACACGTAACCCATTGAGAGACAAGGGATGGCTGAACGCCAAGGAGGGCTGCCAGGACGCGCTGGTTGCCGCAGTGGTCGATGGCTTGCTGGATGGGCAGATTGATCATGCCCACGGACGATAGCGATGCTATTGGTTGATTGCAATAGCTCCGCTCATCGCGACGGATTTCCGTCACGGATAGCATCGCTAGTTATGACTAAGAAGCCCACTCCATCCAAGGAATCGCGAGCCATTAAGGCTGCAATTGATGCGTCCGGGCTCACTAAAGCCGCCATTGCAGAAAGAATGGGTGTGGCGCCTGCACTCGTCTCTCAGTGGTCCTCGGGACTTAGACCAATGTCTGCAGATAAAGCTCCAATCTTCGCAAAGATTGTGGGAGCTGAGGACCCAAGAGTATTTAGCAATGCCTACGGCGAGGTGGAACTCGCGCAAGGGAGTGCCCTATCCATTCGAAAGGCGGAGGCGAGCGGCGACGTGAGGGAATACGGACTGACCATCTCAAGGCTTGAGAACGATCTCGACTCCATCAAGATCGTGCTAGGTATCTTGGTCGGGATTATGCGGAGTCATCGACCAAACGAAGCTGAGGACGTTGCCGAGGCAATTCGTCGCTCTGTACCGCCAAAGTTTCGTGACAAGGGGACGATTGGCGAACTTCTTTCAAGGCTGGAAAAGCCGATTCGAAAGTAGTCGGAAGCGGCTCCGGACTGCGCGCATCCCGACGCATGCGCACCACACACGCCACCCAATCGGCGACAAAATCATTAAGTTCTTGCGACATCCCTTCCCTCCTGTACCCGCACTATCTCACGCCAATATCGCAAAAGGTGATCTGTGACTTTAGTCGTATGCTCAGAATGCAACTCGACGTTAAGTGACCCGGCCAGGGTAGCTGACCCATCCGTTGCGGGAGGAAGGGGATGAAAGCGGCAATTTGTATTGCACTACTGCTTGGCGTCGCGACACTTGCGGGATGCGCCACTAAGCCGGTTAACGTAGGTGAGGCAAAGCCAGCCCCAGAGAGCCGCGTATACGGATACCAGGCCGCTAGTGGCTCGGCTGGCGCGGTTACATTCGTGCGCGACAAGGGGATGATGGGGGCCGGCTGTTACTTGGCGGTGCTGGTCAACGGCACCCCCGCGGCCATGCTTGATACGGGCGAGAAAGTCACTTTGGTATTCACTCCTGGCCGATGGAATGTTGGCGCGAGTCCATCTGGCGCAGGGCTATGCGGTTCGGGCCTTGCGACGCGTAACAAGCGCGAAGTGCAAGTTACGGTGGATGCTGGCGACCAGCTCACCTATCGCATCGCGATCGGTCAAGGTGGCGAGTTGAATATCGGACCAGTCAGCTACTAACCATTAAGCCCGCCTAGCGCGGGCTTTTTTGTGCCCGTCCATGCAGGGGCGACAAGGCCAGGCAGACTTCTGGCCATAGACACAGGCTATCGATCGTCTCGAGACGATAGGAATTTTTCATACCTGAAAAAGTAGCATTGCTATTGCGTTGCACATTTAGCGTTGCTATTGTCCTCACCACGCCGCCCGAGGGGCAGGCGATGGGAGGTCGAGATGGCCACTGGTGACGGAAACAAGAAGGGCGCCCTGCAGGACATGCAGGACATTGCTGACTTCCTCCGCTCCATGGGCTGGCCCGACGTGGCCGACAGGCTGATCCGTGATCGCTGGATCGTGTCGGGCCTGATGAGTGAGCTGGCCAAGGCTCACGAACTCATCCGCATCGCCCTCGCCTGCCTCCACGACAAGTGGCGTCTCGAATTCATGGATCGCGTGCTCGCTGCTGGCCTCAATGGTGGCCACGGCCTGACGCGAGTGACCGAACGCAACGAGGCGCTTCAGCGCGCGAGGGGTGAGAAGTGAAACTGAATCTGAGCATCCAGAGTTCCGAGGGTTGCGCATGGCGCGCGCTGTATTTCTCGCGCGTCACCAAGTGCATCGACCATGTCACCGGAAAAGACTATGGCCCGTCGCGCCATCAGTTCTTCCACATCGGCGTTGATCCTGTCGCGGATCGCGGCCCGCAGTTCTTCGGCGGCTTCTGTAATCCGTGGAACCGTCGCGGCCTCAGCTTCTCGTGGCGCTTTCGACTGCCGCGCATGCGGTGGCGCCAGAACATGGGTCCGATCGCCTCCCGCGTCTACATGGCGCAGCAGCGCTTCTGGTACTCGCTCGACGGCCGCAACAAGACCAAGGCGGCCCGCGCATGAACCGTCAAACCTACCAAAAGCTGCGCCGTGCAGCTCGCCGCGCCCAGCGCACCTGGTGGAAATCCATCAAGGACAACGGGGCCACGACCTACGACCGCGACCGTGCACGCGATGTCATGCACGAGACCGCGGCGGCAGTGCCCGGTGGCATGGGCTACGGCACGCCGGGTGTGATGCTCAACGGCTGGTTCTGGCGTCGTGCTGCAGTCAGTCGCCGCATCACGGATCGCAAGTCCAGGGCCCGCATTGCTGAGGCGGTTGAGGTGATGGCGGAGCATTTTGCGCCGCGCGAGTGGAGGTAGGCCGCATGAGCGCCACCGTCTACGACGTCCGCAAGTTCTGGGTGCGCCGGACCATCCGCATGCACGCCCACGCCGGCGCTGCCACGACCAAGCAGGCCGAAGCCATCGCCATGCATGCGCTCGACACGCAGCACTCGGTCGCCAATGCGCTTTCGACTGCGAATCGCTACCTGCGCAGCGTTAGGCAGGTTGAGCCGAAGGGTGCCGCGTGAGGCTGGCTAGGGCTTTGGTCACACCGATCGCCATCGAATTCATCTGCGCAGCCGCGTTGTGGTTTGCGCGCTAACTACACCGGAGAACATGAACCATGAACGTCTTGATTGAGGTCTCGTACAACCATCACGTCACCGTTCCAGCTGAGCACGCGGCAACGATGCTGGCCCTGATCCCGCATATCCGCGTGGTCGAAGAAAGCGGCTACGGCGAAACGCTTACCTACAAGGTCGCCGCACTTCCGCCGAAGCTCACCTTCGTGGAAAGCGAGAAGTTTGCGCCGCTCAGCGCCACCGAAGTCGCCCTGCAAAAGGCGCTTGAGGCAAAGAACCTCGATTGGGCAACCGCCTACAACAAGAGCAACGCCAGCGAAAAGCGCGTTGCAGAACTTGAGCGCGAACTGTCGTCGCTTCGGGAGGCCGCATGAATCCCATCGACGAAGCCGCCAAGAACCTGGAAATCGCCAAGTTCGCCGAGGCGCACGCAACGGCCGAGCGTATCCGCGCCGAGCAGACGCTCGTGGAGCTGATGCCCGCCAAGACCGAAGGCAGCGTGTCCATGAAGGGCGCCGACTACAAGGTGGTCATTGAGTACAGCATGAATCGTTCGCTCGATGCAGCGCATCTCGCCGCGATCAAGGATCAGGTGCCGGCTGCACTGTTCGGGCAGGCCATCACGTACAAGCCTTCCATCGTGGTCAAGGGGCTTCGATACGTAGAGAGCAACGAGCCCGAGGCGTACGCCGTGCTGGCTCAGGCAATTACTGCCAAGCCCGCAAAGCCTTCGGTTCGCATTGAACCGATCGCCCACGAACAGCAACTCGCAGCCTAACCCGGAGCCCTAAACCATGGCCATTTCACTCAATAGCCTCACCGCGCCGAACAGCCAGCGCCCGATCATCGCCACACTCGTCGGCGAAGGCGGCATGGGCAAGACCTCGCTCGCAGCCAGCTTCCCGTCGCCGGTCATCATCCGCACGGAAGATGGCACGGCCAGCCTCGCCGGCCGCAACGATGTCGCCCTCTTCCCGGTGGCTCGTTCCACGCAGGACGTGTTCGACGCCATCACTACGCTGGCGACCGAAGATCATCCGTTTCGCACGCTGGTGCTCGACTCGGTCACGCAGCTCAACACGATGATCGAGTCCGAAGTGGTCGCATCCGACCCGAAGGCCAAGAGCATCAACCAGGCGATGGGCGGCTATGGCGCCGGCCACTCGGCAGTGTCCGACCGTCACCGCCAGCTGCGTGAATGGGCCGGCGCGCTCGCTGAAACGAAAGGCATGAACGTGGTGTTCATCGCCCACGCCGACAGCGAGACGCTAGAGCTGCCGGATGCTGATCCGTACACCCGCTACACGATCCGCATGCACAAAAAGTCGGTGTCGCACTACAGCGACAACGTTGACCTGGTGGCCTTCATCAAGCTCAAGACCTTCACCACCGGCGACGCCGACAAGAAGCGCGCGCACTCGGACGGCAGCCGAATCATCACCTGCTATCCGACGCCCTCGCACATCAGCAAGAACCGCTTTGGCATCGAGCGCGACATCCCGTATGCCAAGGGTGACAACCCGTTCGCGGCCTTTGTGCCGAACGGCGTACTGGTCGCGCAAGCGGCCTAAGACAACCAACCCCGAACCAAGGAACTACGAACATGGCAAACCTCAACGGCATCTACGACCCGAACGCTGAAGCACAGAAAGCCTTCGATGCAATGCCCACCGCCGACTATCCGGCAGTCGTCGTCGACAGCGAAATGAAGGACACCAAGGCCGGAGACGGCCGCTACCTGGAACTCGCCTACGAGATCACCGAGGGCCAGTTCAAGGGGCGCAAGCTGTGGCATCGCCTGAACCTCAAGAGCCCGAACCAGCAGGCCATGGACATCGCCAATCGTGAATTCGCAAGCATTCGCGAAGCGACTGGCGTGTCCGACCCGAAGGACTCGCAGGAGCTGCACTACAAGCCGCACACGATCCGTGTCGAGTTCATCAAGGCCGGCACCACTAAGAAGAACGGCTACACCTACGACCGCGACACGAACGAGATCAAGGCGTGGAAGAAGCTCGAGGCGTACGTGCCGCCGCAGTTGAACCAGGCGCAGCCGTCGCCCTTCGCGGCTAAGCCCGAGACGACCAACGCCAACGGTGCGCCGACCTGGGCACAGAAAGCCGCCTAAGCAATCCCGCGCGAGCTGCGCGCCAGAGCAAGGAAGCCCGACTCCTTCGCCGCGCCGTCGGTGTAGACGCAGCAACGTGCTGACAGCCGGGAACAGACCGGCCCCTTCTTGAACCAGGAACCGCCCATGGCCCTGCTACCCGAAAAACCTGAATCCCAGACGGTCAATGCGATCTATTCGTTTTGGGCCGGTCATCAGTCGCAGCCGCGCGCCTACCTCGGCGGCTCCGTGATCGGTCGCGAGTGCGAGCGCCAGCTGTGGTACGGCTTCCGCTGGGTGACCGGCGGCGAGCAGTTCGACGGCCGCATGCTTCGCCTGTTTGATCGTGGCCAGCGCGAAGAAGCGGCCTTTGTCGCCGACTTGCGCGCTATCGGCTGCAAGGTCGTGGATGTCGATCCGGCGACCGGCAACCAGTTCAACTTCAAGAGTGTCAGCGGCCACGCTGGCGGCAGTATGGATGCCGTTGTCTTGGGGTTACCCGAGGCACCGAAGACCTGGCACGTGTGCGAGTTCAAAACGCACAACACCAAGAGCTTCGCCACGCTGGTCAAGGATGGCGTGCACAAGGCGAAGCCCGAGCACTACGCTCAGATGCAGATTTACATGAAGTGGGCGCAGCTGGATCGCGCGCTGTACCTGGCTGTCAACAAGGACGACGACCAACTGCATGCCGAGCGCATCCATGCGGACGCCGACTTTCAGGCATCGCTCGAAGCCAAAGCCGAACGCATCATCTTCGCGCAGGAACCTCTCACCGGCATCAGCACGGACGCCGCGTTCTACAAGTGCAAGTTCTGCCCGGCCAGCAAGGTGTGCCACACCAACCAGCTGCCGCAGGTGTCCTGCCGCACCTGCCTGCACGCCACGCCCGAGAAGGATGGCGACGGCCGCTGGTCCTGCGCTAAGTGGGGCGCGGACATTCCGCTGGATGCGCAGCGCGCGGCGTGTGGCTCGCATCTGTACGTGCCGGTTTTGTTGAAGCGTTGGGGCGAAGTCTCGGATGCCAGCGCCGAGGAAGGCTGGGTCGAATACAAGGCCGCGGATGGCTTTGTGTTTCGCAATGGGCCGCGTGGGCATCTGAGCTTTGAGAGCACGGAGCTGGCCGCGTCCACGCTGGCGCAGATTCGCGATGCGCAGACGAACGAGTTGCGTGACGCGTTTGCTGGGCGGTTGGTTGAGCCGATCAAGGAGGCAGCATGAACGAGCGCCCCTGCGGCCGTATCGGCATGCACACCATCAGCCAGTGCGCCGACAAAGCGGCCCACATCATCAGCGAGTACAAGATCCCTCGCGCAGTGTGCCTGTCGCCGGATGGCTTTGTGACGGTCGAGGCGCCTGACCATGTAATCGAGGAAGAACTGGTCGGCGTGTACACGGCCGGCGACAGCCTCTTTGGCCTGTGGCGTCAGCTGTCGGACGATCTGCTTGCATCGGCGCGCGAGCGGCGCGTCACCGGTGGCACGCATCATCGGCACCGCGTGCCACCGGCTAAGAGGGCGGCGTGATGGAGCTGCGTGGCTATCAGCAATTGGCGCTCGACACCTGCTGGGACTTCCTGCGCAACCGCGAAGGCAATCCCGCCCTGGTGCTGCCCACGGGCGCCGGCAAGTCGCCGCTGATGGCAGCCATTGCCATGGAAGCGGTCAAGCAATGGGGCGGCCGCGTGGGCATTCTCGCGCACGTCCAGGAGCTGGTCAGCCAGAACGCCGGAAAGCTCCGCGCACTGTGGCCGCACGCCCCTATGGGCATATACGCCGCCGGCTTGCGCCGCCGCGATCGCTTCGACGCTGTGCTGTACATGCAGATCCAGAGCGTGGCCAAGATCGCGCACCAGCTTGGCCGTTTCGACATCCTGATCATCGACGAAGCCCAGCGCATCCCGCTCGACGGCGAAGGCAGCTATCTCAAATTCATCAACGACTGCCGCAAGTTCAATCCGAACCTGCGCGTCATCGGCCTGACCGCGACGCCGTACCGCCTCAAGGGAAAAGCCATCCCGATCTGCGGGCCGGACTACGTGCTCAACGAGATCGCCTACGAGGCACGGATCCCCGACCTGATCGCGGATGGCTACCTGTCGCGCCTGGTCACGCCGGGCGGCCTAGAGCTTGCCGACCTGTCACAGGTGCACACCAAGGGCGGCGAATACGACGAGGGCGAGCTCGCTGACGCCATGATGGCGAACGGCTTGGTTGGCCGCACATGCACTGAGCTGTGCGCTCGCGCCGCGGATCGCCGCGCCTGGATTGTGTTCTGCGTGAACGTGAAGCACGCCGAGGCGGTGCGCGACGTGCTCAAGGCTCGCGGCATCTCTGTTGCCGTGGTCAGTAACAAGACGCCCAAGGGCGAGCGCAAATCGCTGATCGACGCCTACAAAGAGGGACGAATCCGTTGCATGGTCAACGTCAACGTGCTGTCCGAAGGCTTCGACGCACCGCACATCGACTGCGTGGCCATGCTGCGACCGACAAAGTCGCCCGGGCTCATGTATCAGCAAATCGGCCGCGGCTTCCGCATCGCACCCGGCAAGAGTGACTGCCTGGTGTTGGACTTCGCCGGCAACCTGCTCGAGCACGGACCGGTCGATCAGATCCGCGTGAGTCGCCCGCGCAAGGCTGGCCAGAAAGCCGAAGTGGAAAAGGGCCGGATGAAGGAATGCCCGAAGTGCAAGTCGTTGCTGCCGTTCGGCATGCGCAAGTGCGACGTGTGCGAGTTCGAATTCACCAGCGCCGACCCGGCGCACTCTGACCGTCCTGTTAACGCGCCCGTGCTGTCCACCGACCGCGAGCGCGTGCGAAACGTGCACACCGTCAACTCCGTTTCATATGCCCGCCACGACAAGGCCGGCAAGACCGTGTCGCTTCGCGTCACGTACCAGTGCGGCCTGCGTCGCTTCAGCGAGTGGGTGTGCATCGAGCACGACGGCATGCCGCGCGCCAAGGCGCTGCGCTGGTGGCAAGCGCGCACGTCGGACAAGTGCCCGCGCACGGTTGAGGAAGCCCTGCCGCTGGCGTGGAAGCTGCCAGCACCCGTTTCGATCCTGGTCGACGAGACCGACAAGTACCCGGAGATTTTGAGTCATGAGCTTGGAGCAACCGAACATCAATCAGAAGCGGGCAATGATCCTGTCAGCTCAGAGGACAGTGAAGGCGCTGGAAGCCCTGCCCGACCGGACGCCGTGCCTGGAATGCGCGGAGTTCCGGGATGGTTGGTGCGCGCGCTGGATGGCAACGGTCCCGCCAGGCGCGCAGCTTGAGGGCTGTGCTGACTGGTCGGAAATTATTCCTTTTTGAGGGCATCGATATGGACAACAAACAGACCACCCGCGTAGCCGTCCATTACCGGGAAGTGTGCGATGAGTAAGAACGCGAAGTTTGAGGAGTGGCACTATGAAAGTCAGCGCCAAGGTACGGCACAAGAAGCATGGCAAGCCGCCATCCAGTCCCTTGAGGTGACGCCTGAACTTGTGAGGCTGGCTTTGTATGAAATGGGTGGAGAGAGCGACTACCAGCCAGGTTATGGCGGCTACGTAGGGCCGGATTCCATGACGGCCGCCCTCACCGCCGTATTCAACGCGATCAAGGGGCAGCCATGACCGCCGAACGAGATAGCACGATGACGCTGGAGGAGGTACGGAATGCTCTCAAGAACTGCTGGTGTATGCCGTCAGCGTGGAGCGTCCATGGAAAGGCGGTAAAGCTTGCCGACATTATTGACGCCATCGATGCCCATCTCTCCCGCAAGGTGAGCGTGTCGGATGAGGCTGTGGAGCGGGCCAAGCGGGCATACGGATTAGCATTCAATGTAGGCTCATCAGACGACTTGGATTCCATTTTCTCTATTCGCATGCGCGCCGCGCTGGAATCCTTTTCGGCATCGATGCCTGTGGCGAGGGTGAGTGATGAGACATCGAAGTCTTTAGAACGCGCAAGTGCGATGGCGTTAGTTTTGAGGTCTCAGCTCGGCAATCTTATCGGAGACACTTGCCCCGGCCTCGTAGATAAGGCTGACCGTTTATTCCGCGAACTAGAGGCCCTTCTCGCGCAAGGCTCTGCCGGGGTGCGGGAGGGTTGGAAGTGGGTGCCCGTTGAGCCGACGCAGAAAATGCTACACGAAGCAGCAAAACACGATTACTACAGTGAGAAAGACCCCACTTGGCGAAGCTTGTGGAAAACCATGCTCAACTCCACCCCGTCCTATGGGGAGGGTGAATGATGAGCACACACCACATCATTCACTGCATGTATTGCAGCGCGTCCGCCACAGCTAAGGACGTGCACGCCAATGGCTGGCGTCTCGCTAAGAATGCGCCCTTGCGCTACGTATGTACCGACATTCGGTGCCGAGCGCTTGATCAAGCCGCAAAGGAACCCAGCCATGACTGACCTAAAGGCGTGCCGCTACGTTGTAGCTCGGCCTTGCGATGGCCATGAATACGGCGACTATGAAGTCATCGACTCCGAGTCACAGACGCGCATTGCGCAGTGCGCTAGGCAGCGACAAGCGGACATGATCGCCGATGCACTGAACACCCGCGCCGATCAGGGCGGCGAGGCGGTGGCTTGGAAATGCGTAAGCAAGCATGGAATATTCGCTGAGTTCTGCGACGAAGAGGAAGTGGCAGAAGGCCATAAGCTCAATGGCTATACCGCGACGCCCCTCTACACCCACCCACCACGCGCCACGCCGGACGAGGCGAGGGATGCGGCTAGGTATCGGTGGATACGGGAACAGGCTGGAAAAGCCCCCCAAGACTTCGCCGTCGTTGAGGACGCGGCTTTCGTCTCGTGCCACGGTTGCGAACACAACTTCGACATCAACATCGATGAACATATGGCCATCGACGCCGCCCTAGCCGGCAAGCGCGGGGAGGCGGCCAATGGCTGATCACACGCCTGGGCCGTGGAAAATGGATGGCGAGTATCGCCACCCCGAAACCAAAGCATTGCTTGGTGTCTACATCGCCAAGGTGGACAACGGTCGCGTCGGCCAAACGTTCGCTAACTGCCTAGCCAGTGATGCAGCGTGTATCGCCAATGCTCGCCTGATCGCCGCCGCGCCCGACTTATTCGAAGTGGTCCAGGCTCTTATCACCTGCGCTGACATGGAGTACATCGCAAACACATCGCACCAGGATTCACTTGGCGTGCTTGCCGATGCCGCCCGCGCCGCCATCGCCAAAGTCAGGGAGGCGGGCAATGGGCGCCGCTGAGAAGCTTCCCCACCTCTACACCGAGCAGGAGGTGGCCGACTATCTCGGCATCTCCACGATCACCCTAGCCCGCTATCGAAAGGCAGGGAAGATCGGGTGCATCATGATAGGCCCGATGCCCAAGTACACCGAGCACCACGTCACTGCATACCTTGAGGCACAGCAATGTCCCGTTTCCAACTCGGCGCCTACTGGATCGAGCGGCGCAAAGGCACCGCGAACTGGCAGCGCACCTGGCGCGACGGCCGCGGGGTCAAACAGCGCGCTTCTCTTGGCACATCAGATTTTGAGCAAGCCAAAGTCGCACTAGCTGAATGGTTTGTCGCGAACGCGACGATCAAGGACCAGCAGCCGCAGGACGTGCCGGTCGCCATGCTGCTCACGCGCTACATGGCGCGGCACGGCGAGAAGATCCCGAGCAAGTCCACGGCTAAGCGTGCGGTGGCTCTCTGGGTCGAGTTCTGGGGGGATCGGACGGTCGCAGACATGTCCGTGGACGCTCAGGAGGAATTCCTGGCATGGCTGCGGTCGCGCACGCGCGGGGTGCGTACCTACAGCGAGGGATATGTGCGCCGGGTGCTCGGCGTGGGCCAGTCGGCGCTCAACCGCGCCTGGAAGCGCCATGAGATCGTCCAGGTGCCGTGGGTCGAGTTGCCGCCCATTGGTGAGCCTTACCCGCACACGGCGACGGCGGCGCAGATGGCGGCCTTCCTGAACGCGATCCCGAAGGAGTCGCATCTGTGGATGTACTGCCTGATCCGGCTGGGCACGGGTTGCCGTGGCGATGCCGCGCTGGGGCTGCAGCCGTTCCAGATCGACTGGCATGCGGGCCTGGTCAGGCTGAACCCGGAAGGGCGCCAGCAGACCAAGAAGTATCGGCCCGTGGTGCCGATGACGGACATGCTGCGCCAGGCGCTTGCCGGCTGTGACGAAGCGTTCTACGTGAACTGGCACGGTCGCCAGATCGCCTCGATCAAGAAGGCATGGGCCAAGGTTCGTATCGACGCCGGGCTGCCCGCCTCGTTGCCCAGCCCAAGGTCATGCGCCACACGATCGCTACCGAGTTGCGTCGCCGAGGCGTACCGGACTGGGAGGTATCGGGGCAGATCGGCCACAAGAAGGCCGGCACCAGCGAAATCTACGCGAAGTTCGACCCCGCGTACCTGGGGAAGGCGCGCATGGCGTTGGATGCGTATGTGGCCGAACTGGCCGTGCATGTGCCGCGCTTGCGTGGGGTCAGTCCGGGGTCAGTCGGTCCAGAAAGCAGAAGCGGCGCTAGCTCGAAAGCCGCGCCGCTGCTGGGTTCCAATTGGTGGGCGGTACAAGGATCGAACTTGTGACCCCTACCATGTCAAGGTAGTGCTCTACCGCTGAGCTAACCGCCCGGTGCTCGCACGGCGTACCGTGCGAGCCGCGCAGTATACGTGAGCCGAATCACCTCGACAACCACCCCCCGCAGAGCGGCGCCTCAGCGCAGGGCGCGCTCCCGCAACTGGTGGATCTGGTCGCGCACCCGGGCCGCGTCTTCGAACTCGAGGTTCTCGGCATGCTTGTACATCTGCGCCTCGAGCTTCTTGATCATGGCTGCAAGCCTGATCGGCGCTGAGCGTCCGCATAATCGGCGCCGCTTTTCGGCTACCGCGCGGCGCTCGCCACGGCTGCCGCGGCCACGGCTGCGCTCCCTCGCTTCGCGCGCGCGCCTTCCATGATGTCGGTGATCTGCGCACCACCGATTTCGGCGTGATGCCGTGCGTCGACGTTGTAGTCGACCTGCTGTTTCTCGCGGCGACGGTCGGTTTCGTCGATCGCCGCCTTCATCGAGCTCGTGATCCGCATCGGCGTAGAGAATCGCCTTGCCGCGCAGGTTGCGCGCCGCGCGGCCGATGGTCTGGATCAGCGAGCCGGTCGAGCGCAGAAAGCCTTCCTTGTCCGCATCGAGAATCGCCACCAGCGACACCTCGGGCATGTCCAGGCCTTCGCGCAACAGGTTGATGCCGACCAGCACGTCGAATTTGCCGAGGCGCAGATCGCGGATGATCTCGACGCGCTCGACCGTCTCGATGTCCGAATGCAGGTAGCGCACGCGCACGCCGTGCTCTTCGAGATATTCGGTGAGGTTCTCGGCCATGCGCTTGGTCAGCGTCGTGACCAGCACGCGATCGCCGATCGCGACGCGCTCGTGCATCTCGGACAGAAGATCGTCGACCTGCGTGCGCACCGGGCGCACTTCGACTTCCGGATCGACCAGTCCGGTCGGCCGCACGACGAGCTCGACGACGTTGCCGCCCGATTTGCTGCAGCTCGTACGTCGCCCGGCGTCGCCGACACAAACACGGTGCGCGGCGCGCGGCCTTCCCATTCCTCGAACTTGCAGCGGGCGGTTGTCGAGCGCGGACGGCAGGCGGAAACCGAACTCGACCAGCGTCTCCTTGCGCGAGCGATCGCCCTTGTACATCGCGCCGAGCTGCGGAATCGTCACGTGCGATTCGTCGACGACGAGCAGCGCGTCGGCCGGCAGGTAATCGAACAGGGTCGGCGGCGGCTCGCCGGCGCAGCGCCGCGTCAGATGGCGCGAATAGTTCTCGATGCCCTGGCAGTAGCCGATCTCGGCCATCATCTCGACGTCGAACTGCGTGCGCTGCTGCAGCCGCTGCGCCTCGACGAGCTTGTTCGCCTTGTAGAGATGTTCGAGCCGTTCCTTGAGCTCGACCTTGATCGTCTCGATCGCGTTCGAGCACGCTGTCGCGCGTGCGTCGCGTAGTGCGTACTTCGGATAGACCGTGTAGCGCGGCACCTTGCGCATGATCTCGCCGGTCAAGCGGATCGAACATCGACATGTTTTCGATGTCGCCGTCGAACAGCTCGATGCGCAGCGCCTCGGTCTCCGATTCGGCCGGAAACACATCGATCGACTTCGCCGCGCACGCGATAAGTGCCGCGGCGCAGCTCGTAGCTCGTTGCGCGTGTATTGCAGCTCGGTCAGCTGGCGAATCAAGGCACGCTGATCGATGTGCTCGCCGCGCGTCAGGATCAAGCGCAGCGAAAGATAGTCTTCCGGATCGCCCAGGCCGTAGATCGCCGATACCGTCGCGACGATCAACGAATCCTTGCGCGACAACAATGCCTTGGTCGCCGACAGTCGCATCTGCTCGATATGCTCGTTGATCGAGGCGTCCTTCTCGATGAAGGTGTCGCTGACGGCACCACATAGGCTTCGGGCTGGTAGTAGTCGTAATAGCTGACGAAGTACTCCACCGCGTTATGCGGAAAAAACTCCTTGAATTCGCCATACAACTGCGCCGCCAGCGTCTTGTTCGGCGCCAGCACGAGCGTCGGTCGCTGCACCTTCTCGATCACGTTCGCGATCGTGAACGTCTTGCCCGAGCCAGTGACGCCCAGCAGCGTCTGCGCCGCGAGACCTGCCTCGAAGCCCTCAGCCAGTAAACGGATAGCCGTCGGTTGGTCTCCCGACGGCTTGTAAGGGGATACGAGTTCAAAGCGGTCAGTCATGGCGGTCTAGATGAGGTCGCATGGGGGCATTTTAAATTGCCCCTGCTGACAGTGCCTGTCAGCAGGCTATGGCGCCCGGCGTACCCCGACGACGACTGCGATCGACTTTCGCGGCCCAGTAGCCTGTCCCAGCCGGCAACGCAGGAGGCGACGCCCGATGAAACGCCGTAGATGGGCCAGTTGCCGACGCCAGGAAGGATTTACCCTCGTCGAGCAAATCCTGGTCGGCCTGATCGTCGTCACACTGAGCTGCGTGGCCACGCCTGCCCTGAGCCAACTACTAAAGCGCCATCGCTTGCAAACTGCGCAGCTGGACCTGGTCTCGGCCCTGCACCATGCGCGAGGGCTGGCGGTGACAACGGGGCGCCGCACCATGCTCTGCCCCACTCGCGACGGGCAGCGATGCGTCGATGAAGTGCACTGGGAGGGTGGCTGGCTCATGGGTCACTACCGCACAAGTCAGACCGACCGGATCGATGGCAAACCGCTATTCACGGGATCGAGCCACGATACTCTCACCATCCTGAGCACGGTCGGACGCCAACGCGTGCGCTTCCAGAATGACGGCGGCGCCAGCGGCAACAACGTCACGTTTACGCTTTGCCACCGGGGGCATGCCGATGGCGCCCTTACCGTGGTGGTTTCCGGCACCGGCCGCGTCCGCAGCCCCAAGACGACCACGGATCAGGCCAGCACCTGCGCCAATGCCAGCATCACCCAGGTGGATTGACCACCACGTAGCTGACTTGCGTGCCCGCGTACTGAGGCTGGTACCACGTGGAACCACATTGGGTATAGCCCATGCCGTTGACCACCACGCTCTGGCACCCGGAGCTTGGCACCGAGTTGACCACGGAACCGATCACGGCTGCGGTGACCATCGCTGTCGCAGTCACAGCGGCGACGCCGGCTACCGGGTGGTAGCAGCAACCGCCCATCCCATTATTCCAGTTGTTGTCGGCGTTCACGTCGATGTTGCGGTTCACATTGACGTTCTGGTTCACATTGACATTCTGGTTCACATTGCCGTTGCGGTTGACGTTGGCGTTGGCGTTGGCGTTGGCGTTGCCAGTTGACGTTTCGATTGGCGTTGGCGTTGGCGTTGCCATTGACGTTTCGATTACCGCCTGCGTTGGCATTGCCATTGACGTTTCGATTACCGCCTGCGTTGGCGTTGCCATTGACGTTTCGATTACCGCCTGCGTTGGCGTTTCGATCAGCACCCGCGCTGGCATTTCGATTGCCGCCCCCATTAACGCTGGTACGGGCGCCACCTCGCACCTCGCGGGCATTACACGCCGTGACCACGCTCAATCCGATAACGCCCATGAGCACGGATAAGAGGACCAGGCGGGAACGATAAATACGCGAGTTACTGGACATGGCCCTGCTCCTTTGCCGTGTCGGCGGTGGCGTCCATCGTGGCGAACCTGATGCGGCGCGCGTCCTTGGGCGCCGTGAACGTAAACGCCGATTCGGGCACCGTAGTCGACGTATCCCAGCTGAACGTTGCCGCATATTGCGGCTTGGCATCATCGTCGGTGGTAGTAATCACCAACCTGCACGGCAGCGGCTTGTCGCCTTGTCGTATCCATAATTGCCAATCCACCCCTTCCTGCCTGAAGGCGAACTGCTCGCACACCGCGCCATTGATGCGCGCGGGGCCGACGTCGATGGCGGTCTTAATCGCTGACACTTTGGCAGCGTCCGTTCCCCAAAGAAAAAGGTCGGCAACGGGAAGTTCAATGCCGAACTTGGTTTGCAGATCGCTTATGAGTTCCTTCACGGTCGCTGGCGCGGGCGCCGATGCGTAGTAATGCATGCGCGGCGAATACAAGGTGAAAGTCTTGCCGTCGAAGAAAAATTGCCGCTGCTGACGATCCGTATCCTGGTTGAGGAACAGCCCGTTGGGTTTGCGGTACTTA
The DNA here is from genome assembly GCA_963765335.1 of uncultured Gammaproteobacteria bacterium. Taxonomy (GTDB): domain Bacteria; phylum Pseudomonadota; class Gammaproteobacteria; order Xanthomonadales; family Rhodanobacteraceae; genus Dyella. The sequence goes on along the minus strand of CAVXWA010000013.1, from coordinate 408,760 downwards.
TAAGTGAGCTTGCCGCCAAACTGCAGCTTCTGCCCACTCAGCAACACCTCGTCCAGGGTGCCATCGACCTGCAACGTGAACATGTTCAGCGTACGCAGGTGAGCTCCCATCTTGTCGAGCGCTTCGAGCACCCCGGGCTCGATCGCCGGGGCCTCGTCCGTCGCGGGCTTGGTCGCCGGCGCTGCGGTTGGCGATTGTGCAAATGAGCGACCACCTGCCAGGGCGGCGACGATCGTTGCCGCCACAAACACACCGGATCCAAGACTTCGCAAGCTACCCATGACGTGCCTCCTCGATAAGCCGTTTGATATGAGCGGCGATTCGACGTTCGATTCGCTGCCCTGCAGGCGTGCGGAAAACTTGGGATATTTCCTACCCCGGATGCCTTGTGCGTTCGGTGTTCGCGGTGCGGACTGAGCACTGCCCGCTGTGCCATCAATGAGTGAATTGCCGAGAAAACAGCTTATTCAACGGCTTTGATCGTTAACACCACGTGGTATTTGGATGCAGGCCATTTGACGGACATGCGCGCCATCCACGCGGGAATTTCGCTTTGATCCGATGGGTTGCACGTTTGTGAGTGCAAACCGATAGCTCGGTCCCGCGCGCCCCCCCCGCGTAGCGCCCTGAATCAGCCGCAAGCTCCGTATTCCATACGTCGCGCTCGAAGCCAGCGGCAGCCAGCCTCATGCCGTCGGGATCGCACCGAAAGCAGGCGAAAGGAAAAGCCCGTTGAGATGCTCCCGCATCAAGTCCGCTCGCCGGGGGACCGGCCCAAGGCGAAACCGCAAGCCGAGCCCCTGGCCGCACCTCTCGATAGCGCGGCGTCGAGGTGCTCTATCGAGGCACCTTCGCTACGTGGCCTGGCCATCCTTCCCATCGATAGCCGATGCCGGGCGCCGTAGACCTGCACGCCCCATTCTCGCCTGGCGAAAAAAAACAAGGCCCTGCATCGCTGCAAGGCCTTGTCGAATATGGCGCCCGAAGCTGGACTCGAACCAGCGACCCCCTGATTAACAGTCAAGTGCTCTAACCAGCTGAGCTATTCGGGCGGGGTGAGCTGGATAGTTTGAATATCCAGCTCCGGGCTGTCAAGACTTCCGAGGCAATTCGATGCACTCAGCGTGCCGGTTCGCCGGTGAGCACCTGGTAGCAAGGGACATAGTTGGTGGTGCCCGGTAGCTTCATACGATGCTGGGCCACGAAGGCCTTCAGCAGCTCGTCGAGGGCCTGCATGATGTCGCCGTCGCCGTCGATCTCGAACGGACCGTATTGCTCGATGGCACGCACGCCCTCTTCCTTCACATTGCCGGCCACGATACCGGAGAAGGCGCGGCGCAGGTCAGCCGCCAATTCATGACGCGGGCGATCGCGACGGATCGCCAGTGCCCGCATTGCCTCGTGCGTCGGACGGAACGGCAACTGGAACGCGTACGGAATGTTGAGTGTCCAGTTGAAGAAGAACGCGTCCTTGTTGTCAAGGCGATGATTACGCACCTTGTCGATGCCCCGCACCATGGCGCGGGCCACCGCGGCCGGATCGTCGACGATGATCTGGTAGTGCTGCGCGACGCTGTCGCCCAGGGTCAGCCGCAGGAAGCGGTCGATCTGCTCGAAGTAGGCCGCCGTGTGCTTGGGGCCGGTGAGGATCAGCGGGAACGGGACGCCGGCGTTGTCCGGGTGCAGCAGGATGCCCAGCAGATAAAGGATTTCCTCGGCCGTGCCGACACCACCCGGGAACACGATGATGCCGTGCCCCATGCGCACGAAGGCCTCGAGACGCTTTTCGATGTCCGGCATGATCACCAGGTGATTCACGATCGGATTGGGCGACTCTGCAGCGATGATGCCCGGCTCGGTGATACCGATGTAGCGATTGTTGCGGCGACGCTGCTTGGCGTGCGCAATGGTGGCGCCCTTCATCGGACCCTTCATCGCACCCGGGCCGCAACCCGTGCAGATATCGAGGGCGCGCAGGCCAAGCTGATAGCCCACCTGCTTGGTGTATTCGTATTCGTCGCGCGAGATCGAATGACCGCCCCAGCACACCACCAGGTTGGGATCGATCTGCGGCTTGAGAATGCGCGCATTGCGCAGGATCTCGAACACCACATGGGTCAGGCCGACGCTGTCGTCCAGGTCGAAATTGCCCTGCTCCATCTGGGTGGACACGTAGACGATGTCACGCACGACAGCGACGAGCAGCTCGTTGATACCGCGGATGATCTGGCCATCAACAAAGGCCTGGGCTGGCGCGTGGGTCAGCTCGATCTTGATGCCGCGATCCTGCTGCAGCACCTGGATGTCGAAGTCGGGAAACTGCTCGAGGATGGTGCGCGGATCGTCGCTCATGCTGCCCGAAGTCAGCACCGCCAGCGCGCAGCGGCGCAGCAAGGCGTGCATGCCCGAGCCACTGGCATCGCGCAAACGCGCGACTTCGTTGCGGGAAAGGATATCCAGGCCACCGGCGGGCGAAATGCGCGCGCTCACGGTGGCGGCTCGACCGGCATTGCCGGCTTTCATCTCATTCATTGAAGCAATCTCCTAGCCGCGCCCTCGCGGCTCGTACGCCCGCACGGAACATGACGGACCGTCTAGCTTCCCGCGCCGGGCATGGCAGGGTCAAGCTGGAAAGAGTCGTCACCATTGCTTTACGCAGGAAGCCTGTCGAGAATTTGCCGCAGATCGAGGAGAACGCCGTGGCTTGGCTGGCCGACACCGTACTCGTGGTGCATGCACTGCTCGTGCTGTTCATCGTTGGCGGACTCGCGGCGATCTGGATCGGCGCGGGCGTCGGCTGGCCGTGGGTCGGCGACCGGCACTTTCGCTTGGTCCATCTTTGCGCCATCGGCGTGGTGGCGGCGCTGCCACTGCTTGGCATCGCCTGCCCCTTGACGGTGCTGGAGGACTGGCTGCGTAGCGGCACCGTCGGTGCGGAAGGCTTTTTGCAGCATTGGGTGAGCCGGCTGCTTTATTACGATTTGCCGTCCTGGGTGTTTACGCTCGGCTATGCGCTCTTCGCTTTACTCGTACTGCTGACCTGGTACCTGATTCCGCCGCGGCGACGCCGATGAGCAGCGTATCAACCACGATGCTCCGGAAGCCGGACCGCGGGCAAGCAACTGGCAACGAGTACAGCAGTCTTGGCGCCCCCACTCGGGGACACCAAGACTGCTTCAGGTCTTAAAACGTGTACTTCAACGTCAACAGAACCGACCAGCGCTGAGCCAGGTCGTCGTTGTTGTTGATATAGGTCGGCACCGGCAGCGGCTGGTAGCCATTACCCTGGTTGTAGGTCGTGCAAGACGACTTGCCGCCGCAATCGATGTTGTAGATGTACCTGCCGGTCTTCGGGTCGACGCCCGCATAGTCGGCCAGTGCACGACCACCCGGGAAATTCACGCGCTTCTCGATACCCCAATGCTTGTTGAGCATGTTGGTGAAGTTGTACACGTCGAAGCGGATGATGCCCTTGTTGCCCTTGAAGATGCCCGGAATTTCCTGACTGAAGCTCAGATCGATCTGGTTGATCCAACCGGCGCGGTCATCATTGCGCTTGGCCACCTGGCCCTGATGATCCTTCAGGTAGTCGTTCTTCTGGATGTAATCCCAGAACTGCTGGACCAGTTTCGGATCGGTACCCGGACGGAACTCGACTTCACCCGGGCGCGGGATGTAGACCAGGTCGTTGGTGTAGCCGTCGCCGTTGGCATCGTTGCCGAACGTCCAACTGTACGGCGCTGCGGAATGGCCGTCGTAGAAGATGCTGGCGCTGGTGTTGTAGTCACCCCAGAAACGATGCTGCCAGTTCAGCGACGCGATCACGCGACGCGGCACCGAGTAGTTCGAGGTGCTGGCCACGTTCTCGTTCGAATTGAAGACGTAGTTGTTGCCGTAGTTCGAGTTGGCCACCGACGACGTACCTGGGTTCACCTCGGTCGCACGGCTCCAGGTAAAGCCAACCATGCCAGACCACTCGTCAGAGAACGGCTTGCGCAGCGCAAGCGCGATGCTGTCGGCGCTGCCGCGACTGGTATTGGCCAGGTTGATCATCTGGCCCGAGAACGCCGGGTTCGCGTTCGCACGCGGGATCGGCTTGGTCGTGGCCGGGTCGGTCTGCAGCTTGTAGAAGGTGGCGCGACCATCAGGCAGCACACCGGTTGGCGCACCGAGGTTGACGTTCTGGAACCAGATCGCATCGCGCTGAGCGATGTGCAGCCAATCGGCAGTCGCAACCAGGCCGTACCAGGGCAACTCGCGATCGATACCCAGACTGAGCTTCCACGCCGTGGGGATATGCCAATCCGGCGAGATCGTGTTGACCGTCATCACGCTCGAGCCACCCGGACCGTTGTTCTGGTTGTGCGGATCCGGGCTGAATGCCGGCAGGTTGGTATTGCAAGGGGCCGACTGGGTCGGACCGCAGTTGTACTGGACCTGGGTCACACCCGAGTTGGAGAAGATGTTGCCCAGCCATACGCCCGGCTGATTGGTCACGAACAGACCCGCACCACCGCGTAGCTGTGTCATCAACTCGGTGTTGAACGCGTAGTTGAACGACATGCGCGGCTGCACCACGCGATTGCCGTTGATGGTGGTCTGATTGGTGCGACCGAAGCCACCCGCGGCCGCGCCCGTCTTCAGATTGATGGTCGGTGAGGCGGCAAACGCCGCGTTGTAAAGCGGCTTGTCGTCCATCAACGGAATGTCGACACGTACGCCATACTGCAGCGACAGGTTGTTGGTAACCTGCCAGGTGTCTTGCAGGAACACGCCCCACTGGTTGAGGTCGTAGCGCGCCGCCACATCGTCCAGGCCCAGGCCGTTGGCTGGGCGGTTGTAGCGGTACTGGTAGTAGTTGCCAGACGCAAAGTTGCTCAGACCCGTGCTGCCCTTGGGGCCTGGAACTTCTTCAAACACGTAGCTGCCGAAATAGTTCTGCAGGAACAGGTTGTAGTACTGGTCCTTCTCGAAATCGATGCCGCCCTTCACCGTGTGGTCGCCGAGGAACAGCGAGCCGGCCCATGCCGCGTTGAAGGTCTTCACCTGCAGCACGTTCGCCTGGCTGGAGTACTCGGTACCGAACTCCACCGCCGGGCCGCCGTAAGCCACCGGATAGACCGTGATGTCCGGCATCGCCACACCGTTGTACGGACCGCGGTTCTGGTCGAACTTGGCGTACGACACGGTGGTGTCGGTCGAGAAGATGTCCGACCAATCGTCGTAGAAGTGCAGCGCGTAGCTCTTGTTGTCGACGTTGGTCTTGTACCAGCCGCTGGACAACACCAGCTTGGTCTGGTTGCCAGTGATGATCGGCTTGTTTTCCTTGGTCTCGCTATAGGTAAAGCTGGCGCGGTGATGGTCGGTGATGTTCCAGTCGATCTTGCCGAGATAGCGTTTGTCGTCCAGGTTGGAATTGCCGCCGCCGACCGAACCGATGTCGGTCAGGCCATACTTGGCGGCGATATCACGCACTTGCTGCACCTGCGCATGGGTCAGGCCCTTGATGGGCGTGGCCGCGCCGGAATCCTGCGGGCCATACGGGCTGCCCGCGCCGACCTGCTCGCTCTTTTCCACCGAAGCGAAGAAGAACAGCTTGTCCTTGATCAACGGGCCGCCCACGGTGGCACCACCCGTCCACTGGCGATTGAAGCCGGCGTATTCCTTGCCGATCTCGTTATTGCCAATCATGTCGGTGTTCTGGAACGCGTAGTACACCGAGCCGTGGAAGTCGTTGGTACCGCTCTTGGTGACGGCGTTGATATTGGCGCCGAGTCCGCGACGGGTCGCCGCGTCGTAGTTCGCCGTCGAGATGTTGTATTCCTCGATGGTGTCCTGCGAGATCGGCGTGCCAAGCGTCGGCAGACCGTTGGCATTGAGGCCGAACGGATCGTTCGCGCTGACCGAGTCGACGGTGATGTTGTTGTAGCGGCTGTTCTGGCCGACGGCCGAGATTTCGCCACGGGCACGGTCGGTGATGGTGATGCGCGGATCGAGGCGCACGATGTTCTGGATCGAGCGACCCGGTGTCGGCGTGGCTTCGATTTCACGACGCGAGACGTTCGTCGACAAACCCTTGTTGTCCGGGGTGAACGTCTGCGACAGCGTGTTCGCCGAGACGGTTACGCCATCCAGGTTCTGCGCGGCAGCGTGCGCCGCCCCCATGGTCAGGTTGACCGCGGTGTCCTGGGCCAGTTGCAGGTAGACATTGTCCTGCTCGGTCTCGGTGCCGTCCTTGGAGACCTTCACATCGAACGGACCGCCCACGCGCAGACCCTGCGCTGCATAACGGCCGCTGGCATCGGTGGTGGTGGTCTTGGTGGTGCCCGTCGGTGCATGCACGATTTGCACGGTGGCGCCGGCGATCGGCTGGCCGCTGGCGTCAAACACGCGACCGCTGATCGAAGAGGAGGTGTCCTGCGCGAGGACCGGCGACGCGACAAGCAGCGTCGCGATCGCCATCGGCAGTAATTTCGTGCGCAAAGAGTAGTTCATCGAGATTCGACCCCAGAGAGATTCGCAAAAAAAAGCGAGACATCAGCGCAGAGGTGCCCAAGCGCCTCCACCACCGCCTTAAATGGCTGATTCCATGAAATTATTTTATTTTCCCGGAGTTCTCGGAGCAGTCACCGGACCGGGCCATCACGACGAATGTAGGCGCATAATATTACAAAGACGTAACTTCTTGAGGACGGCCGCTTATTTCTTGCGTCGCCATTTCCGCAAAATGCGTAAGATCTTTACGTTTCGACAAGGTCCATGCGGACCTGAAAGGGAGCCACGTCGGCGCTCGCCCGGGGCAGCGCGGTCGGGAGAATGGATACTGTCGAGCTCGCGCCCGCGTACTCGCGTTTCGCGCACAAAAAAAGCCGGCCCCTTGCGGGGCCGGCTTCGATTGAACCGTCGGTCGTGCTTCTTAGTTGAAGGACGTACCGAAGGTCAGCATGAACGCGCGCGGCTGCAGCAGGCCGTAGGTCGGCGAGCTGGCATAGAGCGAACCGCTCGCCACGGCGAGGAACTGCGCCGAGCTGACGTACGAGAACGCCTTGCGATCGGTGAGGTTCAGCACATTCAACTTCACGTACGGGTTCTTCAGCAGCTCCCAGCTGTTGAAGCGGTAGCCCGCGCTCAGGTTGAACGTGGTGAAGCCACCCACGCGCTCGGTGTTCATGTAGTCGCCATACAGCGAGCTGGTGACGCGCGCGGCCAGGTTGGCCCACAGGTGGCTGCCATCGTCGTAACCCAGGCTCACGTTGCCGATGTTGCGAGCCGTGTCCGGCATGGTCTTGCCGTCGGTCGGATAGATACCGTCGCCACTGCCACCGTCGATCGAGCCCACGATCTGGGCCTTGGTGTAGGTGTACGACGTGTAGGCCGTCCAATCCTTCGCGATCTTGTAGCTCAGCTCACCGCTGAAGCCATCCATGTGCATGCGATGGATCGATGTGTAGTAGGTGTAGCCCGTCGCTTCGTCGTACGCGCTTTCCTGCTTGTTGTTGTAGTTGCTGTGGTAAACGTCGAGGCTGGCCGACAGCGCGTCACCGTAGAAACGGTAGCCGAGGTCCGTATTCCAGGCGGTCTCGGGCGCATTGGCTTGCGACTGCTTGTCGAGCGTGTTCAGCAGCAGCACGGTATTGGGCGGCGCGCGGAAGGTCTTGCCGGTGCCGATGAAGAACTGGCTGCGCTCATCGAGCTGGAACTTGATGCCCGCCGTCGGCAGGAACTTGTTCCAGTTCTTGTCCACGTCGGTGAAGTTCTGCAGCTTGCCGAACGAGCCCGGCGAGACCGAACCCGGATATTCCCACACGTAGCCGGTACGATTCGTCCACAGGTAGCTCACGCCAGCGGTGAAGGTCCACTGGTCGTTCGGGGTCCAGTTGTCGGTGACAAAGCCCTTCTTGATCTCGGTCGTGGTGTACTCGTCATACACCTTCTGCGGCAGTCCGCTCACCGGGAAAGTGATGAAGTTGGAGTTGCCCCACAGGTCGCCCGGGTTGCCGGCGCTATCGACGGCACCATAGGTATCTGCCTGGCTCTTGCGCGAGCGCTCGTACCACACGCCGTACTCGAGGCTGTTGTTCAGGCCAAAGTCCTGGTTGAATTTGGCAATCACGCCCGGGCGATACGTCGTGGCCGAAGAGAACGAATAGACCACGCCCTTGGTGTTGTTGATCACCTTGCCGTCGCCGTTGACGTCCTGATCCGCATAACCGAAGCGATCTGACTGGACGTTGCTCTCGGTCACCGTCGCACCGGCGCCGCTGCCGCCATCGCCGTACCAGAAGTAAGGCACCACGGACAGTCGCAGGCTGTCGGCCAGCTTGAATTCGCCATCGAGGCTGAACAGGTAACTGCGGAACGGGTTGGTACGCAGACCGTAGTAGTAGGTGTTGTTGTTGATGGCCGCCGTCGACGAGCCCGGCAGCCAGGTCTGCGTGTAATCGTAGTCGTAGCCGTTCTGGGCCACCTGGGCCTTGGTCAGCGAACGGTAGTTGACGTTGTTCTGACGGTTGTACTGCAGCGACGCGCTGATGGAGTTGTCGTCGTTGATCGTCCAGATCGACTTGCCGTCCACCTTGGTCACGTCCATGTCGCCCGAACCGCGCCACTTGTCGGCGCTGTTGGTGGAATAGGAGAGCCACGAACGGACCGGACCTGTGTCGCCCGTATTGAGGCGAAGGAAGGTGCGGCGATAGTCGTTATTGCCGATGCTTTGGGTGAAGTCGAGCCCAGCGTTATGGGTGGGATCGATGGTAGCCCAGCCAATATGACCGCCGCTGGCGCCAGAGTCGGGCATGTCGATATCCGGAATGCCCTGCAGCACGGTGATATCGCCCATGTTCTCGGTATCGCCATATTCCGTCGCATAGACCGAGTAGCTGCCCGAGTCGGTGATCGGCGCGCCGTTGAGCGTCATGCCGATGTCCGAGGAGTCGAAGCCGCGGATGCTGTAGTGGCCGTTGGCCAGACCGGTGACGTCGTCGGTCGCCGCATTCACGCCCGGGATGGTGGCGATCATCTGGGTGAAGTTCGCGCCCGGCGAAGCCTTGATGATGGCGTCGCGGGTGATGGTGGAAACCGACTTCGGCGCCGTCTGCACCGACATCAGGCCACCGCCCAGCGACAACGTCTGCGCCTGCACGGACACGGTGTTCAGCTGTTGTACGCGCTTGGTGTCGTTGGACGTCGTCGTGTTGGACGTGCTCGATGCGCTGCGCTGCGCCGTCGCAGCAGCGGCGGCCTGGTCAGTTTGATTCGCTGCATCCTGCGCCCAGCTTGAACCGGCGGCCATGCAAAACACGACGGCGATCGCCATGGAAAGGTGGTTTCGTTTCATTGGGTATTTCCTAAATCTCAATGGTTGATTTAATGGGCAAAAAGCGACGCGGCCGGCCGCCATGGAGTGGCCAGCAAACGATTCAGGGATAAGGGGCGCTCGGCCCGACAGAAAATCCTTCGATTACTCGAAAGATAATGCGCAAGCAAGGGTACTTAAACGCAATTTCATATCATTTAACGTAATTTTAAACGCTTCCCCCGGACGAAAAAAAACCCGATCGGAGAAGATCGGGCAAATACTATGTAGAAGACAAGCAGATGGCATTGGCCCATGCAGCGAAACACCGCTTGCGCATGGACCAACTCAGTAAGGTTGGCATAAGTATTTTACAGTAAATTTACCGATTGCTCACAAGTCTCACCGAACTTCACTCGGCTGATCGAAACTTCGAGCGATTCGCGCAAGCTCCGCGATAGCCAGACAGCGGCATCCTTGCGCCTTTGGCGCAAGGATGCACGACTTGGCAGCGAGTACTACTTGCCTAGATAGCGGGCGCGTTTTGCCGGCTTGAGCGTGGCCAGATCGAGCATCACCAGGCCATCAACGCAACCGGAAAAACCCGGGTCCTCGCCGAAGGCGAGGAATTGCACACCCGCCGGCTCCACCAGATCCACGTACTGGCGGTACAGCACCGGCAGGCTGACACCGAGGGCGTCAAGATGATGCTTGAGCTTGCCCAGGCCCGCCGCGGGATCGAGACCTTCAAGCGCGCCGCGCACCAGATCGATCACGGCGGGCGAGACTTCGAACGGTTGCCGCGCAGAGGCCAGGCCCGGCGCGCCGAAGTAATGTTGATGAGCCGCGGCAATCCATTCGCGAGCCTCCAGCGGGAGGCTCACCGACATGCTGACCGGGCCGAACAGATAACGTAGCTCCGGATGGCGCTGCAGATAGAGGCCGATGCCCTGCCACAGCTGATCCAGCGCGCGCGAGCGCCAGTAGGCCGGTGCGATAAAGCTGCGGCCCAACTCCAGGCCTTGCGCCAGGCGCGATTCAAGAGCCGGCGAATAGTTGAACAGGCTGGACGTATACAGGCTTTTCATGCCGCGTTCGGCGATCAGCCGGCCACCATGTCCAAAGCGATAGGAGCCGACGATGCGCAGCGCCTTGGGATCCCACAAGACGAGATGCTCATAGTGCGGGTCATAGACGTCGAGATCGCGCCGCGCCCCCGTACCCTCGCCCACCTTACGGAAGGTGAGCTCGCGCAGGCGCCCTATCTCGCGCAGCACCACGCTGTCGGAGGCACCCTTGAACAGCAGCACCTGCTTGCCGTCGTTGAGATCGGCCAGCTTTTCGGCCTGCGCCTGCAATTCGGCCGCCACGCGATCGGTAGGTTCGGGATGGGCCAGCGGCGCTTGGCCGCCAAAGACCTGTCCGCGGTGACGTCCGACGCGATAGACGTGGCGGCGCATCAACTTGGCCGCGCGCTTGGCGGAGCCGCCACTGCGCTGCTCCAGCTCATCGGCGGAGACCAGGGCACCTACGCTGAAACCAATGCGACGGCTCACCGGGGATATCGCTTCGCGCGGCAGCATGGCCGTGCTCAGGGGCTTGGCCAGCATCGACAAGCCGTAGAACATGGCGGAATTGCGCGCCGCCACGTGGATCGGCAACACGGGCACACGGCTGTGCAGCGCCAACCGGGCAAAGCCATCCGCCCAACGTCCGTCGCTCACGCCGGACGGGCGCACTCTTGAAACCTCGCCGGCCGGAAATACGATCAGTGCCTCGCCATTCTCCAGCGCGCGATAAATGGCACGCATACGCGACGCGGCGCCCTTGCCGAACACATCCACGGGCAACAGGAGCTTGTGCAGCTGCGGGATGGACATCAGCCAGTCGTTCGCGAGGATGCGCACATCGCTGCGCACCGAGCCGACCAGTTGGAGCAGGGTCAGGGCGTCCATCATGCCCACCGGGTGGTTGGCGACAATCAACACGCCGCCTTCGACCGGAATGTTCTCGCGTTCGCGGGGATTCACGAAATAGCTGACGCCGAGGATCTCAAGCGTGCGCTCGACGCAATCGAATCCTTCAGCCTCTCCGATCGCGTCCAGCGTCCGGTTGAAGCCATCCTGATCGGCCAGGCGACCCAGCATGCCGGCCATCGGCCGCCGGATCAGGGGATGTTGCGCCAACCATGGCAGGCGTTCGGTGAGGGTCTGTTCAACACTGAGCATGACCGCCTCCTTGGGAATACCCCAAATGCTGGTGGCGAATTATGACAGCAAGGTGATCACACAGGGACGAAAAAAGTTACGCACGGGATCACCCTACGTCTCAAACAGCCAGATGGAGGTACGCCGCCACGCCACTGAGAAACATCTGCACTGACAAGGCAATCAACAGCATGCCCATCACACGCTCAAGCGCGGTGAGCACACTCTCGCCCAACCAGCGGAACAGGTAGGTCGAGAACAGCAAGATCACCGCCGTCGCCAGCCACGCGCCCAGCAGTGCGATGGCCCAATCCGCCGTACGGCCGGGCTGCGTGTTGGTGAGCAGCAGTAGCGCCGCCATGGCCGAAGGCCCGGCCACACCAGGAATGGCCAACGGCACGATAAAAGGCTCGCCTTCGCCAGGTTTGCCGAAGATGCCGCCGCCATCCGCCGGTGGAAACACCATGCGTATACCGATCAGGAACAGCACGATGCCGCCGGCAATGCTGATCGACTCCTGCTTCAGCTGCAGCACCTTGAGGATGTGCTGGCCACCGATAAGGAAAACCAGCAAGACGCCCAGTGCGATCAGCAACTCGCGCACCATGACATGGCGACGGCGCTTGGGCGCCACATCCTTCAGCAGGCTGAGGAAGATCGGGATATTGCCCAGCGGATCCATGATCAGGAACAGCAGGATAGCCGCCGATAGCGTGGTCATCTGCGCTTCCATGTCAGATCTGCCCCCGTCGCTCGATCATGCTTGCGGACGCAGGTCGAGTGCTGCGCCGCGTGCCACCCGGCCCTGCGCGCTGAGTAGATAGACCACGGCAGCAGCGGTGGCATCCGGCAGTGGCTGGATGGTGGTGTCTTCGCCGAAATACGCCGCACGTCGCAAGGTGGTGCGCATCGGCGCCGGCAGCAAGGCATGCGCGCGCAGCGGCGTCTTCTCGGTTTCCTGGTGCAGAATCTCGACCAAGCGTTCGAGTGCCGCCTTGGAAACGCCGTAGCCACCCCAATGGGCGCGCTGCATCAAGGCGGGATCGTCCAGCACAAGGACGACAGCACTGTCTTCCGCCTGCGCCAGCAAGGGCATGCAAGCCTGGGTCAGCGCAAACGGTGCGGATACATTGACGTGCATCGCACGCAGCCAGTCATCCGGCTTGTGTACGGCAAGCGGCGTAAGACCGTTGAAGCTGGCCGCCGCGTGGACGATACCGTCGAGCCGCCCAAAATCGCGTTCAAGACCGTCAGCCAGCGCCTCGTAATCGCGCGGCGTGGCGACTTCCATATCAAGCGGATGAATGACCGGCTCGGACAGTCCCTCACTCACCATGGCGTCATAGAGCTGCTCCAGCTGCCGCTTGCGGCGACCGCTGATCACCACCGTCGCGCCGGCGCGCGACGCGGCTCGCGCCACGGCCGCGCCGAGGCCACCGTAGGCGCCGGTGACCAGGATCACGCGGCCAGCAAGTGCATCCGCAGTGGACGTCCAACCCTGCGGCAGGTGTACCAGCGGCAAGGCCATCAGTGATGCACTCCGGCCACTTCGGCCGCCATGCGCGAGAGTTCACCGGAGACTTTCAGGTCTTCGACGATATCGCAGCCACCGATCAGCTCGCCCTGGATAAACAGCTGCGGAAACGTTGGCCAGTTGGCGTAGTGCGGCAGTGCGGCGCGCACTTCCGGATCGGCCAGCACGTTCACGGCATGGAATTCCGCGCCCGCCTCTTTCAGCGCCTGCACGGCGCGGCTGGAGAACCCGCACATGGGGAACTGCGGCGTGCCCTTCATGAAGAGCACGATGGCGTGGTCAGCCAGCACGGCCTTGATTCGCTCGTTAACGTCCATAGTCTTTGTCATTACAATGCATGTAGATCGATAGTGTATCAGTCGTGTATCGGTGGCCGCCTGACCGCGCCGATCCGGCCATTTCCTTAGCCAACGCCCAGGAGCCAACTCATGGCGATCGAACTCCCCGCCCTGCCCTACGAAAAGAACGCGCTCGAACCCCATATCTCCGCCGAGACGCTGGAATATCACTACGGCAAGCATCACCAGGCCTACGTGACCAACCTCAATAACCTGGTCAAGGGCACTGAGTTCGAAAGCGCCTCGCTGGAAGACATCATCAAGAAGTCGTCCGGTGGCGTGTTCAACAATGCAGCCCAGATCTGGAACCACACGTTCTACTGGCACTCGCTGAGCCCGACCGGCGGCAAGGAGCCGACTGGCAAGCTCGCCGATGCCATCACCAAGGCGTTCGGCTCGGTGGAAAAGTTCAAGGAAGAGTTCACCAAGTCGGCCGTCGGCAATTTCGGCTCGGGCTGGACCTGGCTGGTGCAGCGTCCGGACGGTTCGCTGGGCATCGTGAACACCTCCAACGCGGCCACGCCGATCACCGGTAGCGATAAGCCGCTGTTGACCTGCGACGTGTGGGAGCACGCTTACTACATCGACTACCGCAACGCCCGTCCGAAGTACATCGAAGCGTTCTGGAACCTGGTCAACTGGGACTTCGCCGCGAAGAACCTGGCCTGATGTCGCCCTGACCTTGGCATGAAAACGGGGCCAGCACGGCCCCGTTTTTTTGCCTCCATGTAGGAGCGCACCCAGTGCGCGACCACAGCGCTGCCGCTACGTAGGTCGTTCACTCGGAACTTTACTGGCCCGCGCGCTGCATGATCGCGCACTGGGTGCGCTCCTACAGAAGGCCTTCCCCGCGTCCTACTTGTGTTCCAGTTCGCCGACGGCCGGCTGGGCCTGCAGGTCACGGCCCAGCGCATGGGCAATGCCCGAGAGGCGCTGCACCAGTTGTTCCGCGTTGGCCGCACCTACCGTGGCATGCCCCACCTTGCGGCCCTCACGCGGCTCCTTGCCGTAGTCGTGCCAGTGCGCATCCACGGCTTCAAGTACCGGCGCCGCATCAGGCAGTTCACCGATCCAGTTGAACATCGCCGACAGTCCACGCGCCGACGTATCGCCCAACGGCAGACCAAGCACGGCGCGCACATGGTTCTCGAACTGGCTGGTGAGCGCGCCTTCGATCGTCCAGTGACCTGAGTTGTGTACGCGCGGCGCCATCTCGTTGCCGAGCAGCTGGCCGTCCTTGACGAATAACTCCAGCGCAAACACGCCGACGTAGTCGAGCTTTTCAGCCAGAGTGCGCGCGAGTCCGGTGGCACGCGCCTGCAACGCTGCGATATCCGGCGCCGGCGCGAGGCTCAACGAGAGCACGCCGTCGGTATGCCAGTTCTGGGTCAACGGCCAGGTACGGAAATCGCCATCGCGACCACGCACGGCGATCACCGAAAGTTCGCGGTCGAACGGCACAAAGGCTTCAAGGATGAGGCCATGCGCCGCCGCCTGCGCACCCAGAGCAGCCCAGGCGGCATCTGCGTCCGCCAGCGTCTTGATGCGGAACTGCCCCTTGCCGTCGTAGCCCAGTCGCCTGGTTTTCAGGATGGCCGGCGCGCCAATCGTCGCCAAGGCCTGATCGAGCTCGGCGCGGGTGTCGATCGCCTTGAACGCGGGTGTCGGCAGTCCGCACTCATGAAACAGGGTCTTCTCGGCCAAGCGGTCCTGCGCCACGGCCAGGGCACGCGGCGTCGGGAACACGGACACCTTCCGCGCCAGCCAGTGCGCCGTTTCCGCCGGCACGTTTTCGAAATCGAAGGTGACCACGTCGACCCGGCCGGCAAAGCGCTCCAAGGCCTCATAGTCGGACCAGTCGGCCACCACCAGCGGCGCCACCTGACCGGCACAGGCGTCAGCGGAGCTGTCCACGACCAGGCTTTTCACGCCCAGCGGGGCCGCCGCTAGCGCCAGCATGCGGGCGAGCTGACCACCACCCAGAATGCCTACAACCGGTTGACGGCGAGCAGTCACGAACGCGGGTCCGGATGATCCAGCACACTCTGTGTCTGGCGGGCGCGGTAGTTGTCCAGCGCGGTGGCCAACGCCGGGTCGTGCAGGGCCAGCACCGAGGCCGCCAACAGGCCTGCATTCACCGCACCGGCGCGGCCGATGGCCAGCGTTCCGACCGGGATACCCGCAGGCATTTGCGCGATCGACAGCAACGAATCCATGCCATTGAGCGCCTTGGATTGCACCGGCACGCCAAATACCGGCAGGCGCGTCTTGGCGGACAGCATGCCTGGCAAATGAGCGGCACCGCCGGCACCGGCAATGATCACCTGGATACCGCGACCCATCGCTTGCTCGGCGTACTGGAACAGCAGGTCTGGCGTGCGGTGTGCGGATACCACCCGTACTTCATGCGCCACGCCCAGTTCGACCAGCACGCTGGCCGCGTGCTCCATGGTCTCCCAGTCGGAGCGGGAACCCATCACAACGCCTACGCGCGGCGGGAGAGAAGTCGAAGTCATGACCCAAGCCATCCAAAAGGGGTTATTGTACGAGCTTTCCGCGCTCCGACACGACCCCGCTTACCATGGACAAACGCCTCCTCGATATCCTGTGCTGCCCCGTCAGCAAGGTTCCGGTCCGCCCGCTCAATCGGGCTGAACTCGAAGCCCTGAACAGCGCCATCGGCAGCAGCCAGGTCGAAAGCGTGGCAGGTGTCGCCGTCCGTGAAGCCTTGGCCGAAGGCCTGATCACCACCGATCGCAAGGTCATTTACCGGGTCGAAGATGGCATCCCCGTGATGCTCCCGGAGGAAGGCATCGGAACCACCCAACTGCGGGATTTCCCGGCCGCCGCCTGACTCGTGCGCCAAGCTTATCCGCTGGCGCAAGTCCCTGCCCCTGACGACCGCGTCACAGCCCGACCATGTGGGGCATGACAGCGTGCCCGGCTTTACCTTATTGTAGGCTAGCGTATTGTCGCGATGGGCTGATTGAACATCGGCATCACTTAGGGGTGTGGCGATGAAAGACGCCAGTGAACCATCCAATATCGTCAGCCTGAGCCAGCGCTTGGACCCGTCCAGCGAGCGCGGAGGCGCCCTCTTGAACAACGTCCGGGACGTCGCGGGTCGCCGCCTGCAGATCTTGATCAACGGCATGTTCGAGCATGTCGACGATGCGCTGTTCGACCTAGCCGAGAAGGCCGAGAACAACGCCGCGCAGATGCATTACTTCGACGGCATGCGCGAAGTGCGCAAGCGCCGCCCGATCGTCGAGCGCAGTTTCCTGGCCCAGGTGTCACGGGACCTGAGCGACTTCTCCTCGAACTATCGCAACAATTCGGGTACTACCAGCAGCTCGCCGCTCCCTATCGGGTCGGTGGAATTGTCGCTGGTCGCCGACAACGAACTGGAAGAATCGCTCGCCATCACCAGCATGATCGGCAAGAACGAGACGCGCCTGACGCGCGATCTTTTTGCCGTGAACCAGCGCCTGTCGGTGATCTACGGTGGCATCCAGATCGACGACGCGAGCAACCCGGTCGGTCCGTCCGCACTGTCCCAGGCGTTCCGCCAAGCGATGCGCGAACTCAACGCCGAGATGCGCGTCAAGCTCATCATCTACAAGCTGTTTGACCGCTATGTGCTGGCTTCGCTGGACGAGCTTTACCAGGAAGTCAACGCCGAACTGATCAAGGCCGGTGTACTGCCGCAGTTGCGCCATGAAGTGGCCCGTGGGGGCGCATCGCGAGCCGGCGGGAGCGCTTCGCCCGCTGCGGCGGACGCTGCTGCCGGCGCGGAGCAGGGTGAAGGTACGTTCCTGTCCGAGGACGAAGGCGTCGCCTCCAGCGAATTGCTGCAGACGTTGCGTACCCTGTTCAGTGCGCGCCGCAGCGGTCCCGAATCGACCCGCCTACCGGCGGGCGCGATACAAATGCCCAGCGCCAACGAGCTGATCGGCGCGCTCAGCGTATTGCAAAGCCAGGCTGCCATCAGCCAGCAGATGCCGTTGCGCGCCAGCGATGCGATCGAGCTGGCCGGCGAAGTGCAGCATCTCAAGGAGCACCTGCTCGCCCAGATCGGCTCGCTGCGTGGCGAACGCCCCAGCCAGGTCTCGACGATCGATGAGGACACCATCGACCTCGTCGGCATGTTGTTCGAATTCATTCTCGAAGACCGCAACCTGCCGACCGAGATGCAGGTACTGCTGGCTCGCCTGCAGATTCCTTACCTCAAGGCCGCCATCCTCGATCGCAAGCTGTTCGCGCATCGGCAGCATCCGGCGCGGCGCCTGCTCGACAATCTGGCCGATGCCGCCAAGGGCTGGTCAGCGGACTCGGATCGCGACCATCGCCTGCACGACAAGGTCAAATCCATCGTCGATCGCCTGCTGCAGGACTTCGACGACGACCTGACCATTTTCGAGCGCCTGTGCACCGAGCTGCAGGAATTCCAGGACATCAGCCGGCGTCGTGCCGAACTGGCCGAGCAGCGCGTCGCCGAGTCCACTCGCGGCCGTGAAAAGCTGGAACAGGCGCGTCGCCGCGCCGCCCGCGAGATCCTCAGCCGCATCGGCGATCACTCGTTGCCGCCGCTGATCCACGGCATCCTCACCCGCGCCTGGGCCAACTACCTGGTGCTGACCATCCTGCGCCAGGGTGAAGAGTCCTCCGAGTTCCGCGACGCGGTGCGCTTCACCAACGACTTCATCGACAGCACCAAGCCGGCCCGCACGCTCGACGAGCGTCGCGCGCTGCGCCAGATGCTGCCGGGCATCGAGCGCGCCCTGCGCCGTGGTCTGGCCAATGTCGCCTTCCAGGAAAGCGACATCGACCGCCTGCTGGCTCAGCTGCACACCTATTACCGCCATCAGCTCGGCGAGCCGGTGCCGGAGGCCGAGGTACACGCGGCGGAAGAATCCACCACGCTGCCGATACCCGAGAGCATCCAGCCGATCGTCGAAAGCGAAGCCGAGCTGGCCAGGTCCGAAGCCGAGGCCGAGCCCGCCCTCGATACGCCGGAGATGCTGCTGGTCTCCGAGCTCAAGCCCGGTACGTGGCTGGAGTTCATGACCGGCCCGGAGACCATCGAGCGCGCCAAGCTTTCGTGGATCAGTCCGATGAGCGGACGCTATCTGTTCGTGAACCGCCGCGGTCTCAAAGTGGCCGACCACGCCCCGCAAGAACTTGCCGCAGCGCTCGCGGCGGGTACGGCTCGCGTGCTCGATTCCACCGCTCTCTTTGACCGCGCCCTGGACGCCATCGTCGGCCGTCTTAGCCAGCCTGCCACGGCGACCGCCACCGATACCGAATGACCGCACTCAGTATTGCTCCACCGTCACCCGAGCTGATCCGCGCGGATGTTGAACGCTGCTTTGCCGAAGACATCGGCACGGGCGATGCCACGGCCGACCTGCTGCCAGCCGATGCACTCGCAAGCGCTACCCTGACCTGCCGCGAAGATGCGGTGATGGCGGGGATCGACTGGTTCAATGCCTGCTTCCGCCAGCTCGATCCACAGGTAACGATCGACTGGGCACTGCGTGATGGTGAGCGCGCCCATGCGGGCGCGGTGATTTGCCGGATTCGCGGCAACGCGCGCGCCATGGTGAGCGCCGAGCGTTCCGCACTCAACTTCCTGCAGCTGTTGTCGGGCACCGCGACCATCACGGCGGCCTACGTCGCCGCCGTTGCCGGCACCGGCGTGCGCGTGCTGGACACCCGCAAGACAGTGCCAGGGCTGCGCTTGGCCCAGAAATACGCCGTGCTATGTGGCGGCGGCCACAATCACCGGATCGGTCTCTACGACGCCATCCTCGTGAAGGAAAACCACATCATCGCGGCCGGTGGCATCGACCGGGCAGCCAAGGCCGCGCGCCAGCTCCATCCGTCGCTACTGCTCGAAATCGAGGTCGAAAACCTGGACGAGCTGCAGCAGGCGCTGGCAGCGGGCGCCGATCGCATCATGCTGGACAACTTCACCCTGCCCTTGATGCGCGAAGCCGTCGCCATCGCGAAAGGTCGTGCAGACCTGGAGATTTCCGGCAACGTGGATCTGTCGAGCATTGGCGACTTCGCCCGCACCGGCGTGGACTTCATCTCGGTGGGCGCACTGACCAAGCACGTGCGTGCGGTCGATCTTTCGTTGCGACTGCAACTGGATTGATCTGCCGGCCCGGCATGGGCCGGAATCTGAAAGCGCCCGGTGCTGCTGTAGGAGCGCACCCTGTGCGCGATCAAGCTCGCAACGTCATCGCTTCGTTGGTTTTCGCCCCCCAGGGTGGGCTCCTACATGACCCGTACACGTCTTGAGGCAGCCGGCGAACTGAGAACGCTGGACCCCGAAGGACGTTGCGGGCCTTGCAAGCTGCCGGCCGAGCCTACACTCTCGCTGCATGAGCGAACTTTCGGACCTGCTTCTGCTGGTGCTGCTGCTGGCCGTGATCGGCCTTTGGCTGAAGCTTAGCCGTGCCCGTGAACAGGCCACCCAGGAAGGCCGCCAACAATGCCAGCGACATGGCCTGCAATTGCTCGATGAAAGCGTGGGTCTACGTGGCGTGCGCATGCGGCGCATCCATGGCCGGTGGCTGCTGGAACGTTGCTACACGTTTGAAGTGAGCATCGATGGCGACGATCGCGAACCGGGCAGGCTATGGATGATCGGTCAAATGGTCACCGGCGTGAGCCTACCCACCATCCAGAGCCATATGCCGGGCACGAGTTCGGAGCACGTGCCACCGACACCGGCGGACAACGTGGTGCCGCTACGTCCTCGCTTGCCCAAGGATAGCCGCCTCCATTGAGGCGGCTGCGCGCTTCACTACTTGACCACGCGAAGGAACGGCGCACTGCGCTTGGGTTTGTCGCCCGCATCATCCTTTTCAGGAGCCGGCGGCGTGTCGTCCGGATCAGGGGTGGTCGGCGGCGGCGTGTCGCCCCCCTCATCGGCCGGGAACATCATGCCCTGGCCGTTCTCCTGTGCGTACAACGCCAATACGGCCGAAATGGGGATGTGGATGTTGTGGCTGACGCCCGAGAAGCGGGCCTGAAAGCTGATCCAATCGTTACCCAGATCGAGATTGGCGACGGCGCGCATCGCCAGGTTCAGCACGACCTGCCCGTTCTTCACCACCTGCGGCGGCACCCGCACACCCTCGCGCCCGGCGTCCACCAACACGTAGGGAGTGAGATTGTTGTCGCTGATCCAATCGTAGATAGCCCGCAGCAGGTACGGGCGATTGGGGGTCATCGGCGGGAGCTTGTCGTCGGTCATGCAAAAACCTATAGATGGCCGGCTCGTGGCGGAATCGCCGCAGCCTGCCAGGGAGATCGGAGGAGTTTAAGCCAACTCAGGGCTAGATGAAGGTAAATCTGCCGCGTGAGCTGCATGCCTGCCACGTCCCGCCACCCGGAGGCTGGACAGCGCCCTGCCCGGCCTCCATGGAGGCCAAGCAGCCACTCAGGGCCGCATGGCCTTTTCTTCGGCGGTTAGGCTACGCGCATAGCCTTGGCTGGCGAACAAGCGCTCACCATAGTCGAGGATCGGCTTACCCTCACGCCCGAGGTCTACGCCCAACCACGGCAGCCGCCAGACCACCGGCGCGACCAGGCAGTCCGCGAGGCTCATTTCAGGGTTGAGGAAGAATTTTGACGCCTTGAACAGCGGTAACGACGCCAGCAGGTGTTCACGCAAACGCTTGCGGGCGGTGTCGGCAGGCCGCCCTCCGGCCCGGATGGCATCGATCTCGGGCAGCCAGTCCAGCTCGATCCGCACCGCGGCGAGACGCAGCCTGGCCCTGGACAGCGGGTCGATCGGCATCAGCGGCGGGTGGGGGTAGCGCTCGTCGAGGTACTCGCAGACGACGGCTGTGTCATAGAGCGCAAGGTCGCGGTCGACCAGGGTCGGCGTAGTGCCATACGGGTTCAGATCAAGCAGATCTTCCGGCGGCTTGGCCGGGTCCACCAATACCCGCTCGTAGGTGACGCCTTTAGCGGCGAGCACCAACCGTGCGCGGTGGCATTGAATGCCGTCCGCGGTGGTGTAGAGGGCGAGTGCGGTACGCGAACGAGCACTTGGAACCATGCGCGATCTCCCCATCGACGTTAAGCGGGTACGGCGGCTCAAGGCCGCCGTACCTCAGGCTATGGAGCAACGTCTTAGTGCACGTCCTTCCAATATTCCTTCTTTAGCAGATATGCCAGGAAAGTGAAGCCTGCCAGGAAGAGCAGCACCCAGATGCCGTAACGCTGACGCTGCAGCGCGGCTGGCTCGGAAACGTACTCAAGGAACGTGGTCAGGTCACGCGTGGCCTGCTGGAACTGTGCCGGCGTGAGCTTGCCCGGCTGCGCCAGTTCGAGCTTCTCCACTTCCTCGCCACCCGCCTTCATCACCGCAGTCTGCGAGCCTTGCAGCTCCCACAGCGGATTGGGCATGGAGGCATTCGGGAACACCGTGTTGTTCCAGCCCACCGGACGGGTCGGGTCCAGATAGAAGGAGTTGAGGTAGCCATAGACCCAGTCGGCGGTCTTGGCGCGCACTTCCAGCGAGAGGTCCGGCGGTGCCTTGCCGAAGAACTGCTGGGCCGAATCCTCCGGCATATGCGAGATCACCGTGTCGCCGAACCTGGCACCGGTGAAGTTGAGGTTGTTCATCACGTCCTGCTCGGACAGGCCAAGATCCTCGGCAATACGCGAGTAACGCGCGTACTTGAGCGAGTGGCAGCCAATGCAGTAGTTGAAGAACAGCTTGGCACCGCGCTGCAGCGAGGCCTGGTCGCGGACATTGGTGCCGGCCGAGGGCAAGCCGCCCTCTTCCGCTGCCATGGCCGACGTGGCGCCGACCAGCAGGCCGAATGCAAGCGCAAACGAGGAGATGGTTTTCTTCATCGAGGACTGTCGCTTAGTCATGGTCAAACACCACCCGATCCGGCACCGGCTTGGTCTTTTCCCAGCCCAGATGCGTGTAGCACCACAGGAACACGAAGTACCCGAAGTAGAGGAGCGTCATCAGGCGGCCGAACGCGTTCTCCCAGAAGGTCGCGTCCGCAACGGCCCAATCGACGAGCTTCTCACCGACCACACCCGCACCCACCATGGCCAGACCGATGAATGACGCCGCGAACGTAAGCAGTGCCACCTTGAAGCCGAAGCCGCGATAGCGGATCGAGCGCACCTTGCCGGCGTCGATCCACGGCAACAGGAACAGCAGGGCGATCGCGCCGAACATACCCAATACACCCCAGAACGCCGTGCCGAAGAACGACGGGATCATGCGCAGGATTGCGTAGAACGGAGTGAAGTACCAGGAAGGCTTGATGTGGGTTGGCGTCACCAGGTTGTTGGCTGGAATGAAGTTGTCATGCTCCAGGAACCAGCCACCGAAGGTCGGCGCAAAGAAGATGATGAAGGCGGCAATGAGCAGGAAGAAGCCCACGCCGGCCAGATCCTTCACCGTGTAGTACGGATGGAAGGGAATGCCGTCCGCCGGCTTGGTCGGATCCCAGCGATTGCCCTTGGGACCATGCTTGATATCGACGCCGTCCGGATTGTTCGAACCGACTTCATGCAGCGCAGCCAGATGCAACACCACCAGCAGCAACAGCACCAGCGGCAGCGCGATCACGTGCAGTGCGAAGAAGCGGTTGAGCGTGGCATCCGCCGGCAGGTAGTCACCCATGATCCATTCGACCAGGGTGCCGCCAATGACGGGCACCGTGCCGAACAGCGAGATGATCACCTTGGCACCCCAGAACGACATGTTGCCCCACGGCAGCACGTAGCCCATGAAGGCCTCGGCCATCAGCACCAGGAAGATCAGCATGCCCAGCAGCCACACCAGCTCGCGCGGCTTGTGGTACGAGCCGTACATCAGGCCGCGGAACATGTGCAGGAACACCACCACGAAGAACAGCGAGGCGCCGGTGGAGTGCATATAGCGGATCAGCCAGCCCCACTCCACGTCACGCATGATGTACTCGACCGAGTTGAAGGCTTCCGCCGCACTCGTCTTGTAGTTCATGGTGAGGAAGATGCCGGTGACGATCTGGTTGACCAACACCACAATGGCGAGCGAACCGAAGTAGTACCAGAGATTGAAGTTCTTCGGTGCGTAGTACTCGGTCATGTGCTTGCGATACACCGGCATCATGCCCGGCGCACGCTCATTGACCCAATCGCCTACGCGCGTGAATACGTTGGCCATTAGCCGGCCTCCTTCGGATCCACGCCAATCTGGATGTGCGTGTCGTCGACGAAATGGTACGGCGGCACCAGCAGGTTCTTCGGTGCCGGCACGCCCTGGTACACACGGCCCGCCATGTCATAGCGTGACTTGTGGCAGGGGCAGTAGAAGCCACCCTTCCATTCGGGATCGAACGGCTCGGGCTTCATCGTCGGGACGAAGTCGGGCACGCAACCCAGATGGGTGCAAAGGCCAACCAGCACCAGCCATTCCGGCTTGATCGAGCGCCCTTCATTTTGCGCGTACGCGGGCTGCTGCTCGGCGGAACCGCTGTTCGATTTGGCATCAACCAGGCGGCCGTCCTGACTGGGCAGCGCATCGAGTTGAGCCTGCGTACGGTTCACCACGAACACCGGTAGACCACGCCATGGGAAAGTCACCTTCTGGCCCGACTCGATCTTGCCGATGTCGACCGTCACTGGTGCGCCTGCGGACTTGGCCCTCGCACTGGGCTCCCACGACTTAATGAAGGGCACGACTGCAGCAACGACTCCTACTCCACCAACCACTGCCGTGGTCGCTGTGAGGAAGCGGCGGCGGCCGTGATCGACGACTTCGTTCGCCATCAGGCTCTCCGGAACTTACATGCCATTGAGACGCGGAACTGGAGTTCCACAGGTACTTGCCAAGCGAGTCATCCTGTCCCGCAGCAAGCATGGCATGCCGAGAGAACCCCCTACCGAGAAGGTAGGCACGCGTGGTGTAAGCGAGGGTCAGTGTAGCGGTTTGCACGCTGCCTTCGCTTTCGGTCACCCTGCGTCCCCCCTGTTTCCGGGACAACCCGTTTCGCAAGTGCCAGCAGAATCTGGCTCCCACAAAAAACGCGTTAGTGTAGCGTCAGGGCCTGACTCGTACAATAAAACCGCCGGGTCTGTCGCATCCACGAACTACCCACCCTAACGCCTTGCCAGGAAACGCATAACGACATGAAACATGCCGCAGGCACGCTCGCCTTCATCGCCCGCTTCGTCGTGATCGGGCTCGCGGCTGCGTTCGTGATCAGCTTGATATGGCCCGGTGTCGGCCATCACCTTCGCACGCGTTTCGGATTGAGTCCGGCCGAAATCGCGACTTCCACCTCCACGCCGACCGAACGTGTCGCGGGCCCCGCGTCCTATGCAGACGCGGTAAAGCGCGCCGCTCCTTCCGTGGTGAACATCTATGCGAACAAGATGGTCACCGAGCAGGCCGTGCAGATGTATACGGACCCGGTGCTGCAACGTCTCTTCGGCGGCCGCCCGGCGGGGCCCGCCTACAAGCGGCGCGAGCAGAGCCTGGGCTCGGGCGTCATCGTCAGCAGCCAGGGCTACGTGCTCACCAATAATCATGTGATCGCCAACGCCGACGACATCCAGGTGCTGCTTTACGACGGCCGCGTCGCCAAGGCCAAGGTGGTGGGGGCCGACGTAGAGACCGACCTGGCGGTACTGAAGATCGATGCAAGCAACCTGCCGGTCATCCATATTGCCGACCGCCAACCCGTGCGCACCGGCGATGTGGTGCTGGCCATCGGCAACCCCTTGGGCCTCAACCAGACCGTGACCATGGGCATCGTCAGCGCCATCGGCCGCCAATTGAGCAGCGCCAGCCCGGAGGACTTCATCCAGACGGACGCCGCCATCAACCTGGGCAATTCTGGCGGCGCCCTGGTCAACTCCGAGGGCGCGCTGGTCGGCATCAACACACTGTTGATCGGCAAGGCTGCCAACGCCGAGGGCATCGGTTTCGCCATTCCCGTCAGCAGCGCCAAGAAAGTGCTCGACCAGATCATCGACACGGGCCATGTCGTACGCGGATGGATGGGAGCGGACTACGCGTTCGTTCCGATCGCCGCCGACAGTGGACTTCCCGCCGCCGCACGCGGCGCCCAGGTCACCGACATCTATCCAGGCGGCCCCGCGGCCCAGGCCGGCATCCAGCCCCACGACATCCTGCTGCGCATCGGCTCGGACGATATCGCCGACCCGGCCGACCTGCGTCGGCACGAGGCGGCGCTCAAGCCGGGTAGCAAGGTCGAGGTATCGGGCCTACGCAACGGCTCGCCCTTCCATACGGAAGTGATCCTGGCGCAGCGACCGCCACTGACGCCCACCGCCTCACTGGATGGCTGAGCTCGCGAGCAGGCCCTAGATTCCGGCGACGGTGGGCGTACGTCCCGCCGGCGGACGGATGGCCAGACCGTAGCGTTTGCGCAACGTGCCGACACGCTCCACATAAACCTGCGTTTCGGCATACGGCGGCACGCCGTTGTAGCGCTGCACGGCTGCGGGGCCGGCGTTGTAGGCCGCCGCTGCCAGCCGCTCGTTGCCGCTGAACGTGCGCAGCAGCAGGCCCAGGTAGCGCGCGCCGCCGCGGATGTTCTGCGCGGTGTCGAAAGCATCGCGCACACCCATGTCGAGCGCCGTGCCAGGCATCAGCTGCATCAGGCCCTGGGCACCCTTGAGCGACATCGCCCGTGGATTGAACGCGCTTTCGGCATGGATGATGGCGCGCAGAAAGGCCTCATCCACACCGGACTCCTGGCTCGCCAGCTGGATCACGTCGGCATAAGCGGTAAGGTTGAGCGCCACCGCGTCCCAGCGGATGTTCGAATGCAGATTGCAGGCCACACAGGTCGCGATATAGCTGAACAACATGGTGACCGCGTGATCCTGCTGCCCGGCAGGACGCATATTGGTGTATTCCACACTGCCATCGCGGCGAATGACGCGATAGACCGCGCCACGCAGCACCCGGTCGCCGGTAGCGGAGACATCGGCCACCGGTGTGGCGGGTGCGGAGCCGCTGGTAGCCGGACTGGCGTCCGCATAGCTCCACTGCCCCGGCTTGCCGGTGGGCGCTGAAGGAAGCGCCACGCGAGCTGTCGTTTCGACCGTGCCCTGGACCTGCGCCAGCGACGCCGTCACCGGTTTGGCGACGGCGCGCTCGGGTACAACCCGGGCCGTGGTCTCGACCGAGCCTTGCACGTCGGTCAGCGAAGCAGGCGACGCCTTGGGTCGTGATTTGCCGCGCACCGGGTCCGGCGAGCCCCCGATGCGGCTGCAATCGTGGTAACCGGCCGTACCGCTACTGAAGACGACTTCGCCCGAGGCGCCGGTGCAGCGGTACAGCGCGCCCGCATGGGCGCGAGCCGCCAATCCGAGCAGGCCAGCGACCAACAAGGAAGCCGCGACCATCCGCCGCAGGGCTGGACGCCACACCGGCAAAGCGAAACGTCCTGTCACGCGCTGCCCAACCGGCATCGCGCCGATCCACCCGGAGCCGACCCGCTCTCGCAGCTCGCCCCTTGGGTTACCGCGGTTACCCAGCCACGCACCAACATAGATCCCCCTTCCCTACTCCCCTGCGCGCCGCTTTGGCCGGCGACAGGCCTGGCCGGCAGTGTGCCTCCACGGATGTCTTGCGCCAAGCACGGCACCGCCAATTCGTGCGGCAGGACAAACTCGTAGGGCCCGGCGTCACGCCCAAGCGGCCCCGCGGATGTGCAAGTGCTTGATCCGGCTCGGCCGTTCAGCTGGCGGGCGCCCACGTGGGCGCGTAAACTACGCGGTTCGGCGGCCTTTCCTGCGGCCCATAGAATGACGGTACCGAAGCCCATGACCGGCAAGCTTTTCATCAAAACCCACGGCTGCCAGATGAACGAGTACGACTCGGCCAAGATGGCCGACGTGCTCAAGGCCTCGCATGGCCTGGAATTGACCCAGGACGAGTCCGAGGCGGACGTGATCCTGATCAATACCTGTTCGATCCGCGAGAAGGCCCAGGAAAAGGTGTTCAGCCAGCTGGGTCGCTGGAAAGAACATAAGCAGCGTGGCAAGCCGGTGCTGATCGGCGTGGGCGGCTGCGTGGCTTCGCAGGAAGGCCAGGACATCATCAAGCGCGCGCCCTACGTCGACCTGGTCTTCGGACCGCAGACCCTGCACCGCCTGCCGGAGTTGATCGAGGCGCAGCGCGCCAGCGGCAAGCCCCAGGTCGACATCAGCTTCCCGGAGATCGAGAAGTTCGACCGCCTGCCCGAGCCGCGCGCCGAAGGTCCCACCGCGTTTGTCTCCATCATGGAAGGCTGCTCCAAGTACTGCTCCTACTGCGTGGTGCCCTATACCCGCGGCGAAGAGATCAGCCGCCCATTCGACGACGTGATCGTCGAGGTAGCCCAGCTGGCCGCGCAGGGCGTACGCGAAGTGAACCTGCTGGGCCAGAACGTCAACGCCTATCGCGGCCCGACCCATGACGGTGGCATCGCCGACCTGGCTGTGCTGATCCACGCCATCGCGCAGATCGAAGGCATCGGCCGCATCCGCTTCACCACCTCGCATCCGCTCGAGTTCTCCGACTCGCTGATCGAGGCCTACGCGAACGTGCCGCAACTGGCGAACTACCTGCATCTACCGGTGCAGGCGGGCTCCGATCGCATCCTCACCGCGATGAAGCGTGGCTACACGGCGCTGGAGTTCAAGCAGAAGATCCGCAAGCTGCGCGCCGTGCGCCCGGACATCTGCGTCTCTTCGGACTTCATCGTCGGCTTCCCCGGCGAGACGGACGACGATTTTGAAAAGACCATGAAGCTGATCGACGACGTCGGCTTCGACCAGAGCTTCTCCTTTATCTTCTCTTCGCGCCCGGGCACGCCAGCCGCCAACCTCGCGGACGACACGCCATCGGACGTGAAGCACGCGCGCCTCGCCCGGCTGCAGGCCACGCTCAACGAGAACGCCCGCAAGA
The DNA here is from genome assembly GCA_963765335.1 of uncultured Gammaproteobacteria bacterium. GTDB lineage: Bacteria > Pseudomonadota > Gammaproteobacteria > Xanthomonadales > Rhodanobacteraceae > Dyella. Next base: position 380,430 of record CAVXWA010000013.1, on the reverse strand, counting down.
TCAACGAGGCAATGGTCGGCACGGTGCAGCGCGTGCTGGTGGAAAAGCCGAGTCGCAGGGACCCCAACGAGTTGAGCGGTCGCACCGAGAACATGCGCTATGTGAACTTCCCGGGCAGCGCACGCATGATCGGCCAGTTCGTCGACGTGGTGATTACCGAAGCCATGAGCAACTCGCTGCGCGGTCGCGTGCAACTCGCTGACGACGCCATCGCCCTGGCATCGTGACTGCGCCTCTCTCGGTTCGCGAAATCGGCGCTGACGAATTTGCGCTGGTATGGCCGCTGTTCCGCAGCATCGTGGCGGCCGGTGATACCTACAGCTACCCGCCGGACCTGACGTTTGAACAGGCGCGCGACTGGTGGACCACGCCACCCAGCCAGTGCTTCATCGCCGAGCGTGGTCGCCTGGTGCTCGGCTGCTACATGCTGAAGCCGAACCAACCAGGCCTCGGCGATCATGTCGCCAATGCCGGCTACATGGTGTCGCCCGCCGCACGCGGCCAGGGCGTAGCCTCGGCCATGTGCGAACATTCGATGGCGCAGGCCCGCGACGCCGGCTTCACCGCGATGCAGTTCAACTTTGTGGTCTCCACCAACACAGCCGCGGTGCGCCTATGGCAGCGCCACGGCTTCCGCATCGTCGGACAGGTGCCGGGCGCTTTCCGCCATGTGGCGCACGGCCCGACCGACGTCTACGTGATGCATCGACACCTCTAACTTGCGCCTTCTATGACTAACGGCCTCAATCAACGCGACTTCTCCCTCGAACCGGCAGACAACGCCAGACTCGCCAATCTCTGCGGTTCGTTCGACGAGCACCTGCGCCAGATCGAATTGCGCCTGGGCGTGGAGATCGACCATCGCGGCAACCTGTTCCAGGTGATCGGCGAGGACGACGCGGCACGCGCCACCGAAAAGGTGATGCGCGCGCTCTACCACGTCACCGAACGCGAGTCGCTCAACGGCGCCAAGATCAATCTGCACCTGGCCGAATCCGGCATCGACGCCATCATCGACGATGCGGCCGAAAGCGCGCAGGAAGTGAACATCAAGGTGAAGCGCGGCGTCATCAAGGGACGCGGCCCGAACCAGGCCCGTTACCTGCACGCCATCACCGCGCACGACATCAGTTTCGGCGTCGGCCCGGCCGGCACCGGCAAGACCTATCTGGCCGTGGCCAGTGCGGTCGAAGCGCTGGAGGCCAACCGTGTGCAGCGATTGCTGCTGGTGCGTCCTGCGGTCGAGGCCGGTGAGAAGCTTGGTTTTCTTCCCGGCGATCTCAGCCAGAAAGTCGACCCCTACCTGCGCCCGCTGTACGACGCGCTGTACGAGATGCTCGGCTTCGAGAAAGTGGCCAAGTTGATCGAGCGCAACGTGATCGAGATTGCGCCGCTCGCCTATATGCGCGGCCGCACGCTCAATGACTCCTACGTGATCCTCGATGAGGCGCAAAACACCACCGTCGAGCAGATGAAGATGTTCCTCACCCGCATCGGCTTCGGATCGGTGGCGGTGATCACGGGCGACGTCAGCCAGATCGACCTGCCCCGCCACGTGCGCTCGGGCCTGCGCCACGCCATCGAAGTGCTGCGCGGCGTGGACGGCATCAGCTTCACCTTCTTTACCTCACGCGACGTGGTGCGCCATCCGCTGGTGGCGAAGATCGTGCGCGCGTACGAAGCGTTCGAGCAGGCCTCCGAGGATCAGTCCAAATGAGCGCCCCGACGCTGACGCTTTCCGTCGGCTATGCCGCGCCGCGCCTCGGTGTACCTGCAGCGTCCAGTTTTCGCCGCTGGGTCGAAGCCGCGCTGGGCGGTGCCAAGCGCCGCAAGGCCACCGAGCTATCTATCCGCATCGTCGACACCGAAGAAGGCCGCACGCTCAATCGCGAGTATCGCGGCCGGGATTACGCCACCAACGTGCTGTCCTTCCCGGTCGAACTGCCACCCGGCGTCACCCTGCCACTGATCGGCGACCTGGCCATCTGCGCCCCCGTCGTGGCTCGCGAGGCCGCCGAACAGGGCAAGGCCGCCCGCGACCATTGGGCCCATATGACGGTCCACGGCGTGCTGCACCTGCTCGGCTACGACCACATTGAGGACATCGAGGCCGAGGCGATGGAAGCGCTGGAGACGCGCATCCTGGCCGGACTGGGCATTGCCAACCCCTACGAAGTCTGAGCTTCTGGCTTCCTCTCCCCTTTGGGGAGAGGACTGAGGTGAGGGGCGGGTGCTCGCGGGAAAGCCTCGACGAAGCCGCTTCGCCTATGCCTCGAGGCAAGACCGGCCCCTCACCCTACCATCTCCTCAAAGGGCCTGATTAGCGTCGAATCTCAGCCAGGCGACTTTCCGCTCGTCCCAAAAAGTAGCGATCCTGTAGGAGCGCACCCTGTGCGCGATGGGCTGCGCCTCAGTTCCCATAGCCATCGCCAACCTACGGCGTAGACGGCTCGCTAGCGGCAGCGGTGGGAACAGGGGCCAGCGCCGGTCGCGCACAGGGTGCGCTCCTACACCAAGCGCGCTCCAGCTGAGATTCGACGCTTGTCAGGCCTGGCGGGGAGAGGGAACGACGCCCTGCCCCTTACGCTCTGAATCGTCACGAATTTTCCGCTAGACTGATGTTTCCGCCCGGCTATGGGCTGCATCCGCAAGAGTAATGAACGAGGACCCTGGCAGTACCAGCGGCCCGGCTCACCGCAAGTGGTGGGATCGACTGGGCCACATGTTTTCTGGCGAGCCGCGTAACCGGAAGGAGCTCATCGACGAGCTGCGCGCCGCCCAGGCCAACGGCCTGATGTCCAACGACACCCTGACCATGGTCGAGGGTGCGATCAAGGTCACCGAGCTGAGCGTGGACGATGCCATGGTCCCGCGCACCCAGATCGTGATGCTTTCAGCCGAGGCCCCGTTGCGCGAGATCCTCGACACCGTCGTGGAATCGGGCCACTCCCGCTTCCCCGTTCACGGCGAAGACAAGGACGACATCCTTGGCATCCTGCTGGCCAAGGATCTGCTGAAGTTCGTCGGCAACGGCGACCATTTCGACATTAGCAGCGTGCTGCGCCCTGCCTCGCTGATTCCCGAATCGATGCGCCTGAACGTGCTGCTGGCGGAGTTTCGCCATACGCGCAACCACATGGCGCTGGTGGTGGACGAATACGGCGGCGTCGCCGGCCTCATCACCATCGAGGACGTGCTCGAACAGATCGTCGGCGAAATCGATGATGAGCACGACGACGAGGAAGAACCCACGCTCATGCACGAACAATCCGGCGGTGGCTGGATCGTGAGCGCGCTGACGCCGATTGCTGACTTCAACGAGCAGACCGGCGCCCATTTCTCCGACGAGGAATTCGATACCGTGGGCGGCATGTGTACGTCCGAGTTCGGCCATCTGCCCGAAGTCGGCGAGGAGATCGCCATCGGCGACTATCTTTTCCACGTCACCGAAGCCGACGACCGACGCGTGCAAGCGTTTCGCGTTGTCCGGCGCGCGGAGGCGTGAGCGTGCGTTCATTGGCCAGGATGCCGACGTCGGCTATGCCTCAAGCACTTCATCGATTCGTGGCCGGCGTCGCGTTACTGCTGTGCTGCCTGCTGGGCTGGTCGTCCCATGCGTGGGCAGGTGTCGCCGATGCACCGGGCACCAACCTCGAAGTGTCGTTGATTACCTACGGTCCCGGCGATACGTACTGGGAACGCTTCGGCCACGACGCGATTGAACTGCGGGACAGCGTCAGCGGTGAAGCCGTCAACTTCAATTATGGCGTGTTCGATTTCGATGAACGCGGCTTCCTGTTCAACTTCGCACGCGGCCGCATGCACTACCTGATGGACGCCGCGCCGTCCGACGTCGACCAGCACTACTACGTCGACGTGGGCCGTTCGGTAACCCGCCAGAGACTCGCGTTCACGCCGGCGCAGGCGGCCGATTTGCGCGACTTCCTGCTGTGGAATCTGCGCCCGGAAAACGTGCGCTACGAGTACGACTACTACGCCGACAACTGCACGACCCGCGTACGCGATGCGCTGGACAAAGCGCTGGGCGGCACGCTGAGGCCACAGCTGGAAGCCCGCGCCGGCAACATGACTTTTCGACAGCAGACCGCGCGCCTGATGCGTCAGCAGGCGTGGCTGATGCTGATACTCGACCTGGGTCTTGGTCCCTATGCGGATCAGCCGCTCAACGCCTCGCAGGAGAGCTTCCTGCCGATGGTGCTGCAGACCAGCCTGCGCCAGGTGAAGGTCCCCGATGGCCAGGGCGGCATGCGCCCCTTGGTGATGGATGAACAACTGGTCTCGCCGAACCGACTCGCCCCGCCGCCTGACAGTGCGCCGGATCTGCGCTTGCCATTGGCGCTGGCCGGCCTGATCTTCGCAGCGCTGCTGGTGCTCGCCCGATACTACGCACCGACCGTGTATGCACTGCTCGGCTCCCTCTATCTGGTGCTTGCCGGTTTTGTGGGCATCGCGCTGTTGATCCTGTGGACGCTGACCACGCACCACTCGGCCTGGGCCAACGCCAACCTGCTGCTCTTCAACCCACTCGCCATCCTGCTGCTGCGTGCCGTGTGGCGCTCACGTCGCGGTGCGCAATCATCTCGATTTGCGGACAGCCTGATCGTGCTGCAGTTGCTGGCCGTGCTCGCCGCCGTCCTGATGCACCTGCTGCCCGGCGTCGTGCAACAGAATCAGCCATGGCTGCTGTTTGCTCTGCCGTGCTGGCTGGCGCTGGCGTGGTGCCTGCGATGGCATCGCATAGCCCGGATGAGCGGGCACTAAGCCCGCTGTCGTTGCCCTGTCTCAAGCAGCGGCGCATCATTTGCACATGCATCTGCGCCAGCCGCCCCCCTCCAAGCCATCGACGCCCTCGTCCATGGTCGTCAATTGCGTCGCCTATCAGTTCGATGGCCAGCGTATCGGCGATATCAGTCTGGACGATATCAGCGAAGTACTGAAGCAGCCCGACACCTTCGTTTGGGTGGGCCTGCATGAACCCGACGAAATCCTGCTCGACAAACTGCAAGAAGAGTTCGATCTGCATGACCTGGCGATCGAAGACGCCCAACACGCGCACCAGCGAACGAAGATCGAGACCTATGGCGACTCGCTTTTTGTCGTGGTGCAGACCGCCCAACTTGTAGGCGGCCATCTCGCTTTCGGCGAGACCCATGTTTTTCTCGGCGCGCGTTACCTGGTGACCGTCCGGCACGGTGCTTCGCTCTCCTATGCCCCGGCACGCCGCAACTGCGAGCATTCACCCGAGCTGCTCGCGCTAGGCCCCAGCTACGGCCTGTATGGCGTACTCGACTTTATCGTCGACAACCTGCTGCCGATCGTGAAGGACTTTCGAGAGGAACTGCAGGAGCTGGAGAAGGATATCTTTTCCGATACCTTCAAGCGCAGCACGATCCGGCGACTGTATGACATGCAGCACGACCTGATGACGCTGCGACTCGCTGTGGCGCCCATGCAGGACATCATCAGCCAGCTCGTGCGCCTGCACCCGCAGTTGATCCCGGACGAACTTCGCGCGTATTTCCGCGACGTCTACGACCATGTCTTTCGCGTCAACGAATCCATTAGCGCCATGCGCGAGATGCTCGCCGCCGCCATCAACGTCAACCTCTCGCTGGTCACATTTGGCCAGAACGAAGTGATGAAGCGACTCGCTGGCTACGCCGCCATGCTCGCCGCGCCCACCTTGATCACCAGCTGGTATGGCATGAACTTCGTGCATATGCCTGAGCTCAACAAGCCCTGGGCCTATCCCGTCATCATCGCCGTGGTCGGTACGCTTGTGGGTAGCATTTACGTCTTTCTCAAGCGGGCGAAGTGGTTGTAGAGCACCCCCTCCCAACCTCCCCCTGCGAGCAGGGGGAGGAGAAAAAGCCAGCGTCCTGATGCGCCCCACCTGCTTGCGGGGCGGATGAGTAACAGCGAGGGTTCTGCTTTGCCCCCTCCCCTGCTTGCAGGGGAGGGCTGGGGAGGGGTGCTCTTCAATCGGCAGCGAGATACCGAAGAATCTCGTCCAATACCGCATCCGTCCGCAGCAACACATCGTCGTTCCAGAATCGCAAAACCCGGTACCCACGCGATTCGATCACCCGAGTTCGCGCGTCGTCGTAAGCCTGAGCATCAAGGTGTTGCCCACCATCCAGTTCCAACACCAAACGTGCCGGAACACAGACAAAATCCACGATATAGACGCCAATAGGAAACTGACGGCGAAATTTGTAGCCGGCGAATTGCTCGCGGCGAAGAAAGCGCCATAGGTGACGCTCAGCATCGGTGGCGCTATTGCGAAGCTGGCGCGCGCGGATCCATTTGCGCTGCATATGGAACTCCTGTTCCTAGCCTAGTGCCTTACCCCCTCCCAACCTCCCCCTGCGATGCAGGGGGAGGGGCAGAGCAGGTCGTTCAATGAGTCGTCGACGCGTCCTTGGCCGTCCATTGTTTCAGCCAGGCATTCACCGTCTCGTGCCACTGCACGCTGTTCTGCGGCTTCAGTACCCAGTGATTCTCGTCCGGGAAGTGCAGCAACTCGCTGGGAATACCGCGACGCTGCAATGCCGTGAATGCACCAAGACCCTGCGTATCGGGAATGCGGAAATCCTTGCGCTGAGTGGACCACCAGCATCGGCACGCGCCAGTCCTTGACGTGGTTGACCGGATTGAACTTCTCGTAGTTCTCCGGATGCTCGAACTGGGTGCCGCCGTTCTCGCGTTCTTCGAACCACAGCTCTTCGGTGTCGTAGTACATGGCGCGTGCATCGAACACGCCATCGTGATCGACCAGGCACTTCCACGGCTCGTTCCACACGCCGGCCATCCAATAGATCATGTAGCCGCCGTAGCTGGCGCCCAGTGCGCAGGCGCGGTCGCCATCGAGGAAGCTGTATTTGGCGAGTGCGGCCTTCCAGCCGGCCTTGAGGTCTTCCAGCGGCTTGCCGCCCCAGTCACCCGAGATCGAATCGGTGAAGGCCTTGCCGTAACCGGTGGAACCATGGAAGTTGATGGTGACGACGGCGAAACCCTGGCCCGCGTAGGTCTGCGGATTCCAGCGATAGCTCCAGCCGTTGCTCATCGCGCCTTGCGGACCACCATGGATGATGAAGGCCACCGGATACTTCTTACCGGGCTTGTAGTCGGCCGGCTTCACCACGTAGCCCTGCACCGTCTCGTTGTTCCAACCCTTGAAGGTGAAGAACTCCGGCTCACCCATCTTCGCGTTCTTAAGGCGCTCGGCGTTGTAGCGCGTCACCTGCTTGAGGCCTTTGCCCTGAAGGTCGGCCACGTAGAGATCGGCTGAACGCTTGAGGTCATCGCGCTGAATCAGCAGACGCGATTTGCCAAGCGAATAGCCACCCACATCACCATCGGTGACGACCGTGTCTGACCTTGCCGGTGGCGACGTCAACGGCGAACAGCGGGTGCTGGCCGTTATCGTCAGTTGTGGTGTACAGCGTCTTGCCGTCGCTGGAAATCTGCAGGCCACCGGCAGAGCGATCCCAGTTCGGTGCCACTTCGCGTTTCTGGCCGGTAGCCAGATCCAGCGCCATGATGCCGAAACGATCCGATTCCGACACGGGCGTCTTCATCGCGAGGTAGTACAGCGTCTTGCCGTCCGGCGACGGCACTGGAGCAGCATCCCAGGCCTGATTGGCGGCCGTGAGATTGCGCGGCGCGGCCGAGCCATCGGCCGGCACGCTGTAGACATCGAAGTTGGTCGACCACGGCTCGCTCTTGCCGGCGATGCGCGCGTCGAAGTACACCGTCTTGCCATCCGGCGAGAAGCGAACTCGCCCTCGTCGCCGAACGGTTTGCTCGGCACGTCGCCGTCGATGCCGCGGGTCAGCAACACCGGCTGCTCGTTGGCGTTATCCAGGTCGGTGATGAACAGCTGCGCGCGGCGGCCGTCGGCCCAGGTATCCCAGTGACGAACGAAGAGCTTGTCGTAGACCGTGCCGGACGCCTTGTCGGCGGCACGGCCGTCCAGACGCTCCTTGGTGCAGGCGAGATCAGCGCAGTCGGTAAACACACCGAGCGTAATCAGCGCCTTCCTGCCGTCCGGCGACAGCTTGTAGCCGTCGACGTCGATCGGCACATGGGTGACCTGCACGGCCTGCGCATCAGTGGCCTTGCCCAACGGGTGGCGCCACACCTGCGCGACACCATCCTTCGGTGCCACGTAGTAGAACGCACTGCCATCGGGTGCCCAACGCGGCGAAGAAGCCTTGTCGACCAGCTTGACCGGCTCGGCATTCTTTTCAAGGTCGAGCAAGTAGATCGAGGTGACGCCCTTGTTCGCTGCATAGTCGGTGGCGCGCACGGTATAGAGCGCGTAGCGGCCATCCGGCGACAACTGCGGATCGCCAACGCGGTCCATCATCACCAGGTCGCGGATATTGAATGGGTGCGGACCGTGGCTCTCGACCTCGGCCGCCATGGCGGAGGTACCGGCCAAAGCGAGCGCCAGCGCAAAAAACAAGGGTTTCATCGAAGGTTTTCCTGGGTGCTACGAAAACCTTGACGGTAAGTGGCGGCGGCGCAGAGCGCAAGCGCGCTTCTCGGCCTTGACTCCTCCCCCTGCTCGTCCCGAAAGGGGACTCCCTGCGGTCGCAGGGGGAGGCTGGGAGGGGGTCAACCTCTTCGGCCCGCCCAACCTCCCCCTCCCACCCCTCCCCTGCGCGCAGGGGAGGGGGTGAGAGCGCAGCTAGGCTCGCCGTCTTATGCCCGGCCAACTCACCGCATGAACGACACCATCGTGATCGCTACCGCCCCCATCATCCGCGACGAACACGACGAGCTGTTTGGCCACTGATGGGCGCCTGGCGGCTGAGCACCTCATTGTCCGAGCAGCTTGCCTCTATCTTCGGCAAGTTCGCCGCACTCGACATCCCCGCCGACGGCAAGATCGATATGGCCGTGGCCACCGCCAAATACAGCGAACTGTTCCATCATATGATCTGGCTCGGCCCGGCTTCCGCCGCTACCGCCCTGTTGCGGGCGCCGCTGATGAAGCGATGGATACGTGGGAGAAGTGGCCGAGGAGCGTGATACGCATCACGGATTGCGCCACGGCATGCCGCATCGCAATCTTTGCGGCCAGCGCCCCCGTCTTGGTACAGAACCTGCTCACTTCTCCCCGACAAACTCAGGGGGAGTCTGCCGTGTCCCGCCCGCATTCAAACGCCGGCTTTACGCTTATCGAATTGATGATCGTCGTGGCGATCATCGCCATCCTGGCGGCCATTGCCATTCCGCAGTACCAGACCTATGTGGCCCGGTCGCAGACGACGGCTGCACTGGCTGAGATCAGCCCGGGGCGCACCGCTTACGAAACGCTGGTCAACCAGGGCGTCACGAACGGTGGCACCTTTGCCAATGTCAACAATCTAGGCCTCCAGGGAAGCACGCCGCGCTGCAGCACCATCACTTCGACGGTGAACCCGGTCGGCGCAGGCTTCATCCAGTGCGTGCTGGCAGGAAACGTGGCCATACAAGGCAAATACATCGAACTGGATCGCAATGCCATCAGGCCAGTGGTCCTGCACTTCGACCGCGAACCCGAAGTATCTCCCGGCCAGCTGCCCCTAAGGCCAAAGCGAGGTCGCAAGGTGACCAAAAATGTCACGACCTGACCATGAATGTCCGCCAGACGACCAGCTTCCCTCAATCAGCGCGATCCGTTACTCAGTACCAGCAAGACAATGACCCACCCAGCTTGTTGCTTAATGCCAACACCTGCACAATCCAGCCACCCGCCTGTGCGCGGGGACCTGCCGAGGGCAGTGGTGGCATACAAGATGCTGCTAACTGCCTCGAGTTTCCTGGTCGTTCCACGTTGCGTAGTGGGGGACCGGATCCGCCTAGGGGGTACGGGACCGGGGCTCAGGGGCACTATCCAAGGTTAGCTAACCAAAACAGAGGAACCACCATGAAGAACGTACAGAAGGGCTTTACCCTGATCGAATTGATGATCGTGGTTGCGATCATCGCGATCCTGGCCGCTATCGCCATCCCGCAGTACCAGACCTATGTGGTCCGTTCGCAGGTCACCCGCGTGATCGGTGAGACCGGCGACCTGAAGGTGGCCGTCGAGGACTGCCTCAACAACGGCCGGCTATCGTGGCCTTCACCACCACGAACAGCTGCGTCGACACCAGCAGCTCGTCCGACCTCCTGGCCGGCGGACACCCGGTAGTGAACCCCTTTAGCCAGCAAGCCATTATCACGGGCACCTTTGGCGCTCACGCCAATACCGCACTCACCGCTGGCCCCTCTACCGTCACGTGGACGCGCAACGCCAGCGGCGCGTGGACCTGCACCAGCACCGTCCCGGCCAAGTATCGTCCGGCTAGCTGCCAAGTAACCTCGTACTAAACGCACAGTTTCAGTACTACCCAAGGGCCGCCATATGGCGGCCCTTGTTTTTTGTATCGCTTGCTAACCATCGCCCCGCGCCAGTCCTACGCCATTGCCTTGCCAGCTCCCGCCGCTGCTTTACTCATCTTGGCCCGCTGGGGAGCTGATTTTAATCTCGCTGGTGCTGTGGCCCGCGCTTGTCCGGTGGCTTCATCTTCGATGACTACCCGATCTTTGCCGAGAATCCCGCCATCCACGTCACCGGCTGGCACTGGCAGGAATGGCGGCGCGTATGGACGTGGTCGCATATCAATATCAACGCCCCCTCGCCATGTTGAGCTATGCGCTTAACTACGCACTGGGCGGCAGCACCTGCGGCTTCAAGGCTCACCAATCTTGCGTTCATCTGCTCAACACCGTTCTCGTGTTGCTATTGACGCAGCGCCTGCTGCTCGCTGGCTGGGTGCCTCGGCGAACGGCGTCGATGCCAAGCAGCCAGCGTCACACCACCGGTTACTGGGCCACTCGGCATCGCACACTGCTGGGCTATCCATCCGCTGCAAGTCTCCACCGTGATGTACGTCGTGCAGCGCATGGAGCTGCTCGGCTTCGCCTTTGCGCTGCTGGCGCTACTGACGTACTGGCGCGCGCGCCAGCGACAGATGCGGGGACAACGTGCCTGGCCCTGGCTCGGCCTATGCGGCGCGCTGACATCTGATGGGCTATTACGCCAAGGAAACCGCCGTACTGGTACCCGGCTATGCACTACTGTTCGAGTTGACGTTGCTGCACTTTGCAGCGCGCAACCCGCCACCAGCGCGAGTGGAAAGCTCGTCTACATCATCGGTTGCCTGTTGGCCGCGCTGATCGTCTTTTGCCCTACCGCTGCCGCACTACACCACGGGAGCAGCCTACGCCGCACGCGACTACAACGCCTGGCAACGTCAATTGACCCAGCTGCGCGTACTCCCCTGTACTCGGCTGGATCCTGCTACCGCTGCCAAGCCTGCTGCATTTCTATTACGACAACTACCCCGCCTCACGGGCCTGCTGCACCCATTCAGCACCCTGTTAAGCGGCCTGCTCCTGCTTGGTCTGCTTGGCTTGGCCGATGCACTGCGACGACAGCCGACCACTGCTTGCGCTGGGCATCGCCTGGTTCTTCGTGGCGCATGCCTGACCAGCGCCCGCTTCCGTTGGAACTGGTGTTCGAACACCGCAACTACCCGGCCTTGTTCGGCGTGCTATTGGCTGTAGCCGACCTGTTGCAGCTGTTATCGCAGCGCAGCAGTTCGCGCGTTGTTGGCACCGTTGCTGTCGTACTCGTGCTCAACCTGGGCTTTCTCACTGTCCTCCGGGCATTGACCTGGAGCAGTCCATTTCAACTCGCGATCGCTCTTGCCGAGGCCAATCCCGGCTCATCTCGCGCCGCGCTCGACCTGGCACGGCGCTACATGGCGATGTCTCAAGGCAACACGGATTCGCCACTGTACTCAATGAGCTTGAAGGAGCTGGAGCGCGCCGCGCGCTTGCCCTCGGCCTCGCCCCTGCCCGAGGAGGCCCTGCTGCTGGAGGCCGCCAAGCACCCGGGCATGCCCACGCAGCCCTGGTGGGACAGCTTGCGATTCAAGCTACGGACCATGCCCATGCAGCCGGATACCTATGCTTCGTTGCAGAAGTTGATGGCACAGCGTGTCGGTGGCGCGACGGGCATTGATGCACAACAGCTAGCGCAAGCCTACGCCATCGCTATCGCTCGCAACCCCGCCCGCCAAGCTTTGCACGTGGAATTCGCCGAGCTTGCGGGAGCCGCCCTGCATGAACCGACGCTTGCGATCGAGCAATGGCAACAGGCACTGCGGCTCGAAAAAGACGTGGCCGGATACTCCAGGCAGCTTGCCGGCTACCTCGTGGAAAACCACCGCGAACAGGAGGCACTGGCGGTCATCAGCCAGGCCCAGCAGTTGCAACCCGCGCTACGCAACGATGCGGCCTTGAGGGCAATACAAAGTCAGGCAGAAGCCTTGCTGTCTCAAGACGCGGCAGCAATCCCGCTCCAGCCTAGCCAAGGCATGACCGGCGGAACACGCTAGGAACGCCCGAGATAAGACGTCACTCCGGATTTTGTCCGATGACGCCGTGGACGTCGCCCGGCTGCACCACGCCTTGTGCTGATGCGTTCTTGCGCCGGGCCTGCCTGAACTTGCCGGATGGACCAACGCGACGAAAGCGGTAAGCTGGCACGATTTCACCCGATACTGACTCGATACCGTGCCACCTGATTCCTCGCCGTCCCGTTCTGGCTGGTACCTGCTCGCGCTGGCCCTGCTCGTCACCGCCCTGATCTATTGGCCGGGCCTTCATGGCGGCTGGCTGTTTGACGACTATCCCAACATCGTCGATAACAAGGGGGTTCAACCAGCTTCTGCTGACCTTCCTTCACTTATCACGGCAGCCGTTTCATCTCCAGCCAGCGACTTCAAGCGGCCGCTGGCCTCACTGAGCTATTCAGCGAATTACCTAGTCAGCGGGCTCGATCCGTTCTGGATGAAGCTGACCAATCTCGTCATCCATCTATTGAATGGCGTGCTGGTGTTTTTGTTGGCACGGGCGCTGGTGCGTTCGGACGAGCCACATAGAACGGATGAAGCGACGGGCCGTTTGGCCGCAATGATTGCGGCGAGCTGGCTGCTCTTACCCATCAATCTCACCGCCGTGCTGTACGTGGTACAGCGCATGGAAAGCATGGCGAACCTGTTCGTCCTGCTCGGCCTGCTCGGTTATGTCCGCGTGCGTCAGCGCATGCAACGAGGAGAAAACGGCTGGGCGGCGATGCTCCTTTGCATCGCCAGCCTGACGCTTCCCACGGTAGTGGGCGCGCTGGCGAAAGAAACCGCCGTCATGCTGCCGCTATATGCGTTCTTGATCGAGTGGCTCATCTTCGACTTCCATACTTCGCCACACCAAAAGCGTGATATGCGTGTGGTGATGTTGTTCCTATGGATGCTCGTACTGCCTATTGTCGTAGGGCTCGCATGGCTGGCTCCGACTCTGCTGAGACCGGAGTCGTGGGCCACCCGCGAATTCACCATGGGAACGCGTCTACTAACGGAAATGCGCGTCGTACTTGATTACGCCGTCTGGACCTTGTTCCCACTCCCGCAATCGCTCTCCTTCTATCACGACGACTATGTCGTTTCGACCGGACTGCTATTCCCTTGGAGCACGTTAGCCAGCCTCTGCGGGCTGATTGCTCTCGTGGCCCTTGTGCCATGGCTACGCAATCGACACCCATTGGCCGCTCTCGGCATCGCGCTGTTCATCGGTGGTCAATTGCTGACAGCGACCATCCTGCCTCTTGAACTTGTGTACGAGCACCGGAACTACTTCGCCAGCTTCGGCCTAGTTCTAGCACTTGTTTCGCTGATCTTTCCGCATAAGACCGCGAACGCGGAAAACGGCAGCGGACAAGTTCCCCAGGCCCGCCTGCCAAAACGCGTATCGGGCTTGCACGTAGCACAGCTATTGTTCGCTGCCTTGATGTTGTGGTGGGCGGCGTTCACTGCACTTACAGCGCACGCCTGGAGTGACCCGCTGCGACTGGCCCAGGAACTTGCGGCTCGCGGCCCCAACTCCCCTCGCGCGCAGTATGAGCTTGGCCGCACATACATCATCTATTCCGGCTACGATCCTCAATCGCCATTCACCAAGCTAGCGTATCGGCCTCTCGAAAAAGCGGCCAGCATTCCAAGCTCCACTATCCTGCCGCTGCAAGCGCTGATATTCATGAATTCGCGCATGCATTTGCCGCTAGACCCCCAGTGGTGGACGGTCATGATTGCCAAGCTCAAGGCTCGCAAACCAGGTGTCGAGGATGAAAGCTCGCTGGGCGCCTTAAGCCAGTGCGCACGCGACAAGCAATGCGATTTACCTCATAACGAAATGACCCAGGCCTATCTGGCCGCGCTTTCTCACCCGTCCCCCAGCGCACGCCTGCTGGCCATGTACGGCGATTATGCGTGGGAGATTCTTGGCGACCATGAACTGGGCGCACGCATGTTGAAAGCGGCGATAGAGAACCGCCCGAATGAGCCGGCCTACTACATTACGCGAACACGCATGCTGATCACCATGGGCCGAATCGCAGAAGCACAAAGGGCTATCCAACAACTGGAATCCATGAATACTGGCGGTCGCTTTGACTCAGTCATCGCAAGCCTGAATGCACAACTTTCGGCATCCGCTGGCCCCGGCAAATCATCGAGTCTCCAGTAATCGGCCTACTAGCAAAGAGCCAACTGAGCGCAATACAGCTCATTGCTCGAACCAAATGATCAGTCACGGTCGATCAATTTCGCACACGCTCGGCCGAACGACGAGCTTACTTTCGATCAGTCCACATGCCAGCACCCTCACACATCGCTAATGCCCAATGGTTGACGTACCGCACTTGTCAGCTCTTCAGTGCCAGGGTCCGTGTGCAAGTGGGCCGCTCAGGCGCTGGCGCCCAATAGTTCGGCCTGGCTCGCGAGACGCTGCTCTTTCAATCGGTTCAATGCGGGCTTTTCAATCGCCGTCCAGCTAAGCCATGCCAGCGGTAGCGTGCCACTGAGAGATAGGGCAAAGAAGATCAACGGTCCGCCACCTGCCCAGCCTGCCCAAACCAGTACCTGCTGCAAGGCGGAGCCGTATAGATAGATGCCATAGGAAAGGTCCGTCCGGTCCCCCCGCCCGTGCAATGGAATGACATAGGCCAGCGCTGCGAGTGCAGGTGCGAGCCAGAGCGAGCGAAGAAAATGCAGGGACGGGACGTAGACACAGACGACGTAGGCGCCAACAAAGGCCAGGGCTATGGCGCGGGTAACACGCAATCGTCCGAGAAAAAGTACGGTTGCGACACCAACCAAGAAATGAAGCCCCATTTCAACCAGGCGTTGCGGCGCCTCACCAAGGCCAACTTTGATGGACCCAGCCAACGGTGACGCACTAAACAGACCCGCGACGATGACTACCGGAATCGTCCAGCGACGCCATGTTTTCGTGAGCAACCCAAACGTAGCGGCCACCGCAAGCCCTGCGTAACAGCAAGCTTCGGGCGCTAAAGTCCAAAGACTTGGATTGATGCGTCGATAATCGAGGCCGCTGAGGACTCGTTCCAGCTCCGGTTGAGCGATGAACAGGCCCGCGTTCTTCCACACGTAGCCCATAAGTGATCGCAAGGTCGTGATGCTGAGCAGATCGCGCCAACCAAAGTCGGCCACGATGGTCAGAGGCGCCAACACAAACGCGCAGACAACCAGGCATGCCCAAAAACCGGGCATCAGTCGCGCTAATCGATGACGAATGAAATTGCCGATGGCGGCATTCCGCAGGAGGCTGGCGGTGACAAGCATCCCGCTTAACGCGAAGAAGCCATCCACAGCGACATTACCGATGCGCAGACCTGTCAGCCTCTCGAGTGGGTCCATGCCGAAATTTGCCAGGTAATAAGCATGGCTGAAGACAACCGCACAAGCCAATCCAAGGCGGAGCGACGAAAAACTATTGCGTCCCCTCTCAAAGACTTTCCCAATATTCATTGCGCTTTGCTTCTCAGTGTTGACGCGCATGGATGCCTCGAACACACCTTTCGCCGGATGCAACCCGAGGAACAGCCGTTAACTCCCCAGCGGCTTGGCGGATCAGCCCCACCAACCATTCAGGCCTTCGTTGCCGACCAGAAAAACCAACGCTGCAGCCAATGCTTAAGCGGGCCCACGGAAAGCGGGTCCATGATCCAGCGCTGTACCGCCTCGAAAGGGGTGATTTTTGGATTACGAAACGAGAACGGAAGCGATGTGACGTTCTTGCAGCCAGCCGCAGCAAGCTCCTTCACTAGATTTCGAGGGTCAATCGGACGCTCATCCGGGCTAAAAACCGAGAGGCGCAGCGGGCCGTCCCCCATGAAGATGCGATTTTGCACGCAGCGTGCACTTGGGTCGTAGCCCACCAGGCGCCCGCCCGGGGCGAGAATGCGAACACATTCACGCAGTACCTCGTTCTCCCTGCCCGGCACGTGATGAAGAAATGCTGCGGAGACAATCAGATCGAAGGAACCGTCTCTGAAAGGCAGGCGCATGGCATCTCCCTGCACTGAGGGCATGCCACTGTGCCGCAACATCTGAGCAGAAATATCCAGGCATGTAATGAACGGCGCGCCAGCCTCCTTCAGCAGCTGGGCAGTCATGCCCGATCCACCACCCAGATCGAGGCAACGCTGTTCGCCAGGCTTGAGTCCTATCCAGCGCAAAATGCGCTGCTGATCGGTCGCCGACAGCGACACGTAGGCATCCGCGCCTTTTCGATCCCAAAAATCCTGTTCTCGCTGGTAGTGCAGTGATGCCATCGAGCAAGGCTCCTTCAGTTTTTGGAATGGCGCAGAAGCGCTGGCAATAGAAAACTCGCGGGCAGCCATGCTAGGACGATATTGGCAAGTCGAAGCAGCAGATACATCGACAACACCACTTCCGTAGTCAAGCCGATTTGTCCGAATAGACCGCTACCCACGGCCTCCACGGTGCCAATGCCATTGGCACTCAGCGGCAGGTAAGCCACTAGCCCGCTACTGATGGCGGCAATGGTGACCTTTAGCACCGACGGTGGGCTGACATGCAATCCACGCACGACCAACCAATAGGAGAGGCCAGTGAGCACGATCTTCAGCAGGGATAGCAACACATTGAGAAGCAACAGGCCCGGCTTAGATCGAACGGTGCGTGCCACCTCTCCCGTCATCGATACAACCGCCAGCAGCCAGCGATGCTGGAACCCGTAGCGATTGAGACCATGTACAAACCAGAAAGACAACACGATAAGACAGAGCAAGCCAAGGAGCGCCAGCAACGCCCTAAAGACAGCGTGTGCATCGCGGGCGAGCTGCCGAGCCTAAAGATTTGACTGGCGACAGCTAGCGCGCACAGCAGCGAAATGATCTTGTCGACCCCTGTGCGCGCAAACCCAAGCGACAAGGGCACGCCGCGGCGGCGCAGGATCTGTGTCAGCGTCAGCATGTCTCCGGCCTGCCCTGGGAACACCAGCCCCACAGCCCATGCCACCCAGAAAGCACGTAGATAGTCTCCAAACCCCATGACCTGCGATGCTCCGCAGATCAAGAAGGAGTTAATCGCACCCAACACCGTACCTAGCAGAATCACGCCTGTGGCTGCGGCCACATACATGGGATCCGTGTTGCGCAGACGCTCCCACATCGCCGCCGGACCCACCCACGCGACCATGCCAGCCAAGAGCAAAAGGCCAAGCACAGTGGCAATCGACTTCACGGCACGTCGACTGACTAGCCGCGAAACGGAGCCCTGAGGGTCAAGTCGACTAGTCATGTCGGCGCACAATGCAATGTCCCACGCGCACGTCAATCAACCGGCACGGTTGCAGACTGCACTAGCTGCTCTCGTAATAGTCGATCGACTTCAAGCGTCAGCCGCGATGACGCCAGATAGCTGGCGCCATCAAAAGAGGAGGGATTCGCCACTGCCTTGATGAACGCATCCATCTGCTGACCAAGCCCTTTCGCACCACCTCCCCAATGACGGCGGACACGGCGACGCAGACCTGCTCCCGTCTCGAGACGGCGGAAATCGACAAGTCGTGCGCTGCGATTGTCGCAACTCACTTCGATGGTTTCCGTGGGGAAGGCTTTGGCGCCGTTGGACAGATACATCACCGTGGCAAGCGAACCATCCGCGAAACCAAGCGTCACGTGGATATTGTCTTCCCGCATATATCCTGCACCGCTGCCGCCCAGGCAGCGCACATTCAACGACACCACTGGGGACCCGGTAAGCCAGCAGCAGAAGTCAAGACGGTGACAGGCCTCGCCAATAATCACCCCCGCCACCCTCTTGCGGATGATGCAGCCAGTGCTGAGGTGGTCGATAACCGACATTTGCGCGATAGACAACCGACATTGGCTGCCCTCGACCTGCAAACTTTTCACGTAGTTCGATTGCAAGTGGCGCGTATCGGCGGTTGAACCCGACCATCAACGCTTGATGGCCTGTGGCCGCAGCTTCGACCGCCTGGAGCTGCTCCACGGTCAGTGCGAGCGGCTTTTCCACAAAGACATGCTTGCCGGCAGCGAGAGCACGTGCCGTAAAATCAGCATGCGAATCGTGCCTGGTCAGAATGAACACGGCATCGACATCCGGGTCGGTCAGCACTTCACCAACGTCGCCCGAAGCATAGGCAAACTTGTATTTCTTGCCGAGTGCAACCGCGCGTACGCCGGTTGCCGATGCGATGCCTTGGAACGCAACGCCCCGCTTCGCGAGCTCCGGTAGGAATTCGTTGGTTGCGTGACTACCGGCGCCCAACACAGCCACGCGTAGCCTCTTCTGGTCAGATACCTTGCCATCCGGAACCCGCGCCAGCGTCACACGCGGCGACACATCGGCGGGAGCATCGCGGTAATCCAACAGGATGCCGAGGGAGGGTTCTGATTTCTCACCGGAAATCAGTGCAAACGCATCGGCCGCATCCGTAAACGGAAAGCGATGAGTGATCATCTTCTCAAGGTCAATGCCCTCGCGCGCAACCTGATCAAGGAACGCCTCCATGTTGCGCTCCTCCGTCCAGCGGACATAAGGCAGTGGGTAGTCATGCCCTCTAAGTTCATAGTCCTCATCCCCCGTACCTGGGCCATAAGCCATCGACGTACGGAACTCCAGCTCCTTGAACAGATACTGGTCGCGCGGCAGATGCATGTCAGTGCGTCCTACTGCGACGACCCGCCCTTTGCGACGACAGAGCTGTCCGGCTAGCGTGACGGGACCGGCATCGTCGGTAGCTGCCGTAATGATTACCGCATCGGCGCCCGCCCCCCCCGACCACGCCATGATCCGCTCGCTGACATTCGGCGCATCGACTGCGCAGGTTTCCGCCCATCCATTGTCCTGAGCCAGCGCCAGGCGGCCGCGATCGATATCGAACCCAAACACCCGGCAGCCAGATGCCCGCAACAATTGCGCAACCAGGAGGCCGACCAAACCCAGGCCGAGAACTACCACGCAATCACCCAGGCGGACATCCGCCACGCGAAGGCTCTGCAAGGCGATCGCCCCAACCGTGGTGAACGCCGCATGATCCGAACGGACGCCCTGGGGAACCGGCACGCACAAGCGCTTGGGTACACAGACCATCTGCGCATGACTTGCGTACCCCTGCCCGGCGCACGCAACCAGGTCACCGACACGCACATGGGTCACTCCGGAGCCCACTGCGACGACCTCGCCCGCACAGCTATAGCCGAGCACAATCGGCGTTTCGAGCGCACGTCGGGCCACCGCATAGGCCGTCATGGGCCCCTGCGCCTTGGCAAGTTGAATGACTTTCATGGCCTGCTCGGGCCTGGCGCGAGCCTTTTCCAGCAGCCCCATGCGTCCAAGTTTGACCGTACCCCCTTCCGTGCCGCTGCTGATCAGCGAATGGTGTGTCCGCACGAGCACGAATTCATCACGCAATTGCGGCGGAGGGACATCCTCCACCCAAATGGTGCCATCACGAAGATCTTCCAAAACCTGCTTCATACAACGGATCCGTACAATGAATTGATGCCCGGCCGAGCTGCCGCTCGCAGCCTACCGCGAACAATAAAGCCCTTGGTCAAGAGTTCACGCTCGCTGTATTGGGCCAGCTCGGATCGAATTTCTGGAGTCAACAACTCGCGCCCCTCCTCGGCCACGGGTCGCCACTCGTCGATCTCAAATGTTTCTTCAAACATGGCCCTGTACTCATGCTCTCGCAATCCATTGAGCCAGGACGGTATGTGCACGTGCCGCCGCTCGCGCAAATGATCCCATGGCGCTACGACCTTGGATGGCCGCGCGTCCGGATGCTTCCACGCGATATGGTGGCCACCGGAGAGGCTTGTGAAGCTATGGATATAGATGTAGATCCTACCGCCAGGACGAAGCACCCGGGCCAGGTCGGCCAGCACCGCCTCGACGTCGGCGATATGCTCAAACACTTCGTGAGATACCGCCAAGTCGACACTCTGGTCACGCATTGGGAAATGCTTCCCATCGTACACATGAAGTTCCACCCGCTCATGGGGAAGTGGCTTCCCCATCGATCGCGCGAGCTCCTGGTAGTAACCATTGGCAAAAAGCACGTCCCACGCTGCCGTTCGTAAGGCACGCTCCACACCATTAACTTTGATCAAATGCCGATATTTGGCCAAGCCACGCCGATTCTCGACCAGCTCCGTATCCACGCCGATCACCTTTGCGCCATCGGCCGCGGCCAGTAGCGAAAGCCAGTACGACTTGCCGCAACCAATATCCAAGACCGCGCGACCAGTCAGCACACCCTCGTCAGCGACCAGCGTTCGATAGAAGGCTGCGTGCTCGCGCGCGAAATCTCGATAACCGGTCAGGCCATAGTGAAGCATCGATGCATACAAGCCGATGCGGCCGGGGATGATGGGATCGGGCATATCACTCGCTCACGTCAACGCTTTGCGCGAATCATCAGATGCCATCCAAAACATCTGGAAAGCCAGCGATAGAGCGGCAAGGGAGTCCAACTAAATAGACGGCCATAACCTTCACCGAACACGAAGTCAGAATGAATGGTGACTTGGCTGTATCGGCGAAACATCGCCCGAACTTCGGACTTGGTGAAGCGCCGCACTACGGGACATAATTCGTCTCGCTCTTCGAACGGCACACGAAGCAGACGATGGACCATTTCGTTCAATGAACGGCGATGATAAAGCATGATCAACGCCTCACCGCCAGGACGCAGCACGCGCAACGCTTCATCAATACATCGCTTCGTGTCTGGTGCATGGTGCATCACGCCGAACGAATACACGTAATCGAAAGACCCATCCGGGAACGGAAGTTGCTCCGCATTTCCGCAGAGATAGTCCGTGTCCAGCCCATCGTGCTCGGCTCGCTTCCTCGCCGTCATCGGGCCGACGACAGTCAGATCCAGCGCAGTGACGCATAGCCCGTGACGCGCCATTCGCACACTATCCATACCAATGCCGCAGCCGATTTCAAGCACACGAGCGCCGGGCCGCATCGAATCAATCCAATCAGGCAAATGCCGGTGGGAACGGTATCGCTGTGATTCCAACTCGGCAAAATAGCTGGCAGAACCGCGTTCATGCGCACTGACCTCGCGCCCCATGATGCGTTCGGCATTGACATTGCGCGTCCAGAAATCGGCCACCGTTCGAACTAGACCAGGAGCTGACTTTAGCTTTGCGGGTTCAATCATTTTCAAAGCGTGCACCTCGCGCCAGCCCTGCAAGACCTCGGACCATCCAGGCGTTGCACCAGCGAAGTTGAGTGAATTTTTTGGTGTACCAGCGCGTCTTTTGATAGTAGAAGCGCCCTTCAGGGGCGTACATCTCATCCAGGGCCCACTTCGTAATACTTGCCGCCAATGCACCGTGGGTATCCAGATGGCGCGAAAACGTGAGAATACCCTGCGCTGCTCCGTGAATATCATAAGGGTAGCTTCGATCGCTCATCCATCGAGGAGCGCCGCTGGGCTCAAACAGATGCTCCGCGTAGAAGCGGAGTCCTTGATCGTACGCGACCTGCCATTCACGGTCGTCGCTGGCATCCATATAGCGGGCCAGCGCGTCCAGGATGAAACCGGTGTGGTAATTGTCGTGGCGAATAGGGGAGTCGCCGGGTGGGTCGGTGTAGAACCAAGCGTGGTAGTCCGTCTGCCGACGCGCGACATAGCAAGCAAGGCGTCGCGCAGGGGCCAGCCACTGGGAATCCCCCGCTTGATCGGCGTACTGGGCCAACACCGCGGCAACCAGCACACTCACGTCCATGACACGCATCGTCATTGGGATCGGCATATAGCTGAGACATAGTTCTTCGGGCTCATCCTTCAGCTTTTGCAGATCTTCCAGAAAGAACGGGATGGCCGCCCGCACATGAGCAAGCAGCTGCGGCTCCCGCAGTTGCCTGTGTGCAGCTAGAAAGGCCTCGCAAACAAACGCGGTGACCACCGCATTGGGCGTTCCCGCCGGAGCGTAGAAGCCCAGATCCTGCCACGGATATTGATAACCCCACGCCTTTCCGCCGGAAGGCGTTGCTACGGCCATCCTTTCAAGCTGGCTCAGCAATCCGCGCAATCGGGGGAGATGGTGCGCATCGCCATCGACCGCATAACGATCAAGCAACCCCATGGCAAATAAGGCCAACCCTTTCGGGTTGAAAGTCCGGGGCGTGCGCAATAGCGGACGCAGATTGAATGGTGAACGCATGACTGCCTGCACGGCGAGCAGACGGGTGATGCGATTCCAGCCAAAGAGTGCTTTCAGGACAGGACTATTGAGCGCGTCGTGTTTGTCATAACCCCTCCATCCCTGTGCTTCGGAATAATCGAGGACCTGGTCGATGGCCTGGTCGATGCGAGCCAACTCGAGCTGTAATGACACAGTGCCTTCAGGCTTCATAGGTTTGGATAGAAGCTCAGCCATTTCCGAGACTCTCTGGACGGCGACGTCGCTCGAAAATATCAATCCACATGTGGGTCTGGATCATGAGGTACAGCATAAAGAAGTGCCATCGATACCGCTTATGGGCAGGCAGGCGCAATAACGTGGCTGTTGTTTCCGGATTGAATAGCCCGTATTCGCGCACTCGCTTCGGCGCAAGCCAAGTTTCCGCAATTGACCGAAGGTTGGCCTCAAAGAAGGCTGGCGCATCGAGCTGGAAGCCACTCTTTGGCCGGCTCAAAACTCGGCCGGGTAGGTAATCTTGCGCGACTTCGCGCAATGCCGCCTTGCCCAGCCTGGGCGCGCCAGCCCGTTTGACTGCAGCCTGCACCGCCGAATCGACAAAAGGAACTCGGACCTCCAACCCAGCGGCCATGCTGGCGCGATCCTCCTGCCAAAGCAGATCGTTGACCATCTTGTTGCGCCATTCGAACTGCATCATGGCCTCCAGCGGCGACCCATCCGTCGCCCAGCGCTCCCTCACCAAGGAAATCGCGTCAGGAAGCACCGAATCGAGCATGCGCGGACCATAAAGCCAGCGACGTAAGTTGGGACGGTCCCAAATGTTTCTGAGCAAGGCGTAGACCTTTGGCCAATCGCCGATGGCCATGCCCATCTCCAGTGCCCGATCCCTCTCGACAAAGGGAACGGTCGCCGCGGGAAGCAGATGCCTAAGCGACGCTCCGGCCAGACGCGCGGCTGGTGCCGGAAGCTGGGTGCAAAAATGGAAGATGCGGTGAACGTTGTAGCCGGCAAACAATTCATCTCCACCAACACCGGACAGCACCGCCTTCACTTGCGTCCTAGCTAATTCGGCCAGCCTAAACAGTTGCACCGCATTGACCTTCGGCGTTTCCAGATGCCAAAGCATGCGCGGCAGACGGCTGACCTCATCATTGGCCAATTCCGCCTGGAAATTTTCCAACCCAAGCAAACCGGCCGTTTCGGCTGCATTGCGTGCCTCGGCGGGATCGTCTCCAACTGATAAAGTAAAAGTGGGCAGACACATCCCCTGCGCGCGAGCCATCGCAGCAATGAGCCCCGAGTCGATCCCCCCAGAGAGATAGCTTCCAATCGGCACGTCGGCGATCAAGTGCTTGCGGACGGAGTCCTGCAGGGCCGCACGCAGACCTTCACTGATATCCGTCGCAGGAGGGTCCAGGCGCGTGTAACGATGCTTTCCATCCAGACGCCATTCAAAGCACTCACCGGGTGCTAGCTGACGAATGCCCTGGAATAGCGTTGCCTCACCCGGCACATAGCGGAAGTTGAGCAGCGCATGCAGCGAGCCGGTGTCCAGGGAAGGGGAGGCATCAAGCAGCGCCGAAACGCCCTTGGCCTCAGAGGCGAAACGCAACGTACCATCGCCCCCCTCGTGCAAGAACATCGGCTTGATGCCAAACGGGTCCCTGACCAATAAGGCACGCCGCTGATCGGCATCCCACAACGCAAAGGCAAACATGCCACGCAGACGTCCGAATCCTGATATGCCCTCGGACTGGTAGGCCGCCAGGATCACTTCGGTATCCGATTGTGAAGCGAAGACGGCGCCTCGCTGCTCGTAGAACCGGCGAAGTTCTCGATAGTTAAAGATCTCGCCGTTGAACACGATGACGGCACGCCGGTCGACACTCCACATGGGCTGGTCGCCAGTGATCAGGTCAATCAGCGCCAGACGTCGATGAACCATGCCGACGTGATCCATCTCCAGCGCGGCCACGCCATCGGGGCCGCGATGCCTGAGAACTTCGCCTAGCGTCTGGAGCAAGGTCTCAGAACGAGCTAGTCGAGGCGCAGGACTGAACCAGCCGCCAATGCCGCACATTACCCGGCTTCCGACAGTGGACTGGCGATATTGCCCCGCGCCTCGATCGCATTGGCGGCGAACAATGCGACATCGCAGGTATCCGACAACAGACGCTGCTGCAGCTCATGTCCCTGCCGGACAGGAAACGCGAGCAGCCAGTTTAGGGCGGCGTCCAGCGAGGCCGAATCCAGGTGGCGGGCGTTGTGTACCAGACCGTAGCGCTCCTCCTGCTCGTCGGTATAACCACGGCCTGTGTGGGCGGCGTAGACCGATGGCACGCCAAGAACGGCGCACTCGGATGCCATCGTTGCGCTTTCGCCGAAGAAGCCAGCGCAATATGCCATGACGTGATGGATGCGGGACGGATCCCCTGAATAGCGTCGCGACAGGAGATCCTCTGGCAATACCGATTCTGACGAAATCAACACTTTGCCATGGCTTTCCAGACGCCCCACAACCATCCGCAACGCATCCACTGAGAGACCACGCTCCCCGATATCGTGATTGGCCTTCCATGCAACCGTTCGCACCAGATAAGTCGGCCTGTCGGGCGCCAATCCATGGGCCAACGCGATATCGCGGCTCGGCGAAAACCAAGGAGACTGCAAGTAAGACAGTTCGTGATACCCCGGATAGCGCACGGTGCGCCCATTGGGCGTCCATGCCTTGTAGCAGCGAGGAACAAGCACATGCGAGGCGAACGGATAGGTCAGGAGATTTTGCAGTTTCGCGTTCTCGGTGTCATAGAAGACCAGTGATGGCGTGCGGCTCAAAATGCCGGCGTGGGCGATAAAGATGCCCCCGATGGCGGCCATCACGTCAGGGCGCCAACTCCGGACAATTCGAGTGAGCCGAAAATCCCGCACCAGCAGCTCAGCCAGCATGCCACCACGCCCTCCTTCGCCCGAGAGGACTCGATGTTTAAGTGCGTATGCATCCAGCAAATCCGCCGCGATCTCCTTGCGCCTGCTGGTGATCAGGATGTCGTGCCCGCGCTCCCTCAATATTTCTATAGGGCGGCGGAAAAAATGCACGTGCGCGGGATGGCCTATATCGATCAGAACGCGCACAAACACACCCCTATCGACGGCGATATCCAAATTGCCAGCATGGGCTTGCTCGTCACTTTCGATATGTCAGGCTAGTGATCTGCTCGGAAACGAGCCCGATCAGAAATACGATGACCGCCGCACTCCACATCAGCGTACTCATATTGGTGAGCCTGCCTTCCTGGAGAAACGTTCGCGCGTAGTTGGCACAACCAAGCAAGAAAAACACGGCGCTCGCCGGCGCAAACAATTTGAGCGGCGAATATAGGGTGGCGATCTTGAAAATGATCAACAGGAATCGGATGCCGTCGCGAATTGGCTTGATATGGCTCTTGCCTATCCGCTGCGCCGCCTTGATGGGGACGTAGGCCACCGGGTAGGCACTGCGGAAAAACGCCATGGTGCTCGTAGTCGGGTAGGAGAAGCCGTTGGGCAACAGATGCAGGAATTCACTAAACCGGTCCGCACGTACGGCACGGAATCCGGAGGTAAGGTCGGCTACGACATGCCCCGTCATACGGCTCGCCAGCCAGTTGTAGAGAGTATTGGCTACGCCTCGCCCTACCCCTGCCTGACTACCCCAGTCGCGTGCACCGACCACCATATCGAAGCCCTGATCCAGTCTCTCCAGCAAGCGCGCGATGTCGGCGGGATCATGCTGGCCATCTCCGTCCATGAAGACGAGGATGTCGCCGTTGGCCGCGCGGGCCCCGCGCTTGATGGCGGCGCCATTGCCCATGGAATAGGGCGAAGACAGGCATTGAACATCATTGCCCTTGCAAACATCGCGCGTAGCGTCGGTGGAACCGTCGTCGACGACGATGATTTCTGCTTCCGGTTGGGTGGCGCGTAGGAGCGGAAGCAAAGACTTCAGGGCTGCCCCTTCGTTCTTGGCGGGCAGGATGATGCTGAGACGGTTCAAGAGAGATCCCCCGGACATGAACCGTCATCATAACCCGAGCAAACCCGCACGGTTGTGGCGGAATTGACGTTTGACAGGCGCACGACCGCGACGAAAGTTCGGGGGAGGAAACAGCACACTTTGGCTCGATCATTCACCGTAAAAGGTGATACCCATGGCGGATGCCAGCCTCTGACACCGCCGAAAGCTCAACAGGTGCCACTCGGACCGAGCTAATTGCGGCCTGATGCCCAGCAGGGCTGAAGCAGAGGAATCCTCGCCTCGGCAATCTGGCCTCCTCAATACGAGGGGCGCCAAAGATCAGGAGTGAGAGTTACGGCCCGACTGAAAGAGCTTGTTCAAAGTCTCTGTTTGGCCACAAGCACCCCTCCCCAACCCTCCCCTGCAAGCAGGGGAGGGAGTAAGCGAGGACAAGCCTTTGACCCCTCCGCCCGCTTGCCCCGAAAAGGGATTCCCTGCGGTCGCAGGGCTGAGGTTGGGAGGGGGGTGTTCGTGGCCAAACAGAAACTTTGACCAGGTTCTTAAAGGAAGGCGGTTTAAGGGCCTCCGCGTTAAAACGCCCTGCTGTACGGCACAGTCCACACGTTTTGGGCCAGCAGGGCACGCATGTTGCATGCCATTTCCATAGGAATCTGCCTGTCTGGGATCTGTGCGCACCGTCACCCCGGATGCCATTGCCCCCTCACGGCGAGTGACCTACCCGCCCAACTGGGGTAAATTCCCACTCAATCAGGGGGCTGAGTCAGTATTGCTATGTCAACGCTAATGCAACCGTCGCTCGCGGGCCTCTCCGGCATGGCGCGCAGGCTGGTATCGGAAGATGTGCTGCCTGAAGCCGACGTGCGCAAGGCAGTGGCTGACTCGCTCCAGCACAAGACCGCCTTCGCCGCCTGGCTGCTGGATCACAGCCTGGTCGACAGTGCCCGTCTCACCCGCATCGCGTCCGACGAGTTCGGTATGCCGATGATGGACGTGAGCACCTTGGTGCCGGCCAACATGCCCCTGAACCTGATCAGCGAGGCGCTGATCAACAAGCACCATGCCCTGCCCCTGTTCAAGCGCGGCAAGCGGCTGTTCGTGGGCATCGCCGACCCCATGCAGTCGCATGCGCTGGACGAGATCAAGTTCCACTCCAACTGCATGGTGGAGCCGATCCTGGTGGAACGCGGGCAACTGCTGCGCACCATCGAGAGCGTGCTCAATGTGATGAGCAATAGCATGCCCGATATGGGCGGCGGCGATCTTGACGATATGGCGCTGGAGGGCGGCGACGACGAGGCCGAATCCACCGGCATCGACGCGAATGCGAACGATGACGCGCCGGTGGTCAAGTTCGTCAACAAGATCCTGGTGGACGCGATCAAGCGCGGTGCCTCGGATATCCACTTCGAACCGTTCGAAACCCAGTACCGCGTACGCCTGCGCATGGACGGCATGTTGCGCGCCGTGGCCAGCCCGCCGATGAAGCTGGCCTCGCGCATCTCGTCGCGCATCAAGGTCATGGCCGGCTTGGACATCGCCGAGCGGCGTGTACCGCAGGACGGACGCATCAAGCTCAACCTGTCCAAGAGTCGCGCCGTGGATTTCCGCGTCAGCACGCTGCCGACACTGTTCGGCGAGAAAATCGTGATGCGCATCCTGGACGGCTCGGCTGCGAAGCTCGGCATCGATGTGCTGGGTTACGAGGACGTGCAGAAGCAGCTGTATCTGGATGCCATCCACAAGCCCTACGGCATGGTGCTGGTTACCGGCCCCACGGGCTCCGGTAAGACGGTGTCGCTGTATACGGCGCTCAACATCCTCAACACCACCGAGCGCAACATCTCGACCGTCGAAGACCCGGTCGAAATCCGCGTCGAGGGCGTCAACCAGGTCCAGCAGAACGTCAAGCGCGGCATGACCTTCGCGGCTGCGCTGCGCTCGTTCCTGCGCCAGGACCCGGACGTGATCATGGTCGGCGAAATTCGCGACCTGGAAACCGCCGAAATCGCCATCAAGGCGGCACAGACCGGCCACATGGTGCTGTCCACCCTGCACACCAACGACGCTCCGCAGACCATTTCGCGCCTGATGAACATGGGCATTCCGCCCTATAACATCACGTCGTCGGTGACCCTGGTCATTGCCCAGCGACTGGCTCGCCGCCTGCACGAGTGCAAGAAGCCGATGGACTTGCCACCTCAGGCACTACTGGCGGCGGGATTCGCCCAGGAAGACATCGACGCCGGCCTGACCCTGTACGAAGCCGTCGGTTGCGACAGCTGCAACGAGGGCTATAAGGGGCGCGTAGGCATCTACCAGGTGATGCCCATGGCCGAAGACATCCAAAAGATCATTTTGCAGGGCGGCAACGCGCTGCAGATCGCCGAGGTGGCCCGGAAGGCTGGTGTGAACGACCTGCGCGCTTCCGCCCTGTTGAAGGCGAAGAAGGGCGTGACCAGCCTCGCCGAGATCGACCGCGTCACCAAGGATTGAGTTCTGGCGAGGCCAAATGGGGGCATAAGTCGCACTAAAGGTGCGTCCGGTGCCACGAATTGTTCCAGGCAAATGGCTTAAGCTGAAAAAATTCA
Organism: uncultured Gammaproteobacteria bacterium; assembly: GCA_963765335.1. Classification (GTDB taxonomy): domain Bacteria; phylum Pseudomonadota; class Gammaproteobacteria; order Xanthomonadales; family Rhodanobacteraceae; genus Dyella. The sequence continues at coordinate 351,191 of CAVXWA010000013.1, read as the reverse complement.
GGCTGTCGTCTTCTTAAGGCGACCCGACCGTACCAGCAGGGGGAATCACAATGGCCACGGCCACCGCCGCTACCAAGAATGCCGGTTCGCTGGGCGCCCAGCGCGCCGTGATCAGCAAGCTGACCATGTACGACTGGGTCGCGCTGGACAAGCGCGGCAAACGCATGAAGGGCGAGATGTCGGCGAAGAATGCGTCGCTCGTCAAAGCCGAATTGCGCCGTCAGGGCATGAATCCGCAGACGGTGCGCGAGCGCGGCAAGCCGCTGTTCGGTGCCAGCGGCAGCACGGTCAAGCCACGTGACGTGGCCATCTTCAGCCGCCAGATCGCCACCATGATGGCGTCGGGCGTGCCGATGGTGCAGTCCTTCGAGATCATCGCCGACGGTCAGAAGAATATTCGCTTCAAGAACATCCTGACCGATGTGAAGCAAGGCATCGAAGGCGGCTCAGCCCTGCACGAGGCGCTGGGGAAGTATCCGGTCCAGTTCGATGAGCTCTACCGCAACCTGGTCCACGCCGGCGAAGCGTCTGGTGTGCTGGACACCGTGCTCGATACCGTGGCGACCTATAAGGAGCGCACGGAGGCCATCAAGGCCAAGATCAAGAAAGCGCTGTTCTATCCCGTGATGGTGCTGGCCGTGGCGCTGCTGGTCTGCACCATCATGTTGCTATTCGTGGTTCCCGTCTTTGCACAGACGTTCAAGGACGCCGGCGCCGACCTGCCCGCGCCGACCCTGGTCGTGGTCAAGGCCTCGGAGTTCATGAAGTCCTATTGGTGGGCACTTCTTCTCAGCATCGTGGGTGGCATCACCGCCATCGTCATGGCCAAGAATCGCTCGACGAAATTTGCCCACTTTCTCGACCGCGTGATGCTGAAGCTGCCGGTGATGGGCAACATCCTGCGCCAGTCGGCCATTGCCCGTTTCGCTCGCACGTTGGGTGTCACATTCCGCGCCGGCGTGCCGCTGGTGGAAGCCATGGATGCCGTGGCGGGCGCTACCGGCAGCATCGTGTATGGCGATGCCGTCAGGCAGATGCGAGACGATGTCGCGGTCGGTCACCAGTTGCAGCTGGCGATGCGCCAGACCGGCGTGTTTCCCAACATGGTGGTGCAGATGACCGCCATCGGCGAGGAGTCCGGCGCACTCGACCACATGCTGTTCAAGGTGGCCGAGTTCTACGAGGAAGAGGTGAACAACGCCGTCGATACGCTCTCCACCCTGCTCGAACCGCTAATCATGGTGATCCTGGGCGGCCTGGTCGGTGGCATGGTGGTGGCGCTGTACCTGCCCATCTTCAAGCTCGCAGGCACGGTGTAATCTGCTGTTCTCCAAGCCCCTCTCCCATTGGGAGGGGGGCTTTTTTATAGCCTTTGGAATTGCGCATGCTTGAACTTCCTTTGTGGGCCTGGATGCTTGCCGGTGGCGTGCTCGGTCTGGTGGTCGGCAGTTTTCTCAATGTCGTGATCCTGCGCCTGCCAGAACGCATGAAGGCCGAGTGGCGGCTGGATGCGCTCGACACGCTAGGGGTCGAGTCCGAGGACAAGCCGCTGCCTCCAGGTGTCGTGCGTGAACCATCGCACTGCCCGCACTGCCTTCACCGGCTCTCCGCGCTGGACAATATCCCGCTGTTTGGCTGGCTGCTGCTGCGCGGGCGCTGCCGTTACTGCAAGGCCTCCATCTCCATCCAGTACCCGCTGGTCGAGCTGCTGAGCGGCGTCCTTAGCGCGGTGATCGTATGGAAGTTCGGTCCGACCTGGCCGGCTCTCGCCGGCCTGGTCTTCACCTGGATGCTGATCGCCTTGGCCGGCATCGACTTTCGCACGCAATATCTGCCCGACCAGCTCACCTATCCGCTGCTGTGGCTGGGCCTGCTGCTCGCCGTGTTGCCGATGTTCGTCGTGCCTTCCTCGGCGATTATCGGCGCGGCCATCGGCTATCTGAGCCTGTGGAGCGTGTACTGGCTGTTCAAGCTGCTCACCGGCAAGGAAGGCATGGGTTATGGCGACTTCAAGCTGCTTGCCGCACTGGGTGCCTGGATGGGGCCTAGCGCCCTGTTGCCGGTGATCCTGCTCTCGTCGCTGATCGGGGCGCTGATCGGCGGTACGCTGATCCTGCTGCGCAAGCATGGCCGGGAGATTCCCATGCCATTCGGCCCCTTCATTGCCGCCGCCGGCTGGGTGTGGTTCGTCGCGGGGGACTGGTTGCTGCTCAACTACATGCAGCTGACCGGGCTGCGATGAGTGGCCAGCGCCACAGCTTTGTGGTCGCACTGACCGGGGGCGTTGCCGCCGGCAAGAGCGCCGTATCGCAGCGTTTCGAAACACTGGGCATCCACGTCTACGACGCTGACGTGGCCGCGCGAGAGGTCATTGCCCCCGGCACCGGCGGACTGCAGGCCGTCGTCGATCGCTTCGGTAGCGACGTGCTCGACGCCCGTGACCAGCTGGACCGCGCCGCCATGCGCAAACGCGTCTTTGGCGACGACGAGGCGCGACGCGCGCTTGAGGCCATCATTCACCCGCGCGTCCGCGCCTGGCTACACGAGCACGCCCACGCAGATCGCGGCCCCTACTGCCTGCTGGCGATTCCGCTGCTGGCAGAAAACATGGACCACTACCGCTGGGTGGATCGGGTGCTGGTGGTCGACGCGCCCGAGGCGATACAGCTCGACCGGCTGGTACGACGCGACGGCATCGATGAGGCCTTGGCGCGACGCATGATCGAGCGTCAGGCCAGTCGCACGGAGCGGCTGACGCTGGCCCACGATGTCATCGAAAACCACGGCGACGAAGCGGAGCTGGACCGGGCCGTGTCGCAATTGCACACGCGCTATCTGGCCTTGGCTGAAGCCGCGCGTTGATCGCGCCTCACCAAAAACCGCGGATACCGGCCACGCCCTGCCCTCCCGCCAGTCGCGCCACCTGAGTATCAGCATCTGTCATGCCGCCGAGCGCATAGACCGGCACGGAAGCGGCCTCGACCATCGACTGGAACGCTGGCCAACCCAGGGGTGTCGCTCCAGGGTGCGTGGCCGTCGGTGACACCGGCGCGAGCGTCGCGAAATCGGCGAACTGCGAAGCCCGGGCGAGCTCAGTCTCGTCATGGCAGCTGGCGCCAACCAGTTGGCTCCAGGGCAACGGCCGCTCTTCCAGAGAGGCCAGCTGCGAGGCCTTGAGCTGCACGCCGACCCCGTTACCCAGCTCGAGCGCCCCCGCGACGTCACCACTCAAGAGCACGTGCGCGCCTCGCACTCGCGCCACCGGCAGCAACGCTGCCGCCAGTTCGCGCACACGCTCCGGCGCCCATAGCGGAAAGCGCAGCAAGGCCAGGCGCAAGCCATGCTCCATGGCCTCCACCAGGCGCAGCCGCCATGCCTCGAACGCCTCAGGCGGTACGTCAGCGGGCGTGATCGGATAACGCGCCGGCAGCTGCAGTGCCCGCAGGATGGGCCGATCAGCCGGCGACAGCATGGCTGGATCGACGGCTACGGGATCGCACCATTGCAGCGCCTGTCCTTCCAGCGACATCGGCTCACCGTGCCAGCGGCGCACCATCCGCGCGTCGAGCAGCAACGACCGATCGCCATAGCGCCACGGCACCCGGATCAGTGGCTCACTGACCTCGGCCTCGATACCCAGCTCTTCGCGCAATTCGCGGACGAGCCCGCCGACCGGTAGCTCGCCCACATCCAGCTTGCCACCGGGAAATTCCCACAGCCCCGCCAGATGCTTGCCGGGCGGCCGCTGCGCCAGCAATACATGACCGCGGGCATCAAGCAGAACGCCGGCCATCACGTGCATGGCTCGGGTCACCTCGAGGAGGCCATGGGCGGGTGGCCTGGATCAGTCGTTGCGAATGTACTCGACCATGTCGAAGTCATAGGCGTGGTTGGCATCCTTCTTGTGATGCACGCGCGAGACCTCGGTCCAGTCGCTGAAATGCACGCCCGGGAAGAACGTATCGGCACCATCGACCGCTGCGCTGACCCAGGTGAGATAGAGGCGCTTGGCCTGCGGCAACGCCGCCGAATACACCTCGCCCCCGCCGATCACCATCAGCCCGGTGCCACTGGCACGAGCGAGGCCTTCGGCGAGAGAGCGCACCGTGACCTGACCCGGAAACGGTGCCTCGTGCTTGCGGCTCAGCACCAGGTTCGTGCGGTCCGGCAAGGCGCGCCCGACGGCGACGGCCGTGTTGTAACCCATCAGCACATACTTGCCGAGGGTCAGCTCTTTAAACCAGCGCAGGTCGTCCGGCAGGTGCCAGGGGAGCTGCCCTTTGCGGCCGATGGCGAAGTTCTCATCCAGAGCGGCAATCAACGAAATAGCCATGAAAATCCTTGGGTCATCGACGGTTGAAGCAGCCCGCGGCGGCCGGCCACGGGCGCCGCGGCGACCGATTTTAGCAGGATGCGTTGACGCATCCACATGTTGTTCGCGGGTTTACACCGCCACCGGCGCCTTGATAGCCGGGTGCGGCTCGTAGCCGGCAATGGCAATGTCCTCAAAGCGGAAGTCGAACAGCGAGCGCACCTGCGGGTTGAGCTCCAGACGCGGCAAGGGGCGCGGCTCACGCGACAGCTGCAGGCGCGCCTGCTCGAGGTGGTTGTTGTACAGGTGCGCATCGCCCAGCGTGTGCACGAAATCGCCCACGCCCAGATCGCACACCTGCGCGATCATGTGGGTCAGCAGCGCATAGCTGGCGATGTTGAAGGGCACGCCCAGGAAAATGTCGGCGGAACGCTGATAAAGCTGACAGCTCAGCTTGCCGTCGGCCACGTAGAACTGAAACAGCGCGTGGCACGGCATCAGCGCCATCTTCGGCAGCTCGCCAACGTTCCACGCGCTCACCACCAGGCGGCGCGAATTGGGGTTGCGCTTGATCTCGTCCACGACCCAGCGGATTTGATCCACCACCCCACCGTCGGCGGTCGGCCATGCACGCCACTGCTTTCCGTACACCGGCCCAAGTTCGCCATGGGCATCGGCCCATTCGTCCCAGATGCTGACGCCGTGTTCCTTCAGATAGGCCGTATTGGTTTCGCCGCGCAGAAACCAGATCAGCTCGTGGATGATCGATTTCAAATGCAGTTTCTTGGTCGTGACCAGCGGAAAACCCTGCGCCAGATCGAAGCGCATCTGCCAGCCAAACACACTGCGCGTACCCGTGCCGGTGCGGTCGCCCTTCTCGGTGCCGTGATCGAGCACATGCTGCAGCAAATCCAGATAGGCACGCATGCGCTTAATCCTTGCCCGGAAGCGAAACGGCGTTGAGCCGCAAGGTCGGCGCCTTGCGCGACATCACGATGAGCACGACGCCAACGACGATCAACGGCAGCGATTGAATCTGCCCCATGGTCAGCCAGCCCCAGGCCAGATAACCGAGCTGCGGATCGGGCACGCGCACAAACTCCACCGCAAAGCGGAAGCAGCCGTACAACAGCGCGAACAGGCCTGACATCAGGTAACGCGGCCGGGGCTTCAACGACACCAGGAACAATATGGTGAGCATCGCGACGCCCTCCAGCAGCATTTCGTAGAGCTGCGAGGGATGACGCGGCAAACGATCCGGCGCATTCGGGAAAATCATCGCCCAGGGCACGTCCGACGGCTTACCCCACAACTCACCATTGATGAAGTTGCCCAACCGGCCCAAGCCCAGACCGATCGGCACGATCGGCGCCACGAAGTCGATGGTGTCGAAGAAATGCACGCCGTGGCGACGGGACCACCACCAGCCGGCCACCAGCACGCCCAGCAAGCCACCATGGAAGCTCATGCCGCCGTCCCATACGCGAAACAGCGCCAGCGGATCGGTCCAGATCCAGTGGATGTCGGCGTAGAACAACATGTACCAAACGCGCCCGCCGACGATGACGCCCATCATCGCGTAGAACACCAGGTCGCCCACCGCATCGCGCGACACCGGCAGGTGTCCCTTGCCGCGCCGGTATTCCGCCAACAACCAGGCGCCCAGGAAGCCGCAGAGGTACATCAGGCCATACCAGTGGATCTGAAGCGGCCCCAGATGAAAGGCAACAGGGTCGAAGGCAACGGTATAGGGCTGCGTCATGGGCAAACGGGGCGGCGTAAAAGCCCCAGTGTAGCGGGGCACGCCCTGTAAGGGTGCGCCCCTTCCAAGGCTTTCGGGTTCGGACTCCGTCAGCAGATCGCGGGCTCGCTGTCGAGGCCCGAGCGTCATGACAAGTCGAAAACTGATAACAAAAGTGGCTATCACCTGAACATGACGGTCGTCTTGCACCTACACGTCACTTTGTTTTAACGTCGGGATTACATCGCCCGTCCCCCAAGCAGGGCGATGCCGCGGCGCGCAGACCCTTCCCCAGGTGCTACGCGCCTTCCCCATATCCAGATGCCCAGCGCTCGCGCGGTGGCTGATGGCTATTTTTTGTTCGGAGTTTCAACAATGAAGCAAAAGACACTGCTGGCTACTGCCATCGCCGCAGCGCTCGTGCTGCAGGCGTGGTCGGTTGCCGCACAGGATGCTGCCCCCGCTCAGGCTGACCAGACCTCGGCCAAGAGCCTCGAAACAGTCACCGTCACCGGCTCGCTGATTCGCCGCGTGGACGTCGAGACGGCCAGCCCGGTCGTGACGATCGATCGCGCGCAGATCCAGGCCACCGGCAAGCAGACGCTGGGCGACCTGGTGCAGCAGCTGCCGGCCATGACCGGCGGCAACGTCAACCCGCAGACCAACAACGGTGGTGGTACCGGTGGTTCGTCGCATCAACCTGCGTGGCCTGGGTTCGAAGCGCACGCTGATCCTGGTCGACGGCCAGCGCCTGCTCAGCAAGGATCCGAACGCCATTCCGGCCGACGCGATCGAGCGCATCGAAGTGCTGCCGACCGGCGCCTCGGCGACCTACGGCTCGGACGCCATTGGCGGCGTCGTCAACTTCATCCTGCGCAAGAATTACCAGGGTGCCACGTTCACCGCCAACGTCGGTCAGTCCGACCGCAACGACGGCGACCAGAGCGGCTACACCTTCACTTTCGGACAGACGTCCGACAAGGGAAGCATCATGGCCGGCCTGAACTACAACAAGCAGGACGGTGTCGAAGCGGCCAACCGCTCCTTCTCCAAGAACGCGCTGAGCCTTTCGGCCAACGGTCCGTTCATCGGCGGCTCCTCGTCCTCGGGCGTGGGTCGTATCCAGCTTCCGGGCGTCAATTCCGACGGCACGTTTGCGCCGGGCAGCCTGGCGTCGCAGTTCAACTGCTCGCAGGTGGCACTGAGCCCGGGTGGCAACAGCCAGGTCGTCAGCAGCGCGAACTATCACTGCTTTGGCCACTCCGACCGTTACAACTATGCGGCGGTCAACCTGATCATGACCCCGCAGGAGCACACCGGCGGCTTCATCAACGCTGATTACCACCTCGGCGAGCACGTCACCGCCTATGTGGATGCCATCTACCAGAAGACCTCGTCCAGCTTCCAGTTGGCGCCGGCGGTGTATGGCACCTCTACGACCGGCGCAGTGATCTCCCAGGGCAACGCCTTCAATCCGTTCGGCGTGCAGTTCGGCGATGGCGGCAACGACTTTGCTTCGCGCCTGACCTCGAACGGCCCGCGCCAGGCCTTCACCGGCCGCACCGACGCCCAGATCAATACCGGCTTCAAGGGTGACTTCAACGTTCTGGGCAAGAACTGGAGCTGGGACGCTGGCCTGAACTACGGCCACCAGAGCATCGTCACCACGACGGCCGGCCTGGTCGACCAGTCCCAGCTCTATACCGGACCCTCGGCCATGGGTGCCAATGGCCTCGCGGTCGCAACCAACGGCGGCACCTGCCCCAGCGTGGCGGCTTGCCAGTTCAACCCGTTCGACGTCAATTCGCCGGGCTCGATCGCTGCCATCAAGGCGGCAGACGTGGTGGCCCCTTCCAATGCCTACATCATTGAAAAGACCTGGCATGCGGGCCTGAGCGGCGAACTGTTCAGCCTGCCGGCAGGCACCGCGCAGTTGGCCGTCGGCGCCGAATACCGCACCGACTATGAGCACGCTACCCCCGCGTCGCAATTGGTGATCAATCCGACCACCGGTAGCTGCGCCCTGGGCAGCCAGTGCCTCAGCGCCGTGCAGGGTGGCTACAGCACCAAGGACGTCTACGCGGAAGCGTTCATCCCGGTCCTCGCGGGCCTGCCGGGCGTGCAGTCGCTCAACCTGACCATCGGCGATCGTTATTCGAGCATCCAGACCTTCGGCAGCACGAACAACTTCAAGTTCGCGATCGAATACAAGCCGTTCGATGACCTGCTGCTGCGCGGCACGATGGAAGACGTCTATCGTGCGCCGTCGCTCAGCGAGCTGTACTTCTCGGGCTCCGATGCACCGTTGATCCATTCCGATCCGTGTACCGGTTACACCGGTGCGCCGGCTGGCTCGCCACTGGCGCTGGCCTGCCAGAACGTGCCGACCAACGGCACGTTCCAGAACAACCTAGTCGTGAACAACAACCAGGCGTCGACCGTTGTGCAGGGTTCGCGCGTGGCCGGCTTCCCCGTCAAGCCGGAGCATGGCAAGTCGTACGACTTCGGCTTCGTGTACAGCCCGTCGTATGTGCCGGGCCTGTCCACCACGTTCGACGTGTGGCGTGTGAACCTCAACGACACCATCACCACGGTGGGTCTGCAGAGCCTGCTGAACCTCTGCGCCGCTGGTTCGACGGAATACTGCCAGTACATCCAGCGTCAGGCTGGCGGCACGAACGCCGGTCAGCTGCTGGCTTCCACGGTGGAGCCGACGGGCAACCTCGGCAGCATCAACACCAGCGGCATTGACTGGTCGGCCAACTACAAGCTGCCGCGGTTCTCCTTCGGTCAGTTCAACGTCGGCGTCAACGCGACCTACCTGAAGTACTACGAGCAGGTCACCGCACCTGGCGTGGCAGGCAGTGTCACGTACCAGAACGCCGGTCGCTTCCTGCCGTACGGCTCGGCACAGGCTGCTGCTTGCCCGGACAACGTAGGTGTCTGCCTGTTCCCGCGCTGGCGTGCACAGGGTTACGCCGATTGGCAGCAGGGCAACTGGAGTGCCCAGTGGCGTTTGCGCTGGATCAGCGGCTTCTCCAACGGTGGCGCTGCCGGCTCGATCTACGATACGTTCCCCAACGGCGAATCGGGCACGATTCTGCACTACGGCTCGACGATGTATAGCGACGTGTCGATCGGCTACAACATTGCACCGATCAATACGCGCGTGGACTTTGGCGTGAACAACCTGTTCGACAAGCAGCCGCCGCTGCTGTACGGCAACAACACGCTCAACGCCAACACCGACCCGAGCGACTTCGATCTGATGGGCCGCTACTTCTGGGCTCGCGTGACGGTCAAGTTCTAACCTCTTGCCTGCGTAGGGGCCCCTGCACCTAGCCCAGGGGCCTCTTCTGGCTTGAAAGCCTGGTACGGGTCGGGAAGCGCTTTGATTTTTTCGACCATCAGGCCAGAACGTTAGATCGCTTTACCGCATGTGCTTTTGGATCTTCCCGCGCCCTCCCGGGGCGCGGGAAGATCCACTTTCGCCCCAAGAGCGCTCTTTACCCAGAGGCAAGCTTCCAGACAAGATCGGCTCCGAGGCTGCCATGACTTCGCGATGCGAACCTCGCACTGGCAGTGCCTAGGGGTGCTCTGATCAACTCTGCGCAGGCGTCACCGGTCCTGTCTGTTCGCAGACCACAGGGGAGTCGGCGCACGCGGGGAGAGGACATGGATGTCCTCGGCTTTGAGGAGCGAGGAAAGCAGACTGGCCGTCTGTCGAGCCGGCTCACCGAAGGGATGCGGACAGACAGGACCGGCCCCAACGTGTTCAATTCAATGTGATGGGGTGATGTCCAGAAGGCCCGCAGGCGGTGCCGCGCGGCTTGGCAAGACGGCCAGTCTTCCCGGCGCCACGCCACACCGCCTGCGGGCCTTCTGGACATCATGACGCCTGCGCAGAGTTGATCAGAGCATCCCTAGAGCAATACCGGTCGATCCGGCAACTCGTCCGGCTGTTCCTTGTCGTTGCCCGGGAAATGCCGTTTGAGCAGCGCATGCGCCTGGGCAATGCCCTTGAGGCAGCCCTCACGCCATGCACTATGCGCAAAGTCTCCAAGCATTTGGTCGCGAATGGCATCCCATTCCGCCTGCGTCACGGCCGCCGCAATGCCGCGGTCGGCGATGATCACCACGCGATGCTCGGCCATCAGCACGTAGAACAGCACGCCGCTGTTGTGCTCGGTGTCCCACACATGCAGCTGGGCGAATACCTGGCGGGCCCGCCGATAGGCGTCATGGCCTTCCAGCACCGCCAATGGCGCCAGCCGCGATTCGATGGCGAAGCAGATTTCACCGCGATGCCCACGCTCGCCATCGGCGATCGCACGAGTCATCTCATTGAGCAGGGTCTTGGGGAAACGATGGCGTAGCTGGAACCAGCCATCGAAAAGGTTCATCAGCAGACGTTGGGTACGCGCCATGTCACCAGCTCCCTGACGAACCACCACCACCGAAACTGCCGCCGCCACCACTGAAGCCACCACCACTTCCGCCGCCGAAACCGCCCCCGCCACCAAAGCCGCCACCACCGAAGCCGCCCCAGCCTCCGCCGCCAATCGAGCGACCGGCGCCAGCCGGCAACAGCATCAGCACGCCACCAATCAATGCGCCCATGATGCCGGCACCCAAGGAGGCGGCGAGCAGCCACAGCAAGCCGCCGATGATCACCGCGCCCAGTGGAGTCCGGACCCATACGGCGGAGCGCCCGAGGATGCCACGCAGGAAGAAGGCGCCGAATACGCCGATCAACAGGACATTGCCGAAGTTGAAACCGTGCCGCTCGCGATTAGCGCTCTCCACGGGCGGCGGCAAGGCCTCGCCGTTGACCAGCAGGGTCAAGGCCCCGAGCGCATCGTTGATACCGCCGTAATAGTCGTTGACGCGGAATTTCGGCGCGATGTATTCACGGATGATGCGCGCCGTGGCCGCATCCGGTATCGCCCCTTCCAAGCCATAGCCGACTTCCATGCGCACGCGGCGGTCGTTCTTGGCCACCAGCAGCAGCAAGCCGTCATCGGTACCCTTGCGCCCGATCTTGTTGGCCTCGGCGACCGCCAATGAATATTCCGCGATGTCCTGCGGCTGCGTGGACGGCACCATCAGCACGACCAGCTGTGCGCCCTTGCTCTTTTCCAGCGCCACCAGCTGGGCATCAAGCTGATCGACCTGCTGTGCGCTCAACGTGCCGGTGAGATCGGTCACATGCCGGGTGAGCTTGGGAACCTGGTCTTCGGCATGCAGCCAAGCTGGCCATAGCAACGCTATCGCCAGCATCAGCAACAGGCGCCGGAACATATCAGTGTGCCGAAGCGGCAGGCGCTGGCGTGCTGCCGCCAAAATCGACGGTCGGTGCCGTGGAGATGGCCTTCTCGTTCTCCACCGTAAAGTTCGGCTTCACCTGGTAGCCGAAGATCTTGGCGGTGAGATTGTTCGGGAACGTGCGGATCATCGAGTTGTAGGTCTGCACCGCCTGCACGTAGCGATTGCGCGCCACGGTGATGCGGTTCTCGGTGCCTTCCAACTGCGCCTGCAGGTTCTGGAACAACCCATCGGCCTTGAGCTGCGGGTAGTTCTCGCTGACCACCATCAAGCGCGACAACGCGCTGGACAACTGACCCTGCGCCTGCTGGAACTGCTGCAGCTTCTGCGGGTCGTTCAACGAATCGGGCGACAGCTGCATGGTGCCGACCCTGGCGCGGGCGTTGGTCACCTCGGTCAGCACTTTCTCTTCGTGCTGGGCATAACCCTTCACGGTACTGACCAGGTTGGGCACCAGGTCTGCACGGCGCTGATACTGGTTGATCACCTCGGACCAGGCCGCCTTGACCGCCTCGTCCTGCCGCTGAATGGCGTTGTAGCCGCAACCTGAAAGGCCAGCCACGACCAACAGCAACGCAAGGGTACGAAGAAGTTTCATGAGCCTGCTCCCATCCGGTGGAAGCACCATTGCAGCACCCCACCGCACCTGACGCAACGTGTACCCCCTTGGGTAGGAGCGCACCCAGTGCGCGACCGAGGCGTAATGGAGTCACCGCTGCGTAGGTCTCTCGCGCACTGGGTGCGCTCCTACATCAGGGTGCGAAGCGCATCAGGGCAGCAAGCGCGGTACCAGGATCAGACCCCAACTCAATGCAGTCAGCATCAGCAGCAAAAACACCGCCGCCGAACCCATGTCCTTGGCGCGCCCGGCCAGTTCGTGGAATTCCGGGCTGACCTTGTCCACCACGGCTTCGACGGCGGAGTTCAGCAGTTCGGCGGAAAGCACCAGAACCGGCGCCAGAATCAACGCGATCTTCTCCAGCGGACCGTTGCCCAGCCACAGCCCCAGCGGCACCAGCACCACCGCCAGGCACACCTCCATGCGGAACGATGCCTCGTGGCGCCAGCCCGCCTGCAGACCCTTCATTGACCACTTGAAGGCATTCCAGATCTGCCTGGGCCCGCGAAAACCGGTAGCGGCCATGATGAGTGTCGTTCCTCTCGAGTGTGCGGCTTGCGGCGGCGCCTTGCCCGCGCCCGCAGAAGGCGGACACAAGCCGCAAATAATGCCGCAGCGGGCCTTTGCGCGCCAGATCGCAGATTCCTGCGTGCGGCGGTGCAACGTCGCCTGAATGACAGATGCGTTACCCTCCCGCACTTTGTGACCCGGTTCCGGGTTGCACGAGCCGACCGCGATGCGGTCGTTGTATGAACCGTGTACGGACAATTGAATGGCAACCCAGAATCCACCGGTCTCCCAGGCCCGCTCTTTCAGCACCGTCTTCCTGATCGAGATGTGGGAGCGCTTCGGCTTCTACGGCATGCAGGTGTTGATGGTCACCTACATGATGAAGAAGCTCGGCTTCATCGACAGCAAGGCCAACCTGGTTTGGGGCGCGGCCGCCGCACTGATCTACGCGACCCCCGCGATTGGTGGCTGGGTGGGCGACAAGCTCATCGGCACACGCCGCACCATGGTCATCGGCGCCGCGGTGCTGACGCTGGGTTACACCATGCTTTGGATTCCGTCGAGCAACCCCACGCTACTGTACTGCGCGCTGGGCGTGATTATTGTGGGTAACGGCTTCTTCAAGCCCAACGCCGGCAACCTCGTGCGCAAGATCTACGAGGGTGACGACACCCGCATCGACAGTGCATTCACCATCTACTACATGGCGGTGAACATCGGCTCGATGGTGTCGATGATCGCCACACCCGCGATTCGCGACTACGTCGGCGCGCATTTCGGCGAAGCCATGGGCTGGCATGCCGCGTTCGGCGCGTGTGCTATCGGACTCGCACTCGGCCTGATCAACTACTCGCTGATGCGTCGCACCCTGGCGCACATCGGATCACCGGCAGATGAGCATCCGATGAATCCGAAGCGAGCGCTCGCCCTCTTCGGCGCCTCGCTGGCACTGGTTTTCATTGCAGCATTCATCCTGCAGAGCCTGCTGGCAGCCAAGATCTGCGTATACCTCGCCGGCATCGTCATTCTCGGCATCTTCATTCACCTGATTCGAAGTGCGGAGAAGAGAGAGCGCGCCGGCCTGATCGCTGCGCTGGTACTCACTGTTCAGACGATCTTCTTCTTTATCTTCTACGCGCAAATGGCCACCTCGCTGAATCTGTTTGCGCAGAAGAATGTAGACCTTTCGCTCAATCTGTTCGGTTTCACTATCTTTACGTGGATCCCGGAGCAGTACCAAAGCCTCAACGCGATCTGGATCGTGATCCTGAGCCCCGTGCTGGTGCTCATCTACAACACGCTCGGCCGCCTCGGCAAGGATCCGTCAGTCGCGGTCAAATTCGCACTGGGCTTTGCTGCCGTGGCGCTGGGCTTCTTCATGTATGGCTTCGGCGCGCTGAATGCGGTCAACGGCCAGGTGTCGTCGTGGACCATGGTCTGGGGTTACGGCCTGTACTCGCTGGGTGAGCTGCTGGTCAGCGGCTTGGGTCTAGCCATGATTGCCCGCTATGTACCCGCGCGCATGGGCGGCTTCATGATGGGCGGCTACTACGTCGCCGTGGGTATCTCGCAATACCTGGGCAGCGTGGTGGCCAACCTCGCCAGCATGCCGGAAAACATCAGCAATCCGGTTGAGTCGCTGAACATCTACATCAGCCTATTCAACAAGCTCGGCTTCGTGGGCATTGCCTGCACCGTCATCGCGGTGATCATGCTGCCGCTGATGAGCCGCCTTTCGCGCAGTCACGCGGAATCGCACACGCCGCTACCGGCTGTGCATAGCGAAGAAGTGTAAATCGCCGCTTTGCCCTCCCTCGCTCGGGGGAGGGCAAAGCACGCGCAGCCAGTGAAGTCCCCGCCAGCATCCTTCGCCGAGCAGGGAGAGGTAGCAAAGCGGCTAGTATTTCCCCCATGAAACGTCCCACTTCGCAGCAGCGCATCGGTCCACACGCACTCACCCGCAGCCTCGCCTGGCTGCGCATTTGCGCTATCGCAGGTCAAAGCGCCGCCGTACTCGTCTGCGCGCTATGGATGAAGCTGGACATCCCGCTGATTCCGCTGATGGTTGGGATTGGGCTGCTCGCCGTGTTCGCCGTGTTCGCCGCTTGGCGACTGACCCAGCCATGGCCGATCCGCCAATGGGAAACCATTCTGCATGTCGCCTTCGACACGCTGGTTCTCGGCTACCTGCTGTATTTCACCGGCGGTGCCAGCAATCCGTTCATCACCCTGCTGTTGATGCCCATCGCACTCAGCGCCGCGGCCCTGCCGGTGGGCGCCGTGTTCATGGTGGCCGCGCTTGCGGGGGTCGCCTACCTCGTACTGCTGTTCTGGTATGTGCCCTTACCTGTACCCATGCAGGGTGCATCGCCCAGCGGCTTCTCGTTGCATGTCGCGGGCATGGGCGTGAATTTCGTGATTACCGCCCTATTGCTCGGCTTCTTCATCAATCGACTGGCGCGCGCGGTGCGATTGCAGCAGATGGAAGTGCAGCGCGTGCGGGAACGCGCCCTGCGTGACGAAGGCATTCTCGCCATCGCCACCCAGGCTGCCGGTGCAGCTCACGAACTCAATACGCCGCTGTCGACCATGCGCACGCTGCT
Source organism: uncultured Gammaproteobacteria bacterium (assembly GCA_963765335.1). Taxonomy (GTDB): domain Bacteria; phylum Pseudomonadota; class Gammaproteobacteria; order Xanthomonadales; family Rhodanobacteraceae; genus Dyella. Next base: position 336,081 of record CAVXWA010000013.1, on the reverse strand, counting down.
TCCCGAGCTGCGTCGCGAGCATGCCGGCGACGCGCCCTTGGGCGAGGATCTTGCCCTGCTGGAAGGCCAGGTGGACCGTTGCCGCACGATACTTCGCGAAATGGTGGCCTTCGGCAAAGCCCAGCTCTCACAGGAACCCGAGCAGCTCACGCTCACCCATTTCATCCATGGATGCCAGGAGCGCTTCCAGCTGCTGCGGCCCGAGGCTGATCTGCAATTGACGGTGGACGACGACGCAAAACGCATCGTGCTGCGCACGCCACCAGGCCTGCGCCATGCCCTGCTCAATCTGCTCAACAACGCGGCCGACGCCTCGGCGCTGAACCAGTCGCAAGTCGTTGCGCTGACCGTACACCGCGACGGCGGCTGGCTTGAGCTGATCGTGAGCGACCATGGTCCTGGCTTCACCCCCACCGGCGAATTGGCCGTACTCGGCCAATCTCACAAAAAGACCGGACTAGGTATAGGCCTGGCCTTGGCCGAGGCCACCGCTGAGCGGCTCGAAGGTGAATTGACTACAAACAACACGGAAAGCGGCGCACAAATGTGTCTCCGTTTGCCTCTATCCGTAATCGCCACGTCCTGAAAACTGCGGCAGATAGCCACAGGGACAGATGATCACAGGTGCATGCGTTGTCGCATCCGGCAACAATGGGCATCTGCGGCCATGGGCCGATGGAGCATCCGATGAGCGACCAACAGCTATTGATCATTGACGACGACGCTACGTTCGCGCGCGTTCTTGCGCGCGCACTAGGCTCGCGCGGATTCGAGGTGATCACCGCCAGCAACGCTGACGAAGCGCGCGCCCTCGCCCGGCGTCACCAGCCTCGCTACTGTGTGCTCGACCTGAAACTCGGCGACGAGAACGGCCTGCGTCTCATCCCCGAGCTGCAGTCCCTGGTGCCGGAAATCCGTGTCCTCCTGCTCACCGGCTATGCATCCATCGCCACCGCGGTGGAAGCGATCAAACGCGGCGCCCACGACTATCTTTCCAAGCCGGTCGATGCAGATGCCGTGGTACGCGCCTTGCTCGACGGCGACACCGGCACAGGCGACGACGAACTGGTCGACGCGCCGGAAGCGCCCCTGGCCCTGCGTCGTCTCGAGTGGGAGCACATCCAGCGCGTGCTGACCGAATGCGACGGCAACATCTCCGAAACCGCCCGTCGACTCGGCATGCATCGCCGTACCCTGCAGCGGAAGCTCAGCAAGCATCCGGTGCGCGAACGCCCGGACAGCAACGACTGAGCAAAACGGGCCGTCGATGGCGGCCCGCTACCGCAGCCCCTGCGAATCAGGGTTGCGCAGACGAATCAGCCGCAGCGGGTAGCGGCTCGCTCGTGCCGTCGTTCTCGTCACCATAAAGCGCCACATGCGGCACGCCATCGGCACCGATCCAACCGCGATACATGCCGTCGGTATTGAACGGCATCGATACATTGCCATCGGCGTCGAGTGCGATCGCACCACCGTTACCGCCCATCGACGGAATTTCCTGATTGATCACTTCGGCGGCTGCCCGCCTCAGCGGCACACGCATCTGGGTCACACGCATGCAGATCTCGTGCGCCGCCACGGTGCGGATGTAGTACTCGCCCCAGCCGGTGGCGGACACCGCACAGCCGGAGTTCGCATAGGTACCCGCACCGATAATCGGCGAGTCGCCGACACGACCCCAGCGCTTATCGTTCATGCCACCCGTCGAAGTACCCGCGGCGAGGTGCCCCTGTGCATCCAGCGCCACGGCACCCACGGTACCAAAGTGTTTGGCCGTCTCGACGTCTGAATGCTTGGCATGCTCGGCATCTTCCTTCAGCGCCCTCTGCAGCTGCTGCCAGCGTTCTTCGGTCCGAAAGTACGACGGGTCGACCAGCTCGATGCCCACCTGCTTGGCAAACTCCTCCGCCCCATCGCCCACCATCATCACGTGCGAAGACTTCTCCATCACCGCGCGTGCAAGCAGGATCGGATTCTTCACGCGATGCACGCCCGCCACTGAGCCGGCTTCCAGCGTCGAGCCGTCCATGATCGCGGCGTCCAGCTCGTTTTTTCCGTCATGCGTGAACACCGAACCTTTGCCGGCGTTGAAGTTCGGATCGTCCTCCAGCACCGTGATCGCCGCGCTGACCGCGTCCACCGCCGTCTTGCCGGCCTTCAGCTGGGCATAGCCGTTCCGCAATGCCTGGGTGAGCGCGGCACGCACAGCCTTTTCCCGGGCCGGACTCATCTCTCGCTTGATCACCCCGGCTCCGCCATGAATGACCAGTACAGGCGTGACGGCATGACTCATGGACGAGATTCCCAGCGCCGCGATGGCGGCGACAAGACGGCTGAACTTCACTGACGGCACTCCCCATGGCTTTGGCCGCGAGTATATCCAGCCGCATTGCCATGCTCATCCGGATGGAGATCGGCAGCCCTGCCCCATACCGGGCCGTATAGCGGATTCCGGGGTCAGTGCGGCCTTCGTACAGCGTGAGCGGTCATCAATCCGTCGTATCCTTGGCAACTCGATCTCCCTGCAAGAAGGCATCGCAATGGACAAGGTTTATGCAAGCGCGACGCAGGCCCTTGACGGTTTGCTGTTCGACGACATGACCATCGCTGCTGGCGGCTTCGGCCTATGCGGCATCCCCGAGAACCTTATCGCGGCACTGCTCGCCGCAGGCACCAAGGGGCTCACCATCGTCGGCAACAACGCCGGCGTCGACGACTTCGGCATGGGTCCGCTGCTCAAGACCCGCCAGGTCAAGCGTGTCTACGCCTCCTATGTGGGCGAGAACAAGGAATTTGAGCGTCAGGTGCTGGCGGGCGAACTGGAACTCCACCTGGTGCCGCAGGGCACGCTAGCCGAAAAGCTGCGCGCCGGTGGCGCCGGCATTCCTGGCTTCTACACGCGCACTGCCTACGGCACCAAGCTGGCCGAGGGCAAGGAAACCAAGGTTTTCGACGGCAAGGAGTATGTGCTGGAGGAAGCCATCCACGCTGACGTGTCCATCGTGAAGGCATGGAAGGGCGATCGCCTGGGCAATCTGGTGTTCCGCAAGACGGCGCGCAACTTCAACCCGATGATCGCCACCTGCGGCAAAATCTGCGTGGCCGAGGTGGAGGAACTGGTCGAGGTGGGCGAACTCGACCCCGACAACGTCCATGTGCCGGGCATCTACGTCGATCGCATCATCAAGGGCCCTGCCTATGAGAAGCGCATCGAGTTCCGCACCGTGGCCGGCGCCAATACCGGCAAGGAAAGCCCGATCCGCACCGCCATGGCGCAGCGCGCCGCCAAGGAGCTGCAGGACGGCTTCTACGTGAACCTCGGCATCGGCATCCCTACCCTGGTCGCCAACTACATCCCGCCGGGCATGGACGTCACGCTGCAGTCGGAAAACGGCTTGTTGGGCATTGGTCCGTTCCCGGATGACGCCGATGTCGACCCGGACCTCATCAACGCCGGCAAGCAGACCATCACCGAACTGCCCGGCTCCAGTTTCTTCTCCAGCGCGGAGTCGTTCGCGATGATCCGTGGCGGCCATATCGACTTGTCGATCCTGGGCGGCCTGGAAGTCTCCTGTACCGGCGACCTGGCGAACTGGATGGTGCCGGGCAAGATGGTGAAGGGCCCGGGTGGCGCCATGGATCTGGTCAGCGGCGTGCGCCGTGTGGTGGTGCTGATGGAGCACACCGCAAAGGACGGCTCGCCCAAGATCAAGGACAACTGCGACCTGCCGATCACCGGCAAGCAAGTGGTCGACCTGATCATTACCGACCTATGCGTGTTCGCGGTCGATAAGGGCAAGGGACTCACCCTGATCGAGCTGCAGGAAGGAGTGACTCTCGAGGACGTCAAGGCCAAGACGGGCTGCCAGTTCGGGCTCTCCGCCGAACTCAAAAGCTGATACATTTTTAAGCGCTGTCATGTCGTAGCCTCAAGGTCGGCCCTGAGTGGCCGGCCACAACCAGGTTGCATTCAAGGGGAATGCTGATGCGCAAGTGGATCCTTGCCCTGCTGGCGATGGCCAGCAGCGGCGCCTGTATGGCCGCAACACCCGAGTTGGTCAGGCAGATTTCCAAGCAAAACAGCATTCTCCAAGGTAACGAGCGACTGTATCCGGCCGAGATCCAGAAGGACGCTGCGCAAAGCGCAGTGGCAGAAGGTGGCATGTGGATAACCACGCCGGACGGTGAGCACCTGTTCGCCCGGACCGTGCGCGTGGACAAACAACGCGATGGAAATCAGACCTGGATCGGCAAGATTGTCACGACGGGTGGAGAGCGCAGCATCGTTGTTACGTTCGGACAGAACGCAACGTTTGGCTCCCTGGTTACCTCGACCGGAAAACCTTTGCGCCTCATCACCCAGGGCGGCAAAACCTATATCACCAAGCAGGACGAGCAGGCAGCAGCCGCACGCGCCTTGCAGCAAGTACCAAGCGCAACCCCTTCGATCGACTACCGCCTGCCGCCCAAGGTGCAAGCCTCGGCGAAAGACAACATCAAGACCCAGGCTGCGATGCAGGCTTCGATAGCCATGGCGAGCGCCGGCACCGGGCCAACCATCGACGTACTTCTCGGCTATACGCCGGGCATGGTCACTCAACTCGGCTCAGTCTCTTCCGTGGTCACGCGCCTCAACTATCTGGTCGCTGTTGCCAATCAGGCATATAGCGATAGTCAGGTGAATAGCCGGGTGAGGCTGGTCGGCACGATGGAGGTCAATTACGCCGACGACAGCGACGACAACAGCGTGCTTACCGACATGGTGAATACCTCCGCTACGGGTCCGCTGGCAGCGCTGCGCGCGCGTCGAGCAGCGCTCGGCGCGGACCTGGTAAGCCTGGTCCGTCCGTTCTCGTCCACTGGGCAGGGCGGCGCATGTGGCCTCGGCTATCTCAACGGAGCCGGCGAACAGACATTCACAACCGCGTACGCACCTTATGGTTATTCCACCATCGGCGATGGGAGCAATGGCGGCTATTACTGCCTCGACATCACGTTGGCCCATGAAATGGGACACAACATGGGCCTGGCCCACGACGTCGCCGATGCCACTGGCACCGGTGCGTTTGCGTATGCCTATGGCTGGCGCCAGACACTGACCAGCGGGAGCTTCTTCACCATCATGGCGTACGGCACGGGCAATGAGCAGTCCGTGCCTTATTTCGCCAATCCAGGAATCAGCCTCTGCAACGGCAATCCATGCGGTGATCCAACAACGGCCAACCAGTCGCTCGCCCTGAATCAAACGATGCCTATCGTCGCGGCATTCAATGATCCTGGTGAACCCGGCATCGATCTTGATGGTGACGGTTCCGCGGACCTGATCCTACAGAACCCTTCCATCGGGCAGTATGCCTCGATCCTAGTCCAGGACGGCGGGGCGCAAAGCGGCAAGATCGTCTCGGTCGCCACCGGTTACCACATCGCCGCCGTAGGCGACTTCGACGGCAATGGCTTCACCGATCTGGTCTGGACCAGCGCCGCCAATGATCTCTATTTCTGGATGAACAATGGCGACGGCACGTTTACCTCGAAGTTCGCCTACACCTATCCGGCTGGCTGGACGCTTATAGGCACAGCCGACATCAACAGTGACGGCAAGGCAGACCTGTTGTGGATGAACAAAACGACGCACCAGTTCGGCTACTGGATCATGAACGGCAGCCAGGTGGTCAGCATTCATTCGATGACTGTGACTGCGGGCTATTACATCGCAGCGGTCGGCGATTTCGCGGGGAATGGCCACGCCGATCTGGTCTGGACCAGCCCCGCCAATGATCTGTATTTCTGGATGAACGATGGTACCGGCGCGTTCACCAGCATACGTGGCATGGACTACCCGGCCGGCTGGCAGCTTGTCGGAGCAGGAGACATCGACGGCGACCACAATGCCGACCTGATCTGGACAAACGACAGCACGCATCAGTTCGCGTACTGGTTGATGAACGGTGCCACGCGAACCGGCTACAACATCATGTCCATCGGCGCCGGCTATCACATTGCAGCCATCGATCGCTTCACATCGGGCTTGGCGAGCATTCTCTGGACGACGCCGGGCAACGACCTTTATCTGTGGATGAACAACGGAAACAGCAGCTTCAATTCGATGCAGGTGCTGAGTTTCCCGGCCGCCCAGGCAGGCTCCTTCTATTGGGCTTACCCCACCGGTTGGAGCGTCGTTTCGAACCTGATAAGCAAACCGTAGTTGCTCAAGCGCCCACGGCCAAGACCTGCGACTCCGGAAAACGAATACGCGCGATGTGTCGACGACCTTCGCGCGTCTGCAACTCCAGTGGCCAGTGAAAGCGTTCGCTGATGCGTTGCGCGATGGCCAACTCGAAGCCGTGCCGATCCGCCGTAGTCGGCGCGGGCGCCTCACCCCGATGCGTCACCGTCACCACGCCCGGCATCACGGTGACGACCACCGAGCCGCCCTCCGCCTGCTGACAAGCGTTTCGGATCAGCTGCCAGCACAGCACGGCAAATACGCGCGGCGAACCGTGTAGGGCGAATCGCGCTGGCTCTTCCAGCTCAAGCGTGATGGGCCGCCCTTCCAGCATTTCCAGCACATCGGGCAGTTCGTCGCGCAGCACATCGTTGACCACGAAATCCTCTTCGGTGAGGCCGTTGTCCGATTCGCGTGCCAGAATCAGCAAGGCCTCGACCAGCGCTTCCATCTCTCGTGTCGAGCGCTTGATGCGCTGCACCGAGCGCTGTCCGAACTGACCCAGCATGGGGTCATCGGCCAGCATGTCGGCCGACATCTTGATCACCGTGAGTGGACTGCGCAGCTCGTGGCTGGCATCGCGGGTAAAGTTGCGCTCGCGCTGGTTGTAACCCGCAATACGGTTGGCGAAGCCATAAAGACTGCTTGCCAACGTCGCCACATCGGCGTCAGTACGCTCCGAGAGCTGGTCGGCTTGCCAGCTGCCGAGGTCGGGCGATTGTTCGTCCCAGTCGCTCACGGCCTGTGCCAACCGACTCACCGGCGCCCATTGGCGACGTGCCGCCAGCCATGCCAGCGCACTGATAATGACGATTAGCACCAACACGGCGCTCGCGGGCGCCACGTCATAGAAGCCCATCAGGCACACGATCACGATGGCCAGCAGCTGCAGACCAAAGATAATTGCCAAGCGGCGATAGAACAGGCCGCGGTGGAACACCCCCGCGGGCTGCGAACTGTCCCTGCTAACCATAGCTAACTCATACGGGCGGTATCATGCCGGCTGCGAGGCAGAAGCCACCTCCGATTCAAGATCGGCAAGGCGATAACCGGCGGAATGGATTGTGTGCAGCAGAGGGCGTTCGAAGGGCTTGTCGATCACCCGGCGCAGGTTATACAGATGCGAGCGCAACGTGTCGGAATCGGGCAGCGTATCGCCCCAGATTTCCCGCTCGATATCGCGCCGGCTGACCACGCGCGGTGATTCGCGCATGAGAATCGCCAAGAGCTTCAGCCCAATCGGCGAGACCGTCAGTTCATGCCCGCCGCGCACCAGGCGCAGCGTCGCCGTGTCGAGTGTCATGTCGCCAACGGTGAGGATTTCTGTGGATACCTGGCGGCGATCGCGACGAATCAGTGCCCGCAGCCGTGCCTCCAGCTCGCGCACCTCGAACGGCTTGACGAGATAGTCGTCCGCACCGGCCTCCAGTCCCACCAGTTTGTCTTCCAGCGTGTCGCGGGCGGTAAGCATCAATACCGGGGTGGATTTCTTGGCATCACGACGCAGCTTGCGGCACACGTCCAGGCCGTCCAGGCCCGGAAGCATCAAGTCGAGTACCACCACGTCGTAGCTGTTGGAGACGGCCAGATGGAGCCCGCTGACACCATCGGCGGCGTAGTCCACCGAGTAGCCACGGCGCTCGAGAAACTCGCCGACCATTTCCGCGATCTGGCGGTTGTCTTCCACCAGCAGAATCAATCCGGATTGTTCGTCGCGTGAGCTCATCCTTACCTCCTGAAGCAGACTTCACAAAGGTGAACAGCTAACGATTCGCATCGTGAGGACCACGTGAAATTCACGACGTGGCCTCGCCGTTTGTTGTGATCGCGTGCACGTCTAGTGCAAGAGAGGTTCCAACTCCTTCCAGACGTTGTCCAGTATTTTCGGCTGGGCCGATGCCACCGGGTGCAGGCCGTCCTCCTGCATCAACTCCGGCCGGGTGGCGATGCCGTCGAGCAGAAAGGGCACCAGGGCGACCTTTTTCTGCCTGGACAGGTCGGCATAGACGTCGCGCAAGCCATCGCGATATTGCGGCCCATAGTTCACCGGCAGCTCGATACCGAGCAACAACACCCGCGCCCCGGACTTCTGGGCGCCGTCGATCATGGCGACGAGATTGTCGCGCAAGGCCGCCAGCGGCAGGCCCCGCAGGCCGTCGTTGGCGCCCAGCTCGATCACCACCACGGCCGGGTGGATCTTCTCAAGCAGGGCCGGCAGGCGATCTCGCCCGCTCAACGAGGTTTTGCCGCTGATGCTGGCATTGACCACGGCCCAACTCGGCTCCATCTTGGCAAGACGGTCGCCCAGCAAATGTACCCAGCCGGACTCGACCGGGATGTTGTGCGCGGCCGACAGCGAGTCGCCCAACACCAGCACGGTTTTCGGCGGAGCCGCGTAAACGGTGCCGACGGCACCCCATAGCACGAGGGCACACAGAGCCCGCCCCAAGAAAGCCGGCCAGCAAAGGAAACGACGCATGAGTGGCAATGCCTCCGCTTTCACCAAAGATGTCCTTCTGGACGTGGTCGATGTTAGCAAGTCGGTGCAGGGCCCCGAGGGGCGGCTGGACATCCTCACGGGAGTCTCGCTACAGGTGCGTGAAGGTGAAAGCTTCGCCATCGTCGGCGCCTCCGGCTCGGGCAAGACCACCCTGCTCGGCCTTCTGGCCGGCCTCGACACGGCGTCCAGCGGGCATATCGCGCTGAACGGCCACGCACTCGAACAGATGGACGAGGAAGCCCGCGCCGACCTGCGGCGACGCATGGTTGGCTTCGTGTTCCAGTCGTTCCACCTGCTGCCGGCCCTCACCGCCGAGGAAAACGTCATGCTGCCGCTGGAGCTGGAAGGTCGCGACGACGCCCGTGCCCGTGCCCGCGAAGCGCTGGAGGCGGTCGAGCTGACCCCACGGCGGCGGCACTATCCGGCCCAGCTCTCCGGTGGTGAGCAGCAGCGCGTGGCTATTGCGCGCGCGTTCGTGCACGGCCCACGGCTGCTGTTTGCGGACGAACCCACCGGCAATCTGGACCAGCGCACCGGGCACCACATCAGCGACCTGATGTTCGCGCTCAATCACGATCACCGCACCACCCTGATCCTGGTGACGCATGACCCCAAACTCGCGGCGCGCTGCACCCGCCAGGTGGAGCTGGACAACGGCCGGGTCGTTGCGCCCTCGCCTTCTTCGGCAGCGGTGACGCCATGATGGGCCTTACCCTGGCGCCGAGCGTACGCCCATGAAGCTGCTCGCCTTGTCACTACGCAGCCTTCGCCGCGAGTGGCACTTGCCCGAGCTGCGCACGCTTGGCGCCTCCTTGATCCTGGCCGTGGTGGCGCTTGGCGTGGTCGCCACCCTGGCGACGCGCATGGAGCGCGGCGTGCTGGCCAGCGCGGCCGAGCTGATTGGCGGCGACCTGGGCATCAGTTCGCCGCAGGCGTTGCCCGCCGACTACGCCGCCCAGGCGGCCCAGCGCGGACTCGCCGTCACCAGCGGCGCGGGCTTTCCCAGCGTGGCCTTCGCCCACGGGCAAAGCCAGCTGCTCGACGTGCAGGCTACGGACGGCGCCTACCCTCTCCGGGGCACGCTGGAGTTGCTCGATGCGCATGGGCGCAGCATCACCGGCCACGGACCACCGCCCGGTACGGCCTATCTGGATCATCGCGCGCTTGTCACGCTCAACATCAAGCTCGGCGACACTGTGCAACTGGGTGGCCGCGAGCTGCGCATCGACGCTGAGCTGGTACGCCAGCCTGATGGTGGCGAACTGGTTGCGCTGGCGCCCCGCGCGCTGATGAATGTAAGCGACGCCGAACAGGCAGGCCTGCTCGGCGTGGGCAGTCGCGCACGGCACCGCGTACTGGTCGCCGGCCAAGCCTCTGGCGTGCGGGACTGGCGCGACTGGGTGCAGGCGCAGACCTTGCCCCAGGGCGCCCAGCTGATCACTCCCGAACAAACCCAGGAGCGGATGCGCAGCGCCTTCGATCGCGCCAGCGCCTTCCTGCGGCTGACGGCGTTGCTCTCCGCCCTGTTGGCAGGCGTGGCCATTGCGCTCGCCGCACAGCGCTACGCGCGTCGCAAGACCAACGAAGTGGCGCTACTTCGCGCACTGGGCACGCCACGCCGCCAAGTACTTGGCTTGCTGGTGGGCACGCTGGGGCTGCTCGCCGTGCCGGCGGTGCTGCTCGGCGCCTTGGTCGCGCTCGGGCTGGCGCAGATTACGTGGAGCTTCGCCAGCCAGATGCTTACGACGGTGCCGACCTCGTTGCCGATCGGGCCCGCGTGCGCCGCCGCCGTGATGGGACTGGCCGTGTTGGCCGGCTTCGCCCTGCCGCCACTGGCGCGTCTGGCCGAAGTGCCCCCAGTCGCGGTTTTTCGTGAGAGCGCCGCACGGCATGTGCGGCGCTTCGATGCGCTCTACCTGGTACCGGCCCTGGTGGCCTTGTTGCTGATCTGGAGCCAGAGCGGCTCGGCCAAGCTGGCGGGGATTCTCGCCGTCAGCCTGCTTGGCGTGGCCGTTGTCGCTGCCCTGCTTTCGGCGCTGCTGCTGTGGATAGCACGACGCGTTGCACCAGGTGCGCACCCCGCCCTGCGGCTTGGCCTGGCCGCGCTGGCTCGCCGCCGCGGCATGAGCCTGCTGCAAGCCACTGCCCTGAGTCTTGGCCTGGTTGCCCTGTTGCTGCTGGCCATCGTCGCACCCGCCTTGCTGGAAGGCTGGCGCCGCGAGCTGCCGGCCGACACGCCGAACTGGTTCGTCCTCAATCTGCAGGATGACCAGCGTCCCGGCTTCGAGCAGGCACTGGCGCAGATGGGCGGACAAAAACTCAACATGGCGCCGTTGGCGGTGGGCAAGCTCACAGCCATCAACGGCCATCCCATCGACCAGCTAAGGTTCAAGGACGAGCGCGCCAAGGAATGGGCCGATCGCCAGCTGCGCCTGTCCTGGGCTGGCGAGTTGCCGCCAAGCAATCGGGTGGTGGCCGGCCGATGGTCGGGAGAGCATCCCGCTCAGGCCGAAGTGTCGATCGACACCATGTGGCGCGACATGTTTGCGCTGAAGGTCGGCGACACGATGAGCTTCAACGTGGGCGAAGACAATCTGGAGGCGAAGGTAGGCAGCATCCGCCAGGTCGACTGGAGTTCGTTCCGCGTCAACTTCTTCCTGGTGCTCGATCCTGCCCACGCCAATACCCTGCCGCATACCTGGATCGCCAGCTTCTACCTGGCGCGCGGTCATGCCGATGCGTTGGCGCAGCTGTCGCGCGACTACAGCAACCTCAGCCTGATCGACGTGGACGCGATGCTCGACCGTGTACGCGACATCGTCAACCAGGTCAGCGGCGCCGTGCGCTGGGTGCTCGGCTTCAGCCTGCTCGCGGGTGCGCTGGTGCTTGCCGCCGCACTCGCGGCAAGCGCGCAGGAACGTCGCCATGAAGCTGCCCTGCTGCGCACGCTGGGTGCCCGTCGTTCACAGTTGCGCGCCGCCGCTGCCTGCGAGTTTGCCCTGCTTGGCCTGGTGGCAGGGCTTACCGCCGCCTTCGGCGCCGCGGGCACCGGGCTATGGCTTGGGCATGCGATCTTCCACATCGAGAATTTCGTGCCGCCACTGGGATCGCTGATGCTGGCTGCGCTCGCTGCTGCCATCGTGGTGATGCTGCTGGGTCTCGCTGGCACGCGGCGTGTCAGTCGTACATCGCCCATGCGATTGTTGCGGGAGAGCTGAGCATCTGCTCGACTGACTGCACACCGCAGCGAATTCCACACCTATGACATGCTCTCCTCGGCGGGCCGCTTCGGCATGACCACGCTGCAACATGGCATCAAGCGCCTCGCTCAGGAGCGCCTGCTGCTCGGCTTCGCGTTGTTGGCGATGGTGCTGGCCATCGCTGATCCAAAGCCCATCGCTGACTATCGGCGCTGGCTGCAACTGCCCACCTTGGGCGGCCTGCTGGGCCTGCTCATCTGCATCCAGGGCATCCGCGACAGCGGCCTGGTGCAACGCATCGCAGCGGCGCTGGCGGAACGCGTTCATTCGCTGCGTGGGCTTGGGCTGCAGCTGGTGTGCGTCACGGCGCTGCTGTCGATGGTGTTGACCAACGATGTCAGCCTGTTCCTGATCGTGCCGCTCACCTTGGCGATCGGCCGCGTCTCCAATCTTCCGATCATGCGCGCCGTCGTGCTGGAGGCGCTCGCGGTCAACGCGGGCTCGACTCTCAGCCCTATCGGCAACCCGCAGAATCTGCTGCTGTGGCAATACGGGCAGCTGCCATTCCTGCCGTTTGTGCAAGCCATGCTGCCCGCATTCGCCACCATGTTTGCACTGCTGGTCCTGCTTACCCTGGCCTGGATGCCGAAAGGGCGCGTGAAACTGGATGCAGCGCAGGTGGATGGACATCCGGTATCCGTCGCCCAGGCGGTGCTGTCCGTCGGCGCCCTGGTCAGCATGGTGCTGATGATGGAACACGGCCATGCGGCGCTGGGCGCCTTGCTTCTGGTTATTCCGTTCGCACTGTTGGAGCGCAGCACGCTGGCACGTGTGGACTGGCTGCTGTTGGCGACGTTCGTCGCCATCTTTCTCGGCCTGGGCCATTTTGCCGAGCTACCGATCGTGCAGCATGCGCTGGATGGCTTGAATCTGGACGACCCGCTCACGCTCTACGTAAGCGGCATCGTCGCTTCCCAGGTGATCAGCAATGTACCGGCCACGGTATTGCTGCTGGGCCACGCACCCGATGCCGCGGCGTTGGCCGTGGCGGTCAATGTGGGTGGCTTTGGCCTGGCGATCGGCTCGCTGGCCAATCTGATCGCCTTGCGCCTGGCGAAGCAGCCGCACGGCGGGCGGCTGTTTCACCAGGTGTCGCTACCCTTTTTGGTGGTATGCGCGCCACTGGTCTACTTCGTGTACCACTGGCTGGGCTGAGCGATCGCCCGATCAATCATCTTCGCGCGGCACGCTGACCTTGCCCTGCACACCGCTGTGGCTCACATCGCCACTGCCCTTGGCGCCCAGGCTGAAATCACCGCGCACGTCCCGAACCTTCAGGTCACCCGAACCCAGGGTCTCGGCACGCACGTTGCCGCCCACGCCAGACAACGTCACATCGCCCGAACCGACGGCGCCAACGCGTGCATCACCCTTGATGCCGTCCACCTTGAGGTCGCCGGAGCCCATCGCGCCAAGGTCGAGACTGCCGATATCACGCGCATCCACATCGCCCGAACCCACGCTGGTGCTGAAGGGCCCACTGATCTTGCTGACGTGGAGATCACCCGAACCGACCTGACTCTCCAGGTGTTGCAGCCCCGTCACCCATGCATCGCCCGAACCCACGTTGAGCACGACGGGCATCTGTGCCGGCAATTGCAGGTTCAACTCCAGGCTCCAGTAGGAGCTTCCGAACAGGCTGATCATCACGTGGCTTTTACCACCGGCTTCGACGATCAGGCGGTCACCCTCACGTCGCTGGGTCACCACCAGATCGTCCAACATCTTGGGATCGGAAGCGCAGGCCCGCCCGGTCAACTCGCCGCTCTTGGCGCTCTCGCTACCCGTCAAATGCAGGTCGTGGTTGTGCAGATCGATCTGCACCGAATGGATGCCAGTGAGATCCAGCGAAAGATTACGCGGCGCCTGGTATTTGCACTGATCGGCCTGAGCGGCCAGCGGTGCAATCAAAAGGGCAGCAAGCAGAAGTCGGCGCATGTAGAGCTCCTCGGTAGTCGGACCATCATGAGATGTGCCGTGACGCCAAAAGGTTGAAGGGTGACCGCCATGACTTCCGCCATGGTCAACCGCTTTCCCCCAAGGCACGTTTGTCATCACAACCCATCGTGGAGACTCGAAACCATGCAGCGCAAGACCCTGCTCGCTTCCGCCCTGGCCTTGCTCATCGCCGGCTCGGCTTCCTTCGTCCTGGCCCAGGACGTCGCTCCGAGCGCGCCTCCGACGTCCGCGCAGAAGACTCGCCCGCCGGCGCCACCCAAAGGCCCGTCCATGGCCGATAACGACCCTCACGGCCTCCGGAGCGGTCCCGACGTTGGTGGACGCGGCTTTGGTGGTCCTGGCTCAGCGGTCATCTCCGACCTGCACGAACTGGAACACCTCTACATGATGACGGGGCGCGCCAAGGAACTGCCTGCGCTCTACAACGACGTGCTCGCCAAGTCGCAGGACCCGGCCGTACGCACCTATGTCTATCACCACCTGGCCCGCGCCCAGATGGCGCCGAGCAACCCGGACCAGGCCATCGCCACGTTGCGCAAGAGCCTCGATGAAAACCTGGCCAACGAAGCCAAGCAGCGCGCTGAATTCGAAAAGATGCGCAGCGAGTGGCTTGAACATCACGCCACGACGAAGCCGGGCCCGACGCCCGCGCCACAGCCATAACTAGAATAAAAACTTGACGCTGCCGTAGTCGGTCGCGTCCCATCCTGAGGCACGGGAACCCCAGAACCCGTGCCTCCTTTTTATCTCACCAACGCCAACGCGCTACGACTCAGGCCGGCGATAGGTCACCTGGGTCCACGTGGGTGCCACTGAAGGCTTCACGCGTTTAGCGCCGACCCTTTCAAGTTCTTTGGTCAACCTCTGATGCGATCGAAGGAAGGGCGCGTGCTCGCGGTCACGCCTCAATCGAGCCTTGTGGCAAGGGTGCCGCTTACGCAGCGGGCGATAGCGCTCAGTTGAAGCGTCATCGCGAGCACCCGCCCCTCATCCCAACCTTCTCCCCAAAGGGGAGAAGGAGTAAGAGCGCGTGACGCGGCGCGCAAGCAGGCGATCGAAACGCCCGCTGCTTCCCAAAGGGACTTCCTTCGGCTGTAAGCGGCAATCTGGCGATACGCCCCTCTGTCGCGGCCAGTCAAGAGTTCACTAAAGACCCTGAAAGGGCCGGCGCCTAGTTCGCGACCTCGTCTCGCTTGGCCTGCTGCCAAAGCGCTTCCTGTTCCGCCAGATCCTGCTGCGCCAGCGATCGGCCCTGCTCGAGCGCCAACTGCTCCATGCTGCGAAAGCGCCGTTCGAACTTCGCATTGGCATGACGCATGGCTTGTGAAAAATCGACGCCGGCATGCCGCGCCAGATTCACCATCACAAACAACACGTCACCGATCTCGTCCTGCAATCGCTGAGCATCGCGTCCGTTGGCAAATTCGGCGCGCACTTCATCCACTTCTTCGAGCAGCTTGTCGATGACGGGCTGCTCATCCGGCCAATCAAAGCCGACGCGCGCCGCGCGCTCCTGCAGCTTCAGCGCACGCTTCCATTCCGGCAGCCCGCGGGAGACACCGGCCAGGGCACTGTCGTCATGCTGCTCGCCCTTGGCCGCCCGTTCGGCCGCCTTGATGGCATCCCAGGCCTGGGTCTGCGCCTCGACGTTCTCGTAACTTTCATCACCGAACACATGAGGGTGACGGCGCACCATCTTGTCGCTGATGGCGTGCGCAACGTCGGCGAAATCGAACAACCCAGCCTCCTTGGCCATCTGGGCGTGAAAGACGACCTGCAGCAGCAGATCGCCCAGCTCATCGCGCAAATCGTGCCAGTCCCTGCGGTCGATAGCGTCGGCGACCTCGTAGGCCTCTTCGATGGTGTACGGCGCGATAGTGGCGAAACTCTGCTGCACATCCCACGGACAGCCACTTTTCGGATCGCGCAGACGCGTCATGATGGCGAGCAGATCGTCGAGACTGTGGCGCTGGTCCCCGCTCATGAGGCTTCCATGTCAGCGGCCAGCAGGCGTGCCTTCCAGTCGATGGAAGCGTCACCTATGGCGATGAACTCGGGGTTGATAAGCGAATCGCCACGGTTGTAGCGAAGCGGCTCGCCGCTGAGATCCAGCACGGCGCCGCCCGCTTCCTCTAGCACGGCCTGCGCGGCCGCCGTGTCCCATTCGCTGGTCGCCCCACGACGCAAATAGACGTCCGCCGCGCCACGCGCTACCAGGCAGAACTTCAACGACGATCCAAGCGGCATGGAGCTGTAGTCATCCCCGATCAATTGCGGCAGCAACGCGGCGCCGGCACCGCCGTGGGAACGACTACCCGCCACCGTCGGAGGCTGCGCCATGGCACGCGTACCGATGCGCCGCCAAGCCGCGTGCGCATCGTGCTGCATCCAGGCGCCCTGCCCGCGCGCAGCGGCATACAGCTCGCCTGTCACGGGCGCCAGCACCACGCCGAGCACGGGTTGATGATCTTCGATCAGGGCAATGTTTACGGTGAACTCGCCGTTGCGCTTGATGAACTCGCGCGTGCCGTCGAGCGGATCGACGAGCCAGTAGCGACGCCATTCGCGCCGCTGCAGCCACGGCATGGTGCGGGCCTCTTCGGAAATCACCGGGAGCACCGTATCGAGCCGGGCCAAGCCCGCGATGATGACCTGCTGCGCAGCGAGATCCGCCGCCGTCACCGGTGATTGATCGTCCTTGCGCTGCACTTCGAAGTCATCGCGGTAGACCACCAGGATCGCTTCGGCGGCATCGCGGGCGATGGCCGAAACCTGTTGCAAGAGGGCGGAAAAAGACGGATGGCTCATGTCGGTTGGAATCGGCCAGCAAGGTATTCGCGAGCCATGAACAGGGCGGCGATGGAGCGCCCTTCCGTGACATCGTCGCGTGCTATCAATGTGTGTAGGTCAGCCAGTTTCCACGGCACCACTTCGAGCTCTTCTGGCTCATCGCCTTCCAGCCGCTCCGGATAAAGATCCTGCGCCAGTACCACGTGCGCCATATGCGTCATGTAGGAAGGCGACAACGACAGGTTGTGCAGGATCTTCAATTTGCGTGCGCCAAAACCGATTTCTTCCTTCAATTCACGATCTGCGCCCTGCTCGGCGGTTTCGTCGCGATCGAGGCGCCCTTTTGGAAGGCTCAGTTCGTAGCGCCCTACGCCCGCGCCGTACTCGCGAACGAGCAAGACGGTTTCATCGTCCAGCATCGGCACGATGATGACGGCACCCAGGCCGCCACCCTTCAAGCGCTCATAAATGCGGCGCTCGCCGTTGGAGAACTCAAGATCGAGCTGCTCGACGTGCAGGAAACTGCTGTCGTGCACGTCCCGGGTGGCATGGATGATCGGAGGCTTGCGCATCGGACCATTCTATCGCTTGAGCGCCTGGCGCAACCGCGACAGTGCAAGTTCATGGAGAGCCGGCGTACCGGCGAGCACGCTGCGTGAATCCAGTGTCAACGCCTGGCCATCCAGGTCCGTGAAAATGCCACCCGCCTCACGCACGATGACCGCCAGGGCGGCGACATCGAGGATACTCACGTCCGATTCCAGCACCAGGTCCAGCCCGCCGCGCGCCAGCAAGTGGTAGTGGCAGAAGTCGCCATAGCCGCGAATGCGGTTGCTCTCGCGAATCAGGGCGCCCAACTCGGCCCACCGCGCGTCGGCCGTGAGCGACTTGACGTTGCCGGTGGAAATGGACGCCTGCGCCAGCTCCGTCGTGGAAGCAACATGCACGCGCTCGCCTTCGAACCAGGTGCCGCCTCCCCTGCTGGCCCACATGGTCTCGCCATAGATCGGGGCGCTCGACACGCCGAGTACCAGTTCGCCGTGGTGCATCAGCGCGATCTGGGTAGAAAAGAACGGCGTGCGTCGCACGAAGCTCTTGGTGCCGTCGAGCGGGTCAACCATCCAGAGCAGCTCATGGATGCCGTCGTCGCGACCGAACTCCTCGCCGTAGATAGCCGCCTCGGGCAGCGCTTTCTGCAACACCTTGCGGATCGCCAGCTCGGCCTCGCGATCGGCTACGGTAACCGGCGTATCGTCGGCTTTCAGCTCAACCTCGACGCCGCGTTTCCAATAGTGCTGCAACACCTCGGCGGCGGCCCGTGCAGCCTCGCGCGCGGCATCCAGTGCCTGCGACAGATTCAATCCACTCATCGAGCCCCCTCTGGCATGGTGGCCGCGAGACCGCCACTGTAATTGATATGCGTCTTGCCACTGGCGTCGGTAGGACCCAGCCCGCTCAGCCACCGCTGCAGTGCGGGATTCGGATCGCGTGGTGCTGCGATCACCGAGAGGCGGCGGGCCAACGGACTCAGCTGAAACTGACCGTCGATCCGCACTGGACCGCTGCCATCGTCCTTCACGTGTCCAGCCAGCACACCGTCACTGCCCTGCACGCTGATCAGCAGATTGCCGAGCGATATGTTGCCGTTACGTGGCGTTAGCAAGCTTGCCTCTTCCCATCGCAGCTTGGCATCCAGTTCCTGCGGCCAGCCGCCATGCAGCTGCACGCGGCTCGCATCGAGGCTAACGACACCCCGCGGCTGTCCCATCGGCAGTGTCATCGCCGGACCGAGCAGCGCCATATCGGCGCGCAAATGGACGTCCGTCCAGGTTGCATCACTGGCACTTTGCCCGACCATGTGCCCGGCAAAATCCATCCGTGTGCCTTGAAGATTCAGCTGTAACCGGGTCTCACCCAGCAGGGCGCGCCGGGATAGTTGCCAGCCCAATCGGCCGAGGTCCTCGCCCTTTGCAGAAAGTACCTGGCCCGCCCGCCCGTCCCATAACAGGCCACTCACCTGTTGCAGCCGCACGCCGGGCAGCCGAGTGGCGAGCAAGGGCATGGCCCAGCTTGCGGGAAGGAACCACAGCAGTCCAAAACCGATCAAGAGCAAGGCCAACAGGCCAATGAATGCAGCTCGCCAACGCTTCAAACCGACTCCCGCAGTGCGTGCAAGACTTGAGTAGGTACGCTCCAAACCCCGATCATAGCCGGATGAACACCTACCCCGCTGTCGACGCCCTGGTGCGCCGTGACCTGAGCCACCTGTGGCATCCCTGCACCCAGATGCAGGATCACGAAACGGTGCCCATGGTGCCCATTGCCCGCGGCGAGGGCGCCTGGCTGATCGGCACGGACGGCCGCCGCTATCTCGACGGCATCAGCTCGTGGTGGACCAATATCTTCGGCCACGCCAACCCGCGGCTCGCCGCCGCTCTCGCCGACCAGGCACGCACGCTGGAGCACGTGATCTTCGCCGGCTTCACGCATGAGCCCGCGGTGGCGCTGGCCGAAGCGCTGGTGCGCGTCACCCCGCCGGGTCTTGAGCGCGTGTTCTATGCCGACAATGGCTCGGCAGCGATCGAAGTCGCGCTGAAAATGAGCTTTCACTATTGGCTCAATCAGGGTCATGGCGAGAAGACGCGCTTTATCGCGCTGACCGGGAGCTATCACGGAGAAACGCTGGGCGCGCTGTCGGTCAGCGACGTGGCGCTGTATCGCAAGACCTATGCACCCTTGCTGCTTACGCCCATCCTCGCCCCGTCACCGGATGCCTACGATGCCGAACCGGGTGAGAGCGACGCACAGGTCGCCCGGCGGCGCCTTGGCGAGATGCGGCAATTACTGGAGCAGCATGCCCACGAGGTCTGCGCCGTCATCGTCGAGCCGCTGGTGCAATGCGCGGGCGGCATGCGCATGTATCACCCGGACTACCTGACCGGACTGCGCGCGCTGTGCGACGAGTTCAAGGTGCACTTCATTGCGGACGAAATCGCCGTCGGCTTTGGTCGCACCGGCACCCTGTTCGCCTGCGAGCAGGCACAGGTGACGCCTGATTTCATGTGCCTGTCCAAGGGGCTCACGGGTGGCTTCCTGCCATTGTCGGCGGTACTCACCACCCCGGTAGTGTATGAAGCGTTCTACGCCGAATACAGCGCCGGCAAGGCCTTCCTGCACTCACACAGCTATACCGGCAACCCGCTTGCCTGCCGCGTGGCGCTGGAAACCCTGAACATCTTCCGCGACGAGCCGGTGCTGGCACGCAACCGCGAGCTTGCGGCCCACCTTGCCGCAAGGCTGGCGCCGTTGAGGGACCACCCGCACGTGGCAGATGTACGCCAGACCGGCATGATCGCCGCCGTCGAACTGGTGGCGGACAAAACCAAGCGACGCCCCTTCCCGCCCAGTGAGCGACGCGGCTTGCGCGTGTATCTGCACGGTTTGGAGCACGGCGCCTTGCTGCGCCCGCTCGGCGACGTTATCTACTTCATGCCTCCCTACGTCGTTACGACGCAGGAAATCGACCATCTGGTCGACGTGGCGATGCGTGGCATCGATATCGCCGTGGCGGGCTGAGCGCCTCGCCACAGCATTGGCCCGCGTCAGTGGCCTTGCACCGTGATGCTCGGGTCGAGCATCTGCAGTGCCGGCCCCAAGGTAGGCTGGCCAGTACGGTAGATATCGTCCCGGCTGTAACTGCGACCCGCTGCTGACGTGAGGCAAGTTCCGGGTTTGGCCGGAATCAGGCTGCCCGTGGTCTGCAGGCAATTGCGGTCGCCCGGTTTGAGTATCGGTCGTTGCGCGACAGCCGGGGCGGCTGCATTGCCCGGTGCGCCGGCATCGTTCTGCATGGAAGCAGCGGTGGCAGCCTGTGACGCCGTGTCCTGTGCCACAGCCGCCGTTGCGGCGCCCAGGGCAACCAGCGAGGCGATGAGGATATGGTTGATAAGGGCATGGGTGGTTCTGAACATGGTCTCCACCTCCTTAGGTAAGGACGATCAAGTACATGCTGCTCCCGCGTGGACAGTCACGCAATGTTCCGTGGCCAGCGCCTCGCATCCGTTCAGGTTTCGCCTGGCAGGGCGCTTGGGGCGGTCCCTCGTCCGTTATGCTGACGACTCCCTCATAGCCGTAACGTTTCATGCGCACTATTCGCATACATGTCGATCAACCGTTGACCGTGGGCCATGAACTGGCTCTGCCGGAGCAGGCCGGAGAACATGCAGCGCGCGTGCTGAGACTGGTCGCTGGCGATGCGATCACGCTGTTCAACGGCGACGGCAGCGACTACCCCTCGGTGATTTTGACCGTCGGCAAGCGCGAAGTGACCGCCCAGGTGCAGTCGTCGCGTGTCCTCGAAAACGAGTCCCCGCTTCGGCTGACCTTGGCGCAAGGGGTGGCCCGCGGCGAGAAGATGGACCTGATCGTGCAGAAGGCCACGGAACTGGGCGTTGCCCGCATCGTGCCGTTGCTGACCGAACGCTCGGAGGTGAAGCTGGACGCCGCGCGCGCTGAAAAGCGTCTGGCTCATTGGCGAGCCGTGGCAGCCAGTGCCTGCGAACAATCGGGTCGCGCCCGTGTGCCTGAGGTGGCGCCCGCTATCGCGCTCGACACCTGGCTGCGGGAACTGCCCAAGAATGACGCGCTGCATCTAGCCCTGCTTCCCGAGGGCACGCAGCAAGCAAGCTCACTCCAATTCACGCCGGCCGGGGGCGTGCTCGTGGTGGGACCGGAAGGGGGCTTGGGCAATCGCGACATCGCGTCGCTTACCGAGGCGGGCTTCCAAGGCCTGCGCCTGGGCCCGCGCATCCTGCGCACGGAGACTGCCGGGCTCGCTGCCCTGGCAGCCCTGCAGGCGCTGCACGGCGACCTTTAGTCGCCCTACAGCGCCGACGATCAGCTCGCCAGCGCGAGCAGGTCGATCAGTTCGGCTTCGATGCCTTCCAGATCCGGGATGACCGCCACGTCGTCGCGAACCAGCACCTGCGCACGCACACCGGGCGGCAACGGCGCGCCATCGTGGGTGGGAATGATCAGTTCGGCGTTGAGCGTCGTCAGACGCGGGAAGCCCTGCGTGATGACCGCCACGAACGGCAGGTCGGCATGACCACCCAAGGCCTTGAGCACGGCCACGCGCACGGCCTGTTCGCTATCGCCCTCGCTCACCCCGGCGAGCTTGGTGAACGACAGCAGCGGCACGCGCCAGCCACGCCACGCGATGCGACCAAGCAACCAGGGCGGTGCACCTTCGACCGGCTCGGAAGCGGGCAAGGTGATGACTTCGGCCACGGTGGCATTGGGCAACAGCAAACGCAGGTTGCCTACAGGCACCAGCACACAACGGATTTCGCGAGGTAGCGGTAGTTCACTCATCGCCGGCTCTCCATGGACATCTCCTCGATCAGGCGCGCCGCCAAATCAGCGGACGTGCCGGAATAGCTGTTAAGGCGCTCGGCTTCGATGCCGTGCACCATATCGGCGAAATGCCCTTCGGATGACGCTTCCACCCACACCTGACCACCACGGTCATGAATGGCCTGACAGCCGCCCACGGCATCATTCGCCTGGCCGGCAAAGACAATCGCTTGCGCATTGCGGCCAAACACATTGGCCACCATGGTGAAGCTGGCATCGATCAAGGAGCTCTGCACGGCTTGTGCGTCCAGTGGCTGCAGCTCGATGCGGCCGTCGCGATACACGCGCGCCTGCTGATCCGCAGGTACGACCAACACTTCGCTCGTGCGGGCACGCGCACCATGGGCCGCCACACGCACCGGCAAGCTACTGCGCTGGGCCAACAGTTGAACCTGTTCGTCCGCCGACTTGCCACCCAGGTGCTGGACGTGCAGCACGGTCATGCGCAAGTCGGACGGCAACAGCGACAGGAACGTGCAGACGGCTTCGGTACTGTCGGATGCCGCGCCAAGCACCAGCATGCGCCCAATGGCCGTATCGAGGTCGGAGAGCAGCATTTCATGCCCACCCTCATAAGCCTTGGGAGCAATGGCCTCTTCGATCGAGACCAGTTCCAGACTCAAGCCAAGCTCAATGGCTGACTCTTCATGGCTGCCCCCTTCTGGCGCGAGGAAATCAGCAGCGCTGAGCTTCTCGATGCCAAATTCCGACGGCCTGGAAGGTGCCGGCTCGGTCAGTGGCTCATCCTCGACCAACGCCCAGCTCGACGCCGCCGTCATGCGCGACTCGTGGGCTGGATCGGCGGCGGCGACCGTCACCGCTACCACCGGCGGAACAAACGATTCGTCCAGTGGTGCCAGCGTCAAATGATCGAGCTGGAAGGACGGCATCGCCACGACAGCGGCCTCTCTTGCTACCGGCTCAAACTCGACCGGTGCCGGGCCTTGCGTCATCAAGGCGTCTACGCCGAAATGCCCATCATGCAGCGGGGGCAGATCGTCCTCCGCAGTGAATTTCAGTCCCCCGCCAAAATCATCGGCCTCGGACACTCCATCGTCGGCCGCCAGCAACGCCTCAAGCTCGGCCGCCAGCGTCTCGGACACGGCGGCCGTGTTGCTGCTCGCCATCACCACGGGTTCATGGGAAAACACCGGCGTAGCCGTATCGCCAGGCGCGTCCGCGGGATCGGCCGCGGAGGGCATGGGCGTCGCCTCGGGTGTACCAAGCTCGACTGCCTGGGCCTCGTCGCTCGCTGCCACGTGGGCACTTTCCGCCACGGCGAGCACGACCGGCGCATGCTGTGGACGAGGTGGGTCGAGATCGCCCTGCGCCAAGACCTTCACGGCGAGATGGCGGGCCCAACGGGCGCGATCCCATCCATCCAGCGCGCGACTGGCCTGCGCATCGTTGAACACGACACGTGGCCGATCACCTTCGATCACGTCATAAAGCCGATCGAGATCGTGCTCGGCATCGTCATCCAGATTCACGACCAGGACTTCGGCACCGGTGTTGTCCAGCATCGCGCGACTGAGGGTGGAAAGCGCCCCCTCGTGGACGATCCGGGCTCCACGCTCATGCAGCGCATCGCGCAACTGACTGCCCAGTTCCCGGTCATCGAACAGCAAGGCGACTGCGGTGGCCGATTCAGCCATTGAACGACTCCGTAGTCCGCTGCTCGAGGACTTCACCAATCTGCATCAGCAGCTCAGCCTCCTGATACGGCTTGCCGAGGTAGCGATCCACGCCAATGTCGAATGCACGCTGGCGATGTTTGTCGCCGGTACGCGAGGTGATCATGATGATCGGCACATCGCGGAAACGCGGATCGGCCTTCATGTGTGTGGCCAGCTCGTAACCGTCCATGCGCGGCATCTCGATGTCGAGCAGCATCAGGTCCGGCACGCGCTCATGCAGCCGTTCGATGGCATCGACACCGTCCTTGGCCGTGCTGACTTCGTATTCGTGACGCTCCAGCACGCGACTGGTGACTTTGCGCATGGTGATGGAGTCATCGACCACCATGACCAGCGGGCGCACGCGAACCTCCTCCACCACCGGCGCCTGCACGGCGCTGAGCCCTTCTTCCAGGCGCTGCTGACGGCGTGCCACCCCGTGGCGGACGAGCGGCGCGAGATCGAGAATGATCAGCACCGAACCGTCGCCCATGATGGTCGCGCCGAGAATGCCGGGGACCGAGCTGATCTGCGGGCCAACAGACTTCACCACGATTTCGCGCGAACCGATCACGGCATCGATGCGAATGGCCGCGCGCAGATCACCGGAGCGGGTCAACAACAACGGCAACTGATCTTCGTCACCGGTGTAACCGCTCACGATGCCAAGCAGTTCGGACAGATCGTGGATGCTGTACTCGTCTCCCCCATAAGGGAATGACGGCTCTGCATCAGCCAGACGCTCCGAGAGTTCGGCGGGGGTGATGCGCGCCACGCCCTGCACCGAGGTCATCGGAATGGCGAAGTTGGATTCGCCAATGCGCACCAGGATGGCTTGCGTGACGGCCAGGGTGAACGGAAGGCGCAGCACGAAGGTGGAGCCTTCGCCCGCCTTCGATTCGATGGAGAGCGAACCGCCGAGCTGCTTGATCTCGTTCGCCACCACGTCCATGCCGACGCCGCGGCCGGCCAACTGGGTGATCTTGCTTGCGGTGGAGAAGCCGGCTGCGTGATAAGCCCAAGCAGCTGATCGTCACTGAGCCTGGCGTCGGCGCGCACCAGACCACGCTCGATGGCGCGCTTACGAATCGCGTCACGATCCAGGCCGCGGCCGTCGTCGCTGACGCGCACGACGACTTCAGTCGCCTCACGCGCCACGCGGATGCGCACGGCACCTTCGGCCGGCTTGCCCGCCTTGCGTCGTTCGGCCGGCGATTCGATGCCGTGGGCCACGGCGTTACGCAACATATGCTCGAACGGCGCCTTGATGCGGTCGAGCAGGTTGCGATCCATTTCGCCATGTGCGCCCTCCACATAGAGCTGCGCGCTCTTGCCCTCTTCCTGTGCTGCCTGACGCAGCGTGCGGCGGAGGTTGGGCACCATCGTGTCGAACGGCAGCATGCGCGTGCGCAGCAAGCCGTCCTGCAGCTCGGAGCTGACACGCGACTGTTGGATCAACAGCGTCTCGGCCTGACGCGTCAGGTCGTCGAGCATGCCCTGAATGGACACAAGGTCGGAGACCGACTCGGCCAGTGCGCGCGAATACTGCTGCAACTGCGAGAAACGATCGAGTTCGAGCGGATCGAATACCGACAAACCGCCTTCGCGGTGCTCGCGTTGGAAACGCGCGATGATCTGCGCTTCCGTTTCGATCTCGAGCATGCGCAGCTGGCTGCGCAGACGCTGCACCGTCTGATCGAGTTCCACCAGGTTGAAGCGATAGCCCGCCACCTGCTGTTCCAGGCGCGAACGGTAGATCGACACCTCGCCGGCGTAGTTGACCAGCGTATCGAGCAGTTCGGCGCGTACGCGGATCTGTTCCTGCGGCGCACTGGCAGTCTCTTCGCGCTCTTCGGGCAGAAGCTCGGGCAGCTTCGTGCGATCGGGGAATGGCAACACCGTCGCGGTCGTCTGCTCGACGACTGCTGGTTCGATGGTGACCGCCTCGGCCGTCACGACCTCGCTCGTCGCACCGCCAGACATGGCCACGAAACGATCGATCATGGCTTGCGGGTATGCGACCGACTGCCCCTGCGAAACGCGCTGGACCATTTGATGCAGCTGGTCGAAGCCCGCTTCCAACGCGGCGATCAGCTCGCCGATATGGGCCGACTCGGCGTGCAGCGGTTTCTCCAGCGCCGTTTCGATGGCGTGGGTGAGATCGCCCACTGGCACCAGCCCGGCGATACGCGCGCCACCCTTGAGGGTATGCAGGTCGCGCTGCAGCTCGGCCACGTGCTCGATTGCCTTTGGCTCGGCGCGCCACTCGGCAAGTACACCGTCCGAATGATCGAGAAGCTCGCGCGCTTCCTCAATGAAGATTTCCAGCAGGTCGGGATCGATCTGGCTGGGCACGAGCTCGTTATCGTTCGATGCTTCGTGCTCCTCCGCCGGCGTGCTTTGGAGACGTTCTACCTCATCAACGCGTTCCTGCTCGTCCGCCGGCGACGTAATGATCGCCTGCGTCTCGATGGCGTGGACCGACGCCTCGATGGATTCGACCGGCGTTTCGTCGATGTTTTCCGGCACGTTCACATGAGCGGCGACGTCGTCAACCGGTGAAACGACTTCCGCGGCCACGGCATCGTCGAGATCAACCTGTTCGGCCTGCTCGATCGTGGAAGCGACAATGGGCGCGTCATCGAGATCGAACGCCAGCGCCATCTCGTCAGCCGATGTCAGCGTGACGTGTTCATCGTCGGCCTTGTCGATGCTCGACGTCTCTTCGGCATCCGCCTCATCCAGCAGATCCGCGTAGGCTTTGGCGAAATCCTCCTCGTCGGCGGAGACCAGGGACGTCGCGTCAGAGGTGGTGTCCGCTGTGGGTGTCGCGTGCTCGGAGACGGGCAGATGCGCGTCAAGATCGAACTCGCCCAGGGCGGCCATCAATTCGTCGGCATACGCATCGCCCGAGGGCTCATCCGCAGCGACGGTATGGGCGTGAACCGCCGTTCCCGACACACCAGACAGCGCCTCGTCCAGCGAGGCGGCGAGCAGGTCTTCCCGCTCGGCATCGTTGGCCGGGCCGTCCGTCTCGACGAGATCGTCGGCGTGCGGCTCAAACAGCACGTGAGCAACCTGAGGTTCCGGTTGGCTATCACGCAACTCGCCAATGCGTAGGATCAGTGCATCGATATTGGGCAACTGCGGCGACGGCGCGTCGAACTGCCCCATGACCTGATCGACGGCATCAGCGCTCTGGCCCAGCAGGTGCACGCCCTCGGCCGAAAGCGGCCGACCTGCGGCACGCAGGCGCTTGAGCAGGCTTTCCAATGGCGAAAGTAGCTGGGTCAGCAACGGGATGTCGACCATCGCGATGGCGCCGTGCAGCGTATGTACGGCACGCAGCAGGCTGTCGTCGACGCGAAGTTCGCCGTCGACGCGGTTGATCGCCGTCCGAATGGACGCAAGGTACTGCGCGACTTCACTGCGCAGAATCTCCAGCAACACCGGATCGATCGGCGGCATGACCGGAGCTTCGATCATGTCCGCGAAGTGCTCGACCGGCGAACTCGGTGCGGCCTCGACATCGGCAAGGCTGGCGGACGGAATCGCGGAGACATCGACACGTGGCACACGGCGGTGCACGACGCGACGCACGCTCTCCATCGCGGCAGGTGCAATGTCGGCGATGCGCGCTTCCTGCTGGCCGGCGGAAAGTCGCTCGGCAATCTCCATGATGGCGTTTATCGGTGCCGTCGGTGCCCCTTCGCCCAACAGCGCAATGCGCAGTTGCGGCAAGGCATCGATGGCGCCACTCACCACTTCCTGCACGCCCTCGTTTGCCGGAATCGAATGATCCAGCACGCGATTGAGCATGTTCTCCACCTTCCAGGCGAATTCACCCAGCATGGTGGCGCCGACCAGTCGGCCGGAACCCTTCAATGTATGGAAGGAGCGACGAATGGGTGTGAGTGCATCCAATTGCGCCGTATCGGCGAGCCAGCTCTGGCGCGCTGCATGCAGGCTATCGATTTCTTCCTGCATCTCCTCCAGGAAGATGTCGCGAATGTCGTCGTCGATTCCCGCCGTGCTGGCCTGAAAGCCCGCTTCAGCCTGTGACGCACGGGCTACTGGCACCTGCTCGAAGATCTCTTCCTCGATCTCGATCCATTCGTCATCGCCGCCCAGCACGGCTTCCTGCGGACCGAGATGTTCAGTGTCTACCAGACGCAGACCGGTGATCTCGTGTTCCAGCGGTTGCGGCGTTTCACTGTGACCGATAATCAGCCCCGACAAATCATCGCCATGGGCCAGGCTGACGGTTTCCGTGAGCGCCGGCTGGTTGGCCAGTGCGGCCGCAAGAGCGGCATCTGCCGCCTTGGCGACGTGCTCCGGCGCTTCGTCCATGTCGTCCAACACCGCCGCACGCGCGGCCGGCGGCGGCCAATAGCCGAGCGTACCCAGACTGTGCTCGGCGACGTCCAGGATGTGTTCCAGGCCGCCGCGATGCTCGCGCGCGGCCTCGAGGTAATACTCCAGCGCGGCAAGCGCATCGGCGAGATGATCCATCTGCGCCGTGCTGGGCACGCGCCGATCGGCCAGCAACTCGTTGCCGACGAAACGGCCGATGCCTTCGGCCAGTTCGGCGGGACGTGGCGCGGACAGCATGCGCATGGCGCCCGCCACTTCCTCCATCAGCGGGCCCACATCGGCCAGCTGCCTGGACTGCCAGCCCGACTCGACATAAGCGACGATCGCTTCCTTCACCTTGCCGGTGTTGGCGGTGGCCTCGTGCATCAAGGTCGCCAGGATATGGCGCGCCTCGCTGCGCGGCAGCATCGCAGTCGCGCCTTCAGGCACACTTTCTTCTTCGGCACCCAGGCTTTCGATGTGATCGTCGAGCGACGCTTCCACATAAAGCAGCGCACCGGCAACATCGAGCAACAGCTCTTCGTCGGGCGCGCGTACGCGGTTGGCGATTTCGTCCAGCACGCGACGCTGCTCGTTGACCACGCGTCGCGGCACGGCCAATGCCAACATGCCCAGCGTGTCGCCCACGCGGTCCAGCACTTCGGTCTGGCCCGCCAGCTGCGCAGGATCGGCGTCGGTTTGCCGCAGGAACAGATCCAGCGATTCCTTCACCCGCAACAAGTCGTCCTTCAGCGCACGCGCCACGGAATCGAGCAAGGCACGATTGTGGCCGGACATGGAGCCGCGTGCATGTTCCACCTCACTCGCCTCAGGCAGGAGGGCGTCGAGCGAGTAGGTCTGGCGCAGCAACTCCATCCGCGGACTGCCCGGCTTGAACTGGCCAGTCACGTACAGCAGCTTGCGCGCCAATTCATCGGAATCGCCGCCGCGCAGGCTGATTTCGCCATGTTCCACCAGTTGGCGGATGCTGCGATCGACCTTGCCAATCAGTTGGCGCACTTCGCTCGCCTGGTTCTTGAGCACGCCTTGTTGCACGCCTTCGAGAACACCGGCGGCGATCCACCACAGACGACGCCCAGGCACGCTATGGCAGCGCGCCGTAATGGCATCCAAGGTCTGAATCATGCCGGTCAACTGCTGATCGTTGCCCTGCCCCCGGAACCAGGTCAACAACTGCTGCTGGAAGCGCAGTCGTAGGGCAGCGACTTCGCTGCGCTGACGCTCAACGGCGTAGTCATGGGCCGGAGCTGGCGCCTGGTGCGGCAGCACGACGTCAAGGTTGGGCGTAAAGAGTGCCGATTCGTGCAGCGCCTGCTGACCGCGACTGGAACGCAGGTCATTGAGCAACGGCAGCAGCACCACCGGTACGTCACGGTGGCCGCCAGACAATCGTTCGAGATAGTCCGGCAGCTGCATGAGGCCCCGCATCAGGGCCGCATAGGCGTCCTCGCGGTCGGCGACGTGGTCCTCGAGCAGCGAGATGGTCAGTGTCTCCATCTCCTCCGCAACCATCGCGGCGCCGTAGAGCTCGACCATGCGCAGCGTGCCTTGCACCTGATGCAGGCTGTCGGCGCACGAACGCATGGCAGCCCGGTCGCCCGGATTGTCGACGTAGGACTCCAACGCCTCGCGGGCGAGCGCCAGCGTCTCGTCGAGCTCTGGCTTGACCCACTGCAGGGTGGTGAAATCGATGTGATCTTGAAGTCTCATGCGCCCCTCACTGCGGCCACGTAACGCTTTGTCACGCAACCGTCGAGGTTGCCCCCTGTGAAAATCGTTTTGTATTAGAGCCTGTTCAGCATCTTGCCATGGCTCGCGTTGGTCTCCTGCGCCCGCCAGGGAGTGGAGCGTGGCGCAGCGCCTGACTGGCTGTCAGGTCAAGCCGCGCGCCGCTTCCTGGTGGGCGCAGGAGACCAACCCTTCGGGCCGGGTCTGTTTGCCCCCCATCCTGCGTCATCACTCGGTCGTGTATCGACATACATTTCCTCGTTCTTCCTTGGCTGGCGGGCAAACAGCTCCCGGCGCGAGCCATGGCAAGATGCTGAACAGGCTCTTAGCCCGGCAGCTTAAAGTGAGCCACCGAACGCCGCAGATCACTCGCAAGCTGGGCCAGGTAACCGATCGAGTCGGCCGTCTGGCTCGCGCCCTGCGAGGTCTGCGAGGTAATTTCCTGAATCGCATTCATCGACACCGAGATGTCCGACGCCGCGGTGGACTGCTGACGGGCGGCAGTGGAGATGTTCTGAATCAGTGCGGACAAGTCGTGCGACACGCGCTCGATGTCACCCAGCGCACTGCCTGCGTCCTCCGCCAGTCGGGCACCGGCCACCACTTCCGCGGTGGTCTGCTCCATCGAGTTCACCGCTTCGTTGGTATCGGACTGAATGGTCTGCACCAGCGTTTCGATTCGCTTCGTCGCGCTGGCGGAACGTTCTGCCAGTCGCTGCACTTCGTCCGCCACCACCGCGAAACCGCGACCCGCCTCACCGGCCGAGGCCGCCTGGATGGCCGCGTTCAACGCCAGAATGTTGGTCTGCTCGGCGATGTCGTTGATCAGTTCCACGATCGAGCCGATCTCCTGCGACGACTCGCCCAGGCGCTTGATGCGCTTGGAGGTCTCCTGGATCTGGTCGCGGATCGAGTCCATGCCCGAGATCGTCTGGCGCACCACTTCGGCGCCCGCGCGAGGCGATCTTCACCGAGCGCTGGGCCACGTCGGCCGATTCGGCGGAATCCTTCGACACGGTGTCCATCGAGGCTGGCGATCTCGTTGATCGCCGTGGTCGCCGTGCTGATCCGCTGCGCCTGGTGCTGCGCCGACTCGGCGAGATGACGTCGCCGTGGTCTGCGTCTCCTGGGCCGAGGAGGACACCTGCTCGGAGGTCTCGTTAATCGTGGTCACCAGGGTGCGCAACTCGTCGATGGCGTAGTTCACCGAGTCGGCAATGGCGCCCGTAATGTCCTCGGTCACCGTCGTCTTGACCGTCAGGTCACCTTCGGCGAGCGAACCCATTTCGTCCAGCAGGCGCATGATGGCCTCCTGGTTACGCTGGTTGAGCTCGGCACTGTCCTGGAAGCGGCGACGCTGGTCGGTAACGAGCTGAACCACCAGCACCACGATGAAGGCGACCGCGCCGATGGCACCGAGCACGCCCCACCACACGTTCGGGAACAGGCGGCGCAAGGGCAGCTTGCTGACCTGTTCGGATAGTTCGTTCGCGCGCAACAGCACGTTCTGCGAATCCAGCGAGGCCTGGTTGCCTGCGCGTTTCACGTCGCTGAGGTTGCCGGCGGCGCCGACCAGCTTGCCGACCGGGTCCTGCAGGTTGTCCCACTGGGACTGCATGTCGGTAAGAATCTTGCGCGCATTGGTGTCGCCCATTGAGCGCACGCCGACTTCGGCGTTACCTTCGAGCAGACCCTTGAGCACCGAACCATAGAGCTGACCGTCACGGGCCAGGCCGTCTGCGGCGGGCTGGGAGGCGTCGCCACCCTGCAGCACTTCCTGCACTCGGCGGATCATGCGGTCAGCCAGCAACATCTGGCGGGCCGAGGTATAGGTTTGCTCGGCGCTGCCACCGCGCTGCTGCAGGATGTTTACCACCTGCTCCATGCTGGAGTTGAGCAGCGGCAGGTCACGCGACAGCGTCATTGCGCGCTGGGCCGAATCGAGCACCAGGGCCTTGTTGGAAAGGATCTTGCCGATGTCGGCATCGAGCTGACCCCAGGCATTGGTCAACGCGCCAACGGCACGACCGGCAGGGGTTGCGTTGTTGTCGGCATAGGGCTGCATGCCGCTCTTCGCATCGCCCTTGTTCAGGTGCTGGACCGCCGAATCGATGGCGTTGCGGTTGGTCTCGAGCTCCTTGAAGGAGTCGACGTTACCGTCTGCCGCCTCGATGGCGTATTTAGCCGTCTGCTGCGACAACACCTGGATCTGCGTGGTCAGGGCGATGGCCTGCCGATCCTCGCTGTTCCTGATGTTGAGCATGACGAAATCGACACCCGCGAATCCAATCGCGATGACCAGCGCAATGATGAGGCCGGTATAGCCCCGCTCCTTGCCAACGCCCCCTGTAGTGCTCATTTCGTTCACCTCGCCCGTCTACCCCCGCCACCCTTGCTGGCGGAGGCTGGGTTCATCGCCCTGATTCCGGCCACAACTGGCGCCGGTCCTACCCTTGATTCAACTATCGCCCGTCAAGCCGCCGCGGCTTGGCGGAAATCAGGCGCGCGCACCAGTTTGCCCATGCTGAACACGGCCAACCGTGGCTCGCCCACTCGATCTTCCACGAATCGCGCCAGGCGCGGATCGTCTTCTTGTTCCGCCGTACGGCGCTGCTCGGCATCCACCGTGCGCTGGCCGAAAACTTCGTCGACCATCAGCGCCACGCTGCCGCCACTCTGTCGCACCACCAGCAGGCGCGTACGCTCGGTCTGGATGGTGCGTTCACCAAAGAGGAAGCGAGCGAGATCGATGACCGGCACCAGGTTGCCTCGCACATTGGCCACGCCAAGCAGCCAGGTCTGCGTGCCGGGCACCGGCGTCAACACCGGCACCGCCAGCAATTCGCTGATTTCGTCGATGCCGCTGACGAACAGACGACTGCCGGCGCGGTAGCCAATGCCACGCCAGAGACCCGGGGCCTCAAGCTTCTCCGGCGTATCGGAGGCATGAACCAGCGAAAGTCGTTCGTAGCGGGCCAGGATTTCGAAGGGCGAGAGCGTGGCAGTCTGGCTCATCGTCACCTCAGGCAGCGTTCGGCAGCAGATCGTTGATACATGCGAGGAGATCCTTTTCGTTCACCGGCTTGGTGATGAAGGCACGCGCACCTTGGCGCAGCCCCCACACGCGATCGGTCTCCATCGATTTGGTGGTGATCATGACGATCGGAACGTTGGACGTCACCGGGTCGCGTGTAAGCGTGCGCGTGGCCTGAAAGCCGTTCATGCCGGGCATGATGACGTCCATGATGACCAGGTCGGGCAACTGCGCGCGCACGCGCTCGATGCCTTCCTCGGCACTGCCTACAGAGTCGACCCGATAGCCCGCGCGCTCAAGCAGCGTAGTGAACACGCGCACGTCGGTCGGCGAGTCGTCGATAATGAGAATATTGGCCACAGGTCCCCCTCAGACCCTGTAGTCGCCGGTCTTACACCGTGCTGACATGTCGATGGATAGCACCAAGCAGCTCATCACGCGTGAATGGCTTGGTGAGATATTGTTCGGCGCCGACGATGCGGCCGCGTGCTTTGTCAAACAGTCCGTCCTTCGAGCTGAGCATGATGACCGGCGTGCCGCGGAACTGCGGATTGTTCTTGATCAGCGCGCAGGTCTGATACCCGTCGAGGCGCGGCATCATGATGTCGACGAAGATGATGGCGGGCTTCTGGTCAGAGATCTTGGCCAATGCCTCGAAGCCGTCCACCGCGGTCAGCACGTCGCAACCTTCCTTTTTCAGCAAGGTTTCGGCCGTCCGCCGGATGGTCTTCGAGTCATCGATAACCATGACCTTAAGGCCGGCCAAGCCATTTCCATTTATGTTCAAGTTCACAAGACCCCCCTGCGACCCGCCCCAGGCTCAGGTAAAACGTGCGGCCGTCGGCAATTGGCTGCCAGCCCCACGTGGACAAAAGAATTCAGTAAAGCTTCTTATGACGTACAAACTCACTACTTAGCCGGCAGGCATCCGTCCGTTGCTGTTTACCGCCTGCCTGACGTGACGTCAAGCTGAAATCTCATACGGAGAGCGCCACGTCATTGATTTAGGCCATCAGCCAGCGAAACGTCACGATGTTGGGCTTCATCGTGACCATGGGCGGCTGGCCCGGTCAATGTGCTGATTGACCTGTACATGTACAGCTCCTGCCCCCCGAAATGACGACCCGACCGCCTACCTACCCCCAACATCGCGTGGCGCAAGGGGTGGCTACCTGCCGGGGCGGGGCGAGTTGCCCAGGGAAGTCATCAGATGACCGCGTCTCGACTTACACTCCCACGCTCTTTCCCGGTCAGCGCCGGGAGAGATCGTGACGACGCTCTACTACCGGAGAATGACGATGACCCTTTCGGTCGCCGTGTTGATGGACCCGATCGGCTCCATCAAGATCGCCAAGGACACTACCTTCGCCATGTTGCTGGAGGCCCAGCGGCGCGGGCATCGGCTGTTCTACCTGGAACAGGGCGACCTGGCCCTGCGCGACGGCCAGCCTTGGGCACGTCTGGCGGCCCTTTCCGTGCGGGACGATGTCTCGGGCTGGTTCATGCTGGAAGAACCGCGGTGGCGCGACCTGCGTGAGATCGACGTGCTGCTGATGCGGAAGGACCCGCCGGTCGACGCGCAGTTCATCTACGACACCATGGTGGCGGAACAGGCCGAGCGTGCCGGCGTGACCGTGGTCAACCGCCCCCAAGCGCTGCGGGACTGCAACGAGAAGCTGTTCGCCATGCACTTCCCTCAATGCATGGCACCCACCCTGGTGTCCCGCGACGCCGTCGAAATGCGCGCCTTCGTGGCCACGCACGGTGAAGTCGTGCTCAAGCCGCTGGATGGCATGGGCGGCCGCGGCATCTTCCGGGTCAGTGCCGGGGATACGAACCTCAACTCCATGCTCGAGACCTTGATTGCGGCCGGAGCGCACGGCGAGCACCGCCAGTTCACCATGGCCCAAAAGTACATTCCTGAAATTACCTCCGGGGACAAGCGCATCCTGGTCATTGACGGCGAGCCGGTGCCTTATGCGCTGGCACGCATCCCCCAGGGCGACGAGTTCCGCGGCAACCTGGCGGCTGGCGGTCGCGGTGTGGGCGTGCCGCTGAGCGAGCGGGACCGCTGGATCGTGTCCCAGGTGGCGCCGGAACTGCGTCGGCGCGGCCTGTTGTTCGTGGGGCTGGACGTGATTGGCGACTACCTCACCGAGATCAACGTCACATCGCCAACCTGTGCCCGGGAACTGGACGCGCAGTTCGGGCTTAATATTGCGGGCCAGCTGTTCGACGTCATCGAACGCCATAGAATCGGAAACCGCGCCGCGTGAGCCAACCTGCTGTCCGCACTGGCGCCGACATGATCGGCGCCACCCTGCTTTTCTCGCTGTTGCTACATGGCGTACTGGTGCTCGGCATCACGTTCAACTACGTCAAAGCCAAGCCCAGCCTGCCGACCCTGGACGTCACCCTGGTGGACGTGGCCAACCGCGACGCCCCCGACAAGGCGGATTTCCTGGCCCAGGCCAATAACGCCGGTGGCGGTGAGAGCGACAAGGCCGCCCGCCCCTCGCAACTGGTTTCTGGCCCGATTCCCAAGCCCAACCCCGGGGTCGCACCGCAACCGATAGAGGCCAGTGCGCCGCGGCCGCAGGAGGCCACCGACGACAAGTTGCTGACCACCACCGGCAACAGCCACTACACCGTCAGCACCGACAGCGCCAAGCTGGAACGGACGCCTCAGGAGCTTCCCGAGTCGCCCAGCGAGGCCAAGCGGCGGCAGGAGATGGCGCAGCTGGCCGCCGAGGTGCGTGATCGCAGCGAGCAGTACGCCAAGCGCCCGAAAAAGAAGTTCATTTCGGCCAACACCAAGGAATACGTCTACGCGGCTTATATGCGCGGCTGGGTCGACCGGGTGGAGCGCGTCGGCAACCTGAACTATCCGAACGAGGCCCGCCGCCGTGGCCTGCACGGTGACGTGTTGATGACCGTGACGCTCAACCGCGACGGCTCGGTCAAGGGTATCGAGGTGGTGAGCAGCTCGGGGCAGCAACTGCTGGACGCGGCCGCACAGCGCATCGTGCGCCTGGCGGCCCCCTTCCCCTCGCTGCCGGTGGACAAAGACCACATCGACGAGCTGAACATCACGCGCACCTGGCAGTTCATGCCGAACGACATTCTGCGTAGCCGCTAACGTCAGCACTCACGGCGTGTTTACACCACGCCGCGGGAACCTTGGCCGCAGGCGATGCAGCCGCGCTATGGGGCAGGCGCGAACAGGTTCTACAATGCGCCCATGACCGTTTCCCAGTCTCAGCCCCAATCGCTCGCCGGCCACTTCCTGATCGCCATGCCCAGCCTGGCCGAACCGCCGTTTTCGCGGGGCGTCGCGTTTATCTGCCAGCACGACGAAGACGGTGCGGTGGGACTGCTGGTGAACCAGCTATCCGAATATCGGCTGGGTGACGTGCTCTCCCAGATGAAGCTCGAGTGCAACGATCTGGAACTGGCTGACGCCCCGGTGCTGATCGGCGGCCCCGTGCAGCAGGAGCGCGGCTTCGTGCTGCACCGCGAACCGGGGCATTGGGAGTCCAGCTATCGCATCAATGCCGAGTGGTCGGTGACCACCTCGCGCGACATCCTGGTAGCCATGGCCAATGGCGAAGGTCCGCGCCTGGCGGTAATGGCGCTGGGCTACGCGGGCTGGAGCGCCGGCCAGCTGGAACAGGAACTCAAGGACAACACCTGGCTCACCGTCGAAGCTAGCGAACGCGTGGTCTTCCATACGCCGCTGGAGGAGCGCTGGAGCGCCGCCGCCGGCCTGGTCGGGGTGGATCCGTTGGCGCTGCCCGGCTACGCAGGTCACGCGTGAGCTGTGTGTTTGGTTTCGATGTCGGCAGCCGCCTTTTGGGCGTGGCGGTCGGTAATCGTTTTACCGGCAGCGCGCGCGGCCTGGCCGCCATCCCGGTACGCGATGGCGATCCCGATTGGCAGAAACTCGACGCCCTGCGCCAGGAATGGCTGCCCGAGACCCTGGTGGTCGGCCTGCCGCTGACGCTCGACGGCGAAGAGCAGCCAGCCAGCCGCAGCGCCCGCCGCTTTGCCGAGAAGCTCGGCAAACGCTACGGCCTACCCATAGAACTCACTGACGAACGCCACAGTTCGCAAGAAGCGGCCCAGCGCTTTGCCCATGCGCGCGCCGCCGGGCTAAAGAAACGGCGCGATGCCGCGACGATTGATGCCGAAGCCGCTGCGGTCATCCTGGAACGCTGGCTGGCCTCGCCTGCCCCCACCGACCGCTGACACTCACCCTCGACGACACGCCCCCATGAGCTCACGCCTGCGCCACCTCACCACGCTGGAAAATCTGCCACGCGCCGCCATCGAGCGCCTGCTCGACCGCGCGGAGACCATGCGCGAAGGCTGCGCGCACGGCACACGCAAACTCGACATGCTGAGCGGTCGCACCATACTCAACCTGTTTTTCGAACCCTCGACGCGCACGCGCACGTCGTTCGAGTTGGCCGCGCGCCGGCTCGGTGCCGACGTCATCAACTTCGACATCAGCTTCTCCTCCACCAGCAAGGGCGAGGCGCTGTTCGATACGTTGCACACGCTTGAGGCGATGCATCTGGATGCCATCGTGGTGCGACACAAGCAGTCGGGCACGCCCGAAGAACTCGTGCGCCACGCCATGAGCGGTGTCTCGGTGATCAATGCCGGCGATGGCAATCGGGCGCATCCCACGCAGGGACTGCTCGATGTGCTGACCATCCGCCAGCATCGTCCCGATTTCGAGCGGCTCACCGTGACGATCTGCGGCGACGTGAAGCACTCCCGCGTGGCCCGCTCGGACGTGCACGCACTCACTGCCCTGGGTACGAAGGAAATTCGCCTGTGCGCGCCGCGTGGCCTGCTGCCCGATGCGGCGGAATTCCCCGGCTGCGTGCTTAGCGACGATTTCGACGCCGCCATCGAAGGCGCCGACGTGGTGATCATGTTGCGCCTGCAGAAAGAGCGCATGGCCGCCACCGACCTGCCCGACGAAGCGGCGTACTTCGCCCGGTACGGCCTCGACAACCGTCGCCTCGAACGTGCCGCCAAGGGCGCCCTGGTGATGCACCCGGGCCCGCTCAACCGTGGCATCGAGATCGCCTCGGAAGTGGCCGATGGTCCGCAGTCGCGCATCCTCGAGCAGGTCGGCAATGGCGTCTTCGTGCGCATGGCTGTGCTGGCAGAGGTACTGGGTCGCTGACCCAGGGTAGTCCAGGCGCCAGGCAAGCAAGATCCCCCACGGCGCCGTCCTGGCCGTGGTGCGCCGCGCCAGGCCTTGATTCCGGGCATAATGCGCGGCGCGATAACACATCTCCATTTAAGGGAATAAACATGCGATCGACGACGCGCTTTGTTGCGCTGGGTTTCGCCGGCGTACTTCTGGCTGCGTGCCATCACAAGGACAAGGACGCACCCCTTGCTTTTGTGCCGGCCGAGACGCCCTACGTGGTGGCCAACCTCGACGTCCTCGACGACGACACCCGCAAGGCCCTGCTGACGCAGACCAATGCGCAGCTTCCCTCGCAGCTGGTGCAGCTGAAGTCCGCGGCGGACGACATGGCCGAAAAGGACCCCGATACCGCACGCCTCCTGAAGGCGGTGATTGCCGAGCTGGATGGCAAGACGATCGAGCAGTTCGCGCAGAACGCGGGCCTCAACATCAAGGGTCGCTCGGCCTTCTACGGCCTGGGGCTCTCACCCGTGATCCGTTTCGAGCTGACCGATGCCAAGGCTTTCGACGCCTTTGTCGGACGCCTGGAAACCGCCTATGGCAAGCCGTTCGACACGGCCACCGTGGGTAGCCAGAGCTACCGCAAGCGCGTGTCGACGGAAACCGGCACCCAGGTCGTCATCGCCGTGGTCGGCAAGCAGGCGATTGCCGCGCTATTGCCGACCGATGCACCCGAAGCCACGCTGCGCCTGGCGCTCGGCCTGGATCGCCCGTCCAAGAACCTGCAGGACGATGGTCGCCTGGAGAAGCTGGCCAGGGCCAAGGATTACCAGCCGTGGGCCATTGGCCAGGTCGACCTGGTCCGCCTGCTGCCGCTGGCCGCTGGTGGCAAGGACCCGATGTTCAACGCCCTGCGCAAGGCACGCGCCGCGGCCGAATCGGCCAAGACGGGCGAACCGGTGGCCAACCAGTTGCAGATCGCGCCGAGCTGTGAAGCTGAAGCCTCGCGCATTGCTGCTCGCGTGCCTTCGGTGAGCTTTGGCTATACCAAACTCGACGAGAAGCATCAGAACCTGCGTTGGGACGTCGCGCTGGCCGATGACATCACCAAGGCATTCTCCGGCCTCAAGGTGGAACTGCCGGGCCTGGGCGCGGCGGGCACCGCACCGTTCGATGTCAGCCTGGCGCTGCCAGTGGCGCAACTGCGCGCGTTCTGGAGCGCCCAGGCCGAAGCGGTGGCCTCCAAGCCGTTCACCTGCCAGTCGCTGACGGACCTCAACGATGGCTTCGTGAAGATCGGTACGCTGTCGCAGCAGGCCGCGGTGCCACCGGTGGGTGACCTGCTTGGCCTGCGCGTGGCACTGGACAGCTTCGAGGCGGGCAGCGCGGACAGCATCCCCAAGTTCAGCGGCCGCATCGTCATCGGCACGTCGAACCCGACGGCACTGCTGGCGATGGGCCAGATGGTGGCTTCCGGCCTCTCGCAGCTCAAGCTGACCACGGATGGCAAGCCGATGGCGCTGCCGCCTGAAGTGACGGCCCCGCTGGGTGCGCCGGTGTGGGCGGCGATGGGTCCGAAGGCACTCGCCCTGGCCATTGGCGCGGGCGAAGACAGCAAGTTGGGCGAGATGCTGAACGCCCCTACCGGCGATGCCGGCCGCTTCGGCCGCCTGCAGCTCAGTGGCGATATGTACGCCGCCTGGGTCAAGGCCATGGCACAAAGGGCCGACCATATGGCTCAGCTGACCACGTCGGCCGATCATGCTGATCCGGCCGCCGAGGCAGCGGCGAAGGCCACGGCCGAGCGCTCCAAGGCGCAGTTCGAGTCGATGCAGGCACAGGCGGCGCGCATCAAGTCGGTAGCCGCCGAAGTTCACATGGACAGCGATGGCCTGGTCATCACCAACCAGAACGAACTGAAGTAAGCCAGCGACAGCGGTCGT
The DNA here is from genome assembly GCA_963765335.1 of uncultured Gammaproteobacteria bacterium. Taxonomy (GTDB): domain Bacteria; phylum Pseudomonadota; class Gammaproteobacteria; order Xanthomonadales; family Rhodanobacteraceae; genus Dyella. The sequence continues at coordinate 296,006 of CAVXWA010000013.1, read as the reverse complement.
CATCACAAAGGGGCGCTTCGGCGCCCCTTTGTTGTTGGAGCGGGCTCAACCTCTCCCGAACTAGGGCGGATCAACCGGCCTTAGGATGCTCTGATCACTCTGCGTAGGCGTCACCGGTCCTGTCTGTTCGCAGACCATCAGCGGCTCGCGACGGCTGACTGGCCGTCTCTCGAGCCGACGCACCGAAGGGATGCGGACAGACAGGACCGGCCCCAACGTCATCCAAGTCAAAGCGTGGGGTGATGCCCAGTGAAGTCGCTCCTGGCGGTGTCACGCGGCTAAGGCACGACGCCAGCCTTCGCTGGCGCCACGCAACGCCGCCTGCGGGCCTCGGGACACGTGAAGCATGGCGCGGTCGTTTTCCAAACACCTTGAAAGCGATGGGCCTTAGATGGAAAGCACCGACCGTCGATACTGGCGAACGATGCTGATCCCCAGGGCAAGCACTAGCATCGACATCACGATGATGGCGATCACCCCGCCCAGATGATCACCCCGCACGCCCTGTTCAAATCCGGCAGGCAGCGTTCCGCCCTGATTGAACGTCGCCGCGGCCATGCCGGTGTAATGCATGCCGCATACGGCGATCCCCATGACCAGGGCGCTGCCCAGCATCTGCAGTTTTCCGCGCAGATTGAAAGCCAACCACAACGCAGCCATCGAAGCGACGATGGCGATGAACACCGACAATGCGACCAGGCGCATGTCATACGTCACCTGCGCCGACATCAGCATGGCGCCCATGCCGAGATAGTGCATGCCCGCCACGCCGAGCCCCATCACGGTGCCGGCTGCCAGCAGGTTGGTCCAGCGAAAGACAGCGCTACCCGCAATCGCCAGTCCCAGCGAAGACACCACCACCGCAAGCAGCACCGAGATGGCGGTCAGCACGACGTCGTAGGTCGCCTGCGCACCCATGCTGCACGCGAGCATGGCGACGAAATGCATCGCCCAGATGGCCCCGCCACCCATCGCCGTGCCTGCCGCGAGAATCGAGCCCCAGCGCTGTCCCGGCGTACGCGCCAAGGGAATGCCTAGCGCGAACTGCAGCGCGGTGAAGGAGCCGAGCACCGCCACCAGGTAAGAAAGTCCTACCAGCAGATAGTTGTAGTGCTGATGCATGTCCTGCATGAAATCCCCCTTGAATCCATCACGGTATCAATTCGAAGACGCACTCCGGCGCACCGTGGCAATGGCAGCTGGCCTCGTTCGCGCTTGGCTCACCCGTTGCCAAGGCATCGGCCAGCAATCCCTCGATAAAACCACAGAAGAACCGCCCACCCGATAGGCCACCGGGCTGGCATAGCGGACAGCCGCGCACATGCAATTGTTCACCGCGCAATTCCACCGTCACCAGATCGCGCAATGCCGGTACCACCATGCGCTTGAGCGCATCGGTGGGCGCCAGGCGCGCGCCGAGGGCGAAGTTGCGCCGGAACACCCAGGCGCCCGCACGCCGACCCGCAAGATGCAGGGATGCCTCTCTCGCCTCGGCGGTCACCGCATACTCGAGATTGATCAACCACGGGAAGATCCGTGGATAGTCCTTCGCAAGGCTTGGCAGCATGCGCTCGACGCGCGCCACATCCGCGCCCGATGGCATGCCCAGGCTTGGCGCCCTAGATGGCGCCAGGGTGACCACCGGTACTTCGGTGGTCTCCTGCGGTGCTGGCGGAAAACGTTTCTCGGCCGCCCCCAGGGACGATTCGAAATGCAGCACGCGAGGATGCGCGCCCAACGCGACTTCCAGAGCCGGTCGCGATGTTTCGGGACCGCGCAACACCATGGTCAGGCCCGCTCCCCGCTCATCCGGCAACAGACGCTGGCGCACCAGTACGTGGCCATGTTCGCTAACCACGCGACCCAACTCGATGAGCAACCCTTCTCGTCGTTCGGATATCACCCGAACTTGCAACTCGGCCATGATCCCCCCCGAAATCAAGCCTTACGACACTATGTTTTCGCACGACAATGTGCCGGATGCGCGGATGTTTCACAAGCCATCCCGCGCTCGGCACGCAGCGCATTTCAACAGCATCACGACGAGCCGGACGCACAAGTTTGCGAACGTCATGTTGACGACAGCTACGACTCGAAACGCCATCCAATAATGTGCTGTACATCACATGACACGCACTCGTTCCTGCGAACGCGACGGCAACGTCACGCACACGCTTTCTTCGCAACGGTGATCGCGCACTGAACCGATCCGGGCATCAGCCGAGCCTGGTTCACGTTGACGCTGCTTGGATAGGTGCCACGGATGCCGCCACCTGCGGCAGACGTCTGTCTCAAGGGCAGCGCTTCCCCACTACAGGAGATTCCCCATGCGCACCAACAACGTGATTCGCAAGACGCTTATTGCCGCTGGCCTGGTAGCCGCCTTCTCGGTCGTGCCGTTCGCGCAGGTCGCCGCACAGGACGCTGCCATGCAGAAGCAGTCGGACAACCAGACCGTGCCCGACAAAACGGCCGATGCCTGGATCACGACCAAGGTGAAGTCCGAGCTGGCGACGACCAAGGGCGTTAGCAGCACGGATATTTCCGTCTCCACCACCGACGGCGTGGTGATGGTGACGGGCACGGCGAACAGCACAGCGGAGAAAACCAAAGTGGCGCAGGTAGCCCGCAAGGTGAAGGGCGTAAAGAGCGTCGATACCAGTGGCCTTACGCTCAGCGACACCTCCAAGTAAGCGCTGGTACGCCGTGTCTGGCGGCAGCTGAAACGAAGAAGGAGCCCACCGGGCTCCTTCTTCTGCCAGTCGCGTGGCGACTAAAGTCAGCGTCGCAGCAGACCACCACCGAAGTTCTGCGAGTCCTTCGTCTCCTCCAATTCCACGCCATCCAGGCCCTGCGACAACGTGTGCGCATCGCCGCCCTGCGCGAGCTTGATCTTGCAGGCGCACTTCGTTCGCGCGAGTCGGCGTGACGCAGCGCGTCCTCGTAGCTGATCTCGCCAGCCTGATAGAGCTCGAACAGGCTCTGGTCGAACGTGCTGCATGCCGAGGTTGGTCGATTCCTTCATCACGTCCTTGAGCTTGTGGATCTCGCCCTGGCGGATGTAGTCCGGCAACCAGCGGCGTGCCGAGCATGACTTCCATCGCGACGCGGCGCGCCTTGCCGTCCGGCGTCGGAATCAACTGCTGCGCGACGACGCCTTTGAGGTTCAGCGAAAGATCCATGAACAGCTGCGAGCGACGATCTTCGGAGAAGAAGTGGATGATGCGGTCCATCGCCTGGTTCGCGTTGTTCGCATGCAGCGTGCACAGGCAAAGGTGACCGGTTTCCGAGAAGTTGACCGCGTGCTCCATCGTCTCGCGCGTGCGCACCTCGCCGATCATGATGACATCCGGCGCCTGGCGCAGCGTGTTCTTCAGCGCGTTTTCCCAGGTGTCGGTATCGATGCCGAGCTCGCGCTGCGTGATGATGCAGCCTTCGTGCTTGTGCACGTATTCGATCGGATCCTCGATCGTGATGATGTGGCCGGTCGAATTCTGGTTGCGATAGCCGATCATCGCAGCGAGCGAGGTCGACTTACCGGTGCCGGTCGCGCCGACGAACATGATGATGCCGCGCTTGGTCATCGCCAGCGACTTGATGATCGCCGGCAGATTCAGTTCCTCGATGGTCGGGATGCGCGTCTCGATCCGGCGCAGCACCATGCCGACGCAGTTGCGCTGGTAGAAGCACGACACGCGGAAGCGGCCGACGCCGGTCACGCTGATCGCGAACTGGCACTCGTGCGTTTTCTCGAACTCCTCGCGCTGCGAGGGCGTCATCACGTTCAGCACCATGTCGCGCGACTGCTGCGGCGTCAGCGCGTTCTGCGTGATCGGCGCGATGCGCCCGTGCACCTTCATCGAAGGCGGCACGCCGGCCGTGATGAACAAGTCGGACGCCTTCTTGTGCGTCATCAACTTGAGGAACGAGGTGAAATCGACGCTGCTGCTCATGGCCGGACTCCCGCATGGATGGGCAACGGCACACGACGCTTGCCGGTTGACTTAGACCCATGCTTACTTGAAGATTTCCTTGTTCTTCGCATAGCCAGATCGCCTGCTGGCGCGTCACCAGGCCGCGCTTGACCAGGTCCTGCAAGCATTGATCCAGCGTCTGCATGCCGTACTGGCTGCCGGTCTGGATCGACGAATACATCTGCGCGACCTTGTCCTCGCGGATCAGGTTTCGGATCGCCGGAATGCCGACCATGATCTCGTGCGCCGCGATGCGGCCGCCGCCGACCTTCTTCAGCAGCGACTGCGAGATCACCGCGCGCAGCGACTCGGACAGCATCGAGCGCACCATCGGCTTTTCGCCGGCCGGGAACACGTCGATGATGCGGTCGATGGTCTTGGCCGCCGAACTGACGTGTGCAGCGTCGCGAACACGAGGTGTCCGGTTTCGGCGGCGGTCAGCGCCAGGCGGATCGTCTCGATGTCGCGCATTTCGCCGACCAGCACGTAGTCCGGATCTTCGCGCAGCGCCGAACGCAGCGCTTCGTTGAATCCGTGCGTGTCGCGATGCACTTCGCGCTGGTTGATCAGGCACTTCTGCGAGGTGTGCACGAACTCGATCGGATCCTCGATCGTGAGGATGTGGCCGTATTCGTTCTTGTTGACGTGATCGACCATCGCCGCCAGCGTCGTCGACTTGCCCGAGCCGGTCGGCCCGGTGCACGAGGATCAGGCCCTGCGGCTGCTCGATCAGCTCCTTGAAGATGCGCGGCAGCCGAGATCCTCGAGCGAGAGCACTTCGGACGGAATCGTACGGAACACCGCGCCGGCGCCGCGGTTCTGGTTGAACGCGTTGACGCGGAAGCGCGCCAGGCCGGGAATCTCGAACGAGAAGTCGACCTCGAGGAATTCCTCGTAGTCGCGGCGCTGCTTGTCCGACATGATGTCGTAGATCAGCGAGTGGACCTGCTTGTGATCCAGCGCCGGAATGTTGATGCGGCGCACGTCGCCGTCGACGCGGATCATCGGCGGCAGGCCCGCCGACAAGATGCAGGTCCGAGGCCTTGTTCTTGACCGAGAAGGCCAGCAGTTCGGCAATATCCATCTGGCGTTCCCCTCAACCCGATCATCTGGATGACATGCTGCGGCAAGGCCGCACGGCCGGGGGTATCCATGGACGCGGCGCCACCGCGCAAGCGCGCAGACGCCGTCCGAACGGTCCAAACCCGGTTCCCCATGCAGCGGGCCGATACTACTCGCGCCATGGCCCGGGCCACCAGCCTTTCATTCGCTCTACGGCCCAAAGTGCAGACGTGGTTTGCAGAAGTCGTCCCGATCGCGGCCCGGATGCCCCCGAACTTCCGCCAGGGGACGGGCGAGGGCGGCTCTTGTAAGGTAGGCGCCGAATTGGCGAGGAACCTGCATGACCCGTATCGCTTTCATCGGTGGCGGCAACATGGCGCGCAGCCTGATCGGCGGCCTGCTCAAGACCGGCATCCCTGCCTCCTCCATCAGCGTGGCCGAGCCCAGGGCCGAGGCACGCCAGGAGCTGGGGCGGGACTTCGGCGTGGCCTGCTATGGCGAGAACCGCCTGGCCGCCGCCGAGGCGAATGTCCTGATCCTGGCGGTGAAGCCGCAGATCATGCCGGCGGTCCATGCCGAGCTGCAGGACACCCTGCATCGCCAACGACCGCTGCTGATTTCGATCGCCGCCGGCGTACGCATCGACCAGTTGGAACGCTGGTTTGGCCATACGCTGCCCATCGTGCGCTGCATGCCCAATACCCCGGCGCTGATCGGCGCGGGCGCCACCGGGCTTTGCGCCAACCGGCGGGTGAGCCCGGAACAACGCGCCCAGGCCCAGCACATCATGGATGCCGTTGGCCTCACTCGCTGGCTCGACGACGAGGCGTTGATGGATACCGTCACCGCCATTGCTGGCTCCAGCCCGGCCTATTTCTTCGCCCTGGTGGAAGCACTGGAAGATGCCGCCTTTGCACAGGGCATGCCGCGCGACGTAGCCCGCGCCCTCGCCGCCCAGGCCTGCCTGGGTGCCGGCCGCATGCTGACCGAGAGCGGCGAGGATCCAGGCGTACTGCGCCAGCGCGTCACCTCGCCTCATGGCACGACGCAGGCGGCTCTGGAAAGCTTTGCCGCCGATCACTTTCATTCCATCGTGGCCCGCGCCGTGGCTGCCGCCACGCGCCGCGGTGCTGAACTGGCCGCCAGTCTGGATCAAACGCCGTGAGTTATCTCGTCAACGCCCTTTCCTTCCTGCTCGAACTAGCCTTTGGCGCCGCCGCGGCCTTGTTCGCCCTGCGCCTGCTGGCCGAAGCCAGTCGCGCGGACTTCCACAATCCGCTCAGCCAGTTCGTCTATCGCACCACCAATCCCATCCTGGCGCCGATCCGCAAGCTGCTGCCCAACTGGCGACGGGTCAATATCGCCGCCCTGCTGCTGATCTGGCTGCTGATGTTGCTCAAGCGCGTGCTGCTGTTTGCGCTGCTTGGCGTCTTCCCGCATGTGCTTGGCCTGCTGTTGTTGTCGGTCGCCGACACGCTCGACTTCATCCTGATGTTCTACGTGGTGCTGATCTTCATCTGGTCGCTGATGAGCCTGTTCCAGGTCGAGCACTACCACCCGGTATACCGCCTGGCCGGGAGCCTGGTCGATCCGCTGCTGCGCCCACTACGCGGCAAGCTGGTGGCGGGTGGCCTCGACTTCGCCCCCTGGGCCGTGATGATCGTGCTGATCCTGGCGCGTCTGCTGGTGGTGTCGCCACTGGCCGACTTCGGCGGCCGCTTGGCTCTCGGGCTCTAAGCGCTCTAAGCGCTCTCGATTTCAATATCACTTGGTCGCGTCGATGGCATCGCGGCCTTGCACCTCTCCAATACGGAAGGCCCACCATGAAAGTGACTTCGCATTCCCTACGCCTGTGCGCCCTCGCCCTGAGCATGGCCGCCGCCTGGTTGCCCTGCGCCCAGGCCGCCGACACCGCGCCTAAAGTCGCGCCGCCTTCAGCCCCAGCAGCGGCGAAACGCGACGTGGTAGCGTCGAATATCGACGCATCGGTCAATCCTGGCGATGACTTTTTCGAGTTCGCCAACGGAACCTGGCTGAAGAGCAACCCGATCCCGGCGCAGGAATCGATGTGGGGTATCGGCCAGGTGGTGCAGGACGACCTCTACGTCAAACTGCGCAAGATCAGCGAAACCGCGGCTGCGCAAAAGAATGCCGCGATCGGCAGCGACGAGCAGAAGGTGGGCGATTTCTGGACCACGGCAATGGACCAGGCCCTGGCCGACAAACTCGGCCTGAGCCCGTTGAAAAGTGAGCTTGCCCGCATCGATACGGTGCATGACCTGCAGTCCGCACTCGACGAAGGCTTCGCACTGCAGCCACTGGGTGTGGATGCCTTCTTCGATTTCGGCGTGTCGCAGGACGAGAAAAAGAGCGACGTGATGGCCGTGCATGTCGGCCAGGGTGGCCTGGGTCTGCCGGAGCGCGACTACTACTTCAACCAGGAACCGGGCGTTGCCAAGGCTCGCGTTGCCTACGTGGAACACCTGCAGCGCATGTTCCGCCTGCTCGGTTCCGATGATGCCGCCGCGCACAACAGCGCGGCCCAGGTGATGGCGTTCGAGACCGCACTGGCCAAGGTGTCGCGCCCGCTGGCCGACCTGCGCGATCCGGAGAAGAACTACAACAAGATGGCGCCTGCCGACTTCACCGGCAAGTTCACGCCGGCCATCGCCTGGAGCGAGCGCCTGAAGGCGTGGAAGCTGTCGCCGGAAACGGTCATCGTCGGCCAGCCGGAATTCTTCGGCGGCCTGCAGGCCCTGCTCGCCAGGACGCCGATACCCGTGCTGCGCGACTACCTGCGCGTGCACCTGGCCGATACCTATGCCGCCTACCTGAGCCAGGACTTCGACAACGAGCACTTCGATTTCTACGACCGCGTGCTGTCGGGCCAGAAGGAGCAGAAGCCGCGCTGGAAGCGCGCCCTCGATGCCGAGAACACGCGCCATGGGCATGATTCTCGGCCGCATCTTCGTGAAGGACTATTTCTCCGAGAGCAGCCAAGCAGCGCTACAACGCCCTGGTCGAAGCGATCCGCACGGCCTACGGCGAGCGCATCGACCGGCTCGACTGGATGAGCGCGGCGACCAAGGCCAAGGCGCACGAGAAGCTGGCCGCGGTGACCAGGAAGGTCGGCTACCCGGACAAGTGGAAGGACTACTCCGCGCTCAGCATCGGCCGCGAGTCGTTCGCGCAGAACATGATGAATGCGAGCCGCTGGGCCTTCAACGACATGGTGTCGAAGTTCGGCAAGCCGGTCGACCGCAACGAATGGGACATGACGCCGCAGACCTATAACGCCTACTACAACCCGTCCAACAACGAGATCGTGCTGCCGGCCGCGCAATTCATCGATCCCCGGCTATGCGGACGACGAGATCGACGACGCCGTGGTCTACGGCTATGTCGCCGCATCGACCATCGGCCATGAAATCACCCACGGTTTCGACGACCAGGGACGTCAATTCGACGCCGCCGGCAACCTGAAGGACTGGTGGAGCAAGCAGGACGCGACCCGCTTCAATCAGCGCGCCGCCGTCATGGTCAAGCAGTTCGATGCCTTCGAACCGCTGCCGGGCCTGCACATCAACGGCGAGGCCAGCCTGGGCGAAAACATCGCCGACTTCGGCGGCCTGCTGATCGGCATCGACGCGTTCAAGAAGACCGAGCAATACAAGAAGGGCGAGAAGATCGCCGGCTATACGCCGATGCAGCGATTCTTCCTCGGCTATGCGCTGTCGTGGTTGTCGCAGGAGCGCGAGGACCTGCTGCGGCAGGCCCTGCTCAGCGACGTGCACGCACCGGCCAAGTGGCGCGTGAACGGCCCGCTGTCGAATATCCCGGAATTCTACGAAGCGTTCGATGTGAAGCAGGGGCAGCCGATGTGGCGGCCGCAAGCGCAGCGCGTTCGTATTTGGTGACGCACGCTTTCTCCCTCTCCCCTAAGAGGAGAGGGCTGGGGTGAGGGGTCGATCTTGCGAGTGCTCCTAATCGGAGCAGGTTCTTTTCAGCAATATCGCAAGCACCCGCCCCTCACCTCAATCCTCTCCCCGTAGGGGAGAGGAAGTTAAGAAGCCTGCCTTGCCGCCCAATCCGCAAAAATCGCATGGATGGCGCTCAACCCATCAAACAATGCCGCCGGTCCCGGCTGCAGAATGATCGGTGATTTGATCTCATGGAGATCGCCGTTGCGAACGGCCGGAATCGCATCCCAGCCTGCACGCGCAGCGACGCGCTCGGGACGAAAGCGCTTGCCGCACCACGAGCCAAGAATGATGTCCGGTGCCTGCCGCACCACCTCGCCCTGATCTCCCAGAATGCGATGCTTGGCGAGCGACTCGCCCGCCTTCTGCGGAAACACATCGTCGCCGCCGGCGATGCGAATCAGCTCCGCCACCCAGCGAATGCCGGTGATCAGCGGATCGTCCCATTCCTCGAAGTACACCTTCGGACGCCGCTTGAACTGCGACGCGGCGGCCTGCGACCTGCGCGATGTGCCGCTCCGCCTGCTGCGCATAGGCCTCGGCTTTGTCGGCGGCGCCCACCATCGCGCCAAGACGCCGGATATAGGCAAGGATGCCGTCCACACTGCGGTGATTGCTGATCCACACTTCCACGCCGGCCTTGATCAGGTCGCGCGCGATATCGGCCTGGATGTCGGAAAAACCGATCGCCAGGTCCGGCTCCAGCTTGAGGATCTCGCTGATCTTGGCGCTGGTGAAGGCCGAGACCTTCGGCTTCTCCTTGCGCGCCCGCGGCGGTCGCACGGTGAAACCGGAAATACCGACGATGCGGTGTTCCTCGCCGAGCGCGTAAAGCACCTCGGTCGGCTCTTCGGTCATGCAGACGATGCGCTGAGGGTAATGATCGGCCGTGCCCTGGCCGTTGCTGCCTTGTTCGATCACGCGTTCAATGTCCCAGCACGGTCACCGTGATCTTGCGCTGATGCGGATCAAGGCGGTGTTCCCAAAGATAGATGCCCTGCCACGTGCCTAGCTGCAGCTTGCCCGCATGCACCGGCACCACCAGGCTGACACCGGTGAGGATGGCGCGCACGTGCGCCGGCATGTCATCTGGCCCTTCTTCGTCGTGCCGGAAGATGGCGTCGCCGTCGGGCACGGCGCGTGCCAGCCAGCGTTCCAGATCATCGCGCACGGTCGCGTCGGCGTTCTCGCTGATCAATAACGAGCAGCTGGTGTGCAGGCTGAAGATGTTGGCAACGCCCGTGTGCACGCCACTGGCTGTCACCACGTCACCAACTTTGTCGGTGATCTCGGTGAAGCCACGGCCGCGTGAGTGCACGACAAAGCCATTCTGGGCAACGTGGTCAGCGGGCGCTGCGCGCATGCTTCATGCCTCCGAATGGCTAATAGGTACGCTCAAGGATAGAGCAGACGATGCGTCCAGGTCTGGCCATGGCGACTCCAGCGCACGCGGTCGTGCAGCCGGAACTCCGCGCCGTACCAGAATTCCACCATGTCCGGTTCCACCACGTAGCCGCCCCAGTGCGGGGGACGGGGCACGTCGCGGCCTTCGAATTCGTGCTCGTAGCGCTTGAAGCGCTGCTCGAAGGTCTCGCGATCGGGCAGCGTCTGCGACTGCAGCGAGGCCCAGGCGCCGATCTGACTGGCGCGCGGACGGGAGGCGAAGTAGGCATCCGACTCCTCCGCCAACAGCTTGCGCGCCACGCCCTCGACCCGCACCTGCACCACTTCGCGCAGCTGCTTCCAATGGAAGCACAGGGCCACCTGGGCATGCGCATCGAGCTGGCTGCCCTTGTCGCTCTCGTAGTTGGTATAGAAACGGAAGCCGCGCTCGTCGGCCCCCTTGAGCAGCACGATGCGCGAACTCACCCGTCCGGCCGCATCGACGGTCGCCAAATTCATGGCCGTCGGCTCGGGATCGCCTCCTGCCGCGGCCTCGTCCAACAGTTGCAGGAAAGTGTCAAGGATCTCTGGTTTCAACATGGGGTCTTGAATCGTGGCCGCAGCGCGCCATCATGGCCGAATGTCACCAGATGCTAGCACGCAGAATTCGACCTTGGCGGGACACTTGCTCGACCAGTACGCCGGTCGCATCGCCCGCGCCCGCCGCACTTACCTGCTGGGCCTGTCCGGCCTGCAGGGCAGCGGCAAGAGCACGCTCGCTCGGGAAATGAAGCTCCAGGCGGAATCGCGCGGCTGGCCGACCGAAGTGCTCTCCCTGGACGATTTCTACTACTCGCGCAGCGAGCGGGAGCTGCTGGCGCACCAGATCCACCCCTTACTGCGCACCCGAGGCGTGCCCGGCACGCACGAGATCGAGCTGCTGCTGTCGGTCCTGGCCGCGTTGCCCCAAGCATCGGAAAAATTGCCGGTGGACTACCCCCGCTTCGACAAGGGGCGTGACACCCGTGTAACACCTTCGCGCTGGCCGCGCGTCACCCGGCCGCCGAAGCTGGTGGTCCTGGAAGGCTGGGCGCTTGGTGTGCGCCCGCAGCTTCAGGCCGCGCTGGAAGAACCCATCAACAGCCTGGAGCGCGACGAAGACCCGGATGGTCGCTGGCGGCATTGGGTCAACAAGCAGCTGCGTGGCTACCAGCCGCTATGGCGCAAGCTGGATGCCCTGATCGTGCTGCAGGCGCCGAACTGGGAAGTCGTGCGCAAGTGGCGCAGCGAGCAGGAAGAGGAATTGCTGGCGCGCCATGCCCCCTTGGCCATGGATGCCGAGACGATGCTGCGCTTCCTCGCCCATTTCGAACGCCTGAGCCGGCACGCCCTGGCCACCCTGCCCGCGCTGGCAGATACTTCGGTGGAATACGACGCCCATCGCCATGTGCTCGCCCTCAACCATAGTTGACCGGAACGAGTCGTCAGCCTAGTGGCTCCACCATCACGGCCGTGCCATAGGCGAGCACTTCGGTGACGCCCTCGGCCACATCGTTGGCGTCGTAGCGCATCGCGATCACCGCGTTGGCGCCATGCTCGGCAGCGTGGCGCAGCATCAGCTCGAACGCCTCTTCGCGGGCGTGTTCGCACAGCTCCGTATAGATCGAGATATTGCCACCCACCAGCGTCTGCAAGGCAGCGCCGAGATTGCCGATGACGCTGCGCGAACGTACGGTGATGCCGCGCACGATGCCCAGCGGACGAACGATGCGATAGCCGGGCAGCTCGTGGCTGGTGCTGACCATGTGAGGCTGGATCTTGCCGGGCATGAAGATTTTCTCCAGAAATTGAGGGAGAGTCGATTCGGATCGTCATCCCAGCGAAAGCTGGGACCCAGTGCCTCTGTCGAGGCACCAAAGACTCTGGATGACCAGCCCTTCGGCTGTTGAGAAGCACCTCCAGCTTTCGCTGGGATGACGGCACGTTTCAGTTCGTGATTAATCCGCATGCCGCAGCAGCGCAGTGTAGCCTTCGCGCGCATCGGGCCATCGTGGCACGAAACCGCTGGAACGAAGTCGCGCATTGCTGAGGCGCTTGCTGCCTACGCCAGGCGGTGCCGCACCCTCGCCAGGAAGCGCCGCACCCGCCACTCGCGCCAGGTGGTCGTAAAGCACGGCAAGCGGCAGCGGCGTGTCATCGACGCCGAGGTAGAGCGACATCGGCTCACGCAAGCTCAAGAGATGCACGATGGCCGCCGCGGCGTCGTCAACGTGGATGCGATTGGCCCAATGCGGTACGTCGCGCGGCACACGCACCGCGCCCGCGCGCAGGCGCTCGACGAGCTCGAGGCGGTCCGGGCCATACAAGCCGGCAAGCCGCAACACGATCGATGGCACCGGCTGCGCCGCCAGCCACTGCTCCGCCTCCAGCAACACCTGGCCATTGAAGCCCGGCGGCTCCGCTGGTGTCTGCTCGTCCACCCATCCATCGCCATGCTCGCCATAAACCGCGCTGGATGACACGAACAGCGCGCGCTCGAGCGTGTCGCGATCGAGCGCGGCAAGCAGATGGCGCAATCCATCGACGAAGACGGCGTGATAAGCGGCCCGATCGCGCGCATCAGGCGTCGGCAAGTAGACCAGCTGGCTGATCCCAGCGGGCAAGTCGCGCAATGTTTCAGGTTGGGTAAAGTCACCCTGCAGCCATTGAATGCCGCTGCCATCAGGCAGGGACCTACGGCGGCGCAAGGCCCATACCTGGTCGCCGCGCGCCAGCAATTGTTTTGCCACGCGCAGGCCGACATCGCCGCAACCGGCAATCAGTACCCGCCCGCTCAAGCGTGCCACCGCGTTAGCGCGACCCGCTTTGCGGTCCCGCGCCTGTTAGCATTTGCGTATGAATCCATCGTGCAACCTGTTTATCGTCGGACCGACCGGCGCCGGCAAGACGTCCATTGGACGTCGGCTTGCCGAGCATTATGGTCTGAGCTTCGTCGATCTCGACCAGGAAATCGAACGCCAGTGTGGCGTACCGGTGAGCACCGTTTTCGAGATCGAGGGCGAGGCCGGCTTCCGCCAGCGCGAAAGCCAGCTGCTCGAGGAGTGCAGCCGTCGGCGCGGCGTACTGCTGGCCACGGGCGCGGGCGCCGTACTGGACCCGGCGAACCGTCGCCTGCTGGCCGAGCGCGGTTATGTGCTGTGGCTGCAAGCCACGCTCGAACTGCAACTGGAACGCCTCTCGCAGGACCGGCAGCGCCCCCTGCTCGCCGGCAGCGATCGCGCCACGCGACTGGAAGCCATGGCGCAACAGCGCACGCATCTCTATCAGGAAATTGCCGACCTGGTGATTCCCGGCGCACACGAGCACGTACACGCTGCCAGCGCGCGCAGCATTCTCTTGATCGACCCATCCTGGCATCGCCAGCACGCCGCATGACCACACACACCGACAGCCACCTTCGCACCATCGACGTCGCGCTCGGCACGCGCAGTTATCCCGTCTGGATAGGCCCGGGCCTGCTGGCCGATCACGCGCGCTGGCGGACCGCTTTGCGCGGACGACATGCACTGGTGATCAGCAACACGACGGTGGCGCCGCTCTATCTCGATCGCGTGGCCGAAGGGCTGGATGGCCTGCACTGGTCGTCGTTCCAGCTTGATGATGGCGAGGCACACAAGACGTTTGCGAATGTCGGCCGCGCACTGGAAGCGCTGGCCCAGCTGGGCGCCACGCGCGACGCCTGCGTGGTCGCGCTGGGTGGCGGCGTGGTGGGTGACCTGGCCGGCTTCAGCGCCGCCTGCTGGATGCGCGGCATCGACTTTATCCAGATGCCGACCACCTTGCTCGCCATGGTCGACTCCTCCGTGGGCGGCAAGACTGGCGTCAACCTTCCCGCCGGCAAGAACCTGGTCGGCGCCTTCCACCAGCCACGCGCCGTGGTGGCCGACACCAGCACGCTGGCTACGCTGCCGGATCGCGAATATCGCGCCGGTCTCGCCGAGGTCGTGAAAGGCGCTGCGATCGGCGACCCGGGTTTCTTCGCCTGGCTGGAGCAGCACGCAGCCGCGCTCAATGCGCGCGAACCGGCACCGCTGATCGAAACCATCGCGCGCAAGGTCAGCTACAAGGCCGGCGTGGTGGCGCGCGATGAAACCGAACAGGGCGAGCGCGCCCTGCTCAATCTCGGCCACACGTTCGGCCACGCGCTGGAAACGGCCGGCAAGTACAGCGTGCTGCTGCACGGCGAAGGCGTCGCCATCGGCATGCTGCTGGCAGCACAGTTGTCCGAGCGGCTAGGCATGAGTGAGCAAGCCGATACTGCACGCTTGCACCGCCTGCTCTCCCTGCTGGGCCTGCCCACCACCATTCCGCTTGGCATGGATCCGGAACAGCTGCTGGCCTTGATGCGGCTGGACAAGAAGAACCTGGCCGGTTCGTTGCGGCTGATTCTTTGGCGGGGCATCGGCCGCGCGGAGATCATCGGCGGCGTCGACGAAAAAGCGGTTCTGGCGGTACTGGAATCAGCCACACGTTGACTCTCCTCCCCGTCGTTCCAGCGACCTTGGCTACACGACACGAAGAACGCGAAAGACGCTGGCCCCCAGCCTCCGCTGGGATGACGGTGAGGGAGGTCGAACTCGCCTGCGACCGCGGCGCGCTCGCTACTCCGTGCCCAGCCTTCTAGAATGCGGGGCATTACGGCACCTAGCCTTCTCCTTTGCCCAGGTAACCATGCGTCTCTACCTGCAAGCCATGCCCGATCCCAGTCAGGCGCCGCGCTATGTCCAGATCGCGATCGAGCAGGACTTGCTTGGCGGCTGGACGCTTTATCGCGAATCCGGTGTCCAGGGCGGCAAGGCCACTCTCAAACGCGAGCAGTTTCTCGAACGCGACGACGCTATCGCTGCCTTCGAGAAGGCGCGAGACGCACAGATCAAGCGCGGCTTCCGCGTGATGTTCAGCCAGGGGCTGGAAGGCCCGTACGGACACTGAAATGCTAGAACCCTTAAAGAACGATCGCTTCCTGCGCGCCCTGCGCCGTGAGGCCACCGACACTACGCCCATTTGGGTCATGCGCCAGGCTGGCCGCTACCTGCCCGAATACCGCGCCACCCGGGCCCGCGCCGGCAGTTTCATGGCGTTGGCGCAGAATCCGGAACTGGCGTGCGAAGTGACGCTGCAGCCGCTGGAGCGGTTCGAACTGGATGCGGCCATCCTGTTCTCCGACATCCTCACCATCCCCGACGCCATGGGTCTCGGTTTGAGCTTCGCCCAGGGCGAAGGTCCGCAGTTCGCGCACCCGGTACGCAGCAAGGCCGACATCGACAAGCTCGGCGTGCCGGATATGGAAGGCGAGCTGGGCTATGTGATGGATGCCGTGCGCCTGATTCGTCGTGAACTGCACGGCCGCGTGCCGCTGATCGGCTTCTCCGGCAGCCCGTGGACGCTGGCCTGCTACATGGTCGAGGGCCATGGTTCGCGAGATTTCGCCACGCTCAAGGCCATGTGTTGGAGCGAGCCGGCCCTGGCCCACCAGCTGCTCGATACGCTGGCGCAGTCCGTCGCCGCCTACCTGATCGCCCAGGCCGCCGCCGGCGCCCAGGCGTTGATGGTGTTCGACACCTGGGGCGGCCTGCTGGGCCCGGCCGCGTTCCGCGAATTCTCCCTGCGCTATATGGCCCAGGTGATGGACGCGCTGAAGGCCGATCCGCACAGCCGCGAGCTGCCGGTGATCCTGTTCTCCAAGGGCGCCGGCCAGCACCTGTCCCAACTGGCCGACACCGGCTGCGCCGGCCTGGGCGTGGACTGGACCATGGACCTGTCCGATGCCCACCAGGCCGTCGCCGGCCGCGTGGCCCTGCAAGGCAACCTCGACCCGGCGGTGCTGCGCGCCAGCCCCGACATCATCCGCCGCGAGGCGCGCCGGGTCCTGGACAGCTACGGCAACCACCCAGGCCACGTCTTCAACCTCGGCCACGGCATCACCCCCGAAGTCGATCCCGAGCATGTGAAGGTGCTGGTGGACGAAGTCCACGCCTACGGCCGCACCCTGCGCGGCTAGCCCGCTTGCTCCCTCTCCCCTTAGGGGAGAGGGTCGGGGTGAGGGGCGGGTGCTCGCGACAGCTTCTCTTCGAGTCACAGAGCCGGCCAGCGCCCAGACGGCATGGCAAGCCCCGCCCCCCTCATCCCAACCTTCTCCCCCAGGGGAGAAGGAGAAAGGCGGTTTTGGCACCTCAAGCCCCCCGCCCGTACAATCGACCCTTTGACGCCCATCCCCACGCGCCGCCCCTGGCGCGCAATCGCGAGCCCCCGATGGAAAAGAGTTTCGAGCCCAGCCAGATCGAGTCGAAGTGGTATACGCGCTGGGAAGCCAGCGGCGACTTCAAGCCCTCCGGTCATGGCGAGCCGTACTGCATCCTGCTGCCGCCGCCGAACGTCACCGGCACGCTGCATATGGGGCATGCGTTCCAGCAGACCGTGATGGACATGCTGATCCGCTACCAGCGCATGCGTGGCATGAACACGCTGTGGCAGGTGCGGCACCGATCACGCCGGCATCGCCACGCAGAAGATCGTGGAAAACCAGCTGGCCACGGACGACAAGACGCGCCATGACCTGGGCCGCGAGGCGTTCGTCGAGCGCGTGTGGAAGTGGAAGGAAGAATCCGGCTCGACCATCACCAATCAGATGCGCCGCATCGGCGCCGCCGCCGACTGGTCGCGCGAGCGCTTCACCATGGACGAGGGGCTCTCGGCCGCGGTGCGCAAGGTGTTCGTGGAGTGGTATCGCGCGGGCCTGATCTACCGCGGCAACCGCCTGGTCAACTGGGATCCGCTGCTGGGCACGGCCGTGTCCGACCTGGAAGTGAACAACGTGGAGCGCGACGGCCATATGTGGTCGATCCGCTATCCCAGCCACGGACGGCAGCACGAGTCTCGTGGTCGCCACCACGCGTCCGGAAACCATGCTCGGTGACGTGGCCGTGGCGGTGCATCCGGAAGACGAGCGCTATGCGCAGCTGATCGGCAAGACGCTGACGCTGCCGCTGACCGGCCGCGAGATCCCGGTGATCGGCGACGACTATGTCGACCGCGAGTTCGGCACCGGCTGCGTGAAGATCACGCCGGCCCACGACTTCAACGACTACGCCATCGGCCAGCGCCACAACCTCGCGCCGATCAGCATCTTTACGCTCGATGCCAAGGTCAACGAAAACGCGCCGGCCAAGTACCAGGGCCTGGATCGCTTCGAGGCACGCAAGCGCGTGCTGGCCGACCTGGAGGCCGAGGGCCTGCTGGTCGAAACCAAGCCGCACAAATTGCAGGTGCCGGTCAGCCAGCGCTCCGACGCGGTGATCGAGCCGATGCTGACCGACCAGTGGTTCCTCGATCTGACCACCGACGAGCGCGCCGAAGGTCGCGCCAAGCCGGCAGGAACCATCGGTGGGCGCAAGGCGATCACCGAGCCCGCACTCGACGCCGTGCGTTCGGGCGACATCAAGTTCGTGCCGGAAAACTGGAGCACCACGTACACGCAGTGGCTGGACAACATCCAGGACTGGTGCATCAGCCGCCAGCTGTGGTGGGGCCATCGCATTCCGGCGTGGTACGACGAAGCCGGCAACATCTTCGTGGGCGAAGACGAAGCCGATGCCCGCGCGCATGCCACCGACGCACCGGTCGGTGCGCTGCGCCAGGACGACGACGTGCTCGACACCTGGTTCAGCTCAGCGCTGTGGCCGTTCTCCACGCTCGGCTGGCCGGCCAACGGCCCGGTGAAGAACGAGCACGGCGACATCGTGGCCGACTGGCAGCACGACAAGATCTTCCTGCCCAGCGCCGTGCTGGTCACCGGCTTCGACATCATCTTCTTCTGGGTCGCGCGCATGGTGATGGCGACCAAGTACTTCACGGGTCAGGTGCCGTTCCGCGAGGTCTACATCAACGCCATCGTGCGTGATGCGGAAGGCCAGAAGATGTCCAAGTCCAAGGGCAACACGCTGGACCCGCTCGACCTGATCGACGGCATCGAGCTCGAGCCGCTGGTGAAGAAGTCCACCACGTCGCTGCTGATTCCGCAGGTGCGCGAAAAGGTCGAGAAGCGCATCCGCAAGGATTATCCGAGCGGCATTCCCGCCATCGGCACCGATGCGCTGCGCTTCACCTTCGCCGCGCTGGCCACGCTATAGCCGCACCATCAACTTCGACATCAAGCGCGCGGAAGGCTACAAGAACGTTCTGCAACAAGCTGTGGAATGCCGCGCGCTTCGTGCTGATGAACCTGCCGGAAGGCGAGCTGCCGGCACCCACGGCCGCACCGGCAACGGAAGCAGAGCGCTGGATTCTTACCCGCCTCAAGCAGACCTTGCTCGATGTGGAGCAGCACTTCACCAGCTACCGCTTCGACCTGCTCGCGCAGGCGTTGTACGAGTTCACCTGGAACGAGTTCTGCGACTGGTTCCTGGAATTGTCCAAGCCGGCCTTGAACGGTGACGACGCGCTGGCCGCTGCTTCCACACGCCACACCCTCGTCGTGGTGCTCGAAACCGCTGCTGCGCGCACTGCACCCCATCATGCCATTCATCAGCGAGGAGATCTGGCAGTCGGTCGCACCGAAGCTCGCTCTATCCGAAGCCGGCCTGATGCAGCGTCCGTGGCCACGTGCCGAAGACTTCGTGGCGGATGATGCCGCCACCGCCGAGATTGAGTGGTTCAAGAACGTGCTGAGCGGCATCCGCCGCATCCGCGCCGAAATGAACATCGCGCCTGGCAAGACCATTCCCCTGCTGCTTGCCGACGGCGATGCAACGGATCGCGCACGCGCCGCCAAGTTCGCCGCCCAGATCAGCTTCCTCGCCCGCGTCGACGCACCACAGTGGATCGAGTCCGGTGCGGACGAACCCGCCGCGGCCGCCGCCGTGGTCGGCTCACTTCGTGTGCTGATTCCGCTGGCTGGCCTGATCGACCTCAGCGCCGAGAAAACGCGCCTGGCCAAGGAAATCGCCCGTATCGAAGGCGAGATCAAGAAGTGCGAAGGCAAGCTCGGCAACGCCAACTTCGTGGCGAATGCCCCGGCCGAGGTGGTGACGCAAGAACGTCAGCGCATCGCCGACTGGGGTGTACAGCTCAATGCCTTGCGTGAGCAGGCGCAGAAGCTGGGGTGAGTGGCTATTAACCCCCATCTCCCCAGAGGGGAGAGGACCGAGGCACCACAAGGCCCCATGTAGGAGCGCACCCAGTGCGCGAAAAGCCTACGAAGCGACGATGCGGGATCACCGCGAATCCGGTCGCGCACTGGGTGCGCTCCTACAGATAGCGCTTCGCAGGGCCTGACTCGCGCTTTCTCCCTCTCCCCTTTGGGGAGGGGGCTGGGGTGAGGGAACAATCTTGCGTCGAGGCTAGCTAGGAGCCAACTTTGTAGATGCTCTTCCGCGAGCACCCACCCCTCATCCCGACCTTCTCCCCCTAAGGGGAGAAGGAGATATGCGCTACGCCGGCGACAAATCCAACGCCATCACAATGGCATCCTCGCGCCCCTGCCTGGCCGGGTAGTACTTGGGCCGGCGACCGATCTCGCTAAAACCCATCGACTCGTAGAGCTTCTGCGCCACGGGATTGGACGGGCGTACCTCGAGGAACACGCGCGTCGCGCCATTCCAGCGAGCGATATCGAGCAGTCGTCGCATCAGCAGCCGACCCAGGCCAAGCCCACGATGCCCCGGACCGATACACACGTTCAGAACGTGGGCTTCGCCAGCAGCTACGGACAACACACCGTAACCCGCCGCCTCGCCATCGGCCCACATCACCCAGCAGGGATGACCGGCCTTCAGGCAGTCGCTGAAAATGCCTTGCGACCAGGGAAAATCGTAGGAGGAGGCCTCCATCGCCGCGACGGCTGGCAAATCTTCGCGCCGCATGGCGCGGATCTCGACATGGGGACGGGCCACAGCGACCATGGTCAATCACTCCATGGGTGCGGCCAGGGCACGCCGCAGGCTGCGCAGCGCATTCCACAGGCGACGCTTGCCGGCCGCCGAGGCCAGTACGCCGGCCGGTTCGTCGGCCAGCACGATGTGCGCCCGGCTGAGCGTCGCGGCAGGCAGCTCACGACCCAGCGCATGCGCCTGCGCCTCGCCAAACACGAGATAGGCGCGGGCCTCCGGCGCCGAAGGCAACTGGCCGTTACTCACCTCGATACGTGGCGCGCGAGCCACGGTCGCACCACTGGTCATCAAGGCGCGCCCCACCAGATCCAGTTCGCGCTGCGAGCAACCCGCCGGCAAAAGCACGACGCATTCGCCCGACGATACGGCTGCGGGCGCCAACTCAGTGGTTGCGGCAACGACTTCAGACGGCACGCGACGCACCCAGGGCGTCACACCCAAGGCGCGCAGCACACGCTCACGGTGGGCTGACGAGACGTGTGCGAGCGCGGCCATGCTCAAGCCGCTCCGCGACGCCGACGGCGAGTCGCGCGACCCCACAGGGTCATGACCGGCCCGGACAGCAGGTACAGCGTGAACACCACGAACAACACCCGCGGCGGATCCACGAAGAACGGCACCAGGATCAACACGCCGATGATGATCCACAGGAACGGCACGCGATCGCCCATCGGCAGCGACTTGAAGCTGTAGTAGCGGAATCGGCTCACCATCAGCAGGCCCACCACCACGGCCATCACCATCGTGATGAAACACACCTCTTCGCCGAGGATGCCGAACTTATCCATGCTCCAGACGAAGGACATGCACACCGCAGCGGCCGCCGGGCTCGGCAAGCCCTGGAAGTAACGCTTGTCGATCACCGCCACCTGGGTATTGAAACGGGCCAGGCGCAGCGCGGCACAGGCCGCATAAATAAAGGCGGCAGCCCAGCCGATCTTGCCCCAGGTTGGACCGAAGTCCCGCAAGGTGGACAAGGACCAGGTGTACATCACCAGCGCAGGCGCCAGGCCGAAGCTCACCAGGTCGGAAAGCGAGTCGTACTGCACCCCGAATTCGGTCTGCGTACCGGTCAGCCGGGCCACCCGGCCATCCATGCCATCCAGCAACGCGGCCACGAACACGGCAATGGCCGCCGAGCTGAAGTCACCGCCAATGCTCACCACAATGGCGTAGAAGCCGGCGAACATGGCGCCAGTGGTGAACAGGTTCGGCAGTAGGTAAATACCCCTATGACGCGGGGGGCGGACTGGCGTACTGTCGCTCATGAATCAATCCGTGACGGAATGCGCGCAGTGTAAACCATCCGCCGCTTGAGTCCGGACGAAGGGGGTTGTTAACTTGAGCACCTTGTCCAAAGCCTTGGAGAACCCGATGCGCCGCCTGCTGATCGCCGCCGCGTTACTGCTCGTTGCGCCCCTGGTTGCCGCCCAGGCCTATAAATGGACGGACGCCAGCGGCACCGTGCATTACTCCGATGCCCCGCCGCCACAGGGCACCAACTACAAGAAAGTGACCACCACCGGCACGGTGGAGCCGCTGGCACAGCCTGCCCCCAAGGCAAATACAGAGGGCGAAGGCGAATCATCCACAAGGCCATCAACCCAGCCAGTAGCGGACACGCCCGAGAACCGCGCCAAGCTGTGCAGCTCGCTCAAAAGCAACCTTGAGACCCTCAAGAGCAGCGGCCCAGTGGTGATGGACGAGGGCGGCCAGCAGAAAGTGATGGGCGCTGATCAGCGCAAGCAGCAGCAAGCCTCGGCCGAGGCGCAGTACCAGCAGTACTGCTCGGGCGGCTAAAGATGCGAGCAATTCCTGCGGATTCGGGCCCACGACAGCAGATCCACGGCCCGGATCTGCGGAGTCAGCGCCGCGGATCGCTATAATCGGCCTCTTTTAACCCGCCGGATCCGCTCGCATGCGCCTTAGCCAATTCCACTTGGCCACCGTCAAGGAAGTCCCCGCCGACGCCGAAATCGCCAGCCACCGGCTGATGCTGCGTGCCGGCATGATCCGCAAGCTCGCTTCCGGCCTCTACACCTGGTCGCCGCTGGGCCTGCGCGTGCTGCGCAAGGTGGAGAACGTGGTGCGCGAGGAAATGAACCGCGCCGGCGCCATCGAGATGCTGATGCCTTCCGTGCAGCCCAAGGAGCTGTGGGAAGAAACCGGACGCTGGGAGAAATTCGGCGGCCAGTTGCTGAAGATCAAGGATCGCAAGGAGCAGGAGTTCTGCTACGGCCCCACGCACGAGGAAGTCATCACCGACTTCGCGCGCAACGAGCTGAAGAGCTACAAGCAGCTGCCGCTCAACTTCTACCAGATCCAGACCAAGTTCCGCGACGAGATCCGCCCGCGCTTCGGCGTGATGCGCGCGCGCGAGTTCCTGATGAAGGACGCCTACTCGTTCCATCTCACGCCCGACTCGCTGGCCGAAACCTACGACGTGATGTACCAGGCCTACTCGCGCATCTTCACTCGTCTGGGCCTGAAGTTCCGTGCCGTGCAGGCCGACACCGGCGCCATCGGCGGCAACGCCAGCCATGAGTTCCAGGTCCTGGCCGACTCGGGCGAAGATGCCATCGCGTTCTCCGACGGTTCCGATTACGCCGCCAATATCGAAAAGGCCGAGGCGCTGGCACCGGCCATCGGGCGCCCTGCCCCCGCCGCTGCATTGCAGCGCGTGGACACGCCCACGCAAAAAACCATCGATGAGGTGGCTGCATTCCTCAAGGTCGCGCCAGCAGCAGTGCGTGAAGACCATCCTGGTGCGCGGGACCGAAGGGCTGGTCGCGCTGTGCGTGCGTGGCGACCATGACATCAACGAAGTGAAGGCCGGTAATCTGGCGGAGCTGCCGGGCGCATCGGAACTGGCAAGCGAGGAAGAGATCCTCGCACTGACCGGCACCCGCCCTGGCTTCCTCGGCCCCGTCGGCCTGCCCGCCTCAGTGCCGGTCATCGTCGATCGCAGTGCCGCCGTACTCGCCGATTTTGTCTGCGGTGGCAACCAGGATGGCACGCATTACGCCGGCGCCAATTGGGAGCGCGATGCACGCATCAGCCGCATCGAGGACATCCGCAAGGTCATCGAGGGTGACGCCTCACCGGACGGCCAGGGCACGCTGCGAATCGCGCGCGGCATCGAGGTGGGTCACGTTTTCCAGCTCGGCCAGAAGTATGCCGAGGCGCTCAAAGCCACCGTGCTGGACGAAAACGGCAAGGCCCAGGTCATGTACATGGGCTGCTATGGCATTGGCGTCAGCCGTATCGTCGCTGCGGCGATCGAACAGCGCCACGACGACGCCGGCATGATCTGGCCCGAAGCGATGGCGCCGTGGCGCATTGCCGTCTGCGTGATCAATCCCAAGAACTCGCCGGACATCGCCCAGGCGGCTGATGCGCTTTATAAGCAGCTGAATGAGCGCGGCATTGAAGCCGTGCTGGACGACCGCGGCCTTCGCCCTGGCGCGATGTTCGCCGACATGGAATTAATTGGTATTCCCCATCGCGTGGTTATCAGCGAACGCGGCATGGCTGCCGGCACGCTGGAATATCGCGCGCGCGATGCCGCGGAAAGCCGTGCCATTACGCAGGACGAGCTGCTCTCCCTGCTCAGCTAACCCGCAAGTTGCAAGATCCATGAAAACGGCCGCCATTGGCGGCCGTTTTCATTTATTGGCACCGTCAGCGCACTGACCATGGTGAACTTTTTTGAGTGCCCGAAATCCATGCATTTCCCATTCAATTCAGATTCATTGCTAATGGGCGCCACCCAAAATGGATTCATCTATTGTCGACACTTTGCAATTGCGATGAACATGTTAGAGAATCAAAAGTAAATCGAAGATGCATCGTCCCTATGTCGGCGATGCCCATTTATCGCCAATACTCACCTTCGGGAGTTGCTCATGGCAGTTGATATCAAGAGCCTCAATCACAACCAGCTCAATGACCTGATCAGCAAGGCTCAGCTGCGTCAGAATGAACTGCGTAAGGAAAAGGTCGCCAAGCTGCGTGAAAAGATTCACGCGCTTATCAAGGCCGAGGGCTATGCATTCGAGGATATCTTCGGCAACGGCCGCGCGAAGACCCGCCGCAGTGGTGGCACGGTGGCGCCAAAGTACCGCAATCCCGCCGAGCCGGAGCAGACTTGGTCCGGCCGCGGCAAGCGTCCGCGCTGGTTCAATGAGGCGCTGAAGGCCGGCAAGAAGGAAAAGGACCTGGCGATCTGATCGCCGCAAGTTCCCGATAATGAAAACGCCGGCCTAGCGCCGGCGTTTCTTATTTCCGCGTGCGCTTCAGAGTGAGCGGCGTGGAGCGATCAGGAGATCTCCAAACAACAACCCCGCCACCAGTGCAATCAACAAGGTAATCAGCAACATGGTCGTATCCATGCCCAGGCTGGTGTCACGCTCCAGCAAATAGGACGCGCTGCGGTAGCCGACACTGCCTGGCACCAGCAAGATAATGCCGGGTTCACGAATGATCGCACCCGGGCGATGCACGAAACGCGCGTAGAGATTGGCCAGACTGCTAAGCGTCAGGCCACCCAGGAATACACCGAATGGCGCAGCGGGGATATTTCCAGCAAAAGCACCGCCCCAGCGCGTCACCAGATAACCGAGCACCACGGCCGCCATTACTACCAGCCAGTCCCGTCGCGCCGCGCGAAACGAAATGGCAAACGCAAAGGCGCCCATCAACAGGGCTGGGTAATCCGTCCAGGACGGCAGTGGCGGCAGGGCGTAGTCGCGCCCTACGACACCGAGCGCGCTGCACAGTTGGGTGCCCGCCACGGTACCGAAGGTCAGCTTGATCAGCGTCGCAATGGCGCCGCCCATGCGCGCCACACCGGCCACCAGGTGCTGACTGGATATTTCACGCACGGCCGTGGTGAGCGCCATGCCTGGCATCAAAACGATCAAGCCCGCCAGGATCACCGACTTGATCGCCAGTGGCACCACGAACTGGCTGACCATGATGGCAATGACGGTGGCCACCAGTGCGCTGATCGCCTCGCCCGCGACAGCCAAACGAGGTCGTGTCGCCGACAGCACGGTAATGACGCCGATGATGAGACCGATAAACGCCGCCGCAATCAGATCCGCCCACGAACTGTGCAGCAGCAAGGCCACGACGGTGGCCGCCGCCAGCCCATAGCTGGCGATCACCCCTGCCTGCGCACGACGCGTCTCCGGCCGCCCCAGATCCCGCAAAAGACGAAACCCCTCGCGCAACTCCATATCACCGGCAATCACCTTGTCGGCGATGGCGTCGGCATCACACAGGCGCGCCAGGTTCACATCACCCGGCGCCAACCGCATCACCTGGGTGACCTGGGCCACATCCTGCTCGCTCTGCGCCAGATCGGTAAACGAGATGATGATGGCGGTCGGACTGGACCACACATCGGCAACCAGCCCAAGCCGCTGCGCCGAACCGGCAATGGCTCCCTCAAGGCGCGGCGCAGCCGTGCCGTACTGATGAAGACGGCGCGCCAGCTCCAGCAGGAAGGCAATGCGCGTATTCAGTGGCGCCATGGCAAGCGGCGTGACAACAACGGGCGAGGTCATCGCGCGAGGAATCGCTTGGAGTGTGTAGGGCTTGGCATGGGTAGGGGCGTTGTCGGTGTGGCCATGGGCATGCGGTTAGTAAAACTGATTTGGATGGCCATTGTTAGGGTTGCCGACGCTTTTGCTCAGCATTTCGTTTCGGCATCCCAGCGGCGCTCAACAGCCGGATGGCTGGTCAAGCTGAGATGACGATCGAAAGTGACTGCGCCTCGAGTCGACCAGCTTCACTGTCGCATGGTGCCTCCGGCGTTCGCGACAAAGGAGCGAGAGGCCGTGGGTGAACGACCTCGCTATGGGGCGTGCGTCGCCGTGACGATGAACAACAGGGTGATGCATCAAGAACCCGCCAACCCACAGCCATCACCTCAGTGAAACTGATCACTCGCGGGCACCCATGTACTGCCCGCCCGCGCCGGCACCGGATTCACCGCAGGCGGATCAGCCTCGCACCCTGGCGGCAGCGGTCCACCGCCCACGTGCGCCGCGGCGCACTGCGCACTGTTGTCCAGCTTGGCCGTAGCCATCATCGGTGACGCCTGCGTGGCTGAAGGTGATGGCGTTACCAACGGATTGCTTGGCGCAAGCTTCATCCGTTGGTAGACGACGTCGTCCACCGGCTTCGGCGGCGGATCGCCACTGCCGCAGCCAAACAGGGCCATCGGGAACAACGGCATCACCACGCACTCGACACGCACGCCACGCGGCAGGTGGAAGGTATGCCGCATGGTGGTTTTTTCCACGGCATGGCGAAGTGCCGTATCGATCGAACTCTCGCCCTCCGGGGTCCAGTCCTTCTCGAAGCGCGTGGATTCGTAGCCGATGTTGGGCGTGCCGTGCGACATGATTTCCGTATTGCCGTGAGGCTTGAGCTGGACATAGGTGCCGGTGGGCCCGCCGGACTCGTTCTGGCCATGTTGCCCCTGTTGCCCTTGGCCATTGCCCTGGCCAGGGGGTACGGACAGGTTCAAGCCGTTCTTGCCGGCCACCGCGGGTGACTGGCTCACGCCGTTGGGCTCTCCGGGCGCTCCTGCGCTGCTGCCTTGCGGCGTGGCGTTGGGCGCACTGCTGGCGCCTTGCTCACCGGCCGACTTGCTGCTCTCGCTGCTGGCAGCGTTTTCCTGGGCAGCCGAGGCGCTGGGTGATTGCGCCGTCGAGGGCGTCGAAGTGGGAGCTGCGCTCGCCGGACTCGGTGCCGCCTCGACAGGTTGCTCGGTCGAGATCTGCGGACGCTCGATCGTCGGCTTGTTCTCCAGCGCGATTGCCTTGGGCGCTTCGGTCTCCAGACGCGGCGCCTGTGGGCGTTCCATGCTCGGCTGCGGATTCGGCGGCAGCGGAACCGCTTCGAGTTCGGGCTCCGCCACCTGGATAGCGGGTGCCTGGATCTGCGGGTGCTCGCGCGACACCACCGGCGTCACGGTACTGGGCTCAGGCTGCAGGTTGACCGTAGGTGCGGGCTGAGCCGGCAACGGCACGGCCTGCATCTCCGGCTCTGGCGGCGCAGCAGGCTCCTCCGGCCGTGCCACGGCCGCCACGCTGGGCGGTGTATTTACCGGCGCAGCCTTCTCCATGGCGACGGTGGGCGCCTCCACGACGGGCGCCGATTGCGGCGGAATCTCGGGTATCGCCAGCGACGCCGGCGGCGGTACCGGCTCATTGCCTTCCAACTGGGGCTTGCGCACGGGCTCGGGCTGGAACTTCGGCGGCACCGGCTGCGACACGGGTGGCGTGTCCAGTGCGACCTGCGGCGGCTCGGCCGCCGTTGGCACCGGCTGCAACTCTTTCGTGGGTGCCGGCTTGGGTACGGTCACCGGCGGCAATGGCGCCGCCGTGATCTCGGGTTTTGGCGCGGTCGGCTTCGCTGCCGTGGCGATCACGGGCGCCTCCAGCGCGGGTACCGGGACCGGCGAGATGTCGTTGTTGGTGCGCGTTGCCGGCGTGCTTCGCTTCACCGTGCGCGGCGCGTTCGTCGCATTGCCGCGATGGACCGGCCCTACCTGCTTGGGCGGCGTGCCACGTACGGGGGGTGGCGGTGGTGGCTCTTCCTGCTTTTTCTCGATCAGCCGAACTTGCAGCGCTGTGGTGGATTCCTCGTTGAGCTCTTCCTGCTCATAGGCCGGGCCCAGGATGACACCGACCAGGAACACCAGATGTACGGCCAGTGCGCCCACCAAGGCCAGGATGCGCAACCAGCGATCGCGCGGTCGCTCAGCTCGCCGCCGGCGATACACGGCCCCGCCCTCCGCCGCTGACTTTGGCGATGGAAGCGACACAGTCAGCCGGGCGGAGGATTCCCTGTCCATGGGGCAAGTGTAGCGGGCGACCCGGGCTATCTGAGAAGCCCCCGCACACCACCTGCGACTGGCTATCCGCCGTTTTGCTCCCCCTGATGCGCGGCACGTTCCCGCAGCTCGGCATCGACCGAACGCGTGGGCGTATCGACCGGGCAACCGTGCGGCAGGGGCTTGTCGGCACGGTAGATCGCAATGCACTCGTCAATGTTGGGCGGGGGCGGAGCCGACGCGCTCGGCGCCAGTGCGTTGGCGGGCGCCATGTTGAGGCGCATGTCGCCACTCTTCGACGACGGCGGCGGCGGCGGATCACCTCCGCAACCACCCGCCAGCGCAGCGAACGAGATCGCGCAATGGATGCGCACGCCAGGCGCGATGTGGAAGGTCTTCTTCACCGTCGTGCTGTCCACGGCACGCTGCAACGCATCGTCGACGCTGCTGCCGCCATGTGAAAAACCCTCCTCGAAGCGAGTCGGTTTGTAGGTGATGGGGCTGTCGTGCTGCATCACCTTGGCATCACCCTGCGGTAACCGCTGCACGTAGCCGGGTGCCACGGCAGGAGCTGCACTGCTGGCAGACGGCAACGCTTGCTGTCCCGCCCCCTCGTATAGCTGAGGTGTCGGTGCGGGTGTCGGTTCCGGTGCCGGCGCCGGCGCCGCCGCGGGCATGCTCACGGTCATCGCGTTCTTCGCAGGCGCCTCGTGCACCGGTGGTGGCTTCACGACCTCATGCGGCATGGCGACGACCGGGGCCGGCGGGGGCGGCAGCGCCAGCGGGCCGATCTCGGCAGTAGGACGAATGGCCGCGCGCGGGATCAGGCGAACCTGCAGGGCGTGGTCGCGCCGAAAAGCCACCGCAGACAGGTTGCGCAAGCGCATCTCGTGCCAGGTAAGCAACCCGAACAAGACATGCAGCAACAACACGATGCCCAAGGCCACCCCCTGGCGTCGCCGGTTTGGCGGCGCCTTTCGCCAGCGCAACTGGTGCAACAGTGCGCGGGTGGGGCCATCGAGTGGCGCCAGCCCGCGTTTCAGGGGGTCGGGCGACGTCCAGCGATGATGTTCGACCTGCTCGGTGTGCTCGATGACGAGTCCCTTCCGTCTTTCATAGGGAAAACCGCACTGCCTGCATCCTTCAGGCCGCGCGAGGGGGAGACTGATGCTGACAGCGAGCCGCTGCTTGGGTTCCCCGCCCCGCAGTGCAACTTGACCCCACGCGACATTGGCTCAAGGCTATGCAAACGGTTCCCACCACCGTACCCGCCATGACCGCCCCCGCGTCCCGCACGCCCGGACGACCATGACGGCCCGCCATCGTCAGTCGCTTGTGCGGCTTCGTGCGGCGCCGCAGGTCATCGTCGGCACGATCCCGCGCCCTGCAAAGGAGGGTCGCATCGTGTCGTACAACACGGAAAATATCCGCAACATCGCACTAACCGGCCATGCTGGTGCCGGCAAGACCAGCCTGTTCGAAGCTTTGCTCCATGCCGGGGGCGTGATCCAGGCGCAGGGCTCGGTGGATAAAGGCACCACGCAGTCGGACACGGATAGTCAGGAAAAGGCGCGCGGGCATTCCATCGACAGCGCCATCGCCAGCATTCCCTACGGCGGCAGTCACATCAATTTGATCGACACGGCTGGCTACACGGACTTCCGCGGCCCGACGCTTTCCTCGTTTGCCGCCGCCGAAACCATCGCCGTCGTGGTCAACGCCATCAACGGCATCGAATACGGCACGCGACGCATGATGGAGCGCGCCGCGCAACGTCGCCTTGCGCGTGTCATTGTCGTCAACAAGATCGACTTCGAAGGCGCGAAGCTCGGTGCGCTGGTCGACGCACTGCGTGAGGAATTCGGCACGCAATGCCTGCCGGTGAACCTGCCATGCCAGGGCGGCAAACACGTGCTGGATTGCTTCTTCCACGACAAGGGCACGACAGATTTCTCCTCCCTGGCCGAGGCGCACCAGCGCATTCTCGATCAGGTGGTGGAGATCAACGAAGCGGTGATGGGGCACTACCTCGATTCGGGAGAGGGCGACCTCAGCCCGCAGGAACTGCACGACGCTTTCGAACAATGCCTGCGCGAAGGCCACCTGATTCCGATCTGTTTCGTCAGCGCACGTACGGGCGTTGGCGTGAAGGAGTTTCTCGAAGTCAGCGAGCGACTGCTGCCCAACCCCGCCGAAGGCAATCCGCCGCCCTTCGTCAACGGCGAAGGCGAAGCGCATCACGGTCAATGCCGATCCGGCACAACACGTGATCGCCGACGTCTTCAAGATCGTCAACGACCCCTTCGTCGGCAAGCTCGGCGTGTTCCGCGTGTGGCAGGGCACGATTCGTCGCGACACCCAGCTATTCATCGACGACAACAAGAAGCCGTTCAAGGTTGGACACCTGTTCCGCTTGCGCGGCAAGACGCATGAAGAGATCGATCGAGCGATACCCGGCGATATCGCCGCGATCGCCAAGGTGGAGGAAATTCACTTCGACGCCGTGCTGCACGACTCCCACGACGAAGACAGCATCCATCTCTCGCCGATGCAGTTTCCGCAGCCGATGTTCGGGCTTGCACTGGAACCCAAGCACAAGGGGCAGGAGCAAAAATTGTCGCAGGCACTCGCGCGGCTGGCGGAAGAAGACCCGTGCTTCCGCGTGGAACATCACAAGGAACTCAACGAAACCGTGGTGCGCGGTCTCTCTGACCTGCATCTGAAAGTGATGCTCGAACGCATGAAGGAACGCTATGGCGTGGAGGTCACCACCCACCCGCCACGCATCGCCTATCGCGAAACCATTGCCGGCCACGCCGAAGGTCATCACCGCCACAAGAAGCAGACCGGTGGTGCGGGTCAGTTCGGCGAAGTATTCCTGCGCGTCGAACCGCTGGATCGCGGTGCGGGCTTCGAATTTGTGGATGCGGTGAAAGGCGGCGTCGATCCCCGGCCAGTTTCTGCCCGCCATCGAGAAAGGCGTGCGCCAGGCGCTGGAAACCGGCGCCGTCGCCGGCTTCCCGATCCAGGATCTGCGCGTGACCGTGTACGACGGCAAGTACCATCCGGTGGACTCGAAGGAAGTGGCCTTTGTCAGCGCCGGCAAGAAGGCCTTTCTCGATGCCGTCAGGCAAGGCGCGCCCCATCGTGCTCGAACCGATCGTGGACGTCGAAGTGGCGATTCCCGAGGCGGAGCGTGGGCGATGTGACCGGCGGCCTCGCCAGCAAACGCGCGCGCATCCTCGGCACCGATTCGCTGCGCGGCGGCGAGCTGGTGATCAAGGCGCAAGCGCCGCTGGCCGAACTGACCGACTACCCCACCGAGCTGAAGGCCATGACCGGCGGCCGTGGTCGCTACAGTCTCGACCTCAGCCATTACGAGCCCGTGCCGTCGCCGGTACAGAAACAGCTCACCGAGGCCTGGAAGCCACACCTGGAAGAAGACTGATCCGCATCGTCCTGCGACGTGCACGGCGCCCGTCGTGCACGTCACCGACGCGTGCACGACGCTTGATGCGCGGCGATGCGCCGCCATGTCACTGGGTAGAACGCGCGCCGGCGCACCCGGCGCTGGAGGCATCCGATGAGCCGCGCCTTTGTGAAGGATGCGGACGAGTCCGTCAGCGAACGACTGCCGGATATCCCGCTGAGCGAACACCCGAACTACGTCACCCCGCGCGGACTGGTGCAGTTGCGCGAACGCATGATCGCGGCGCGCGAACGTCGCGACGCGCTACGTGCCAACAGCGACGTCCTATCGCTGCAGAGCGAGCTCGCCGTGGTTGAACGCGACCTGCGCTGGCTCACTGCGCGCGTTGGCAGTGCGATCGAGGTGGACTTGGGGCAACAGCCGCGCGACCGCGTCGCTTTCGGCACCGAAGTCACCGTCGACAGCGACGAAGGCCAGGCCCGCTACCGCCTCGTCGGCGAGGACGAAGCCGACGTGGAGCACGGACTGGTCAGCTATGTGTCGCCGCTGGCGACGGCGCTGCTTGGGGCGCGGGTCGGCGATGAAGTGGTATGGCGTCGGCCGGCGGGGGATCTCACCGTGGAGGTGGTGGCGATCGCGTATCCGGACGATGGCTGATCCGGTCTTCGCACCTGTAGGAGCGCACCCTGTGCGCGATCACGGCGTTAGCGCTACGTAGGCTTCGCGCACAGGGTGCGCTCCTACATAAGGCTCCCGCGTACCAGGGGGCGATCGCACTCAGCGCTTGGACTTGAGCAGCGTCCCCGAACACTTCGTCGACCCGCAACGACACTCCCACAACTTCTTCAGGCGCGCCGTATGCGGCACGTCCAGCGTGATGCCGTAGTCGTAGGTCAGCTCTTCGCCCGGCTTGATGTTGCGGATCGCCTCGATCAGCACACGATCCTTGCGCGGATCACCGTTCGCGCTTTCCTCAATCAGTGCCTGGCAGTTCGGATCGCAGCTGTGGTTGATCCAGCGCGCCGTGTTGCCCTTGCGATTGGCGTCGATCAGGTACTCGTCGTTGAGCGTGAACAGGAACGTGTGTCCGGTTTCCCCGCCATCGCCGTAAAGCACGTCGGCTTCGGCATGAGTCATCAACGTGCCCTTGTACTCGATGACTTCCTCGCCCTTCTTGATCGGGGCGACGGCGAAAACGCCATTGCCATGGATGGGCGAGCGGCGGGCAGCGATACGTCGGGTCATGAGTGCCAAGCGGAGTCTGGGGAAGCGGCTGATGATGCCTGCTGCAGCGCGCAATGGGAACCTCCCGGCGCGCGGCCGACTCCATCATGCAGGGATGACGCCGTCCGCCGCACCATGCAGCGAAATCGATTCTGGACGCCTTGGACAGGTGACAGACGCCTCAGTCCTCCTGCTAAGATTCAAACAATCGTTTGAGGTGAATCCATGAGACGACTGCTTCGCTGTGTGGCGCTCGGTGTTCTGGTGGCTGGACTGGTGGCCTGCGGGCCGCCACGCAAGAGCGTGTTCCCGCCGTCGGTGAGCCTCCAGGAAGTGGCCTTGCGGCCGAATGGGCAGTGGCAGCTCACGCTTCGCATCCAGAACAACAGTTACGGCGGCATGGACTTTCGTTCCATCGACGGTGAGCTGAAGGTGGCCGACCTGGTACCCGTGCGCCTGCACACCCGCTTCGACCTGGACATTCCGCCCTTCGCTGCGGATGTCACGCAGGTCAACCTGCTACCCACCCCCGAGATGACCGCCGCCCTCAAAGCCACCGCCAGCAAAGGCAGCGCGGGCAGCCTGCCCTACAGCGTCTCTGGCAGCGCCAGTGCCCAGCCGGAGCAGGAAAAGGCGGCGCGCGATTTCAGTTTCCACGGCAACGACTGGCTCTCGCCGGTGCCGGGCATCCCCAATACCTGGCGCTGACCTCTGGCGCCCGCATTACCCACGAAGGACTACGCCATGACCATTTACAAGGCTCCGCTCGACGACCAGCGTTTCGCCCTCTTTGACGTGCTTGGCGCTGAAGCCGTCCTCACCAAGCTGCAGGGTGGCGAAGGCCACACGCGCGATCTGCTGGACGCCGTGCTCGAAGAAGCCGGCCGCCTGAGCGAAGCCGTGTTGGCGCCGACCAATGCCAGTGGCGACGAGGAAGGCTGCCACTACGACAAGGCCACCCAGGTGGTGACCACGCCCAAGGGGTTCAAGGAAGCCTTCAAGGCGTTCGCCGACGGTGGCTGGACCGGTCTGACCCAGGCCGAGCATTTCGGCGGCCAGGCCCTGCCGAACACCGTCGGCACCGCCACGACCGAGATCTTCCAGTCGGGCAACCTGTCGTGGAGCCTGTACCCGCTGCTGTCCGAAGGTGCTTGCCATGCGATGGAGGTGCACGGCACCGAGGCAGCAGCAGAACACCTACCTCAAGCCCATCGTGGAAGGCCGCTGGACCGGCACCATGTGCCTGACCGAGCCGCAGGCCGGCTCCGACCTGGGCCTGCTCAAGACCCGCGCCGAACCCGGCGAGAACGGTAGCTACAAGATCACCGGCACCAAGATCTTCATCAGCGCCGGCGAACATGACCTCACCGAGAACATCATCCACCTGGTGCTGGCCCGCCTGCCTGACGCACCGGCCGGCAGTCGCGGCATCTCGATGTTCATCGTGCCCAAGTTCATGGTCAACGCGGACGGCTCGGTAGGCGCACGCAACGCCGTCGCCGCGGGCGCCATCGAGCACAAGATGGGCATGCGCGGCTCGGCCACCTGCGTGATGAACTTCGACGCCGCCGAAGGCTACCTGATCGGCCAGCCGCACAAGGGCCTGGCTGCCATGTTCACCATGATGAATGCCGCGCGCCTGGGCGTCGGCGTGCAGGGCCTGGCGCTGGCCGAACGTGCACTGCAGAACAGCAGCAACTACGCCCGCGAACGCCTGCAGTCGCGCTCGCTGTCGGGTCCGAAGTTCCCGGACAAGCCGGCCGACAACCTGCTGGTACAGCCGGACGTGCGTCGCATGCTGCTCACTCAGCGCGCCATTGCCGAAGGTTCGCGCGCGCTGCTGCTGTACACCTCGCTGCAGACCGACGTCGAAGCACGCGGTGCCGACGAAGCCACGCGCAAGCAGGCCAGCGACCTGGTCGCCTTCCTGATCCCCATCGCCAAGGGCCTGGTGACCGAGTTGGCGCAGGAAAGCACCAAGGAAGCGCTGCAGGTATACGGCGGCCACGGCTACATCGCCGAGAACGGCGTGGAGCAGTTCGTGCGCGATGCCCGCATCATCACGCTGTACGAAGGCACCACCGGCATCCAGGCAGCCGACCTGCTGGGCCGCAAGATCCTCCAACTGCAAGGCGCGGGCTTCAAGATCTTCCTCAAGGAAATCCAGGCCTTTTGCCAGCAGCACGCGCAGGACGCATCGCTGCGTGAGCTGATCGCGCCGCTGGCCACGTATGCCAAGCAGTGGGCGGACCTCACCCTGTCGCTGGCGCAGCGCGTGCAGGGCAACCCGGAAGAACTGGGTGCCGCAGCGACCGACTACCTGTACTACTCCGGCTACGTCACGCTCGCCTACATGTGGGCTCGCAGCGTGGCGGCCCTGGCCAACAGCAGCCAGCAGCCAGCGTTCAAGCAGTCCAAGCGCGATACGGCCAAGTTCTACTTCACCCGTATCCTGCCGCGCTGCCTGACCCACCAGGCCGCCATCGAGGCAGGCATCGATACCCTGCCAGCGATCGCCTGACGCTTCCGTACCGACCCGGCCCGATCCCCGCCCTCCGGCGAGGATCGGGCCGGGACTACCGCGACGGCGAGGCAAGGTGTAGAACCAGCAAACCTTTCCCTGGCGGCCCGGTTTCCCCGCATGAGCGATGTGACCTACCTGATTCGTCTGGCCGAAGACGACGACGATTTCATCCTTGGCCTGGTGCCCCGCTTCGTGGACTTCACGCTGCCGCCCTGGCGACGTCGACACGAATGCATCGAAGGCATCCGCAACGACCTGCTGCGCCATCTCGAAGACCAGCCAGCCAACAGTTTCCTGTTCGTGGCCGAAGACAGCGATGGCGAATCGGTAGGTTTCATCCACCTGCAGAAGACCCAGGACTTCTTCAACGGACGCAGCAATTGCCATATTTCCGACCTGGCCGTGGCGCCGGAACAGGAAGGCCGCGGCGTAGGCAGGGCCCTGCTCGATCATGCCGAAACCTGGGCACGCGAACATCGCTGCCAGCTGGTGACGCTAGCCGTGTTTCCAGGCAACGAACGAGCGCGGGCGATTTACGAAAGCGCCGGCTATGCCGCCGACCTGCTGCGACTGGCCAAACCGGTTCGCTGATACGTGACCGAAGACAGGGGCGCTGGCCGCGGCGTACACGGCCGTCACCATGAAGGGAGACGACCATGGAACAGTCGCTGCATTCCGTTCGATTCCCTGGCGAAACCGACGTCTATCGCCGCTCGCGCGACCGCCTGCTGAAGGCCGAAATGGAATTGCGGCGACAGGTCGAAGCGACCGCCGCCCTGCGACGCGCCTTGCCGCCAGGTGGACCTGTTCCGGTGGACTACAGTTTTGATGATGAGGGCGACACGCCTGTCGACACGGATATCGAGCGGCAACTGCGCCTGTCGGATCTGTTCGAGGACGGCAAGGACAGCCTGGTCATCTACAACTTCATGTTCGGCCCGGCGATGGCCCAGCCGTGCCCTTCATGTTCATCCATTCTCGATGCGCTCGACGGCGAGATGCCACACCTGCGCCAGCGCACCAATGTGGCCGTCGTGGCCAAATCGCCGATCCAGCGCATCCGTCACTTTGCGCGGGAACGCGGATGGCGCCATCTGCATCTGCTGTCGTCCGCGCACAACACCTACAACGTGGACTATCACGGCGAGACTGCCGATGGTAAGCAGATGCCGATGCTCAACGTCTTCGTGCGGCGCGACGGGCAGATCCATCACACCTGGGGAACTGAATTGATGTTCGTCGCCCCCGAGCCGGGGCAGGATCCCCGCCATGTCGATCCGATCTGGCCGCTGTGGCACGTATTGGACTGCACGCCGGAAGGCCGCAGCATCGACTGGCGGCCCAGCCTGAGCTACGAGGCGGGTTCACCCTAGGGCGTCGCTCAAGGCAGCGGCAACGCCATCTGGCGAAATATCGACGCCAAGTCACGGGTGCCCCAGCGGCGCTCGATATGCCCTTGCCTTATCGCGAACCACTCCATGGCGACGACTTCATAGTTCTTGCCTGTCACTGGGCCATTTTTGAACGGCGCCACCGAGCGGCCGCGCTCGGTATAGCGGACCGCCACGGTTTCACCCTCGGCCACCATGGCGTCGACTTCGAGGCTGACCTGGAAGCAACGCATCAGGTCGCCCCACAGTGGCCTGGCGACGTCGAGCCCACCCCAACCGAGTGCGCCATAGATCAAGGCATCCGTGGCAAAGGTGGCGCACATCGCATCGAGATCGCCGCGATTGAAGGCATCCACGTAGGTCAGCACGACACGCTTGTTCTGTTCCGACACGGTGGCACCCCTTCGGAAACGGAGATCACGCCGGGCACTGGATCAACCCGATCAACCGGTCATGTCGCGGCAAGCATAGCCCCAGTCTGCGCTTGGGTTATGTGAGGACACGCCGGGGAACGGACGGCGGCAGGCCATGACTGGCAAGGCCTGGCCGACGCCCGCCCGGCCCTTGGCGCCTTGCACGCCAGGGGGAAGCGTCGCGGCATCGAGAGATGCCGCGACGCTGGTGTCGATCAGTTCTTGGTCGCGGAAGCCGCTTCCACCACTTCGACCTGCTCGCGCTGGCTCAGGCGCTGGCCGATGCGGTCGATGTTGGACAAGGACAGCAGGTGCGCGTAGATCCAGCCGAGCACGCCCTCACGCAGGAATTCATGCGTGGTCTTCTCGTCGAGCTGGCGCAGCTTGTCCTCGTTCACCACGAACAGGCCATTGAGGTTGATGGACTTGCCATCCTTCTCCAGGCGGATGTTCCGCGGCTCGAGCAGGTTGTGCTTGCGCAGCTGCTCCATGAACCACTGGGTGCGCGCGACATGCTGCTGGAACTCGCCGAGGAACTTCACGGCATTGGCCAGCAGTTCCGTCTCGGCGCCGTCTTCCTTGAACAGGCGATCGCCTTCCGCCGTGCCGAAACCTTCGTAGGCCTCGTCGAGGAAGACGGTGAAGTCATCACCTTCCTGGCCGGCAGGCTTTTCAGCCAGCACGAACGGATAACGGCGCACGAAGGCGGGAATATAGGTATTCGCTTCCCACTGGCCGGCCTCGTTGACGAACAGGTTCTCGTTCTCGCGCAGGCCGAGCAGTGCCATCGGGCCGGCATCCTCGGGGGTCAGGCCGCCGAACAGGATGGGCAGATCACGCGCCGCAGCGGGGAACTCCACGCCGGTCAAGGGCACCGA
Source organism: uncultured Gammaproteobacteria bacterium (assembly GCA_963765335.1). Lineage (GTDB taxonomy): Bacteria > Pseudomonadota > Gammaproteobacteria > Xanthomonadales > Rhodanobacteraceae > Dyella. Next base: position 257,951 of record CAVXWA010000013.1, on the reverse strand, counting down.
ATGCACCGTGCTCGCGAACTTCAGGTTCGGAATCGGCTTGATACGGAGGTCTTTGTGCTCGGTGCGGTTGAGCGGCACAGGACGCTCGTAGAAAAGAACTTCAGCCACGTTTACTACCTCTCCCCCAGCCGTGCCGGGGTCGCCACCGAGGCTCCCCCTCCCAAACCCGGCCCCGGGTCTACAGATGAACGAGCACTATATCAGCGCCCGGCGCCCCAGCGAACACCTCTGTCCACGTAGGGTTCTTCCTGCCCAGACAAGCATTTGCGTATGTTCTGTAACGAAATTGGACTATCCTGCCGTGGTTACGAGCATCGTTGCATCGCCCGAACGTTCATTCGCCTTGGTTGAAGGACGCTTTGCATGCTGATGGAAGTGCCTCGCCGCGTGGTCGACCTGCATTCGACCCGCGTGCTTTCGCTGGATGCCGCTGGCCGCATACTTGATTGGATCAGCTGGCAGGAGGCGGTTTGCCTCTACGTACGCGACGCCGTCGCCTGGACCCTGGGCGACCCCTGCCTCACCGTGCACGGCGGCCAGAATCGGCTCAGTGGCGAGCAGAGCAAGCTGTCGCTGCATCCGATCATTGCCAGCACCGGCCATTGCCGCGACCACGCGATCGATCCGGCCCCTGCGCTCACCAATACCGCTCTTTTCGCCCGCGATCGCTACCTGTGCATGTACTGCGGTGAGCGCTTCAGCCGGGGCGAACTCACACGCGACCATGTCCTGCCGATCTCCAAGCACGGCAAGGACACGTGGGAAAACGTGGTCTGCGCCTGCCTGGCTTGCAACCTGCGAAAGAGCAATCGCACGCCCCAGCAGGCCAATATGCCCTTGCTCGCGGTGCCTTACCGCCCGAGCTGGGTCGAGCACCTGATCCTGTCCAACCGCAACATCCTGGCCGACCAGATGGAATTCCTGGTCAGCCACCTGCCGCGCGACCGCCGGCAGCAGATGGCCTAGGTGCCGGCTCAAAATCTCCGCATAGCAAGAGCCCCCCTCCCCAACCCTCCCCTGCAAGCAGGGGAGGGAGTCAAAAGCCTGTCGTCTCTACTCCCTCCCCTGCTTGCAGGGGAGGGCTGGGGTGGGGTGCTTGTGGCCACACGGAGAATTTGAACTGATTCCCATAAGGCCGAGGGTTTCGGGCCGCAGGACATGCCGCGTGAAGGCGCTGCGAAGCGGCCGGCCGCAGGTTTTCACTTCTCTGCCCTTGCCCCGCCCTGCCGCTGGGCCAACAATAGGGCCATGAACGACCTGTCCCGTTACCCCCATCTGGCGCCCATCGAATCGCCGGCCGACCTGCGCCGCGTCTCCGATGAGGATCTGCCCGCCGTTGCCGATGAACTGCGCGAATACCTGATCGAGGCTGTGGCCAGCTCCGGCGGCCATTTCGGTGCCGGCCTGGGCGTGGTTGAGTTGACCGTGGCCTTGCATCGCGTGTTTGACACACCCAACGATCGCCTCGTATGGGACGTCGGCCACCAGTGCTACCCGCACAAGATTCTCACGGGTCGCCGAGACCGCATCACTACGATCAAGAAAAAAGACGGCCTCGCGCCGTTCCCGCGTCGCGAGGAAAGCCAATACGACACGTTTGGCGTCGGTCACTCCTCCACCTCGATCTCGGCTGCGCTGGGCATGGCCATTGCCGCGCAGCGCAAGGGCGACCAGCGCAAGATCGTGGCGGTCATTGGCGATGGTGCGATGACGGCCGGCATGGCGTTCGAGGCGCTGAACCATGGCGGCGATGTCGAGCCGAACATGCTCGTCGTGTTCAACGACAACGGCATGTCGATCAGCGAAAACGTCGGCGCGCTGACCAAGATGGCCGGCCGCGCCATGTCCAACCGCACGCTCAACGTGTGGCGCGAACGGGCCAAGCGCGCGATTCCCAAGCAATCGTTTTTCGGCCGCTTCTTCAAGCGCTGGGAAGAACACGCCAAGGGCATGTTCGTCCCGAGCACGCTGTTCGAGGAACTGGGCTTCCACTACACCGGCCCGATCGACGGCCACAACCTGCCCCTGCTGCTGACCGCGCTGCGCACGGTGAAAGACCTGCCCGGCCCGCAGTTGCTGCACATCATCACGACCAAGGGCAAGGGTTACGCACCCGCTGAGCAGGCGCAGATCGAATACCACGCGGTCGGCCCGTTCGACCCGCAGGCCGGCCTGGTGAAAAAATCCGCGCCGTCCAAGCCTACCTACACCGATATCTTCAGTGACTGGTTGTGCGACATGGCCGCTGCCGACAGCCGCCTGCTCGGCATCACGCCGGCCATGCGCGAAGGCTCCGGACTGGTTCGCTTCTCGAAGGAATACCCGCAGCGCTATTTCGACGTGGCGATTGCCGAGCAGCACGCCGTGACGCTGGCGGCCGGCATGGCCTGCGAGGGCGCCAAGCCCGTGGTGGCGATCTACTCCACCTTCCTGCAGCGCGCGTATGACCAGACCATCCACGATGTAGCGCTGCAGAACCTTGATGTGACTTTCGCCATCGACCGCGCGGGTGTGGTCGGTCCGGACGGTGCGACGCATTCGGGCAGCTTCGATCTGACTTACCTGCGCTGCCTGCCCGAACATGATCATCATGGCGCCCGCGGACGAAAACGAATGCCGCATGATGCTCAGCACGGGCTTTGCGCATCACGGTCCGGCGGCGGTGCGCTATCCGCGTGGCACGGGCCCCGGCGCTGCCATGAGCAAGGAGCTGGAGACGTTACCGATCGGCAAGGCGGAGCTGCGTCGTCGCGGCCATGGTCTTGCCCTGCTCAGCTTCGGCGCGATGTTGGCCCCCGCGGCGGAAATCGCCGCCGAACTCGATGCCACCCTGGTCAACATGCGCTTCGTGAAGCCGCTTGACGAGGCGATGATCCTCGAGCTGGCGAACACGCATGAAGCCTTCGTCACGCTGGAAGACAACGCCGTCGCAGGCGGCGCGGGTAGCGCGGTGGCGGAATGCCTGGCCGCGCATGGCGTCCTCATGCCGATCCTGCACCTGGGCCTGCCCGATGTGTATCTGGAACACGGCAGCCGCGAAGAGGTGCTCACCATGGCCGGCCTCGATCTGCCCGGCATCCGCAAGGCGATTCACGCGCGCTTCCCGCATATCGGGACGTTGAGCCAAGTCACTGCCTAAAAATCATCACCCGAGACAAATTGAGAAATCGTCATCCCAGCGGCTCACAACAGCCGAATGGCTGGTCAAGCTGGGATGACGTGTATTTGGAATGGCGGGGATGGCTGGGGGTCAATCGCCTCTACACCCGCCACTCACCCGATCACGCTGCTCAAGGTCGAGCGCGGTGAATACATCTGTGTAACCCGCTGCCCGCAGCACCGCGCGCACAGCCTCGCCCTGGTTCCAGCCATGCTCCATCATCAACCAGCCGCCCGCTTCGAGATGGGCTTGCGCGTCCGCAGCGATGCGTCGGATGTCGTCCAGCCCATCGTGCCCTGAGGCGAGTGCGTTGGCTGGCTCGAAGCGCAGATCGCCTTGCGCGAGATGCGGATCGTCCGCTTCGATGTAGGGCGGATTAGAGACGATCAGGTCGAAGCGTTGATCAGCCAGGGGAGCAAGCCAGTCGCCCCGCACAAACGTGACATTGACGATACCGAGACGTTCCGCATTGCGCCGGGCGACAGCAAGCGCCTCTGCACTTGCGTCGGTAGCCACCACCTGCGTGCGCGCGCATTCGCGTGCAACGGCAAGTGCAATGGCTCCGCTACCGGTCCCAAGATCCGCTACTCGCGATGGCCTCTTTGCCGGCAATTTGTCTAGCGCCAACTCCACCAGCAACTCGGTCTCGGGGCGTGGGATGAGCGTCGCCGGCGTGACCTCAAGATCAAAGGACCAGAAACCACGACGACCTGTGATGTATGCCACGGGCTCGCCATGCCGGCGACGGTCAACCAAGGCTGCGTAATCGGCCTCATGCGCTGCATCCAGCGCATCGTCTGCATGCGCAATCAACCAGCTACGCGGCTTGTCCAGAACATGTACGAGCAGCAGCTCTGCCTCGAGCCGATCCCCAAGCTGATGCGCGGCTTCCGCCAGCACCTGACGCACCTCAGCCATGCCGAGTTGCCTGACGCTGGCGGCGACGCGGAAAACGTAGCGGCGAACACGGCATGACGGCATCCCTGGACGAAAGACAAGCAGTGTAAAGGGAACTTCGAAAAACTCGTCATTCCCGCGGCTCTCAACAGCCGAAGGGCTGGTCAAGCGGGAATGACGGGAAAAAGCACGGTTTTTCGAGGCCCCCTAAAGCGGATGTGTCGCGAGTCAGCCCGCTTCCGGTTGCAGGTAACGGTGCACCGCCTGGATCACCACCGAGCCCTCACCGACACTGGAGGCCACACGCTTCACCGAACCGGAGCGCACGTCGCCCACCGCAAAGATGCCCGGCTTGGTGGTGGCAAATGGCGACTCCAACAGGTGGCCTTCGGCGCAGCGCCCGGTCAGCACGAAGCCCTTGTTATCAAGTGCGAGGCAGTCTTTCAGCCACTCCGTGCAGGGTTCCGCGCCGATCATCACAAACATGTTGCCGACCGGGCGAGTGGTCAGCTCACCTGTATCGCGATGACGCCAGGTCACATGCCGCAAGCGCTCCTCGCCTTCGAGGCCAATGATCTCGCTGCGCGCATGCAGGGTGATCGACGATGAGCGCGAGATGCGTTGCACCAGGTAGTCGGACATGGTGGCGGCAAGTCCATCGGAACGCACCAGCACGTGCACGTGTGCCGCGATGCCCGCGAGGAATACCGCTGCCTGTCCGGCAGAATTACCGCCGCCGACCACGACGACTTCCTCGTTCTTGCACAACTGGCCTTCCATCGCGGTCGCTGCGTAATGAATGCCCGCACCTTCGAAACGCGCATAGCCGGGCACATCGAGTTTGCGGTAGCGGGCGCCGGTGGCGACGATGACCGCCCGCGCCGTGATCCTCTGGCCGTCATCGAGCTGCAGCCGAAACGGCCGCTCGGAGCAGTCGACGCTTGCCGCCTGGCGCGAGATGGCCAGCCGCGCGCCGAACTTCTGTGCCTGCGCCTGGGCGCGTCCGGCCAGCGCTTGCCCGGAGATACCCGTGGGGAAGCCCAGGTAGTTCTCGATCTTCGACGAGGTACCCGCCTGCCCGCCCGGCGCCATGCCTTCCACCACGAGGGTGGAAAGGCCTTCGGACGCGGCATAGACGGCCGCAGCCAGCCCGGCAGGACCGGCGCCCACCACCACCACGTCATAGACGTGCTGCGGGTCGATCGTCTCGGTGAGTCCGAGCTCATCGGCCAACTCGGCGTTGCTCGGGTTCTGCAGGAAGCAACGTTCCGGGCAGATCACCACGGGCAACTGTTCGCTCTTCAGCTGGAAGCACGCGACAAAACCATCCGCGTCCGGATCGACCTCCGTGTCGATCAGCTTATGCGGGTAGCCGTTGCGCACCAGGAAGCGCTCCAGCCGCAGCGTGTCGGCGCCGTGCCCCGGACCGACCAGTACCACGCCGCCAAGACCCTGCCGGATCAGGCCGACCCGGCGCAGGATGAAGGCGCGCATGATGATTTCGCTGATATCGGCCTCCGAAGCGACCATGCGACGGAAGTCCTCCGAACGCACACGCACCACCTTGCTATCGCAGGCAGCGCGCGCCGAGGCCAGGATGCTGCGCTGGTTGAACAGGTTCATTTCGCCGCTGAACTGGCGCGCAGCATGAATGGTGAATACGTTCGGGTGTCCGAACTTGTCCGTCTCGAACACCTCGACCAGGCCATCGAGCACGAGGAAGAAATCAGAGCCACGCTGGCCTCGTTCGAACAGCAGGGTGCCGGTCGGCACCAACTCCTCCTGACCGTACGCGGCAATACGTTGAACCATCTCCGGACTCAACCGCGGGAACATCTGCTCCTTGCGCAGCATGGGATCGGTAGGGTCGTACACGATCTCGGGCGATGGGGACTGATCCGACATGCAAGACACCTCGTCATGGGCCATCCCGACACGCGTCGCCGGGTTCTTCCTGGGTTATCAGCCGCGCTGCACTGCCATTTTGTGCGGCCCGGTCCGAGCATCCTGCGCCTGTATCCGCGTCACGGGCAAGTCAGTTTTGAGAAGGTTCCATCGCCTGGGTAATGGCATGCACGAGGCGCTCGCGAAACCAGCCGTGCGCCTGGTCATCATCCTTGGAGTCATGCCAGTAGGCGAGGATCGGAAACGCCTTGAGGCGAATCGGCAAGGGGCGTACAGCAATCGGCAACAGGCCCGCGAGGTGGTTCGCGTAGGATTGCGGCGCGGTCAGCAGCAAATCGCTGGCGGCGGCGATCTGACACGCGGAAAAGTAGTGCTGGCAGACCAGGCGCACTTCGCGAAACATGCCGCCCTGCCCCAGCAGCAAGTCCAGCGCGTTTGACTCACCCAGCGGCGAGACGACGACGTGCTGCGCACCCAGGTAGTCGGCACGACGCAGCTGGCTCGCCAGCGCATGATCACGGCGCATGACCACCGCCAGCGACTCATCCAGCAGATAGCGACGCGAAATGCGCGGCCCGGCACGCAGCGGCCGGTCCACCGCCAGATCAAGCGCGCCCGTACCCAGTTCGCGTTCCACCTCATCGGCAGCGAGACGCCGACTGACGACCCGTACGCCTGGCGCAAAGCGTTCGATGTCCGTCATCAGAGCGGGCAGCGCAATCGATTCGAGAATGTCGCGAAAGCCGATGACAAACTCCATCTGCAATTGCGCCGCGTCGAACCGGGGCTGCGCATGCGTGCTGCCCAGCAATCCCTTCAGATGCGCCTGCACGGCCGGCATCATCGCGCGCACTTTCTCCGTGGGCAGCAGACGGTTGCCCTGGCGTACGAACAGCGGATCGCCCAGATGGTCGCGCAAGCGGCGCAGCGCATGCGTGACTGCAGGCTGGGTAAGGTGCAGCACACGCGCCGCCGCGCTCACGCCGCCATGGGTATAGATCGCGTCGAGCACGCGAAACAGATTGAGATCGATGCGACTGTCGCGCTCCACGGCAACCTCCGTTGAGCCGGCCCGGCTCACTCGCCAACATATTCACACGGCTAATACGTAGACATAAAGCATATTCATTTCACTTATTCGGCGACGCAGGCGTAGGCTGGTGGCTTCCGGAGGAAAGCCATGGACTTCTCACCTTCCGAGCGCACCCGAGCGCTTACCGAAAGCCTCCAGCGCTTCATGCGTGAGGAAGTGATTCCAGCCGAAACGGTCTATGCCGCGCAGTTGACCGGCGGTGCCGACCATCGCCAATGGCGTCAGCCGGTCATCATGGAACAGCTGAAGGCACGTGCCCGTGCCGAGGGGTTGTGGAATCTGTTTCTGCCTGACCTTGAGGGTGGCCCCGGCCTCAGCAATCTCGACTATGCGCCGCTGGCCGAGATCATGGGGCACTCCTTCATCGCCCCGGAAGTGTTCAATTGCGCTGCGCCCGACAGCGGCAATATGGAGGTGCTGCATCGTTATGGCTCACCCGCTCAACGCGAACGTTGGCTGACGCCGCTGCTCGATGGCGAGATCCGCTCGGGCTTTGCGATGACCGAGCCCGATGTGGCTTCGTCCGATGCCACCAATATGCGGGCGACGGCGCAGGTCGATGGCGATCACATCGTGCTCAACGGTCGCAAATGGTGGACGACGGGCCTTGGCCATCCGCACTGCCGCTTCGTGATCTTCATGGGCCTGAGCGACGAGCATGCCGAACCGCATCGGCGGCACAGCATGGTGATCTGTCCGCTGGATCAGGCTGGCGTGCACGTCGAACGCATGTTGCCGGTTTTCCATGATTACGACGAACCCTCCGGCCACGGCGAGCTGAGCTTCAGCAACGTGCGACTGCCGCTGGACAACGTCATCCTCGGCCCGGGACGTGGTTTCGAGATTGCGCAGGGGCGACTTGGCCCCGGTCGAGTACATCACTGCATGCGCGCGCTCGGCGCTGCCGAACGCGCGCTTAGCCTGCTATGTGAGCGCGCCCATTCGCGTGTAGCGTTCGGCAAGCCGCTGCTTCGTCTCGGCGGCAATGCGGATATCGTGGCCAACCTGCGCATGGCGATCGAGCAGGCGCGCCTGCTGACGTTGAAGACGGCATGGACACTCGACACGCATGGCATCAAGGCAGCACTTAGCCTGATTTCCCAGATCAAGGTGGTGGTACCCGCCGTGGCGCAACAAGCCGCCGATGCCGCGATACAGATCCATGGTGGCGCCGGCCTGTCCGACGATGTGCCGCTGACGCGACTGTTCGCCTATGCGCGTGTGCTGCGCCTGGCCGACGGTCCCGACGAGGTGCATCGTGCCGTGGTCGCCAAACTCGAAGCCAAGGCGCAGTTGGCGAAAGGAGCGCGCGCATGAGCGCGATACAGGACCAGACACGCCCGGTACGCGAGGAAGATGCATTCGATGCCTTGCGCGTCGATGCCTTCCTCAAGCAGCACATCGCGGGCCTGGAGGGCACGCCTGCGGTGACACAATTTCCCGGCGGCGCCTCGAACCTCACCTACCTGCTCCGCTACGCCAACCGGGAACTGGTATTACGCCGACCGCCGCGCGGCGCCAAGGCCAAGTCCGCGCATGACATGATGCGCGAGGCGCGCGTCATGAGTGCGCTCAAGCCCAGCTATCCGTACGTGCCGGCGATCCTTGCTCGCTGCGACGACGCTGACGTGATCGGGCAGGACTTCTACGTGATGGAACGCTTTGACGGCACCATTCTTCGTCGCGACCTGCCGCCCGCCCTGGGACTGGATCGTGATGGCGTGCGCCGTCTGTGCACCGGTTTCATCGACCGCCTTATCGAACTGCACCACGTCGACACCACGCAACCGGGCCTGAGCACGCTGGGCAAAGGCGAAGGCTACATCGCACGGCAAGTAAGCGGCTGGAGCGAGCGCTGGCGACAGGCCGCCACCGACGGTTCCGACCGATGCGATGACATACTCGCCTGGCTCGATGCGCATCAACCCGCCCGCGACAACGCCAGCTGCGTCATCCACAACGACTACCGTTTCGACAACGTGGTGCTCGCCGCGGAAGACCCGCTGCGCATCATCGGCGTGCTGGACTGGGAGATGGCCACCATCGGCGATCCGTTGATGGACCTCGGCGGGTCGTTGGCCTATTGGGTACAGGCCGATGACGACGCAGTGTTCCAGTCGTTTCGTCGCCAGCCCACGCACGAAGCTGGCATGTTTAGCCGACGCGAAGTGATCGCCTACTACGGGCAACGCAGCGGCCTGGACGTGTCGAACTTCGGCTTCTACGAAGTGTTCGGTCTGTTTCGGTTGATGGTCATCATCCAGCAGATCTACCGTCGCTACGCCCTGGGCCAGACCACCCACCCGCAGTTCGCCGGTTTCGGCGACGCCGCGCGTTACATGGGCCAGCGTTGCCGACGCATCATCGCCGGCATCGTGGCGTAAGTGATGCGCGAGCTGCTGCTGATCCGCCACGGCCAGGCCAGCTTCGGCGCGGAGGACTATGACCAGCTCTCGCCGATCGGTGAGCAGCAATCGTCCCTGCTCGGCGAATGGCTGGCTGCATGCGGTCCTGCTCCCGAGCTGGTTGCGGTCGGACCTCGCTTGCGTCATCGCGATACGGCGTCCTTGTGCCTGCAAGCAGCCGGTTTGAGTTCGCCATCCGTATTGTTTCCTGGCCTGGACGAATTCGATCACCACGAAATACTCGCGCGCCAACGTCCCGATCTTGCCGGACCGGGTGCCCTGCGTGCCGAACTCAAACAGGACACTGATCCGCATCGAGCGTTCCAGCGCCTGTTCGCCGACGCCGTCGCGCGCTGGATCGACGGTCGACACGATGCGGAGTACAGCGTGCCCTGGCCCGCGTTTCGTGCGAATGTCCTCGACACGTTGGAGCAGCTAGCCAAACATCCCGCCAGGAACCTCTGGGCCTTCACGTCCGGTGGGCCCATCGCGGTGATCGCCAGTGCCTTGCTGGAGGCGCCCGTTGCGAGAACGTTCAAGCTCAGCTGGCCACTGGTGAATACCGGCGTGACCCGACTGCGACTGAGCTCGCGGGGAGCCACGCTGATGACCTATAACACGTGGCCGCATCTGGAGCGCGTCAACGATACGCGCTTGGTGACATTGCGATGAGCGTGCGGATGGCAGCCTGCGTTTTCTTGCCGTTTCGATCACCCATTATTCATTCCTCGACCAGCGAGTATCGACCATGACCACGCCCGCCACCTTCGACCTCACCGGAAAGATCGCCATCGTCACCGGCGCGAGTCGTGGCATCGGTGCCGAAATCGCCAAGTTGCTCGCCGTGCACGGTGCCCACGTGATCGTGTCCAGCCGACGCGAGGCCGACTGCCAGGCCGTCGTCGACGGCATCGTGGCGGAAGGCGGATCGGCCGAAGCAATCGCTTGCCATATCGGCGAGATGGAACAGATCGAAGCGCTATATGCCAAGGTCGAGCAGAAGCACGGGCGCCTGAACATCCTGATCAACAATGCCGCCACCAATCCATTCTTCGGCCACATCCTTGATACCGAACCTTCGGTGTTCCAGAAGACCGTGGACGTGAATATCCGCGGCTACTTCTACATGTCGACGCACGGTGCGCGATTGATGAAGAAGAACGGTGGCGGCTCCATCGTCAACGTCGCCTCGGTCAACGGCGTGGTGCCGGGCGTGGCGCAAGGCATCTACTCGATCACCAAGGCGGCGGTGATCTCGATGACCAAGGCCTTTGCGGTCGAGTGCGCCGAAGCGGGCGTGCGTTGCAACGCGCTGTTGCCCGGCCTCACCGATACGAAGTTCGCCTCGGTACTGGTCAATACACCTGCCATCCTCAAGCAGGCACTGGCCCATGTGCCGATGCGTCGCGTGGCCCAGCCCTCGGAAATGGCTGGCGCCGCGCTCTATCTCGCCTCCGATGCCGCCTCCTACACCACCGGCGCGGTGCTGAATGTCGATGGCGGCTATCTCTGTGTCTGATCCGAAGGAATCCCGCATGGCCTATATCCCTCCCCCGCGTGCCGCCGGCAAGCGCGCCTTTATCACCGGTGCCGCAGGTGGGCTGGGTTCCGCCACCGCCCGCATGCTCGCCCGTCACGGCGCCAAGGTATTCCTTACCGACCTGGATGCCGCCGCCACTGTGCAACTGGCCGATGAGATCAACCGCGAGCTCGGCACTCGGATGGCATGGTCTGCCGCACAGGACGTCCGCGACGAAGCCGTGTGGAAACAGATCCTCGACGAAGCCGCCAAGACCATGGGTGGCCTGTCGGTGCTGGTCAACAATGCCGGCATCGGGTCGCTGGGCAGCATCGAGAACGTCACGTTGAAGGAATGGCAGCGTGTAATGAGCATCAACCTGGACAGCGTGATGCTGGGTTGCAAGTACGCGCTGCCGTACCTGCGTGATGCGCAACCGGCATCCATCATCAATATCTCCTCGCTGGCCGCCTTCAAGGTCGATCCGGACTACACCGCCTACAACACGTCCAAGGCCGCCGTGGCGATGCTAAGCAAGTCGGTGGCACTGGATTGCGCACGGCAGAAGATCGATGTGCGCTGCAACTCGGTGCACCCGGCGTTTATTCGCACCGGCATCGTGGCGCCGTTCTTCGAAGCCCTGGGCGAAGAGGAAGCCACGCGCAAGCTGGTGCGGGGCATTCCCCTCAAGCGTTTGGGCGAGCCCGATGACGTCGCCTATGCAGTGCTCTATCTAGCATCCGATGAAAGTCGCTACGTCACCGCCGCCGAGCTGGTGATCGACGGTGGCGCGCGCGCCATCTGACCCCTTCCCACGAGGTTTGCCATGTCATTCGTCAATCGCCAACTGCGGCTGAAAAGCCGGCCGGAAGGCCTGGTCCGCCAGGACAATTTCGAACTGCTCGAACAACCCACAGCCGAACTCGCCGAGGGACAGGCCCTCGTGCGCGTGCTGTATCTCTCGATGGACCCGACCAACCGCGTGTGGATGAGCGACATTCCGCAATACATGCCGCCGGTGGCGATCGGCGAGGTGATGCGTGGACTCGGACTCGGCCGTGTCGTCGCCTCGCGATCCGCGCAATACGCGGTCGGCGACCTGGTGCAGGGACTGGTGGGTTGGCAGGACTACGCCGTGGTCGACGACAAGCGGGCGAAGGATTGGGTGAAGCTGCCGCCGAAGCCGCCCGTCCCGTTGCCCACCTTGCTCGGCGCTTGTGGCTTCAGCGGCATCACCGCGTATTACGGCCTCACCGAAATCGCCCCCGTGCAGCCGGGTGAAACGCTGGTGGTATCGGCGGCGGCCGGTTCGGTAGGTTCGATTGCCGGACAGATCGGCAAGCTGCGTGGCGCGCGCGTCGTCGGCATCGCGGGCGGCCCGGACAAGTGCCGCCACTTGATTGATGATCTGGGCTTCGATGCCGCCGTCGACTACAAGGCCGATGACTGGAAGCAGGCCTTGGCCGCCGCTACGCCCGATGGCGTGCACGTGAACTTCGAGAATGTCGGCGGCCCGGTGATGCGTGCGGTGCTGTCGCGCATGGTCAACGGTGGACGCGTGGCGCTGTGCGGTTTGATTGCCAATTACACCAGCGGTGCGAAGCCTTCCGACGACTACAGCGTGATCATCGTCAAGCGCCTCACGGTGCGTGGATTCCTCGCGTTCGACTATCGCGACAGCCAGCGCGCCGTGCAGGACCTGATTGGCTGGGTGCGCGAAGGCCGCATCAAGGCCGGCGAAACCATCGAGGATGGACTGGAGAATGCTCCGCTGGTGCTCAACCGCCTGTTCGAAGGCGGCAACACCGGCAAGCTCGTTCTGCGCGTGGCCGAAGACGCCTGAGCCATGCAAGATCATCGCTGCGACGGGCCATCCGTCGCAGCGATGCATGCTCGCTACTCCATGGCCGCCGGCACCTGCGGTGGCTCGATCACTTTAGGCTTGCGCGGACGCCAATAACCACCCTTGGTCCAGGCCTCGAAGCCCCAGCGCAGCCACCCGATCAACGCATTGGCCAGCCACAGCGCCCACAGCAACATGGCGATCTTGTAGACCCACAGCGAGACGCTGAAGACGCCAGCGTGCGGCAGCACGCCATGACTCTGATCGGCGAACCAGTTCAGTTGCCAGGCGCTGGATCCGTTGCCCGACACATGCATGTCCGGCAGGCCCAACAGTCCTTTCGGCACCGCCGAGACCAGCACGACCAGGGCCGCCACGGTCATCAGCGCCAAGCCCGCTTGCAGCAGGTTGAAACGGGCAGCGAAGCGCTCGGGCACTACATATCGCGCGCGCAAGCCGAGCAGGATCAGCCAGATCACGACCAGCGCATACGCGCCCCACGCAAAGGCCGAGAAGCCGAGGCCAAGCAACAGCCACTGGTGGAAGCGCAGCGGCGTCGGCGCATAGCGTGACAACAGCCATGCAGCGAGCAGCAGCACGATCAGTTGCGACCAGTACATCACGGCCGGACCCGCCGCCGGACCCCACGTCCACAGTACCCAGCGGTCCTCCGGCAAGGACTGCTGCAACGAGATGTTGGCCGCCGGCGCATCGAGCGAAAACGTCGGCGTCCGCGTGCGCACGGCGACGCCTTGCGGCTCGCGCAGGCGCAAGCTGTAGCGATGGCTGCCCGGCAACAACGGCAGGCTGAGCTTGCCGTCGCGAATGGCCAGACTCAGGGGCGCTGCGTCACGACGCGCCTCGAGCAATTCCGCGCCGGGTGGCAGGCCAATCACATGCTCGCCGCCACGCGTGCTGCGCACGGCGAGCACGAGCAAGGTTTCCGTGGCGCGGTCAGCCGCATGGCTGCGCACGATCACTTCATCGAAAGCCAGGCTGTCGCCGGCCATCGCCTTGGGTCGATGGATGGCGAGCTGCAGGCTTTCACCGGGCAAGGGCAGAAAACGCAGGCCATCGTCGCTGAGGTTCGCCGGTACGCCCCTGGTTTCCAGATGCCAGATCGGAGCCGCCTGCAGCACCCATACCTCAGCGCGATCGTTCAGGCTGGGCGCGGTCAGCGCCAGGCTGTCCGAAGTATCGAGTCGGCTACTCCAGCGGACGAGATCCTGGCCGGCGTTGAAAGTCACGCCGATGCGGCCATCGTGGACACGGATGTTGTCGCCCAACGGGTGTTCGCCTGGAAGCAAGGGCAAATCGAGGCTAAAGCCGCCATCGCTCGGCGCTATCCTCTCGACCGTGTTTTCCACATTCCAGTCCACGCCAAAGACCAGGGTTCGGGTCAACCTCACGTAGGGTGGAAAAGCTTGCGCTGCCGCCGCTTGTGGCTTTCCATCCGACCCCGCACGCACCCTGTTCAAGCTCAGGCTATCGCCCAATAGTCGATAGTCGTCCACGCCGTCGGCCGCCCATCCATCGCCACTGAACTCGATGCGTTGCGGGCGTAACGCGAATTGCAAGCTGGCCGTATCCACCGGCGCCGCGCGATAACGCAATGAAACGCGATGAACGCCACGCTCCAGCTTGACCAGGAGCACATCGGCCTGCCGGGTCAGGACAGCATCGTGCCCATCCGTGCTGACGCTGCTCAACTGCAGGGCGGCATCCGCTTGCGGCAAAGGCACGGCGACCGTGGCGCCTGCGTGCATGTCCAGATCGAGTACCACGCTGTCGCCGCTCGCCCGCACCGCTGCGCGCGCCACCGCAGCACAATCCGGCGCGCAGGTTGGCGCCTCGGTGAGACGCGTGCGCAATTGCGTGAGCACCTCATCGCTTGGCGTGTTTTGCGCCTGTGCAGCGTGGGGCATCAGAGCCAGCGCGAGCAGCGCGATGGCAGCACCACGAATGCTCCAGGCACGCCACGGCCCCAGCGATCGGGGTAGCAAGCCTAGCGACAGGCGGCCCAGCAACAGCAGCAACAATGCCAACATGGCGACACGCAATACGCGCACCAGCCAGGCCGGAGCAATGACGAAGCGCGTGGTCTGTTCGGCCGTGACCGGCCCGGACCAACCGAGCCGATAGTTGTTACCGACATCCCAGTGCGGCGCGCCACGGCCAGCCTGGATGACGCTATGCGCATCCGTTTCCTGACCCACCCTCATGGAGGCCGTGAGGCGCGTGCCGGTCACCGTCACGGACTGAAGCACCATCGGAGGCGCCGTTTTTCCCGCACTGATCTCTGCAACGGGTGCAGGCGGAGCGGGTGGAGGCGGTGGGGCCGGCTGCATCATCGCCATGGGCGCCGGGGCGGATTCGGGTGCGTTCGATGCCGCGAGCTGATCCTGTTCTTCCTGGTCCGCATAAGCCTGCCGCTGGACGAAGCGCGTCTCGAGGGCATAGCCAGCACCGGCGCTGCGCCCTTCCAGTTGCGGATGCAGGGCATAGCTCATCTCGGTTGTCGCGAAGGGCAGCGTCCACAGCACCGTCAAGACGAGCAGCGCGGCGGCCGTGATGCGCGAGATCACCCGCAGCCGCCCTTCCGGCAAGGCGCGCATCAGCAGGGCCAGCGCAAGCGCCACGGCCAGTGTCCAGCGCGGTGCACTGGACTCGTGTTGCGACAAGGCTAGAAAGCCGATGGCGACCAGCGCCCACGGCCAACCCAGCAAACGCCCTGCGAGTAACGCGATCAAGGCGACCACGAACAGATCGAGCAGGCTCCATTGGGCGATCCATGAATCGGGCGAACGATCCGCTCCCGCCGCGCCGAGCAGGCGATAGCCATAGGGCAGGTGCAAGGTCGCGTCGATACTTTCCAACGGCAACTGCCACCCCGTGCTCGGCATCGCACCGCGCTCGGGCAGACGCAGGCCGGCCTTGAGATTCACTGGCGTGTCGCGCAGTTCGACGCCCCCATGTCCATCGCGATTGGCGGTGATCAAGAGCGGCGTGCCGGCCTGCGTCGCGCTTTGCAGCTGCCAGGGCCCGGTGACGTCGAGACGCTGGTTACGGCGCAGCGTACCGGCGAGGTGATCCGCCGCGTTGTAGCCGCGACCGTCAAAATCCAGCCATAGCTCGCGATGCAACCTAAGCTGGTCGCCCTGCCCGCCTTCGCCACCACGCGTGCCCTGTTCGATGGACAGTCCGTTGCCATCATCAAGCACATAGGCAGGCAGGCTTTGCCATTCGCCCGGTACGTCGGCCTGGGCCGCATCGGTGGCTTGCCCTTGGACTCGGGTATTGCGCAAGGCGGTGTCGTCGGCATAACTCCAAATTTCCTGGCGCGGCCAGGGCTCGGCAGGCAGGCTCAGGCCGATATGCTCAAGCACCTCGGTACCACGCGCACCAAGGGTGAGCGTCCAATGGCCCGGGCGCAGTTGTATGCGCAAGCGTCCATCGTTTTCCAGGCGCGCCGGAAGCTCACCTTGCAGCGAAGTGGCGACAAAACCCTTGGGCAGCGCCGGACCCAGCAACTGCTCACGCGCGCTGCCTGTCACATCGAACTGGAGCTGAGTTTCCAGCCTTGATGGGAAGCCATCCGCGAGGCGTCGGTAGACGCGCAACGACAACGCATCGACGGCGCGCTGCGCCGCCGCGGCCTCGCCCAGGGTGAGCTGATCAGCATGTCGTTCGACCCGGTTGACCGCCTTGCCATCCAGCGTGAGCGACACCAGCCCGATCGATTCGGGTACGCGCAAACGTGCTGGACGACTATCCCACGGCAGCGCCCCGCGGATGACGTAGTCACCGGCACCCAGACGCACCGCCGGATTTTCCTCGTGATCAAGCACGGGCCAGGGCTTGTTATCGACACTGACCTGCTGCGGCCACTGACGCGCGTCGCCTGGCAGACTCACCCAGCTTTCGGCGTCCACATGCACATCGAGGCTGAAGTGCGCGCCATCCTTATCGAGGCCCAGGACCAGACGTCCCGGCCATGCACAGGCGCCGCCGTCAGCGCCCGCGCTCTGCGTGGCGAGCACCGGACAGGCGTGCTGCGGCACGTCATGCAATACCCAGTCCTTCCAGTCGCGCAAAGCAGGTGGCACGTCCTGCGCCAACAGCGGCGCGGCCACCAGCATGAGTCCCAACAACCATTCCCATGGACGACGCATGTATCTCTCCCTGACGACCCGTGCGGGTCGGGACAGTGTAGAAGCAAGCCTGGGACCGTGTGATGAGGTCCCACGTCATGCAACGCCGATGCGAGTTGAAAGGGGTTGAGGCAAAAAAAACGCCGGACGGTGGCTACCGTCCGGCGTGATGGTGACTTCAAGCGGGCCAGTCGTCTGCCGGCCCCTGGGTCAGCGAAGGATCGCCGACGCATCCTGCTTCTCCGCGAGCGCGGCACAAAGCAGGGTCGACTCGCCGGTCTGCGCCAGGCCACGCTCGGCCCCGGTGACGTCCTTGGCGCGCGTCTTGAAGAACGCCTGCAAGCGACTGGCCTCTTCCTTCGAACAGCCGCCACCGCCGATCAGACTCGGCAGCTGGCCTCCCGCGAAGCTGCCGGTGCGTTCCACGATCTTGTCGTAGTTCGCCTGCGCCCAGTTCCACGAGGCATCGCGCTGTTCACGCGTATCGCGACCACCGCTCAACAGTGCGGCCATCTCGCCTACCTTTACCTGCTTGTTCAACGCGAAATTGCGCACCTGGATGGCCAGCGCCGGATCATTCACTTCGCTCAGGCCGCCGAGGATGGCGTTGCGCATGGCCGGGTCGCTGGTCTGCGGCAGCTCGGCAAGCAACGCATCGACCGCGCTCTTGCCGCGCTCCTGCACGGCGACGCCGAGCGCGATACCGAGCAGGTCGGGATCGGCCGCAGTAAGGTCGAGACGGCCGTCGGGCTTGCGCTTGAGGGCTGCATCGCCTTGCTTGAGCAGTTCGGCGCGCACTTCCGGCAGCTTGACGCCTAGCGCCAGTTGAGCAGCCAACGTGTCGCGCAGCAGCGAATCGGTGTCGGCTTCGCCTGGCTTGCGGTGATAACCCAGCTGCTGCATGCGAGGCAGATAGGCCGCCTTGGCCCACTCGGCCAGCTTGGCGCGCTGCGCATCGGTCTGCGCCACGTTGCGGTAAATCCAATTGAAGCTGCCCAGCGGCGCAGTGGCCACTTCGCGCGTCTTGGACGAGGTCAGCGGCTTGAGCGCGGCGAGCACATCGGCCGCATTCAGATCGCCATGCTTGAAGCTGGCATACACCGCATCGGCGTAGGCGAGCTGTTCCGCATCGTCAAGCTTGCCCACTTGCTGGCCGAGCTTGGCCAGATCGTCCTTGGCCATGGCGAAGCGGTAGTAGCCGCTGCCATTCGCGTTGGGCATCACCCAGGTCGGATTGCTCGCGCCGGCGAGCACCATGGTGCCCTGCGCCTTGTCGAGCAGTTCGCAGCTCACCTTGCTGCCATCGGCGGTACCGTAGCGCACGCACATCGGCACGCCCCAGACGCTCTTGGCGTCGCCCGTGCTACCCAGCGGCAGGTAGCGGCTCTGGTTAAGGTGCAACACCGTCTTGCCGTCTTCCTGGCTCACCTGAGTCTGCACGTAAGGCACACCCGGCTGGTTGAGGAAGCTCTTGAACGCCTGCTGGAAATCCTGGCCCTTGTCGGCCGCCTTGGCGATCGAAGCGACCAGATCATCCGCCGTTGCATTGCCGAACTTGTGTTCCTGGATATACGAGCGCATGCCCTTCTGGAACGTCGACTCGCCGACATAGCCTTCGAACATGCCCAGCACCGCCGCACCCTTCTGGTAGGTGATGCCGTCGAATGCCGTCTCGATATCGCCATTGCCGGTAATCGGCTGACGGATCTTGCGCGTGGTGACCAGGCTGTCGCCATTCATCGCACCCTGCGCGCCGCGCACGCGGTCGAGGTCGGCGCGATATTCCGGATGCACCTTCTGCGTGACCTTCTGCTGCATCCAGGTGGCGAAGGCTTCGTTGAGCCACAGGTCGTCCCACCACCCCATGGTCACGGTGTCGCCCGTCCACTGGTGCGCCAGTTCGTGCGCGGTGACGTTGAACGAACCACGCACGTAGTTGGCCGGGGAATCCGGATCGATCAGCAACAGCCAGTCACGGAAGGTGACCAGGCCCGGGTTCTCCATCGCACCGGCAGAGAAGTCCGGCGCGGCGAGCAGGTCGAGCTTGTCCCAGGGATAGCCGAAGCCGTAGTAGTCCTCGAGCGTGTGGATGATGCTCGGCGTCTCGCTCAGCACATGCTGCATGCGATGGCCTTCGCCCTTCGCCGCGATGCCGCGCAGTTCGGTGGGCTGCGCGCGGTACTGGGTCGAGGAAATATCCGGACCCTTCACCACATCCCATGGACCCACGCCAAAGGCGACCAGATAGGTCGGCAGCGGCTGCGTCTTGGCGAAGGTCAGCGTCTTCCAGCCATCGCCGGCCGCTTCTTCCTTCACCTGCTTGGTGTTGGCGATACCGACTTCGTCATTGGGGACGGTCAGGCGAATGTCGAACGGCGTCTTGAACGAGGGCTCGTCGAAACCGGGGAAGGCGAAACGCGCACTGATCGGCTCCATCTGCGTCATCGCATACGGCTGACCTTCGTGGCTCACCTTGTACAAGCCCTGCAGCTGCTGGTTCAGCGGCGCGCTATAGGTAATCGCCAGGCTCAGTTCCTGCGGCGCCAGCTGGCTGCCGAAATCGATGCGCACCACACCCTCTTTCGGCGCCACGTCCACGTACTTGCCTTCATGCACCTTGCCGGCGGCGTCGGTGATGACGACCTTGCTCACCTTCAGTTCGCGACCGTGCAGCCACAGATGATCCGTCGCTTTTTCCAGCTTCAGCTTGATCGTGGTGGTGCCAGTGAAGTCCTGCTGACGCGGATCGACCTTGAAATCGAGCTGATACGACTCCGGCATGGCCCAGCGCGGCAACTTGCCCTGCGGCTGATCGTTGGCGGCCGGGGCGGCAAGAGCGGCGCCGCAACAAGCGGCAAGGGCGGTAAGGACGAGCGGGCGGACGAAGCGGCGCATGGTGCGAGTGCACTCCTGGGACAAATAAACGCCCACGCTAGGGGTTGCCATGACGAACGACACAGTGCCAGAAGACATGCCACACATTGTCCAAACCGATGAAAGCCATCACAATCCATAGACATCACCTATCAGAACCGTGTGGACGCTCATCCATGAACCTGCGCGACCTGCACTACCTCGTGGCTCTGGCCGAGCACCGGCATTTCGGGCGCGCGGCCGAGGCGAGTTTTGTCAGCCAGCCCACCCTCTCCACCCAGATCAAGAAGCTTGAGGACGAGCTTGGCGTGGCGCTGGTGGAGCGAACCCCGCGCAAGGTGCTGCTGACCGAAACCGGTCGCGAAATCGCCCGCCGCGCACGTGGCGTGTTGTCGGAGATCGACGAGATCAAGGCGATTGCTCAGCGCACGCGCGACCCGGAATCGGGCACCTTGCGACTGGGCATCTTCCCCACGCTCGGCCCTTACCTGCTTCCGCATCTGGTGCCGCTGGTGCGCAAGCACTTCCCGCGACTGGAACTGCTGCTGGTCGAAGAAAAAACTGAGCAAGTGGTGAAGATGCTGCGCGAGGGCGCGCTGGATGTCGGCGTGCTCGCCCTGCCCTTGCACGAGGACAGCCTGCACGCCGAATTCCTGTTCGAGGAACCGTTCGTGCTCGCCGTGCCAGACGATCATCCGCTGGCGCACAAACGCACCCGACTGAAACTCGACGACTTGGAAGATGAAAGCCTGTTGCTGCTGGAGGACGGCCACTGCATGCGCGACCAGGCGCTGGAGGTGTGCCAGCTCGCCGGTGCCGCCGAACGCTCCGGCTTCCGCGCCACCAGTCTTGAAACCTTGCGCCAGATGGTGGCGGCAAACGTCGGTATTACCTTGCTGCCGACGCTGGCCATCAAGCCACCCATGTCACGCACCGACAATGTGCACCTGATCGAATTTTCCGGTCACGCGCCTAGCCGGCGCATTGCGCTCGTGTGGCGCAAGAGCTCGTCGCTGGGTGTCTTCCTCGAGCGTTTTGGCGATGTGATCCGCGGCTTGCCGCCGGAGCTGCTGCAGCCGAACTTGAGCGAACCCAAGCCCGCCAAGCGCGCTGCGCCCTGAGCCCCCATGCCACGCTTTCTGCTGATCGGCCTACTGCTGATCGCCGGCCTCGGCGCAGCTCACTGGTGGCGGGCGCGCCCGCTCACACCGGTCTCCGGCATCCTGGCGCCGGATGTACCCACACAAATCGATCTCGAACAGGGCACCACGCTGCAGCGTGGTGACATCACACTCGTCACGCGCGCGCGCTTCGAACTGACCGCGCGCGTGCTGTCCCGCGAGGACTACCACTTCGATGCAGGCGCCAATCTGGCGCCGGTCGATCTCGCCATGGGATGGGGCCGCATGTCCGACAGCAGCGTGCTGACCAGCATCGAGATCAGCCAGGGCAACCGCTTCTATCACTGGCACGTCAACGCGTTTCCGATTCCACGCCGGGAAATCGAGAGGTCCAGCGCCAACATGCACATGATCCCCGCTGACCACATCGTGCGTGACGAGCTGGAGCGCGTGCGCCCAGGCGAAGTCGTGCATCTCGAAGGGTTTCTGGTCGACGCCAGCCGTCCGGGCGGCTGGCGTTGGCGAACATCAATGACCCGCGACGACACCGGCGATGGTGCATGTGAGCTGGTTTATGTAGAGAGCATCGCACCGGCAACGCCCTGAGTCGTCGAAAGCGTCAGATCACCATTAAGACTGCGTAATGCGCGCTCAGTAGCGCAGCAAGGCATGCAACGGCGCGTCGTCTTGCCAGCGGCTGCGCCCCTGCAGGGCGGCCAGTTCGATCACCACACTGGCCCCCACCAGCCGCGCCCCGAGCTTTTCCACCAGGGCGCGCGCCGCGGCCAGCGTACCGCCCGTGGCAAGAACGTCGTCCACGATCAATACCCTTTCACCCGGACGCAGCGCATCGTTGCGCGCCTCCAGCCGATCGACGCCGTATTCCAGCTCGTAGTCGACAGCAACCACGGGCGGTGGCAACTTGTTGGGCTTGCGCAGCGGCACGAAACCCGCGTGCAGCTTCTGCGCCAGCGCAGCGCCGAAAATAAAACCGCGCGACTCGATACCGCATACCGCCTGTACGCCACTGCCCTGCCACGGCTCGGCCAACGCATCCACGCAACGCGCAAAACCACCGGCATCGGCGAGCAATGGCGTGATGTCGCGAAAGACGACGCCCGGCTTGGGGAAGTCCGCTACGGCGCGGATCAGCGCCCGGATCTGCGTCAACGAACTATCCACCTGATTCACTCCTTAGCCCGCACACGGGGGCATGGCGCGCCTGACAGAATACCGCCCAGAGCCAAAGCCAGGCCGGCCCAGCCCTGCGATGCCATCGATCGATCGAATGGGTTCAACAGAAAGCGGGGTGCGGTGCGTCCGGATCTTCGTCCGATTCGTCCATGGCGAGACGGGCCTCGACCAGGGTGCGCTCGACTTCGCGTACGATCCGCTCCGCCGCGTCCAAGCTCGCTTCCGACACAAGCACCGCCACATAATCCAGCGCCGGCAGCTGACCCACCGCTCCGGTCAGGTATTCACCTGAAATGAACGCAGGGATGTCCGCGCGCTCCAGGGCGTCCTTCACCAGGTGGGCGTCGATCAGGGTTTCGGCTCGGTATGCGATGCGCATGGGGCCACGCTAGCGCTGTGCGGGGCGGGGGGCAAGTTTTTACTCGATCGTGATGCTGGGGTGATGCCCTTGTAGGAGCGCACCCTGTGCGCGATCACGACGCTACCGCTATGCAGGCATTTCACTCGGGCCATCCTTGGCCCTCGCCCTGCGGGCCGCTTGCGCTGTGCAAGCCGGCAGTCCTGCCGGCTTGTCGCGCACAGGGTGCGCTCCTACAGATTTGGCATTCGGGGCTGCTGGGGGATAGCTGAAACCCGATAAAACACCCCCACCTTGGACAAGGTAAACTTCAGCGTTTCCGCCACCGCGTACGAGTTGTGAGTCCCGATGTCCACTGAAAACGCCGCCATTGAACCGATTGTCTCGTCCGCCGCACCGCAGGCCGAGGGTCAACGCGCTGATGTGCAACGGGATTTCATCCGCCAGATCATTCGCGAGGACTTGGCCACCGGCAAGCACCACGCCATCCGCACGCGCTTTCCGCCCGAGCCGAACGGTTACCTGCATATCGGCCACGCCAAGGCGATCTGCCTGAACTTCGGCATCGCTTCGGAGTTCACCGGCTGGTGCAACCTGCGCCTGGACGACACCAATCCGGGCAAGGAAGACCCCGAGTTCGTCGAGGGCATCAAGGACGACGTGCGCTGGCTGGGCTACGAGTGGCATGACCTGCGCCACGCCTCGGACTATTTCGAGGTGTTCTACGACTCGGCGATCAAGCTGATCAAGGACGGCGTCGCCTACGTGGACGACCTCAACGCCGAGGACATGCGCGCCTACCGTGGCACGTTGACCGAGCCGGGCCGCAACTCGCCGTTCCGCGACCGCAGCGTGGAAGAGAACCTCGATCTGTTCCGTCGCATGCGTGCAGGCGAATTCGCCGATGGCGCCAAGACGCTGCGCGCGAAGATCGACATGACGTCGGGCAATATGAACATGCGCGACCCGGCGATCTACCGCATCCGCAAGATCGCCCACCAGAACACCGGTGACGCCTGGCCGATCTATCCGATGTACGACTACGCGCACTGCCTATCGGACGCGCTGGAAGGCATCACCCATTCGCTGTGCACGCTGGAGTTCGAGGACCATCGTCCGCTGTACGACTGGTTCGTCGACAAGGTCGACCTGGTCAACCATCCTGAGCTGTGGCAGCACCTGCGGGAGGGCGGCTTCCGCACCGATCCGGCCAAGCCGCGGCAGATCGAATTCTCGCGCCTCAACCTCTCCTACAGCATCACCAGCAAGCGCAAGCTCGCCCAGTTGGTGAACGAAAACCTGGTGGATAGCTGGGACGATCCGCGCATGAACACGCTGCGTGGCCTGCGTCGTCGCGGCTTCACGCCGGCCGGCCTGCGCCTGCTGATCGAGCGCCTGGGCGTGAGCAAGCAGAACAGCATCATCGACTACTCGATCCTCGAGAACTGCATTCGCGAAGATCTGGACGCGACCGCGCCCCGGCGCATGGCCGTGCTGGATCCGCTCAAGCTGGTGATCACCAACCTGCCCGCGGATCACCAGGAAACGCTGGTGTTCTCCAACCATCCCAAGGATGAGAGCTTCGGCACGCGCGAAGTGCCGTTTTCCCCGAGGTCTGGATCGAGCGCGAGGATTTCGCCGAAGTGCCGCCCAAGGGCTTCCATCGCCTGAAGCCCGAAGGCGAGGTGCGCCTGCGCGGTGTTGGCATCGTGAAATGCGACGAGATCGTGAAGGACGCCGACGGCAATGTCACCGAAGTCCGCTGCACGCTCGATCTCGAATCGCGTCATGGCATGCCTGGCGCCGACCGCAAGGTAAAGGGCACCATCCACTGGGTGAGCGCGAAGCATGGCGTGTCGACCGAGGTGCGTGTATACGATCGCTTGTTCAACGTACCGGCCCCGGACGACGAATCCGACGGCAAGAGCTGGATCGAGCACATCAACCCGGAAGCAAAGCGCGTCGTGCGCGCCTGGCTGGAGCCAGCCGCGGCGAACGCTGCGCCGGAACAGCGCTATCAGTTCGAGCGTCTCGGTTACTTCGTGGCCGATCGCATTGACCATCGCGCCGACGCGCCGGTGTTCAACCGTACCGTTACGCTGCGCGACACGTGGGCCAAGCAGGCTGGCTGAAACCCGCGTTATAAGGAGATACGCATGCTGCGCCTGCAGATTCACCTGACCTTGCCGCCGTGGATCGGCGACGTGGTTGACACGGGTAAGCGCTACATCACCGACCAAGAACGCGTGGGGCTCGCCATCGAACTGTCGCGTCACAATATCGAGCATGGTCACGGCGGCCCGTTTGGTGCGGCGGTGTTCCATGAGGATGGGCGCCTGGTTTCCGTGGGCGTCAATCGCGTCGTGCCGCAAACCTGCTCCGTCGCGCACGCGGAGACGATGGCGTTCATGAGCGCGCAGCAGCGCCTGGCCAGCTACCGCATCAATGAAGACGGCGGGCGTTACACGCTCGCCACCAGCGCCCAGCCGTGCTGCCAGTGTTACGGTGCCACCGTATGGGCCGGCATCGACGAGCTGTTGATCGGCGCACGCGCGGAGGATGTCGAGCAACTCACCGAGTTCGACGAAGGTCCGCTGCCCGCCGACTGGGCGGGTGAACTCGAACGCCGCGGCATCGCCGTGCGCCGCGACATCCTGCGGGAGCAGGCGCGCGACGTGCTGGCCGTCTACGGCCGCAGCGGGCAGCACTATTGAGCCGCCTGCGCGCCTCGCTGCCCCTGATCCTGCTGGTGCTGGCCGGCATCGTGTTGTTTAGCTCCGGCGTGCTCGATCGCTTGCATCCCGAACAGCTGGTGACGCACCAGGCCCAGTTGCGCGCGGGTATCGCCGAAAGTCCCTGGCTCAGTCGTCTGGCCTTTATCGGCCTGCTCACCCTGGCCATGTCGACGGGCATCCCGGGCACGGTGATCATCATCATGGCGGGCGGCTTCGCCTTCGGAACGCTTGAGGGCAGCATTTATTCCTCCATCGGGCTCACCCTGGGTACCCTGATCCTGTTCCTGGCCAGCCGCTACGCGTTCGGCACCGGCAGCAAACATCCGCCGGCCCTCGTGGACAAGGTGCACCACGGCTTTGAGCGCCATCCCACGGCCTACACCATGTTCCTGCGCTTTGTGCCGGTGGCGCCGTTCGGTCTCGTCACGGTCGCCCTGGCATGGCTGCGCTGCCCGCTCTGGCTGTTTCTTGGTGCGAGCTGGTTAGGGGGCACGGTCTCCCTGATCTTCGAGACTTCCATCGGGGCCGGCCTTGGCGAGGCGCTCGCCCGCAGCCATGGCCACTTTGGCGTGGGCCTGTTGATGCAGCGCGGGGTGTGGATCCCGCTCAGCGCCATCGGCGTGCTGGCCCTGCTACCCCTGCTGGTCGAACGGATCAGCCGCAGACGCCGGAGCGGAGTGTCGCCCTCAGCGAATACCCAGGACCAATGATGGGTATACCCTCGACCAATCGGATAGCTGCCCTACTCAACGAATCGCGCTAGGCTCTGCAACTATCGGCGCACGAAACGCCGAATGGGGTGACGGCCAATGGGTGCAGGGGCGAACTCCCGGGCGGTGCGGTGGTGGCGGCGCACATCGCTTATGCAGCGATTCGCGCTGGTTGCGCTCGTGCCAACGATGGTCACAGCCACGCTGCTGGTCACCATGCTCACCCGGAGCCAGTTGATCACCTTGCGCGACATGGCGCAGAACACCGCCGGCGCCATCGCGACGCAGGCAGCCTCGGTATCCACCACCCCCTTGCGCGACATGCAGCGCCGCGAGCTGGTGCGCATTGCCGAATCCATTGGCGAATTGCCCCATGTAGCGCGTGTGCAGATCCGCGCGGCCGATGGTGAGATCCTCGCCGACAGCCTGGGCCGTAGCGGAACGGGCTCCACTGAAAGCCTGACCGTGGTGCGCGACGTCGTCGACAGCGACCAGCCCGGACACCCGGTACTCGGTTCGGTGCTGGTGGACGTCAGCCTCAGCAGCGCTATCTCCGCGCAACAGGCCAGTCTGCGCAATGCGCTGATCGCACTTTTCGTCAGCCTGCTGGTGGCTTCCGTGATCGCGTGGCAGGCCGCGCGCTGGATCAGTGCGCCATTGCGCCGCCTCGTCTCGGCGGTGCACCAGCTCGGTCGCGGCGACCGCCATGTCGAAGTGGAGGTCACCGACCAGTCGGAAATCGGTGAACTGCAGCGAGGCTTCAACAGTGCTGCGCTGGCGCTGTTCGACGTACAGCTCAGCATGGAAAGAGAGATCGAACACGCGACCGTGGAACTCGCACGAAAGAATGCGGCGCTTGAAGCGGCCAGCGTCGCCAAGGCGCGTTTTCTGGCCGCGGCGTCACACGATCTACGCCAACCTTTGTATGCGCTGACCCTGTTCTCCTCGTCGCTGGCGGTGGACGAGCGCGACCCGGTGCGGCTGGATCGCATCGCACACATCCAGGAATGCGTGGAAGCACTCGACCACTTGTTCAGCGAACTGCTCGATCTCTCGCGCCTCGAAACCGGTGCGATGCAGATTGAGATCACGGAATTCCCGCTCGACCAGGTACTGCAGGAAGTAAGCCGCAACTTCCGCATGATTGCCGAGCAGCACGGGCTGCGGCTGATCATGCGCGCAACGGACGTGTGGGTGCGCAGCGACCGCACGATGCTGGCGCGCATTCTCAACAATCTTGTGAGCAACGCGCTGCGATACACCAGCAAAGGCGGCGTCCTGGTGGTCGCGCGACGCCGTTGCGATGGCACCGTTCGCGTTGACGTGTGGGACACCGGCAGCGGCATCGCACCCGAGCACCAGGCGCGCGTATTCGACGAGTTCTACCGGGTGGAATGCCACGGCACCAACGAACACGATACCGGTACACGCCGAGGCCTGGGCCTGGGGCTAGCCACCGTGCAACGCCTGGCGGAACTCTTGGATACGCAGGTTGTGCTGAAATCCCACCCCGGACGTGGCAGTCTCTTCTGCTTTCATCTGCCCGAGGTCCCACCGCAGCTGGTTTTCGACGCGCCAGCGGAGGAGGCGCCGATGGATGTCACGGGCATGCGCGTGCTGGTGATCGACGATGAACCGGCCATCCTCTCCGGCATCCGTTACCTGCTGCGCAGCTGGGGTTGCGAAGTCGCCATCGCCGAGGATCGGATACAGGCCTTGCAGGCGGCCGAAGAATGGCCCGCGCCACCGGATATCGTGATTTCAGACCTGCGCCTGCGTGACGGCGAGAGTGGCCTGGACGTATTGGCGGCGCTGGATCAGCTCTATCTGCGCGACGGCCACGCGCCCTTCCCGCGCCTGCTGATCACCGGTGAAACGCGCAGCGATCGTCTTCGCGAGATCATGGCCGCCAATATCCCCGTGCTCTACAAGCCGGTGTCACCCGAGCAACTGCGCGAAGCCATGATGGTCGCCTGGAATGCCGCCCGCGCCACGACGGCCTGAGCCACGGTTGTCTGAGCCACAGACCTGACGACGCAGCACTTGGCCTCAAGCGGTCCTGCGCGCCAGCACGCGGTCGCCCGGCAGAAAACGGTTGAACAGGTCTTCCACGAATTCGCCGCCGGTCGAGTCGCCCCGCGACACGCCCGTGAAGTAGAGCCCACACCAACGTAGCCCGTGCTGACCAGCGGGATCCTCCGCCATCAGCTGATCAACGAAGACATGCAAACCATGCTGCAGATCGGACAATGATTGGCGGAACTCGAAAATCTCGCGACGCCCATGCGGCTCGTGCTGCTTGGCAAGCGCCGCCAAGCCGATCATCCGCATACGCTCGAAGGCGTCGTCGAAATGGCCATCCATACGGCCGGTCGACTCGGCTGCGGAGGTTGCCTCGGAATTCCGCCAACCCAACACTTTACGAAACACCGCCGGGGGCAACGCAGCCTTGAACGAGGCATGCCCAGGCAGCATGTCCAGGCCTGTCACCACGACATACAGGGGGAGCTGAAGGTGCAGGCGCTGGGTGGCCTCATTCGCCATCCCGCGCAACCTCGCGGCGGTAGCCGTGATGTCGGCACCCGGCCCGAGCAAGCTTTGCGCCGCAACGCCAAGCACGACACCATCGAGCGGCAGCTTGCGCCGTTCGCGCGACAGGCGCGTCAACGCCTCGGACCAGAGCAGATCCGCCGCCTGGGTATCTTCGCGGGCCTGGGCCAGGCGCGGGTCCATTTCGATGGCTACCAGGGATCGAAACAACCACCAGTGCCCGCTCGTCGATACACCATCAGCCGGCAGCAGTCGTCCGTGGGACGACCGGGCAGCCGCCTGCAGCAGCCCGCGTACGTTCGCGCCGCTGTCGCCAAGAAACACCAGCCAGGGATGACGAGACAGCTGCCGCCATTTGCCACGGCGCCGGAACGGGTGAAGTATCGCGCCGCGCACGCGACGTACGGCATCCTTGAGCGCCCTCCAGACGCTGCGGATGTCCCATCCGGCATGGGGGTCGGCAGACGCTCGCGTGGAGGCCAGCCAATGCCACGCCAGCGATCCTGCCCATCCAAGCATGCCAGCGATAACCACCAGGATGCCCGACAAATACCAGGCCTGTGCCGACATCGCGCTACTGAATACAGGGGCGACAAAGGCCACGAGCACGAGCAAGACCACACCAAGCGCCACGAACAAGGCCGGCCGCCTGCCCGCCCATGGCCCCGGCATGCGCCGTGCCGGTGAATCGGGAGTGAGGTAGGGTTGTGGCGTGATCGACTCCCGTTGCAGCGCCTGGAGTACGGCCGCAGGTGCCGCGTAGGGACGGCAATAGACCGACTTGATCCTGCCTAGCTCACCGCTATCACCCTTCTCGTAGTAATACTGGCCGACAAAGCCGAGCAGCAGCGCGGTGCAATACACCTCGCGCACCTCCTCGGCCCTACTGTCCAGCCGTGCAAGATGCTCGAAGAATTCGCTGGAGGCGTCGCTCGTGTGGAACAGCGTCAGCTGCAACGGACTGGGCTGATCCCGCTTGGCCTCATGGCGCACGATGATCTCGTCGAACCAGGCCACCACGGCAAAGCCCGCAAGCTCGACGTCCCGCATCGACTTGCCGTTGGCGAGTGCCATTTTGCGGGCCTGATCGATCAACTCCCGCGCCCGCGCATTGAGCGGCGCCAGGTCACTTGGGGCGGCCTGAGCCGCTGCCTGCTCGTCGACGGCCAGGCCGTAGGCGAACAGCGGCGCAAAATAGTCCAGCAACCGCATGACGGCTAGGGCGACCTGTAAGCAGGCAGGAAAGGCTTCATTTCATCACCGCGCCGCGCCGGCGATCATGGGTGCTGGAGGTATAGGCATCGGCGTACCCGGGTTTTCACGAACACGCTTGCCCATGGAGGCATCGCACCCGCCATGATGGCATCGTCGCTGCCCCACCTGATACACGGTACGCATAGCGACTCCCCCACCGCAGTGAATCGATTCTCCCGAGTGCCCCGCAAGGCAGCCATATCACCTTGAGACTAGGCCATTCGTAGGCGTCCCGAGGTTGCCGCGCAGGCGGTGTGGGACTATGTTGCTACAAGCGGGCATGCGGCGATCGGATCTCCGCGTGCCGCCACGGGGAATGACATGCGCATACTGATTGCGGACGATCATCGGCTTATCGTCGAAGGGGTCAAGCTCAAGTTGGCGGAGCTTGGCCCTGACACCGAGTTCGTCATCGCCATGGACATGGCCGAATTGCGCGAGGCGATTCACGCACCAAACGCCTCCTCGCTGGGGCTGGCCTTGGTCGACCTCGCCATGCCTGGCGTGCAGGGCAGCGAGCATCTGGCCGAAGTGGTCGAGAAGCTGCCCGACGTGCCCGTGATCGTGCTGTCCGGCTCGGAAGATCCAGGCTTGATGAAAGACCTGCTGGCCATGGGCGTGCTGGGTTTCATTCCCAAGGCCTATTCGCCGGACGTGATGTTGTCGGCAGTGCGGCTGGTGCTATCCGGCGGCGTCTATGTGCCTCCCTTGCTTTTGCAGGAGCGCGGCAACGGTGCGGGAGCCACCCCGATGCCCATGCCCTCGCCCACGTCGCACGCACCGTCGCCCAGCCAGGATTCGCTGGAAGAACGCCTGCGCAAACTGCTTACGGAACGTCAGATCGACGTGCTGCGCCTACTTTCGCAGGGCAAGCCAAACAAGCTCATCGCCCGCGACCTGGGCATTAGCGAAGGCACGGTAAAGATTCATCTCGCCGCCATCTTCCGCGCGCTCAACGTGCGCAACCGGGTCGAGGCCGTCGTGGCTTCAAGGCGCATCAGCGGTATCTGAGAGCCTGTCTAGAGTCTCCGCGCAGGCCGCGTTGAGGCCTTTCACCTGTCGCTGACGGCGGCAGCGTATGCTGCGGCGAGCAGAGGCATGGCGTACTGCCTCGTCGTTTTCCGGCCAGAGGCATCCGTCGGTCCCCAGGGGAGATACCGCGTTGCTGAAGGGGTGGATTTCAAGCCACAGACGATACTCGATCTGGCTAGACCTGCGACTCCGTCTGGTCCTGGTCAGTCTGCTCGCCTGCGTCATGCTTGGCCCGCAGGCGGCTTTCGCCGATCCCGGGGGCACAGGCAACACCCATATCCGGGCGCTGACCTTCGGCATCCTGCCGATGGGCGGGCCCTCCGAATCGCTGGAAGCATGGCGCCCCATGCTGGATGACCTCAGCCGCACCTTGCGCCTGCCGGTGCGCAGCCTCTCGGTCAGTACCTACGAAGGGCTAGCCCAGGCGATGTCGGACGAACGTGTCGACTTTGCCTTCGTGTCTGGCCGCCTGGCGCTCGAAGCGGTCACCCGGGACCGCATGCAGGTGATCGCTCAGCTCACGCGTAAGCCATGGTCCGCGTGGCTATTTCGCCGTGCTGCTGGTCGAGAAGGACTCACCACTGCACAGCCTCGACGACATGTTCCGCCAGCCGGGCCGCCTGCGCTATGCGAGGGGCGAAGTGCTGTCGGTCTCGGGCTACCTGGTGCCAGAGACCGAATTGTTCGCCAACCGCCGGCTCGACTCGGATACTTTTTTTGCGAGTGTTTCAGTGGACAACCACCAAAACAACGCGCTGGCGGTAGCGAACAAGGAGGTCGATGTAGCCACCAACAGCACCTCCGACCTGGAGCGCTTTGCCAAGCGCTTTCCCGATCAATATGACCGGCTACGCGTGCTGTGGACGTCCAGCCTGATTCCGAATTCCGTCATCGTGATACGCACCGACCTGCCGTCGGAATTGCGCCAACGGGTCGCGGCCGCGTTCACCTCCTACGGCAAGGGCAAGAACGCCACGGCAGAATTGGCCAAGCTGCAACTCATCAACGACCTCAGCGGCTTCTCACCTGCCGGCAATGAAACGCTGGTGCCTTTTGCGGACATCGAGTTCAACCTCGACAAGCGTCGCGTCTACAGTGCCCAATGGGTAAGCGATGCGGCCATGCGGGCCCGCCTGCGGAAGATCGATGCCGAGCACGAGGCGCTGATACACCAGCTCATGCAGCCGCCCTCTCCCTAGAACCCGCTTGGCCTCTCTTAACCAGACAACGCCAAACCGCCACGAGCGTCTTGGTCGACGCTCGTGAGGACGGCATCAGGGATGCATATCCTTGATGTTCATGGTCTGCCCGTTGGACATGATCATGTCGCCAGGCTTCTGGCCCGCCGCGCATGGCCCCACCCAGCGGCCGGTGCTGCTCACTGCCATCTGCCCCATGCCTGCGGGAGCCGGATCGTAGCTTACGTGGCCTTCGGTGTGATACGAGGAGTCGCCATCAAACTTGGTCTCGCTGTGGCTGGTCATGCTCATGGGCCCGCTGGGGCCATCCACCTTGCAGACCGCGTCAGACACCACGGAATTTCCCTTCACGTCGATGTTGAACTTGCTGCATTTCTGGCCGCTCATCTGCGTACCCATCTTGTACATGGCCTGATCGGTATCCGCGTCGAGGCACAGCTTCATGGTCTGCTGGCGCCCGCCCATGCCGGTGGTCTGCATTTCCCACAGCCCGGGCTTACGCTTGGGCATATTGGCGGGGATGTCCTGGGCAAGGGCCGCGGTAGTCACACTGATCAACGAAAGGGCAAGCAGGAAGCGAAAGCGAGCGGACATGACGATCTCCATTAGGCCGACGGGCCGTGCGGGTTTGCAAGGTACCGCCAAATCGTTTCCGCGTCATGCAACTGGGCTCGGCCGAGCCGTTCGCGCTCCGCCATTCCATGGGTGCGCGCCCGCAAAACGCGTCGGACCTGCGGATAGACCGTTTGCCCTATGGCACCTCGCGCTAGAACGAAGTGTGTATCGCCGGGTCGCATCCGATTCTTTAGAGTCTCATGCAGGGTGGTCCCGACCGGGACCTGTCCAGGGTGCTCGTTTCCGTTGCTCTCCTGCCGCGGGTCAACAATCATGCAACCGGCTCACGTCATGTACCGTCAACGGACTCCCGAGCCGTGCCTCGCGCCACTTCCCTCGAGCCATCCACCGGTGGGGGCCTGAGCCATGGAGCAGCGTGCACACCTGCTGTCCCGCCTCTTCATCGATGCCATCATGCCGAGCACGATCGCCGCGCTGGCACTCGTGCTGGCCTTGTGCATCCAGCAAACGCACAACCTCGGCGAACGCGCCGATGCTGCCATCACCTTGCGCCTGGAGCGCCTTGCCAACCAGTTGGGCAGCGAAGGCGTCGCGTCGCCGCAGGCGACGCTCGACCGTGCCTTGCGCGACGGCCAGGCGGACCAGCTGCAGCGGATTGAACTTCATCGCCCGGACGGTGGTTTCTGGAGCAGCGGCGCAGCACTCAAGCAAGATGGTGTGACCTATCGAAGCGAGCTGGCCGAGCATGGCAGCGCATCCTCCTGGCTGAGCATGCAGATTGATACGCGCGCACTGCATCGGGCACAGGGTTTGGTGTGGCTGCTCGGCAGCCTTTGCGGCGCCGGCGTCATGCTCCTCGCATGGTTGGCGCGCGTGACGCTACGAAATCGCGTGCTCGAACCTCTCACGCATGTCGAAGGTGCGCTGCATGACCTGATCAATGCCCGGCGCCCCGCTCCCGACACCAAGCCGGGCAGCGCGGAGTTCTCGCGCGTGAACCAGGCTTTGCAGCGCCTGTCCGAATTGCAGGAGGAACAGCAGCGCGACTGGAGCGCGGTCCAGCACGACAACGCCACGGAAGCGTTGGATCGCCTGCGTCAGAGCCAGGCCGCCACCCGCAGCAAATCCCAATTCATCGCGCTCGTCAGCCATCATTTCCGCCAGCCTCTGCAGGCACTGGAGTTGTTTGCCGGCGGCCTTGATGCCAGTGCGGACAACGAGCAGCAATCCATGGTTAACCAGATGCGGACAAGCATCGCGTCGATGACGCGCTTGCTGGACGCGCTGCTGGAGATATCGCGGCTCGACGCTGGCGTGATTGCCGTCAAGCCCGTAGGCTTCACTGCCGCGGAACTGTTCATGCGGGACCGCACCTCGCTTAATCACGAAGCGGCGCAGCAAAACGTCACGCTCGCCTGGCGGGGTAGCCAGCATCGACTGCACGGTGACGCCGATGTTGCCGCCAGCCTGCTCTATCAACTGGCCAGCAACGCGATCGCCAATGCATCGGGTGGTCGCGTACTGATCGCCGCGCGGCGCCGCGGCCAGGCGATCCGAATCGAAGTGCGTGACAACGGGCCCGGCATCGCAGTCATCCACCAGCAACGTATCTTTGAAGAGTTCGTACAACTGCAGACCGCAGAAAACGAGCGCCGCGGCGGCTACGGCCTTGGTCTCGCCATCGCCGAACGACTCGCCCGACTGCTGGGCACGCGCATCGGCCTTCGCTCCGAGCCCGGACAAGGCAGCACGTTCTGGTTCGACCTCCCCCGCATGCCCGCCATGGAGCGACACTCCAGTAGCCGCGGCCGCTCTTCGGCGGCCTGGCGTCAGGCGGGCTGATCCATCCGATCGAACGCCCCCCGGCGTGACACTTCACGCCCCATCACTCATGCCGAGATGAGATGGCGGCCAAAAAAAAAGACCTGCGTTTTCGCAGGTCTCTGAATGCTTTGGTGGGCCGTCCGAGATTCGAACTCGGGACCAATAGATTAAAAGTCTACTGCTCTACCGACTGAGCTAACGGCCCATCATCAAAGGCAAGCCCGCAATTTTATTGACTTAGCGCCGAAGGCACAAGCAAATGCGTTCAGATATAGCGGGTCGGATCGGGCAAACCGGCCGAAATGAAGCCCTGTGCGCGCAATCGACAGGCGTCGCAATGGCCGCAGGCACGGCCCTCGGCATCGGCCTGGTAGCAGCTGACGGTGATCGAGAAATCCACCCCCAGGCGCCGACCTTCCCGTGCGATATCCGCCTTGCTCATGCGCATCAACGGCGCGTGGATCTTGATGCCCGCCCCTTCAACGCCCGCCTTGGTGGCCACATTGGCGAGATGCTCGAACGCTTCGATGAAGGCGGGGCGGCAATCCGGATAGCCGGAATAGTCCACCGCATTGACGCCGCACCAGATGTCATTGGAGCCAAGCACTTCGGCCCAGCCCAGCGCGATCGACAACATGATGGTGTTGCGCGCGGGCACATAGGTGACCGGAATGCCCTGGTCACCTATCTGGTCCAGGGGGACATCGATATCGGCGGTCAGCGCCGAACCGCCGATGGTGCGCAGATCCACATGGACGGTTTTGTGTTCCACCGCGCCCAGCGCACGCGAGACGCGCTCCGAAGCCTCCAGCTCGGCGCTGTGGCGCTGCCCGTAGGCGACGCTCAGCGCGTACACCTGATAGCCCTGCTCACGTGCGATGGCGATGGTGACGGCCGAATCCATGCCGCCGGAGACGAGCACGACGGCCTTACGGGGGGATTCCTGTGACATGAGTTACATCCATCCAAGCCAGGCCGGTCACCGGCCGAAAGACGCCACCGGCAAGATGGCCAGCGCGTGGAAAACTATAGTGGGCATGGAGATGGCCCCGAAAACTCTTTGTGTCGCAAGGTTGTATCGCGCACTGGGTGCGCTCCTACACAACCGCTTCAGTGACCGGGCTCGTCGTTCCAAAGCAGCTTGTGCAGCTGCATCTGAAAGCGCACATCGAGCTTGTCCTCGATGATCCACTCGGCCAGCTCGCGCGGCTGGATGGCGCCATGCACCGGTGAGAACAGCACCATGCAGCGCTCGATCAGTCGATGCTCGGCCGCGACACCGCGCGCCCATTCGTAGTCCGCACGGCTGGCGATGACGATCTTGACCTGATCGTGCGGCAACAGCAGGTCGATGTTCGACCACAGATTGCGCTTGCTTTCGCCGGAATCCGGCGCCTTCAGATCCATCACCTTGCGTACGCGCGGATCGACCTGCGACACATCCAGCGCGCCGGAAGTCTCCAGCGACACGTCGTGCCCGGCATCGCACAAGCGCTTGAGCAGGATCAGGCACCGCTTCTGCGCCAGCGGCTCGCCGCCGGTCACGCAGACATGCTTGGCGCCGTGTGAGGCCACTTCGGCAACGATGTCGTCGATATCGCGCCAGTCGCCACCGTAAAACGAATACTCGGTATCGCACCAGACACAGCGCAGCGGACAACCGGTAAGCCGCACGAACACGGTGCGCCAGCCGATCGCATCGGCCTCGCCCTGGATCGAGTGGAAGATCTCGGTGATGCGCAAGCGCTCGGTCGATGCCGGCACCGACGTGGTGGGCGCCACGCTCGCGTTACTACCACTCACACTTACAACCTCAATTGGCCGGCTGCAGCTGGAGCCGACGCAGACGTTCCTGGGCCAGCTTGGCAGCGTTGGAACCAGGATACTTGGTGGATACGGCCTTCAGCGTGGCCTTGCCGGCATCGACTTGCTTGAGCTCGAGCTGGCTGTAGCCGAGCTTGAGCATGGCGTCGGGTGCCTTCTCGCTCTGCGGAAACTGACTCAGCAGGTGCTGGAAAGCTTCGACGGCCACCGGGTAATTCATGGTGACGTAGTACGACTCGCCCAGCCAGTAAAAGGCATTGGGCGTCAGCGGACTGTCGGGGTACTGCTGGATGAAATTGCGGAAGCCGCGCGAGGCCGTCACATAGTCGCCGCCACGCAGCGCCTTGAACGCCTCATCGTAAGCAGCCTGCGCGCCTGCCGCGTTGGCCGGCGCAGCAGCTGCACCAGCGGCTTTCGCGTTCTTGCCCTTGCTCGCGTCGGTCGTTGCCGGAGCCGCGGCAGCCGCCGCAGCCGGCGCGGCATTGGCCGCAGGCGCCGGATTGGCATTGGCCGCAGCACCAACGGCACTACCGGTATTTCCCGCCGCCGCACCCGCACCGCCCTCAATGCGGCCCAGGCGCGAATCGAGATCCGTGTACTGCGCTTTGTTCTTGTCGTCGAACTGCTGCAGCTGATGCTGAAGCTCCTCGACCTGACCTTGCAGCTGCTGCACCTGCGACTGCAGTGCCTGCACCTGGTTGACCATCCCGACACCGCCCTGGTTCTGGCTCTGTGCCTGCTGCTCGAGCCGCGCAACGCGGTCGGCAAGACTCAAGCGGGAATCCTGCGCCAGTGCCGGAACAGCAAAAAGCATGGCGGACGCTAATGCGCCCGCCATGCTTATCCTGGCTGTGAAGCTTTTAGCCAGACGCTGCTTCATTACTTCGCCGTGTAGATGATCTCGACGCGACGGTTCTTGCCCCAGCAATCCTCATTGTGCTCACGGCACACCGGCTTTTCCTTGCCGTAGGAGATCACGCTGAGCTGGCTGGCCGAGCCGCCGTTAGCCTGCAGGGCATTGGACACAGCGTTGCCGCGGCGCTCACCCAGGCCAAGGTTGTATTCGCGGGTACCGCGCTCGTCGGTATGGCCTTCCAGACGGATGGCAGCCATCGGGCGGTCCTGCAGATACTTAGCATGGCACTGCATGATCTGCTCGAATTCCGGACGGATCACGTCCTTGTCGAAATCGAAGTACACGACGCGCTGACGCAGGCAGGCATCGGTATCGAGATCGGCCGGGGTGAACTTGTTGCTGGTCGGGGCCGGCTGAGTCATGGGCTGCGGCTCAGGCTGCGGCTGCGGCTTGACTTCCTGCTTCTTCGAGCATGCGGCCGCGCCAACGCAAAGCAGGGCGACCAGGGCAACGCGAATGGTCTTATTCATGGTGGACGTTCCTTCAAACAGGTTTGAGTTCCGACAGTCAGTAATGATTGCGGTTTCGGGACAGTGATCGCCGGTCAACCGGCTGTTATTTTGACATTTTGCTGCCGGCGGTGCGCTGTCTCGCAACCGCCTGACCCGCCGACTGCGACGCATTGCCGCGACCGACAAGCTGTTTGATTCGGGGTGTCGTTTGACGTTCACGCCCGAATCACATGGCCGTGCCGCTTACGCGTCACGGCATGAACTGATCAACGCTCCCGGTAGGGACCCCAGGCCGGCTCGCGGACATCGCCATCGGACAGCACGAGGCGCTGCCGGACCAGGCCGTCAGCCGATACTGCATACAACACGCCGCGGCGTCCTTCGGTAGCGGCATACAACAGCATGCTGGCATTAGGCGCGAAACTCGGAGTTTCATCGATAGGACCCGGCGAAATGAAGCGCACCTGCCCACCCAGACTGCGATCCATAATGGCAATACGATACACGTTCCCGTTGCCCTGCACCATCGCGATCTGCTTGCCGTCGTAGCTGATGGAGGCGTTGGCGTTGAACTGACCCTGGAACGTGATGCGGTCGGCGCCACCGCCGCTGGCCGGCATCTGGTAGAGCTGCGGACGGCCGGAACGGTCGGAGGTGAAGATGATGCTCTGGCCGTCCGGGGTCCAGCGTGGCTCCGTGTCGATAGCCAGATTGTTGGTCAGGCGGGTTTCCTGGCGGCTGCCCAGATCGAGCACGTAGATCTCGGGATTGCCCACAAAGGACAGTGCCAGAGCGAGCTTGCTGCCGTCCGGGGACCAGGCCGGGGCACCGTTGATGCCCTTCGACTTGGCAGACACCAGCTGACGCGAACCCGTAGTGATGTCCTGCACGTAGATGGCGGAATTGCCACTCTCGAACGACACGTAGGCAATCTTGCGGCCATCCGGCGACCACGCCGGCGACAGTAGCGACTCGCGCGAGCGGGCCACCACCTGCGGGTTGTAGCCGTCCGAATCGGCCACGATCAGCGCGTAGGTGGTGTTATTGCCCAGGCCCACGGCAGTGATATAGGCAATGCGCGTCCAGAACGCCCCGCGTACACCGGTGATTTTTTCGTAGATCTGGTCGGCGATCTGGTGGGCGACGCCGCGCAGGTCACCGACCGGCGCGGTGAAAGCCTGGGCCAGCAGGCTCTGCTGTTTATTGACGTCCCACAACTCGTACTCGACACGCAAGGTGCCGCCACCCGCGTCAATGACGCGTCCCACCACCATGTAGTCCTGCTTGAGCAGGCGCCAGGTGGCGAAGTTGATGTCCGCACCCTTGGACGGCGTCTCCACGATCTCGCTCTTGGCCAGCGAGCGGAATTTGCCGGAACGGTTGAAGTCGTTGCGCATGACGTCGGCAACGTCGGTCGCCAGCGGCTCGCCGCCGGCCTGGGCAAACGGCACCACGGCGATCGGGGTGGCCGTCTTGAGTCCGCCGACGATATCGACATTGAGCGACTGGGCTGCAGCCGGACCGACAAACAAGGCGGTCACGGCAAGCAGGACGAGGGTGAGGCTTAAGCTCAATTTGCGCATGGGCTTCATCACTGCGGCCTGAAAGTGAAATCGATATTGCGGTTGAACACGCTCTCAAAGCCCTTGTAAGGCAGGGGCTGAGCGCGCAGTACGGCGTTTTCGATGGAACGCTTGCCGGCGTCGTCGTATGGGCAGCTAGGATCGACCTTGGCACTCATCACGTCGCCACCAGGCAACTGCACGATGTGCACGATGCACGGCGTGCTCGGCATGTTATCCGGGCGCAACCAGTTCTGTGTGACCGCGTTCTGAATCGCAGCCAAATACTGGGCCAGCAGACCCGCGTCCGGACCGTTGGTACCGGTCTGTCGCTGGTCCGCGGCGGGCACGTTGGCCAGGCCGTTGTCCTTGGCGTTCTTGAGGTCTTCCATCTGCTGCTTGGCTTGTTTGACCTTGTCCTGCGCCTTGGCGCTGGCGTTCTGGGCCGCATCGAGCTTGGCGAACATCTCGTCGAGCTTCTGCTTGTCCTGCTTCTGCTTGGCCGCCTGTGCGTCCAACTCCGACTGTCGCTGACGCTGCTTTTCCTCCTGCTCCTTCTTCGCGTCCTCAGCCTTCTGCAAGGCATCGGCCACGACCTTCTCCTGGTCCTTGGTATCAGGATGCTCGGGTGGCGGCGGTAGCGTCTTGACCACGGGCGCCTCTTCCTGGGGCGTCGGTGGCGGAATCGTCGGCGGTGGCGGCGTGGTGTCCGGCACCGGCTTGGCCTTGACCGCCTTCGGCGGCGGCGCGCCGGTAGGGCCGATCAGGGTGGCCTCGATGATCTCGCCCGGCAGCGACAGCGGCTTGGCGCAGGTGATCGGGTTCCAGCTGGCTGGCAGGTGCAGCGTCTCGAACAGGTTCTCGTAGAACGAGCACGGCACCACCGCGAGGGTCAGAAAACCCACGATGCCCAAATGGAGGATGGCGGAGAGTACGACAGCCTTGGACGTACCCTTGGGGGAGTCGGCCCTCATTTCTTGCTGCCCGACTCCGGCGCGCTCATCAGACCGACCTTGGCCACGCCGGCCTGCTGCAGGTCGGCCAGCACCTGATACACGCCGTCGTACTTGCCGTCGCGATCACCGGCGACCAGGACGCTGACCTCGGGATTTGCCTTCACGAACGCACCGACCTTGGCCTTCATGGTCTCGACATCGATCGGCTGCTGCTTCTCCGTCGCCCAGCGTGAGGTAGAGCTGCCCCTTGATCGACCGCGACGATGACCGGATCCTTCTTGTCCTGCACCGACTTGGCGTTCGCCTGCGGCAGGTTGATGTCGACGTTCGAGTTGAGCATGCGGCGCGGTGACCATGAAGATGATCAACAGCACCAGCATCACGTCGATGTACGGCACGACGTTGATCTCGGACTTGAGCTTGAAGCGCTTGTGACGCGCAGATGACTACGCATGGTTCAGAGCCCTCACGCACGACGCGTCGTCGACCTGCATCTGCCGCTGCAGCATCGAGGAGAACTCCTCCTGGAACATGTCGTAGCGGGAGGCCACGCGCTCGACCTTGTTGGCGAAGCGGTTGTAGGCCCACACCGCGGGAATCGCCGCGAACAGACCCATCGCCGTAGCGATCAGCGCCTCGGAGATGTGCGGCGCGACCATGGCGATGGTCACGTCCTTCATCTCGCCCAGGCCCTGGAACGCGACCATGATGCCGATCACGGTGCCGAACAGACCGACGTAAGGACTGATCGAGCCGACGTTGGCGAGGAACTCCAGGTTGCGCTCCAGCCGTCCGATTTCGCGCGTACCGGCCACGCGCATGGCGCGCTCGGAACCCTCGATGACGACGCGCATGTCATGCGTCTTGCGCTGGCGCTGGCGCACGAACTCGCGGAAGCCCGCCTCGAAGACGTTTTCCATGCCGCCGTTCTCGGCACCGCGATTGCTCACTTCGCGGAACAGCTGTGCGAGGTCGGCACCTGACCAGAAGCGCTCCTCGAAGCCCTCGGCCTCCTCCATCGCGCGATTTCAGCTGTGCATGCTTGCGGAAGATGATCACCCACGAAAGGAAGGAGAACACCAGCAGCACCAGCATCACGAACTGCACCAGGATGCTCGCTTCCGCGACCAGCTTGAAAATGTTCAGTCCACCGTTCATTGCTCGAAGGTTCTCCAGCGCACGTACTTTTATTGAGGGGAAAGGCCGGGGTGAAATCGGCCGGAATTTGCACCGGACGCATTCGTCGGACATCGACACAGGCCACGCGCACCTTCGCGCGAATCAGCTCCGTTCCGTCCACCCGGCGGATCGTTTGGGCAAAGAGGATACTGGCTGCGCGCCGTTCTTTGACTTCGACGCTTACCGACAGTTCATCATCCAGCAGGGCCGCCCGTAGGAAGTCGATCTGCATTTCCCGGACCAGGAAGGCCAAACCGGTGGCCTCCTTGTAGGCAGATTGGTTGATACCCATGGCCCGCAGCCACTCGCTGCGCGCGCGCTCCATGAAACGCAGGTAACTGGCGTGATAGACCACGCCGCCTGCGTCGGTGTCTTCCCAGTAGACGCGTACCGGCCAGAGGAAGACGGGTCGGCGACGGATTCGACTCTGGAGTCGGTGCGCGTCAGACATCGGCCGGTGATCGCGCGGTACCCAAGACTGGCTCCGATCGGGATCGCCGGCTGCACGCGGCGGCGGCGCTCAGGCCCAAGTGGCGCCATGCCTTGGCGCTGACCATGCGGCCGCGCGCGGTGCGCACCAGGAAACCCTGCTGGATCAGGATACGGTTCGAGCACGTCCTCGATCGTGCCGCGATCTTCGACAAGCGCCGCGGCCAGCGACTCCACGCCTACCGGGCCGCCGTCGAAACTCTCGATGATGATGTCGAGCAGGCGACGGTCGAGTCGCGTCGAAACCTTCCGCATCGACCTTGAGCATCTCCATCGCCGCGCGGGCGACGTCGAAGCGTGATCGTGCCCGTTCGCCTTGCACTTCGGCGAAATCGCGCACGCGACGCAGCAGGCGATTGGCGATGCGCGGCGTGCCGCGCGAGCGACGGGCGATCTCGGCTGGCACCGTCCGGATCGCAGGCAATGCCGAGGATGCGTCGCCGAGCGTCGCACGATCGCGGTGAGCTCTTCGCGGCGTATAGAACTCCAGCCGATGCACGATGCCGAAGCGGTCGCGCAGCGGCGCGGTCAGCAAGCCTGCGCGCGTGGTCGCGCCGATCAGCGTGAACGGCGGCAGGTCGAGCTTGATCGAGCGCGCGGCCGGGCCTTCGCCGATCATGATGTCGATCTGGAAGTCCTCCATCGCCGGATACAGCACTTCCTCGACCACCGGCGACAGGCGATGGATCTCGTCGACGAACAGCACGTCGCGCGGTTGCAGATTGGTCAGCAGCGCGGCCAGGTCACCGGCGCGCTCGAGCACCGGGCCCGACGTGCGAGCGCACGTTGACGCCGAGCTCGTTGGCGATCACGTGCGCACAACGTGGTCTTGCCGAGACCGGGCGGCCCGAAGATCAGCACGTGATCCAGCGCCTCGCCGCGGCGTCGCGCGGCCTCGATATAGATCGCACAGCTGCTCGCGCACCGCCGTGCTGGCCGAGATACTCGGCCAGCCGCTGCGGACGGATCGACGCTTCGACGAGCCTCGTCGTCGGGGCTCGCGGCGGTGGCGATGAGGTGGTCGGTCATGGAGGGCCGGGATTCGGGATTCGCGCGATGATGGCTGCGCCGCGACAGTGCCGATAGCGACGCGCGGTTTTCGTAGCGGACTGCGTTCAGGTCAGCGGCGCTTTGCCGATCCCGACGTCCCGGCTGCACTCAGATCTCGACCTGCGTCCCGAGCTCGATCAGGCGATTGCCCGGAATCTGGAAAAACGCCGTCGCCGGCATCGCGTTGCGCGCCATGAAGGCGAACAGCTTGTCGCGCCACAGCGCCATGCCCGGACGCCGTCGCGTCGCGACGATGGTTTCGCGGCTGAGGAAGAACGTCGTGTCCATCATGTCGAACGGCAGTCCGCAGCCTTCGATCGCACTGCGACAGCGCGCGGGGATATCCGGATCTTCGGCAAAGCCGAAGCGCAGTGATCGAGCCTGTAGAAATTGTCGCCGAGCGCGGTGATCTCGATGCGCTCGTCGTGCTCGGCGATCGGCGTCTCCAGCATTTCCACCGTCAGCAGCACGTTGCGCTCGTGCAGCACCTTGTTGTGCTTGAGGTTGTGCAGCAGCGCGTGCGGCACCGCGTCGAGGTTCGCGGTCAGGAACACCGCCGTGCCCGGCACGCGCAGCGGCGGATGCGCGGCGATCGATCTCGATGAACGGCTGCAAGCGCGAGGCCGCTCTGCTTGATCTCGCGCATCACCAGCTCGCGGCCGCGCCGCCAGGTCGTCATCATCGTGAACACCACCACGCCGAGCACGAGCGGGAACCAGCCGCCGTGCTCGACCTTGATCAGCGTTGGCGCCGAGGAAGGAGACGTCGATGGTCAGCAGGAACATGCCGGCCGACGATGACGGCAACGTGCGGCTTCCCAGTGCCACATGCGACGCGCACACGATCATGGCGAGGATCGTGGTGATCGTCATCGTGCCGGTCACCGCGATGCCGTAGGCCGCGCCGAGATTGTCCGAGCGAGCGGAAACCGACCACGACCGCCAGCGTCAGCACCAGCAGCATGCGGTTGACCCACGGCACGATAGATCTGGCCGCGCGTCTCGCGCGAGGTGTGCACGCACTTCCATGCGCGGCAGAGTAGCCGAGCTGGATCGCCTCGCGCGTCATCGAGAACGCGCCGGAGATCACCGCCTGCGAGGCGATCACCGTGGCCACCGTCGCGAGCACGATCATCGGGATACAGCAGCGACGGCGGCACCAGCTTGAAGAACGGATTGTCGACGGCCTGCGGATTGGCGAGCAGCAGCGCGCCCTGGCCGAAATAGTTCAGCACCAGCGCCGGCAGCACGAGGCTGAACCAGGCCAGGCGGATCGGGCGCTTGCCGAAGTGGCCCATGTCCGCGTACAGCGCCTCGGCGCCGGTGAGCGCCAGCACGACCGTCGCCGAGCGCGAAGAACGCCACGCATGCCGTGTGCGAAGAAGAATCGACACGCCGTAGTACGGCGATTGATCGCGCGCAGCACACTGCGGATTGCTGAGCGATCGTGCCAACGCCGAGCAGCGCGATGCACGACGAACCAGAGCAGCATCACCGGTCCGAACACCGTGCCGACGCGCTCGGTGCCGTGGCGCTGGAACGCGAACAGGAAGCAGCACGATCACCGCGGTGAGCGGCACGACCCAGTGATCGCAGTGCCGGCGCGAGCGACCTTCAGGCCTTCGACGCGCCGAGAGCACCGAAATCGCCGGCGTGATCACGCCGTCGCCGATAGAACAGCGACGCGCCGAAGAGGCCGAGCATGACGATCCACCAGCGCGCGCGCTGGCTCGCGCGCACGCTGCGCTGCGCCAGCGCGAGTCAGCGCCATGATGCCGCCCTCGCCCTTGTTGTCGGCGCGCATGATGAAGCACGACGTACTTGAGCGACACGACGAGGATCAGCGCCCAGAAGATCAGCGAGAGCACGCCGAGCACGTTGCTCTTCGGCGTCGGCGGCATGCC
Organism: uncultured Gammaproteobacteria bacterium; assembly: GCA_963765335.1. Lineage (GTDB taxonomy): Bacteria > Pseudomonadota > Gammaproteobacteria > Xanthomonadales > Rhodanobacteraceae > Dyella. The sequence continues at coordinate 213,220 of CAVXWA010000013.1, read as the reverse complement.
GTTGTGCGCCGAACGTCGTCTGCATCGTGTACAGCGGGCTCGTGCCGATGTCGCCGTAGACCACGCCGATCGCGCCAAGCGCCAGCGCTCGCAAGGCGCGCTTGCGTTTCGGCGTCGGTCGTGCCGTGGGTGGAATCGTGGCTCATGGGTCAATTCCCTAGTCGCGCAGCGCGGCCTTAGCGCCTTGCGGATGATCGATTCGGCAGTGTCGCCACGGCGGCGACCTTCTGCACAAGGCGGGTGACTTCGGCCGGCTTGTAGCCGAGCTGCTGCAGCGCGACGGTGGCTTCGGCCGCCGGATCCTGCGGTGCGCCATTCGCCTTGCTGCCCGGCCAGACAGCGGCGCGCCAGATCGTCCATGCGATCGCGCAACTCAACCACGATGCGCTCGGCGGTCTTCTTGCCGATGCCGGGAATCTTGGTCAGCGGCGACGACGTCGCCGGTTTGGACCAGCCGCGCGAAATCATCGGTGCTGACGCCGGACAGCACCGCGAGTGAAATCTTCGCGCCGATGCCGCTGACTTTCTGCAGGCTACGGAACAGCGTGCGCTCGGCTTCGCGAAAGAAGCCGTACAGCGCCACGCTGTCTTCCTTCACCGCGTAGTGCGTGAGCAGCGTGACTTCGCTGACCGATCTACGGCAGGTCGAAGATGGTCGACATCGGCGCTTCCAGCTCGTAACCGACGCCGCCGACTTCGATCAGCAGCCACGGCGGCTGCTTGGAGACCAGGATGCCGCGCAGTCGACCGATCATCGGCGACGCCTCCATGCCGTGCGCGGAATGCCGACGCGATCGCAGGCTCGCGCGCGTATGCGCGTGCGTCAGCGCGATGGCGAGCGCATCGGCCGCGTCGGCCTGCAACGGCCCCTTCAGTTCAAGCAGGACGCCGATCATGTGCTGCACCTGGGTCTTGTCGCCGCGACCGCTGCCGACCACGGCCTGCTTTACTTCCGTCGCTGCGTACTCGTGCACCGCGACCCCCGACTGACGACCGCGCAGATCGCGGCGCCGCGCGCCTGGCCGAGCTTCAACGCCGAATCGGCATTGCGCGCCATGAACACGCGTTCGATCGCCGCATTCGTCCGGCCGATGGGCGGCGATGATGGCACACAGCTCGTCAAATATGCGTTTCAGGCGCAGCGGAAAACTGGCCTCGCCAGCCACCGCCAACGCACCATGAAAAACATGGGACAACTTGCCACTGGCGTCGACATCGATGATGCCGACACCGGTGCGCTGAGCTGCCCGGATCGATGCCGATGATGCGCGTCATGGGCGGAGGTTCGCGAGGGCCCGAAGAGCCCGTGCGAACTTAGTTTGCTGCCTCGGTCGGCAGCAAAGCGTTATGGGAAACTTCGCTGACATCGTCGAGCGCATCGAGCTTCTCGAGCAGGTCCTGCAGTGTCTCCAATGCCTCGTCGGGCACGGCCACGCGATTGTTCGGACGCATGCCGACACCGGCGTGCTGGGCAGTCAAGCCTGCCGCCAGCAAAGCCTGCTGCACCGACTCGAAGTTCTCCGGCGCGCACAGCACGGTGCTCTCGCCGTGCTCGTTAACGACGTCATCGGCACCGGCGTCGAGGGCAGCTTCCAGCACCTTCTCTTCCTTGGCTTCGTCACCACCGGTGGCGAACACGAGTTCACCCACGCGTGAGAACTGGAAGGCCACCGAGCCAGATGTGCCCAGGTTGCCGCCGTGCTTGGTCAGCGCGTGGCGGACATCGGCCACGGTGCGGACCGGGTTGTCGGTAAAGCAGTCGATGATCAGCGCGATGCCGGCTGGGCCATAGCCCTCGTAACGCAGCTCTTCCATCGCGGCGCCGCCATCGGCACCCGAGCCGCGCTTGATCGCACGCTCGATGGTGTCCTTGGTCATATTGGCCGACAACGCCTTGTCCACCGCCGCGCGCAGGCGCGGATTGGCGGAAGGGTCAGCGATGCCGGCACGGGTGGCCACGGTGATTTCGCGGATCAGCTTGGTGAAGACCTTGGCGCGCTTGGCGTCTTCGGCGTTCTTGCGACCTTCGATGGACGGGCCTCTACCCATGACACTTCCTGCAAATCTGGCAATAGAACAGAGCGCGGATTCTATCCCTTTGGAGCGCCGGGCAGGCAAGCCGCCTGGTCAAACGGCGAAACACGCTGATTCGGATCAGGAATCCGCACGTTCGAAGCGGCCACATTGAAGGAATTGGGTGACCTGCCGCGCCGCCTCCAGCGAGAACAGCAGCCCGGTATGGTTGGTCTCGATCACGCAATGGTCGGCAATGCCTGGCAGATTGGTCTCATCCACGGCCACGGTGCCGTCATTATCGCCATCGAACTGGCCCAACACCGCTCCCAGGCCAAGCGACAGGCGCCCGGCGACCACGCCGACCTCGCGCCCGCCCTCCCAGCGCTCGAAACCGTATTCCAGCAGTTCACGGTTGTGCCCAAGCAGAGCTTCGCCACCGCGCCCCATGCCGGCGAACCCGCGCGCCGCAGCACTTCCCTTCAAGGGTGAGCCGAGGCAGACCACTCTCCCCGGCGGCAACCCGCTGTCTTCCGCACAAGCGCGCAGCGCCAGCAGGCCGCCGAGGCTGTGGCCGACCAGGTGCACGGTCTGAGTTTCCTGCGCAAGTTCGTGAATTCGCGCCTCAAGCCGACTGAGGATGCGCTGCTGGGTGGTCGCCACGCTCATGTAGTCGAAGCGGTGCACGCGAAAGCCCGCTTCCATCATGCGCCGATGCAGCATGGCCAACGCGAAACCGCGCATCCACAGGCCGTGCAGCAGGATTACATGGTCGGACATAGGTGGCGCGGGACTTCCATCAACGAGGTACAGGCCACCGGAAAACCGTTATCGCAGCGGAGGCCCTGCCCCCATTCTGCACAAAAACCGGCCATCCATACCGCGAATCCGCGCCATATTCCTACAGCGCGGCCGTTTTCACGCCTATTGCACGGAGCTCTATCAGGCCGACTTCGGCTCGACAGCCACCTTCACGTGCAATTCCTTCAGCTGCGCATCGGTAACCAGCGACGGCGCATCGGTCATCAGATCCTGCGCGCTGGTGGTCTTGGGGAAGGCGATCACGTCGCGGATCGATTCGGTGCCTGCCATCAGCGCCGCAATGCGATCGATGCCGAAGGCCAGGCCACCGTGCGGCGGCGCGCCGAACTTCAACGCCTTGAGCAGGAAGCCGAACTTGAGTTCAGCCTCTTCCGGGCCGATGCCGAGCAGATCGAATACGGTGCTCTGCATGTCCGGACGATGGATACGGATGGAGCCGCCACCGATCTCGGTGCCGTTGAGCACCATGTCGTAGCCGCGGCTCACCGCGTTCATCGCATTGGCGCGCAAATCGTCCACGTCATCGACCTTCGGCGCCGTGAATGGGTGATGCAGGGCGACGAAGCGCTTGTCTTCCTCGTCGTACTCGAACATCGGGAAATCCGTGACCCACAACGGCTTCCAGCTGTTTTCGACCAGGCCGCGATCCTTGCCGACCTTCAGGCGCAGTGCGCCCATGAAGTCGGTTACCGCCTTCCAGCTGCCCGCACCGAAGAACACCATGTCGCCGCTTTGCGCGCCGGTGAGCTTGAGCACGCCATCCAGCGCCGCATCGTCGAGGAACTTGGCTACCGGCGAATTGATGCCCTCGCGGCCCTTGGAAAGATCGTCCACGCGCAACCAGGCCAGGCCCTTGGCACCGTACTTGGCGACGTACTCGGTGAGCAGGTCGATTTCCTTGCGGGTAAAGCTGGCACCACCGGGCACGCGCAGTGCTGCCACGCGGCCATTGGCAGCGTTGGCGGGTTCAGCAAAGACCTTGAACTCGACGTGCTTGACCGCCTCGGCAATGTCCACCAGCTCCAGCGCAATGCGCAGGTCCGGCTTGTCCGAACCGAAACGACGCATCGCTTCAGCCCAGGTCATGCGCGGGAAGACGGGATCGAGCTCGACGCCCTGCACTTCCTTGAACACATGGCGGATCAGTTCCTCCACGAAGTCCTGCACATCCTTTTCTTCGACGAAGGCGAACTCAAGGTCGAGCTGGGTGAATTCCGGCTGGCGGTCGGCGCGCAGATCTTCGTCACGGAAGCAACGGGCGATCTGATAGTAGCGATCAAAACCGGCCATCATCAGGATCTGCTTGAACAGCTGCGGCGACTGCGGCAGCGCGTAGAACTGGCCCGGATGCACGCGGCTGGGCACCAGGTAGTCACGCGCGCCTTCCGGCGTGGCCTTGGTGAGGATCGGCGTCTCGATATCCTGGAAGCCGCGCGCGTCGAGGTAACGACGCAGCGCCTGCACCAGCTTGATGCGCGTGCGCATCATCTTCTGCATTTCGGGACGACGCAGGTCGAGGTAGCGGTAGGTCATCCGCATGTCCTCGTTGGGGTTCTCATGCAGCGCGAACGGCAGATCCTTCGCAGCATTGAGAATTTCCACCGTATCGGCCAGCAATTCCACCGTGCCGGTGCGCAGCTTGTCGTTCACGGACAGACGTTTGCGGATGGTGCCGGTGACGCGCAGGCAGTATTCGTTGCCGATGTCGCCTGCCACCGCGAAGGCAGCCGCGTTCTCGCGCTCGACCACCACCTGGGCAAGGCCCTCGTGGTCACGCAGGTCAACGAAGGCCACATGGCTCTGCAGGCGAAGGGTATTGACCCAGCCGCACAAGGTGACGGTCTGACCGACCAGTGCCTCGTCGATGAGGCCGCAAAAATGCGTGCGCATGCGCTTGGAACTCCGGGCCGCGGGGCGGCGTAATGCGTGGAAAAGACCCGGAATGTTAACACCGGCTGCAGCAGAGACGGGCAGTGACGCGCGGCTGGAACCGCCGCGCGTCACCGGACCGCACACGGCTTACCAGCGCCGGTCTACCGCAAACAGGCCCCGGCAACCCCGGGTAACCCACACGCCGGCGCGATTCCAGCCCCAGCTGTAGCCCTCCTCACAGGGGCTGCCGGACAGCTGCTGCAACAGGCGAACGCCACCGCGGCCACCAACATCCACTTGACAGAACTGCTGCTGCTTGTCGTTGCTTTCGCACTGAAAACGGATCTCGCGGTCCCAGTCTGGACCGGGGTGCCAATCGTCCCTCTCGCGCTCATCGTCGTCCCGGCGGTCGTCATCTCGTCGGTTATCGTCCCGCCTGTCGCGGTCCCGCCACTCGCCGCCATGTCCCATTTCCACGAACTGGCCACGGCAGCCGCGATCGACCCAGAGGCCGTCGCGATCCACGCCCCAGCTCCGCCCGCGCTCACAGGGGCTGTTCGATTCCTGGCGAACCAGCTCGGCATCACGCCATGGCACCTGACAGCGCGTGAGGCCACCGTCCTCACTGCCACAGCGGATCGCCTCACGCCCCTGTGCGTGCGCTTGGGGCGTGGCGCTCAACAACGCACCCGCGACCAAGCCCACCAGTACCCCCATGCAACCCGTTCGAATTTGCAGCATCGGCAACGCTCCCCTTGTGATGGGGCGCCACGCTAACGGACGCATGCTCAACCGGATTTGAATAACTTGCGACGAAGCCGCACAAACTTACCCCACGGCCATGCGGCGTTCAGATCCGGCCCCGATCAGGTGTCGCTGCCGGTGCTCGGCACGGCTGCCGCAGGCTTGGAGGCCTCACTGTCGCCGGCCAGATTGCGCTTCTTGTCGCCGTCTTTCTTGAAGTCGGTCTCGTACCAGCCGCCACCGGCCAGGCGGAAGCTGGGCGCGCTCAAACGGCGCTTCACCTCGGCCACGTCGCAAGCGGGGCAGACGCTGGGATCGGGATCGGACAACTTCTGCAGGCGGTCAAAACGATGGCCGCAGCCGCTGCATTCGAATTCATAGATAGGCATGGAAACTCCGGAATCGGCCAACGTCCCGTGGGGACTTCCTCCGGTCGCGAACGGTGGCCGCCATCTATTATCGAGGCAGGCGGGGCAAATTCAACGTCACGCAGTGGTCCGGACGATCGACCTGCATCAGCCATCCACCCGCGGGACGTCCAAACGCCGGACTGAGGCGATCTCAGGCAGCCAGCGCCACCAGCACAGCCACTTCCGTCAGTTCGGTCAGGGCACCGCAGGTATCGCCCGTCATGCCGCCCAGCCGCCGCATGCAGGCCAAGCGCCAGCACGCAAACACCGTCAGCGCCACCACCAGGGCGTGCAAGCCATGCCAGCCATCGCAGAAGCAGAGCAACCCGGTCACCAGCAGTGCAGCCACGCTTGCCCCGCGGGAGGCTCCGTGCAACGCACTACCCAGTCCGCCGCTGCGTACGTAAGGCGTGCTGATAAAGGCCGTCGTCAGGACCGCGCGCCCCAGCAGTGGTGCAAGCCATAGAGCCGCGTTGTGCGGTGGCAGGCTGGCCAGTGCCGCAAATTTCAGCAGCAGCACGAGCACCAGCGCCACCACGCCCATCGGTCCGGAGCGGGGGTCCTTCATGATTGCCAGGGTGCGCTCGCGATCGCCGAGACCGCCCACCCAGGCGTCGGCGCTGTCCGCCAGGCCATCCAGATGCAAGGCTCCCGTCAAGCCGACCCAGACCACCAGCAGTACCGCTGCGGCCAGCAGCGGCGGCGTTGCGGCCATGGCCCACGAAAGCATCCACAGCAGGCCGCCGATCAACAACCCCACTGCCGGATACCAGGCCAGGGAGGACGACGACGCTGATGCGCCATCGAACGCCTTCGCCGGTACCGGCAGGCGGGTGAGAAAGCCGATGGCGACGAGCAGGCCGCGCATCAGGCTTTGGCCAAACCGGCCGCCGGTGCCACCCAGGCCAGCGGATGCACGGAGGCATGCGGCACGTCGATATTCGCCATCTCGCCGAAGGGACGCCCTTCCGCCTCGCAGTGAAGCAAGCGGATCACCCCGCCATGCGTCACCACCAGTACACGGCGTGACTCAGCTTCGACGGCGACGTCATTCAGTGCTGCGCACAGGCGCTGGTGAAATGCCGAGAAGCGTTCGCCACCCGGTGGTGGACAGTTCACCGGGTCGGCCCAGAATTGGGCCAGGGCCTCGCCCTGTTCGTTGGCCAGGACTTCGATGGGAACACCCTGCCACTCGCCGAAGTGATATTCGGCCAATCGCTCATCCACCCTGAGCGGCACTCGTCGCGCCGCCGCCAGATCCTGGGCAAAGTCGGCGCATCGTCGCAGCGGCGAGGTAACCACCGCGTCCCAGCTTCGCCCGAAGATCGCCGCACGCATCTGGGTCCAGCCCAGTGCGCTGAGGGCGTCGTCCAACTGTCCTCGATAACTTCGTTGGCCCGTGTCGCCATGGCGCAGCAAATCGATGCCGATGTGCTTGCCCGTCATGCGCCGCTCACCCCTGCCTGGGCGAACGTGGCCATGCGCGAATGCAGCTCGCAGGCCAGGCGCATGAGCGGCACGGCAGTAGCCGCACCGCTTGCCTCGCCCAAGCGCAGACCGAGGTCGATGAGCGGATCGGCGTTCAGCGCCGCGAGCGTTTGACCATGCCCGCGCTCCCTCGACCGATGGCCAAAGAACATCCACGCGCGACAACCAGGATTGATGCGGGTCGCCGCGAGCGCCGCCACCGTGGTGATGAAACCATCGACCAATACCGGCAGGCCTTGCTGGGCCGATGCGATATAGGCGCCGGTCAGCGCCGCGATTTCGAAGCCGCCCACTCGTCCCAGCCACGTCAGCGCGTCATCATCGGCCGCATAACGAGCCAGGCCACGCGCAATCACCGCGGCCTTATGGTCGATGCCTGCCGCATCCAGCCCCGTGCCCGCACCCGCCAACCGCGTCGGCAATTCACCCAGCAAGGCGCAAGCCAGCGCCGCCGCCGAGGTGGTATTGGCAATACCCATTTCACCGCCGATGAAAAGCTGCGCGCCCGCGTCGCGCGCCGCGGCGACACTTTCGGCGCCGGCGCGCAGCGCCATATCAAGCTGCGCCATCGTCATGGCCGGCCGCTCGCAGAAATTCTGGGTCTGCGGCGCAATGATCGCGCGACGCACATTAGGCAATTCACCCGGATCGTTCACGGTGCCCAGGTTCACCACTTCGAGCATGGCGCCGAGCGAGCGAGCAAGCACGCTGATGGCGGCACCGCCGTTCGCGAAGTTCCGCACCATCTCGCCAGTCACCACCTGCGGGAAGGCCGACACGCCTTCCACCGCCACGCCATGGTCACCGGCGAACACGCTGATCCATACTTGCTGGACGGCCGGACGCACCGTGCACTGAAGCCCAGCCAGACGAATAGCCAATGTCTCCAGCGCACCCAGCGAACCGGGCGGCTTGGTCAGTTGGGCCTGATGTTCGCGCGCGAGTTGCTCACTTTTCGTATCAACGCTTTGACAGGACAAGGACAGCCAATCGAGGCTCATGCAAGACTTCCCTTGAGGGCCAGCGGCATACCGGCCGCTACGAACAGCACACGCTCGCACTGGTTCGCGAGCGCCTGATGCAATCGACCCGCTTCATCGACGAAGCGGCGTGTAAGTTCACCCAGCGGCACCACGCCGAGTCCCACCTCATTGCTCACCAGCACTACCTGCCCAGTCAACGAGGGGAAAATATCCAGCAGGGCCGCACGCTCACGCTCGAAACGCGATGCATCGGCTTCGCCGAGCAGATTGCTCAACCACAAGGTCAGGCAGTCGACCAGAACGCAACGCCCTGGCCGAACCTGTGCACGCAAGACATCGGCCAGTGCCAACGGCTCTTCCACACTTGACCAGTGGGCCGGGCGCCGCGCCCGATGATGCGCGATACGCGCCGCCATTTCGGCGTCATGCGCCTGCGCGGTAGCGATATAGACCACATCATGACCCGACGAGACGGCGAGCCGTTCCGCCAAGGCGCTCTTGCCCGACCGGGCACCACCGAGAATCAGTGTGCGCATGCAGGCTCCGTCGCGCTCAACATCAGCAAGCGGAGCAGCGCCGACGTATCGAGATGTGTTTCCACGGCATCGGCGAGTCGCTCGATGCTGGCTTCACGCAAGGCGTGCATATCGATGGAAGACGCGTCGCGCAAGCCAGACCATGCCAGCAACGCAACGAGAGCCTGTGGCTCGTCGAACAATCCGTGCAGATAGCTGCCTAGAATCTGACCGTCTGACGACAAGGCGCCGTCGGGCATACCTCCATCGAGCACGCTCGAAGGCCTTGCCAGCGCCGCGCCATGGCTGACGCCGCAATGGATCTCATAGCCGCTCACCCGCGCCCCTCCCAGGACCAGTTCTCCAGCCACGCGACGCAATTTCTTGCGTTCCTCCAGCGTAGTTTCCATGTCCAGCCAGCCTAGTCCAGCGCTCGAGCCCGGCTCGCTCTCGATGCCATGTGGATCATGCACGAAGCCGCCCAGCATCTGGAAGCCGCCGCAGATACCGATCAGCTTGCCGCCATAACGAAGATGCCGCCCGATCGCCTCCTCCCATCCGTTGGCCCGCAACCAGGCGAGATCGGCGCGGGTGGACTTGGAACCTGGCAACACGATGAGGTCGCAGGCGGGAGGGACTTCATCAGGGCCAACGAACCGCACGTCGACTTCGGGATGCGCGCGCAAGGCATCGAGATCGGTGTGATTGCTGATGCGCGGCAAGGCCGGCACGGCCACGCGCAGGCGCGCGCCTGGCTTGTGAGCCCGATCGCGCGGCAAGGCGTCTTCCGCTTCAAGTTGCAGGCCCTGCAAAAAAGGCAGCACGCCAAGTACGGGTTTTCCGGTTTCACGCTCCAGCCAGTCCAGACCCGATTGGAGTAACGCGGGATCGCCGCGAAAACGGTTGATCACGAAACCGGCGACGCGCGCGCGTTCACTTTCGGACAGCAGCGCAAGCGTGCCAACCAGATGCGCAAACACACCGCCGCGATCGATGTCGGCAATCAGCAACACCGGACAATCGACCGCTTCGGCGTAGCCCATATTGGCGATGTCCCGGTCGCGCAGGTTGATCTCGGCAGGGCTGCCGGCACCTTCCACGATGACCGCGTCGTACTGCGATACCAGCCGTGCGTGCGACGTGAGCACCGCGTCCATCGCGATGCGCTTGTAGTCGTGGTAGACACGCGCATCCATATTGGCGATGGCATGACCATGCACGATGACCTGGGCGCCCACATCGCTGTTTGGTTTCAACAGGACCGGATTGAAGTCGGTATGCGGCGCCACGCCCGCCGCCTGCGCCTGCACGGCCTGGGCGCGACCGATTTCACCGCCATCCACCGTGACCGCCGAATTCAGCGCCATGTTCTGCGGCTTGAACGGCGCCACGGCGACGCCGCGCCGATATAACCAACGACACAGCGCCGCCACCAGCGTGCTTTTCCCTGCATCGGACGTGCATCCCTGCACCATTAATACACGGGCGCTCATCAGGTCATCCCCATCAAACGGATACTTGCCAATGCTTCGTCCAGGCGAAGCAAGCCAGCCTCATCGGCAGGCAATCCAAAACGCAGACTACGCGGCTCGTCGAACAGCCGCGTGAGGATGCCGCGCTCAGCCAGCGCGTGATGCCAGGACGTAGCCAGCTCATTTCGCCACCAGTGGAAGAATGCGCAGCCTGCCGTTGGCGTGATCCTGTGCCCAACCAACACATCGGCTAGGCGCGCACTGCTGTGTCGCAGCCACTCACGCGCCTGCATTTGCCAGTCGCGATCGGCCATCGCCAGCTTGAGCACGTGGCGAGTCGGCCCGCTCAAGGTCCACGGACCAAGATAGTCGCGAAGCGCATCCAACAACGGCTTTGACGCACATACAAAGCCCGCGCGGATACCGGCCAGTCCAAAGAACTTCCCTACCGAACGCAGCACGACCAGACCATCTCGCGCGGCAAAGGGACAAAGGCTGTCGTCAGGCGAGACGTCCATGAAAGCCTCATCGACAATCAGCCAACCTCCGCGGGCCCTGAGGCGCGCGTGGCAGGCCAGCAACGCCTCGCGCTCGAACCGCTCGCCGCCCGGGTTATTCGGGTGGATCAGCACGATGACGTCGACATCGTCGACACACTCCAAAAGCAAGGATGCAGATAGACAAGTCACCGCGTGGCCCGCCCTGCGCCACGCATGCGCATGTTCGTTGTAACCGGGAGCAATGACGCCTACGCGGGACTGCCCACGCAACAGCGGCAGTGCCTGGATGGCGGCCTGCGAACCGGCGACAGGCAGCAGCTGTGGTGCGCGATAGTAGGCCTGCGCCACTTCCACCAAGCCATCGTCATCTTCGGGCAGACGATGCCATGCCTCGGCCGGAATCTCAGGCACCGGCCACGCGAAGGGACTGATGCCGGTGGAAAGATCAAGCCAGTCCGGGAGCGCGATGCCATAGGTGAGGGCTGCCTTCCGCAAGCGTCCGCCGTGCTCAAGCATGGCTTGCCGCCCGCCATAGGAGCGCAATCAACCATGCCAGCGCCAGCCACAGCGCCACACCACGCCGCACCAATCGAAGCGCGCGTGCAATGGCGTCCGCGTCCGGGGGCAGCCCCTCGCCCAGCACCGGGCGGGATTCCCACACGCCGGCATAAGGCGCCGGGCCACCCAGCCGCACGTCGATCGCACCCGCACCGGCCGCCATGACCGGGCCGGCATTCGGGCTGTCCCATGACGATGCCTGCGTCTGCCAGCAACGCCATGCCCGCGTCGCGTTGCCGAGCAGCGCATAGGTTGTCGCGGTAAGCCGCGCCGGCACATAGTTGAGCGCATCATCGAGCCGTGCCGCAGCCCAGCCAAAGCGCTCGTATCGCGCCGTGCGGTATCCCCACATGGCGTCGAGCGTATTGGCCAGCCGGTACAACACGGCACCAGGCGCACCCAACAGGACAAACCAGAACAGCGCACCGAAGACGGCATCGTTACCGTTCTCCAGTACTGACTCGGTGGCCGCGGCTGCAACCTGCGTTTCGTCGAGCAACGGCGTATCGCGACTAACCATGCGGCCCACTGCAGTACGCGCCTGGAGAAGGTTGCCGCCACGCAGTGCACACGCGACGGGCATAGCGTGCTCCCCAAGGCTGCGCAAGCCGACAGCGAGATAGAGCACCGCGGCATCGAATACGAAGCTGAGCGACCCAGCCAAGCTGCCGAGCATCCTGGCCGCGAGCCAGCTGAGCAAGACCGGCGGCCATACGGCGAGGCTCCAGGCAAGCAGACCGGCCATGCGCCGATCGCGATACAGGCGTGCTTCAACGCGACCCGCAAACCGACCGAACCCTTCCAACGGGTGCGCACGCCTCGGCTCGCCCAGCCAGGCGTCAAGCAAGATCGCCACCAGCATGGCCAGTGCCGTCGTCATGACAGGAACAATGCCGTCGCGGCCTCAGGATTAGAGGGGAAGTACGCATGCATGAAGCTCGCCGTCAGGCGCTCACGGCGATAGACGCCTTCGCTACTGGGCCCCTTATCGGGATTGATCGCCATGGCCAATGGCTCCACATCAATGCCCGCATGGGCGTAGTGGAAGGTGTGTCCGCGCAGCGTGCCTTCCGGCAACGTGACCGATTGCATGCCGAGTCCGCCCAGTCGCGCCTGCATGGCGGCGCGACCCGGCAACAGGCCCGCCATGCTGAAGGTCTCGCCATCCCGATGGGTCAGCTCGTCGAGCGCGTAGAGCATGCCGCCGCATTCAGCGAGCAGAGGCTTGCCGGCATCGACATGCGCGTGCAACGCCTGGCGGAGCGTGTTGTTGCTCGATAGTGCCGGCGAGTGAAGCTCCGGATAACCGCCCGGTAACCACACCGCATCACACTCAGGCAACGATTCACCCGCGATAGGCGAGAAGAACTGCAACTGTGCCCCCGCCGCGCGCAGCACGTCCAGGTTCGCCGGATAGATAAAGCAGAACGCCTGATCGCGTGCGATGGCAATGCGCAAACCGTTCAAACACGAAGAAACCTTTGACGTGGTTACCGGCGAGAACGCTACGGGAGAAGGAAGCTGAGACGATGCATGCGCGCCCCACGCATCTGCGAGCGCATCGAGTCGTGCATCGATATCACTCAACTCCCCCGCTGACACCAGGCCAAGATGGCGCTCCGGCAGCGCGAGCGACGCATCGCGTGGCAACGCACCCAGCCAGTGCAGATCGGGCGGAATACTATCCGCCAACAGCTGCGCGTGATACGCACTGCCGACACGGTTGGCCGCCACGCCATGAACCTGCAGGCCCGCGCGATAGCGCGCCAGCCCTGTAGCAACAGCACCGAAGGTTTGCGCCATGGCCGAGCCATCGATCACGGCCAGCACCGGCAGGCCCAACTTCTGTGCGAGATCCGCGCTGGACAGTCCGCCGTCAAACAGACCCATCACGCCTTCGACCAGGATCAGATCGGCTTCCCCGGCAGCTTCATATAGACGCGCACGGACATCGTCCTCGCCACACATCCACAGATCGAGCTGATACACCGGCGCCCCGCTGGCGCGTTCGAGCACCATCGGATCAAGGAAGTCCGGGCCCGTCTTGAATACGCGCACGCGCTTGCCGGCCCGCGTATGCCAACGGGCCAGCGCGGCGGTCACCGAGGTCTTGCCTTGACCCGAAGCGGGGGCGGAAACCAGTAGCGCCGGACAATGATGGGAGTTGGACTGCATCGACATCACCTACAGCTCAATACCTTTCTGTGCCCGGATACCAGCCTGAAAGGCGTGTTTCACCACGCGCATCTCGGTGACGGTATCGGCCTGTTCGACCAGTGCATCCGGCGCCCCACGACCCGTGATCACCACGTGCTGCTGTGGCGGTCGCGCCGCCAGCGCGGCGCAAACGACGGTGACGTCGAGGTAGCCCTTCACCAGGGCGATATTGAGCTCGTCCAGCAGCACGAAGTCGTAGCGCGCATCAGCCAGCATGCCGGCCGCTATCTGCCATGCCGCCTCGGCGGCCTGGATGTCGCGGGCCTTGTCCTGGGTCTCCCAGGTATAGCCCTCGCCCATCACGTGGTAATCAAGCTCGTCGGGAAAGCGCCGGAAGAACGCTTCCTCGCCGGTGGAGAAACTGCCCTTGATGAACTGCACCACGCCACAGTGGAAGCCATGGCCAAGCGAACGGGCCAGCATGCCGAAGCCTGACGAACTCTTGCCCTTGCCATTGCCGGTGTTCACCACCAGCACACCGCGCTCGATGGTGGCGCGGGCGATCTTGCGGTCCACCAGCTCCTTCTTGCGCTGCATGCGTTCGCGATGACGTTCTTCGGCAGTCATCGCGTCACCCCGTGATGGATCATTCATAAGCGTGCTCCTCGGCCAAGCATGTGATGGGTTCCGGTCGTCCTTGGCATGGCGCTTAGGCCTGCTGCGTAGACCGCACGATGCGCTTCGACATCAGCCTGACGGTGACGACATACGCCACCAGAGCCACCGTGACATAAGCCAGCGTGGTTCGCACGAATAACGGGCCCCACTGCCACAGACGGGACAGGTATTCGGCAACATGCGGCTGGGCATAACGACCGCCCAACCAGTAGAACGAACCATTGGAAACGGCAAAGGAAAGCGATGCCGTCAGCAAGGCCCATCCCCATGCACCGATCAGCGATGCCACGCTGACGTGCAGGCGCGGCGCATACCAGCGACCGCCGTACCACAGCACGGCATAGGCCAATGGCAGGAAGGCATAGGCAGGCGTCACACAGAAATCGCTGACACCCGCGTACTGGATCGACAGCCAATCCAGACCCACGGCAAGCGCCACCAGGGATGCGAACATCCAGTGACGGCCCAGCATCAGGCCGCCCATGAAAAACACCGCCATCGAAGCATCCGGCAGATGTAATACATCACCAAAATGCTTGAAGCGGGTGGACAACATGACCAGCACCAGCAAGCCGAACAGCAAGGCGGAGCGAGAACCCGACAGTAACTTCATGATGTGGCACCTCGATATCGGTCGAAGATCGTGTGGTGATGGCGCGGGGCCGGATCGACCAGCCCCGCGCTTGCGCTTATTGAGCCGGTTGGTAACGCAAGGTCAGCATGGTGTTGCGACCCGGCTGGTTGTAGTACCAGGCCGTCTCATAGTTCTTGGCGAACGCATTGTTGAGCGCCAACTGCAGCTTCCAGTTGCGATCCAGCGCATACGCCACGCGCAGATCGGTCAAGGCGTAGCCGCCCAGCGCATGCTGGTTGGCAAGATCGTCGTAGCGACGTCCGGCCACGTACCAGCTGCCGCCCACGCTGAAGGCACCGAAGCTGCGGTCCAGATCGACGCGGGCCGTCTGGCGGGCACGACGCGGCAACAAATTGCCGTCCTGATAGCCAGGCGTTTCATCGCGCGGATCAAGCCAGGTGGCCGTGCCGGTGACCAGCCAACCTGCGACGTGTCCGCTGACCACGCCCTCGGCGCCGCGAATGCGCGCATCTTCCACGTTGCCCGGCAGGCCGGTCGATGCGTCATAGGTGATGAGGTCGTCGACCTTGTTGCGAAACGCATTGAGCGACCAATAGCCCCAGCCGTAGATGCCACGGAGGCCCAGCTCGATGTTCTGCGAGGTTTCCGGCTTGAGGTCGGGGTTGCCGTAGTAGGGGTAATACAGGTCGTTGAACGTGGGTGCCTTGAACGCGGTGCCGTAGCTGGCCGTCAGGCGCAGGGTGTTGGTGAAATCCCAGCCCCACAGCACGCTACCGGTGGTCTTGCCGCCAAACTGGCTGTTGTCGTCGCGGCGCACGCTGGCCTGCAACGATTGGCGACCGAAGGTCTGCTGCCATTGCACGAACACACCGCGATCGATGCGGCTGTCCACCGCGAAGGCCGTGCTGCTGTCCACTTCATCTCGCTGCCAGTCGAATCCGGTGCTGAGCAGGCCACCGCCTAGACCGATATCCGCCTGCAACGAGCCGATATCGCGATGGGTATCGAAGCGGTCGACGTAGACGCCTTGCAGATAATCCTTGCTGAAGTCGCCGCTGCTGCCGACGCTCAGGGTAAGGGTGAGGTCGTTGCTGGGACGGTAGTGCAGACGCCCGCCGACCACCTGGGTCGCGCTCTCGTCGGAGTCGGAATAGGTGCCGTCGTAGTAGTTGTGGCCCTCGCTGCGGAACAGGCGGACATCGGCGTCCCATTGCTGGTCGAAGCGATAACCGCCCTGCAGCGTCACGGCGGTGTTGCGATAGCCGTCCTTGTCAGGCTGATCGGCGAAACACGCGGCACCGACTTCGGCCGCGCCAATGCGGCACGCATTGATACCGTCCGTCTGGTCGTGCGAGGCCTCCAACGAATACCAGCCGTTACCACTCTGCCCAGCCAAGCCGGCGGAACCGGAGAGATGGCCGTAGCTGCCCACGCCCAGGCTAAAGCTGGGTACGAAGGCGCCCTCGGGGCGACGAGTAAAGATCTGGATCACGCCACCGATGGCTTCCGAGCCATACAGGCTGGAGAACGGCCCACGCACGATCTCGATCCGCTCGATCTGCTCGACCGGAATGTCCTGTAACGCAGCCGTTCCGGTGGTGGCCGAGCCGATCTTGATGCCATCGACCAGCACCAGCACATGATCGGACTCGGTGCCGCGCAGAAATGCGCTGGTGGCCTTGCCCGGGCCGCCGTTGTTGGCCAGCTGCATGCCGGGCGTGCCGCGCAGCAAGTCCGCCAGGGATGCCGGCTGCAGGCGCTCGATATCGGCGCGATCGATCACGGTGATCGCCGAAAGTGTCTGGTCCTGGGTCTGCGCAGTACGGGTCGCGGTGACCACGACGCTACTGAGGTCGGTCGTCGCATCGTCGGCAGACGCCGACGAGAACACGCTCAACAACATCGCCGCCAGAATCGTCTGGCGGACTTGGGAATTCGGAAATGCCACAGCAATGCTCCTCAACCGCGCCTGCCCGCGCGGCTTGCATGAGATAAGGAACAGGCGTGAGGAGACGTGGCGGCCATGCGACGCATGGCATCCATGACATGGCCCACCGCCTGTCTGGTCGTACCTCGAGGCCGGTCTCCGGGCTCGCGAGCGAAGGCATCGGATGCCTTCCGGACCAGCGCCTTCCCATGCCAAAGCACAGTGGCTATTGCTGACCGTTTACTCGCCTACCGTTGCGGGGGCAGCTCCGGAATTGGCGCGTGCAACGAGCACACGCAACCGCACCGGATTCCCGTTTCAACCACCAACAACACGCTGGCAGTCACCTCAGGCGCGGCGATCTTAACAGCATGGGCTATGGATCGCTTGATCAAGGCCATGCCCCAAACGGCTGGACGTGCGCCGCCGGAGCTAGGGATGCTCTGATCAACTCGACGAGAGAGCCTGGCTGGACGGGTGCTGTCTAGAAACCGTCCCGAAACTGGCGCGAGATTGAAACACCAAAGCGTTGTCATTGATGCCCGCGAACCCCTGCTGGCATCCCCATGCCAGCCCTCCCCAGTCAGGAGCGCGGCATGAACGAGATCGACGACCTCCAGCGACGCAGATTCCTCAAGCTGGCCGCCGCATCGGCGGGTGGGCTGGCCGCAATGTCCGCCATGCCACCGGTGATCCGTCAGGCTCTGGCAACGCCCGCGGCTACCGTGACCGGCACCATCAACGATGTGCAGCACATCGTGATCTTCATGCAGGAAAACCGGGCATTCGATCACTACTACGGTGGCCTGGCCGGGGTACGCGGCTTTGCCGACCGCGTACCCGCACCCTTGCCTGGCGGCCAACAGAACGTGTGGTACCAGCCCTATGGCGGGAACTCGGCCGGCTACATGCTGCCGTTCCACATGGACACCAAGACGACCAGCGGCATCTGTGTCAGCGCACCGGCGATGAGTTACCCGGTCGATACCGCGATATGGAACAACGGCAACTTCAACGCCTGGAACACCGCCCGCTCTGCCGGCCTCGGCATGGGCTATTTCGCGCGTGGCGACCTGCCGTTTTATTACGCACTGGCCGATAACTTCACCATCTGCGACCAGTATTTCTGCTCCACCCTCACGCAGACCAACCCAAACCGCCTGCATGCCTTCACCGGAAGCAACGGACTCTCGCTAGGGCAAGCGGCCGTGCTCGACAATACCGAGCCCAGCGCTGGTTTCAGCTGGACCACCTATGCCGAGCGCCTGCAAGCGGCCGACATCAGCTGGAAGGTCTACCAGCAGAACAACAATTTCGACGACAACGCATTGGCGTGGTTCGCGTCGTTCAAGAACGCCAAGGCTGGACAGCCTCTCTACGACCAGGGCATGGCGACGGTGCCCGACCTGGTGACGGCCTTCGCCAACGACGTGGCCAACAACACCCTGCCCCAGGTGTCGTGGATCATTGCGCCCGATTACCTGTCCGAGCACGCGAACTTCAAACCCGCATACGGCGAGAACCTCACTGCACAGCTGCTTGCGGCACTGGTCGCCAATCCCAGTGTGTATGCCAAGACCGTCTTTATCCTCAACTACGATGAGAACGGGGGATTCTTCGATCATGTGCCGCCGCCCACGCCACCATCCTCGTCGGCCGACGGGCTTTCCACGGTCAGTACCACCGGCGAAATCAGCAACGGCAAACCAATTGGCCTTGGCTTTCGCGTGCCTCTGATGGTGGTGTCGCCCTGGACCACGGGTGGCTGGGTCTGCTCGGAAGTGTTCGACCACACCTCGGTGCTGCGCTTCATGGAAAACCGCTTTGGTGTCGCCGAGCCCAATATCAGCGCGTGGCGGCGCGCCGTATGCGGCGACCTTGCCTCCGCCTTCGATTTCAGTGGCAACAACACCAGGTGGCCGAGTCTGCCTGCGACCAGCGCTTATCCGGCTGAGGCCGACAACCAATGCTCGACGCTGCCCGCGCCCACGCCACCCAGCACTCAGTCCATGCCGGTCGCCGAGTCGTCGAATACACGTCCGGCACGGGCCCTGCCGTATGAGCTCGACATCCAGGGCGGCGTCAGCAGCTCGAATGGACGCTACGTGCTGGAGTTCATCAACACCGGCACGCTCGGCGTGGTGTTCCAGGTCTATGCAGCCAATCGTAGCGATGGCCCCTGGCGCTACACGGTCGAGGCGGGCAAGACGCTCTCCGACTACTGGAGCGCGAAGACCTACAGCAGGAGCGTCTACGAACTCGAGGCACACGGACCGAACGGATTTCTTCGGGTATGGCAAGGCAACGTGTCGAGTGCGGCAGAGATGCCGGAAATCTCGCTGGCTTATCGCCCCGACAACAACAGCCTGCAGCTGATCATGACCAATACGGGTAGTCGTGCCTGCACGTTTACCGTCAGCAACGGTTACTTCAGCGAAGACGTACGCATCTATGCCGTGCCCGCGAATGGCAGCAAGACGGACACCTGGGATCTGAGCAGTTTCGCCAACTGGTACGACTTGAGCGTCACGGTGGCGGAAGCGAATGGATGGCTGCGGCGAGTTGCCGGGCACATGGAAAACGGGGCGGCAAGCACGAGCGAGCCGCACTGATTCCGGCACGACGACTCCCGCTCCCCTGATAACAGCACGGGAGCGGGAGCAGGTCTCATCGACGGGTCACGCCCGACCCTGATGGCTTAGCCTTGTTTGCGAAATACCAGGTGCCCGCCTTCGGCGTCCACGGCAATGGTGTCTCCGGGCGAGAAGCGACCCTCAAGAATCTCCCTGGCCAGCGGATTCTCCAGCTGCTGCTGGATCGCACGCTTCAGCGGACGTGCACCGTACACCGGATCAAAGCCCACGTTGCCGAGCAGGTCCAGCGCCTTGTCGCCGATCTCCATCTTGAGCTCACGCTCGGCCAGACGCTTCTCCAGATAGGTGAGCTGGATCTTCGCAATGGCGCGGATCTGCTTCTTCTCCAGTGGCCGGAACACCACCAACTCGTCGAGACGGTTGATGAACTCCGGACGGAAATGCGCCTGCACCACGCCGAGCACGCTCGCCTTCATCTGCAGATAATCGGCCTCGCTGTCACCTGCTTGCTCCTGGATCATCTGCGAGCCGAGGTTGGAGGTCATCACGATGACGGTATTGCGGAAGTCCACCGTGCGACCCTGGCCATCGGTCAGGCGACCATCATCGAGTACCTGCAGCAGGATGTTGAACACATCCGGATGCGCCTTCTCCACCTCATCCAGCAGGATCACGCTGTAAGGTCGACGACGCACCGCCTCGGTGAGATAGCCACCTTCCTCGTAGCCGACATAGCCGGGAGGCGCGCCAATCAGGCGGCTCACGGAATGCTTCTCCATGAACTCGCTCATGTCGATGCGCACCATGGCGTCCTGCGTATCGAACATGAACCCGGCCAGCGCCTTGCACAACTCGGTCTTGCCCACGCCTGTCGGGCCAAGGAACAGGAACGAGCCATACGGCCGGTTGGGATCGGACAGGCCGGCACGCGCACGACGAATCGCATCGGATACCGCACGGACGGCCTCGTCCTGACCCACCACCCGCTTGTGCAGCGCGGACTCCATTTGCAGCAGCTTTTCGCGCTCGCCTTCCAGCATCTTGTTGACCGGGATGCCGGTCCAGCGTGACACCACCTCGGCGATTTCTTCCTCGGTGACGCGATCCTTCACCAGCTTGAAGTCCTGGGTTTCAGCGGCCTGCGCGGCGACAAGCTGCTTCTCCAGCTCCGGCAACGTACCGTACTGGATCTCGCTCATCTTGGCGTAGTCCTGGCGGCGCTGCGCAGCTTCCAACTCGACACGAGCGGCTTCGATCTGCTCCTTCACCTTGGTCGCACCCTGCAGCGCGGCCTTTTCGGACTTCCATATTTCGTTGAGATCGGAGAACTCGCGCTCCAGCTTCTGGATGTCCGCATCGAGGTCGGCGAGGCGCTTCTTGGACGCATCGTCGGTTTCCTTCTTCAACATCTCGCGCTGGATCTTCAGCTGGATCAGGCGACGCTCCAGGCGGTCGAGTTCTTCCGGCTTGGAATCGATCTCCATGCGGATGCGCGAAGCGGCTTCGTCCATCAGGTCGATGGCTTTGTCCGGCAGCTGGCGATCAGGGATGTAGCGATTGGACAGCGTCGCCGCGGCGACGATGGCCGGGTCGGTGATCTCGACACCGTGATGCACCGCGTAGCGCTCCTTGAGGCCGCGCAAAATGGCGATGGTGTCCTCGACGCTCGGCTCGCCCACATAGACCTTCTGGAATCGGCGCTCCAGTGCGGCGTCCTTCTCGATGTACTTGCGGTATTCGTCCAGCGTGGTCGCGCCAATGCAATGCAGTTCGCCGCGCGCCAGGGCGGGCTTGAGCATGTTGCCGGCATCCATGGCGCCATCGGCCTTGCCGGCGCCAACCATGGTGTGCAGCTCGTCGATAAACAGGATGATCTGGCCTTCGTTCTTGGACAAATCATTCAGCACGGCCTTCAGGCGCTCCTCGAACTCGCCACGGAACTTGGCGCCCGCGATCAGCGCGCCCATGTCCAGCGCCAGCACGCGACGATCACGCAGGCCTTCGGGCACTTCGCCCTTGACGATGCGCTGGGCCAGGCCTTCGACAATGGCGGTCTTGCCCACGCCGGGTTCGCCGATCAGCACCGGGTTGTTCTTGGTGCGACGCTGCAATACCTGGATGGTGCGGCGAATTTCCTCATCGCGACCGATCACCGGATCGAGCTTGCCGCTTTCGGCGCGCGCCGTGAGATCGATGCAGTATTTCTCCAGTGCCTGGCGCTGTTCTTCTGCATTCTCGCTTTGCACTTTTTCGCCACCGCGCAACTTCTCGATGGCCGCTTCGATATTCACCTTGTTGGCGCCGGCAGCCTTGAGTGCGGCACCTAGTTCCCCCTTGTCTTCCAGCGCCGCCAATACGAACAATTCGCTGGCGATGAACTGATCGCCGCGCTGTTGCGCAAGCTTGTCGGTAAGGTTGAGCAGGCGCGTCAGCTCGTTGCCGACATGCACGTTGCCCTCCTGCCCGCTGACGCGTGGAAGTCGGTCGATCTGCTCGTTGATGCGCTGGCGCAAGGCAGGCACGTTGACTTGTGCCTGCGTGAGCAACGGCGCCGTCGACCCGCCTTGCTGATCCAGCAAGGCAGCCATCACGTGCACCGGTTCAAGCATATTGTTGTCACGCCCGACGGCAATCGATTGCGCATCGGCCAGCGCCTGCTGAAAGCGCGACGTGAGTTTGTCCATCCGCATGGGCACGCCCCTCATCAATGTGATCTGGCGGCTTCGCCGCCACTGCCCGAAGAGATGCGGACGACGACGCGCGATTCAAGCGCCACCGTCATCACGCGCATATCACGTCTTCAGTTTTTGCACGCCTCATCCATAGCTAGTCTTCACATTTGTCTTGCTAGGCTCGTGGCCGTGATATCGCCCTCTCCCTCCCCGGCCATGTCCGCTC
Source organism: uncultured Gammaproteobacteria bacterium (assembly GCA_963765335.1). Classification (GTDB taxonomy): domain Bacteria; phylum Pseudomonadota; class Gammaproteobacteria; order Xanthomonadales; family Rhodanobacteraceae; genus Dyella. The sequence goes on along the minus strand of CAVXWA010000013.1, from coordinate 190,994 downwards.
AATTACCACTCCCAGCGCCACCCCTACCGGGCGCCGGCGAACACTGGGCTCTGTTTCTCGACGTGGACGGCACCCTGCTGGATGTTGCCAATCGGCCTGACCAGGTTTTAGTCGACACGCGTCTGCGTGACCTCCTCGACGACTTGTTCGGCACACTGGATGGCGCGCTTGCCCTCGTCAGCGGGCGCAGCCTGGATGACCTGGACGACCTGTTTGGCCATCCACCCTGGGCGATGGCCGGCTTGCATGGACTGGAGCTGCGTGGCGCCGATGGCAGTTATCGCGGCGTCCACATTGGCGCGGCGCGACGCTCGTTGGTGCGGGAGTTCGCCACCACGGTCGCCGCGGGTCTTCCCGGCGTACTGGTGGAAGACAAGGGCATGGCGGTGGCCCTGCACTGCCGCACCGCACCTGAGCAGTTCCCGGCCCTGCGCGCGAGTGTGGAGGCGTTGTTGCCCAGCCTCGCTGGCTACGACATGCAACTGGGCAGCATGCTGATCGAACTCAAACCCCAGGGCATGGACAAGGGCACGGCCATCGCCCACCTGCTGGCCCATTGGCCCTTCCATGGACGACTACCTGTCTACGTCGGCGACGATCTCACCGACGAACACGGTTTTGCCACCGTCAATCTGGAAAGCGGCTTGAGCGTGCGTGTCGGCGGGCGCGAGCCCAGCCTTGCCCACTATTCGCTGCCGGAGCCTGCTTCCACACGAGCCTGGCTGGTCCGCGTGCTGCTCGCACTCAAGCATGGCGCCTTGTCCCATGCTGACTATTCCAGAGGACATGCGTAATGCCGCTCCTGCCTGGCACTGGGCGTCATCGGCAACGGTCGTGTCGCTGTACTGATCGGTGGGCGCGCTCGCATCGTCGGGAGTCGCCTGCCCCGCTTCGATCGTGAAGCGAACTTCTGCGCCCTATTATCGCCGCGCGGTGAAGGTGGCGATTCGCACGACGTGTACGTCCTATCGGTGGCGCCCTACGCATCCGTGTGTTGCTGCGCCGACCACGTCGATTCCGGATGTGCCGCAAGTGCCCCTGCCTGTCGCCCGTCATCCCAGCGACTGTCGACAGCCGACTAGCTGCGCATGCCCGGATGACGCGCCCGGAGCAAACGCGCCTACCCTTCCATCCAGATCAGACTGGCAAAGCGCCCGCTATTCGCCCCATCCCTGCGATAGGAATAAAAGCGCTCGTCGATCCGGGTATCGAAGCCACCGCCATACACCTGCGCGACACCAGCCGTCAGCAGTCGGCGACGCGCCAATCCGGCGAGATCACACAACCAATGACCGGGGCGAGTCAGCATGAAGCAGCCTTCCGCAGCGGCATCGGCCATGAGAAACGCATCGCGCACTTCTTCGCCTATTTCATAGCTCGGTGCACCGATGCACGGCCCCAACCAGGCCATGACCTTGACGGGCGGTGCCGGCAGCGAAGCCAGGGCGGCTTCCAACACGCCGGCCACCATGCCACGCCAACCTGCGTGGGCCGCCGCAACCGCATCGCCATCGAGCGTACAGAACAGCACCGGCAGGCAATCGGCGGTGAGGATCGCCAGCGGCTCGCCGATACGGCAGGTCACCGCTGCGTCGGCACGTGGCTCGTCCTCGTCCTCGTCGTAGATGCGATCGATATCGGCCACGTCGACGCCATGTACCTGTTGCAGCCAGTGCGGTGGCCGCTCGAGCCCCAACGCCGCCTGCAGGGCGGCGCGATTGGCTGCTACCGCTTCCGGGGCATCACTCGATCGCGCGCCGAGATTGAGGCGATCGAAAGGTTCGGCGGACACCCCCGGTCCCTGCCGGGTGCTGACCACCGCACGCACCCGCGGCGGCGCCGGCCAGTCGGGTACGATCCAATCGCTGTCAAACGTCACGCGATCACTGCCAATCGTCCGGCGGCGCCTGCGCCGTGTCGGCGCGCAGGGCATCGATCAGCGCCTGCTGATCGGCGGGCCGCTCGGCGCTGAACGACAAGGGCTCGTGGCTTACCGGGTGCTCGAAGGCCAGCCGCTCGGCGTGCAGTGCCTGCCGGCGGAACCCGCGCAGGGCCGCCACCAGCTCCGGCGTGGCGCCTTTGGGCAACTTCAGTCCGCCGCCGTAAAGCGGATCGCCGATCAGCGGATGGCCGATATGCGCCAAATGCACGCGGATCTGGTGCGTACGACCGGTTTCCAGACTGCACTGGATCAGGCTGTGGGCGCGGAAGCGCTCACGCAGGCGGTAGTGGGTGACGGCATGCTTGCCGTCCTCCTCGTCGCGTACCGCCTGGCGCAACCGGTCGCCCATGTGACGGCCGATCGGCGCGTCCACGGTGCCGCCGGCCACCAAGGTACCCAGCACCACGGCTTCGTACTGCCGTTCCACGTCGTGGCGCGACAGCATGTCGACCAGCGCCGTATGCGCCGCCAGCGTCTTGGCCACCACCATCAGGCCCGAGGTGTCCTTGTCCAGCCGGTGCACGATGCCGCCGCGTGGCAGCTGCGCCAGCACGGGATCGTGATGCAGCAAGGCATTCAACAAGGTGCCCGCACTGTTGCCGGCGCCCGGATGGACCACCAGCCCGGCAGGCTTGTTCAGCACCAGCACATGCGCGTCTTCATGGACGATGTCCAGCGCGATATCCTCGGGCGCCATCGCCACCTCGTCCTCCAGCTCGACTTCCAGCCGCACCTGCTCCCCGCCCCGCAACAGCTGGCGGGGCGGCGCCAGGGCGCCATCCAAGGTCACGCTGCCGGCCTTGATCCACGCCGTCAGGCGGGAACGGGAATAATCCGGGAACATCTCGGCCAAAGCCTGGTCGAACCTCCGACCCGCGGCAGACAGGGGCACCGTGGCCTCATGACGTATGGTTGTCATGGCCGCCTGCCCGGGCAACCGGTGGTTTCGGCTATCATCCCTTTTCGATCAAACATCTGAACCCTTTCTCATGCGCGTAACCAAGCTGCCGGCTTTCAAAGTTTTTGTCGTGCTCGCCATCGCCGTATCGATGAGCGCTTGCTCGATGTTCGGCCACAAGAGGGACACCAACGATAACCTGCCGTTGGACAAGCTTTACGCCAAGGCCCACGACTCGATGGAGCACGCCGACTATGCGGCAGCCACCAAAGCGTACCAGCGCCTGATCGCGCGTTTCCCGTCCGGCAACTACAACGAGCAGGCCCAGCTTGATCTGGCCTACTCACAGTACAAGGACAACCAGCCGGACGACGCTTATTCCACGGTCAACCGCTTCATCAAGACGTATCCGACCCATCCACATGTGGATTATGCCTATTACTTGCGCGGCCTGATCAATTTCGATCGCAGCGGCGGTGCCATGGAGCGCCTCCTGCAGCGCAATGAAGCCCAGACGCGTCGTGACCAAGGCTTCAACCTGAAGTCGTTCGACGACTTCTCCGAACTGTCGCGCCGCTTCCCGGACAGTGCCTACACCGCCGATGCGCGCCAGCGCATGATCTACCTGCGCAATGTGCTGGCCCAGTTCGAGATCAACGTGGCCGAATTCTACCTGCGCAACAAGGTCTATGTTGGCGCCGCCAACCGTGCCCAATACGTGATCGAGCATTACCAGCAGGCGCCGCAGACCGGCGATGCACTAGCCATCCTCACGCGTAGCTACGTCGGCATGGATCAAAAGGGTCTCGCTGACCAGACGCGCCAGGTACTGGCACTGAACTACCCGGATCATCCGTACCTGAAGGATCCGAACTGGCCGCATTCGCCGTCGCTCATCCGCAAGATGATTCCGTTCTCGGGTCACCATTGATCGACGATTCCGACCTGTCGGGATAAAAAAAGCCGGCGGGCGCGAGCCCGCCGGCTTTTTCTTTACCTGTAGGAGCGCACCCAGTGCGCGACAAGCCAACGGCGCGGGATGCCCCCCGCGCCGCGGTCGCGCACTGGGTGCGCTCCTACAGAGGGCCAGCCCGTGCGCTGTCGGCTTATTTCCAGCCAGACGTGATCGGATAGCGCCGCTCGCGGCCAAATGCGCGCGTCGTCACGCGCGGGCCTGGTGCGGACTGGCGGCGCTTGAACTCATTGAGCAGCACCAGGCGCACGACGCGGCGCACCGTGTCCGCATGAAAGCCCTGGGCCACGATCTCGGCCTGTGATTGCTCGCTTTCGATGAAACGGGCAAGGATGGCATCCAGTTCATCGTAAGGCGGCAGCGAATCCTGGTCGGTCTGGTTATCGCGCAACTCCGCCGACGGCGGCCGCTCGATGACCGCCGCAGGAATCGCCTCGGGCTCTCCCAGCTGCGTCGCATGCGCGTTGCGCCAGCGCGAAAGCCGATATACCACGGTCTTGTAGACGTCTTTCAGCGGTGCATAGGCGCCGCACATGTCACCGTAAAGCGTGGCGTAACCGACCGCCATTTCGCTCTTGTTGCCCGTGGCCAGCAGCAGGCGGCCATGCTTGTTGGACAGCGCCATCAGCATCACGCCGCGCGTACGCGACTGCAGATTTTCCTCGGTCGTGTCTGCGGCCTTGCCGGCAAACGCAGGCGTAAGCGCGGCCAGGAACGAATCGACCGTCTGCTCGATGTCGATGACGTGATAGTCCACCCCAAGCTGTACGGCCTGGGCACGCGCACCCTCCAGCGACAGCTGCGACGTATAGCGCGTGGGCATCATCACCGCGGTCACGCGGTCTGCGCCCAACGCATCCACCGCCAACGCCAGCGTCAGCGCGGAGTCGATGCCGCCGGACAGGCCCAGCAATACGCCAGAGAAACCGTTCTTGTCGATGTAGTCGCGAATGCCACGCACCAGTGCGGCGTACAGTGTCGCCTCCAGCGAACTATCCGGCGCACTCGGCCAATCTTCGGCACGCAGGGTGCGGGTTTCGCTGTCGAATTCGGCCCACAGCAGGGCGTCGACGAAATTCGGCGCACGCGCGGCGATGCTGCCATCGCTGTTCACCAGCAACGAACCACCGTCATAAACCACCTCGTCCTGGCCGCCGATCAGGTTGAGATAGACGATCGCGCAACCGGTTTCCTTCGCACGTGCTTCCAGCACCGCTTCGCGACCTGACTGCTTGGCGTCGTCCCAGGGCGAGGCATTGATCACCACGATCAGTTCGGCCCCCGCAGCAGCCGCCTTGGCGGCGGGCTCGGGCTGCCAGATGTCTTCGCAGATCAGCATGCCTACGCGCACGCCGTCGATCATCGCCACTGCGCTGTCATGACCGGGGCGGAAATAGCGTTTGTCGTCGAACACGCCGTAATTGGGCAGCGCCTGCTTGTGCAGGGTGAGTTCGATACGTCCGCCCCGCAGCAGACTCGCTGCGTTATAGACCTCACCTTCGCTGTGCGGGTGACCGACCAGGGCGGCAACGCCGTTGGTGGCCGCGGCGAGCGCATTGAGCTCGCACTGGCAGGCAGCCAGGAAGCTCGGCCGCAGTAGCAGATCCTCCGGCGGATAACCGCTGAGGGTGAGCTCGGGGAACACCGCCAGCGCCGCACCGCCTTCGCGTGCCTGCGCCAACAGATCGCCTACCTTGGCGGCATTGGCCGCCACCGCACCGACCGGGAAATCGTACTGGGCGAGCGCCAGACGCAGTATTGCCATGGACCTGCTCCACGTAGACGAAGGCCGCAACGAATCGCGGCCTTCGCATTTTAAAGCAGTCAGTGCTGACTTACTTCTTCATCAGGCCTGCGAGGGCCTTGCCGAGATCAGCCGGCGACTTCACCGTGGTGACGCCCGCCTTCTCCAGCGCAGCGAACTTGGCCGCTGCCGTGCCCTTGCCGCCGGAGATGATCGCACCGGCGTGGCCCATGCGCTTGCCCGGAGGAGCCGAAGCGCCCGCGATGAACGACACGACCGGCTTGGTCACGTACTCGCCGATGAACTCGGCGGCGTCTTCTTCAGCGCTGCCGCCGATTTCGCCGACCATGATGATGCCTTCGGTCTGCGGATCGTCCTGGAACAGCTTCAGGCAGTCGATGAAGCTCAAGCCGTTGATCGGGTCGCCACCGATGCCGATCACGGTGGATTGGCCCAGGCCTTCGTTGGTGGTCTGGAACACGGACTTCGTAAGTCAGCGTGCCGGAGCGCGAGACGATACCGACCTTGCCCGGCATGTGGATGTGACCCGGCATGATGCCGATCTTGCATTCGCCCGGGGTGATGATGCCGGGGCAGTTCGGGCCGATCAGCACGGTTTCCGGATGCTGCTTCAGCACGTTCTTCACGCGCAGCATGTCGAGCACCGGGATGCCCTCGGTGATCGCCACGATGACGCGGATGCCGGCGTCGATCGCTTCGAGGATCGCGTCAGCCGCGAACGGCGGCGGCACGAAGATGATCGGACGCATCGGCGCCGGTCTCGTCGACTGCCTCGTGACACGCGTGTTGAACACCGGCAAGCCGATGTGCTCGCTGCCGCCCTTGCCCGGGCGTGACGCCGCCGACGACCTTGGTGCCGTAATCGAGCGCCTGCTCGGGCGTGGAAGGTGCCCTGCTGGCCGGTAAAGCCCTGCACGATGACCTTGGTGTTCTTGTTAACGAGAACGCTCATGGATCAGTTGCTCCTCAGGCCTTGGCCGCAGCCACGGCTTTGTGCGCCGCGTCGTTGAGATCGTCAGCCGGCGTGATCGCCAGGCCAGAATTGGCCAGCAGTTCGCGGCCCTTCTCCACGTTGGTGCCCTGCAGGCGCACCACGACCGGAATCTTCAGGCCCACTTCCTTCACCGCGGCGATGATGCCCTCGGCGATCAGGTCGCAGCGCACGATGCCGCCGAAGATGTTGACCAGGATGCGCCTTCACCTTGTCGGAGGAGAGGATCAGCTTGAACGCCTCGGTCACGCGCTCCTTGGTGGCGCCGCCGCCGACGTCGAGGAAGTTGGCCGGCTCGCCGCCGGCGAGCTTGATCACGTCCATCGTCGCCATCGCCAGGCCTGCGCCGTTGACCATGCAGCCGATGTTGCCGTCCATCGTCACGTAGTTGAGGTTGTAGCGTGATCGCGGCAGCTTCGGCGGCGTCTTCCTGCGTCAGGTCGCGCATGGCGGCGAGATCGGCGTGACGGAACTCGGCGTTGTCGTCGGAATTGACCTTGCCGTCGAGCGCGGCGAGGTCGCCGTCCTCGAGGATGGCGAGCGGGTTCAGCTCGACCAGCGACAGGTCCTTCTCGTTGAACAGCTTGTACAGGCCGAGCATGATCTTGGTCAGCTGGTTGGCCTGCTTCGCGTTGAGGTCCATGGCGAACGCCGAGCTGGCGGCACTGGTACGGCTGCAGGCCTTCGACGAAATCCACCTCGATGGTGTGGATGTCTTCCGGCGTGTCTCTTGGCGACCTGCTCGATGTCCACGCCGCCGTGCGTGGAGGCGATGAACGAGACGGACTTGGTATCGCGATCCGACAGGATCGACAGATACAGTTCCTTGGCGATGTCGGTCGCGTCGGTGACCAGCACCAGGTTCACCGGCAGCGCGCGGCCGGCGGACTGGTAGGTTTCCATCTGGGTGCCGAGCATGCCCTTGGCAGCGGCATGCACATCATCGAGCGCTGCGGCAGAACTTCACGCCGCCGGCCTTGCCGCGGCCACCGGCGTGGATCTGTGCCTTGACCACCCACTGCGTCGCCGCCAAGCGTGCTTGGCGGCGTCGACGGCGGCTCGGGCGTCGTTGGCTACCTTGCCCGGCGGGCACGGCGATGCCGTACTGCGCGAACAATTCTTTGGCCTGGTATTCGTGGAAATTCATTCGATACCTCGAGCGAACGGGGAAACATGGCGGCCGCTACCAGGCTCGAGCCGGGGCGGGCGGGGGACGGACGGCGTTACAGCGCTGCCGGGACACATGCAGTGCGCTGCTGTCATGCCTGTCGACATGGCAAAAACCGCGCAATACGGCCAGGTATTTTCGCGGAACCGGGCCCCGATGGAAAGGGGCAGATCGCCAGCCGCCTACCCTAAGGACTCCCGATGCCCGCCCCCTATACGGGGTTAGCGGCCCGTTTATACTCATCCGGACCGTCCGGTCGGCCCATTCGAGAGTACCCCGCCAGGTGTCCAGCACCGTTCAGCCCGTGTACCCCAGCGCCCGCCCGGCTCCCGAAGCGGCGCGGCATGAACTCCTGTTCCTGAACTGCTTCCGCCTGGCCCAGGCCCTGGTTTACGTGGGCCTGGCCCTCAGCCCTACCAGCCTGGGCTGGCCCAAGTTGGCCGACGTCGGCCTGGCCCGCGGCGTGGCGGTGCTGTTCCTGCTTTTCGCGCTGGGCATGCTGTCGCTCACCCGGCGTTCCACGCGACGCATCCGGCTCTCGGTCTCGGGGGCACTGGTCGTGGACATCATCGCCGCGGTGCTGGCCATCACTACCATGCACGACGCCCGCATCGGCATTGCCATGATGCTCGCGGTCAATCTGGCGGCCGGCGCGCTGATCCTGCCCTTGCGCCTGTCCTGCTTCTTTGCCGCCCTGGCCACGCTTGGCGTGATCGGTCACTCCTTCGTCGAGAGCCGGCACAACAACCTCAGCATGGACAGCGAGCTGCTCGAATCGAGCCTGTTCGGCCTGGCCTACTTCGCCATTACGATGCTGTGCTTCGTGTTGAGCCGGCAGATGCGCGCCACCGAGGCGCTGGCCGAACAGCGCGGCGTCGACCTGGCCAACCTGGCCCAGGTCAACGAGCTGATCATCCGTCGCATGAAGACCGGCGTGCTGCTGGTGGACGACGCCAACCGCATCCACCAAATCAACGAGTCGGCCTGGATGCTGCTGGGCAACCCCACCGCCGATCAACGCGATCTTGGCCGCGTGGCGCCGGAGTTGTCGCGTCGCCTGTATCACTGGATGACCTCCGGCAAGCTGGACGAGTCCGCCACCCAGCTGGCCGACGGCGTGCCCGAGGTGGTGCCCCGTTTCAGCCGACTGGCGCCGAACGACGACTCCCACGTGCTGATCTTCCTGGACGACACCTCGCTGGTATCGCGGCGGGCGGAGGAACTTACGCTCAGCTCGCTGGGTCGCCTGTCCGCCTCCATCGCGCATGAAATCCGCAACCCGCTGGCGGCCATCCGCTACTCCGCCCAGCTACTGGCCGAGTCGGAAGGCCTGGACAACACCGACCAGCGCATGGTCGAGATCATCAACAACCATTGCGTCCGCCTCAACGAGATCATCGAGAACATCCTGCAGCTGTCGCGCCGCGAGCGCTCGCGCCCGGAAACCCTCGACCTCGGCCATTGGGCCAACGGCTTCGTCGACGAATACCGGCAAGGCAACGATCTGGGCGAGGATTCGCTTCGGGTCATCCAGGCCAGCACCCCGGTAGCCGCCGTGGCCGACCCGCAGCAGCTTCAGCAGGTGGTGTGGAACCTGGTGCAGAACGCCCTGCGCTATGGCCGCCTGCCCGGTGAACCGGCGCGGGTCATGGTGGTGGCCCGCCACGGCGAGCACGGCGTGCCGATCCTGGAAGTGATCGACCGCGGCCCGGGCATCGCCCCCAAGGTGGCCGCGCAGATCTTCGAACCGTTCTACACCACACATGAATACGGCACCGGACTGGGCCTCTACCTGGCGCGCCAGATGAGCGAAGCGAACCAGGCCTCGCTGGAATATGTCCGTGTGGCCGGCGGCGGCAGCTGTTTCCGGCTCGTGCTGACCCCGCCCGCGCGTGGTCCGGCCGAGCACGGCGAGACAGCCCGTGCCGCACAACTTTGACCCTTGCGCGCGTCGAGGGTCTGCTCACACTCTCCACATGACCCGCGTTGAGCCCGTGTGCCCGTCAGGGAGTGGCGCGTGGCGCAGCGCCTGCACGCGGGGAGGCGCCATGGATGGCGCCGGCTTTGAGGAGCGAGGACTGGCTGTCAGGTCAAGCCGCGCGCCGCTTCCTGGCGGGCACACGGGCTCAACCCTGCGGGCCGGGTCTGTTTGCGCGCACGCCGGCGTCATCACTCAGTCGTGTACCGACGTACACTCCCTCGTTCTTCCTTGGCCTGCGCGCAAACAGCTCCCGGCGCGGGCCATGTGGAGAGTGCGAGCAGACCCTAGTAACCTTCCGACGCTACCGACTTTCTGAGAAACCATGAGCGCACAGACCGTCCTGGTCGTTGACGACGAACGCGACATCCGCGAACTGCTAACCATCACCCTGGGCCGCATGGACCTCCAGGTCGATGCGGTAGGCACCGTGGGCGAAGCCCGACGCGCTCTCGGGGAGCGCAGTTATGACCTTTGCTTTACTGACATGCGCCTGCCGGACGGCACCGGCCACGAGGTGATCGAGCTGATTTCAGCCGAACACCCGGACACACCCGTGGCCATGATCACGGCCTACGGCAACGTCGATGCGGCGGTGAGCGCGCTCAAGGCAGGTGCTTTCGATTTCGTCTCCAAGCCGGTCGACATCCAGATGTTGCGCCGCCTGGTGCGCACGGCGCTGACCCTGGCCGAGGAAAAGCGCAGCGGCCATGCCGCCTCCGCGCGACAGGATTCCAACGAGCGCCTGATCGGCGACTCGTCGGCCATGCAGCAGGTGCGCGCCACCATCGGCAAACTGGCGCGCAACCAGGCGCCGGTTTACATCGCCGGCGAATCCGGCGTGGGCAAGGAGCTGGTCGCCCGACTGATCCACGAGCAGGGTCCGCGCGCCACCGGTCCGTTCGTGCCGGTGAACTGCGGCGCCATCCCTTCCGAGCTGATGGAGAGCGAGTTCTTCGGTCACCGCAAAGGCAGCTTTACCGGTGCCGCGGGCGACAAGGAAGGCCTGTTCCAAGCGGCCAACGGCGGCACCCTGTTCCTCGACGAGGTGGCCGAGCTGCCGCTGCACATGCAGGTGAAACTGCTGCGCGCGATCCAGGAAAAAGCGGTGCGTCCGATCGGTGCACGCGAGGAAGTACCCGTCGATGTGCGTATCCTCTCCGCCACCCACAAGAACCTCGCCACCCTGGTCGAACAGGCCCAGTTCCGCCAGGACTTGTTCTATCGCATCAACGTGATCGAACTGCGCGTGCCGCCGCTACGCGAGCGGCGCGGCGATGTGACCCTGCTGGCCAATTTCGTGCTGCGCCAGCTGGCCGCCAAGAGTGGCGACAGCCCGGGGCAGCTGCTGCCCGCCGCCTTGCAGGCGCTGGAAAGCTATGACTTCCCCGGCAACGTGCGCGAGCTGGAAAATATTCTCGAACGCGCCATGGCCATGTGCGACGGCGACTTCATCGACATCAGCGACCTGATGCTGCCACAACGCACGGCACGCGCTGCCGCCGAGGCGATCCCAGCCATGGCCAGCACCGCGCCGATGGCGCCCCCGTCCGCTCCTGCCGCGTCGGCAACGGCCGACGGTGGCTTGGACGACTACATCAGCAACCTCGAGCGCACGGCCATCATCAAGGCGCTGGAGGAGTCGCGTTACAACAAGACGGCGGCGGCCAAGAAACTTGGCATTACGTTCCGCGCGTTGCGCTACAAGCTCAAGAAGTTGGGTATCGACTGAGATGAGGGCCGAACTTTGTTCGGCCTTTTTGTTGGTGCTCATGAGGTGTCCCCTTTTGCTCGTTGTCCTGACAAAGAGTGGAAGCGCTTCGCAGCAGCGAAGCTGATCATCCAGTGACTGTCGCTCTGTTTTTAACGTTGTCGCGATGAGGCTCGCCTGCGGCGGGCTTCCGTCCTCCTGCCGGAGGCCGGGTTACTTCTCTTTGCTTGCCCAAAGAGAAGTAACCAAGAGAAAAGGCACCCCGCTTGGCGCTTGCCGAGCTCACGCTCGGCAAGTTCGTGAGGGCCGGCCGGGCTTTTCGACAGGGCATCCTGCCCTGACGAAAAGGGATCGGCATCCTTGCCGATCCCCCTGTCGGGCCTTTTCGTCCGACCCTCACCGCCGCACAGGGGCCCCATACGTCAAAAGCCCGAGCCGAAGGCTTGAGCAGCGCTTACGCTGCTCATCGCACTTCGCCGGTCGCACTTGGCAAGTCGCTCTGGCTTTTGCTTGGGCGCGCCACGCGCGCTGCTTTGGCTCGTTGGCCTTTCGGGCCCCTATGGCGCGGCGGGTGGGTGGAGGAAAAGCCCGCAGGGTGGCTTGCATGGATGCAAGCCAGTTTGTCGTCAGGGCAGGATACCCTGTCGACAAACCTCCGTAACCCACCCGCGAACCTGGAGGGCGTAGCCCGCAAGGCGCGCCATCGGGGTGGCCTTTCTCTTGGTTACTTCTCTTTGGCCACGCAAAGAGAAGTAACCCGAGCCGCGGCAGCGGCTCGGAAGCCCGCGGCAGGCGAGCCAGATCGCGGGAACGCAACAAGAGGAGCTAGCGTCACTGGACGACCGACTCCGCCGTTGTAAAGCGTCCGGCCCGCGCCGAAACGAAAGACATAAAAATCACCGCCTACAGCGGCCCCTCCGGCAACTCCGCCGCCACGCTCGCCTCCAGCGCCTCACGCACTGTCCGTAACAGCTTCTGCGTGGAAATCGGCTTGTCCACCAAATAGAGATGCTCCATCACCGGCAGTTCATCCATATCCGGCGGCGCATCCGGGCGCGCCAACAGCAACACGGCGCGGCGATAGCCGTGGTCGATCAGGGCAGCAAGCGTTCGCACGCCGGTGAACAGATTCATGTCCGCATCCATCACCACCAGGTCGGGCACGCCTTGCGCTTCGATCCATTGCAACGCAGCCGTACCGCTTTGGCTGGCGTGTGCCTGATAGCCCCACGAGTCAAGCGTGTCGACCAGCAGTGACAGCTGGCCGGCCTCCTCGGCCACCACCAGGACGCGTTCCGCCTCGCCTTGCAGATTGAAATGCTCTTCCTGCTCGACGGCTTCGGCGGACCGCTCCAGCAGGGGGATATAGATATGGAAACGGGTGCCCTGCCCTGGCGTGCTGTCCACCCGCATGACACCACCGTGCGCCGTGACGATGCGCTTGCATGACACCAGGCCCAGACCCGTGCCGGTGTCCTTGGTCGTGAAGAACGGTTCGAACAGGTGCTGCAAGACGGCTTCGTCCATGCCAACACCCGTATCGGAAACGGTCAGGCACAGATAGTTGCCCGCGTGCGCTTCTTCGTCGTTGGCAAAGAACGTTTCCAGCAGGGCCGCCTGCGTCGTTTCGATGCGCAGGCCGCCTCCCTCGGGCATGGCCTGGATGGCATTCAGGCTCAGATTCAACAGGCATTGCTGCAGTTCGGTGTGATTGCCGTCGAAGGTGAGCTCCGTATCGTCCGCATGCATCTCCAGCGTGACCGAACGCGGCACGCTGCCCTGCAACAGCAAGGCCAGTGCGTCGAGCAGCGCGCCGACGCGCACTTGCTCGGCACGCCGCGCGCCACGCGCGAACGAGAGCATCGACTGCACCATGTCCAGGCCACGCTTGCCGCAGTCGCGCACCAAGCGGCCGAGGCGAGCCAGCCGCGGATCCTGCTGATAGTCCTGCAGGCTGTCGCCGGCCAGCAACAAGGGTTGCAGCAGGTTGCGCAGGTCATGACTGAGACCGCCAGCGAGCATGGCCAGGCTCTCGAAACGCTGGGCGCGGATCAGTTCCGCTTCGGCGCGACGGCGGGCCCGCTGGGCGTCGGCCTCACGCAACGCGCGGCGTACTGCCGACGCCAGGCGCGCAGGGTTCTGCTTGAGGATGTAGTCGGTGGCGCCGTTGCGCAACGCTTCGATCGCTGCCTCTTCGCCCAGGGTGGCCGAGACGAAGATGAAAGGAAGATCCTGGTCCCGTTCGCGCAACAGGTCGAGTGCACGCTGGCCGGAAAATCCCGGCATGCTCAAATCCGACAACACGATGTGCGGATCGAACTCTTCCAGTGCCGCCACGTAATCACGCTCTTCGTCTACCAGACACACGTCGTATTCGATCGCGTCGGCATCGAGTTCCGACAACACGAGTTCGGCGTCGAGCTGACTGTCCTCGATCTGCAGCACGCGTATTCTGGCAAGACCCCACTGGTGCCTATCTGGCATTTGCCACTCCAGAGCCTGTTTCGATCGGACTCAATCCTGCTCCGGGCCCTGATTCAACACGGCCCAGAATTGTCCCAACGTTCGCACGGCGTCGAAAAATTGATCGACGTCGACCGGCTTGATCACATAGGCATTCGCGCCAATGTCCCAACTGCGCGCCAAGTCACTTTCCTCGCGCGACGAGGACAGGATGACCACGGGCACGCGGCGAAAGCGCTCATCGGCGCGCAAGTGCGTCAATACTTCGATGCCACCCATGCGCGGCATCTTGATGTCCAACAGCACCACCGCGGGATCGCTCGGCTCACGCCCCGCCCACTCGCCGCGGCAATAGAGATAGTCCAGGCAATCGACGCCATCTTCCACGTGCACGACGGGATTGGCGAGGTGCGCGCCATTGAGTGCGTCCAACGCCATTTCAGCATCGGCGAGACTGTCTTCGACCAGCAGGATGGTTCGGATGTCGCGATGATTCATGGCCGCCTCTGGGCAAGACTTTCCGCCAGGTCAGAGGATGGCAGCGTGAAATGGAAACGGGCGCCCTGGTCGGGCTTCGCATCCGCCCACACGCGGCCACCATGTCGCGAAATGATGCGGCGCACATTGGCCAGGCCTATGCCGTTGCCGGGAAACTCCGATGCGCGGTGCAGCCGCTGGAACACGCCGAACAGCTTGCCGGCGTACTGCATGTCGAAGCCGGCACCATTGTCGCTAACCAGGAACTCGTAACTGCCGTCCCGATTGCGCTGGACATCGACATCGATGCGCGCCACCTCGCACTTGCCGGTGTACTTCACGGCGTTGCCCAGCAGGTTCTGCCAGACCGTGCGCAGCATGTTCTCGTCGCCAATGACGATGGGCAGCGGCGCAATCGACCACACGATATGGCGGCCGTGCGCATCGGTCTCGGCCAGCGCACGCGCCTCGTCGGCGAGTGATTGCATGTCCACCGGCTGCAGGCGCAGCGCGCCTCGACCCAGGCGCGAGAACACCAGCAAGTCCTCGATCAACAGCGCCATGCGGCGGGCTGCATCGTTGATGACTTCGATGTAGTGCCTCGCCTTCTCGTCGGCTCCATCGCCCAGATGATGCGACAGCTTGCCGGCGAAACCGCTAATGTGCCGCAGCGGCGCGCGCAGGTCATGTGACACCGAATAACTGAAGGCTTCCAACTCGCGATTGACGTCCGACACCTGCTCGATCTTTCCCTCGAGTTGGCGGTTGAGCTCCTTCACCTGCTGTTCGACCAGTGCGCGTGCCGTCACGTCACTGAGCGTCAACAGCAACACGGGCTCACCCTCGCCGTCCTGCTCCAGGCGACGCGCATTGATCACCACGTGACGATCGACGCCGTCCACAGTGCGCTGGATCAGCTCGTAGTCCCACAGCTCACGATCCAGCAGCAGCACGTCGTTCAGGCGTTGCAGCAGCGCGCTATCGGTCCATGCGCCGTCGCCGATCTCAGTCAACGGCAGCGACTGCCGGAAATCCGGCGGCAATCCATAAAGCTCGCCAAACGCCGCATTGACCAGCAGCGTACCGAGCGAGGTATCGAGCAGCGCAATGGGCTCGCGCACCGCCTGCACGATCAACTGCGAGCGCTGCACGGCCTGCCCCTCGCGAACCTCGGCGCGCAGGCGCCGGCTGATCTGGCGCTCGGACACGATGACCACGATGGTCAGCAGCACGATCTGCGCGATGGCGGTGATCGCCAGCGCCAGGCTGCTATTGAAGGATTCGCGCTGGGCTTCGGAGCGCCGGGCGAGCAGGGTGCTGTCCTCATTGCGCACGATGCCGTCGATGAGGTCGTCCATCTTGAACAGCGTGCCGGAATCGCGCATGGCATCGCTGGCGCCGTTCTGGTCCCGGTGCTCGTAGCGCTGGATAGCCTGACTGGTGAGCGCCAGCCGGCCGTTGACCGTGGAACCCAAGGCGCCGATCAGGGATTGCTGGTCCGGGCTGTCGCGCGTCATTTCGCGCAGTTGTGCCAGCAATCCTGGCACTTCATGACTGGCGCGCTCGGCCCGCATGCGCACCTGGGGATCGACGTCGCCATGAATCAGGCGATAAATGGCCGCCTCGCTATCGCGTGTCACATAGGCGATTCGATAGGTCAGCGATTTCACTTCCGACGAGTGCGTTACGCGCTCGTTGGCCTTGATGGCCTCGCCCGCGCCACTGCGCGTCACCATGTAGGGCAGCGCCACGATCACCAGTACGGCAAACAGCAGGCCGCCCAGGCGCCAACGCAGCGCCATGCGGTCCTTCATGGCGGGCCGCAACGTCGACGCCAATTTCCAGGATGAGCGCAACATGTAGGGCATGTTTGCAGAATCACCCCGGCAATTGCCAGCTTTATAGCTAGGAAAATCCTTACATTGCGGGCCAGCGATTGCCTGACCCGCTCATCGACGACGGTCTGGCGCCAGCTGCGCGCCCCCAGCTGCGATTGGGCTCCGCCTGCATGGTGAAGTGCAGCTCGCCGCCTGCGAGGATTTCCCCGTGCCGCAGGAAGACGCGATCCAGTGGCTTGCCGTTCAATGTGACAGCACCGACATAGGGGTGGGCGTCATCCAGCGGTTCGGCGGTGACCGTGAAGTCCTTGCCGTTGCTCAGGTGCAGTGTGGCCCGGGACACAAAAGGCCTGCCCATGGCGTACTCATCACTGGCCGGAGTCACCGGGTAGAAGCCCAGGGCGGTGAAGATGTACCAGGCCGACATCTGACCCAGGTCGTCATTGCCGGCCAAACCATCCGGACGCTGCGCGTACTGGCTATCCATGATCTGCTTGAGCCGCTTTTGGGTCTGCCAGGGTGCGCCGGCGTAATCGTAGAGATAGGCCAGGTGATGGCTCGGTTCGTTGCCGTGCGCGTACCAGCCGATCAGGCCAGTGATGTCTTCCACGTTGGCAAAGTGCGATGGATCCACCTTGGCTTCGAACACGTTGTCCAGCTTGGTCACAAAGTTGGCGTCGCCGCCCATCGCTTTGACCAGGCCAGCGACGTCCTGTGGCACGTACCAGGAGTACTGCCAGGCATTGCCCTCGGTGTAGTCGGTGCCATAGCCGGCCGTATCCGGATTGAAGGGCTCGCGGAAGCTGCCGTCCACCTTGCGTGCACGCATAAAGCCCGTTTTCGGGTCATACGCGTGACGCCAGTTGCCCGCGCGCTGATCGAAGGTCGCGGCGATGTCCTTGCGTCCCACGGCCTTGGCCATCTGGGCCAGTGACCAGTCGTCGTAGGCGTATTCCAGGGTCTTGGACGCGCCTTCCGGTTCCTTGTCGATCGGCACGTAGCCAAGCTTCATGTATTCACCCAAGCCACCGTAAGGTGCATAGGTCGCGCTGGCCACCATGGCCTTGAGCGCCGCGTCCACATCGAAGCCGCGCACGCCCTTGATATACGCATCGGCGATCACCGGCACGGCGTGGTAACCGATCATGCACCACGTCTCCATGCCCTGGTACGCCCATACCGGCAGGATGCCGAACGGACTGGCCTCACGCGAAGCGATCAGGGAGCGGATGAAGTCGGTGCTGCGCTGGGGCGCCAGCAAGGCCATCAGCGGCTGCTGGGCGCGATACACGTCCCACAGCGACCAGGTCGAATGGAATTCGAACTTGCCATTCTTGTCGGTGGCCTGATGCACCGCGCCGTCCGGGCCACGGAACTGGCCATTCACGTCCATGCTCAGCGTGGGCGACAACATGGCGTGGTAGAGCGAAGTGTAGAAGCCCACGCGCTGGTCCTTCGATGCGTCGACATCGATCACCGCCAGCGCCTTGTCCCATGCTGCGCGTGCCTCCGCGCGGCGGCCATCGAAATCCCAGCCCTGCCCCTCGGCGTCGAGGTTGGCAATGGCGTTGTCTTCGCTCACCGGGGAAATCGCCACCTTGACGCCCAGCGGCTGCTTCAGGTCGCCGAAATCGAACACGCCCTCCAGGGCGCGACCGCTTTGCGCATCGTGATCTTCCGGCTGATTGCCGGGGCCGGCGAAACCCTTGTAGATGAGGTCCGTCTCGCGGTTGTACAGCGTGCGCGAGCGCAGCGGCTGCGAGAAGCGCATCGCAAAACACAGCTCGCGTCCGGGTGCCCAGCCACGGGTGGTCCGGCAACCCGTTACCGTGCCGTCGTCATGCACGCGCAGGCTCGACCACAGCACCTTGCCCTGGTAGTCGTAAATGCTCGGCCGCAGATCCAGCAGCAGATGGGCCGGCTTGCCCGCCGGAAAGGTGTAGCGATGCCAGCCCACGCGACGCCCGGCCGTCAATTCGGCGCGCACGCCGTAATCGCTCAACGTCACCGCGTAATAACCGGCCTGTACCGTCTCGCTGTCATGGCTGAAGCGCGAACGATAGCCACTGCCCGGCTTGGCCACGTCGCCCGGCTCCAGCCGCACGTCACCCGCAATCGGCATCACCAGCACATCACCCAGGTCCGAATGTCCCGAGCCCGAAAAATGCGTATGGGAGAAACCCAGCAGGCTGCTATCACCGTACTGGTAGCCGGCCGCCCACTTGTAGGCGTGCTTGACGTCCGGCATTGCCGTATCCGGCGACAGCTGGATCATGCCGAATGGCATCGTCGCACCGGGGAAGGTATGACCGTCGCCACCGGTGCCGATACTGGGATCGACATCCTCGGCATGACCGGTGGCCGCGTGACTCAGGCCAGAAGACAACGACATCGCGGCGGCAAGCAGGCTTGGCAGCCATGCACGGGACGGCAAACAGCTCATGGATTCCCCTCGGGAAGAGATTTGAATCGTTCTAAATTTGAAAACTAACACTGCCCCGGGCGCGGATGCATGCTGCGGTGCGCCATCGAATCTGTTTCCGTTTCACGTCGGGAGCGGGTTACATTTAGATCGTTCTAATCACAGCGGCCCGCTATGGAAAGCCAGACATCCGTTGATCGCAAAATTACCCTGAACGACATCGCCGCCGGCTGCGGCGTGTCGCGCGCCACCGTATCACTGGTGCTGCGGGGCAGCCCGCTGGTGAACAAGCATACCCGTGCGCGCGTCGAAGACGAGCTGCGCCGTCAAGGCTACGTCTACAACCGTGCCGCGGCAAACCTGCGGCGGCGTACGTCGTCGAGCATCGCCCTGGTCGTCAACGAACTGGCGAACCCGTTCTTCGCCGAATTCGCAGCGGGAGTCGACGAAGCCCTGGGCGAAGCAGGCTTCGTGACTCTGCTTGGCAGCACCGGCGAGTCGAGTTCGCGCGAACACGCCGTGCTCAGCTCGCTGATCGAGCACGGCCCGGGCGGCATCATCCTCTCGCCCGCGGAAGGCAGCGAAGCGCGCGATGTGCTGGCCGCTGTCGGTGCGCGCACGCCGGTGTTGCTGTTCAACCGCGAACTGGGCGGCACCTTGCCGGAATACGCGCACTGGGACCGGCTGATGCTGGACAACCAGCGCGGCACGCGCCTGGCCACCGAGCATCTGATCGCGCAGGGACATCGCCGTATCGCCTTCTTCGGTGGCCATGACGATTCCAGCTCCAGCCGCGAACGATATGCCGGCTACGAGCAGGCGATGCTGGCCGCCGGGCTGGCTATCGCATCGACGTGGCGCGTGGAAAGCGCACCGACGCGTGTCGATGCGGCGCGCGCCACGCAAGCCCTGCTCGCAGGCGACGCGACGCTTACCGCGGCGGTTTGCTACAACGATGCCGTCGCGCTGGGCCTCATGCTTGGCCTCAACCAGCATGGCCGACAGCCGGGGCGCGATTTCGCGGTGACCGGTTTCGACGATATCGCTGAAGCCTCCTTGAGCATGCCGCCGCTCACCACGCTGTCCACGGCGCCGCGTGCACGCGGACGCCAGGCCGCCGAACTCATCCTCGCCCGTCTGCAACAACCGCAGGCCAAGGCAGGCACCGTCGTCGCACCGGTGGAGCTGGTGGTGCGCGAAAGCAGCTGTCCTCCCCTCTGACCGACGGAATCCGCATGGCCTTCGCAGCCCCTCCCACCTTGTCGACCAGCGCGTCGCAGGGCACTGGCAAGACACGCTATACCGACTACCCGCTGGCGATGGCGGTGGCCACCACGATCTTCTTCATGTGGGGCTTTCTCACCGTACTCAACGACATCCTCATTCCGCACCTGAAGTCGGTGTTCGAGCTGAACTACGCGCAAGCCATGCTCGTGCAGTTCACTTTTTTCGGCGCGTATTTCCTGATGTCGCTACCCGCCGGACGGCTGGTGGCGGCACTCGGCTACAAGAAGGGCATCGTGGCCGGGCTGGGCATCGCGGCGCTCGGCGCGTTTGGCTTCTGGCCCGCTGCGCAGCTGCATTCCTACGCAGCGTTTCTCGCTGCGCTGTTCATCCTGGCCACCGGCATCACCGTGCTGCAAGTGGCGGCCAATCCTTATGTCGCCTTGCTTGGACCAGAGCGCACCAGTTCGAGCCGCTTGACGCTGGCGCAGGCGATGAATTCGCTCGGCACCACGCTGGGACCGTTGTTGGGCGGATTGCTGATTCTCTCTGCCACATCCGCATCGCTACCCGCGAGCCTGCACAAGGCGCCGGAGACGGTGGCGCTGGTTCAGACACTCAACAATGCGCCGCCGGTTGAAGCCATCGTCGCCATGCAGCAGGCACCCGCCGACCGCCTGATCGCCGCACTGGGCGATACGGCGGCGGGCTCGCTCGATCGACTGCCGTCCGACCAGGTGGCAGCGACGATGAGCCAGCTGCCGCCAGCGAAACTGGCCGACGTACTGGACAAGCTACCGGTCAACCAACTCGCGGCCACGCTCGCTGCGCAATCAGCCGACCGCATCGCGGCACTGCCGGCGGAACGACTCGCCAGCGCGCTCGACAAGCTCAGTGCCGCCCGCCTCGATGCGATCGAAGCGACGCAACTCGAGTCTGTACGCAGCAGCCTTGCGGTCGACACGCAACAGCAGCTCAGCCGCTACCGCCAGAAGCAATCAGACCTGGTGCGCGTGCCCTATCTGGGTCTCGGCCTGGTCCTGATCGTGCTGGCGGTGGGTGTGTGGATGTTTCGCATGCCCGCGCTGACCGAGGCCACCGAACAGGCGGACCGGACCCATCACACGCTGCTGGATGCGTTGCGCCATCCGCATGTGTTCTTTGGTGTATTGGCGATCTTCTTCTACGTCGGCGCCGAGGTATCGATCGGCAGTTTCCTGGTCAACTATCTTTCGCTGCCCGATGTCGGCCATATGAGCGAACAGCAGGCGTCGCGCTACGTGTCGATGTACTGGGGCGGCGCCATGGTGGGACGCCTCGCTGGCTCGGCCCTGCTGGTGTGGATCAACCCACGCAAGTTGCTGGCGGTGTTTGCCGCCATCGCGGGTCTGCTGGTGCTCACCACCATGTTCACGCACGGACAAGTGGCAATGGCCAGCGTGATCGCGATTGGCCTGTTCAACTCCATCATGTTTCCCACCATCTTCACGCTCGGCATCGAGCGGATGGGGCCGATGACGGGAAAGGCCTCAAGCCTGCTGGTGATGGCCATTGTCGGTGGCGCCATCCTGCCGCTGGCGCAAGGTGTGCTGGCTGATCGTCTCGGCATCCAGCACGCTTTCATCCTGCCGGTGCTTTGCTACGGCTACATCGTTTTCTATGGTTTGCGCGGCTCGCTGATACGCGACCACGCCCTGCCCGCTTCTACTTCCTGAGACTTTTTGATGTCACGCACCATTCTCTGTTTTGGCGAAGCACTGATCGACTTCCATAGCGAAGGCCGCGATGAATTCGGATTTCCGCGCAGCTTCATGCCGTATGCGGGGGGCGCACCGGCGAATGTCGCGGTGGCCGCAGCCCGACTGGGCGGCGAGGCCGCCTTTGCCGGCATGCTGGGCAACGACCTGTTCGGTGATTTCCTGCTCGACAGCCTGCAACGCGCCGGTGTCGACACGCACGGCGTGGCACGTACCAGCGAAGCGAACACGGCGCTCGCCTTTGTGGCACTCGATGCGAAAGGCGAGCGCAGCTTCAGTTTCTATCGGCCGCCATCGGCCGACCTGCTGTTTCGACCAGAGCACTTCAGTGGCGACAGCTTCCGCGCGACGGCTGTTTTCCACGTCTGCTCGAATAGCATGACCGACCCGCAGCTGGCGGAAACCACGCGCGAAGGCATGCGTCGTGCGCACGCCGCCGGCGCCCTCGTCAGCTTCGACCTGAACCTGCGCCCGGCGCTGTGGCCGCGCGATGTCGAGCCCCGTGCATTGTTGTGGCCGGCACTCGAACTGGCTGACGTGGTGAAGCTGAGCGCCGAGGAATTCGCCTGGCTCGCGGTGGATGGCGAAGATGCAACGCTCGAACGCCTGTGGGCGGGGCGTGCCCGCTTGCTGGTGGTCACCGATGGCCCCAACCGGTTGCGCTGGTTCCATCCGGACGCCGAAGGCGAATTGCCTGTGTATGCGGTGCCCGCCGTCGATACCACCGCGGCCGGCGATGCGTTCGTTGGCGGCTTGCTGTGCAAGCTCGCCGCGCTCGACACGACGCCTGATCGTCTCGACCGACTCGTAACCGAACTGCCCCGCCTGCACGCGACCTTGCGCTTCGCCGCAGCCTGCGGCGCCCTCACCGTTACCCGCCAGGGCTCGTTCACCGCCATGCCGGACGAGGCCGAAGTGCTCAGCTTTATGGAGACCTACGCATGACCGCCCCCGCGACTCCCGATTTCCGCAGCGAGGCGTTCCTGCGCGCGCACATCACGCAGACGATGGCGTTTTATCATCCACGCGCCATCGACCCTTCGGGTGGCTTCTTCCACTACTTCAAGGACGACGGCACGATCTACGAGCGTAGCCATCGCCACCTGGTGAGCAGCACGCGCTTCGTCTTCAACTATGCGATGGCGGCGCGCGAGTTCGACAACGCCGAATACCTCGATGCCGCACGGCATGGACTGCGTTATCTGCGTGACGTACATCGCGACCCTGTATCCGGCGGCTATGCGTGGACGATTCGCGACGGCAAGCCCGAGGACCGCACCAACCACGCCTACGGCGTCGCCTTTGTCCTTCTCGCCTACGCCACCGCGCGCAAGGCCGGCATCAAGGAGACCGAAGCGTGGATGGACGAGACCTGGAACCTGCTGGAGCAGCGGTACTGGGACGCCGAGGCGGGCCTCTACCGCGATGAAGCCGACGAGCATTGGCAGTTCAGCGACTATCGCGGGCAGAACGCGAACATGCACATGTGCGAAGCCATGCTCGCCGCTTACCAGGCCACCGATGAACCGCGTTACCTGGAGCGCGCGCTCAAGCTGGCCGACCATATGACGCGCCGGCAGGCGGCCAAGGCCGATGGCCTGGTGTGGGAGCACTACGACAATCAGTGGCAGGTGGACTGGGACTATCACCGCGACGATCCCAAGCACTTGTTCCGGCCCTGGGGTTTCCAGCCCGGCCACCAGACCGAATGGGCCAAGCTGTTGCTTATCATGGAGCCGCTGCTGCTCGAACGCGGTCGCGAGGAAAACTGGCTGGCGCCGACTGCCATGCGCTTGTTCGATACCGCCCTCGCCCGTGCCTGGGACAATGAATACGGTGGCATCTGCTACGGCTTCGCCCCGGACGGTCGCGTCTGCGACGACGACAAGTACTTCTGGGTGCAGGCCGAATCCCTGGCCGCCGCTGCGCTGCTGCATGCTCGCACCGGGCTGGCCGCGTACGACGACTGGTATGAGAAGCTCTGGGCCTATGCCTGGCAGCACTTCATCGATCACCAGCACGGCGCCTGGTATCGCATCCTCAGTCGCGACAATCGCAGGTTCGACGACGAGAAGAGTCCGGCCGGCAAGACCGACTACCACACCATGGGCGCGTGCTACGAGGTGATGGAACTGATCCGCGAAGGCGGCGTGCCCTGATCCCTAAGGGCATGTTCAATATCCTTGCGCACCTTCGGTGCGTGCGACTCCCTCTCCCCTCTGGAGAGAAGGATGGGATGAGGGGCGGGTGCTTGCCTATTGCGCGACGATCGAGCGGTATCGCCAGCTTGCCGCTTACGCAGCGGGCGTTTCGACTGCCTGCCGGCAGCCGAGTCACTTTTCTTTTGCTGGCCCAAAAGAAAAGTAACCCAAAGAAAACGGCCTCAAGAGCTGGTAGCACTCCGTTGGATACGAAGCGTTGGACAGGTTTGCGCAGATCGGATGGTTTGCGGCCCAAGGCGAGACACAGCGGCTACACCGCAACGCGCCAAAGCGGTGAGGACTCAAAGCAGGGTCGGCCGACGGTCGAAACGCTTGCGGTATCCCGATGCTCAGAAGGACACCCCACCACCCAGCTTTAAGCCCTCTGCGCTACGGCGCGTTGCGGTGTAGCCGCTGTGTATCGCCGTGGGCCGCAACCTATCTGTCTGCGCAACCCTTCCAGCGCTTCGTATCCCAGCGTAATGCCATGAGCTCTTGAGGCCATTTTCTTTGGGTTACTTTTCTTTTGGGCCAGCAAAAGAAAAGTGACCCGGACCGCGGCAGGCGATTCGGAACGCCCGCTGCGTAAGCGGCTACCTGGCCATAGCGCTCGGTTGTCGCGCTACAGGCGAGCACCCACCCCTCATCCCAACCTTCCCCCCAAACGGGGAGAAGGAGCAGAGCCGAGTAGCCGAAACGCTATCGCAAGCCCTCACCCATCATCTCAACAGTCTCCTCGCCTGTGTCGAACAAGCTCCAAGAGTCTGCCCGGGACCTCTGCGCCGCCAGGAAGGCCACACGCGTGACCTTCCTGTCGCGCCGTCAGCCTTTCGCCTTGCCCTTCGGCGTGACCGTCACAGCAACTGCCTCGACATACGTGATGCGCACCATGTCGCCCACTTTCAGCAGACTCATGCGCGCCTGGCGTGCAGGATCCTTCACCTCGATGACCTGCTTCTCACCACTGTCGCCAAGCAACGTCACCGTGTGATTCTTCATATCGACCGCCGCGAGCTTGGCAACGATGGTGATGGTGCGGCCCGCCGTCATGCCCGGCTGTGCGCCCTTGGGCGCGCCAACTGCGCCACCTTCGTAGGCCACGCCAGTCGATGCGCTACCGGCAGGCAATAGCTCAAGCGCCATCGCACGTTGGAAATGCGCGGTGACCTGGTCGCCCGCCTTCAGCTGGTCGAAGTTTCTTACCTCGGGGCCGGCTTCGACCAAGGCTTCATCGCCCTCGGGGCCGCGCAAGGTGATCATGCGGGTGTCTTGATCCACTTTCACGATCGTGGCCGTGAGCGTGGCTTCGGTGCGCGCCATCTCGTGCGCCGTGCTGTGTACGGTTGACGAATGCGCCACATCCTGCGGCTGGGCAACGGCACATAACGGCAGGGCCATGGCGATGGCGGCGCCAATCAGATACGAACGGGAACGATGCCATGTGTTCATGATGACGATCTCCTTCGGGTCACGTGGACAGGGATTTGTCTCCTGACCGCAGGCGCATTAGGTCGGCGGCCCACTATCGGCAGCCGGCCCAGCGCTGCCCTTGCTACCATCTGACGCCCCCGGCCGATCCGACGTAGCCGGTTCTCGCGCAGGAGGGTCGTACCAATGCTCCGTTGGCACCCAGACCCTCTCGTCGGGCTGGCGACGGAAATGAGGCGACATGATCTGCACGCCGAATTCGTTAAACGCGTCCTGGATGTGCTGGTGCAGTTCCGACAGCGTCTGGATGTAGAGCGCCGGATGCAGGCTCCCTACGTTGAGCTGGTATTCAACGTAGTAGTCAGACAGCGCGGTCTGCAGTACGAACGGGCGCGGCTCCCGCAGCAGGCCGGCGGTGCGCGAGGCGGCCAGTTCCAGCAAGGCCGCCACCTGTCGCCATGGCGTGTCATAGCCGATGGTCACTGACGTAGTGAGCAGCAACCCGCCCTCTCGCAACTGGCGGCTGAGATTGCGCATCGGCGTGGACGACAGCACCGAGTTGGGGATGATGACCTCTTCGTGCGTGCGCGTGGCCAGCTTGATGGAGAGCGCCCCCATCTCGCGCACGGTGCCCTCGTGGTCTCCCACATGCACGAAGTCACCCACGCGCACGGCACGCGAATACAGCACCACGAGTCCGCTCATCAGTTGATTGACGATACCGGCGGAACCGAGCGACACCATCAGGCCAACAAACACACTGACGCCTTTGAACGCGTCGCTGCCAGCACCCGGTATATAGGGGTAGGCGACCACCAGCGCGAACAGTCCGATCATTACGGACACCAGCTTGCGCGTGATCGAAGCCGTCGGGGGATCGAGCCAACCCACCTGAACCTTGCCGTTCTCCACGGCAAAGAACCAGGCGGAGATCAACCGAACGATGCCCCGTGTGACCAGGAAGATCACCACCAGGGTCAGCAAATTGGGAATCTGCCCGACCAGGGCCGCGAGCATTTGCAGACCAAGGTCGATCATGTACAGGCCGAGCTGAGCTCCCCATGGACGGCTATAAGGAAACTGCCGAAGCACGTAGCTCAGCCACAGGTAGAAGAGAAATAGCACCAGCAGCAGATGCACCAGCGCCACCAGTCGCCGCAACGTGGTCCACACCAGCGGCCGGAAATCGAAGCCGGCGATATTCAGGCGCAAGCGTACCCTGGTGATCGCTATCAGCCGCCGCTGAACAACACGATTGAGCCGCACCAGCAACCAGCACAGCGCCACCAGTAACAGCGTGGCCAACGCGGCGACAGCGATATCGGTAAACAACTCCATCGGCCGGCGCGCTTCGGATCGCTCCTTCACGATGCCGCGCAACACCTCGGCAGCGCGATGTCCTTCCTGCTCCACCGCCGCGCGGTCGCCGCCCGCTACATCGCCGGAAAGGAGAGCGAACAGCACCACGTTGCCAGCCCGAACGATCACCCCCTTGTCCGCGCCCGACTCGGCCCAGGTTTCGGAAATGTCGTCGACGGTCAACGTGTCGAGCGCGTCCTCGATCCGCTTGCTCGCCGCAGCGGCGCGATCGTGTGGCGACAGGCCACGAAACGGTACGGACAAGGTCGTCACCGTACGATTCCAGACGACGATGGGGAACGTCGTCGTCTCCGAAGCGACCAAGGCCGAAGGCGCGCTTGCCGCGCTCGCGGGTGGCGCAGCCGCGAGGGACAGCCCAGGCAGGCAGGCGAGCAAGAGGACCAGAAGCCAGGCTAAAGCCCGCTTCCCATGAGGGCCTCGGCGCTCGCACCTCTCGCCTGCCAGCCCTCGGTCAACGCATAGCGGGTCGTTCATGTACGCCATAAAGTGTCAAAGCTCTTCCCGGCCATGAGACGAATAGCGGCAAGCCACGTTCACGACATCCTCACCGCAGTACCAGCGACCCATGGATTGCCGCAGCGGAGCTCTTCAGGGAGGTCGTCATGCTCCCGGCCGTGCTCATGCCGCTCACAGGGCGCGCTTCCCTTGAGGTATGAAGTCCTGCCATGGCCCGAAAGCGTCAGGCGGCCCCAGCAGGCTAAGTAGCGCGCACGTCGTCACGATGGCGTGAGCATCGGGGACGCCCCGCATGGCCGAGCGACTCGCGCCCAGGTCGCCTTGCCATTTACCCAAGAGGGGAGTGACCTCGCCCATGCCAGGCGATAGGGTGGGGCACCGCGCGCACCACGCAGGGCGCCCAAGGGCGGCGCATGGACGGCGAAAGCTCGCCCCCTCAGGCACCGCAGCGCATCGATGAACCCATCGTCTTTTGCCTGGAGGACTCGGTCATGTCACCAAGCCACAAGCTAGATACGGCGCTCATTACCGGCGCATCCACCGGCATCGGCGCCACCTATGCCCAGCGCCTGGCCCAGCGCGGACACGACCTGGTCCTGGTAGCCCGTGACAAGGCTCGCTTGCAGTCCCTGGCCGAACGACTGATACGCGAGTCCGGCGTGAAGGTGGATGTCCTGGCCGCCGACCTCACCTCGCCACCGGAACGTGAGCGCGTCGAGCAGCGTCTGCGCGACGACGACACCATTGGCCTGCTGATCAACAACGCCGGCATGGCGGGCGCGGGCCCCATCGTGGCGCAACAGCTGGAGCGGTTCGAATCGATGATCCAGCTCAACGTCATCGCACCCACGCGACTCACCAGCGCCATCCTGCCGCGCCTGCTCGCGCGCGGCCACGGCGGCATCGTCAACATTGCCTCCGTGGTCGCACTTGCCCCCGAACTGTTCGACGGCACCTACAACGGCACCAAGAGCTATCTGCTGAACTACACCCTCACGCTGCACAAGGAAGTGGCCGGGCGTGGCATCCAGGTCCAGGCCGTCTTGCCGGGCATCACACGCACCGAGATCTGGGAACGTTCGGGCGTCGATGCGAATGCGCTGCCTGCCCACATGATCATGGAGGTGGACGAGATGGTGGATGCCGCCCTGGCGGGCTACGACATGGGCGAGCTGGTGACCATTCCCTCGCTGCCGGACGTCGAAGACTGGAACCGCTATACCGCCGCGCGGCTGCATTTGGCACCGAACCTTTCACGCGATCACGCGGCCGATCGTTACAAAAGTGATATTTCCGAAGACGCCTGACTCAAATCATCGGAATCCGAGCAGCCGTCGTTGACTCGCATGCACAGGACAACGGCTTGGGGCCCGCGGTGAGCTTGCCGAGGCGAGCGCACCGCGCATCGTCCATCACACTTGTGAGCCATACGACCATGGGATGAGCGCGATCGCCCAGGCCGCCGCGCTTCGAGCCACCCCGATCCCGGCTGGCCGGCAAGGCTGATCGGAGGGTCCCGCGGCCGCCCCTGCCCGCGATATAGTGGAGCCGGCCGCATTGCCAGCCGGCGGCGGCCGTTGCAGGGGCAAGGCGAGCGCTGTGCTCGCATGCGCCAGGTACATTCATGGGAGAACCACCATGCGATATACGTTCCTGGAAGGCAGTAAAGACGCTTGTATCCTGATTGCCCGCATACTGCTGATGATGTTGTACGTGATCTTCGGCTGGAACAAGCTGGTGGGCTTCTCGGGTACGGTCGCCTACATGTCCACGGTCGGCGTGCCACTTCCCTTGGTGACTGCGGGTATTGCCCTTTTCATGGAGTTCGTCGTGGGCTTGGCGATCGTGGTGGGCTTCTACACACGCCCATTGGCACTTTTGCTTGCGATTTACACGGTGGGCGCCGCGGTCATCGGACACCAGTTCTGGAACATGGTCGACCCCGACCGCGCAGCGAGCATGATCAACTTCTACAAGAACGTGAGCATCGCCGGCGGCCTGCTGTTGTTGTGCATAACGGGACCAGGTAGCTATTCGATCGATAAGCGATAGGCTTGCACAGGACACGAGGAGCCCTGCTGCCCGGGACTCCTCCGTCACGCCGGAACCCGCACCCGCGGCGACCGGCCGGAAAGCGTTTTGCAGAGCCTTGCCTTAGTCAGCCAACGTGCGCAGTTCGGGATGACGTGAGTGCTTCAGCTGCTCGAGCAACGCGGCCGTGAAATAGGCGGGTGCGGCCGCCAGGGCAGACCTGAGCAAGGCGGACGCCGCGCCGAGACGCCCCTCCTCCGCGAGAAAAGACGCCCAACTGCATTGCCCGCGGTAATCTCCCGCCTCTGCCGAGCGCCGATAAAGCTCGCGGGCCTTGCTGAGATCCGTTGGCGTCTCCCATCCGTGTTCGTAGTACTGCCCCAGGAAATGCATGGCACGAGCATGCCCTGCCCTCGCGGCGAGCCCGAAATACACGAAGGCCTGAGCCCGATCCTTGGGTACGCCACGCCCGTTGGCGAGCACATGGGCGTAGTTGTACAGGCCCCAATCGGAGCCGTATTCCGCCGCACGCCGATACCACACCGCAGCGAGCGCGTAGTCGACCGATGCGCCCCAGCCATTTTCATAGCATCGGCCAAGCATGTTCATCGCGGCGGGCTCGTTTTGATGGGCAGCCTGCTGGAACCAATACACGGCTTCTTGCGCATGGCGCTCGCAGCCAATGCCTTCCAGGTAGGCCTGCGCCACGGCCAACTGCGAAGCGCAGTGGCCGGCCAGTGCCGCGGTGAGCAACTGGCCATGCGCCTGGCCGGGCGCCGTTTGCAGGAGTTGTTGCAACGCCCCGGCGCCCAGGGCCTGTTCGCTCACGTTTCGGACCAGGCGCGCAGCAGGTTGTGATAAACCCCTGTCAGTCGGAGCACATCGGCGTGATTGGCATGGGCCTGCGTCAAGCTCTGGATGGATACATCCAGCTCGAGCAACAAACGGCGTTTGCTTTCATCGCGGATCAGGCTCTGGATCCAGAAGAACGCCGCCACACGCGCACCTTTCACCACCGGCTCCACGCGATGCAGGCTGCTCGAGGGATACAGCACGAGATCGCCCGCAGGGAGCTTCACCGTATGACTGCCGAACGTGTCTTCGATGATCAGACCGCCGCCTTCGTATTCATCGGGTTCACTCAGGAACAAGGTCGCCGAGAGATCCGTACGCGTCGGCACGCCCTTGCCCGATCGCCGGTCATAGCGGATCGCGTTGTCCACATGCATGCCGAACGAGCCGCCGCCCTGATAGCAATTGAACAGCGGCGGAAAAATATGCCGTGGCAGCGCGCCGGCGAAGAATGTCGTGTGGCGGCTCAGTGCGTCGAGCACCAGTTCACCTAACTGCTTCGCCTCTTCTGAATCTTCCGGCAACTGCAGGTTGTCCTTGGCCAGCGAGGACTGGTATCCCGCGGTCACCCGTCCATCCGCCCAGGCCGCGTCCTGCAGACGCTGGCGGCAATACGCCAACTCCTCGGGAGAGAGGACATTCGGTACGTGAAGCAACATGGCTGTTCCTTATCTTCGGGCCGCGCGCCCTCGCGGGAGGCGCGGCAGACGACTACGGGCTAGCGCGTCAGAGGCTGAAATTGGCCGTGAGGATGCCGGCCCGGCCGGGCGCCACCGAGGCGTAGTGCGCGGCATACGCCTTGTCGAAGTAGTACTTGTTGGTGAGGTTCTGCACGTTGAGCTGCAGGCTCAGGTGCTTGTTGACCTGGTACGACACCATGGCATCGAAGCGCGTATAGCTCGGCACCCATTTGATGTTGGCGGTATCGCCGAACACCTTGTCCTGGTAGTAGGCGCCGCCACCCACAGCCCAGCGCGATGTGATGGCCACACTGGTCCACACCGTGAAGCTGTTCCTGGGCGTATTGGGAAACTGGTTGCCCTTGTTCGCCGGATCGCCAGGGCCCGTCTTCACCAGCTCGCTGTCCAGATAGGTATAGCCGCCGAAGACGTTCCAGCGCTCCGTGATCTGGCCGTTGAAGCCGAGCTCCACGCCATCGACACGCTGTTCGCCGGCATTGATCTGCGGGCTGCCGCGTCCACTGGTGGCTACGCGCGCATTGGTCTTTTCGCTGCGGAATATGGCGGCGGTAAGTTGCAGGCGCTCATCCAGCACGTCCCACTTCGTACCCAGCTCAATGTTCCGGCTGTCCTCCGGCTTGAGGTCTGCATTGGTCAGGGCGATGCCGTCCGCGCCATCGCCAGCATCGACACCCGGCGGATTGGACGAAGTGCCATACGACACGTAAACGCTGCCGTTCTGTGCCGGCTTATAGACCACGCCCACCTGGTAATTCCAGAAGTCGGAATCGTTACTCAGTCGTGCCACCGCACCCGTCGAGGTCGTGGTGGCCGTGGACGTAGTCGCGTAGCTATCGAAGCGCACGCCGGCGTTGACCGACCACTGGGGATTGAAGGTCACCGTGTCGAAAGCCCAGGCCGAGCGGGTATCGGTAATGATGCGGGTCGGATTCTGTCCACCGATGATCACGCCGTTGAACGGATCGTTGGGGTTGGGATTTTGTGCCGACGTACACCAGTAGCCTGAAGGCGCGCCGATGCCGTACTTGCTGCTGCAGGCGCCATTGACGATGGAACCCGTGTTATGGGTATCCGCCGCATTCTTCCCCGGATCGACCAGGTAGCTGGTGCGTTGCGTCTTCTCGCTGCTGATCTCAAGACCGGCAGCGAGACTATGCTTCAACATGCCCGTCTCGAACTCGCCGGTCAGGTCGGTCTGGTTGGTGATGTTGGTGGTGTTGCTGTCGCGGTTGTTGTTACGGCGCCAGATGCCACCATTGACCAGGAAATTGCCCTGGCTGTCGTCGGGCTGCGTCCAGATGTAGTCATTGGTCGAGCGCGCATACACCGTTGTATTGCGCAGCAACCAGCCGCCGCCGAAATCGTGCTTGACCAGGATCGAGCCGATGTCATTGCTCTGCTTCTGATAGTCGCGATCCTGCCAGCCGTAGTAGGTGCCACGACGTACGGAATACGGGCGGCCGTCGCCGTTGAGCTTGGCGTACGGGCTCGTTGCCGCAAACGGGTTGTTGTACGGAATGCCACTGTCCGGCGTGTCGTCGCTTTGCAGGTGGTAATAGCTCAGCGTCACGCTGGTCGGCGCGTGCAGGCCGAAGGTGACCGACGGCGCGATACCCCAGCGCGCCATCTCGGGTCCATTACGTCCCGGCACGTCGTTGCGATGACCCATGACGTTCAGGCGCACGGCCGAATCGTCGCCGACCAGCTGGTTCCAGTCCGCGGTGCCGCGATAGTAGTTGTCCGTGCCGATGCCGGCCGTGCCGCGCAGGAAGTCCTCGGCCATCGGCTGCTTGGTGGTCAGGTTGACGCTGCCACCCACACCGCCACGCCCGGTATAGGCGGAGCTGGGGCCTTTGATAACCTCGACCTGATCGATGTCGAAGATCTCGCGCGATTGCGATCCAGAACTGCGAATGCCATCGATGAAGACCGAGCTCTCGGAGTTGAAGCCGCGGATGATCGGGCGATCGCCGTTCGGATTGCCGCCCTCGCCGGCACCAAACGTGATGCCCGGTACCTGGCGCAACACATCGAGCAGCGAGGTCGCCGCCGTTTGCTGGATGATCTCCTGCGGAATCACCGTCACCGAGCGCGGCGTATCGAGCAAGGGCGCGGTGAACTTCGGCGACGGCGCGTTGACTACGGTGGAGCGTACCTTGACCCCATCCAGCTCCTGCGCCATCTGCGGGTCGGCCGCACCGTCACGAACATCCGTGGCGTCGCTTGTGGCCGCGGAAGCCGCCGTGGAAGCCAAGGCCAGACCCAATGCGCTGGCCACCAGCTTGATGGGAGGGTTTGCTGCGGAAGACACCATTGCTTTGGAAGTCATGCTCGATCCTTCGCGCAGACGCGCACCGCCCGCCTCGGGTAAACCGGG
Source organism: uncultured Gammaproteobacteria bacterium (assembly GCA_963765335.1). Taxonomy (GTDB): domain Bacteria; phylum Pseudomonadota; class Gammaproteobacteria; order Xanthomonadales; family Rhodanobacteraceae; genus Dyella. Next base: position 157,961 of record CAVXWA010000013.1, on the reverse strand, counting down.
GGCTTTTGTATCGTCTGCTGGGTTGGGGAAGTGAGGTGCGCTGACCGTGGCGGGGCATGGCCCGTGGGCTAGGTGACGCGAGCGGCAAGATACGCTTCTTGCGAATGATTCGCAATAACCTTCGACCTACGCCCACACGGCTTCGAGAAGCGCCCGGCGTCAGCCGGGGCCTTCCCATCGCTCGAATTTGTGATTTCCGTCACATTTACGACGATACGCTGCCCCATCGCAGGGGTATCGATCGGCTCCCGATCGACAGCACATCAAACCGATTCGATGGATGGGAACTTCCCGGCAGGGAATGCGTAACCTCGTACGAGGGTGCGGCTTGTCATGACCCAGGCCCCTGCGGAACCGGCTTTCCGGTATCAGGCATTTATCAGTTACAGCCACCAGGACAAGACCTGGGCCGACTGGCTGCACAAGGCCCTGGAAACTTACGCCATTCCGAAGCGCCTGGTCGGACAGACCACCAGTACCGGTGTCACGCCCAAGCGCCTCGCACCGATCTTTCGCGATCGCGACGAGCTTGCCAGCGCCACCGACCTGGGCCGCAAGGTCAATGAAGCGCTGGGGCAATCGGCAAATCTTGTCGTCATATGCTCGCCGCGTTCGGCCGCATCGCGCTGGGTCAACGAAGAAGTGCTCGCCTTCAAACGGCTGGGCCGTAGCGAGCGCATCTTCTGCTTGATCGTCGACGGTGAACCGAATGCCAGTGCCCTGCCGGGTCGCGAGACCGAGGAATGTTTTGCGCCGGCGCTGCGCTACCAACTCGGTGCCGACGGCGAACCAACGGAACAACCCACCGAACCCATCGCCGCTGACGCACGCCCCGGCAAGGACGGCAAGACCAACGCCAAATTGAAGCTGATCGCCGGCATGCTGGATGTCGGGTTCGATGCATTGAAGCGGCGCGAATTACAGCGGCGCACTCGGCGCATGACGGCACTGGCCACGCTCGCGCTTATCGTGATGGCAGTGACAACCACACTTGCGATCACTGCGGTGATCGCCCGCAATACGGCTGTGCGGCGACAGAAACAGGCCGAGGACCTGGTCGGCTTCATGCTCGGCGATCTCAACGACAAGCTGGCACAGGTGTCGCGCCTGGACATCATGGAGGCCGTCGACGATCACGCGATGAGCTATTTCCAATCGCTGCCGACTACGGATGTCACCAACGAAGCGCTGGCGCAACGCGCCAAGGCGTTGGAAAAGATCGGCAGCGTCCGTCTGGATCAAGGCCATCTGCCAGCAGCGATGGCCGCCTATCAAGCAGCCTTGACTATCGCCGCCAAGCTCGCCAAAGCCGCGCCCGAAGATACCGAGCGGCAACTCATGTATGCGGAGATCTGGGCCTTCATCGGCATGAATCACTGGCGCCAAGGGCAGCTGGATGCTGCACAGCAGGCGTTCGCTTCAGCGCAAAGCATTCTCCAGCGTGCGCGTTTGCACGCCCCGAACGACACGCAACTGAAATTCCAAATGGAGACGATCGATAACAACATCGGCCATGTCTTTGAGGCACACGGAAGGCTGGACGATGCCACGACTCAGTACCGTGAAATGCTGGCGATAATGACGCAGTTGACAGTCGCGCAGCCCACTAACACAGACTGGGCAGCGGAACTCGGCAAGGCACATAACAATCTGGGTAGGATGGCGCTGCTGCGTGGTGACCTCGCCACAGCAGCCACGCAATACGCCGCCGATGACATGATCGAATCCGAATTAGCGGGGCGCGACCCCAAGGACAATAACCAGCGCGACAACATGCTGACCGTCCGCGCCATCCTGGGCCGCACGCTAGCACTGACCGGCAACATCGGAACCGGCATGAGGGATCTGCAGCAGGCGGTCGATATCGCCACCCAACTAAAGACCATCGACCCCAGTAACACAGATTTCGAGGAACATGCCGCGCTGTACGCTACGCAACTAAGCCGTCTTAGGCGTCTCAACGGCGACCTGCCTTCGGCAAGCGCACTCACGGCGGGCGCGCTGGCGGCTTTTACCGCCATGACGAAGCGGGACCCTGATAACGCCGGTTGGCTGAGAGAATTCGCCGAGGCTCAACTCGAGCAGGCCGAACAATTACGCGCAGTTGGGAGGGCTGACGCGGCGAATGCGCAGGCTCAGGCCTCGCTGCGAATACTCCAGCCCATGCTCGCCAAGCAGCCCGACGATCGCACGACCCTACTGGCGACAGTGAGAGCAAAGTTGCTGCTCGCGCGCTTAACCGTCGATGCGCAATCTTCCCAACGCCTGCGCGAAGAGGCCTTGTCCGCAACGAAAACGGTGAACAGCGGCAGCGCCGATCCGCGCTTGCTCGTTCTTCAAGTCGAGGCGCTACTGGCCCTCGGGCGAAATGCTGAGGCACAGCCCCTAATTCAGCAGCTCTGGAACAACGGCTACCGCGACCCAGCGCTGATTGATCTTTTGCAGCACAAGCAGATCGACTATCCAATCAATAAAACATTTCAGAAAAAGCTGCTTACTTCCTCCGACTTTAATGCTCGCAGCTGATCTCGGGCGTCACAAACAGGGCATTGGCAACACTGGTTAACCGGATATCGATTCAGATCCTCATCAACAGGAGTCAATCATGACCATCAAACTCGACGTTACCCTCGACACGACCACTACGCCACCGTATCTCGATGTCGACGAGCAAGACGGCACAAACCATATCAACCGAAATTCCGTGAGCCAAACGATCAAGTGGAAACTGACCAGTAATGCAAGCCATGGAACGTTTAATTCGCCCACTGACCCCAGCCACCCGGGCTTCCAATGGGTAGGCACGGCACCAGACAGCACGATTTTCGGCCCCGCTAGGCTGAGCCCAGATGGCAAGGAAATAACCATGACCGACCTCAATAATGCCGAAGCGACAACAGGTGAGTGGGTCTATCAACTGAGCGCCACGATTGGCGGGACGGTTTATCAGTCGGCTACGACGACCATTACGGCTACAACAACAAACCCGTCAATAAAAAACAATTAGCTCCCTTTAACATGCAAGTCAAATACAAGGATGTGCGCACACTACAGAATGACGCTATCTCTATACGTTGCACGATTCACGATGCGACGTGGACATGGAGACGACAAACTTCTATCAATATGAGGAACGACTAATGAAACGTCATTTACTTCACGTCACATTTTGCATCGCCCTTGCGGCGAGCTCGGCGATCGTAAGCGCACACGCACCGATCGCGAGTTCCTCGGGTTCATTCGTCACAACCTTTGCCAACTTGGTTAGCTGCACCTTCGGCGATAAATCCTCCTGTGTATCTCCCGACACCACCACGGATCCCATGATTAAGAACAATTGACAAACCCTGATAGATGGGTGGCCACGCGACAACCGCGGCCTCCCAACTTGCCACAGACACAAGAGTCCGGCTCCATATGCCGCGATGGGGATATCTCCACGTGAATCGCCTTTTCTCATGCTGAGACCTGCGATCAACCCATCGACTCACGCTATCGCGCCGCTTGTGATCGGCGTGACCAGTCACCGCAATATTTCCGCGAATGAGATCTTGCCGATCCAGCTACTCGTGCGGAATTTTCTCAGCAAGCTCAAACACGACTACCCGGAGTTGCCGCTCGTTGTGCTGTCCGCGCTGGCGGAAGGTGGCGATCAACTGGTCGCGCAAGCGGCCCTTGCCAGCGGCACGCGCCTGATCGCCCCCCTTCCTCTGCCGAGGGAGTTGTACGTCCAGGACTTTATTGATCCCAAGGTGCAGCTCAATTTCGACGCACTATGCGATCAGGCCGAGGTAGTGCAGTTACCGCTGCGCAAAGGAGAATCAAGACAGGCGATCGAGTCACATGGGGTGGAGCGCGATCGCCAATACGCCAAGGCCGGCGTGTATATCGCCAGCCATTGCCATATCCTGCTGGCGATCTGGGATGGCAAGGATTCGGGCCGGCTGGGCGGTACCGCACAGATCGTGAAGTACCATCTGACCGGCACCATGCCCGGCCTGATCGACCGGCACCGCGATGCGCGCCATATCCTTGGCCGTGGCGACGAACGCTTGATCTACCACATCGTCTGCTCTCGCGATGGTATCGATGGCGGAGTGGCCGAGGGCTTATTGCCCTTGCAAACGCTTTGGCGCAGTGCCGAGACCACGTCCGCTGAGGCCGACATGCCAGCGGAGTTCCGGCTTATGTTTACGCGCATGTCGGAGTTCAATGCCGACTGCGAGAAGTACGCGACGGAGATTGCGGAAGTAGCGACAGAGGCGCCATCGTTTCCCATAGCGACGATTGACGAGCTGTTTCGCGCTTCCGACTGGCTGGCCCTGCACTTCCAGAAGCGCGTGATGCTCGCCATGCGTGCCACCTATACGATCGCCGCCTTTATGGGCATCGCTTTTACGTTCTATGCGCACCTGTCCGAGCAAAACAGTCTCATCTACCTGTTTCTGCTGCTGTTCGCGGCCGGCGGCGTCGTGGCGTTTCTTGCCCATCATCGCGGCTGGCACCGCAAATACCTGGACTACCGGGCGCTGGCGGAAGGTTTACGCATCCAGTGGTACTGGCGTCGAGCGGGCGTCACGACGTCGATTGATCATGAATTCGCCCACGGCAATTTTCTGCAACGGCAGAACATCGAGCTTGGCTGGATTCGCAACGTCATGCGCGCCGCCAGCTTGCAGCCACCACCGCGACCGACGCTCGAGGATTTGGCCATCGTCATTGCGGAGTGGGTGGGCGAATCCGGCAAGTCCGGGCAGCTCGATTACTTCGAGCGCAAGATCATCGAGCGAACTTCGCTCCACCGCGTCACGGAGACGATTGGCGCCATCAGTCTTTGGACCGGCATCACGATCAGCGTGTTCCTGGCCCTGTTCGCGCTGAAACTGTCGGAATCCACCAAGACGCCCTTGGTCATGGTCATGGCGGTGCTGTCCATTATTGCCGCCGTTCGTGAGGCCTATGCGTACCGCAAGGCGGATCGGGAATTGATCCGGCAATACCGCTTTATGCAGCACATTTTTGCCGGTGCGCGCACGGCGCTGGATGACGCTCACGACCCGGTGGAGCAGCGCGATATTCTCATCTCTTTGGGCGACGCCGCACTGAGTGAGCACGCGGAGTGGGCACTCATGCATCGCGAGCGGCATGTTGAGCACAGCAAGTTCTGAGTGGCGCTATGCGCGAAGCGAACGAGCCATTGCCGGGGCAAGGCCTGAACAAGCGCATACCCGCCGCCTCGGCGATAGCCGGAAGTGCCTCAAGTCGGCGAAGGCGATCATGTAGCGTCTTCACTATCCTGCAGATTCGTTGCACACCTTCGTGACCGACGCCAAGGCTATGGAAGATCGCCGGAACGATCGCTTGCCCCGTCGATCACCGCTGCTCATCGGCTTGCGAAACTTGTAGATGAACCGATCCGTCTTGCCGCGCATGGCGTTGTCGAATACCGGCATCGAATGATCGTCTCCGACCTCACGCAATGCGTCGCTCTCGCCGAGGTATTCGAATCCCGCAGCCGTCACCTCGGCCTTGACCACGGCCGGATCGATGCGATGTAAGTCGTCTGTCCTGGATACACCACTGCCGGCGGCAGCGGCGTGGTCAAGAACGATATAGATGCCGCCGGGCTTCAGTGCATCGAATATCGCTCTGTTGAGGCGGGCCATGTCCGGTGATCCCATGAAGGGATCGTGCAGATCGTGGTAGTTTTGCGACGTCCATACCAAGTCGACTTGTTGCGGTAGCGACAGCACGGCTATCGGCTGCACGAGTACGCTCACGTTCTGGTAGCCGGGCGTGCCGGCGAAGCTTTTCAGGCTCTGCAGGCCTTTGGGTGCCGCCTTGTCCATCTCCGCCGGCTGCAAGGCATACACGATGCCCTTGGTCCCTACGATCTTGCTGAAGACACGGGTGTAGTAGCCCGCCCCAGGCATCAGGTCCACCACCTTGTCACCAGGCTTGATGCCCGCGAACGCCAGCGCGTCGGCCGGCCTGCGCGCCCCATCCAGGGACCTGTCGTCCACGGGACGCGCTGGGTCGGCGATCGCGGCGGCAACATAGGCCGGCGGACCCACCTCGGCATTGACCCGCCCGCAGGTCCAGCAGGCAAGTGCAAAGACAATGAGAACCACAAACAACGGTTGGCGCTTCATGGAATAACCTCCTCCGAATCAAAGCCGCCATCGAAAGGTCCTGTTGGCAAACCATCGCTCCATGCATGACGCGTGCAGGACATCCTTTCCGACCCAGCATCCCTATGATGAAACCTCGTGATATCGCGCCGTTTCGCATCGCTGTGCGTGTCGCGTGGCGGCGATCTCAGTTCACGTAGTTGATCGCAATAGCCGGTGTCACCGTGCGCTCGGTGTTGTGGCCGCCAGCGATCACGCGAACTCCAAGCAGAACGCCAAGACTGGACGTCCAGCTGTATTCAACGGCCGGCGCATAGCCGAAGGATTCGCTCGCCCCCGCATTGGAATGGATGCGCGGCGCATCAGGCAGCCCGGACGACGTACTCAGAAAATCGACACCGTTCATGGTGGTGTTGCGACTGCGGCCGTAGATCGCGTCCAGTGCGAGCACCCAGCGTTGCGTCAGGCTGTATTCCACCGACGTATCGACGAAGGTGGAATTTCCCGGCGCTACCGTGCCGCGAAAATTCGGGCCGGTGCCATACACACTGACGCCGTTGACATCCACATGGCTGGAAATCGTCTCCGATACATTGAGCCGAAGGCGCAAAAGGCGTCGATTCGGCATCCTGAAATACGTCTGCGCGTTGATGCCCAGGTTCGTCTCGTAGGCGCCGCTGCCGATGCCGTTGCTGGGACGATGGCCAAGCTGATCGTATTTGCCGGTAGGGAACGACTGCTGCAGTTGGATGGCGATGGTCGGCATCCAGCTGCCTTCATGGAACTTGGTCAACCGGTACTGCGCCTGCACGGTGAAATCGCCTACCAGCACGCCCGAACTGTTCGGACCGTGGTCGACCTGGTTGTAGCCAAAAATGGGGATGATGCCGATGGTCAGCCGGTCCACCAGCCCATAGTTCATATACGTGCGCGATCCATAGCTGTTCGAATGCTCAGCCATGATGTTGTAGAGATAGGGCTCGATCAGCACATGGCCTTGCGGCAGCGTCTCGGCCGAGTTCGCCAGCATCGGCCCGGTCCACCAGGCATCGTCCTGCACGACGGCGGTCGGGCCAGCCGCCTGGGCGTGAGCAGGGGCCAGCTGGAAATAACAGCTGGCGGCCAACAGCAGAAAGTGGCATCCGAAACGGCGAAGCGGGTTCATGGCCTGCCCTGCAACTTTTCGTTTCCCCGGGACTTGCCGGGGCGTATGGGTAGAAACTAGGCTATCAAGTGGTTGTGTGAAATAGCCACTTTAAGACGATTTGATATAGCCACTTCAGGCGGAGCGGGTATGAAACGTCTATCGGCCAGCTTTCTCCCACCGGTGGCACTCAACGCGACTGGCGGCGCCCCGATGTATCAGCAACTGTCCGAGTGGTTTCGGCGCGCGATCATCGACGGCCAGTTACGCCCCGGCCAGCGCGTGCCTTCGACGCGTGCCCTCGCCAGCGAATTGCAGGTATCCCGCATACCGGTACTTAGCGCCTACGAACAATTGCTGGCGGAAGGCTACCTGGAAACCTTCACCGGGGCCGGCACCTGCGTCGCACGTTCGATACCCGAGGACGCCTCGAAACCAGCTGGGTCAAAACCGCAAAAGGCGACATCGCAACGTCCACAGAAAGGCGCTACCCGAAGCGTGTCCCGCCGCGCGATACAGATGCGCGCTCCGGAACAAACGTGGTTGAGCAATATGGGAGCCTTTCGGGTTGGCCTGCCCGCGCTCGATCACTTCCCCAGCGAAGCCTGGTCGCGGTTGGTCAATCGGCATTCTCGGCATATGCCGCTCGAGGCCATGGCTTACGGCGACCCGATGGGGCTCCTACCGTTCCGCGAAGCCATTGCCGAATACCTGAGTACCGTACGCGCGGTGCAATGCGATGCGTCGCAGATCCTGGTCACCACCGGTTCGCAGCACAGCTTGCAGATCTGCGCCCACGTGCTGCTGGATGCTGGCGAGTCCGTCTGGGTTGAAGAGCCCGGTTACCCGGGCGCGCGGCAGGCGCTCGAGTCGGCGGGCGCGCAACTGGTGGCGGTGCCCGTCGATGACGAAGGCATTCGCGTCGCGGAAGGCATGCGCCTCGATCGCCATGCCCGCGCTGCCTACATCACGCCGTCGCACCAGTTCCCGCTGGGCACGACCATGAGCGCGACCCGACGTATGCAACTGCTGGGCTGGGCGGCACAAAACGATGCGTGGATCATCGAAGACGACTACGACAGCGAGTACCGGTTCGGCGGAAGACCCACTACCTCACTGCAAGGCCTCGATACAGATGCACGGGTGATCTACCTGGGTACCTTCAGCAAAGTCATGTTTCCGGCGCTACGCCTCGGCTACATGGTGGTGCCCAAGGACCTCGTCGCCGCGTTCTACGCTGGCCGCGATGCCATGGATACGTTCTCATCGACGCTCTATCAGTTGGCCATGACCGACTTTATTCGCGAAGGGCATTTCGCGCGGCACATCCGCCGCATGCGCATGCTCTACACGCAGCGGCGAACGGCCGTGCTCGAAGCCGTCCATCATCATCTTGGCGACAGGCTCGAAGTGATCGGTGCCGAAGCGGGCATGCAACTCGCCGCCCTGCTCCCACCCGATATCAACGATGTTGACGTCTCGCTCAAGGCCGCCCAACAAGGAGTCTCGGTCCGCCCCCTGTCGCAGTGCTATCTGAAGCCGCCTACTAGAAGCGGCTTGATCCTCGGTTATGGTGGCGCCACCGAGCAGGAAATCCACGATGGCATCCGCAAGCTCAAGGCCTGCCTGTGAGGTTGCTGCTCGACCTCATCTCGCACTGACTACGGACTCCGACCCGGCGCAGATTACATGTGCTGGACGTCGATCATGGCCTTGGCGAATACGAAGGGCGCCTCTTGAGGAAGATTGTGCCCGATGCCGCCATCGACGATCCAATGATCGTACTTCCCCGAAAACATGTGGGCGTAAGCGCTGCCGTCGGGGTGCGGTGCACCGTTGGCATCACCTTCAAGCGTGATGGTGGGCACGCTGATGACGGGACTTTCGGCGAGCTTCTTTTCGTAGCCGTCATATTTCGCTTCACCCTCGGCCAGCCCGAGACGCCAGCGATAATTGTGGATGACGACGGCCACGTGATCCGGGTTCTCGAAGGCGGCTGCCGAGCGATCGAAGATGGCATCGTCGAAGTTCCACTTGGGCGAAGCGATCTGCCAAATGAGTTTCGCGAAGTCGTGCCGATTTTTGTCATAGCCTTCACGGCCGCGTTCCGTCGCGAAGTAGAACTGGTACCACCATTGCAGCTCGGCTTTCGGCGGCAAGGGCATCTTCCCCGCAGCTTGGCTGCCGATCAGATAGCCACTCACGGACACCATGGCCTTGCAGCGCGCCGGCCAGAGGGCAGCGATGATGTTGGCCGTCCGCGCACCCCAATCGAATCCGCCGATGGTTGCTTTCTCGATCTTGAGCGCATCCATCAACGCGATGATATCGACGGCCAACGCGGACGGCTGGCCGTTACGGACCGTATCACCCGAAATGAAGCGCGTTGACCCGTACCCGCGCAAAAACGGGACGATCACCCGATGCCCTGCAGCAACCAGCAGCGGCACGACCTCGACATAGCTGTGTATGTCATAGGGCCAGCCATGCAGAAGCAGGACCACGGGACCGTCGGTGGGCCCGGCTTCGGCATAGCCAACGTTCAAAAGACCGGCGTTAATCTGCTTGATGGAGGCGAACGACGCATGCGCACTCGACTTGGCCGGGGCCTGGCTCTTCGACCCCGCGGTGCCTTGTTGGGCGTCTGCGAAAGTTACGACGCCTAGCGGGACGGCGGCGAGCGTCGCCGCGGCGACGCCGAGAAGGCTGCGACGGCGAGGATCCACCTCATCCGACGGCGTGATCTTTTTCATGTAGAACCTCCTTGGCGTGGAACGGCTTGTTAGCGATACCGACGGCCTGGGCCGACTCAGCCAAAAGTGAAGACAAACGCCTCTGCACCCGGGTCGAGAAATTCGATCTGGAACTCCCGGTCCACGACCGGCCCCGGTTGCCGAATGAGCTGATACAAACGCTGTTCGGAAACGGTACCGTTTCCCTGCTCGTCGACGTCAACGCCGTGAGCATCGCCCGGAGGCTTTCCGTCGATTAACACGCGAAACTTTACCGGCGTTCCTTTCTCCCTCGGCCCCATGACCAGATGAAGATCGCGTGAGTGAAAGCGATACACGATGCGTCCACCTGCCTTGTTCATGACCGCGGAGTGCTTCTCTATCGTCCACTCGCCCACCAGGGCCCAATGGTTGAGGCTCAACGGTTCGGGGGCGGAATAGACGTCATGGCTGCTGAAGAGGCTGCCCCCCTTGGACGCAAAGTTCTCCGCGCGTTCCGAACCGACATAGGTTTCCGGTGACTTCAGGTCGGCCAGGTCCGGGGCAGCTTCAATACCCCTGCCATCGCCTGAGACCAGTGTTTGGTCCACCTTGTGTGCCCCGGCGTCAGCCAGCAATTGTTGAATCACTCTTTCCGTCTGCTCGTACTCGCCTTCGCCAAACACGTGGTGTCGAATGCGGCCATGGGCGTCCACGATATAGATCGCGGGCCAATATTCATTGTTGAAGGCCTGCCAAATTCCGTGATTGCTATCGATCGCGGTAGCAATGGGAGAGCCGACCCCGAGATCGGTGACGGCCTGACGAACGTTGTCGAGATTTTTTTCAAAGGCGAACTCGGGCGAGTGCACACCGATCACCACCAATCCCTGATCCTGGTATTTCCTGGCCCACGCGCGCAGATAAGGAAGCTGACGTATCGAGTTGATACAGGAATAGGTCCAGAAGTCCACGAGCACGATTTTACCGCGCAGACCGTCTGGGGTCAGTGGCTGCGAATTGAGCCACCCGGTCGCACCGCTAAGTGAAGGCATATCGCCTTCGACAGGCAGATCCATACGCTGGGGATCTGCTGGCATGGGCACGCTACTCGCCTCCGCATAGGCCCCGATTGACGTCCCCATGACGCAGGCGATGACCAAGGTCGGCAAGAACTCGCTCGCTTTCATGATGGATGCGCTCCCACTCCGGGAACCCCCTGAGCGGGGCTATCGTCACACCCCAGACGTTGTCGTAGCGTCTATGGAGTCGAGATATTGGCGCGCACGCCTGCGATCGCACGGATAGTGGCGCAGCCTGAACCGGGTTAATCTCAACGATGTCCGACCCCTGCTGAACGGCGCGGTAGAACGTCTAGACACTGCCATCCCGGCGGACGTGGTAAATCCATTTCCACGCCAGAGTACGGCAAACAAAGCCATGATCGAGAGGGACTGATTGCTGGTCCGCACGGGCGCTTCACGACGCGACAACCATGCGTCAAAACCCAATCAAAAGGAGTGGATTGTGCCTACCATTGTTTCGCAACCGGTTGCCGAAAAGCTTACGCAGTCGGCTATTTTTCTCGTGCTGACACTGGAGCCGGATCCGCGCGCCGGCCAAGCGGTGCGAGCGCTTTGCGGCGACCTGGCATCGCTCTTGCGTGCCATCGGCTTCCGCGCTCAGGATGGGCGCCTGTCGTGCGTCATGGGCTTTGGCTCGGAGGCTTGGGAGCGGATATTTGCGAACCCCAGGCCAGCCAACCTACATACGTTTCAGGAGATCTGCGGGGAACACCACGCTGTCTCTACGCCGGGCGACCTACTCTTCCATATCCGCGCCACGCACATGGACCTGTGCTTTGAATTGGCAACCCAGATCATGTCCCGACTAGGCGACATCGCTACCACCGCTGATGAAGTGCACGGCTTCAAATACTTCGACGCGCGCGACCTGCTGGGCTTTGTCGATGGCACCGAAAACCCCGTGGACCAGGATGCCAAGGACGCCACGATCATCGGCAACGAGGACCTCGTCTTTGCCGGCGGCAGTTATGTCATCGTGCAGAAGTACCTGCATGACCTGAAGGCGTGGAACGCGGTGCCCGTCGAACAACAAGAACGCATCATCGGCCGCAGGAAGCTGTCCGACATCGAACTTGACGATGCCGCCAAGCCGACCTACGCACACAACGTGCTCACGACCATCGAAGAGAACGGCGAGGAGCTGGAAATCGTGCGCGACAACATGCCTTTCGGCGACGTTGGCAAGGGCGAATTCGGCACGTACTTCATCGGCTATGCGCGATCTCCGGCCCGCATCGAGCAGATGCTTACCAACATGTTCGTCGGCAAGCCGCCGGGCAACTACGACCGCCTGCTCGACTTCAGCAAGGCGGTGACGGGCACATTGTTCTTTGTGCCGTCGGCAACATTCCTCGCCAACGTGCCAGGGGAAGACGTTCCCTCATCGTCCTTTGCTGACGATGACGAGGCGCTCGACGCTCCGCAAACCCATCCACAGTCCTCTGACGGTTCGCTCGGTATCGGTTCGCTCAAAGGAGAACCAGCCCATGAATAATCTGCACCGGGAGCTTGCGCCCATTTCTGCCACGGCGTGGGAACAGATCGAGCAGGAGGCGGCGCGAACGCTGAAGCGTCACCTGGCAGCACGACGGGTCGTGGATGTGCTGGGACCCAAAGGCCCCGAGTACTCGGCCGTAGGCACAGGACACCTGGACGTGATCCAGCCGCCGGACCATGGCATCGAGGCCTGGTTACGTGAAGTGAAGGCGCTGGTGCAACTACGCGTTCCGTTCGAGCTTTCGCGTCGCGCCATCGATTCGGTCGAGCGCGGAGCCAACGATCCGGATTTGCAGCCGCTCAAGGATGCTGCTCAAAAGATCGCCTTTGCTGAAGATCGCGCCGTGTTCGAAGGCTACGAACTTGCGCACATTCGCGGTATTCACAAAGGCAGCAGCAACAAGGCAATCGCCTTGCCGAAGCAAGTCGAGGGTTACCCCGCCGCGGTCGCGCAAGCGGTAAGCCAGCTACGCGACATGGGCGTCAATGGCCCCTACACGCTCTTGTTGGGCGAAGGGCCTTACACCGCAGTCAGCGCGGCGACCCAGGAGGGCTATCCCATTGCCCGGGACATGCGAAACCTGGTGGATGGCGAAATTATCTGGGCGCCGGCCATCAGCGGTGGCGTCGTGCTCAGCACGCGTGGCGGCGATTTCGAGCTGCATCTCGGCCAGGACATCTCCATCGGCTATCTAAGCCATTCCGAAAGCGCCGTGCACTTGTACTTGCAGGAGACTTTCACCTTCCTGCAACTGACCGCCGAAGCCGCCGTGGTGCTGTCAGCCAGCGGCAAGTGAGGTCTTGTCGGATTGCGTCTAGAGAAATGGCTCTTGATGAAGGCACCAGGCTGGGCCAAACGCTGTCTTTACGGCGGCGGATGGATGGCGCGAGGGACGGCACCTAAGTCAGCCCTCGCGCTGCAGAATCACTCGCAGCACGGGAGGGCACGCGACACGAGTAGCCATCGCCACGCGTGCCGTGGCGCGTGATGCACAACTACGAAAAAGATCGCTGGATGCTGTTCAAGCTACCCATCGACGACCCTGTCCTTGAGTTCGGCGTGCACAGCGACACCTATGCATCTATGAAGGCGACAGGTGACGTATCCAGCCCTGGGTGAATCGCCATGTTCATGCGACTCTATGACCATCCGCTGGTCCTGCGGCTGCGCACTCGGTACGAGTTGCCAAGCAAACTGAGCGGCAGCTTGGGGTTGACGAGGTTCGCAGCTTGTCCCACGTAGTGGCTGGCCTTTTCGACGACCATCTCCACTCGATGACAGCCGAACTCATCCCTGCTGGCCAGCAGATGTTCGGAGATCGAAATCAGATAGCTTTCTTGCGTGCCGCAACGATAAGGCTGGATCCGAACCTCATGGGCTTCAGGGACGAGATGCGCATGATTTCGTGCCTTAGCGTGGCGCTCATAGCCCTTGCAGCGATGCCATTGGAAGTGCCGTGCTCGCGCGCCGCGCTCTCATCATCCGTTGCCAATCGCCGGCCAAGGCGATAAGGCAACGCGCGCAAGATCGCGACAGGTGGGATCAGCGGAGCGAAGAAGTAGCTGCTGAACAGAATGTCGAACCTTGTCGAGAGCAAGTCCGTGAAGCTCCTGCTCGTATAGCGTCGGTAGTGCCCTGCCTCGTCATCGGCGCTCGACCAAAGCCACTGGTATGCCGGCACGGTAGCGAAGAAAAGTCCACGTTCGGTCAGAGCGTCAGCCACCTGGTCGATGAATACCGCATCGTCCTCGACGTGTTCGACGACATCGAACGCGCCGATGGCACCTATCTCACCCAGAAGGGGCACCGCGTCCAACAATGTGCCATGGATTACATTCTCGAGCCCGCGTAGTTCACGAGCATGGCGGGCACCATCGGCGCCAGGCTCCACCAGGACGACATCCAGGCCATCATCAACGAGTTGGCGGGCTACAAAACCATTTCCGCCACCAACATCGGCGAATCGTCCCGAGGGAAAGAACCGCCCGACCAGTGCCGAGATGCATTCATTTCGGTGCTTAAACCAAAAAGAATGATCTTCGACTTGCAGGCAGCTGGCGTGTCCCCTTGATGGGTACGAAATCTTGGCGGTCGCGTTCATATCATTGAGCCTATCACGAAGCATCTGCAGGGTAGTTCCCATGGCGGTACGACCCGGCAATACCGTCGGAGCATCCATCTGCTACCAGCACTACGCGGCCTGCCGTGGCGATACCCGCACGCGCTGAGATCGCTCCGCTTTCAATCTGGCTGCCTGCCTTGACTATCGTTCGCCGAAGTTCGCTCGACAACTGATAGCAAGGGACGGCGCCCGAGTCAGTGCCGGAGCAGCAGGACACCCTTAGTCCCTTTTTGACATCATGATCGATCGGAAACGGACATGCCAGGCTTGCCGTGCAGCAGCTCGCACCGGGATGCCAGCTTTCGGCCAAGCTGGATAGCCCACGTTTCGAACAGGCTAACCATCGAGAAACCTTGGTTGAACGAGCGTTTGCGATGTCATGCGTGAGATTGCGTGTGCAGTGATCGCGCTGAACATCGCGAATGGGACTGCGCGCGCCGAGGCGGCTCGGCGCGCGCAGCCTGCGATGATCACGTCGAGATTGCTTCAGCGCTTCAGTTCGTTCTTTTCCACGGCACCACTCTTCATCACGAAGCTGACGTGTTCGAGTTGTGCGATGTCCTTGATGGGGTCGCCGCCAACGGCGACGAGGTCGGCGTAGTAACCCGGTGCCACGGCCCCTACGTTGTCCTTGATACCGAGCAGGTCTGCGGCGTTGACTGTAGCGGCCTGGATGGACTGCATCGGCGTCATGCCCCATTTGGTCATGGTGGCGAACTGTTTACCGTTCCAGCCGTGCGGATAAACGCCGGCATCGGTGCCGAAGGCAAGCTTCTCGCCCGCCTTCACTGCACGCTGGAAGTTCTCGCGCTGCGTGCGGCCCACCAGCCTTTCCTTATCGATCGTGCTGGCGGGGAAGCCTTTTTTCGCGTATTCGCTGAGGATGTAGTCGTCGTTGTAGACATCAAAATCAAGATAGGTGCCGTGCTGCTTGGCCAGCTTCAGGCCTTCATCGTCGATCATGCTGCTGTGCTCGATCGAGTCCACGCCCGCGCGTATGGCCATCTTGATCGCTTCGGCGCCGTGCGCGTGCGCAGCCACTTTCTTGCCCCAGCGATGCGCTTCGTCGACGATCGCGTTCATCTCTTCCTGCGAATATTGCGGTGCGCCAACCGATGTCTCCGCACTGAGCACGCCCGCGCTGGCCATGAACTTGATGACATCGGCGCCGTTCTTGACGTTCTCGCGGACGCGATGGCGGATAGCGTCCACGCCATCGGCGACGCCGTCGACACTATGGAATTCGATCCACGGCGAGAAGCCGGTGGTGTCGTCAGCATGACCGCCGGTGGCGCCCAGCGGCGGTCCGGACACCAGCATGCGTGGGCCGGGGATGTCACCGCGATTGATTGCATTGCGCAAGGCGACGTCGACATAGTCGCTGGCACCGAGATTGCGCACCGTGGTGAAGCCGGCATCCAGCGTGCGCTTGGCATAGATCGGCGAAAGAATGGCGGAGTCGATCGCGCTGCGCTTGAGGACGGACTCGTAATAGTCGCCCTTGACCTCCCCCGGGTCACCGGTCAGGTGCACGTGGCAGTCGATCAGGCCGGGCAACAGGGTGGCGCCGCCAAGGTCGATCACGTTGGCCCCGGCCGGCACCTGGCCGTCGTAGCGAACGTCGGTAATGCGCTCACCCTCGATGACCACCAGCGGATTGTCGCGCACCGTACCGCTTTGCACGTCCACCAGGTGGGCGGCGCGGACGACGACCCGGGCAGGGGCAGCGGCAGGTGCGTCATCGGCCCGGGCAACACCGGCAGTTCCGAGGATCAGGGTGATGGCGGCGAAAAGAGGTAGTAAACGCATGAGACAACATCTCCGTGGGCAATAGGCAAGGTAGCTGTACGGGTGGACAGCCCGACGATGCGCGTTGCGCCACGATCATGCGATATCCCCCAGCGCCACCTTACCGTGGATAGCGGGCCACTGCCCCCCGTCTTTGGTCATGAATGGGCCCCACGGCATTCCGATGGACCTGGGGAAGGTTGGCTTGCCGCTCGATACGGGCGCGTCTTGTTGGCCCAACCTCCCGGCCCGCCCAACCATTGCCAGAAAAAAAGGCCGCTCAACACGTTGAGAGGCCTTCTCGGATGCTGGGTACGTCAAGCAGAGCGGATATCAACGACCATTGCGCACATCGTTAATGGCATGCTCTACCGCATGTGCCGCCCCATCGACGTGCATGAGGGCGCGATGCTTCAGCTCCCTGCTCTCCGGGTCGTCTTCCTCACGATCGATGTCTTGATGGACCTTGGCGAGCAGTTCAACGGCCTTATGCAGCCGTCCCGGGCCGTCCATCGACATATCGACCGCCGGGTGATCGCGGAGATCCTTGCCGTCGTCGTACGAAGCGCGCTTGATTTCGCCGATGGCGTGGTCGATCTCGTCTATCGCCACATCCTCCTGACTACTGACAGCGGCGTCGCCCGGTCGATGCTCAAGCATCCAGCGAGCCGCGCGAAGATCGGACAACGCGTGCAGATAAGCGGGGTGACGCCCCGGCATATCGGCATACGCCGACAATGGCAGCAGCATGCCCAATCCAGCAGTCAAAATCATGCGCTTAAACAGCAATTTCATGCGACCCTCCCAAGTGTAAGTGCGCCGGCATTATCAGGGTCGCCGTCGAGCAAAACCATAGCGTTGGGCAGGGTCGCAGCTTGGGGTGGAAAGCTGATATTCAGCGTTGATGCGCGTACAGCCCGGCTCACCGGATCCGACGTCGAGCTGCAGCAAGCAGCTCAAACTCATAGCGTAAATGGCCTGCGCCGCATTTGCCTTTATCTTGATCATGACGCTGGCAGCCAGCGGCGAGCATTTGATTTAGCTGTGTACGGTGTGCGGCTCTGAAACCTCGCTCGGCCGCTTGCGTGGCCTCCCCGTCACGACATTCGATTTCCTGCTTCGTCTCGACGAGAGCATCGGATGGCAGCGTGAGCTCATTGTCTCTTGACGTTGTTTTTCATGAGGAAGAATGTAAGCGCCGCCACGACAAACGCTAGCGCTACACCAAACGTCGCGATATCGCCGCTGCCATCCCAGGCAACGCCTTCGCGGAGAAACAGGACCGCCAGCACGGCGATAACAACGCTGACCAGGTTTCCCTTCAGGTCTTCAAGGTTATTAACCTCTAGCCATTTCGGCAGCGGCAATTTGTCGTCAACGAACAGCGAATAGAGGCCGATACTGATGATGTAGATGGCGATGGCTATCAGAAATACATCCACCGCCTCGACGATACTTACGGCGAATATTTTTACCGACTTGGCCGAGATAGTTCCGTTTCGGGCGGTATCGATGACGCTTACGGACAAGACGATC
This sequence comes from uncultured Gammaproteobacteria bacterium, assembly GCA_963765335.1. Taxonomy (GTDB): domain Bacteria; phylum Pseudomonadota; class Gammaproteobacteria; order Xanthomonadales; family Rhodanobacteraceae; genus Dyella. The sequence continues at coordinate 139,946 of CAVXWA010000013.1, read as the reverse complement.
CCCTCATAAAGGATCAAAGCCACAAAGCCGATAAACGTCCCAAGGATGGGAACGAGCATGATGTAGCGGCTCGAGGCCAGAATACGGCGCAGCATCGGTGCAACCTCTCTCCGCTGAACACGACTGGGCAAGCTGAAAACAGAACATCTCGGCTTCGTCCGGACCGCTCGACTCCGTTTCTCGGCGCCAGGCCCATGACCTCGCTTGAGCCGTGAAGCGCCCGTGAAGACCGGCGAATCTGTCGATATCCCTTGACGCGCGGGCTGCTAGTTTAGGCAGGGATTGGACTATGGACCTGGTCACCAGCCGTACCATTGTCTTGCTTGCCGGCTCTCAATGACGCCTCGGCGACCGCGCATCCACGATGCAGCCACGCAGCAAGGTGACGGTGGCAAGCAGACTCATCTGGTGAAGACGTCTCGTAGGTCACTCGCACGTTCATCGCCCCCGGAGGCCCGATCATGTCAACTGCCCACGTCGATCAAGGCATGGTTCGCGTTCGATCCGAACATGATGTGCTGCAAACCATGGAGAAGATTGAGCAGCTGCTAAAGGCACACGGGGTGATGATATTTGCGCGCATCGATTTCAGTGGAGACGCGGCACGTGCCGGGCTGGAGCTGCGTCCAGAGCAGATGCTGATCTTCGGCAATCCAAAGGCCGGAACGCCATTGATGCAAGCCGAACCCGCCGTCGGGCTGGATCTTCCCCTGAAGGCACTCGTGTGGGAGGACGAGCAAGGAACCACCTGGATCGGCTACAACACGCCTGACTACATTACGCGGCGCCATGGGCTGCCGGCAGCCATGACCGGGAATCTTGCAGGTGCCCTCGGCCTGCTGGAACAGGCCGCCCATTGACCCGTGACAGTCGACTGGCCTTGCGCAGCTAGTGGGTTTGCTGGTCCGCGTTGATGCGCGTCATGTAAGCGGTGAGCACGTTGACATCGTCATCCGTAATCGGCGCGCCGTAGGCGGTGCGCATTTTGTTGATCACGCCTCTCCACGCCGCCTCTGACATCAGCGGCTGCTTCGACACCATGTCGGCGGAGTGGCAAATGAGGCATTTTCCCGCGGCATCTGCGCCCGGACCCGGCGGAAATTCGGTTTGGCCGGCTGGCAATTGCACGGATACCGAATGGATCGCTATGGGTGCAGCGCGACCCTGCGCGCTGGCCATATCAATACCCAGTGCGAGCAGCACGAGCTCGAGACAAAGCATGCGGACGTGATTCATGACCGTGTCCTCACCCCACCGTGAGCTTGATCGACTCGACGACATTGCGCATGAATCCGCCTGCATTCCAATTCGGCGTCATGGGCTGCTCCACACCGTTGCTATTGATCGCCTTGACCATCAGTACGTCTTCGCCCTTCGTGCGCGGCGTGTACTGCGCGTTCCAGCGGCGAAAGCTGTACTTGCCGAAGTCCTGCTCCAACCTCGCCTCATGCCAGTGCGCGCCGCCATCGCCAGACCACATCACTTTGGCTACGCCCGTGTCGCCGCCAAAGGCGATGCCGCGCAGCGATACCGCATGTCCAGCTAGAACGTGACCGCCGTCGTGCAGGTTGGTGAAGAAGGAGCGCGGCCCCATGCGATTGATCGGCACACTCTTGAACCCAGTCTGGCCCGGCGCGACATCCGCATGTGGCGTATCCGGAATCAGATAGGCCTTGGCCATCCAATAGTTGTCGTCGGTCTTGTCGAGCACTTCGATGTCGTTGAGCATCTTGACCCAGTAAGTGGCATACCAACCGGGTACGACAAGCCGAGTGGGGAAGCCATTCAACAGAGGTAGCTGTTCGCCGTTCATCCCGTAAGCGATAAGAACCTCGCCATCGCGCGCGTGCTCGATATCCAGCGACTTCATAAAGTCCGGCGTAGCCGGGATCAAGCCGCTGTCCAGGCCGTTAAAGCGCACCTGCACTGCTCCCGCATTGACGCCCGCTCGATCCAGCACGTCCTTGAGCCGCACACCGGTCCATCGCGCGCAGCCCATGGCACCGTTATCCCACTGGCCGCCCGGCACACGGGGATTGAAATGTCCTCGCGAATTGCCCGAGCACTGATTTACCGCCGCCAGTTCGACGGGCTCGAATTCGGTCATGAGCTCATGCAGGCTCAGCGACAGGCTCTTGCCGACCTGGCCATGGACATTCAAACGGAAAGCCGCCGCATCCACATCCGTAGGGATTGAGGCCAGGTGCCAGCGTACATAGAAGCGATTGTTCGGCGTGAATACGCCGTGATCGAATACGTCGAACGGCGTCTCCAATAACGGCGGCCGTCCGCGCAGCAGAATCATCTGACCCTTCTGCGGAAACTCGCTGGTGAGGTCACGATAGCCGTTGGCAAACGGCAAGCGGATGGACGTGGTCGAACCAGCCAGCGCCGTACCCGCACCGAGTAGCCCAACGGATCCGAAGAGGCTCGCCGACTGCAGGAATCGGCGACGCGATGCCGCTATGGGGCCCAGCTCGTTGCTCATGTCGGTGCCCTCGCAAGTGCAATCCGTATGCCGCGCTCAACGCAGTGTCGCAGGGTGATCAGCCACCCGATGGTTCGATTGTAACGCCGGGATCACTGGGCGGGGCAACCGCACCTATGCTGGAGCGGCACCGACGTGGTCGCCTCGCACGTGGTGCCGCGGCATGCAGGTATTGGCATGGGTGCTGCCGAATTTCTCCCGAGGGCCTGTCGAAGTAACCGACTGTTTTGTCCTGAAAGGCAATCCCTTCAAATCGCCGGGCATCCATCGGTGCCCTTCCCCTGGTCACCAACATGGCGTGGACATGCAAACTCAGAAAACGGGAGAGCCGTGCTCTCAGGGCTTCTGTGATTTCGCGCGCTCGGCGACCTGCTTGCAGCTGGCGTAGTACGCCTTGAGTTCATTCCTTACCGGATCGAGTTCGAAGGTGAAGCCGTAACGAACTGCACCATTGCGGTCACTGATCCAGGCCCCCATGGAAGTTGCCGTCAACAGACGCGCCAGCCCTCCCATGGGGAATGGGCGATCGATCACCAGCGATTGGTTGGCGTCATCCACACTAGCGCGTTGTTCCGGCAACATCTCCAGTTGATCGACCTGGAAGTACGCCCCGGCGCCCCGCGCAGCGAGCTGTCTTGCGCGATCAAGGCCTACCTTGAAGGAGGAACTGAGTGTGAGTCCGTCAGGCCTGCACTGGAAGATGATTTTATGCTCGCCGTCGCGAGCGATTTGGCTGAGCTCGAGAAATGAGCCCCCTGCCGATGGGAGATATTTCGAGGTCGGTGGCAGGCGCCCGTTATTGGCAAGTCCCGAGGCAAGCATTTGCTCGGGAGCCAGCCAAACGATCTGATCGTTCGACGACATCGACGCCTGCACCAACGCCTCCTGATCGATGCCCATCTCCTTCAAATACGAAGCCACTTCGCCCGGCACCTGAGGCGGAGTTCCCGCTGCTCCACCCTTGGGATTTGCCGCGCTGAAAGAGTTCAGGCCGATGCGGTCGTTACCTGTCACCGCCCATCGATAGAGCCCGCCAAAGTAGGCATAGGTACAAGCGCCCACGCACAAGGAGTCCCTGGGGCCCGCTCCGGAACGCAACTTCTTTCTGGGTGCCCCCAGATGCGTCACAATCGATGCGGATCGAAATAACCGTCCCAACGCCAGACCGGCATTCAAATCACCGCCGGGCGAATTCAAATAGATATCGGAGCCGGGGGGGATCTTCCTCGACTTCATCAAGCCCTCAAAACGGCGGGGCGCATCAGTGTCGATGGTGCCGAAGAGATACACCTGGGGAACCCGGGTGAGCGCAAGCGTCATCCGATCATCGTTGACCTGGATGGACAGTGGCTCGGCGCTCGGTCCTTGCGATGCAGCTGCAGGTGAATGCGTAGCCGCGCCCTGCGCGCGGACCTCAAGAGTCGGCGCCAAACAAGCCGCCAGGAGCAAGACACTCAGACAGCACCAGCCGGTGCGGCGAGCAAAACTTTCTTTGGTGGAACGGTGTTGCACCCTGCTATTCCCGTAGTGACGGCCTTTCAGTCTGCTCTGTTTCGAGGGAACAGCAAGTGAACCCCGCGTCATCGTGGAGATGAGTGACCTTACCTTAATGATCATGGCGGCGCCGGGGAGGCGTCGCGTGATTACCTGCGGTCGCAAGCACGCACGCGATGTCCGCCCCTATTGAATGCCTTGTCGTCAGTATCCGTTGGCCCTGAGGCAGGTGTAAGCATGGATCGGCCACACACCTGCAAGAACGCCGAAACCCCAGGACTGACAACAGCTGCCATTGCCGCCGTGCGAGGGAAACGCCCAGTTACCGGTCGCGTGTAACTTCGGCAGGTGCTGAATCTCCCGACTTCTGCGCCAATGGCAAGGCATCGTTCACCAGGTGCACCAGGAAACGGCCCGGCTGCTCCTGCATCATCATATGCGCCGAGTCAGCGAACGAGACCAGTCGCTTCGATGGTGCCTGGATATCGTTGAACCATTGCTCTGCCAATTCGTGCGGCGTGGTGTAGTCGTGCTGCCCTACGTACACGATGACTGGGCATCCGAAGTGCGTCACGTGGTCGAAGTCGACGGCGAACAGCGATGGCAGGAGATGGTCCAGCGAGAACAAGCTGCCCTTGCCGATGGCGTCGAGGTCTTGCTGGCTGTAGTCGGGTGAGAGCTTCTCCACATCATCTTCGAACTGGTAGTCCTTGCGGCCGTAGGCGAGGCCACCGTAGTACATCTCCCATTTGCTGCGCATGCCGACGCTGTCCAGCGTCAGCTTCGTGCCCGGATAGGGTGCGATGGATTGCAGTTCACGCACGGCCTCGTCGTTGCCCTGCGCTTTTGCCTGCTGCATGGCGAAGGCGTAGCCCACTTCTTCATTGCGGCGCCCGTTCACCACCTGTCCGACCGAGATATAGGCGTAGAACCAGTCCGGATGCTGCTGCGCCAGATGCACGCCCAACACCGAACCCCACGAATGCCCGAGCAGGAAGATTTTTTCCTTGCCATAGCGCTGACGCAGATACTGGACCACCTCCGCGGCATCATTGACCTGGCCTTCCACGGTCATGCCAGGCGCCATCGCCTCTTCGCTGTTGGCCCGATAAGTCTTGCCGGCGCCGCGCTGATCCCACTGCACCACGGTGAAGTAGTCCTCCCAGGGCGTCTGAAACGTATACGCCTCCGGCATCGCCGTAGAGGCCGGGCCACCGTGCAGGAACAACAGGATCGGATTGCGCCGATCCTTGCCGCGAATCGACAGCCATTGATCAATGCCACCGATGCGCACCTTGATCATTTCGTCGACGCCTTGAGGCGAGACGATCTTGCGATTGCTCTCGAGAATCCGCGTGACCTCGTCGCGCGACAGTAAGGACGATTTGGCCTGAACCGGCGCTGCGACGTTATTGGCAGCTTCGGCAGCTGCCGCCACGGACGATGCATCGATCGCCGCGATGCCAACAGCCAGAGTCAGCGCGAAAGAAAAAGCTTTGCGGAACTTTGCCAAGGTAACTCTCCCCGTTCGGACTTGCGTCTACCCACTGAACTCATCCAGGTTCGATGACAGCAGGGAATGGTTGGCTTCCGTGTCCACTCCGGAACATGGCGCCATTACCCCAAGTCATAGCAATCCGCGTGCCAGTGAATCAACCGCGACGGCATCGAGTCATTTCAAGCGCTTGCCAGCGCGCCACGGTTTCGCACCAGCGTCCGCGGACAATGTCACGGACGTCCGGACGTGGACGTCCGCGAACGCAGGTCAGCGATGAAAGGCGGCGGCGACACTTCTCCCCAGCTCCGCGAACAACGCATCTCGTTCGGCGTCGGAGGCACGCGATCCGGTAAGGAGAGCGGCGACGATGACCGTGTGGCCGTCTGGCCAGGTGAGGATGCCGATATCGTTATAAGCAGCGATTTCGCCATCCAGCGATCCGGATGTGCCGGTCTTGTCGGCCAGGCGAACATCCTTGGGCAACCCGGCCCTCAGCCGGTTGGGAATGGTTTGCGCATACATCAGGCGAAGCAAATGCTGCGTCGATGCCGGTGACAGCAACTCGTTGCGCCAAAGTTTTCTGAGGAAGGTGACGGCGGCATCAGGCGTGCTGCGGTTGCGAGGATCGGCCATAAAAGCCTGGAATCCGCGCTGGTATCGCACATGCGCTGCTTGCGGCGACTCGTTGGACGGCACCGCTTCTCCGGGCGCAAGGGCGTTGAACACACGCCCCAGCCCGGCCTCGTCCATGTCCACGCGCATGCCGTCGACGCCATGCGCATGCAGGAACGTCGTGACGACCTGCGGACCACCGACCACCCGGATCAAGGCGTCCACAGCCGTGTTATCGCTTTCGCTCACCGCCGCGGTGAGCAACTGGTCGACCGTAAACGTCATTTGTTCGCCGTGAAATTTGGCACCAATCGAAGGCACCGCTGAACCGGGCAATACGTCGGCGCGCTTGATGGTGACTTGCTGCCCCAGCGACAGCTCGCCTCGCTCGATGCGGGAAAGCACCGCGGCGGCGACCGGGGCCTTGAACATGCTCATCATCGGATAGGCCTGGTCTGCGTTGACCCGCCATTCGGTGCCACTCTGCAGATCCAGCACGGCGACACCGAGCAGCCCGGGACGGGCGCGTTGCGCCAGCGCATCCAGCGTGTGCTGGAGGTTGGCTTGTGCCATAGCCGCTGAAGGCTGCTCGGCAGCTGCGGCGGATGGCGACAAGCAAGCAAGCGCAAGATTGAGCAAGAATCCGGCAACGGCCGGAGCACGAACACGCGACATCTTCATCGAATACGTCCTTGCAGTTCTGGATGATCAGCAGACCAGTTTGCACCCCGGAATGGCAAGCTTATGGCTTGTCTCTGACGATTTGCAGCGCAGCGGGCACAGGAGTCGCCGATGGTGAGACGGTAGTCGCGCCAGTACCGGCAGCAGCAAGGCCTCAGTACGATGCGCGTACCATCCCAAGGCAGCATCCATATGCTCATCGTCCACCACTTGAACAACTCCCGCTCCCAGCGCGTGCTGTGGCTGCTCGAGGAACTTGGGGTGCCGTACGACATCCGTCGCTACGAGCGCGACAAGAAGACCATGCTCGCACCACCCGAGCTTCGGGCGATCCATCCGCTCGGCAAGTCGCCGGTCATTGTCGATGACGGCGTGGTGATCGCAGAATCCGGTGCGATTATCGAATACCTGATCGAACGCTACGGCGTCGGCCGCCTAGCTCCGCCTCCGGGTACACCCGAGCGACTTCGCTACACCTATTGGCTCCATTACGCGGAGGGGTCGGCGATGCCGCCCTTGCTGCTGAAGCTGGTCGCGTCGCGCATTGCCCGTGCGCCCATGCCGTTCTTCGCCAAGCCGATTTCGCGCAAGATCGCAGGATCGCTTCAAACGGGCTTTGTCGGTCCGCAGCTGAAACTGCATCTTTCCTATATCGACGAAACACTCGCCAAGACGGGCTGGTTCGTGGGCAATGCGTTCAGCGCGGCTGACATCCAGATGAGTTTTCCACTGGAAGCCGCCAGCGCGCGCGGTGGCGACCAGGCGAGTTATCCGCATATCGCAGCCTTTCTCGAACGTATTCATCAGCGGCCCGCCTATCAGCGTGCGCTCGAACGCGGCGGCCCGTATGAGTTGCTGAGCTGAAAGCCCGGCGCCGACGATTCGGCATACAAACCGGCGCTTGCAGGCATCCATTTCAAAACGAGAAACCCCCGACGAATCGGGGGTTTGTGCTCACGAATCTGACACTACGGGTCTAAGGTAGGTCTTAGAACGGAATATCGTCGTCGTCGAAGCTGTTGTTCTGCACCGGCGGCGGCGCGGACTGGCGCTGCTGACCGCCGTAATTGTCGCCACCGCCACGGGACTGGCCACCACCGCCACCGCCTTGGCGCGGCTGGCCACCGCCGCTGCCCTGCGGGCGCTCGCGATAACTGCCACCGCCGCCACCACCCGCGCCGGCACCTTCGGAGCCGCCGCCGAGCATCTGCATTTCAGCGCCGATAATGTCGGTGCTAAAGCGCTCGACGCCGTCCTTGTCGGTGTACTTGTCGGTACGCAGCGAACCTTCGATATAGACCTGGCGACCCTTCTTCAGGTACTCGCCGGCGATCTCCGCCAGGCGGCCGAACAGCTTCACGCGGTGCCACTCGGTGCGTTCCTGCTTTTCGCCGCTCTGCTTGTCGGTCCAGCTGTCGGAAGTGGCGATGCGCAGGCTGGTGATAGCCGTGCCGTTGCCGGTGTAGCGGGTTTCCGGGTCGGCGCCGAGATTGCCGACAATGATGACTTTGTTGATGCCACGTGCCATGGATTTCGTTTCCTTTTGAAGCCGGCGCTGCGTTCTAGGGCAGTCAGCACCGGGATGGTTGAACTGGTCGCTATCATAACCGTGCCACACGCCGAGTACAGGGATTGACCTAGGGATGCTCTGATCAACTCTGCGCAGGCGTCACCGGTCCTGTCTGTTCGCAGGCCACAGGGGCGTCGGCGAAAGCAGACTGGCCGTCTGTCGAGCCGGCGAACCGAAGGGATGCGGACAGACAGGACCGGCCCCAACGTATTGAATTCAAAGTGATGGGGTGATGTCCAGAAGGCCCGCAGGCGGTGCTGCGCGGCTTGGCAAGACGGCCAGTCTTCCCGGCGCCACGCAACACCGCCTGCGGGCCTTCTGGACATCATGACGCCTGCGCAGAGTTGATCAGAGCATCCCTAGGCCCCGTGCTCATGACTCTGTCGGTCTTGCGCCCTCCCCGCTTGCCCGGCATGGACCAAAAAGCCCGGGGAATCAGACCACTGGCGACTCTCACGGGCTGCGACAGCCAGAAGAAGCGAACTGCCGCTCAGACCCCGCTGATAAAGCGGTACCCCACGCCGGGCTCGGTCTTCAGCCAGCGCGGGGCGGCCGGGTCATCACCCAGTTTCTGGCGCAGTTTGCCCACCACGATGCGCAGGTAATGGCTGTCGTGCGTATGGGTGGCGCCCCAGATATCGCGCAGCAGTTGCTGCTGCGTGACCACGCGGCCGACATGGCGTACCAGGGTGGCGAGTACGGCGTATTCCTTGCGGGTGAGCGCGAGCAAGGCACCATCCAGCGTGACTTCACGGCGCGCCAGATCGATCATCAAATGACCGTCGTCGTAGCGCTGCGGAGCCTCAGGCTCTCCCGGACGGGAACGCAACATGGCGCGCAGCCGCGCCATCAGTTCCTGGATACCAAAAGGCTTGGTGACGTAATCGTTGGCCCCGGCGTCGAGCGCCTTCACCTTGTCGCTCTCGGCATCGCGCACCGACAACATCAGTACCGGCACGTGACTCCATTGCCTTAGTTCGGCGAGAACATCATGCCCCTCGCGATCCGGCAAGCCGATATCCAGGATGACCAAGTCGGGGGAGCGTGTTGCAGCAAGCGCCAGGCCTTCAGCGCCGTTGGCCGCCAACAGCACTTCGTAGCCTTCGGCACGCAAGCCGATATCGAGGAACTTGCGGATCTGCGCCTCGTCATCGATCACCAGAACGCAGGGAGTGGCGGCAGTCATTGGGGCTGAGGTTATCCGGGTTGATCGGGCGGCGGCGGCAACGGCAAGGTTATGCGAATGGTGGTGCCTGTGCCCTCACCGGGCAAGGCCTCCACGCTGCCGCCATGGGCGCCGATCATGCCGCGGCAGATGGCCAGCCCAAGTCCCGTGCCCTGTGGCGCCCGGTCACCGCGCGAAACCGAATAGAACATGTCGAAGATGAGCGCACGCTCATCCTCGGGAATACCCGGGCCGCGGTCGATGACATCGATCTGCAACTGCTCGCCTTTCGAACGCACCACCACCCGCACCGGTTCACCCGGCGGCGAGAAGCGTGCCGCGTTCTCCAGGATGTTGAACAAGGCCTGCTCGATAAGCGCCGGATGCACATAAAGCAACAACGTACCCGGTGGCAGTTCGGTAACCAGCTTCAGGTCCGGGAACAACTTGCGCAGGCGCGTGGTGGACGCGGCCACGATTTCGGCCACATCGGTCCAATCGCGGTTGAGCTTGAGCGTGCCGTGACCCAGCTTGGTCATGTCGAGCAGGTTCTGGATGTAGCGATCGAGCCGCTGGCCTTCACCAAGGATCGCATCGAGCAGCTCGTGACGTTCGCCGGGCGGCAGCTGATCACCGTAGCTGGCGAGCGTGCCGGCGGAGCCAATCATCGATGCGAGCGGCGAGCGCAGGTCGTGCGATACGGAAGACAGCAACGCATTGCGCAAGCGCTCGGTCTCGCCCTGCACCCGCGCGCCCTCCAGCTCCTCGGCAAGACGCGCACGCTGCAGCGCCTGGCCGATGTCCTGCACCATCGCCAGCGCGAGGCTACGCTCATCGGGCGAAGGCTCACCTTGATCAGGCGGGAAACGCAAGGCGGCCACGCCCAGCCGGTTGTCCTCGTTGCCCAGCGGCAGCACCCAGCAAGGCGCTGCATTGAGCGTGTCGGTATAGCGCCCCGCTTGCTCGGCGTGTTGTTCACTCCAACCCGAAGCAGCGAGATCCTGCGTGAGCAAGGGAAAGTCGCGCGGCGACGACGCCACCACGCGAAGCACCTGGCTGGCATCGCGAGCCAGGATTGCCGTGTCGCAACGAAGCCCGTGCGCCAGCGCGGCGACGCCCACTTCGCGAATGCCCGCGGCATCCGTGCTGGTGGACAGCCGCTGCCCCAGCGCAAGCAAGGCACGCGCATGCGCATGCGCCGCGCGCATCGACTCCACCTGACTGGCCAGCTGCGTTGCCAGCCGGCTGCAAACCAGCGCCGCCACCAGGAACAAGCAGACCGCCAGCACATCGTCGAAGTTGGCGATGGCCAGGGTGTAGCGCGGTGGCGCAAAGAAGAAGTTGTAGCCAAGAAAGCAGAGGATCGCCGTGTATACGGCCACTGCCATGCGCGTGCGCACCGCCACTACCAGCACGGCAGTGAGGAAGATCAGCGAAAGGTTGGCAACGGAGAGATAGCGGTCCGCGATGAACGACAACGCAAACGCGACCAGGGTAGCCAGCGTGGCGTAGATGTACTCATCCCGACGCCCGCGGCCGCCGGGCATGCGCAAACGCAGGCGCGACCTAGCGCGTTCGGTCGGCGTGGCGATGATGGTGAGTTCGAGATGCGCGCCGCGACGCAATAAAAGCTGTGTCAGTGACCGCCCCAACATGCGTGCCAGGAATCGCTCGCGCGTGCGGCCGAGAATGATCTGGCCGATGCCTTCGCGATCGGCATGAGCTATCAATTCATCGGCAATCGCATGACCGCGCAATACCACGGTGTCGCCACCGAGGCGACGTGCCAGACGCATGGCCGAGTCGAGCCGTTCTCGTCGCGCCTTGTCGAGCATGGCGCCGGTGTCCACAAAGGCCACGCTCCACGGCGCGCCGCGCCGCTCGGCAATACGCCGTGCGATACGCACCAGGTATTCGCTTTGCGAATGGCCATCGATGGCGGCGAGCACGCGGCGACGTACCGGCATGACGCCACCACGCGCAAGCATGTGCTCGCGCAGGTCGCTGTCGACATGGCCGGCCACCGTATCCACCGCCAGTTCGCGCAGCGCGACCAGGTTGGTCGGCGAGAAGAACGCATCGAGCGCGGCGGCGGCCGTCTCCGGCACGTAAACCTTGCCCTGTTTGAGGCGCTGGATCAGCTCGCGTGGCGGCAGGTCGACCAGCACGATATCGCGCGCCTGATCGATGAAGGCATCCGGCACCGTTTCGCGCACGGTGACATTGGTGATGCGCCGCACCTGGTCGTTGAGGCTTTCCAGATGCTGCACATTGAGTGCGGTATAGACCTCGATGCCTGCATCGAGCAGCTCGGAGATGTCCTGCCAGCGACGCTCGTGACGCCCACCGGGCAAATTGCTATGCGCCAGCTCGTCGACCAGGATCACCTCGGGGCGCCGCTGCAAGGCGGCGTCGAGGTCGAATTCGGTGAAGTCGCGCCCGCGATAAGTCACCGGCCGACGCGGCAGCTGCTCCAGTCCTTCGAGCAGCGCCGAGGTTTCCGGACGGCCGTGGGTTTCGACCAGGCCGATCACCACATCCACGCCTTGCCGCTTCAGCTCGCGCGCGGCCGAGAGCATTGCAAAGGTTTTGCCGACGCCCGGGGCCGCACCGAGGAAGATTTTCAGTCGACGGCTTCGCTCTTCCTGTACGGAATCGAGCAAGGCATCGGCGCGTGCTTCGCGGGAAGGTTCGGACATGCTGTCCCAGTATCTCAGTGATCGGCGACTACGTTATGACTCAATGGCCATCCAAGGCCAGATTGAGTTTCAACACGTTCACGCGAGGCTCGCCGATCATACCGAACTGGCGACCACTGGTGGCCAAGGTCACCAGCGCCTGCACCTGCGCGTCGCTCAAGCCGCGCGCCTTGGCCACACGCGGCACCTGATAGGCCGCCGCCGCTGGCGAGATCTCCGGATCGAGACCGCTGCCCGAGGCCGTGACCAGGTCCACCGGTACCGGCGCGGTGTTACCCGGATCAACAGCGCGTAGCGCGTCGATCCGCTGTTTCACCGCATCGGTAAGCGCGGGGTTGGTCGGCCCCAGGTTGGAGCCGTTGGACGCCGTGGCGTTGTTGGCCTGGGGCGTGGTCGCCGACGGGCGTCCCCAGAAGTACTTCGGCTCGGTGAAGGACTGGCCGATCAGCGTAGAGCCGATCGGCCTGCCGTCTTTCACGATCAGGCTGCCGTTCGCCTGCGACGGGAACAGCACCTGGGCCAGCCCGGTGACAACCAGCGGATAGGCGATGCCGGTGATCACCGTCATCAGCAGCAACATCCCTACCGCATTGCGTAAGAGCCTGCTCATATCATGACCTCAGTAGTGAAGGATCGCGTCGACCAACGCGGTGGACTGGTGATTTCTCCTGCCGCCATCGTAGGCAGGGTAATCGTAGGCATGCTCGTAGCGGAGTTCGGGGCGAATCTCCAGGTCCTGCGACACCCAGTGCGTCAAGCCGATCGTGTGACTGCTGTAGCGAGTGGCGAAGCCGGTACGCTGGCCCACTTTGTCGTCATAGAACTCATTGCGAATCGACATCATGTTGCTCGGACTGAGCTCGATGTTGAAGTAGTTGACGATGCCGTACGCCGGACTATTGCCCAAAGGAAAGTTGGGTGCCTGGCCGAGCGGATAACCCGGCACACCGGTCGGCGCATGCGACTGCGTGGGATCGGTCGCCTGCGCCTGATCGCGGACGTAGATGCGGTAGGTTTCCGTCAGCATGTGCACCTCTGGTGTGAAGCGATGACCCCAGGTCAGTACAAACTCCTGCAGGTTGTTATAGGTCTGCTTGTCATGGTTATAGGACTCCACGCAGGGGTACAGCATGTCGTCGTTGGATTTGGATACCCAACGCACGCACGCCTGGCCCGTCAAGCGGCTCGTGCTATCCCAGATCGCGGAGTCGTCGCCGCCGTGCACGCCGAGCTGCAAGGTCCACTGGTCGCTCAGCTTGGTCGTCGTTATCACGCCCATGTTCGTGTACGCATCGACCGTGTACAGGATGGAATGCGTCACCAGGTAGTTGTTGGGCGAAAACTGTGCTTCGATATCCGGCAGCGAAAGATAACGTCCCGCCGTGATCACCATGCCCTGAGCCACCCAGGGAATATAGAGGCTCACGTACGCGATCATGGGATCGTTGCCGTAAGTCTTGCCGTTCAGCGCACTGTTCGACCTCGGATTGTTGAGCAACTGGTCGCTCGTCACGCCCTTCATGGTCGTGTAGTGGTAGTCGTAGCCATACAAATCATCGAAATGGAAACCCCAATCGATGTGATCGGTCTGTACCGTATCGGGGATACGCTCGACGCGAAACAAGGCCTGGTTGAACTCGACCCGGTTCGGACGCGTGGCGTAGGACAACGGGTAATTGGTGTGATTCGACGTGCTGAGATTCGCCGACGGATTGATCCAGCCGTACATCTCGATGCGGTTGTCCTGCATCCAGTGACCTACCGCCGTGCAGGACAGCGCCTTCTCCAGTGGGCCTTGCGAGTTCAGATTCGGCACGCCGATGGGAAAGTCAACGCCACCCAGCTGCCACTCCGCCGACGGAAACGGCGGCGATGAGAACGGCGACTCCATCGCACGGCGCGCCGGCGCCGGAGCGTTCGGATCGGCGGGCTGCGCATCTTCCCGATAGGCGGAAACCAAACGAGAGAAAAAGCCGCGCGAGCAGTCGGCACTCGCTGCCGCCGGCGCCGAGGGCGCTACCTGGTCAACGTCGGCAAGAGGTGCGGGCGACTGATCAGTCGACGACGCAAGTACCTCGCTAGCAGGAGCCAGTGCAAGCAGAACCGCAAACGAAAGAATCTTCTTGGAAACCATGAATATGCCTGAAAACCGGTCCGGGGCGGACCGTCCTTTTCTCGTGGGTAGTGGGGTCGTCGATGCCTCAGGGCACCGCCTTCAGATGCCGGCGTAGCCGCCGAGCACGTAATCGTCCTGGGCGCTCTGTGGCGCCTTCGTGTTATCAATGCGATCTATCCGAACCGAACGCGCCGTGGTCATGGGCAGCGCAATCACCACATCACAGGCGGAATCATCGGTGGACAGGCGTAACTCCATGTCCGGGTGCGTGTCGTCGGGTAGCGAAACGGAAAGCTTAAGCGTCTGCATGATCTAAACCTCTCGCTTCAGGCCAGTCCGCACAGGACCAGCAGCATGTCGATCAGCTTGATGCCGATGAACGGCACCGCGATACCGCCGAGACCGTAGACGAGCAGGTTGCGGCGGAGCAATGCGCCCGCCCCCAGTGCCCGGTACTTTACGCCTTTCAGCGCTAGCGGAATCAAGAAGATGATGATCAGTGCGTTGAAGATCACGGCCGACAGAATCGCGCTCTGCGGCGTGGCCAGCCTCATCACATTGAGCGTGTTCAGTGCCGGATAAGTGGTGGCGAACGCCGCCGGAATAATGGCGAAGTACTTGGCCACGTCATTGGCGATGGAAAAGGTGGTGAGCGAGCCGCGCGTGATCAGCATCTGCTTGCCGATCTCCACCACCTCGATCAACTTGGTCGGATTGGAGTCCAGGTCGACCATGTTGCCGGCTTCCTTGGCCGCCTGCGTGCCGGTGTTCATGGCCACGGCGACGTCCGCCTGGGCCAATGCCGGTGCGTCATTGGTACCGTCGCCGCACATCGCTACCAGACGATTCTCGGCCTGGATCTTGCGGATCAGCTTGAGCTTCGCTTCCGGCGTGGCTTCGGCAAGGAAATCGTCGACACCAGCCTCGGCAGCAATGGCAGCGGCGGTGAGCGGGTTGTCGCCGGTGATCATCACGGTCTTGATGCCCATCCGGCGCATCTCGGCGAAACGCTCGCGGATACCGCCCTTTACGATGTCCTTCAGCTCGATCACGCCCAGCGCGGTGGAGCCTTCGGTCACGATCAGCGGTGTGGCGCCACGACGCGCGATGTCCTCCGCCATATGCTTGACCAGCGGCGGCAGGTGGCTGCCGTTCGCTTCCAGGTGGCGCTCCATCGCATCGAGAGCACCCTTGCGGATCAGCCGTTCACCGAGGTTCGACGCCACTCATGCGCGTCTGCGCGGTGAACGGCACGAACTCCGCATGGCCCTCTTCCAGCTGGCGCTCGCGCAGACCGAATACGTTCCTTGGCCAGCACCACGATGCTGCGGCCTTCCGGCGTTTCATCGGCCAGTGACGCGAGTTGGGCAGCATCGGCGAGGATGCTCTCTTCCACGCCCGGCGCGGGCAGGAAGGCGACAGCCTGGCGGTTGCCCAGGGTGATGGTGCCGGTCTTGTCGAGCAGCAGCACATCGACGTCACCCGCCGCTTCCACCGCACGACCGGAGGTGGCGATGACGTTGGCGCGGATCATGCGATCCATGCCGGCGATGCCGATGGCCGACAGCAGCGCACCGATGGTGGTGGGAATCAAACAGACGAGCAGCGCCACCAGCACGGTGATGGTGATCGGGTTGCCCGAACCCGCCGCTTGCGCGCTGTAGATCGAATACGGCAGCAGCGTGGCGCAGGCCAGCAGGAAGATCAGCGTAAACTTGGCCAGCAGGATGGTCAGCGCGATTTCGTTCGGCGTCTTGCGCCGCGAGGCGCCTTCCACCATGGCGATCATGCGATCGAGGAAGCTTTCGCCAGGGTTGGCCGTGATACGCACCACCAGCCAGTCCGAAAGCACGCGCGTACCACCGGTGACCGCACTGCGATCGCCACCCGATTCGCGGATGACCGGCGCGGATTCACCAGTGATCGCGCTCTCGTCCACGCTCGCCGCACCGACCACCACCTCGCCATCACCCGGCATTTGTTCGCCGGCTTCCACCAGCACCAGATGACCGACGCGCAGCTCGGATGACGGCGTGAACGTGATCGCCGCTTGACGATGGGGGCTCGCCAGCCGCTTCGCCACGACATCCTTGCGTGAACTGCGCAGCGCCGCCGCCTGTGCCTTGCCACGACCTTCGGCAAGGGCTTCGGCGAAGTTCGCGAACAACAGGGTGAACCACAACCAGATGGTGACCCAGAAGATGAAGCTGGTGGGCGCCTCGCCGTGTCCCGTCAGCGCCTGCACCCACAATAGGGTGGTCAGGACGCTGCACACGAACACCACAAACATCACCGGGTTGCGGAACTGCAGCCGCGGTGACAGTTTGCGGAACGAGTCCGCCACGGCCGTGAGGATCAGTGCGCGGTCGAAGGTCCGCACAGCTTGAACGTGAGTATGTGTCGTCGTCATGAATCAGTGTCCCGTGGTCTTCAGCGGACCGACATCAGGAATTCGGCGATCGGCCCCAGCGCGAGTGCCGGTAGGAAAGTCAGCGCGCCGACTACGATCACCACGCAGGCGAGCAGGGTGACGAACAGCGGCGTATGGGTTGGCAGCGTGCCGGCGGACGGTGGCACGTGGCGTTTGGCCGCCAGCGAACCGGCCATGGCCAACATCGCGATCGCCAACAGGAAGCGCGACAGATACATGCACACGCTCAGCAACACGTTCCAGAACGGTGTATTGGCTGACAGACCGCCAAACGCACTGCCGTTGTTATTGGAGGCTGACGAGACGGCATAGAGCACCTGGCTGAAGCCGTGCGCGCCGGGATTGGACACGCCAGCCACGCCTGCCGGAGTCATAATCGCGATGGCCGTGCAGATCACCACCAGTGCACACGGCACCAGTACGGCAAGGCTGGCCATCTTCATCTCGTGCGCCTCGATCTTCTTGCCGAGGTACTCCGGCGTGCGGCCCACCATGAGGCCAGCGATGAACACGGCCACTACCGCAAAGGCGAGCATGCCGTAGAGGCCCGAGCCGACGCCGCCGAACACGACTTCGCCAAGCTGAATCAGCCACATCGGCACCAGGCCACCCAGCGGCGTCATCGAGTCGTGCATGGCGTTCACCGCACCACACGAAGCAGCCGTGGTGATGGTGGCGAACAGTCCGCTCGCGGCGATGCCGAAGCGCGTTTCCTTGCCTTCCATGTTGCCGCCTGCTTGCATCGCAGAGGCGTGCTGATCCACCGCCAGGCCATGCAAGGCCGGGTTGCCCGCCTGTTCGGCGCCAATGGCGCCGTAGGCCAGCGGTATAAAGATCAGCAGCATGGTAGCGAGGATCGCCCAGCCCTGCCGCCGGTCGCCCACCATGCTGCCGAAGGTGTAACAGAGACCACCGGGGATCAGGAAGATCGCCAGCATCTCCAGGAAATTGCTGAACGGCGTCGGGTTTTCGTACGGATGCGCCGAGTTCGTGTTGAAGAAGCCGCCGCCATTGGTGCCAAGCTGCTTGATCGCAATCTGCGAAGCGGCCGGGCCCATCGGCAAGGTCTGTGTCGTCACTTTCGATTCGTGGGTGACGTCGTGGCCAGCCGCATCCTTCAGCGGATTGCCAGCGGCATCCTTGACGGTCTCGGTCATGCTGGTGACCTGCGCCACCGGCACGTCGACATAGGCCGAGAAGTTCTGCACCACACCCTGCGATACCAGCAGCAACGACATCAACAGCGAGAACGGCATCAGCACGTAAAGCGCGCTACGCGTCATGTCGACCCAGAAGTTGCCAACGCTGTTGGCACTCCGACGGGTGAAGCCACGCACGACCGCCAGCAGCACGGCGATACCCGTCGACGCGGAAAGGAAGTTCTGCACCGCCAGGCCGAGCATCTGGGTCAGGTAGCTCATGGTGTTTTCACCACCGTAGCCCTGCCAGTTGGTATTCGTAATGAAGCTGATGGCCGTATTGATCGCCGAATCGGGCGTCACTGCAGCGAAGTGCTGCGGGTTCAGTGGCAGCCATGGTTGCGCACGCTGCAACACATACACGGCCACCATGCCGACCATATTGAACAGCAGCATGGCGATCGCATAACGCCGCCAACCCATCTGCTCGTCGGCGCGCACGCCGGCGATCCGGTAGAGGAGGCGCTCCACGCCACCACCGAATCGCGTGACACGGTTCGGCGTTTCGGAAAACGCCAGCGCCATGTAGCTGCCGACTGGCTTGATCAGCACAAGCAGCACGACCAGGTAGAGCACGACCTGGAAGAAATCGAAGGTAGTCATTCAAACCACTCCGGCTTGAGCAGGGCTACGCACAAATAGCCCGTCAGGGCCACCGCGATGACGGCGGCCACGATATAGATGACGTTCATGGGAGATCTCCCGAAGAGGAAGCGTGAGCCTGGGAATCCGTCGCCGCGCAGGCAACGGCCGGCAATCAGGGGCGTCGACCCAACCGGTCGCAGATCAGCAGAAAGCCGAGTGCTGCCGCAAAGAGCACGAACGAGAACAACAGATAGATGGCGTCCATGTGTACCGACTCACCGTATTAATCAACGATGCAAATTGTCGGAACTGGCGCATAAGAAAGGGGTAGCGAATTACCCCGGGGGCGTATAGAACGCGTAAAAATTTGACGATCGAAATCGGGCTTTGGGTGGGCGTTATCGCCAGGTTGCCGCTTACGACCGAAGGTAATCGCTGTGGGGGAGAAGGAGTAGGAGCGGCCCGCTGCGTCCCACAGTCACTACCTTCGGTCATAGGCGAGCAACCGAGCGAGAACCCACTAAAGCCCCTTCGAAAGGATGCAAAGACTTTGAACAGGCGCTTAGGCCGTCGTGGTCATGACCGTATCGTCGACCACGACCAGACGCTGGATCGGGAGTCCGGCGTGGTCCCAGGCATCCAGGCCACCCAGCAAAGGGCGCACCCGTGTATAGCCCTGCGCCATCAGCGCCTTGGCCACCACGGCCGCGGAAGCCTCATTCGGGCAGCTGCAATAAATCACCAACTCGCTGTCGACCGGCACGGCCTGAACAATGAGATCGACACTGTTGACGTCCGCCAGCAGCGCACCCGGAATCACCCGCGTATCCACCATTCGCGCGGCGGAAGAGCGCACATCGACCACCGCGGGTGTCAGGCCGGCCATCATGGCGTCGTTGAGTTCTTCAACCGTAATGCGCGCCATGCGCAACGTCTTCAGCAAGCGGTGACGCTGCCACCATTTGGCCGCGATGTAGAGCGCCAGCAGGCAGCCCAGGAACATCAAGGCGATGCTGCCAGCGTTGGCCAGCGCCTGGAGCACATCGTCAATCTGGCTGGAGAACACATAGCCGAGGCTGACCGCGACGCCAACCCAGAGCAGCGAGCCCAGGCCATCGAACAGCGCAAAAGGTGCGGGTCGCAGACCCATCGCGCCCACCAGCGGCGGCGCCACCGTGGAAAGGCCGGGCACGAACTTGGCCAGCAGAAGCATGCCGCCACGCCAGCGCTGGAAACGCAGCTCCGACTGTTTTACGCACGAATCGGGTGACAGGGAAATGCGGCACAGCGTGCGCATGACGCCACCCCCGTAATAACGGCCTGCCGCGTACCAGGCGAAATCGGCCAGCAGACAGGCCAGCACGGCCACACCCAGCACCCCAGCCAGCGGCAACCGGTCCGCCGCAGCCAGGGCGCCCGCGACGATCATGGTCGGCACCGCAGGCAGCGGCGCGCCAGCCTGCTCGACCAGCACATTGATGAAAACCAGCAACAGGCCGTATTGCGCAATCAGCTCGACGATGTGATGAGCCATGAGCGTTGAACCTCGCCCGGCCAAGAACCCGGCCGGCATGGGCGGTGTAGGCCCTGATCATTGGGGCGCCCGCGTCCAAACGCAATCCATTTCGGGCTCACACCCGCGGCGAAGTCAAGCCCTCGGCGACGCCTGCAGCGCCCCTGCCATGCTGGCGCCCACGCCGGCCATGCGACGACCGCCAATCAGCACCAGCGGCAGCCATACCAGGGTCATCGCGGCCGCGCAGATGAACACCCCGCCGGGACCCATCTGCCCGAGCGCCACGCCACCCAGTGCACCGCCGACAAAGGCGCCCAGAAACTGACTGGTGGAATAGGCGCCCATGGCGGCACCGCGCAAATGGGCGGGTGCCAGCTGGGAGACCAGGCTCGGCAGCGCCGCCTCCAGCAAGTTGAACGCCGAGAAGAACACGGCCGCCGCCACACCCAGGACCGCAAGATGGTCCCCGGACAAGGCAAAGCCCAGCAGGCCCAGGCCAATCGCCACCACACACACCGCCGCAATGCGCAGGCTTTGCGCCACCTCGCGCATGCGGTGCAGGCAGGCGCCCATGACGAAGGCGGCGATCACCATCACCGGCAGGTAGAGCTCCCAATGCCGGTTCACTGGCAGGTGCAGGCGGTCCGCCAACAGCAGGGGCAACCCGACGAAGCTGGCCGTGAGCAGCATGTGCAGGAAAAACACCGACCCGTTAAGCACCATCATGCGGCCGTCACGCAACATCGACAGCACGCTGCCAAGCGCTGCGGCTGCCGGCGCTTTCTGCCGCTCCGGCGTAGGCACGATCAACCAAAGCAGGACCAGGGCGGCCAGCGCCAGGATCGAGGTGGCGGCAAACAGGCCGGAAAGGCCGTCGACCGCCTCCAGTGGCGGCCCCAGGATCAGCGCCAGCAGGAAGGCCACGCCGATCGACACGCCGATGATGCCCATGACCTTGCTGCGGTTTTCCTCGCGCGTCAGATCCGCGGCCAGCGCCGTACCGGCCCCGGCCACCGCCCCCATGCCCTGCAGCGCCCGCCCGATCACGATACCCACCAGGCTATGTGAAGACGCCGCCAACAGGCCGCCCGCCGCGAAGACCAGCAATCCGATGGTAATCGCGGGCTTGCGCCCGATCCGATCGGACAGCAAACCCAGCGGGATCTGCAGCAGCACCTGGCCCAGGCCGTAAACGCCCAGGGCCAGCCCGATCAGCCACGGCGTGGCGTCCGGCATCTGTTTCGCATACAGCGAGAACACCGGCATGATCAGAAACAGGCCAAACAAGCGCAGGCTGATGACGCAAGCGAGGGTCAGCGCGCTGCGCCGCTCAAGAGGAGAGAGTTTGCTCACCGAAAGGGATCTTGTAAGGACGGGCCATCCCGTCATTATACGTTTCGACCCATCCGCCAAACTGTGGTCCCGTGTCGCGGCGCATTCTTGCGCCGCCTTATCCTTATAATCGGCGGATACGAAGCCTTGACCTACTCATGACAACGACTTCCACCGACACCCGCCGCTCCGCCGATTACGCCGCCGTACGAGCGCTCGCTGCCGGTGATATGCAGCGCGTCGACACCTTGATCCGGGCGCGTCTCTCCTCGGGCGTGGTGCTGATCAACCAGATCGCGGACCACATTATTGCCAGTGGCGGCAAGCGCTTGCGGCCGATGCTGCATGTTCTGGCGGCGGGCGCGGCCGGCTACCACGGCGACCAGCACATCAAGCTGGCGGCGGTGATCGAGTTCATCCACACCTCCACCCTGCTGCACGACGACGTGGTGGACGAGTCAGACCTGCGCCGTGGCCGCAAGACCGCCAATGCGCTGTGGGGCAACGCGGCCAGCGTGCTGGTCGGTGACTTTCTGTACTCGCGCTCGTTCCAGTTGATGGTCGAGCTGGACAATATGCGCATCATGCGCATCCTGGCCGATACCACCAACACCATCGCCGAGGGCGAGGTGCTGCAGCTGCTCAATATCGGTAACGCCGACGTCGACGAGGCTTCTTACCTGGCCGTGATCGAACGCAAGACGGCCGTGCTGTTCGCCGCCGCCACCGAACTCGGCGGCCTGCTGGGTGGCCTGCCCGAGCATCAGGTCAGCGCGCTGCGACGCTATGGCATGGAGCTCGGCTATGCCTTCCAGATCGCCGACGATTTGCTGGATTACGTTTCCGATGCCGGCACCATGGGCAAGAACGTGGGCGATGACCTGGCCGAAGGCAAGCCCACCCTGCCGCTGATTTACGCCTTGCAGAGCGCCGACGCCGAGCAGACGCTGTCGCTACGCCATGCCATCGAGCACGGCGGCCTCGATTCGCTCGATCGGATCATTGGCGCCATTCGCGATTCCGGCGCACTGGAGCGCACGCACGAGCGCGCCGTGGCGCATGCCAACGCCGCGCGACATGCACTGGCCGAGCTGCCCGAATCGCCCTGGCGCGACGCGCTGGCTGCCCTGGCCGACTACTCGGTACAGCGCGACTACTGATCTGCGATGACAGCACGTGCACCTCGACCGAGGTGCACGCGATCGGTCCCGTCTCACGGCGTGCCGGTAAACGCCCCGTGCAGCCAGTCCTGCATCATGCGATAGCTGCGCTGGGCCGCCCGTTCGTCGTAGGCACAACCGGGCTTGTGCTGATCGGTTTCCGTAAAGCAATGCACCGTGTTGCCCAGCACCACGAACTGCCAGTCGGCCTTGCTGCCGCGCATCTCGTCCATGAACTTGTCCGCGTCGGGCATGGTGCCCTTGTCGTCGGCGCCGTTCATCACCAGCACGCGCGCCTTGATCTGCTTCGCCAAGGCCGGGTCATCAGTTTGTAGTCCGCCATGGAACGACACGACGGCGGCAATATCGGCACCGCTGCGCGCCAGGTCGAGCACGGCCGAACCACCGAAGCAGAAGCCGATCGCCGCCAGCTTCGAAAGATCGATGGGGGCGTCCTTGGCCTGTGCCTTCAGCTGATCCAGCGCGAGGTTGACGCGCTTACGCATCAAGGCACGGTCGCCGTACAGCACCTTCACCGCCGCCATCGCCTGATCGTCGCTGGTCGGGCGCACCTTCTCGCCATACATATCGGTGACCAGGATGACGTAATCCTTGCCGGCAATGCCCTCGGCCTTCTTCAGCGCAAGATCGTTCACGCCATACCAGTTCGGCACCATCACCAGGCCGGGGCGCTTGGCGGTCACGGCATCGTCATAGACCAGCACGCTGTGGAAACGCGTGCCGTCCTGGGTCCATTCCACCGGCTTGTGCACCATCTTCGCTTGGGCGGCGAAGGCCAATCCGGACAACAACAGCGCACAACAAAGTCGGGCAATACGCATGACTTCCACTCCTCGTTGAATAGATCAGAGCATCCTAAGGGTCAAAGACCGGCAGCGTGTTCCGCCAACCGACGTTTGATGGGGGACAACCGATCGAGCAGGCGCACACCCAGGCCGCGCGCAGCCACCAGCGGCGGCGACTGCCAACTGTAGATACGCGCTAGCGCGTCAAAGCCCAGCGCGTCGAGTGTGTCGGCGCTGCGTCGGCGGCGCGCGTAACCACGCAGCACATGGCTGGCCGCGATGTCGCGGCCTTCGTCTCGCGCAGCCACCAGGGTGTCTCGCAATTCAATCACATCGCGCAGTCCCAGGTTCACACCCTGCCCGGCCAGCGGGTGGACCGCATGCGCCGCATCACCCAACAGGACGAATCGCTCGGCCTGATAGCTCTTGGCCAGCTGCAACTTGAGCGGAAACGCGGCACGAGGTGTGCTGCCCGTCACCCGTCCCAGGCGGAAGTCGCTGGCGACGCCGAGCTCATCGAGAAATGCCTGGTCGCCCAGTGCCATGACGCGCTGCGCCTCGGCCTCAGGCAGCGACCACACAATGGAGCTGCGTCCATCCGCCAAAGGCAGCAGCGCCAGCGGGCCGGTCTCCAGGAAACGCTGCCACGCCGTGCCTTCGTGAGCGCGTTCGGTGGTGACGTGGGCCACCACGCCGCGCTGGGCATAGTCGCGCCCCTGCGTCTCGATACCGGCCAGTGTGCGCAGCGGCGAACCGGCGCCGTCGGCGGCTACCAGCAGGCGCGCGGACAAGGCCTCGCCGGCGCCGAGCTCCAATTGAATGCGATCTTCAAGCACGTCGAATCGATTCACCTGTGCCGGGCACAGCCGGCGCACGCCTGCACCCTCCAGCGCCTGCCACAACTGCCACTGCACCAGACTGTTCTCGACAATGTAGCCGAGCAGATCGCGCCCTTCGGTGGCCGCATCGAAATGGATCGCGGCACCCGTCGCCGCATCCCACACATGCATGTGCGCATAGGGGCTCGCGCGCGAGTCGCGGATGGACGTCCATACATCGAGTTCGTCAAGCAGCGCGACCGACGAAGGCGCAAGACCGACCACGCGCAAGTCAACGTCGCCCTGGGCCGACCACGGCGAGGGAGCTCGAGCTTCAAGCAAGGCCGTGGCGAATCCCGCGCGCGCCAGCGCCAACGCGGTTGCGGCCCCCACCATGCCGCCGCCAACGACCGCGACATCCAATGCCGGTCCACGACGGCGTGAGGACTCGCCTCGTGTCAGGCTGGGGCCGCTCATGGCAGTCGCTCCAGCACAGCACGAGGCGGATCACTGCGAAAACCCATGCCGCGCTTGGCCAGCAAACGCTGCACTGGCGGCAGGCGATCGAACGCCAGCATGGCCATGGAGCGCAACGGCCCTAACCATGGCTGTGGCAGACAGGCCAATTGCACGAGGCCATGGCTCATCGCCATCGTGCCCTCACGATCGGCAGCACGGCGCGCGGCGTAGCGCTCCAACACGTCGTGAGCCCCTGGGTCGGCAACACCGGCCACCAGTTCTGCCAACGTCAGCGCATCGCGCAGGCCCAGATTGAAGCCCTGTGCGCCAATCGGATGAATCGTCTGGGCTGCATTGCCCACCAGCACCGCTCTTGGCGCGACCAGTGCGCTCGCCGCCACCCGCTGAATGGGATACGGATGCCGCTTGCCCGGCCGACTGAACCGGCCAAGCCGCCATCCAAATCGTTGCTGGGCCAAGGCGACGAAACCCTCATCGTCCAGCGCAGCGACGGCGTCGGCGTCCTTGCGAGGAACGGTAAGCACCAGGCCGCAGCGGCGTTCCGTGAGCGGCAGCAAGGCGATCGGGCCGTCGTCCGCGAAGCGCTCGTACGCGCGGTTGGCGTGGTCGCGCTCCGGCGTGATCGTGCAGACGAACAGCGTCTGCTGGTAGTCGTGGCGTTCGGTGCCGATGCCGACCTGGTCGCGCACGAACGACGCGGTGCCGTCCGCGCCCACCAGCAGCGGAGTATCGATTTCCATCAAGCCATCGGCCGTACGGACGCGTGCCCGCCAACCTTGGGTCAGCGGCTCCAACGCCTCCAGTCGTGCAGGAGCCAGGCGCCTCAGGCGCTGGCACTCATCCAGGCGACGCAGCAGAGCCGCCCCGAGTTCGCGTGCAGGCAGGGTCCAGCCCAACGCGTCGACCGCATGTTTCGCGGCATCCAATTGGACGCTGCCAAACTCGCCGGCACGCGTGACGTGGATGTGATGAATCGGCGTTGCTTGCGCCGCCGCATGCGGCCATACGCCGATCGCAGCGAGGCCATTTACGGTAGCCCGGGCCAACGCGAGATTGCGTTCATCGTAGCTGGGCTGTTCTCCGACGCGCGGCGCGGCGGCCTCGACCATGACGGCGTCGATACCGGCCGCGTCGAGCGCAATGGCCAGGCTGGCGCCCACCAGGCCCCCACCAATGATAAGGACCGGCTGCTGAGCGGAAGTCACAGGGGCGACGTGATCAGATGAGGTAATCATGGCGGGGGATGATACGCGCTGAAGCGTTCGGACCCCATGTCAGCCCCCATTCAAGAGGCGTTCGGCTATCCATAATTGGGATAGACTTGCCGTCTGCATTTGGCGTATCAGACGGAGCAACTCATGGCTATGACGCAAACCCAGCGGCTAGGCATCTTCCTGGCACTCGCCCTGGTGATGACCGCCACCCGCATTCACCTTTCGCTGTTCAACCACGATGTGCGCGATGCGTCGTGGGCGGTGTTCTTCCTGGCCGGGTTCTGGCTGCGTGGATCGTTTCGCTGGGCGTTTCCGCTGCTCATGGCCGGGGCCGTACTCATTGATTACCTGGTGATCAACGGACAGGGCATCGACTTCTGGAGCCACTACTGCGTATCGGTGGCCTACTGGTTCCTGATTCCGGCTTACCTGTGCCTGTGGATGGGCGGCAGCTGGTTGGCGCGCCACCAGCGCGGCCTGAGCATGTCGACCCTGGGTCTTGCGGCCGTGGCGCTGCTGGTCAGCCAGCTGGCCTGCTACGTGCTCTCCAACGGCAGCTTCTACTGGCTTAGCAACAGCGTGCCGCAGCCGCGCAGCTTCAGCGCATGGTTCGCGAACCTGGGCGACTGGTATCTGCCGTTCCTCGGCACCACCGCGTTTTATGTAGGCATCGGCGCCCTGCTGCATGTGCTGGCCACCCAGCTTTCGCGCACGCTCGGTCATGCCGTGTCGCGCGACCTGCACCACTAACCAGGCGGCGGCAATACGTGGGTAATCGCCTCTCAAAGATCTACACCCGCACGGGTGACGATGGCAGCACCGGCCTTGGCGATGGTTCCCGCGTCGCCAAGGACTCGCTACGCGTATCCGCCTATGGCACGGTCGACGAACTCAACAGCACCATCGGCATGGTGCTGGCTTCCGACGGCGTGGACGACGCCATCCGCGAAGCGCTGACCCAGGTCCAACACGAACTGTTCGACCTCGGCGGCGAGCTGTGCATTCCCGGCATGGCGATGATCGAGGACCAGGACATCGACCGGCTGGAGCAGGTGCTCGACGGTTTCAATGACCCGCTGCCGCCGCTCAAGGACTTCATCCTGCCCGGCGGCGGCATGGCTGCATCCTGCTGCCATCTGGCACGCACCGTGTGCCGCCGTGCCGAGCGTGAGGTCATCGCGCTGGCCCGTGTCGAAGACGTGCGGCCGCAAGCCCAACGCTACCTCAACCGCCTTTCCGACCTGCTGTTCGTGATCTCCCGAGTGCTGGCCCGCGCCAGCGGCCACGGCGAGGTGCTATGGCAGCACGAGCGCCGCCGAAAAGCGTAGGGCCCATGCTGCGGCTCTATACCCACGCCAACTGCCTTCAACACGATCCCGGCCCGGATCACGCCGAATCGCCAGCGCGCCTACGTGCCGTACTTCAAGCGCTCGACCACGACCGGTTCGCCGCCCTGGACCGCATCGAGGCGCCCCGCGCCACGCGTGAACAGCTGCTGCGTGTGCATACCGCCGAGCACATCGATCGCATCCTGGGCATCGTGCCCGAGAGCGGCACCGTCCGGCTCGATGAAGACACCTTGATGTCCCACGGTTCGGCCGAAGCCGCGCTGCGGGCGGCCGGCGCCGCGGTGGCAGCGGTGGACGCCGTGCTCAGCGGCGGTGGGCAGGCCTTCTGCGCGGTGAGGCCGCCAGGTCATCACGCGCCGCCGGATCGGGCCATGGGGTTCTGCCTGTTCAACAACATCGCCGTGGCGGCGACCCACGCCATGGCGGCTCATGGCCTCAAGCGCGTCGCCATCGCCGACTTCGACGTGCACCACGGCAACGGCACGCAAGATATCTTCGCCAAGGAATCGCGTGTGCTGTTCATTTCCAGCCACCAGATGCCCTTGTACCCCGACAGCGGGCGCGAGGACGAACGCGGCGTTGGCAATATCGTCAACGCGCCGTTGTCGCCGGGCGATGGTTCCTACGAGTTCCGCGAGCTGTGGGAGGGCGCGCTAATCCCCCGGCTGCACGCCTTCAAGCCACAGCTGGTGCTGGTATCGGCAGGCTTCGACGCCCATCGCAACGACCCGTTGGCCGACCTGCGCCTGGGCAGCGAAGACTATGCCTGGATCACCAGCCGACTACTCGACGTGGCGCACGCCCACGCCGAGGGGCGATTGGTATCCAGCCTGGAAGGTGGTTACAACCTGCTTGCCCTGGCCGCGAGCGTCGCCGCACACGTAGGCGAGTTGCTGGACGCCTAGCGCTGCTTGAGCACTCGCGCACCGCCTTGCGGCTAGACGACTAGCGACTGTGCAGGGGTTCGCGGACCCAGCAAGGACAGGCGATGGTCGGCTCCGGAGTCGGATCGACTCGCCATAAGGCGTCGGCGTTGCTCGGTTTAGCCGGCTCATACCTGATCCTCGTACCACGGGCCGCGAATGCAACTGCCGTCTAGGGGGTCTTTCTGATAGTTTTACGAGCCTCCCAGCCGACAGACTGCCACCGTGACGCCCAAGCTGACCTCGCGCCACCTGCCCCCGCGCCGCCTGTTGGCGGTCGCTGCTGCCATTGCCCTGTTCGGTGGCGCGGTTGAAGCTCAGTCGGCGCCGCAAACGTCGGAACCCACAATCACCGCCAGAGCGGCGGCGAGCTGCCCGCTCGGTGCCTTCCACTGTGCGCCGCGGCCCGTCAGTTTCGCGATGTGCCGGCCGAACGCGATGCTCGATTTTTACGACCCGACGCTGAGCAAGGACAGCTCGGTGCGTGCCACATCCAATACCTATGTCTACGCCGAACGCGTGGATAGCTCCAACCAATCCATCTACCACCTGGAAGGGCGGGTGAAGATGGAACGCGCGGACCAGCGCGTTCAATCAGACGTGGCGGACTACAACCAGGACACCAGCGACTACGATGCGCGCGGCAACGTGCGCTACCAGGAAGTCGGCCAGCTGATGTCCTCCGACCACATGCGTGGCAACCAGGACGCCAGCACCGGCATCGCCGACAACGTGACCTATCAGATGTTGACCTCGCGCGGCCATGGCATCGCCGCACAAGGCCAGATGCTGGACGATCAGCGCACCCGCTATTTCCAGGCGACCTATTCCACCTGCGATGTCGGCAGCCACGTGTGGGAACTGCGCGCCAAAGACATCCGCATGGACAAGGAGACCGGCGAGGGCATTGCCCGCAGCGCGACCATGTATGTCGGCAACGTGCCGATCTTCTACATGCCCTACTTCAGCTTCCCGATCAACGACGAGCGCAAGAGCGGCTTCCTGGACCCGAGCATCGGCAATTCCAGCCGCTCGGGCCTGATGATCAGCGCGCCCTATTACCTCAACCTGGCGCCGAATTACGACGCTACGCTGGATCCGCGCATCTACACCGACCGCGGCGTGTTGCTGGGTGGCGAGTTCCGCTACTACGTCCCCGGCAGCACCGGCCAGATGAATATCGAGTTCCTGCCGAACGATCGCGGCACGACCGATCCAGATAGCGTCATCAACACCGAAAACACCAATCGCTACCTGTTCAAGCTCAACGACTACACGCACCTGTTTGGTCCGTGGGCATTCACGACAACCATCAATCGCGCGTCGGATCGCAATTATCTGCGCGACTTCGGTAATGACCTGTTCACCGCCTCCGTCGGCACGCTCACGTCCAGCGCCTACGTCAGCGGCGGCGGCAGCTGGGGCGGTGGCAGCTCGTGGTTCGCCCAGTTCGGCGCCGACGACTACCAGAACGTCGACCCCTCGCTGCCCGACAGCTCGGTGCAGTACAAGCGTTGGCCACGCGCCGCCTTCAATGTGAGCGTGCCGATCGAACGCTGGCTGGAGTTCGGCGCCCAGACCGAGGCAGTGGCGTTTCGCAAGGACGAAGCGGTTGAAGGCAATCGTCTCGACCTGTACCCCTATCTGGCCGCGGACTTCCGCGGTGCCGCCTGGTTCGTGCGCCCCAAGATCGCTTATCGCTACACCGATTACGACCTTATCGGCAATTACAACGTGTTCGGCTATACCGGATACAGCAACCCCGGGCCACTGCCGGTGGGTACGCCCTCCCCGTTTACGCAAGGGTCGCCCAGCCGTTCGCTACCGATTGTCAGCCTGGATAGCGGCCTGATCTTCGATCGCAGCACCTCGCTGTTTGGCACCAGCTACACCCAGACGCTGGAACCACGCATCTATTACCTGTATGTGCCGTATCGCAATCAGGACAATCTGCCGCTGTTCGATACGAACCTGATGTCGTTCGACACCTGGCAGCTGTTCTCGCCCAACCAGTATTCCGGCGCGGACCGTCAGATGAACGCCAACAACCTGACCGGCGCCATCACCACGCGGTTGCTGGACGACTCCGGTATTGAGCGCCTATCGGCAAGCTTCGGTCAGATCCACTATTTCACGTCGCAACAGGTGCAGTTGCCAAACAGCCCGAACACCGTCACTCCGCCCACCAACTGGTCCGGCTCTGACTACGTTGCCGAGATAGACACCCAGCTCGACGACCAATGGCGAGTCACCTCGTCCTATCAGTGGAACCCGAACACCCGTCTCACCGATCTCGGCGCGATCGGGGTCCAGCGACGCCTGCTCACCGACGGCGTCATCAATTTCTCCTACCGTTACCGCCGCACCCCCGGTAGCGTCCAACCCCTGCTGGAACAATACGACGCATCCATTGTCTATCCCGTCTCCGATCGCTGGCGACTGCTCGGCCACTGGACGTATTCGGTGCTAGACAAGGCCACGGTGGAGGCGCTCGCAGGCGTGGAATACGACAGCTGCTGCGTTGCTTTACGCCTGATCGCGCGACATTACGTGAATTCCTACAACTACCTTACGCCGACGGCAGGCGCCTCCACCAACACCTCCATCATGTTTGAAGTCGAATTCAAGGGCATGGGGAGCTCCATGGGCAAGTCGGAAAACCTCTTGCGCAGTGGTATTCTTGGATATCAATAACTTCCCTGTCGCCTCGGGCGATTGAAGGCTCCGGACTAATGAAGCAACCTTTCGCGTTGTTCCTGCTCGCGATCGCTACGGCGACCGCCTTGCCCACCCATGCCCAGTTGCTGCCGCAGGCAGCCACCGGTAAACAGCCGCTCGACCGTATCGTGGCGGTGGTGGACGAAGGCGTCATTCTGCAGAGCGAGCTGAACGAGGCCGTGCACTCCGTGCAGCAGCAATACGCCAGCAATCCCGGCCAGCTACCGCCGATGGATGTGCTGCAGCGACAGGTACTCGATCGCCTGATCCTTATGAAGCTGCAGGTGCAGCGTGCCGATGACCAGGGCATCCGCGTCTCCGATGCCGATGTGGATCAGGCCGTCAATGCGGTCGCCCAGCAGAACCGGATGAGTGCGGAACAGCTGCGGGCAGCGGTGGAGCGGGACGGCTCCAGCTTTGCCGCGTTCCGTCATCAGCTCTCCGACCAGTTGGTGGCCCAGCGCCTGCACGATAGCGTCGTGCGCGACCAGGTGACCGTCACCGACAGCGAAATCAACAACATGCTGACCAGCCCGTCCTATAAGGCTGGTGAAATCCATCTGGCGCATATCCAGGTCAGCCTGCCTGCAGGCGCCAGCGCCGCCGACATCAAGGCTGCCCAGGAAAAATCCGAGCAGGCCATCAATGCGATCAAGGGCGGCATGGACTTCCATGCAGCGGCGATTCGCTATTCCGATGCCCAGGATGCCCTCGAGGGCGGCGATCTTGGCTGGCGCCGTGTGGATGAAGTTCCGCCCGCCTTCGCTGACGCCGTTGCAAATATGAAGGCTGGCGATGTCACGCCCGCCCTGCGCGGTCCTACCGGTTTCCACATCCTCAAGCTGATCGAGCAGCGCGCACCGAGCCGCCAGATGGTGGATGAGTTCCATGCCCGCCAGATCCTGATCAAGCCCAGCGAGCTGCTGACGCCGGAGCAGGCCCATCAGAAAGCGATGGATCTGTACAACCAGATCGTCAACAAGCATGAGGACTTCGCCAAGCTGGCGAAGGAGAACTCCAAGGACGACACCACCGCGAACAATGGTGGCGACATGGGTTGGTTTGCGCAGCAGGACTGGGGCTCGATCATTGCCCAGCACCTGGGCGAGATGAAGGACAGCCAGGTCTCCCAGCCGTTCCAGAGTGAAGCCGGCTGGCACATCCTGCAGCGCCTGGGCACCCGCCAGGCCGACCGGACGGACGAGATCTCGCGCAATCAGGCCCGTCAGGCCATCGGCAACCGCAAGGCCGAGCAGGTCTATGAAGACTACCTGCGCGAGATGCGTTCCAACGCCTACGTGAACATCCTGGTGCCCGAGCTGCGCGAGTCTGGCGAGCAGCAGGGCGCGGCGAAGTCTCCCTGAGACGGCGTTGAGTAACGAGACCCTACCCCGGCTTGCCATCACTGCGGGTGAGCCGGCGGGGATAGGCCCAGAGCTGTTGATCCGATTGGCCGCCACTCCGTTGGCGGCCAATTTCATTGCGATCGCCGATCGCCATCTGCTGCAGCGAGCCGCTGACCGCTGCGGTCTGCCGGTCGAGCTTATCGACGACGATTCGACGCCAGTCCGCACTCGGCGTCCCGGCGAGCTGCGCCTTCATCATGTACCGCTGGATACGCAGGAAGTACCGGGTCAGCCTGATCCACGCAATGCCCGACATGTGCTGGCCACGCTCGCCGAGGCGGCGGATGGCTGCATGGCAGGACGCTATGCTGCCGTCGTCACTGCCCCGCTGCAAAAATCGTCCATCAACGAAGCGGGCATTCGCTTCAGCGGGCATACCGAATTTTTCGCCGAGCGCGCCCACGCCGATGTGGTCATGATGCTGGCCAGCCCCGAGTTGCGCGTCGCGCTGGCCAC
The DNA here is from genome assembly GCA_963765335.1 of uncultured Gammaproteobacteria bacterium. Lineage (GTDB taxonomy): Bacteria > Pseudomonadota > Gammaproteobacteria > Xanthomonadales > Rhodanobacteraceae > Dyella. Next base: position 107,230 of record CAVXWA010000013.1, on the reverse strand, counting down.
GACACACCTGCCCTTGTCGGCGGTACCTGCCGCGGTTACACAGGCGACGCTGGAACGTGTCCTGCGCATCGTTCACCACGAATTGCGCGCCAAGTTCGGCTTTGCCGATCCGCGGATTGGGGTACTCGGCCTCAACCCCCATGCGGGCGAAGGTGGTCATCTCGGGCGTGAGGAGATCGATACGATCATCCCCTTGCTGGACACGCTACGCGCTGAAGGCATGCAACTGATCGGGCCACTACCCGCCGATACCGCCTTCGTGCCCGCCCAGCGTGAGCGCTACGATGCGGTATTGGCGATGTACCACGACCAGGCCCTGCCTGTGCTCAAAAGCGAAGCCTTTGACCGCACGGTTAATCTCACGCTGGGCCTACCCTTCATCCGCACCTCGGTGGACCACGGCACCGCACTCGATCTCGCCGGCACAGGTCGCGGCGATCCGTCGAGCCTGATCGCCGCGGCGCGGATGGCTCTGGATCTCGTGGCACGACGCAAGCACACGGGCACGCAGGGAGTGGGGGAATGAGTAGCGGGGGCGCACGCAGCAGCGCGACGCAGCCGGCCGCATACTCGACAAGCGCACACTCACGTCTTCGTTTCTCGCGACATCACACGATGTCAGCATCCCCACAGCCCAATCCCCGGCATCACTCATGAACGCCCGTCCCAAGAAAAGCTTCGGCCAACACTTCCTTCACGAGAAGCGCTATATCGAGCGCATCGTCAGCGCCATCTCGCCACGTGCGGAGGACTTCGTGGTGGAGATCGGCCCGGGCGAAGGCGCACTGACCCTGCCCCTGCTTGCCGCTGCGGGCAAGCTCACCGCCATCGAGCTGGACACGGACCTGATCCCCGATCTCAAGGCGCGGGCGGCCAGTGTTGGCGAGTTGAACATCATTCATTCGGACGTGCTCAAGGTGGACTTCACCGCCCTCGCCCATCGCCAGGGTGTCGAGCGTCTGCGCTTGGCCGGTAACCTGCCGTACTACATCTCCAGTCCGATCCTGTTCCACTGCGTCGAGCACGCCCGCGCCATCCAGGACATGCACTTCATGCTGCAGAAGGAAGTGGTCGACCGCATGGCGGCTGAGCCTGGCAGCAAGGTGTATGGGCGGCTCTCGGTGATGTTGCAGCTGGCTTGTCGGGTGGAACCGCTGTTCACGGTACCGCCCGGCGCGTTCCGTCCGCCGCCGAAGGTCGATTCGGCCGTGGTGCGACTGGTACCACTGGCACCCGAGCAACTGCCGGGTGCCGATCCCGAGCGGATTTACACCATCGTCAAGGCGGCATTCGCCCAGCGTCGGAAAACGCTTAGCAATGCGCTCAAGAACGTCATGGACAGCAGCGCCATCATCGCCGCGGATGTCGACCCCAAGGCCCGCGCCGAAACCCTCTCGCCGCACGACTACGTCCGTCTGGCCAAAGTTGTTATGGGTTGAGGGCGGGCTTTGCGATACCGCGACAACTGGCCGTTGTCGCCAGGTTGCCGCTTACGGCCGAGGGAAGTCCCTGTGGGACGCAGCGGGCGGTGATTCAGCCGTTTTCACGCAAGCTTGCCCCATGCGCTGCGACAACCCGTACAATCTCTGCATGAACGAAAGATCTTCCTACACGATCGACGTGCAGGTCGAACCCCGCTTTGTCCCCGATCAATCCCGTCCCGGCGACAACCGCTACGTCTTCGCCTACACGATCACCCTTCACAACGCTGGCGATGTCCCCGCACGCCTGCTGACGCGCCACTGGGTCATCACCGACGCCAATGGCAAGGTCGAAGAAGTGACCGGGGAAGGCGTCGTCGGCGAGCAGCCGTGGATTCGACCCGGCGACGAATACGAATACACCTCGGGCGCCGTGCTGGAAACGGCGGTTGGGGTGATGCAGGGCAGCTATGAAATGCTGGCTGACGACGGTACGCGCTTCGAGACGCCGATTCCGCCGTTCACCCTGTCGATTCCGCGAACGCTGCACTGATGGCTACGTACGCCATTGGGGACGTGCAGGGCTGCCATCCCGAACTTCAACGTCTGCTCGACAAGCTCCGCTTCGACCCGGCGAGTGATCGCCTGTGGTTCTGCGGTGACCTGGTCAATCGCGGCGGGCAGTCGCTGGAAACCCTCCGCCTGATCCACAGTTTGCGCGAGCAGTCGGTCGTCACCCTGGGCAATCACGACCTGAGCCTGCTGGCGATCGCCCAACGGCGCCCCGAGGCGCAGTCCAAGGTGAATCCGGAGTTGCGCGAAGTCCTGTTCGCCGACGACGCGCCGGTACTGCTGGAGTGGCTTCGCTCGCAGAAACTGCTGCACCATGATGAACAGCTCAACTGGACCATGGTGCACGCGGGGCTGGCTCCATCGTGGACGCTACGCCAGGCGCAACGATCCGCGCAGGAGATCGAACGCGAACTTGGCAGTCCGCGCCATCCGCGACTCCTCAAGAATCTGTTCGGCAATCGTCCCGCCGCGTGGAATGGCCGACTGCAGGGCATCGAACGGATGCGCGCCTCGATCAACACGCTGACTCGCATGCGCTACTGCGATGTGCAAGGACGCATCGATTTCGAAAGCAAGGGTATCCCCGGCACGCAGAAGCCGGGCATGTATCCCTGGTTCGAGGTGCCGGGCATGCGCAGACGCGAGACGAGATTCGTGTGCGGCCATTGGTCAGCACTGGGCCGGTTCGCGGGCCTGGGCGTCTATGCGATCGATACCGGTTGCGTTTGGGGTGGCCAGCTCACCGCACTACGCCTGGACGAAGAAGAGCCGCGCTACATCGCCGTTGACGCCGAGCCGTACCGCATACGTCCACCCGGCGGTGGGGACTGACCGGTTCTTCAGTTGCTGCTCGCATAGGAGGGTGTGACTGCTTTACCGCTGCGTAGGCTTTTCGCGCACTGGGTGCGCTCCTACAAATAATCCTGGCGATGCAGCCAAAAAGAAACCCCGCCGAGGCGGGGTTTCTTCGTTGCTCAGGTCAGTTGACCGTGGCAATGCTTGTATTTCTTGCCCGAACCACACGGACAGGGATCGTTGCGACCGACCTTGGGACCGTCGTGCAGTCCGGCTGCCGCCGGCTGCGCAACCATGCTGCTGGCTGCCAGCGACTCGGGATCGGCGCCCAGTGCACCCACCGGTGCACCGCCGCCACTAGCCAGCATGTGGCGCTGCAGGCGCTCGGCCATGCGCTGCTGCTCGGCTTCCATCGCGGCGACTTCGTCTTCGCTGCGGATGCGCACGCGCGCCAGCATCTGCACGACTTCCGTCTTGATGCGATCGAGCATCGCTTGAGAACAGCTCAAACGCTTCGCGCTTGAACTCCTGCTTCGGCTGCTTCTGCGCATAACCGCGCAGATAAATGCCCTGGCGCAGATAGTCCATGCTCGCCAGATGTTCCTTCCAGGCGTTGTCGAGCACGCTGCAGCATGACGTGCTTTTCGAGCTGCGCGCATGATTTCGGAGCCGATCTCGCTGTTCCTTGTTCGCGGAACAGCTGCTCGACCTCCTCGCGCACGTGCTCAAGAATCATCTTGTCGTCGACCTCTTGCTGCTGGTCGATCCAGTGCTTCAGATCGAGCTTGAAAGCCCGAACTCGCTTTCCAGCTCGCGATCGAGACCGGCGATATCCCACTGCTCGTCGACGCTGTCGGCCGGAACGATGCGACGCACCAGCTCGATCGACCACGTCATCGCGGATGTCGACGATGGTCTCGGAGACATCGTCGACTTCGAGCAACTCGTTGCGCTGCCGATAAATCACCTTGCGCTGGTCGTTGGCGATGTCGTCGAACTCGAGCAGATGTTTGCGGATGTCGAAGTTGTGCGCTTCGACCTTGCGCTGCGCCTTCTCGATCTGACGGCTGACCATGCGGTCCTCGAGCGCATCGTCTTCCTTCATGCCGAACATGCGCATCCAGCGCGCCGACCCAGTCGCCCGCGAAGATGCGCATGCAGGTTGTCCTCGCAGCGACAGATAGAAACGGCTCGAACCCGGATCGCCCTGGCGACCCGAACGACCGCGCAGCTGGTTGTCGATACGACGCGACTCGTGGCGCTCGGTGCCGACGATGTGCAGACCACCGGCAGCCGAGCACCTGCTCGTGGCGCTTCTTCCAGTCGGTCTTGACCTGCGTCGCGCTGCGCCTCGGCTGGCATCCTCGGGCAACGACTCGAAAGCGCGGCTTCGAGGCTGCCGCCCAGCACGATGTCGGTACCGCGACCGGCCATGTTGGTGGCGATCGTGACCGAACCGGGCGCACCGGCCTGGGCGACGATGTGCGCCTCGCGCTCGTGCTGCTTCGCGTTCAGCACTTCGTGCGGAATCTTGGCCTGTTGCTGCAGCAGGTCGAGACAGCAGCTCGGACATCTTCGATCGAGGTCGTGCCCACCAGCACGGGCTGGCCGCGCTCGTACGCAATCCTTGATGTCCTCGATCACCGCCTCGTACTTGACCTCCTGGCCAAGGAAGACCATGTCGGCGTTGTCCTTGCGGATCATCGGCTTGTGCGTCGGGATGACCACCACTTCCAGGCCGTAGATCTGCTGGAATTCGTACGCTTCCGTATCGGCCGTACCGGTCATGCCGGCCAGCTTCTTGTACATGCGGAACAGATTCTGGAACGTCATCGATGGCCAGCGTCTGGTTCTCGCGCTGGATCGGCACGCCTTCCTTCGCTTCGACGGCCTGGTGCAGACCATCCGACCAGCGGCGGCCCGTGCAAGCGTGCGGCCAGTGAACTCGTCGACGATCATCACTTCGCCGTCACGCACGATGTAATCCACGTCGCGGTGATAGATCGCATTGGCGCGCAGCGCCGCGTTGAGGTGATGCACGACCGCGAGGTGCTTGGAGTCGTACAGGCCGTCTGTCCGCGATCGATCGACGCCCGCTTCGCGCAGCAGCTCGCTCGGCATGCGACATGCCCTCTTCGGACAAGTGCACCTGCTTCTGCTTCTCGTCGACGAAATAATCGCCGTGCGGCTGTCTTCCTTCTCCTGGCGAATCATCTTGCGGGACGATGCGTGTTCACCGCGACGTAGAGCTGCGGCGAATCGTCGGACGGGCCGGAAATGATCAGCGGCGTGCGCGCTTCGTCGATCAGGATCGAGTCGACCTCGTCGACGATCGCGTAGTGCAGGCCGCGCTGGTAGCGCTGGTCCTTGCTCAAGCGCCATGTTGTCGCGCAGGTAGTCGAAACCGAATTCGTTGTTGGTGCCGTACGTGATGTCGGCAGCGATAGGCCTGCGTGCTTGTCGGCGTGGTCCATGCCCGGCCACACCACGCCCGACGGTAAGGCCGAGGAAGCTGTACAGCTTGCCCATCCACGCCGAGTCGCGGCGAGCCAGGTAGTCGTTGACGGTCACCACATGGACGCCCTTGCCTTCCAGGGCATTGAGATACACCGGCAAGCGTCGCGACGAGGGTCTTGCCCTCGCCCGTGCGCATTTCGGCGATACGGCCCGAGTGCAGCACCATGCCGCCGATCAGCTGCACGTCGTAGTGGCGCATGCCGAGCACGCGCTTGGCGACCTCGCGCACGACGGCAAACGCCTCGGGCAGCAGCTTGTCGAGCGATTCGCCAGCGGCAATACGCTGCTTGAACTCCTCGGTCTTGGCGCGCAGACTCGTCGTCGCCCAGCTTCTCGAACTCGGGTTCCAGCGCATTGATGCGGGCTACATTCTTGGAGAGCTGGCGCAGCACGCGTTCGTTGCGGCTGCCGAAGAGGCTCGTCAGGGCACGATTGAACATCGATCTTCCGGATCAGGATTCATAAGCCGCCCGCCCGGGCAAATCCGGGCAGGACGAAAGGAATGATGATACTAGGGTCGGCTGGGTATCCCAAACGCATGGCCCCCTTGTTGAAGGACCCTTGGAACAACCCGCCTGGCGTGGCTACCGGCCGCGCCGAACTCCCCCGTTCATCGTCCCCGTCAAGGAGTGGCGTCGCACACGAGGGCTTTCAAGGGCGGCCGAGGGCCGCCCAGCGCGCCACTTAGCGATGGTTTTTCACGAAGGCCAGCGGATTGACCACGCGCCCCTTGTACCAGACCTCGAAATGCACGTGCGAGCCGGTGGAGCGGCCCGTGGAACCGGCCTCGGAGATCACGTCGCCCACGTGCACACGCTGACCGGGACTGGCTTCCAGTTTGCTGTTGTGGGCATAGCGGGTCATGTAGCCGTTGCCGTGATCGATCTCGATCACGTCGCCGTAGCCCGTGCGCTCGCCAGCAAAGGTCACCATGCCCTCGGCCACGGCATGCACTGGCGTACCCTTGGGCGCCGAAATATCCAGACCCGTGTGGTAGGCGCTATGCCCGCTGAACGGATCGGGGCGGCCGCCAAAATAAGATGAGATATAGCCCTCGACGGGCATCCCGGTCGGCTTCAGGTTGGACTCGATCTTGGCGTCCAGCAGCAGACTTTGCAGGGCGGAAAGCTGCGCCTGCTGACTGTCGAACTGATTGGCCAACTGATCGATGCTGGTATTGAGCGTCTGCGGCAGGGCGTAGGCGCTATCTGCCGTGTCTTCCACACCGCCCACGGCGGGCTGCTCGTCGAAGTTGAACTCGCCATCATCGAGCTTGCCGACCTGGGTCAGGCGCTCGCCGAGCGCATTGAGCCGGGTTGATTGGGCTTGCAACTGGCCCAGCTTCACCGCCAGTGCATCGATATCTCGCTGGGCATCCTTGCGCACGACGGTCAGCTGAAGATTTTGCTGCTGCACCTGCTGGTGCAGCTGGCGAATCTCGGACAAGGCGCGATCGTGAGGGCTAGCGACGGCCATGGCCACGGCACCGCCCAATCCAGCGCAACCGAGCACGGCTGCTGCTGCGAGCCCAAGCAGACGAAAACGAAGCCGCTTGTCAGCAAGATTCCAGGTTTTCGGCACCTTTTTGGTGCGTGACACAAGTATGATTTGCATGTCTCTACTACTTTGAAGATGTCGGCATCCATGCAGCGCGACGTCCCAACCCCATCCCGTCGCACCGGCTCTGGCCTCAAACCCGTCATCGAGTTTGGCCCCGTTGCCTCACTGGCCCGCAAAGCCCGTGAGTTGGATGCGTTGGATCGCGCACTGCGCCAGACGTTACCGTCACCACTCCGCGAACAGGTCCGTTTTGCCAACCTGCACGACGGTCGTCTCGTTTTTCTGGCTCCTACCCCGGCTCTGGCCGCCAGGCTGCGCCTTCTCCAGACGCAAATCCTCTCGACCGCACGCGCCATAGGCACGTACGCCAGTTCAGTCACCGTGAAAGTGGCCCCCCAACCACCGACAGAAATCGTGCCGGATCGGTCCAAACCGCTTTCGCCCGCCGCTGCCTCTCACCTGAGAGCCGCCGCGGCCTCAACCACAGACCCTGAATTACGGGAACTGTTCCTCGAGTTGGCGTCCATCGCCGAAGTTTCTGATTCCCGATCTGACGGAACCGCTTGATCGCACCGCGTGTGCCGCGTTCCGCCCTACAGCATTTCCGTACTTCCCTGACGCCGACCCGGGGACCGGCGCTACAAGGTTTATAACACGCCCCCACGGACCTGACCGACTGGAATGTCATCAGAACGTGAACAGCAGCATATGGAAGGCGAAGGGTATATCACAAAACGAACGGCCGCGTCCCGAGGACGCGGCCGTTCAGTTTGTTCAGCTTGGACGAAAAGCGCGCGGCAAAGTGCCTGTTCACGCTCTCCGCGTAGCCCGCGTTGAGTGCGTGAACAGGCTCTCAGATCGCCTGGGCGGGGTGCGCGTAGGAGATCGGCGAGGTGGCCGGATCGTCCGCAAAGCTGACCTCTTCCCACGCCGTGGCGTCAGCCATCAGGGTGCGCAGCAGCTTATTGTTGAGCTCGTGGCCCGACTTGTGCGCGTAGTAGGCGCCAATCAGGCTGTGGCCCAGCAGGTACAGGTCGCCGATGGCGTCGAGAATCTTGTGCTTGACGAATTCGTCCTCGTAGCGAAGGCCGTCTTCATTGAGCACGCGGTAATCGTCGAGCACCACTGCGTTGTCCATCGAACCGCCCAACGCGAGGTTGTGTTCGCGCAGCATTTCGATGTCACGCATGAAACCAAACGTCCGCGCGCGGCTCACTTCCTTAACGAAGGAGGTGGTGGAGAAATCAATCTCCGCCTTGGACGTGCGCTTGCTGATGATCGGGTGGTTGAATTCGATCGAAAAACCCACCTTGAAGCCTTCGAATGGCTCAAAGCTGGCCCACTTGTCGCCTTCCTGCACCTTGATCGGCTTCTTGATACGAATGAAGCGCTTGGCCACGTTCTGCTCTTCAATGCCGGCGGACTGCAGCAGGAAGACGAACGGACCCGCGCTGCCATCCATGATCGGCACTTCAGGCGCGGAAAGATCGACATACGCGTTGTCGATACCCAGGCCGGCCATCGCCGAGAGCAGATGTTCCACGGTGGAAACGCGCACGTCGCCGTTCACCAGCGTGGTGGAGAGACGCGTGTCACCCACCTTGTCGGGGCGCGCCGGCAGTTCAACCGGCGGATTCAGATCCGTACGACGAAACACGATACCCGTGTTCGGAGCGGCCGGGCGTAGCGTCATGTATACCTTGTCGCCGGTATGCAGACCGACGCCGGTGGCACGAATGATGTTCTTGAGCGTACGCTGCTTGATCATTTTTTTGGTACCTGTAAGGGGCAGCAGCCGAATTAGGGGAGGGATGCTAACACAGTCTTAACCTGTGAAAAGCCAATCCACGCCACAAACCCTGACATCCCTTTCATGTTCCTTTCATTCACGAAAGATATCCATAGGCGAGAAAATCAGGGAATTTCCTAACATCTTCAATGACTTGGTATAGACGCAGCGCCCCGCGACCGGGACGGGATTCCGGTTGCGGGACGCTGGACCCACCCGGATTCACCCAGGCCGGTCATGCGTCATCCCTGAGGCACGGTCTATGAAGCCCTACGTACTCAAGAACGATCGCCGAGCAGCGTCAGCCAAGCCACCCGTCTTCAACGGGGAAGGCCCTCGCGGGTCAGACCCGCCAAAACGGTCTGACGCGCGATTTGTCACTGACAAGTGAAATCGGCGTTTTGTTCAATTTTTCTTCAAATTATTTACCCAATCAGCGTGTCAGTCCGCCTGGCGGCGTAGGAAGGCCGGGATATCGAGGTAGTCGAAGCTCGGATCGGCGCTCTTCCCGGACGCCGAGCTGTCGACGCGGCTGGTCGTGACCGACTCCGGCTGGGCGTAATCCACCACCTCGTTGCCGGTACCGGTACGCAATACCACCGGACGCGGACGCTGGCGCATTTCGACCTGCTGGGTTGCCACCGGACGGATCGGCTGGCGGGCTGCGGCACGGTTGAGGCCGGTGGCCACCACGGTGACCCGCACATCGTCCTGCATTTCAGGATCGAGCGAGGTGCCCATGACCACGGTGGCGTCTTCGCTGGCGAAATCGTGGATGATGCGGCCGATCTCGTCGAATTCGCGCATGGTCAGGTTCGGACCGGCCGTGACATTGACCAGGATGCCGCATGCGCCGTTCAGGTTGACGTCTTCCAGCAACGGGTTGTTGATGGCCGCCTCGGCCGCCGCCTGGGCGCGATCGTCGCCACGAGCCGTGCCCGAACCCATCATCGCCATGCCCATTTCGGACATCACGGTGCGCACGTCGGCAAAGTCGACGTTGATCAGGCCCGGTGCGGTGATCAGGTCCGCGATGCCCTGCACGGCGCCCTGCAGCACGTCGTTGGCTGCCTTGAACGCATTCAGCAGGGTGACTTCACGGCCGAGCACGGACAACAGCTTCTCGTTCGGCACGGTGATCAGCGAGTCGACGTGCTGGGACAGATCCTCGATGCCCTTGAGCGCCACCTGCATACGGCGACGACCCTCGAACGGGAACGGCTTGGTGACCACCGCCACGGTGAGGATGCCCTTTTCCTTGGCCAGCTGGGCCACCACCGGGGCTGCGCCGGTGCCGGTACCGCCGCCCATGCCGCAGGTGATGAACACCATGTCGGCGCCTTCGAGCATTTCCTCGATGCGTTCACGGTCTTCCAGCGCGGCCTGACGGCCCACTTCCGGATTGGCGCCGGCACCAAGACCCTTGGTTACATTGGCGCCGAGCTGCAGGTGCGTGCGAGAGCCACAGCTCTTCATCGCCTGCGAGTCGGTGTTGGCGACGACGAATTCGACGCCGTCGATGTTTGCATTGAGCATGTGAGCCACGGCATTCCCGCCGCCGCCGCCCACGCCGATGACCTTGATCACTGCATTTGGTGCGAGTTTTTCGATCAGTTCAAACATTTCCCGTCCTCCGTAGAGCTTCGTTGTCGTTGTAACCGCGGGTGTCGACCTTCCTGTCGCCCCGAGGTGGCGGACGAACATCCATTCGTCCATGACTAGGCCTCGTGCCCCGTCGAAATCAGAAATTCTTGGTAAGCCAGCCGCGCAACTTGTCGACCAGCCCGCCCACGCTGCCGCCCGCCGGGCCACTTACGCGCATGCCGCCGGAGCGCGCGCCATGCAGCAGCAGGCCCACGCCGGTGGAATGCAGCGGATTGGCGATGACCTCGCCCAGGCCACTGACGTGTTGCGGCACGCCGACGCGCACCATCTTGTGGAAGATCTCCTCGGCCAGCTCCAGCGCACCCTCCATGCGGGAGGCGCCGCCGGTCAGCACCACGCCGGCCGCCACCAGGCTGTCGTAGCCGGAGCGACGCAGCTCGTCCTGCACCATCTCGAAGATTTCCTCGTAGCGCGCCTGCACCGACTGCGCCAGCGACTGGCGGGCCAGTCGACGCGGCGGACGATCGCCCACGCTAGGCACCTGGATGGTTTCTTCCGCGTGCGCCAGCTGCGCCAGCGCGCAGGCGTACTTGCATCTTGATTTCCTCGGCATGCGCGGTCGGCGTATGCACGCCATAGGCGATGTCGTTGGTGACCTGGTCGCCGCCGACCGGCAACGACTTGGTGTAGCGGATCGCGCCTTGCGTATAGATCGCGATGTCGGTGGTGCCGGCACCGATATCGACCAGGCACACGCCGAGCTCGCGCTCGTCATCGGTAAGCACGGACTTGGAACTGGCCACGGCCGAAGGCACCAGCTCGTCCACGGTCAGGCCGCAACGCTGGATGCACTTGCTGATGTTCTGCACGGCGGCGGCGGCGCCGGTGACCAGATGCACACTGGCTTCAAGGCGCACACCACTCATGCCGACCGGCGAGCGGATGCCGTCCTGTCCGTCGATGCGGTACTCCTGCGATTCCTTGTAAAGCACCTTGCGGTCCGCCGGAATCGCCACGGCGCTGGCAGCCTCCAGCACCTGGTCCAGATCGCCCGGCGTGACTTCGCGGTCACGGATCGGCAGCGGTGCCGTGCGAGTTCTTGGTCTCCAGATGTGGCTGCCGGAAATCGAGGCGAATACCGAGCGGATATCGCAACCGGCCATCAGCTCGGCCTCCTCGACCGCGCGCTGGATCGAATGCACGGTGGACTCGATGTCGACCACCGAAGCCGCGCTTCATGCCACGCGAGACATGCGTGCCGATGCCGATCACCTCGATCGGCTCGCCCGGCTCGTACTCGCCGACGATCGCGACCACCTTGGAGGTGCCGATATCGAGGCCGACCACCAGCTGTTTATCGTTCTTGGTCTTCATGTGCGGGGCGTGCCTCCAGCGTTCACGGCGTTCGCCTGCGGCGGCCATCGAACAGCAAATCCATTGGTGTAGCGAAGATCGGCATAGGCGAAACCATCAGTGTGGCCAGCCATCAGCTGCGGATAGACATCGAGGAAACGGCGCAGGCGGCGACCGGCCTGGTCGCGGTCGCCCAGGACGATCTGCGCGCCGTTACTCGTCGTAAGACTCCAGCTGCCACGCTCGGTGAGCGCGACGCCGGTGATTTTCAAATGCGTATTGGCGAAGGCCTTCTGCGTTTCCGCATAGAAGCTCACCACTTCGGCCAAGCGCGCGTCGGGACCACGCAAATCCGGCATGTCGGTATTGGCGGCCACATCGGGCGCATCAAATACCAGGCCCTGGCGGCTGATCAGCTGCTTCTCGTTCCAGCGCGCGAACGGCTGGCGCTCGTAGATGCGCAGGATCAAGGTGTCGGGCCAGCGCTTGCGCGCCTCCACCGACTCCACCCACGGCAACGCTGCCACCGCCTTTTGCACGCCATCGAGATCGAGCGCGAAAAACCCCTTGCCGAGACGCGGCATGACGGCCTGGCGCAGTTCATCCTGCGTCACATGCTTGAACTCGGCTTGCACCGTCAACTGGGTCACCGGCCAACGATTGGCCGCAAACCATCCGCGCAGCACGCCGACGATCGGCAGCGCCACGAGCGCAATGGCCAGACACCAGGCAACGAGGCGGATGGTTCCCCTCACACGCCCTCCCGGAAGCTCGTTTCCAGCACGCGCCAGCACAAGGTCTGATAGTCGATGCCGGCCACGGCGGCGGCCTTGGGCACCAGCGAATGCGAGGTCATGCCCGGCGCCGTATTCACCTCCAACAGCCAGTTGCGACCCTGCTTGTCACGCATCACGTCGACGCGGCCCCAGCCCGAACAGGCGAGTGCGTCGAATGCCTGCAGCGACAGCGCCTGCATCTCGCGCTCGGCATCGCCTTGCAGGCCCGGACAGATGTACTGAGTGTCCTCGGCGACGTACTTGGCGTTGTAGTCGTAGTACTCGCCCTTGGGCACGATGTTGATCGATGGCCAGCACCTGGCGATCGAGAATGCCGACGGTGTATTCGTCGCCTTCGATCAGGGTTTCCATCAGCAGATCGCCGGGATACTTGTGCGCAAGATCGACCGCGGCGTCGAGATCGCGTCGCGTCGAACACGCGCGTGATGCCGACGCTGGAACCTTCGCCGGCGGGCTTTACGATGACCGGGAAACCGATCTCGCGCGCCGCCGCGTGCACTGCCTCCGCTCGATCCGGTCGGCACCTCGCGGCAGCGCCTTGAAGCGCGGCGTCGGCAAACCCAGCGCCTGCCACACCCACTTGGTGCGCATCTTGTCCATCGACAACGCCGAACCGAGCACGCCCGAACCGGTGTACGGCACGCGCAGCGACTCGAGCGCGCCCTGCAGCACGCCGTCTCTCGCCGCCGCCGCCGTGCAGGATGTTGAACACCCGCGCGTAATGACCGGCGCGCACGCGTCGAGCAGCGCCGGAATGCCGTCGATCGCATGCGCATCGACGCCACGCGCTGCAGCGCGGCGAGCACGTTGCGGCCCGAATCGAGCGACACCTCGCGCTCGGCCGACTGCCGCCCATGACCACGGCGACGCGACCGAAACTGTGCGGGATCGGGAATGCGTCTTGCTCATGGTCTCCTTCGTCTTCAATTGCCGGCGTGCGCTATCTCGATCGCCGCCGCGCCGATGTCGCCGGCGCCAAGCAGCAGCAACAGATCGCCGTCGCGCAACAGCGCCGGCAACGTGGCTTCAGTTCGCGCGGATGCTCGATCAGCACCGGATCGACCTTGCCGCGCGCGCGCACCGCGCGCGCGAGCGCGCGGCCGTCCGCGTCCGCGATCGGCGCTTCGCCGGCCGGATAGACGTCGGTCAGCACCAGCACGTCGGCTTCGGCGAGCACGTTGGCGAAATCGTCGAGCAGATCGCGCGTGCGCGTGTAGCGATGCGGCTGGAACGCGACGACCAGCCGTCGATCCGGCCAGCCGTTGCGCGCGGCCGCGAACACCGCGGCAAGCTCGCGCGGATGATGGGCGTAGTCATCGACGAGCATCGCCGTGCCCTTGTCGAGCGCGATCTCGCCGCGCAATTGGAAGCGCCGGCCGACGCCCTGGAAGTTCTCGAGCGCGCGCTGCATCGCCTCGGCTGCACGCCGAGCTGCCAGCCGACGGTGGCGGCCGCAAGCGCGTTCAGCACGTTGTGCGGCCCGGAAGATTCAGCATGATAGGCAGCGCTTCGTTGCGACCCGGCAGCCACAGGTCGAAATGCAGTTCGAAACCATGCTGCGACAGATTGCTGGCGCGTACGTCGGCAGCCTGGGTGTCGATGCCGTAGGTCATGCACGCGGCGTGTCGTGACTTGGCCAGATCGGCCACTTCCGGATCGTCGACGCACAGCACCGCGACGCCATAGAACGGCAGGCGATGCAGGAAATCGCGAAGGCCTTGCGTCACCAGCGCGAAATCGCCGTCGTAGTTTTCAAGATGATCGGCGTCGATATTGGTGACGACCGCGATCACCGGCGACGAGCAACAGGAACGAGCCATCCGATTCGTCCGCTTCGGCGACGAGGTATTCGCCGGTGCCGAGCCGCGCGTTGCGCGCCGGCGGCGATGAGCTGGCCGCCGATCACGAAGGTCGGATCGTAGTCCGCCTCGGCGAGCACGCTCGCGGTCAGGCTGGTCGTCGTCGTCTTGCCATGCGTGCCGGCCACCGCGATGCCGCGGCGGAAACGCATCAACTCGCCGAGCATCTCCGCGCGCGGCACGACCGGGATGCGCCGGCGCGCGCCGCGACGACTTCCGGATTGTCGGCGCTTGATCGCGCTCGATACGACGAGCACGTCGACATCGGCGACGTGCGCCGCGTCGTGGCCGCGTTCGATGCGAGCCCAGCCCGGCGAGGCGTTGCGTCGTCGCGATTCTCCGCCTTGTCGGAACCCGAAACCGAATAGCCGAGATTGTACAGCACTTCGGCGATGCCGCTCATGCCGACGCCGCCGATGCCGACGAAATGCACGCGGCGGAAATCCTGCATGATGTCGTCGTGCTGCGAGAGGCGAAGCGGCGTCATGCGGCTCACCTCCAGACAGGCATCGGCGATGCGGCTGCCGCATCGGGCTTGGCGAGCGTGCGCGCGGCGTCGGCCATCGCGAGCAGCTGGGCGCGATTTCGCCGCATCGCCTCGAACGCGTGCGCCAAGTCGCTTGACGTCAGATCTCGCTCCTGCATCAATTCGGCCGCACCCGCGGCGACCATCGCCTCGGCGTTGCGGGTCTGGTGATCGTCGACCGCATAAGCGGAAACGGCACCAGCACGGCGGCAAGCCCGCTGCCGTCAGCTCAGCCAGCGTCAATGCGCCGGCGCGGCAGACGGCGAGGTCGGCCCACGCGTACGTACCGGCCATGTCGTCATTGAAAGGCACGATTTGCGCGTCGACGCCGGCCTTGGCATAGGCGGCCCGCGCTTCGTCGATGCCGCGGTTGCCGCACTGGTGCAGCACCTCGGGTCGCTGCCCCGGCGCCAACAGCGATAGCGCCTGCGGCAGCGCCAGATTCAAGGCGCGCGCGCCCTGGCTGCCACCCAGTACGAGCAGGCGCGGGCGGCCTTCTACGGGCAGCCATCCGCTCACGCGGCGCCGGCAATCCCGCGATCGCGCCGCGCACCGGATTGCCGACCCACTCGGCGCCAGGCAAGGCATCGCCGAAACCGGTCAGCACGCGTTGCGCGAATCGTGCGAGCATGCGATTGGTGACACCGGCCACGCGATTCTGCTCGTGCACCAGCAGCGGACGACGCGTAAGCCGCGCGGCAACGCCGCCCGGCCCGGCCACATAGCCTCCCATCGACAGCACGCTGCGCGGCTTGACCCGGCGCAGCACGCTGCAGCGATGCCATCAGCGCACGCGCGAGCATCAGCGGCGCCAGCAGCCGGGTCTTGATGCCCTTGCCGCGCAACCCGCCCATCGGCACGGTGATCAGCTCGATGCCATGGACCGGCACCACTTTGGTTTCCATGCCGCCTTCCGCACCCAGCCACACCACCGGCACGTCCTGTGCCTGCAGTGCCTCGGCCACGGCCAGGCCGGGGAAAATATGTCCGCCGGTGCCGCCGGCCATGATCAGCACGGGAGCTTGCGCGCTCATGCGGTCACCGCTTCACGCGCGGGCGTGGTGGCAATGCGGCGTTCGCGTCGGGGACGGCGTTGGCCGGCAAACGCGCCGCCATCTGGCGCGCGTCAATCGCGCGATTGATTTCGTACGTGGTCCGCAGCAGGACGCCGATCATGGCGCACGTCAGCACGATGGACGAGCCGCCGTAGCTGATCAGCGGCAAGGTCAGACCCTTGGTCGGCAACACGCCGAGATTCACGCCGATCGACACCAGCGTCTGCAGCACCCAGCATCAACGAGATGCCGAACGCGACGTAGCCGGAGAAGCGCTGGCCCAGCTCGACTGCCCTGAGGCCCATGTACAGGCCGCGCCCGACCGCCAGCGCAAACAGGCGCCATCACCAGCAGGATGCCGGCGAGGCCGAGTTCTTCGGAGATCACCGCGAAGATGAAGTCGGTGTGCGCTTCGGGCAGATAGGACAACTTGAGCACGCTCGAGCCCAAGCCCACGCCGATCCATTCGCCGCGCCCGATCGCCATCAGCGACTGGGTGAGCTGGAAGCCGTCGTTGAACGGGTCCGCCCACGGATCGATAAACGAGGTCAGGCGACGCACGCGATAGGGCTCGAATTTCGCCACGAACCACAGCAATCGCCACCACCGGCAGGCCCATGCCGCCGAGATAGACCGGCTTGCGCGCCGCCGAGCCAGATCATGCCGATGGTCACCGCGATCATCAGCGTCGCTGAACCGAAATCCGGCTGCAGCAGCAACAGCACCACGAACAGTCCCGCGACCACGATCGGCTTGAACAAGCCCCAGAACGAGGTCTCGCACGCTTTCGCGATGGCGCACGAGATAGCTGGCCGTATACACCACCAGGATCAACTTCACCGCTTCGACCGGCTGGAAGCTGGTAATGACGAGATGCAGCCAGCGACGCGCACCGTTGATGCGTACGCCGATGCCGGGCACGAACACCAGCAGCAGCAAGACGATGGCAGCGCCCAGCAGCAACATGACGGCATGGTGTTCGAGCAGCTTCGAGCTCGGTGCGCATGACGATCACGGCGACGACCATGCCGAGACCGAGAAACAACAGGTGACGCTTCGAGAAATAGAACGGCACCGATGTGCTGGCTATCCGCCACCGCGATCGAGCTCGACGTCACCATCACCACGCCGATGCTCGCTAGCGCAGACCGACGAGCGCGATCACCAGCGGCATATCGAAGCTGCCGCGTCGGTCGCCTGTCGTCGTTTGGCCTGGGTGGTGTCGAACGAACATGCTCAGCGCACCTTCAACGTGGCCAGGCCAATGAGCACCAGCACGACGCTGATGATCCAGAAACGCACGATGACGCGCGGCTCGGGCCAGCCTTTCAGTTCGAAGTGGTGATGGATCGGCGCCATGCGGAAGATGCGCTTGCCGGTCAGCTTGAAGCTGGCCACCTGCAGCATCACCGACGCCGTTTCCATCACGAACACGCCGCCCATGATCAGCAGCACGATTTCCTGGCGCACGATCACCGCGATGGCAGCCGAGCGCGGCGCCGATCGGCGAGCGCGCCGACGTCGCCCATGAACACCTGCGCCGGATACGTGTTGAACCAGAGGAAGCCGAGTCCCGCGCCGGCGAGCGCGCCGCAGAAGATCGCGAGCTCGCCCGCGCCCGGAATCGCCGGAATGCCGAGGTACTCGGAGAACACCTTGTTGCCGGCGAGGTACGCGAACACGCCGAGCGCGGTCGCGACCAGCACGCTCGGCATGATCGCGAGGCCATCGAGGCCATCGGTCAGATTCACCGCGTTCGAGAAGCCGACGATGATGAAATAGGCTGACCACGACGAACACGACGCCCACCGAGCGCACACCTGCTTGAACCCAGTCGCCGCACGTACAGCGAACTGCGCCTGCTTGATCAACGGCAGATAGAACGTCGTCGCCGCGGCGTGTCGGCCGTCAGATAGAGGAACAGACGCGACGCCGAGGCCGAACACCGACTGCCAGAAATACTTCCAGCGCGCGGCGAGTCCGCGGCTGTCCTTGCAGCATCAGCTTCTTGTAGTCGTCGTAGAAACCGATCACGCCGAACGCGAGCATGCACCGCCAGCACCAGCCACACGTAGCGGTTGTGCAGATCGGTCCACAGCAGCGTCGCCGCAAGCTCGACCGCCAGCAGGATCAGCGCGCCGCCCATGGTCGGCGTGCCGGCCTTGGTCAGATGCGATCTGCGGACCGTCGCTGCGCATCACCTGGCCGGCCTTCACCTCGGCGAGCTTGCGGATCAGGAACGGGCCGAGCAGCAGCGACATCGACGAGCGCGGTGAGCGTCGACCATGATCGTGCGGAACGTGATGTACTGGAACAGGTGCAGGGCGGTGAAGTGCCGTGCCATCCAGTCGGCGAGTTCAAGCAGCATCGGATGCGCCCTCCCCGTTTCCTTGTCGTCGCGAAGCGCGCGACCACCGATCCATCGCCGGCGAGCGCGAGCCCTTGACCAGGCAGTGACGCCACCGTGCATGTGTTCGCGTGCAGCGCGGCGATCAGCGCCGCCTTGATCGCGCGAAGTGCTCGCCGCCGTCACCGAACGCCTTGACTGCCGCGGCGCTCAAGGGACCGACGGCGAACAGCCGGTCGATGCCGCTGCTTGCGCGAGCGCTCGCCGATATCCGGCATGCAGCGCCGGGGCGTCCTCGCCGAGTTCGGCCATGTCACCCAGCACCAGCCAGCGTTCGCCGTCCGCCAGTGCAAGCGTGTCGATGGCGGCACGCGAACGAACCGGGGTTGGCGTTGTAGCTGTCGTCGATCAAGGTCCAGTTGCCGGGCATGTGTTGCGAGTTGCAGGCGACCGGCGACACGCTGGCACCTGCTCCAGGCCGGCCACGATGGCGTTCAGCGGCACCTCGAGCGCGAGCGCAATCGACGCGGCGGCGAGTGCGTTGGCGATGTTGTGGCGACCGGCCAGCGGCAGCATCGACTTCGGCATCGCCCAGCGGCGTGCTGAGCACAAGCGTGAACTGTCGCACACGTTGCTCGAGGATGTCTGCGCCGACGTCCGCCTTGTGGTCCAGCCCGAATCGCAACTGGCGGCGCGTGCCTGCCAGCCCCGCGAAAAAGCTGGCGAACGCATCGTCCGCATTGATGATCGCGACGCCGTCGACCGGCAAGGCCTGGTACAGCGCGCCCTTGGTCTCGGCGACGCCTTCGCACGCTACCCATCCGCTCAAGATGCGCGGGCGCAATGTTGTTGACGAGGCCGATATCGGGCCGTGCGATGGCAGCGAGATAGGCGATATCGCCCGGCTTGCCTGCACCCATTTCGAGCACGGCGAACTGCGGTGTCCTGCGGCATCGACAGCAGGGTCAGCGGCAAACCGATTTCGTTGTTGTAGATTGCCGGCATTGACGTGGATGCGGCCGTGACGCGACAGGATCGACGCCGTGCAGCGTCTTCACCGTGGTCTTGCCGTTCGAACCGGTGATGCCAATGACGCGCACGTTGCGCTGCGCGCGCACCGCGCTCGCCAGATCACCGAGCGCCAGTTCGGTATCGTCCACCAATACTTGCGGCAAGGCCGAATCGACCTTGCGGGTCGACCAGCGCAGCCACGGCACCGCGCGCCAGTGGCCTCGTCGAGGTAGTCGTGACCGTCGACCCGCTCGCCCTTGATCGCCACGAACAGGTCACCCGGCTTCAGCTTGCGTGTATCGATGGAGACGCCGGTTACGTCCATATCGGCGCTGTTCAAGCGGCCGCGGGTCCATAGGGCGATGGCGCTCAAGCGCATCATGCGCGTCCCTCCAATACATGGCGGGCCACGGCAAGATCGTCGAACGGTCGCTTGCCGACAGCGCCTTCCTGATAGGTCTCATGGCCCTTGCCGGCGATCAGCACCACGTCGCCGGCGTCGCGCAAGGGCAAGGGCGCGATCGATGGCCACCGCGCGATCGCGCTCGACCGTTGCCGTTCGCCGGCTGACGGAGCCCGGCGACGATCTGCGCCACGATGACGTCGCCGTCTTCGCCGCGCGGATTGTCGTCGGTAACGATGATCTGGTCGGCCAGACGCTCCGCAATCGCGCCCATCTCTGGCCGCTTGCCGGCGTCGCGCTCGCCGCCGCAGCCGAACACGCAGATCAGGCGACCTTCGCAGTGCGCGCGCAGCGCGGTGAGCGCCTGCTCCAGCGCATCGGGCGTATGGGCGTAATCGACGACGACGAGCGGGAGACCCTCGATGCCGCCGAGGCGGTTCATGCGGCCGTTGATCGGCTGCAAGGCCTCGATGGCCGTGACGATATGCTCGAACGATTCGCCGAGTGCGCCCAGGCAGGCAACCACCGCCAGCAGATTGGCAACGTTGAAGCGGCCGAGCAGGCGGCTATTAATAGCGTGCATTCCCCACGGGGTCTGCAGTTGGAAGGAAAGTCCTTCCGCCGAGGTCGTGACGTCGACGGCGCGAATATCCGCGCCGCATGGCCTTCTGCGCTCAAACGCAGTGTGTGCGTGCCGGCGGGGAGGCGATCGGCAAGCGTCCGGCCAAACGCATCGTCGATATTGATGGCAGCAGCCTTCAGCGACGGCCAAGCGAACAACTTGGCCTTGGCTTCACCATAGGCTTCCATCCTGCCGTGGTAGTCGAGATGGTCGCGCGTGAGATTGGTGAAGGCCGCGATCTCGAACGCCACCGCGGCGACGCGACCCTGCTCCAGCGCGTGCGAGGACACTTCCATCGCCACGTGGGTGGCGCCCTCTTCGCGGAACGAAGCCAGCAGCCCCTGCACGCTGATCGCGTCAGGCGTAGTGCGCTCGCCTTCGCTGATACGGCCATGCAGGCCGGCGCCCAAGGTACCGATGGTCGCCGCGCGATGACCAAGCTGCTCCAGCGCCTGGGCCAGCAATTGCACGGTTGAGGTCTTGCCGTTGGTGCCGGTGACGCCGATCACGCGCAGCGACTCGGAAGGGCGGCCGAAAAAGCGCGAAGCGATCTCGCCCACCTTGCCGTGCAGACCATCGACCCAAAGCACGGGCACGTCCATCGACGGTGTCTCGTCGGCCGGCGCTTCCGCCAGCACGACACGCGCACCGCGTGCGACGGCACCCTGCGCGAAACGTGATGCCATGCCCGCGCGTGCCGCGCAGGGCAAAGAACGCATCGCCAGGGCGCACCTGGCGCGAATCCAGCGTGAGGCCAGAAACGACGATATCGCCGACACCCGGGGTGTCGGCGAGGCCCTTGAGCAGCTCGTCGAGGCGCGCGCTCATGGCGTGGCTCCCTCAATCGGTGCGTCATCCACCGTCTCCACCACCGGCGGCTTGCTTCCGGTCAGCCCATTCTGTCCCTGCAATGGCCCACCGACGTACCAACGACCGATGTTGTCCGGGGGCACATCCATCAGGCGCAGCGCGCCATCCATGACCTTGGCGAAGACGGGGCCTGACACCAGGGCGCCGTAGTAGCTGCCCTTCTTGGGGTTGTCGATCACCACCACCGCCGCCATGCGCGGATCGGATGCCGGTACGATGCCGGCGAAGGCCGCGCTGTAGTTGTTCTTCGAATAGCCGCCCGCACTGGCCTTGTGCGCGGTGCCAGTCTTGCCGGCCACGCCGTAGTTGGCGATCCAGGTGTACGGTGCCGCCGTGCCGCCCGGCTGCGTCACCGACACCATCATCTGCACCAGTTCCCTGGCGATCTTCGGATCGATGATCTGCTTGGCCTCGTTGTCCGAGCCCTTCACGAAGGTGGGCAGGTGCATCACGCCGTCGTCGGCGATGGTGGCGTAACCGTTCGCCAGCTGCAGCGGCGTCACGTTGAGACCGTAGCCATAGGCCAGAATGGCCTTTTCCAGCATGCCCCAGCTCTTGCCCGGCTTGAGGTAGCCGGAGGCCTCGCCCGGAAAGCCGCTGTTGGTGCTGTTGCCGAAACCGAAGCCACGATAGGTCTCGTACAACAAGCCGGTATCCAGCGTCATTGCCACCTTGGCCGCGCCGATATTGCTGGACTTGGCGAGGATGCCGGTGGGCGAAAGCATGCCGTTGGCATGGGTGTCACGGATGTCATGCGAGATGTAGTAGAAATGGCCGTTGCCGGTATCCACCAGCGGGCCCGTCGGCGTGTACTTGCCGCTGGACAGCGCCGCCGCCATCACGAACGGCTTGATGGTGGAACCCGGCTCCACCACGTCGGTCATCGCGCGATTGCGGCGGCTGGAGGGGTTGCTGCCGCGTAGCGCGTTGGGGTTATAGGTGGGCCAGTTCACCATGGCCAGCACTTCGCCGTTGCGCACGTCGATGATCACCATGGAGCCGGAGTCGGCATCCGACTGCTCGATGGTGTTCTTCAACTCGTTATAAGCGAGGAACTGGATGCGACGGTCGATGCTGAGCGTGATGTCGCGGCCGGGCTGCGGCGCGCGCACCAGCTCGACGTCCTCCACCACATGGCCCATGCGATCGCGGATCACACGCTTGGCGCCCTTCTTGCCGGCCAGCCAGTCGTCGAAGGCCAGCTCCAGGCCTTCCTGGCCGTGATCGTCGATATTGGTGAAGCCGAGCACGTGCGCGGTCACCGGACCCGAAGGGTAAAAGCGGCGGAACTCGCGCTGGCCATTGACGCCCGGCACGCCCAGGTCCAGCACCACTTGCGCGGCATCCGGGGACATCTGGCGCTTGAGATAGACGAACTCGCGCTCGGAACGCTGCGCGAGGTATTCCTTCAGCGCGCCCGTATCCATGCCGATGGCAGCCGCGAGTTTCGGCAGGCGATCTTCGTTATCCAGCACTTCGGCCGGATTTGCCCAGATCGACACCACCGGCGTCGACACCGCGAGCGGCTCGCCATTGCGATCGAAGATGGTGCCGCGCGAAACCGCGATCGGCACCTCGCGCAGGAAGCGCGCGTCGCCCTGGTTCTGATAGAACTCCTTGCGCACCACCTGCAGGTCGAATGCGCGAGCCACCAGGCCCAGGGATGCCAAGCCAAGTACCACCACCACCACCAGCATGCGGCGGCGCGTGCTCGGCGCCGCGTTACGGCGGCGGGTGGGGTGGGCCGTCGTGCGCTGGCGCGGCTTCATCGACGCACCAGCTGGATGTCTTGCGGCTTCGGATTGACCATGCCGAGCTTCTGCCGCGATTCGTCATCGACGCGACGCGGCTCGGCCCAGGTGGCCTGCTCGAGCTCCAGCTTGCCGTATTCGATATTGAGGTCGTCGCGCTGGTCCTGCAGGCGGGTCAGCTCGACGAACAGCACGCGGCTCTCCTGGCGCGTCCACACCACGGCAATGGCGCTGGATAGCACCGCCGCGATGAGGATCAACATGAAGATGCCGCCGAGGACCTTCATTCCAGTTTCTCCGCCACGCGCAGCACCGCCGAACGGGAGCGCGGATTGACGGCCAGTTCGGCATCGGAAGGAAACTGCGCCTTGCCCACCGCAGCCAGGCGGGCGGGTGCCGCAGCCACCGGCGGACCACGGCGACTGCCTTGCACACGACCGGAATGGTCGCGGATGAACAGCTTGACCGCGCGATCCTCCAGCGAATGGAAGCTGATCACCGACAGGCGGCCGCCAACCTTGAGCAGCGACAACGCCGCCTCGAGGCCCTTCGCCAGCGCGTCCAGCTCGCCGTTCACGTAGATTCGCAGCGCCTGGAAGCTGCGCGTCGCCGGATGCTTGCCCGGCTCGCGGCGGCCGACGACGCGCTCGATCAGCGCGGCCAGCTGGCCGGTGCGGGTGATCGGGGTTTCGGCACGATCCTCGACGATGGCGCGCGCAATCTTGCGGCTGAAGCGCTCATCGCCAAACGCCCACAGCACGTCGGCGATCTCGCGATCGCTGGCATGCGCCAGGAAATCCGCCGCGCTTTCGCCCTGCGTCGTGTCCATGCGCATATCGAGCGGCGCATCGGCCATGAAGCTGAAGCCGCGGGCGGCTTCGTCCAGCTGCGGCGAGGACACGCCGAGATCGAGCAGGATGCCGTCCAGGCCGCCGGCGGTTTCGTCCCACTCGGCCATGCTGGAGAAATTGGCGTGACGGATCGATACGCGCGGATCGGCAGCGAACTCGGCCTGCGCCGTCGCGATGGCCTGGGGGTCGCGATCCATCAGCAATAGGCGACCGTCCGGACCGAGACGCGACAGCACGGCCCGGGCGTGACCGCCGCGTCCGAAGGTGCCATCGAGATAACGCCCGCCTTCCTGCACGGCGAGTCCCTCCACTGCTTCACCCAGCATCACCGGGATGTGCACTAACCGCTCGGCCATGCCGTCGCACTCCCGCTCCCGTCCCATTAACTCCGCCGCGCCGCCACCGTTGCCGGTTACAGGCGCAGCTCCGCCATCTCGTTGGTGATCTCGTCTTCGCCGATGGTCTGGCGGATCTTGGCCAGGTGGGCCTGTTCGCTCCAAAGCTCGAACTTGTTGCCCATGCCCAGCAGAACCGCTTTCTTCTCGATGCCCGTGGTTGCGCGCTGGCTGGTCGGCAGCAGGATGCGTGCAGCGCCGTCGGGCTCGACCACGCTCGCAGCGCCCACCAGTTTCATCTGCATGTCGCGATGGGCGGCCTTGACCTTGGGCAGCGCGTTTACCTGGTCGCGCACCTGCTCCCACTCCGCATACGGGAACAGCCACAGGCAGCCCGATTCGAAGGGGTTGTAGGTGATCACCAGACGATTGGCGCAGGCGTCGGCCACCAACTCGCGATACGCGGTCGGAATGGCCAGCCGGCCCTTGTCGTCAACAGTGATGGCGGTTTCACCCTGGAACACGGCCAATAGACTCCACTAATTCCCACGATTTCACACAGGAACCCACGATAGTCTCGGCCCCTGAGACTGTCAAGGGAATTTCGCTTGTGAATCAATGAGAAAGGCGATGATCTGGCAGTAATTCCAGCCCTTTCTGAGGAAATACCCAAAGGTGCTTGAATGGCTAGGTTTTTTTCAAAACGCGAGGCTGCGTTTCCGCCTCCCTCGCGACCCTCTGGAAGGGCCCGGCATGAATCACCCGTTCATGCCCGCCACACAGACGTCATCGCCACGTCGGGATCGACATGGCGATGACGGCCGGTAGTGAATAGAGGCGGAGTCGGCCTGTAAGCCGGGTTCTGTCGTCTGCGACGCGACAGTCATTCCTCTCGGCCAGACGTCGCCGTCTGGCTCCAGCAACCTACCCGGGAACAACGCGGGCCGCGTTATCGTTCCCCTATTCGGTCTTGCTCCAGGTGGGGTTTACCGTGCCACGCGGCGTTAGCCCCGCACGCGGTGCGCTCTTACCGCACCCTTTCACCCTTACCACGCACATCCGAAGATGCCGTTCGGCGGTCTGCTCTCTGTTGCACTGGCCGTCAGCTCGCGCTGCCCAGGCGTTACCTGGCACCCTGCCCTATGGAGCCCGGACTTTCCTCGATGCGCTTGCGCGCGACGCGACTGTCCGGCCGACTCCGCACGGCATTGTAGTGCAATATGCGGCTCAAGATGCCTGAGAAGTGAGCGCCCCGCGGCCTTCCTGTGTAGGAGCGCACCCTGTGCGCGATCACGGCATAACCGCTCCGTTGGCTTTTCACTCGGGCCATCCTTGGCCCTCACCCTTCGGGCAGCTGCCGCTGTGCAAACCGGCAATCCTGCCGGTTTGTCGCGCACTGGGTGCGCTCCTACAAAAAACCGATCACCCCTAACCCTCGTACAACAGCTTGCGCGGCGCACCGGTAATGGCCGCCGCCAGCTTGGCCGCCTTGGCGGGCGGTAACTCCTCGCGCAACAGGGCGAAAACGCGCCGCCCCTCCGCTTCGCGCGCATCAGTTTCCTCGCCACGACCGGCCACCAGAATCACGTGCTCGCCGCGCTGCTGATCCGGGTCGTTCGCCACCCGCGTCGCCAGCTCGCCCAGCGGTTCGCCAAGCACCGTCTCAAACAGCTTGGTCAGCTCGCGCGCCAGCACACCCTCGCGCGCCGCACCGAAGACATCGCGCATATCGGCGAGGCTCTCCGCCACCCGATGCGACGACTCATAGAAGATGAGCGTGCGCGCATCGCCCGCAAGTTCCTGCAAGCGGGCACGCCGCGCGGCGGACTTGGGCGGCAGGAAACCCTCGAATACGAAGCGGTCGCTAGGCAGACCCGCCACGGAAAGTCCTGCGATGGCCGCGCACGGGCCTGGCACCGGCGCGCAACGAATGCCGGCCGCACGTGCAGCCCGCACCAGCCGGAAGCCGGGGTCGCTGATCAGAGGCGTACCCGCATCGGAGATCAAGGCGACCGATTCACCGCCCTGCAACCGCCGCACGATCGCATCGACCACGTCGCGTTCATTGTGCTCATGCAACGCCACCAGTGGCGTACTGATGTTGTAGTGCATGAGCAGAGGACGACTGTGCCGTGTGTCCTCCGCGGCAATGACCGCGACCGAGCGCAGGGTTTCGATGGCACGCACGGAAAAGTCGTCGCGATGACCAATCGGCGTGGCGACCACCCATAGCAGGCCGGGCTGAATCTGTGACATCTTGCAATATCCTCCGCCGCGAGGCGGCAATCCGATGGGCTATCATCGCCCATCCGCCGACTATGTCGTCAAAAAGATCGAAAGGGATTTGGCCATGCGCTTGTACCGCGCCGCAGGCGTTGCCCTGCTGATTTCACTCGCACTCAGCGCCTGCGTTCCCCCAACGGCGACCCGGTCCCCCGCCGAAATCGCCGCCAGCCAG
Source organism: uncultured Gammaproteobacteria bacterium (assembly GCA_963765335.1). Taxonomy (GTDB): domain Bacteria; phylum Pseudomonadota; class Gammaproteobacteria; order Xanthomonadales; family Rhodanobacteraceae; genus Dyella. Next base: position 80,732 of record CAVXWA010000013.1, on the reverse strand, counting down.
CAGGCCGATGCGCTCGTCCAGCAAGGCAAGTTCGAGGATGCGGCACAGGCGTACCTGGCCCTGGCGAAAACGTCCGCCAGCCCCGATCACTATCGCCTGCTCGCCGCCGAAGCGTATCGCCAGGAAGGTCAGCTCGACCGCGCCGCACCCTTCGCCAACGATATTCGACGCCAGCGCCTGACCGGTGATGAGCCCTCGCGTCTCGACCTGCTGCAAGCCGAGTTGGCACTGAAGCAGCACGATGCGAATCGTGCCCTGCAACTCACCACGCAACCGAACATCAGCGTGCCTCCGGCGCTGCAACTTCGCCTGCTTGAGCTGCGCTCGCAGGCCATGCAGGAGACCGGCGACTTCTGGGGCGCGGCACGCTCACGCGTCGAGATGGACAGCCGACTCACCGGCCTGGATCAGACACAGAATCGCAAGCAGGTGGTCGCCCTACTCGTGAAACTCGGCGCCGAACCACTGAAACAGCGCGCCAGCGCCATGCAGCAAGGTGATCGCATGCTGCCGTGGGTGAACGAGGCGCTGACCCAGCTCGGCGTCGCGGTGGCGCATCAGCAACCAGCGCTGGAACAGGAAGTCGGCACCATGATGCCGGGTGAAGGCGCCAATGTGCGCGAGGGCTACAAGATGCCTGCGCGCGTCGCCCTGCTGTTGCCCGCGACCGGTAATCTCGCCGCGGCCAGCTCGGCTATCCGTGAGGGCTTTTTCGCTGCCTACGCCGATGCTTCACGCAATCACGCGCCTCGACCGCTCGTGCGCGTATACGACAGCGGCGGTACGCCAGCCACTGCCATCAAGGCTTATCAGCAGGCCGTCAGCGACGGGGCACAGCTGGTGATCGGGCCGCTGACACGTGGCGAGGTTTCCGCCTTGTTCGGTCTGTCGGACCTGCCGGTGGCCCTGCTCGCGCTGAATCACCCGGACGACAAGAGCCTGCCCGCCAATGGCGTGAGCGAATTTGGCCTGCTGCCGGAAACCGAGGGTGCCCAGGCGGCCGACCACATGGTCGAGCGCGGCACCCTCACGGCGTACCTCATCGTCAGCAACGACGATTTTGCGCAGCGCGCCGCCACCGCCTTCAAGGCCGAAATGGAGGCGCGCGGTGGCAAGGTCGCCGGCATGGGCAACCTCCCCGCCACGGGTGTCAACTACGCCCCGACCATCACTGGACTGGGCATGCCCACCGATGGCAATGACGCCAGCACACCCGCAAGCGAAGCAGGCGGCGCCAGCACGACCGGTGTATTCATCAGCATGCGCCCGCAGCAGGCGCGACTGCTGCTGCCGCAGCTCAAGCTCGCCCGCGTGAACCTCCCGGTGTTTGGCACGTCGCATATCTATGCCGGCGTGGACGACGCTGGCGCCAACCGTGACCTGGAAGGTGTCGAATTTTGCGACGCACCGTGGTTGTTCGACGTGCAGCCAGGCCTGCCCAATCACGGCGACATCGCCGCGCAACTGCCAACCGCGCGCGGTACCTCCGCGCGGCTGTTCGCCTTCGGCATGGATGCCTGGAGTCTTGCGCCGTACGTCGACTGGCTGCGTGCACACCCCGGCAGCTATCTGCCGGGCGCCAGCGGTCAGCTCACCGCTGACCAGTTCGGTCGCGTACGTCGCGTGCTCGTTTGGGCGAAGTTCCAGGACGGCCTGGCCCGTCCGCTCAATGGCAGCCTGCAGATGGACAGCGCGCCGGCGTTGTCGCCGCCCGTCACCAACGATCAGCCCAGCCAAGGCTGATGCGGGCTGCGGGAGCGCGCTTCGAGGAACGCGCCGGCGCCGCCCTGCAGCGCGCCGGCCTCAAACTGCTGGCACGCAACTACACCACACGCCACGGCGAGCTCGACCTGATCATGCTCGATGGCGACACGGTGGTATTTGTCGAGGTACGTCACCGCCTGCGTGCAGCGCACGGCAGCGCTGCAGCCTCGGTCACCGCCAGCAAGCAGCAAAAGCTGATACGTACCGCCGAACTGTGGCTTGCTGCCCATGGCAAGTACGCACAGCGAACCTGTCGTTTCGATGTGGTGACCTACGACGGCCCCGAGGAACAGGCGGAGATGGACTGGCTGCGCGGCGCCTTCGAAGCGCACTAGGGATGCTCTGATCAACTCTGCGCAGGCGTCACCGGTCCTGTCTGTTCGCAGACCACAGGGGAGTCGGCGAAGGCAGACTGGCCGTCTGTCGAGCCGGCGCACCGAAGGGATGCGGACAGACAGGACCGGCCCCACGAATTGAATTCAAAGTGATGGGGTGATGTCCAGAAGGCGCGCGGGCGGTGCCGCGCGGCTTGGCAAGACGGCCAGTCTTCCCGCCGCCACGCAACACCGCCTGCGGGCCTTCTGGACATCATGACGCCTGCGCAGAGTTGATCAGAGCATCCCTAGCCCAGCCATGATTCCCGCGCAAGCCGCATCCGGTGGGATACTGCGCGCATGAGCCTTCCCGACTCCCTGCTTGTCACCCTCCGCTCGCACTTTCCGGAGGCCTCGCTGGCCACCGGCGACGCCGAACGCCTCGCCTACGCCTACGACAACTCGCGCCGCAACGCGAAGCCGGATGCCGTGGTGTTTCCTACCGAGCACGCGCAGGTAGAGGCCCTGGTGCAAGCTTGCCGCGCACATCACGTACCCGTGATCGGTCGCGGTCGCGGCACCAATACCACCGGCGCCACGGTGCCGGTGGATGGTGGCGTGGTGGTGAGTTTCGAGCGCATGAACCGCATTCTGCGCATCGATCCGGACAACCGCTTCGCGGTGGTGGAACCGGGCGTACTCAATGGCGATCTGCAGCAGGCACTGAAGCCCCACGGGTTCTTTTGGCCACCCGATCCCTCGTCGGCACCCTGGTGCAGCATTGGCGGCAACCTCGCTTGCAACTCGGCAGGTCCACGCACGGTGAAGTACGGCAGTCCGCGCGAGAACACGCTGGGCATGCGCGCCGTTGCCGGCACGGGCGAAGGGTTTCGCTGCGGCACGTATACGAGCAAGGGCGCCACGGGATATGACCTCACCCGCCTGCTGATCGGCTCGGAAGGCACGCTCGCGCTGATCACGGAAGCCACACTCAAACTCACACCCAAACCCACTGGGCTGCGCACCATGCGCGCCACCTATCGCGACGTCGGCGCCGCTGCGCGGGCGGTGGCGCGGATCATGGCGCAGCCGGTCACGCCGTGTGCGCTTGAGTTTATCGACGACGTGGCGCTCAAGCTCGCCCGTGATTACGGCGGTGACGTGGTACCGCTGGCTGGTGCCATGCTGATGGTCGAAGTGGATGGCGAGCCGGATACCTTGCCTAGCGCGATGGAAGCGGTATCACGTGCCGCGCGCGGCGATGGGCTGGAGGAGCTGCGCATCGCGGAGACGGCGGAGGAAACGCAGGCGCTATGGTCCGCCCGCAAGGCACTATCACCCGCGCAACGCACCATCTCGCCGAACAAGATCAACGAGGATGTGGTAGTGCCGGTGAGCCGGCTGCCCGAGCTCGTCGATGGCATCAAACGGCTGTCGAAGAAGCACGACGTGCTGATCGTCAGCTTTGGTCATGCCGGCAACGGCAACTTGCACGTCAACCTGCTGCCGCGAGACGAGGCCGAGCGCGAACGTGCCCCTGCCTGCCTAGCGGAAGTGTTCGCGCTGGTGATCGCGCTGGATGGCACGCTTTCGGGCGAGCACGGCATCGGCCTGGTCAAGCGCGAGTTCATGCCGCTGGCATTGCAACCCAGCACGCTGCGCCTGATGCGCAACGTGAAGTCGGCGTTTGATCCGGATGGCATCCTGAATCCGGGAAAATTATTGCCCTGAAGGCTGTTGGCAGGAGCGCACCCAGTGCGCGATGAGCGTTACGGCGTCACTGCTTCGTTGGCTTCTCGCGCACTGGGTGCGCTCCTACAAAAGCGCGGTTATACCGTGCGCTTGGCAAGGATCAGGTGCAAGCCGAACAACACGAATACCGCGCCCGCCAGCCCGTCGATCCAGCGTGACAGCCTTAGGTAACCACGGCGCATCGCCGGTAGTGCAAACACACCAGCAACCAGCGTGAACCACAACAGGGTTTCGACGATAACCATGGTCCACAGGCCCCAGCGAGCACCGGTGCTCACACGGTCGCCGAGGAAGGCGGAGAACACGCTGCCGAAATAAATCACTACTTTCGGGTTGGAGAGATTGGTCAATAGGCCGGCACGCAGCGTGGCCCAGTCGCCCTGCTGCAGCACGGGCTTCTGCTCCACGCCGGCGGACGACGGCTTGCTCAGCGCCCCGCGCAGCATTTTGACGCCCATCCAGGCCAGGTAGAGACCGCCGGCGACGGCAATCAGCCGTTCCAGCCAGGCTAGCCGCTGCAGTAGCAATTGCAGTCCGGCGAGGGCCAGCGCGGACCATACGACGACGCCCAGGGTAATTCCCACCACGCCAAACATGGCCTGCCGGCGGGTGCGGCTGACCGCCGTCTGCGAGACGAAGAAGAAGTCGGGGCCCGGGCTCAACAGGGCTACCAGGTGCACTACCGCAATGGTCAGGAACAAACTCACGCCTCATCTCCTCAAATAATCCGAACGGGATGTTCCCGGCGCCGCAACTTGTCGCGCCCGCACCCATTCCTCTACGCTGGCCGTTATTTTGGCATGGCCATGGGTCGCCCAAGGCGCTATGCAGGGGATCATCGGGATCGCCGCGACAGGCCGCCATAACCGTTGGCCTGCCCGCAAGAGGGTGTCCCGCCCTACCGTCCAACCGTTTCAACTCATACGAACACGCTGATGAATCTTCGACTGCGCCTGATTGCGATGAACTTCCTGCAATTCTTCGTATGGGGGTCATGGCTGCTGACGATCGGCGCCTACTGGTTCCAGACCAAGCAGTGGTCCGGCGCGCAGTTCGGCGCGATCTTCTCGACCATGGGCATCGCCTCGCTCTTCATGCCGTCGCTGATGGGCGTGGTCGCGGACAAATGGATCAACGCGGAGAAGCTCTACGGCCTCATGCATATCGGCGGCGCACTGGTGCTTTTCTGCGTTCCGATGGTGCAGTCGCCGGGGCTGATGTTCTGGGTCATGTTGATCAACATGATGTTCTACATGCCGACCATCTCGCTCGCCATCGCGGTGGCCTATAACGCACTGAAAAGCGACGGCAAGGACATCGTCAAGGATTACCCGCCCATCCGCGTCTGGGGCACGGTAGGCTTCATCGCCGCGCTGTGGACGGTGAGCCTGCTGCACCTGGAAACCTCGTCCGGCCAGTTCTATGTCGCCTCCGGCGCTGCCCTGCTGTTGGGCCTGTACGCGTTCACCCTGCCGCCCTGCCCGCCGCGTTTCCAGCGCAAGCCCAACCAGTCGCTGCTGGATACACTGGGCCTCACCTCGTTCTCGCTGTTCCGCGATGCGCGCATGGCGGTGTTCTTTGTCTTCGCGATGTTGCTTGGCGCCTCGCTGCAGTTGACCAATGCCTACGGCGATACGTTCCTGCATGATTTCGCCAAGATGGACACCTACAAGGACCTGGTGGCGGTACGTTACCCGGCCGTCATCATGTCGATCTCGCAGATTTCCGAGACGCTGTTCATTCTTGCGATTCCGTTCTTCCTCAAGCGTTTTGGCATCAAGACGGTGATGCTGATCAGCATGTTTGCCTGGACCCTGCGCTTCGGCCTGTTCGCCTATGGTGACCCGGGTCCGGGCCTGTGGATGATCGTGCTGTCGTGCATCGTTTACGGCATGGCCTTCGATTTCTTCAATATTTCCGGTTCGCTGTTCGTCGAAGGCCAGAGTGATCCCTCGATCCGCGCCAGCGCGCAGGGTCTGTTCATGCTGATGACCAACGGCATCGGCGCGGTATTGGGCAGTTCGCTGAGCGGGCTGATCATCGAGGCGTTCTTCACGCGCGAAGACCACAGCAAGGACTGGCACGGCATCTGGATCACGTTTGCGCTGTATTCGCTGGTGGTCGCGGTGCTCTTCATGTTCCTGTTCAAGCACAAGCATGATCCGGCCAGCGCGCGGGTATGGGCGGAGAAGGCTGCGCATTGAGGCGGGGCGGGTCGCGCACTGGGTGCGCTCCTACAGGGGAAGCTGCCGTCGCCGCCTCCGGTTACAATAGGCGGATGCAGATTGGCCCTTACCGCATCGACCCGAACGTGGTGCTCGCCCCCATGGCAGGGGTCACCGACAAACCCTTCCGCCTGCTTTGCAAGCGGCTGGGTGCGGGCCTGGCCGTGTCGGAAATGACCGCGTCCGATCCGCGCCTGTGGCAAACACGCAAGTCATTGCGGCGCATGGACCATGCCGGCGAACCCGAGCCGGTGAGCGTGCAGATCGCCGGCTACGACCCGGTGATGCTGGCCGAGGCGGCGCGCTACAACGCCGACAACGGTGCGCAGATCGTCGACATCAACATGGGCTGCCCGGCCAAAAAGGTCTGCAACGTGTGGTCCGGCTCGGCCCTGCTGCAGGACGAGCCGCTGGTGGCGCGCATCGTCAAGGCGGTGGTCGACGCGGTCGACATACCTGTCACGCTGAAGATCCGCACCGGCTGGGACCGCCAGAACAAAAACGCGCTGACCATCGCGAAGATCGCCGAGGGCGCGGGCATTGCCGCCTTGGCCGTGCATGGCCGCACGCGCGCCGACAAGTACGAAGGCGAAGCAGAGTACGAGACGATTGCCGCGGTAAAGCGTGCCGTGCGCATCCCCGTGCTGGCCAATGGCGATGTCCTCACGCCGCAAAACGCCAAGCACGTGCTCGACGTTACCGGCGCCGATGCCGTGATGGTGGGACGCGGCGCGCAAGGGCGCCCATGGATCTTCCGCGAGATCGCGCACTATCTCGCTACAGGCGAGACCTTGCCCGAGCCGACGTCGCACGAGGTGTGCGCCATCCTGACTCACCATCTTGAAGAGCTTTATGCGTTCTACGGTGAGCTGCAAGGCGTACGCATCGCGCGCAAGCACCTGGGCTGGTACGCCAAGGATCGCGACGAGAATGCCGCGTTCCGCCACGTGGTGAATCGCGCCGAAAGCGCTGCCGAACAGTTGCACCTGACACGGGAATATTTCGCCGCACTGGAAGCCGGGGAACGGCTGGCAGCTTGAGTTCGCGCGAGCGCATTCGGCGATCGCAAACCCTTGCGCGCGGGCGTGATGCATCATCGGTATCCCGCTGAATGCCTTCATGCCATGGCTCTTCCACTCGCTAACGCCCTCCGGCACCGCCGCCCGCTCGCCTTATTCGGTCGTTTGACGGTGCTGGGCCTTGCCGTGCTGTTGAGCGGTTGCGAAGCCACCCTGTTTGCGGGGCTCAACGCCACCGATCAGCACAAGGGCATCGAGCGGCAGCGCGATATCGTCTTCGACGCCGACCATCAGCTCGCGCTCGATGTCTATGTACCCGCACACGCCGAGCACGCCCCCATCGTGGTGTTTTTCTATGGCGGCAGCTGGGTTCAAGGTGAACGCGCGTGGTATCGCTTCGTCGGCACCGCCCTCTCGGCCCAAGGCGTGATCGTGGTGATCCCCGATTACCGCAAATACCCGCAGGTGCGCATGGATGGTTTCATGCAGGACGCCGCGCGCGCCGTGGCATGGACGCACCAGCATGCACAGGAGCTGGGCGGCGCACCCGACGACATGTTCGTGATGGGACATTCCGCAGGCGGCCAGATCGCTGCCCTGGTGGCCACCGATCCGCAGTGGCTGGGCGCGCATGGCATGCGCCCGTCGGATCTGGCGGGTTTTATCGGGCTGGCCGGCTGCTACGACTTCATGCCGATCCCCGCCAACGAGACGGACATGCTGGGCATGTTCGGCCGCACTCCAGCCGAGCAGCAGACCGCACAGCCTGTGCTGTATGTGCATGGTGCCGAACCACCGATGTTGCTGCTGCAAGGAACGGGAGACCACGAAGTGGAGCCGTCCAACGCGATCTCGCTGAACCGGGCAATGCAGGCCCAGCACGAGGACGTGACGCTCAAGCTCTATCCCGGACTAGGGCATGAAGCCCTGCTTTTTGCCCTGTCTCGGCCGATGCGCAGCGATGCCCCCACCCTGGGCGACATCCTTGCCTTTATCCACGCGCACCCGGCCACACAGATCGCGGAAAGCCACTCGTCGGCCTCCGCTTGCACGGATCACGCCTGCGGCGACGGCCACTGACGGGGTACGCCCCATAGCGACTAACCGTCGACACCAGCAGGCGTAGTGTTGCCGAACAGGTACCGCTTCCCACCAAAGGTCGGCCGTCGTGAACAGCATCGTTACCGGCGAGTTTCCTTATATCCACGGCTTCTCATCGGAGGAGCAATCGCGCCTGATGCGCCAGGCGCGCATGTTCGAAACCAAGCTGTTCAGCGGCATCGACTACAGCGAGGCCAGCCGCCTGCTCGAAGTGGGCAGCGGCGTGGGCGCGCAGACGGAGATCCTGCTGCGCCGCTTTCCCAATCTGCACGTCACCGGTGTGGACCGCTCCCCCGCACAGCTCGCCGCAGCCGAGCGGAACCTCGCAGAGACGGCGTGGTGCAGCGCGCGGTACACGCTTCAGCTCGCCGATGCGACCGACCTGCCTTTTGCCGAGCGCAGCTTTGACGCCGCCTACCTTTGCTGGGTGCTGGAGCACATGCCCAGCCCCGCCCGCGTGCTGACCGAAGTGCGGCGCGTGTTGAGCCCGGGCTCAGTCATCTATGTAACTGAAGTGCTCAATTCCTCGTTCTTCCTTGATCCCTATTCACCGCACCTGCTGCGTTACTGGATGGCTTTCAACGACCACCAGTACGACAGCGGTGGTGATCCATTCATCGGCGCCAAGCTCGGCAACCTGCTGTTGGCCGGCGGCTATCGCGACGTGCAGACCGAGGTGAAGAGCTTCCACCTGGATAATCGCCAGCCCGGCAAGCGCAAGCAGATGATCGAATTCTGGGAAGAAGTACTGTTATCCGCTGCCGAGCAACTGATGGCCAACGGCAAGGTCGATATCGCGACCGTCGAAGGCATGCGGCGGGAAATACAGAGCGTACGCAACGACCCGAATGCGGTCTTTTTCTTCGCCTTTGTGCAGGCGCGGGCGACGGTTTATTGAGCCGGCGACGGCATCACGTCGCCATACTTGGCAATCACCGGCATCAGCGCGGCGACCCACAGCGCATGGCCGGCCGGCTGCCGACGCAGGCCAGCCGGACGGGACAGTTCGGCGCCGGTCGTCGCTGGATGCGCCTGCTCTGCGGCACTGACCGGCGTCTTCACCTGAGCCAGTCGCACCCTGGGTGACACTCCGCCGTCCCGGTGGTCCTGCTATTCGTCACAGCGGGGCAGCCGTTCATCACCCTGCCCTTGCCCGGCAGCTGGGCCGGCGCAGAGTGACGGCTTCCGAACTCGAAGGGGAATCACATGCATCGTCGCGACTTGCTCAAGGCCGCCCTGACCCTGCCGCTGCTTCCCTGGCTGGTGTCACCGGCATTTGCGACCACCGAAGCCGCCGCCGCCCACGTCCTCCGGCTGCGCTCGCGCGTACGCCCCGGCGACCCGGCCTGGCCTTCGGCGGCGCAATGGGAGCAACTGAAGCAGGCGGTGGGAGGGCGCCTGCAGCGCCTACGCTCACCGTTCGAGGGTTGCGCTGACCAAGGACGACGCCTGCCGCGAGGCGCTGGCGCAGATCAAGAACCCCTATTTCATCGGTGACGAACCCGCCCTGACGCAAACCAGCGGCTGGGTCGACGCGTGGACCTCCCGCCCCAGCGCCTATGCCGTGGCGGCGCAGAGCACATCAGACGTGGTGGCGGCGGTGAACTTCGCCCGCCAGCATCACCTGCGTCTGGTCGTGAAAGGTGGCGGCCACAGTTACCAGGGCACTTCGGCCTCGCCGGATTCGTTGCTGATCTGGACACGGCATATGAACGCCGTGACCCTGCACGATGCCTTCGTGGCGCAAGGCGGCGAAGGCATCCAGGCCCCGCTACCGGCGGTGACGGTGCAATCCGGCGCGATGTGGATCGACGCCTACGATGCGGTAACCACCCAGGGTGGCCGCTACGTGCAAGGCGGCGGCTGCACCACGGTCGGTGTGGCCGGCCTGGTGCAGAGCGGCGGCTTTGGCAGTTTTTCGAAGAACTTCGGCACGGCGTCGGGTGGACTGCTCGAAGCCGAGGTAGTCACGGCCGATGGCAAGGCACGGGTCGTCAATGCGCACCAGCATCCCGACCTGTTTTGGGGCATCAAGGGCGGCGGTGGCGGCAGCCTGGGCGTGATCACCCGGCTGACCCTGCGCACGCACGATCTGCCGGACACCTTCGGCGGGGTATCAGGCGCTATCCAGGCCGATTCGGACGAGGCCTACCGCGCACTCATTACGCAGGTCATCGGCTTCTATCGCGAGGCGCTGTTCAACCCGCACTGGGGCGAGCAACTGGTATTCCGCCGCGACAACACGTTACGCCTGTCCATGGTGTTCCAGGGTCTCGACAAACCGGCGGCGGAACAGGTCTGGGCGCCCTTCCTCGCCTGGGTCCGCGCGCGCAAGGTTTATCGCTTCACTGAAGCCGTCCAGGTGCTGGCGTTGCCGGCCCGGCATGGCTGGGATGCAGAGTTCTTCCATCAGCATGCGCCCGGCCTGACGGTCGCCGATAGTCGTACCAGCGCCCCAGGGAATCACGTGTTCTGGGCCGGCGACCAAGGGCAGGTGGCGCAATTCATTCACGGCTACCGTTCGGCCTGGCTGCCGCAGTCACTGCTCGGTGGCGACCGGCAGGCGACACTGGCCGATGCCCTGTTCGCGGCAACTCGCCACTGGGGCCTGTCGCTCCATTTCAACAAGGGCCTGGCCGGTGCGCCGGCCGATGCGCTGGCCCTGGCTCGCGATACGGCGATGAATCCCCATGCCCTGGATGCTTTTGCGCTGGCGATCATCGCCAGCGAAGGCGATCCCGCCTTTCCCGGCATGCCTGACGCCAAGCCCGATCTGGCCAGTGCGCGCGACGAGGCAGCGCGTATCCGCCAAGCCATGGACGCGCTGCTCAAAGCCGCCCCCGGCGCGGGCTCCTATGTATCGGAGAGTGATTACTTCGAGCGCGATTGGCAGGCGTCGTTCTGGGGCACGAACTACGCCAGGCTGGCCTCGGTGAAGCGCAAGTACGACCCCGAAGGGCTGTTTTTCGTGCACCACGGCGTCGGCAGCGAAGGCTGGAGTGAAGATGGCTTCAGCCGATTGCACGCGAACGGCTAAATCCATCGGGCCAGGTTCCGCAACCCTGGGGCGGATACAGCCGCCCTGGCAATTCCCACCCGCCGTGGGACTCGACTGCGCTATGCTCCGGCCGCTCCGGCCGGCCGGCAGACGCCTTCAGATAGCCACTAAAAGCGTTTGCAACGAGCCATAAAGCCGTCCAAATGGCTGAATCGGCATGAAATCGTCATGTCCGGCGGACATGCTGAGGCTGCAAAACGGGGGTTCCCCGTGTATCATGCGCCACCCCTTTCATCTTTCTATCCGTAAGGAAGGATATATCCCGCGATGAGCAATTTCCTCTTCACTTCCGAGTCGGTTTCCGAAGGCCACCCGGACAAAGTCGCCGACCAGATCTCCGATGCCGTCCTCGATGCGATCATCGCGCAGGATCAGCGTGCGCGCGTGGCTTGCGAAACGATGGTGAAGACGGGCGTCGCTATCGTCGCCGGCGAGATCACCACCAGCGCCTGGATCGACCTGGAAGCGCTGACGCGCAAGGTCATCGTCGACATCGGCTATGACTCGCTCCGACGTCGGCTTCGACGGCGAGACCTGCGGCGTGCTGAACCTGATCGGCAAGCAGTCGCCCGACATCAACCAGGGCGTGGACCGCAAGAAGCCGGAAGAACAGGGCGCTGGCGACCAGGGCCTGATGTTCGGCTACGCGACCAACGAAACCAAGGACTACATGCCGGCGGCGATCTACTACTCGCACCGCCTCGTCGAGCAGCAGGCCAAGGTCCGCAAGAAGAAGAATTCGCCGCTGCCGTGGCTGCGCCCGGACGCCAAGAGCCAGGTCACGCTGCGCTACGAAGACGGCGTGGCGACGGCCATCGACGCCGTGGTGCTGTCGACCCAGCACGATCCGAGCGTGAAGCAGAAGGATCTGATCGAGGCCGTGCGCGAGCACATCCTCAAGCCCGTGCTGCCGGCCAAGCTGCTGCACAAGGGCACCAAGTTCCACATCAACCCGACCGGCAAGTTCGTGATCGGCGGCCCGGTGGGCGACTGCGGCCTGACCGGCCGCAAGATCATCGTCGACACCTACGGCGGCTGGGCCCGTCACGGCGGCGGCGCGTTCTCGGGCAAGGATCCGTCGAAGGTCGACCGCTCGGCCGCCTATGCCGCGCGCTATGTGGCCAAGAACATCGTCGCTGCCGGCATTGCCGACCGTTGCGAAATGCAGGTGAGCTACGCCATCGGCGTGGCGCGAGCCGACCTCGATCTCGGTGACCACGTTCGGCACCGGCAAGATCGCCGACGAGAAGATCGAGAAGCTGATCCGCAAGCACTTCGACCTGCGTCCGTACGGCATCATCAAGATGCTCGACCTGGTCCATCCGATGTATCAGCAGACCGCGAGCTACGGTCACTTCGGTCGCACGCCGTACGACAGTGAAGGGTCCGCGACGGCAAGACCGTACACCGCGTTCTCGTGGGAAAAGACCGACAAGGCCGAAGCGCTGCGCGCCGATGCGAAGCTGAAGTAAGCCTCGCGCTTCGCTTCAAGCAAAAACGGGCCGCTTATGCGGCCCGTTTTCTTTTGGCTGCGCGTTGGACTCGACCCGTCCTACCGACAACCTGATGGCGCTTCACACGCTCGCGCACCGCCCGCATGGGCGAGCCCTCGAGACTGTTCAACATCTTCACAGGAAAGGTCGGGCAGCCCAAAACGCCACGTTGCCCAGGTCGTCATCCCAGCGGCTCTCAACTGCCGAAGGGCTGGTCACGCTGGATGACTGCTTACTTCGAAGATGTTGAGCCGGCTCTAAGCGCCCGAGGTCAGCTATCCGGCGAACTTTTTACGGGTGCTTTGACGGACGCGGCTGGCTTTGCTGCTTTCTTGGGGGTCCGCTTGGCGGGCACGGGGCACGTTGCCCCTTTGCGTTTGCTGCAGGTATTGCTGGCAACGGTAGCGGCCTTGCCCACCTTGCCGCGGCGATGACGTCGCTCCGGCACGGGCGCGGGTTCGGCTTCAGCGGTACCGATGGGCGACAACGCCGTCAGGATCTTCTGCGCCGTGCCGGTTCCGGTGGCGCCACCGGCCCGGGCCACCAGGTAGTCGGGCGTCGCGCGATCTTCAAAACCGTCGTCCAACAGGCGCGCCATCAGATTGTCGCGGGCTGCGGCAGTACGACCGCCCAGCACCACGCTGAAGAGACGATGGCCATCGCGGACGGCCGTCGACGCCAGATTGAAGCCCGACGCATTGGTGAAGCCGGTCTTCAGCCCATCCATGCCCGGATAACGATCCATCAGATTGTTATGACCACGCACCAGCCTGCCGCGGAACATGAACTCCGTCGTCGCAAAGTAGTGGGTGTATTGCGGGAAATCGTGATACAGCGCCATGGCCAGCTTGGACATGTCGCGCGCCGTGGTGGAGTCGTCCGGGTCGGGCAGGCCCGAGGCATTCTCGAAATGCGTGCCGGTCATGCCGAGCTTGAGGGCCTGGGCATTCATCATTTCGACGAAGTGACCTTCGGAGCCACCCAGGCCTTCGGCCACCACCGTCGCCGCGTCGTTGGCCGACTTGGTGATCATGCCGAGGATGCAGTCGCTTACGGAAATCGTCTGGCCGTGACGCAGATCGAGCTTGGTCGGCGGCCGACCAGCCGCCCAGGCAGACACCGGCAGCTCCTGGTCGAGCTTGATCTGACCACTCTCCAGCTGCTGGAAGGTCAGGTAAAGCGTCATCATCTTGGCCAACGACGCAGGGCGGTTCGGCTCATCGGGATTGACCGCCGTCAGCACCTGGCCGTCCGACTCGCTGATCACGATAGCCGCATAGCCAGCATGGGCAACGCCCACGAAACTGGCGAGCGCCAACAGCGCCACCGCAGCAAAGCTCTGACGGCAAGCAGACAACCATCTCGGTGTTTTGGTCTTGATGGCCACCTTGACCCCTCGCGCCGCCATCGGCACCTAGATAATGGTTAAATTTGACAACATAATGCCATGTTATTCAAGGGTTATTTCCCCCGACATGGTCTTTGGAAGATCGCAGCGATCCGGCGCGGGCTCGATGAGCAGGCCCGCAAACCGACTTTGCAGCGAGGAGTTCGGCAGGAACGGCCGAAGCTTAAGTCCGTAAAACTACTGCATTAAGCCCTGCCGGCGCCATAAATTCGCCGTTAAAACCAGCCTATCCGTCGAACGCAGGGGCGCATCGCCTAGAATAGGGAGATGTCCCTAATCCAACTCCAGCGCGTCGATTTCAGCATCGGCGGCCCCCTCCTGCTCGAACATGTTGATCTTTCGATCGAACGTAACGAGCGCGTCTGCATCGTCGGCCGTAACGGCGAAGGCAAATCCACCCTGATGAAGCTGATCGCCGGCGAGCTCAAGCCGGACGATGGCGAGCTTCGCGTACAGAACGGCATCGTGGTTGCCCGCATGGCTCAGGAGGTGCCGCAGGGTACCGAGGGCACCGTATTCGACGTCGTGTCCGAAGGGCTGGGCGATCTCGGCCATCTGCTGGCGCGCTACCACCACCTGCTGCACGAAGGTGACTTCGATGCGCTGGGTGACGTTCAGACCCAGATCGAGGCGCAGCACGGCTGGGATCTCGATCGTCGTGTAACCGAGGTACTCACCAAGCTCGAACTGCCCGCCGACACGGATTTCGCCGCGCTCTCCGGCGGCATGAAGCGCCGCGTGCTGCTGGCGCAGGCGCTGGTGCGCAAGCCCGACGTGCTGCTGCTGGACGAGCCGACCAACCATCTCGACATCGAAGCCATCGCCTGGCTGGAAACCTTCCTCAAGCAGTTCGACGGCAGCATCATCTTCGTCACCCATGACCGCAGCTTTCTGCGCGCGCTGGCGACGCGCATCGTCGAGATCGATCGCGGCCAGCTTACCGACTGGCCGGGCGACTACGACAACTACCTGCGCCGCCGCGAGGAACGCTTGCACGCCGAGGCGCAGGCGAATGCGCTGTTCGACAAGAAACTGGCCCAGGAAGAAGTGTGGATCCGCCAGGGCATCAAGGCCCGCCGTACCCGCAACGAAGGCCGTGTGCGCGCATTGAAGGCGTTGCGTGTCGAGCGCGCCGAGCGGCGCAACCTGAGCGGCAACGTCAAGATGACGGCCGCCAACGCCCAGGCCTCGGGCAAGAAGGTGATCGATCTTGAACACGTGCACCAGGCCTATGACGGCCGCGTGCTGATCGACAATCTTTCCACCACCATCATGCGCGGCGACCGCATCGGCATCATTGGTCCGAACGGCGCCGGCAAGAGCACGCTGCTGAAGATCATGCTCGGTGAGCTCAAGCCACAGCGCGGCCACGTCACGATTGGCACCGGTATCCAGATCGCCTACTTCGATCAGCACCGCCTGCAACTCAACGACAAGTTGAACGCGCTGGACAACGTGGCCGAAGGTCGCGACTTCATCGAGTTGAACGGCAGCCGCAAGCACATCATCGGCTACCTGCAGGATTTCCTGTTCTCACCCGAACGCGCCCGCGCACCCATCACGCGCCTGTCCGGCGGCGAGCGCAACCGGCTGTTGCTGGCCAAACTGTTCGCCCAGCCGTCCAACCTGCTGGTGATGGACGAACCGACCAACGATCTCGACGTGGAGACGCTGGAACTGCTGGAAGAACTGCTCACCGATTACCAGGGCACCCTGTTGCTGGTGTCGCATGACCGCGCCTTCCTCGACAACGTGGTGTCCAGCACGCTGGTGCTGGAAGGCCATGGCCAGATCGGCGAGTACGTGGGTGGTTACAGTGACTGGCTGTGGCAGCGCCCGACGGCCGCGCAAGCCGTGGCAGCCGCTGCCGCAAAGCCTGGCCTGGTTCGCAACGATCCCGCTCCTGCCGCGACGCCGGCAAAGCGCAAGCTCAGCTTCAAGGAGCAGCGCGAACTGGAGCAGTTGCCGCTGCGTATCGAGCAGTTGGAAACTGATATCGCCACGCGCAGCGAGGCGATGAACGATCCCTCGTTTTTCCAGCAGGATAGCGCCACCATCGTCAAGGCCAACGAAGCACTGGCCTCCGTGCAAGCCGAACTCGACGGCGCCTACGCGCGCTGGTCGGAATTGGACGGCTGATCCACCGTGACAACGGCGCGGCGCAACCAGCGCTGCCGCATAGACCTTCGCCGCGTCCCCTTCAGCACTCCCCTTCGGCTGCGCTCTGCGCGCAACGCGCGGTACGTAAGACATCTTGGCCACGCCACTGAACCAGCGCAGTTTCAAATAGGCAGGCAATCCCAACAGGACGGTCCAGCGGCTTACCGGGTGGTGTCATTACTCGCCGCCTGCCGCGGCACCTCGTCACCCACGCCATCACAGCCTGCAGGGTCAGCACGCAACCATCGCACGCGACCGCGCATCGTTCCGCTTCGCTCCCGCCGCGCGCGGATCGCATCTTCGTATGGAAACGACACGTCCCGTCCCTGGGCCTCGAACAACCGCCGCTGCCAAGCGAACAATGATCGCAGCCGTGGGTGATGACTGAAATGAGGCACTACGCGCAAGGGGCGCAACAGTGATGCCAATGTCAGGTCGGCCGCCGTGAATTGCTCGACCTACCAGAAACCCTTCGCGCTCAAGACGTTCTGCCACGGGAATCAGCAGGTCTTCCAGTTGCTCGTAGACGCGATCGTGCCGATTGCGGTGAAAGTGAAAGCGCAGGGTCAGCATCATGCCGATCACCGGCGCAGCCAGCGCTCGCCAACCTCGGCGTGCGAACAAGCCACCCCAGACCTTGGGCATGAACAATTCGGCGAGTGTCTGCGGGCATTCCATGATGACCTGCGTGTAACCCAGGCGTCGCGCATGCAGTCCTAGCGTGGAGTCGAGCCGGAGCATCCATTGCCAGACCTGTTCGCGTTCGATCGGATCGGCGGGAAACAGCGAATGCTCGGGATAGGTCTCTTCCAGGTAGCGGATGATCGGCGATGAATCGCTGATCGCCGCACCCGTCGCCGTGTCGTGGATCAGGGGCACGGTCTGCGCGCAGTCGAAACGGCGCATCTCCTTCTTGACGAAGGCCACGATATCGATCCCGCGCCAGGGCAGCTGCTTGAAATCCAGCGCCCAGCGGACCTTCTCGACGTAATGGGACCAGTGCAATTTGTACAACTCGATCATGGCTTGCTCCATTCCGTGGTTAAGCAAGGAATGGGGCCATGACTTTTCAGACACAAGGCCTCAGCCGGCGGGCGGGAGCGCGGCGACGAAATACCGAAAGCTGCTTCCTACAATCATCATCGTGGTATGGCGCATACAGAGCGACCCCGAGTGCGTGAACCTTGATGATGGCAGGGCATGACCGAGGAGGAGCGAATTGAACACCACATATCTGATGCCGACTTTGAAAAAGTGGAGCAAACTATCACTGCTATTCTCCGCACCGGCCTCCCGTCGGTCGGCGTTAGCGCGCGTGGTTTTGATCGCCGCACGCCAGGGACTACAGTGCAATCCGTCCGGCGAGGCACATCCTGCGATTGTGTCGGTTGCGGCAACCCCTACGCAGAACACCCCACTGACAACACGTGGGGCATTGAAATGGGACGCGTAGCAAAGGAGTTGAAGAGGATCGTCCCAAACAAAGCGGGCAGATGGCAGAAACATCCGCCCGGCCATTCAATCGACTCACCCCGTATTCTGCAACCCCTGCGACACGCCATTGACGCATGCGACGAGTGCGCCAAGCAGCGCATCGTCCGCTCCACCACCGGCGCGCCAGCGCTGCAGCAGATCCAGCTGCAACAGACTCATCGGATCGATGTAGGGGTTGCGCAGGCCGATCGACACGGCCAGGCGCGGCTCGTTCTGCAATAGCTGGTCGGTTCGCTTGAGGCGGATCAGCCAGCGCTGCGTGCGTTCGAACTCGTCGCGGATCAAGGCGAAGAACGGCTCGTGCAGCGGACCCGCCAGTCGCGAAAACGCCTCGGCAATATCCAGGTCGCACTTGGCCAGCACCATGGCCACGTCGTCGAGCATATTGGCGAAGAACGGCCAGTCGCGGGCCATCTCCGCCATCTCCTGTTCGCCGAACAGCGCAACGCCCTGCTCCAGCGCGGTACCGAGACCGTACCAGCCCGGCAGGATCGAACGGCATTGCGTCCACGCGAACACCCACGGAATGGCGCGCAAATCCTGCACGCCGCGCATGCTGCGCCGGCGCGAGGGGCGCGAACCCAGCGTCATGCGTTCGATCACGTCGATGGGCGTGGCGGTGCGGAAATAATCCACGAAGCCTTCGCGGTCGACGAACGCGCGGTAGTGCTCGCGGCTGCGCGTCGCCAGCTGGCTCATGCGCGTGCGCCACTCACCCTCGCGTGGCTCTTCCATGCGTGGTCGCAGCGAAGCGCGCAGTACGGCACTCACGGTCTGTTCGAGATTGCGCAGCGCCAACGCGCGGATACCGTACTTGCGATGAATCACTTCACCCTGCTCGGTGATGCGCAGCACACCCGCCACCGAACCGCGCGGTGACGACATCAATGCCGGTGCAATACGCGAACCGCCACGGCTGGCGGAGCCGCCACGACCATGGAAGAACGACAAGCGGATACCTGCAGCCGACGCCACTTCGAGCAGTTCCACCTGGGCGCGCTGCAGACCCCAACGCGAAGCGAGCGTGCCGCCATCCTTGCCGCTGTCGGAATAGCCCAGCATCACCCACTGGCGATCGCCGCGCGATGAGAGATGCGCGCGATAGATCGGATCGTCAAGCAAGGCGCGCAAGGTGTCGGGCGCACTGGTGAGATCGTCCACGGTTTCGAACAGAGGTGCGATATCCAGCGGCACCTTGCCGTCCTGGACCAACCCGCCATAGCGGGCCAGCGCCAGCACCGCGAGCACGTCCGCTGCCGAGCGCGCCATGCTGATGATGTATAGACCCAGGGCGTGCGTGCCATAACGTTGGCGCGCATCGCGCAAGGTGGCAAAGACGTCGTGCAAAGCCACTGCGGTCGGCTCGTCACTGGTGCCGAGGATGGACTCACCTCCGGCGATCGGGCGCAGGCGAAGCACGCGCTCCGCTGTATCACGCTGCGGCCACTCGCTGTCGCCGAGCAAGCTCGCCAGCGCGTCATCGTGCACGCGCGAGTCCTGCCGCACGTCCAGCCTGGCCAGATGGAAGCCAAAGGTGCGCACGCGCCAGATCAGTCGCTGCACGGCATAGGCACCGGCATGCAGACCGCGATGATCCACCAGGCTCAAGGCAATCAGGTGCAGGTCGTCGAGCAATTCGCGAACCGAGGTATAGCCTTCCGGATGGTCGTCGTCATGCGTCGCTTCCAGCCGCGCACCGATCACCGTCAGCAAGCCGCGATACGGCATGTCCGCGTGACGTGGACGGACCTTGGCCGCCGCCTCGGGAAAGCGCACGCGATAGTCGGCCAATCGCAGCGCCAACGAATCATCCACCGCGACGCGACCTTCGGTCTGGCTGAGCAGGCGACCCAGTCCGGCGATGTCTTCGATGTAATGCTCCAGCACGTGCGCGCGCTGCGTCGCCAGGCTGGCTGCAATGGTGGCGGCGCCCACGTTCGGATTGCCATCCATGTCACCACCCACCCAGGTGGCAAAACTCAGCAAACGCGGCAGCGGTACCGCCACTCCATAGACGGCTTGCAGCGCGTCGGCGAGTGACTCATACAGAGCCGGCACGATGCGATAGACAGGGTTGGCCAGGTAAAAGCCGACGTGGTGATGTTCGTCCTGCACGGTAGGACTGACCGGCGACGCTTCGGCCGTCTGCCAGCCCGCGTTGAGCGCCATGAAGATGCGGTCTTCGTCTTCCTTGCGCTCTTGCGGCGTGCGCGTGGGATCGAAGTTGTCGACCAGCGCGCGCACGATGGATTGCTCTTTCTCAAGCAGGGAACGACGCACCGCCTCGGTGGGATGCGCGGTGAAAACTGGTTCCACTTGCAACCGTTCCAGCCACTCGAGCAGCTCGCCTGCTTCCACGCCTTGCGCCCTCAACTGCGTCAGCGCATCGAGCAAGGATTCGGGCTGCGGAGCACCGCCTTCGCGCTGATAATCGCGACGGCGACGAATGCGATGTACGCGCTCGGCAATGTTTACCGCCTGGAAATAAGTGGCAAAGGCGCGCGCCAGCGCCTCGGCACGCGCCGTCTCCAGGCCACTCAGCAAGTCAGCCAACAAGGCCAGCGGCGCTCCCTCTTGGCGACGCGCGATGGCGGCCATGCGGATGCGTTCCACTTCGTCGAGGAAGGCCGGTGAGACCTGCTCGGCCAGCATGTTGCCGACCAGGGTGCCAAGGCGGCGGACGTCTTCGCGCAACGGGGATTCGTGCGGGGCGAACTCAGGACTGCGGTACTGGTTCATCGATGCCTGGAATGAAGTTGGATGTCTGGACGTCCAAGACTACCCCAAGCTCGATCGATTTGTGCACTGCCACAAAACGATCTTTCTGCTCAAACGAAAACGGGGTGCAAGGCGCCCCCCCCTGCTCGTCATCCCAGCGAACGCTGGAATCTAGCGTCTGGCTTTGATTTGCCCGCGCATTTCGGGGGCAAAAACAAAAGGCACTGGATCCCAGCGTTCGCTGGGATGACGAGCGGGAAGGCCTGGCGCTCCCGTCCCGTCGACGCTGACTGAGGAGCCTTTGAGCAGGCTCGTGCACCATCATCCCCCAACCTTAACGCGCCGCTTCCGCGGGCTTGGTGTTCTTGACGTATTGCTCCAGCCAGGCATTCGTTTCGGCCAGCACCTGCATGATCGATTCGCGCGCACGATAGGCGTGCGCCTCGTTCGGCAGGATCACCAGGCGCGCGGTACCACCCAAGCCCTTGATGGCGGCGTAGAGGCGCTCGCTCTGGATCGGGAAGGTGCCGGAGTTGTTGTCCTGTTCGCCGTGGATCATCAACAGCGCGTCCTTGATCTGGTCGGCGTAGTTGAAGGGCGACATGGTCTGGTACACATCCTGCGCCTGCCAGTAGTTGCGCTCCTCGGACTGGAACCCGAACGGCGTGAGCGTACGGTTATAGGCTCCACTACGCGCGATGCCCGCTCTGAACAAACGCGTATGCGCCAGCAGGTTCGCCGTCATGAACGCGCCGTAGGAGTGACCGCCCACCGCGATGCGATGGCGGTCGGCCACGCCACGACGGACCACTTCGTCCACCGCGGCCTCCGCACTCGCGACGAGCTGTGGGATATAGGTGTCGTTCGGCTCCTTGCTGCCCTCGCCCACGATCGGGACGGAGAAGTTGTCCAGCACGGTGTAACCCATGGTCAGGAACGCCTGCGGTCCCCAATAACTGATGCGGTTGAAACGGTAGGGCGAGTCAGTGACCTGGCCAGCCGCATCCGCTGATTTGAACTCGGCCGGATAGGCCCACATCAGCATCGGGCGCGGACCGTCCTTCTTGGGGTCGTAGTTGGGTGGCAGGTACAGCGTCGCGGTGAGCTCGACGCCATCCTTTCGCTGGTAACGAATCTGCTCCTTCTTCACGCCCTTCATTTGCGGAAACGGGTGCGGGAAATGCGTGAGCGCGCGCGGCGTGCTGCTCGCCGCCAGCTCACGCACGTAATAGTTGGCCGGTTCGTTGGGCGATTCGCGGGAGGTCAACGCGCGCTTGCCTTCGTTGTCCAGCAATGCCTGCGGCGCCTCGTAATACGGCGCCTGCGAGCGGAACAAACGCGTGCTCTGGGCGCTGCGCAGATCGACCTTGTCGATGAACGGGCGATTGCCCTCCGGCGACGCACCTTCGCCAAGACGGAAAATGCTCTCGCCACCGTCGGCCAACAGCAGACGCGACTCGCCGTGCTCATCGAGCGCAGTCGCCGGCATACCGGGGTCGTTGTAGCGATCCTCAGACGAGCCTGCGTGGATCAGCTTCGGCGACAAGTCCGGATGGTCGGGCATGACCCGCCATTCCTTCACCTGACGCGTCTTCCACCAGAACTCGTCGATCAGGGCCAGATCACCATTGCCCCAATAGGCACCGGCATAACGGCTGCCGAGCTTGGCCAGAGTGACGGGCGTCTGGTCGAACGGGGCCGCCTGCATCAACACCAGATCGCGAACGTCGGCCTTGCGGGCCGGGTCGCCCCCATCCTGTGCCTCGGCCCATACGAGCGTTGCGGGTGCATCGGCGCGCCATTCGATATCGCGCACGCCCGTACGCACGGCGTCATTGCCGGTAGGCAGGCCTTCGACCAGGGGCTGGTTGGCGATTTCCTTGACCAGCTTGCCGTCGAGATTCAGCACCTCGATGCGGCGCGGGAAGCTATCGGCGGGCACCAGGTAGGAGAACGGTCGTTCAATGCGTTGACGCAATAGGTAGTGGCCATCCGGCGAGGCGCCGATCGACAACGTCAGCGCCGGCTCCCCCACCATCGTCACCTTGCCATCCAGGTCGACCAGGGCGGACTGCGAGCACATGTAGTGTTCGAACACACGAGCATCGTCCTCGTTGCGCAACATGTCCTGATAGGTACGGATCGCTTTCACGCCGCCGCCAGCCTGTGTTTGTTGCGTATTCGGACCGGTCGGAATACCGCTGGAGATCGGCGCATCGCCCTGCCCCTGGGGCTGCAACTGGACCAGCAGCTGCTTGCCGTCCGGCATCCAGCGATAGCCGCGCCCGGCAACCGTATTGAGCGGCAGCGCGGTAAGACGGCGCGCCGCGCGTGCGGCGACATCGACGATCCACAACTCGTTGCGCCCTTGCTTCGCATCGACCTGATTGAAGGCCAGATAACGCTGGTCCGGCGACCAGTTGGAACTGGCGATCGACAACGGCGTCGGCAAACCCTGCAAGCGGATTTCCTTGCCGGTGGCCACATCCGTCAGCCACAGGTCGCTACCAAAGGAAAAACGGCTCTGCGCATAGGTGCGCGGATTGATGCGCAAACCGGCCAATTTCAGCTCCGGCTGCGCGACCACATCGATGCCCGGCAACGACGGCGTCTGCGTCAGCGCCAGCAAGTCGCGGTGCGGACTGATCGAGAGCTGCGGCGGGCGCGGCGCATCCACCAGGGCCTGCAGCGGGGCGGGTGGCAAGACATAGCCCCCGGCAGGTGCGGTCGCCGCGATGGGCGCTTTCTGCGCGAGCACCGCCATGGGAAGCGCAGCGAACAGGAAACCTACGAGAACGAAACGCCGGAACCGAATATCCATGTCGTAGCCAGGGCCTTTATCGTAATAACTTGCGACCTTAACGTTCTCGCCCACGCCGAGCCAAGGCCATCAGTCATGGCTGGCACCGAGGCCGAACATCGCCGCCGGGGGCAGAACCCATTCCTCTCTGACGGTATACTCACATGTCCCGTTGAGGGGCGCTGCGACCGTTGGCATGGCGAATGCGGAGATTTCCGCTTCAACCCGCACTTTCATGTGCTGGCGTTCCCATTCCCCGGCCAGGCTCGACGGATTCAATTTGTAACGGCGCCCGGTTAACGATGCGACCTCTTGGTCGCAACATCCGGAGCTACGCCATGAACGCAGTCACCAAAGATTCCGCCCAGCAGGACTTCAAGGTCCGCGATATTTCGCTCGCCGATCTCGGCCGCCGCCGCATCCGCATGGCCGAAGAGGAAATGCCGGGCCTGATGCAGATCCGCGCCCGCTACTCGAAGGAAAAGCCGCTGAAGGGCGTGCGCCTGTCGGGCTCGCTGCACGTCACCAAGGAAACCGCCGTGCTGGCCGAGACCCTGCGCGAGCTGGGCGCCTCGGTGCGCTGGGCCTCGTGCAACATCTTCTCGACCCAGGACGACGTCGCCGCCGCCATGGCGGCCGGCGGCCTGCCGGTGTTCGCCTGGAAGGGCGAGTCGCTGGAGGAGTACTGGGAGTGCACGCTGGACATGCTGTCCCATCCGGGCGAGCTCGGCCCGCAGCTGATCGTCGATGACGGCGGCGACGCCACCTTGTTCATCCACAAGGGCGTCGAGCTGGAAGACGGCGACAACTGGGTCAACACCCCCAGCGGCAACCACGAAGAGCAGGTCATCAAGGATCTGGTCAAGCGCGTCCATAAGGAGCGTCCGGGCTGGTTCAAGAAGGTCGCCGCCGAGTGGAAGGGCGTGTCCGAGGAGACCACCACCGGCGTGCACCGCCTCTATCAGCTGGCCGAAGCCGGCAAGCTGCTGGTGCCGGCGATCAACGTCAACGACTCGGTGACCAAGTCCAAGTTCGACAACCTGTACGGCTGCCGCGAGTCGCTGGCCGACGGCATCAAGCGCGCCACCGACCTGATGGTCGCCGGCAAGGTCGCCGTGGTGTGCGGCTACGGCGACGTGGGCAAGGGCTGCGCGCATTCGCTGAAGGGCTTCGGCGCGCGCGTCATCGTCACCGAAATCGACCCCATCAACGCCCTGCAGGCCGCGATGGAAGGCTTCCAGGTCACCACCATCGAAGACACCCTGGGCCTGGGTGACATCTACGTCACCACCACCGGCAACAAGGACATCATCACGCTGGAGCACATGGCGGCGATGAAGAACAACGCCCTGGTGTGCAACATCGGCCACTTCGACAACGAGATCCAGATGGATCGCCTCAACACCGCCAAGGGTGTGACGCGCGAGAACATCAAGCCGCAGGTCGACCGCTACACGTTCGAGAAGCGGGCCACAGCATCTACATGCTCGCCGAAGGCCGCCTGGTGAACCTCGGCTGCGCCCATGGCCACCCGAGCTTCGTGATGTCCAACAGCTTCTCCAACCAGACGCTGGCGCAGATCGACCTGTGGGCGAACAAGGACCACTACGAGAAGAAGGTCTACCGCCTGTCCAAGAAGCTGGACGAGGAAGTGGCTCGCCTGCACCTCGAGAAGATCGGCGTGAAGCTGACCCGCCTCACCCCGGAACAGGCCGCCTATATCGGCGTGCCGGTCGACGGCCCGTACAAGCCGGAGCACTACCGCTACTAAGCCGCGACCCATACGGTCAACGCGATGAACCAAAAGGGCCGCCATGGGCGGCCCTTTTTTTTTCGCCGGCCGCCCGCACCGTCGTTGCTCAGGTTGAGTTTCCTGTAACTGCCGTGGGCGTCTGGCAAGAAATAACCCAAGCCGCCCGCGTTTTTTCGTGTTGGTGTGCCGTGGCCCGGTGGTTCGCGCTATTTCGAACGCAGCAGCGCGAGGCCGAAACCAGGACGGTGCGTAACAACGCGCACTCGAACCTGGTTCCGCCCTCGTGCGAGCGTCCAAGCCTATTCGAGGCCGAGTTCGTCCAGGGACAACTTGCAGGCGAGTTCCGCTTGTTCGCTGAGAAAGTAGAGCGCGGCGAACATGCCCTCGGTGACTTGGCTGTCTAAGGGCCAGTTGCCGGTTTCCATCTCATCGCACTTCGACTGGATCACGCGGAACGTGTCGCTATTGGCCAGGATGCGCGTCACCGCCTGGATGCCCATGCACAAGCCGGCGATACGGGCGGAGCGGAACTTGTCACCGTCCTTGGCGAGCGCCAGCGTCCAGAATGGACGGCCAAGGGGATTGGTGGGACGGGTGACGCCGTTGGGCGCGGAAGGACGTGCGGCTGTCGTATGCTCGACCGTAGCCATGATCAACTCCGAGTAAGTTGGTTGTGGTCAGCGGGTCGTCTGGGTTGGCGCCCTTTCGGCCCGCGCTATTTCACTTGCGCTGAAGAGAAGCGTCGGCGGACAAATTCGATGCCTTGCAATCGCCGACGCACGGACCATCGCATGCGGCGTAAGCCGCGTCCGTCCGGAGGAGTCCCGCGCATGGCTTGGGAGGCGCTGTTTTTTGCGTGGCGCGGGCGCTGCCCTTCGTGTGAGGTTTAACGGTTATTGGCGTCAGTTATCCATAGAGGCGCAACAACGCCTAGGTGGCTGGGTCACTCAACTACCTCACATCCGGGCTACGCATCGTCAACTCCATTGCGATAGAGATGGCCTATGACCGCTGAGCACGAGAGAGGTTATCGACAGCCTGCTTACTCCAATATCGAATCGATAGTCTTTATCAACGATGAAGTACAGCTTGTTTTGGTCTCTATCGGATTTTCGCGATACCACGGCGTATATCGCCTTGGCGGACGAAGGGGCTGCATGTTCAAATCGATTAACGTACCGACTCCGATTGGTGCTCTTGGTAGTTTCATCGCCCGCCGGGCTGAAGCCACTATCGATTCGATCGAGGCCCGGCTGCAGTGTCTCCCATGATGCTGCCTGAAGCGGAAACAAGAACAACAAGGCCAGGGTAGCCCGTAATAGTTCAGAACAATATCTTGCTGTCACCGTGCGTCCCAGTGGGCTAGGGGTTTGATGTATTCGAAGAAGCAGGTGCTGGTGAGTCGATGAATTCGATGCCTTCCAGCAGCTTGATGACCTGTGGCAAGGTGGTTTCCTTCGGCCACATTTTCAGCCGCCACGTGGGCTGTGGATCGAGCGACGCCCGAAAGGTTGGGTACAAACCAGCCGAGCAGCGTAGTCGCGAGCGCAAGCACCAGGGTGAGAACCAGCAAGGGAAGATCGACCTGCGCAAAAGCGACGCGATGTCGACGGTCAGAAGCCAGCGCACGCAGGCGACGCCCAGCCCCGTCAAGCGAAGCCCGCAGCACACCACCCGCGACGCCGATCATCTCCCGCCTCGGTAAGAAACTGCGCATAGATGGCCCCTGCGCGGCGCACCGATCGCCCGACGTACGCCAATCTCGCCGCTGCGCCGGGAGAAACTTTGCAAGCAGCAGGACAGAAGGTGTTGATCTAGGCACACGACAAGCAGCCCGAGGAGCGACGATGGAAGAGCGAAGCCCCCGTGTCCGCCGGTACTGAACGTGTTGGGCGTCTCAGCCACGCCGGCGACGTCACGAAGGCGGTTGTTCGGCTCCCACTGTACGGCATAATACCGCTGTCCCGGAGCCGGCGGGCATAACCGTCGAGATAACCAACACAAAGAAATTGTGTGAAGCGCTTTTTTTGTCGCGTATGTTTCACCCCCTAAGTCGACCCTAGGCGGAAGTAAAATCAAAGACTTCGCGGACAAAGTGGGGCCTCAGCAACTTGCGCCAGGATAGGTTTTGTAGGGATCGCCCACAAGAAATTGAGATGCGGCTTACGGATGCTCTGCATAACTGTCCGTGATTGCGGACCGGCAGCAAGGCTTGACTATAGGATTTGTCCTAAAAGACGATCATCTCAGTGCGCCAAGCTGCGTCATCGCCCTGACCGGTCCGCGCCGATGAAACAGCGTTCATTCGCCTCGTTGGGTTTCGATGCCAGGAAGAAGCGGACAAGGCGCGAGATGTTCTTGGCCCAGATGGAACCGGTCGTGCCGTGGGCGGCGCTGTTGGCGTTGATGGCACCGCTTTATCATCCTGAAGGTCGGCCCGGACGAAAATCCCTCTCTTATACCGTTTTGTTGCGTGTGCATCTGATGCAGCAATGGTACGCACTGACCCTGCCCCCGAAAAACGTATCCCTTGTCGTGTGATTCAATCTACGCAAGGAGAAGGTCATGACGAAGGCAACACGATCGCGCTACACGCTGGAATTCAAGCAAGAGGCCGTGCGGCTGGTCGACGGTGGCCAGAGCCAGGCTGCGGTGGCCAAGACCCTCGGGCTGGTCGAGCAAACGCTGTTCAACTGGGTCAAGGCGATCGGGCAAGATCAGCTCAAGGGTGCCAACAGCCATCCGGTGATTGACCAGCAGATGGAAATTGCCCGGCTGCGAGCTGAGCTGGCACGGGTGAAAATGGAGCGCGACATCCTGGGAAAAGCGACGGCGTGCTTCGCGAAGGGTGCGAAGTGAAGTACGCCTTCACATCGGCGGCGGTGGCCGGTCACGGTGCAGTGCCGGGTGCTGCGGGCCAGCGTGAGCGGCTATCACGCGCATGTGGCACGCCAAACCAGCGTCGCACCACGGCGTTTCCTGAGCGGCGAAGCACTGCTGGTGCATATCAAGGCGGTCCACCACCAGAACCGGGGCGGCTACGGCCGGCCACTCATCTGGCGGGAGCTTCGCAACGATGGCATCCGCGTGGGCAAACAGCGGCTGCAGACACTGATGCAGAAGCACGGCATTCGCGCCAAGGGCAAGAAACGATTCAAAGTCACCACCGACAGCAACCATCACTTGCCGATCGCCCCCAACCTGATCAACCGTCAGTTCACCGTGGAGGCCCGGGACAAGGTGTGGGTCGGTGACATCACCTATATCGCCACCGACGAGGGCTGGTTGTTCCTGGCCGTGGTGATCGACGTGTTCAGTCGTCAGGTGGTGGGCTGGTCGATGCGCGAGGACATGACGCGCGACATCGTCATCGATGCACTGCGCATGGCATGCTTCAAGCGCCATCCCAGCAAGCAGGCGGGACTGATTTTCCATAGCGACCGCGGCAGTCGATACTCCAGCGTGGACTTCCGGGACGTGCTCAAGGAATACGGCATCACCGCCTCAATGAGCCGCCGCGGCAACTGTTGGGACAATGCCTGCAGCGAAACGCTGTTCGGCTCGCTGAAGGTGGAGCGACTGCATGGACAGCGCTTCACCACCCGCCGCCACGCCAAGAATGAAACCCTCGCCTGGCTGCTCTGGTACAACGCGTCCCGGCTACACTCCACCTTGAACTACGTCAGCCCCATGCAGTTCGAGAAACACTGGCTTGCCGCTCAGGCCAAACAAGCCTGCCCATGACCACGGTTATTGGATACGTAGTTCGGGGGCAAGGTCACACCACCACCGGCAACAAGGACATCATCACGCTCGAGCACATGGCGGCGATGAAGAACAACGCCCTGGTGTGCAACATCGGCCACTTCGACAACGAGATCCAGATGGATCGCCTCAACACCGCCAAGGGTGTGACGCGCGAGAACATCAAGCCGCAGGTGGATCGCTACACGTTCGAGAAGTCGGGCCACAGCATCTACATGCTGGCCGAAGGCCGCCTGGTGAACCTGGGCTGCGCCCATGGCCACCCGAGCTTCGTGATGTCCAACAGCTTCTCCAACCAGACCCTGGCCCAGCTCGACCTGTGGGCGAACAAGGACTTCTACGAGAAGAAGGTCTACCGCCTGTCCAAGAAGCTGGACGAGGAAGTGGCTCGCCTGCACCTGGAGCAGATCGGCGTGAAGCTGACCCGCCTCACCCCGGAACAGGCCGCCTATATCGGCGTGCCGGTCGACGGCCCGTACAAGCCGGACCATTACCGCTACTGAGCTGTCGCACGGTCCGTATGACCCATCGAAAGGCCGCCCACGGGCGGCCTTTTTTTTGATCTAGGCTGCGCCCGCATCCCTGCTCCCGGATGCGCTATTTCACCGATGCAAACCCGTACATGGAAGGATGTCCAGCCATCAGCCAGTGCGCGTAATTGCTTTTCATGGCGATGCTGATCCTGTCCGCCGCCTGTTGCGGCGCGTCGGGCGAGGCCAGTTCGACCGCCTCCAGTATTTCCGCGCTGAACCTGCCGTGCGCAAAGCGCAGATAGAACGGCAACAGCACGGTATTCATCCGCGCGCCGATGCGGAACACACCGCCATGAATCCGGCCAGGGCGCCCGAGTACCGTCACATCGACGGTTTCCATGGGGAATCGGTGCATGGTGTAGGGGGCTGCATCCGCGAACAGGACGACGACGCCATCCCGCCGCAAGGCCTGGATCACACGCAGGCCGAGATTGTTCCGCTGGCCATCGTCACGCGTGTAAAGCGGCTCCAGCTTGGGCATGACCATCTCCTCGCCGGCAAACACACCGGTTACCGCCGACATGGTCTCCAGCCCCAACGCCTTGCGCACCTCGTCGATCACATAAACGTAGGCGCACTGCGATACGTAATGGAACGGCGAAAGAATGACCGGCCGCATGGGCTTGTCGCCTCTAAGCGCCACGATCTGGCGCGCCAGCGTCTGGGCGACCTCCCGCAGGTCGGGCCATGTCTCATCGGGCCGCGCCACTCGGCCGAAATAGAAACGCCGGTCGAGCAGACTCTCCAGCGTCTTCCCGGTCATCGCGCGCCACTTGTCGGCCGGATCGAGCAACATCAGCTCGCGCCCCATCTCGTAGCGCGTGATGCCGTTCCATCGTTCGCGCGCACTGAACAGGCTTTTGACACACCAGGTAATCGTGGCCAGCCGCTCGATCGAACGCGCCGACAGACTGATCAGCCATGCCCGCCGCAGACGGCCCAGACACTCGCGCCATTGGCGCCGCACCACGCCCGGTAGCCGACAAAGGTTTTTCCACAAGGACATGACCCACTCCATCGGGGATGCGCCGATCAGACCGCGAGCGCTGAAACTGGCACTTCCGGCGCGCAGGCATGCACCGGCGGCGAAGGGAGCAGCGCGCCATCGACGAGGCGGTAGCATCGTTCGAACGCCCGGGCCAGGGAGAGGTCATGCGTGATCACCACCACCGTGCGATCCAGATTCCGCAACAGCTCGCCAATCCCGGCCACCGAACCGGCGTCCAGGTTTGCGGTCGGCTCGTCCAGCAGCAGCACGTCCTTTGGCTGGTACAGCGCGCGCGCCAGCAACAGGCGCTGCCGTTGTCCCGCCGAAATATTGGCCACGGTGTCGCTGATCAGCGTGCGCGTACGCATCGGCAGACGCATCACGCCAGACCACAGGCCGACCTGCTCCAGTACGCGACGGATGCGTTCATCATCCGCATCGGCCGTAAACAGCGACACATTGTCGGCAATCGAGCCGCGCAAGATGATGTCGCCCTGCCGCATATGCACGACGTGGCGGCGGATCTCGTCCACCGTCAGGTTCGGCCAGCCGATGCCGTTCAGCATGATGTCGCCATCTTGCAGCGGTTCGGCCGCTGCCAGCAGCTTGAACAGCGTGGACTTGCCGCTGCCGGACGGTCCCGTCACCACGATCTTGTCGCCTCGCCGGATCTCGAGGTTCGCATCGGCAAGCACGACGCTATCGGATATGCCGTAGCGGAACGAGACATGTCGCATGGCAATCGACTCGAACGACGACACCTCGACGGCTTTCTGCCGGTCGGCCATCGGCGTATAGCGCTCCTGCTCGCTGCTCATGATGTCGTCCACCCGCGCCGCAGGAGCATCCAGCATGAAGTAGGCGAACACCGCATTGACCGCGCGGGCAAAACGCTCGGACGCCAGCGACTTGTAGATCATGAATGCGTAGAACACACCGACCGATAGGCTGCCGCGAAGCAGCATGCTCGCGGCCAGCCAGGTAATCACCAGTAGCTCGCCGTAACCGATCAGCCGCAGCACCATGTCGCGCTTCGCCAGCAGGTGCGATTCCTGCAGTGCGGCCGCCGCCTGCGATTTGAACTTGCTCATGAAGACTGCCGTGCGACGGGTTTCGCCGGACGACAGCTTGATCAGGGCGGCCGCGCGAATGGTTTCGATCAAGGTCTCGTTGCAGCGCGAGGATTCCTCCATCACCCGCAGGCGCGTATCGCGCATGCGGGCGAACAGGGCCAGCGAAACGGCTGCATGGAACAGCATGGCCAGCAGCGCAAGAGTCGCCAGCCGCGGGCTTTGCATCATCATCAAGGCCAGTGCGAGCAGACCGACGGCGAGGTCGATGCTCAGCGAGATCCGGGTGCGGACTGCATGGGCGTTGATGTCGTCCTGCGCCTTGATCCTGGCGAACAGATCGCCCGCGTTGCGTTTTTCGAAATAGGACATCGGATTGCGCAATAGATGGCTTAGCAGGCCTTCGGTCGCATTCACGCGCACGCCTTGGTAGGCCAGTTCGGTCAGATAGCCCCGGGCGAACTGGCCGAACGCGCCGATCGAAAAAATGCCCGCGAAGGTCAGCGCCAGCGTATTGATGAGGCTGAAGTTGTCCGTGCCGACCACGTCATCGAGCATGAGCCAGCCCAGATAAGGCATGGCAAGTATCGCGAACTGGGACGCCAGCGCAACGAACATCAGCTTGGCGATGGAGCCGCGCAACTGCGGATTCCACGCCCGAACCCGTTCCAGCGCCACGGGGATCCGCGAGCGAGCGCGAATCCGCTGCAGCTGCGGCGTCGGCGCGCATTCGAGCAGATAGCCCGACATGGTGGCGAGCAGGGTGTCCAGCGACACCCGGCGGCGCCCCGTGGCCGGATCGATCACCCGCATATAGCCCCGGCCGAGCTTCTCGAACACGACGAAATGAGCGCCGCCGACGTGCAGGATCGAACCGGGCTTGATCTGAGCCAGATCGTTGCGGTCAAACCGGTAAGCCTCCACGGAAAGGCCGAACTCAAGGCCCACGTCGTACAGGTCCATCATGGACAGGCCGTGCGAGGAGATCGGCCGGAACGCCGAGATCTCGCGCACTTCGGTGGCGCGCCCGAGTTCGGTCAAGACCATGGCTAGACAGGCATAGCCGCACTCGGCCACTTCGTTTTGGTAAATGACGCGCACGTTCAACCTCTGCTCATGCGAAACAGTGGTGCAAGCATCCATTCGGCGATGGTTCTGCGCTCGACCACAATGCTCGCATGACCCTGCATGCCGGGAAGGATCTGCAGCGTCTGTCCGGCATATGGCAAGCGCTTGTCTGGCAGGATCGCCCAGGCCAGATATTCACCGGCTTCGCGCGGCGTGCCAGCAACCCGGCCTGATTCGTCGTGCCGGCCCTGCACCGTTGCGGAGACCGCAGCGATACGCGCCACGTAGCTACCGACGCGGGGATAAGGAATGGCATCGAATTTGATGCGTATGGTCTGCCCCGCGCTCACGAAAGCACGCTGTCGCGGCGGCACTCGCAATACCGCGGTTAGCGGGCGCTCCGGGTCGGTGTCGATGACGACGGCGACCTCGGCAGGATCCAGCCGCCGGCCTGGCAGCAGGCCTGACGCAACCACCACGCCAGCACGCGGCGCGACGATCGTCTTGTCAGCATCGGCCGGCGCGTCCACGCGCAACGTACCATCGGCCAGGATCGCATCGGAGGCGAGCTTGAAAAGTGGCGTACCGCGAACGACACGCTCACCCGGCTGCACGAACACCGCCGCGATCGAACCTTCGTAGCCCCGCAGCTTCACCTCGGAAGACGAAACGATGTCGCACGGTACATCCTGCTTGAGTTCCAGCTCGTGCACGCACGCGAACACGATGGCACCCAGCACGGCGGCCGAGCCGAAATAGGCTAGCCAGCGCCAGGCGATGTCCTTGAATGTAGGAAGCATGCTGATATTCAAACCTGAAACTCCAACGACCGCGCCGCTACTCAGCGCCGCCGTCCGCCATGCCTCGCCCCTGCGTCGCATAGGCACCACACAACACTGAAAACCCCGCACACCCCAGTGCGCGGGGTTTTCAGCTTTCTACACACTCGTATGACGCGGTCCGCACGGCCCGCGAAGAGGGCGAAGCCTGTGCGGCGGCGCTGCCCTAGCGCAGTACTTGCAGCCACTTCAATCCGGTGTGGGAGCATGATTCAAGGCCGTAGCTCCAGACTCGGCTGGGTGGCTACTCGATCACTTACGGATAGATCGGGTTGGTGATGACCTTGTCACAACCGCCGGCGACTTCGGCTTTCTTCAGAGCTTCGCGATCGATCTTCTGCATGGAACCATTCCTTCAATGGGTAGGTAAAACTCAGGTACAACCTCGATATCGAAAAGGTGGCGGTCCGACCACTCTGCTGGTCATTTACGCCGTCGTTGCTTGACGTGCCGATACCCGTCCGTCTCATCCTCGCTTCGGGTGAGCGCACGTACGCCATGGTCACGCACCGCCGTCAAACCGCTATTGACCCGGTGCACCGGGCGAATGCATCCGCCCTTGTGACAATGACTACGTTCGTCCATCCAGAAACTCGAATTTCCAGCCGATGCCTGATAGCCAAGACATCGCATGAAATAGTCACGCCCGTGGTCGACCCGGGCGCGGCCGAATTCGCATTCAACCCTTGACAGCGGCCGCACTCGATCGTGATCGAAACGATCGCCACGAATAAGCCGGAGAAAACTGTTAAGCAGTTCAATCGATCAAGCAGCGGCGCGATGCTAGGCGCATCGGGAGGGCACGGATATCAGAAAAATCTCAAAGATGTCGCGGGCGGCAAACCGCCGATGCAAGCCAGTTTTCTCTTCATGATCGGCGCTCAATATGCCTAGGGACCCGCCCGAAACAGGTACGCCGATCAGCGCGGGCTCAAGGCCCGCCGGCACGAAGAGGCGAAACGCGCGGCCTCCAATCTACTCGACGCGGTTCGCCGGGCCGCACCCCAGCGCGCCGAGCACGGCATGCAGTGCCGGTACGTGCATGAGCCAAGGCGCCGACAAGGTCAACACGCCGGCGAGCAGGATGAGCAGCGCCGCGAAGCGCCGCGGCGTTGGCTGCTGCAACCAGCGCCCTACCCGCGCACCCGACCAGGTCAACGGGAGCATGACCGGCAAGGTGCCCAAACCGAACACCGCCATGGTCAGCGCCCCATCGCGCGCACTGGCCTGCAACCACGCTGCCACGAGCATCGTCGAACTGAGGCCACAAGGCAGCCATCCCCACAACACACCCGCGGCGAGACGGCGCCCTACGGTATTGGCAGGCGACAGACGCTGCTGCAACGGCCGCAACAACTGCCACAAGCGCGCACCCGGGCGAGCGAGTAGCGCGAGCCGGCCGCTCCGATCGAGCAAGCGCAGCGCGGCCACGATCAGTACAAGACCGACCGCCATCCGCATGGCAATCCCGAGCGCGTTCCATTCGAACAAGCGCAGCAGGCCATCACCCACTCCCCCGACGAGCGCGCCCGCCAACACGTAGCCGGCAACCCTCCCTCCATTCAACTGCAGCGCACCAGCCCATCCCGTCCGCGGCGACCACACCGAAAAACCCGTAGCGATACCGCCGCACATCGCTGCGCAATGGACGCCACCGAGCAGGCCGGTGAGCAGAGCGGCGAGCAAGGCCGGGCCATTAACCGGCATCGTCGGCGTCCGCCGAAGCGGTCATCACCGCGGGCAATGAGCGAGTCGGCGGATCGTCGCGCAGGATATCCAGCGCTGGCGTATCCATGTCGTCGAACTGCCCCTTGCGCACCGCCCAGACGAACGCACCGATGGCCGCAGCCAGCAACATCAGACTGAGCGGGATGAGCATGAGCAAGATGATCACGGCATTGACTCCGGCAAGGCGACACGCGTCAGCCGCAAGGCGTTGCATGTAACGATCAGCGACGACAGCGCCATGCCCAGCGCCGCCACCGCGGGGGTCACCTCCCCGGCCATGGCCAACGGCAGGGCCAGCAGGTTGTAGCCAACGGCCCAGGCAAAATTCTGGCGAATGATGCGCTGGGTACGCCGGGCGAGTCTCACGGCGGCAGGAATCCGCAGCAAGGATGGCGCCGTCAGCACCATATCGGCTGCTCGCTGCGCCAGCGCGGCCCCTTCGCCCATGGCTAGCGAAACATCCGCACCTGCGAGCACCGGCGCATCGTTCAAGCCGTCACCGACCATGGCAACGATGCGCCCCTTCGCCTGCAGTCGCCTCACCAGGGCGAGCTTGTCTTCCGACGTCTGGCGCGCGTGCGCCTCGCCAATGTCGAGCTGCCGCATCAGGCGTTGCACGGAGTCTAACGCGTCACCGCTCGCCAAATGGATGGCCAAACCCAACTGACGTAGGTCGTCGACCGCCGTGCGTGCATCTGGTCTTAAGCTTTCCTGCAAGCGGAAGCGCGCGACGACTCGCGACCCGTTGCTCAGCCAGATGCAACCGTCGTCCTCGCGCATCGCCGCGAATGGCGCGTGGCCCAACTTCCACTCCACGCCATCGACCTTGCCCATCAGCCCCTGCCCGCTGATGGCCCGAACCTCGCTGGCCTGAAACTCCATGAGCTCGTCCGCGAATGCCGCGGCGATCGGATGGCCGCTGTCACGCTCCAGCGCCGCGGCAATCGCCTTGGCCGTGGCTGGCGTCATCCCTTCGAACACCTGCACTTCGTCCAAGGTTGGCTGCATCCGGGTCAGGGTGCCGGTCTTGTCGAAGACCATATCGGTTGCCCTCGCCAGACTGTCCAGCCCATCTGCACGAAGGGACAGCACGCCCAGGCGCGCCAAGGCGCCGTGCGTCGCGGCCAATGCAGCGGGCACCGCAAGCGACAGTGCGCAGGGACAGCTGATGACCAGCAAGGACAAGGTGACTTCGAAGGCGCGCGCGGGGTCGTATATGCGCCATCCCACATAGACCAGCACCGCGACTACCAGCAAAGAGGCCACGAACCAGCTGCCAATACGATCCGCCAAGCGGGCCAGAGGCGGCCGATGGGCCTGTGCCTGTTGAACCAATCGCGTCAGCTGCGACAGGCGCGTGGCGCTACCGACCTGAGTGAGCTCGATCCGCGCGGCGGTTTCCCGGCACACCGTGCCGGCAAAGATCGAAGCGCCCCGCTCCCTGCTCACCGGCCGGGACTCGCCTGTCAGCAAGGCCTCCTCGAACACGGCAACGGCATCCAGCAGCCGCCCGTCGGCAGGTACGACTTCGCCGACAGCCATGCACGCGATGTCCCCCACCTGCAGCGCCGTCAGTGCTACCGATTCACGTATGCCGTCTGCACGCTCGCGCACGGCGAGCGTAGGCCTGGAGCGCGCCAACGCATCCACTTGCTGACTGGCAACACGCCGCGCCCGTTGTTCCAGCATGCGCGCGCCGAGCAGCAAGAACACAAACATGGCCGCCGCGTCGTACCAGACCAGCGCACCGCCCCGCATCGTTTCAACCACGCTGGCCAGATAAGCCAGCAGGGTGGAGCTAGCGATCAAAGTGTCCATGCCAAGGTGGCGCTGGCGCAGCTCCCGCCAACACCCTGACAGGAATGGCCAGCCGGCATAGAACACCACCGGGGTGCACACCAGAAAAGTGACCCAGCGGAAAAAGTCCCGCGTGGATACCGCCATATGGTGGTTGAAGTCGAAATACAGCGCCTCGGACAGCATCATCGTTTGCATCGCGCCGAGTCCGGCGATGCCAAGACGCAACAACCAGCGTCGCCGCTCGGCAACGCGCTCGCGCTCGCGTGTTGCACCACCGGCCAGATAAGGACGATAACCTAGCAGGGTCAGTCGCTGGAGCACGTGCGACAAGCGCACTTGTGTCGGGTTCCAGCCAACCCGGATGCGGCCCGTGACCGCATTTGCGCTGACATCGAAGACACCCGGTTCGCGTTGCAGGGCGCGATCGATCAGCCAGGCACACGCCGCGCAGCGCATGCCATCCGTAAGCAGGGTGATCTCGAGTCCACCGTCGACGGGGAAAGCATGCTCGCTCAGCAGATCTTCGCGATCCCAAACGCTGAGATCCGGCGCATCGACGGCTGCTCGGGCGGGAGTTGCACTACGCAGGCGGTAGTAGTCACCCAGGTCGGACTGGCGAATCCATTGCGCCGCCGCCGCACAACCATGGCAGCAGAAGCCTTGTTCGCTGCCATCCAGATCGAACCTCATCGCCCCCGCTGGCAGGGCTTCCCCGCAGTGATAGCAAGCCTGGACGCCAGGCGACTTGGCAGTGTCTACGGCGCAATCCACGGTTACGGTATCAGACGGATGAATCGCGCCTGCGACGGCCATTGTCCATGCAGCAGCCACGCCGCGTTGTCAGGCGTCAGCTGCACCACCCAGTCGTCACTCCCTTCGAGCGAGCCGACAGCACGCCAGCCCAGCTCGCTTGGCGCAAGCTGGTAGGTGCGGCTTTCGCCCGGGGAATGGGGCGACGTCAGGGTCAACGTCAGCTTCCCGCCGCGTGGAAAATCGCCATCCATGGGCAGGGCTTCGATCATGTCGCCCTTGGTCCGCAGCACCAGCCCACGTGTCGACACTTCGGTCAAGCTATGCGCGGAGACGAGAATCCTGCCCACTTGCCTCGTCTTGTCGACGGTCTCCCTATCCTCACGGCCCGGATGGACGGCGGCAAACAATAGACTGAAGCCGATCACGACCGAAGCCAGCGGCAGACCCACCAGCATCCATATCATCGGTTCGCGCCAGAGGCTGCGTTTCTGGTTCATGGCAGTGGCCCAAAAAAGCTGCTGTTGACCGTAGTCGTGGCGTCCACATCGACGCCGCGCACCTGGAATTGCATGTCGTGGCGACCGGATACCTCCGCCGAGGCGCTGACCGTCATGGGCACCGAAACCACTTCGCCGCTCAGCGCCTGCACCGTCTTCGGCCCGTCGCGCAGGCTGATGCCGGGGATGTCGGCGGCGCTCACATCGATCACGAAGCGATGCGCCTGCTGATCCTTGTTGACCAACTTGAGCGTGTAGCTGTTCTCGATGCTGCCGCCGCTGCCCTGGCTGTACATGGCGTTGCGATCACGCAACACCTCGGCGATCAGCACACTGCGATGGGTCACGCCGTACATCCACCCTCCGACCAAGGCCAGCAGCAGGCCGCCATAGACCACGATGCGCGGCCGCAGCACCCGCGCCGGCTTGCTGTCGATATGATTCTGCGTGGTGTAACGGATCAGCCCCGTCGGGTAGCCGATCTTTTTCATCACGTCGTCGCAGGCATCGATACAGGCACCGCAGGCAATGCACTCGTACTGCAGGCCGTTGCGGATATCGATGCCCGTGGGGCAGACCTGAACACAAATTGTGCAGTCGATGCAGTCGCCAAGCAGATCGGCGGTAAATTTCGGCAACGGTTCGGCCATCGCACCGGCAGTACCCGCCAACACGATGGTGCCGCCGGCATGTGCACGATTGTCAGCCGCCGAGGGATGCCGGCTGGCGCGAAACACGTAGTCGTAGGCCGTCACCTTGTCGAGCAGTCCGCGGGCGCGCGCCAGCACGCTCTGCAAGCCACGCTTGCGTGAACCGCGTGGTTCGCCACGCATGGGATCGTAGGCGATGATCAGCGTATTTCGATCGAACATCGCACTTTGGAAACGCGCGTAAGGGCACATGTACTTGCATACCTGCTGCCGCAGGAAGCCGGCATTGCCCCAGGTGGCGAAGCCGTAGAACAGAATCCAAAACGTTTCCCAGCTGCCCCAAGCCCACGGAGTGCGCTGCGCAAGGTCGACGATCGGGCTGAAGAATCCGACGAAGGTAAACCCGGTCAACAGCGAGAACAGCGCCCATAGCAGGTGACGCGCGCCCTTGCGCAAGATTTTTTCGCGGTTCCACGGCCCCGCATCGAGCTTCATTTGCTTGTTGCGGTCGCCCTCGCACCAACGCTCGATCCAGATCGAGACTTCGGTCCAGACGGTTTGCGGACAGGCATAGCCGCAGAACAGTCGACCGGCCAGGGTGGTAAAAAAGAACAGCGCGAGCGCTGCAATGATCAGCAGCATCGACAGGAACAGAAAGTCCTGCGGCAGGAACATCAGGCCGAAGATATGAAACTTGCGCGCTGGCAGATCGAGCAGGACCGCCTGCCTCCCATTCCAGCGCAGCCACGGAAACAGATAGAACATGCCGAGCAGCCACAGCACGGCCGCCACGCGCAGGCGATTGAATCGCCCCGATACTTCGCGCGAGTAAACCTTGCGTTCGCTGACGTAATACGAGTGGTTATCGTCGTCGATGACGCGCAGCGGGATGCGACCGCTCATGATTCTCTGCCCGAACGGAAACCGCCCCGGACCAGCCGTGCCGGACGCAACAGGATCCAGGTAAATAGGCTGGACGATGCCGTCGCCAGCCAGATCAGGAAGAAGCCAAGCGTATAGCCAAGTTCGCGGCTAAGCCTCAACGACGGAAACGTCATGTCCTGTAACGCTTCGGGGTCGACGTAGGCAAAGAACACCATCGTCACGACGCCGGCCACGAAGAAGCTCGGCCACAGGATGGCGCCGACACGCCGCACCGAAGCTTGTGTCGACGCCTGTTCTGGCGGTTTATGGGATCGCCGCTTCATCATCATTCCGCGACAACGGCCCCTGCTGGCGGCGGATCCCTATGCGGCGACAGCGTCCAGACATAGGCGCCGACCAGCCGCGTGCGGGTATCGCCAAGCACCGATTTCCATGCAGGCATGACACCCTGGCGGCCTTCGTTCAGCGTCTTGTGCAGCGAAACCATGTTGCTGCCGTACAGCCAGTAACTGTCCGTGAGGTCAGGCGCGCCAACCACCTGGTTACCCTTGCCTTGTGCGCCATGGCAGGCCGCGCAGATCGTTGTGAACATTTTCTCGCCGCGTTCTACGGCGTCCTTCGGCTGGTCGGGCCTGGACAACGACAGCACATAGGCAATCGTGTCATCCACCGCGCTGGGACCGCCCTGTGCCTGCAACGTGTCAGCCCAGGCAGGCATGACCGCCTGGCGACCATTCTGGATCGTATCGAGAATGCGATTGGGCGTGCCGCCCCAATGCCAGATATCGTCGGTCAAGTCGGGAAAACCGGTGGCGCCGCGCCCACCGGAACCATGGCAAGCCGCGCATTGATTGATGAAAATGGTGCGGCCGAGCGACACCGCGCCAGGGTCCTTGGCCAGTACATCGATAGGTTTGCCCGCATAGAGCTTGAGCGTGTCATCCAGCCTGGCCTCTTCGGCGGCGTTGTCCAGCGCCCATTCGGATTTGGAACTCCAGTGACCGAATCCTTTCAGCTGGCCCACACCGAACCAGACGAGATAAGCCACGGCAAAAATGATGGTGATGACGAACAGGTTGATCCACCATCGTGGAAGCGGCTTGTTGAATTCGGTGAGATTGCCATCCCAGACATGCCCGGTTTCATCCGGCTTGGGATCGCTCGGCCGACGCTTGGCCGTGCCCATGAGGAGCCACGCGCAGCCGCCCAGGTTCAAGACCGTCAGGATGACTACGTACCACGTCCATGCGGGCGTCATGTTGTTTGCTCCTTATCGTCTTCCAGAGGCATCTGCGCAGCTGCATCGAGCACGGACTTGTGGCCCGGACGCCAAAGCCAGATGCAGCCCCCCACAAACAGCAACAGCAATGCGGCGGTAATCAGGCCTGGCAGCATGTCACTCAGCCCCCTCTGCCACTTGCATATCCGCCTGCGAGACATGGGTGCCAAGCCCCTGCAGATAGGCGACTACCGCATCGAGTTCGGTCTTGCCTTCGACGGCCGCTGGCGCGCCCGCGATATCGGCGTCGGTGTAGGGATCGCCAATGCGCTTGAGGGCGCGCATATGCTGCGCGACTTCTGCACCGTCGAGGTTCGCCTTGGCCAACCACGAGTACGCCGGCATGTTCGACTCGGGCACCACGTCTCGCGGATTGTTCAAGTGTGCGCGGTGCCAATCGTCGGAATAGCCGCGCAGACCTACGCGCGCAAGGTCCGGCCCGGTGCGCTTGCTGCCCCACTGGAACGGATGGTCGTAGACCGACTCGCCAGCCAGCGAGTAGTGCCCATAGCGCTCGGTCTCGAAGCGAAGCGTGCGAATCATCTGCGAGTGGCAGCCGTAGCAACCCTCACGCACATAGATGTCGCGCCCCGCCAGTTCCAGCGCGGGATAGGGCTTGATACCCGGCAGCGGCTTGATGGCCTCGGCCTGGAACATCAGCGGCACGATTTCCGCCAGGCCGCCAAAGGAGACGGCCACGGCGATCAATATCATCATCAGGCCGATGTTTTTTTCGATTTTTGCGTGTGTATGACTCATGTCTGTTCCCTCAGGCACGGGCGTCCGAAAAATCGGGCGGAAGTACCACTTGCGGCACGGTGCTTGCCGCCGCCAGCCGGAAGGTCTTGAACACGTTCCAGGCCATCACCAACATGCCCGAGAGCACGATCAGTCCACCGCAGAGGCGGAACAGGTAATACGGCTTGGTGGCGTTGAGCGCTTCAACGAACGAGTAGACGAGCGTTCCGTTCTCGGGATCGGTGGCGCGCCACATCAGGCCTTGCGTCACGCCGGCGATCCACATCGTGGCGATGTAGACGACCACGCCGATCGTGTGCAGCCAGAAATGCGTGTCGATCAACTTGGTCGAGTACATCTTCGAGAGATTGAGCAGCCGCGGCAGCATCGCGTAGATCGAGCCGATCGAAATCATCGCGACCCAGCCCAGTGCGCCCGAATGCACGTGTCCGATGCCCCAGTCGGTGTAGTGACTGAGTGAGTTGACCGTCTTGATCGACATCATCGGCCCCTCGAACGTGCTCATCATGTAGAACGAGAGCGAGACGATGAGGAACTTCAGGATCGGGTCGGTACGCAGCTTGTACCAGACACCCGACAAGGTGAGGATGCCGTTGATCGCGCCGCCCCAGGAGGGCGCCAGCAACACCAGCGAGAACACCATGCCCAGCGACTGCACCCAGTCGGGCAGCGCGGTGTATTGCAGGTGGTGCGGGCCGGCCCACATGTACACCGCGATCAGCGCCCAGAAGTGCACGATCGACAGCCGGTAGGAATAGATCGGACGATCCGCCTGCTTGGGCACGAAGTAATACATCATGCCGAGGAAGGCGGTGGTCAGGAAAAAGCCCACGGCGTTATGGCCGTACCACCACTGCACCATCGCATCGACGGCGCCGGAGTAGACCGAGTAGGACTTCCACAAGCCGGCCGGGATGGCGAGATTGTTGACGATGTGCAGCAGTGCGATGGTGATGATGTACGCGCCGAAGAACCAGTTGGCAACGTAGATGTGCTTGACCTTGCGCTTGGCGATGGTGCCGAAGAACAGCACCGCATAGGCGACCCAGACGATCGTGATAAGAATATCGATGGGCCATTCGAGCTCGGCGTATTCCTTGCCCTGGGTGATCCCTAAGGGCAAGGTGATCGCCGCGGCCACGATGACCAGCTGCCAGCCCCAGAACACGAATGCAGCCAGCTTGTCCGATAGCAGGCGCACATGGCAGGTGCGCTGGACCACGTACAGGCTGGTGGCGAACAGCGCCGAGCCGCCGAACGCGAAGATCACGGCATTGGTATGCAGTGGCCTGAGACGGCCGTCGCTGAGCCACGGAAG
This sequence comes from uncultured Gammaproteobacteria bacterium, assembly GCA_963765335.1. GTDB lineage: Bacteria > Pseudomonadota > Gammaproteobacteria > Xanthomonadales > Rhodanobacteraceae > Dyella. The sequence goes on along the minus strand of CAVXWA010000013.1, from coordinate 37,741 downwards.
ATCGAAATCGAGACCGGGCCAATACAACTGGGCAGCGATGATCACCCCCACCAGCATGCCCACGATGCCCCACACCACGGTCATGACGGCAAATTGCCGTACGACCTTGTCGTTATATGTCCCCTCGACGCCCACCATGAGGCCCACTCCTAGGCATGACTGAATGGCGGAAAGTCTGGGGGCCACCCCCGGATTCACGCTTGATCTAGATCAAGCGAGAGGGGGTAGGCCCGCGGCGCGATTTGTCGCATGTACTTCCCGCAACCGCGGCGGCATTGGGATATCTCTATATCGCGAAAAAGAGATATATAATTCCGCCACCGCCACTTTCGGACCCGTCGCGATGCCGCCGATCAGCTTTGAGTTCTTTCCGCCCAAGACCGACGAGCAGCGTGCACAGCTGGACAAGGCGGCGGTATCGCTCAAGTCGCTGTCGCCGGAATATGTGTCGGTGACCTTTGGCGCCGGCGGTTCGACGCTCAACTACACCGGGGAAACGGTGCACCGCTTGCATAGCGCGCATGGCCTGAATGTGGCCCCGCACCTGTCTTGCGTGGGCGGCACCCGGGCCGAGCTGGCCGAGCTGCTGGATAGCTATCGCGCCGCGGGCTATCGCCGCATCGTGGCGTTGCGGGGCGACCTGCCCTCGGGTATGGCTTCACCGGGCGCCTTCCGTTACGCCTCTGAACTGGTGCAGTTCATTCGCGAACATTCGGGTGACCACTTCCACATCGAGGTGGCCGCCTATCCGGAAACCCACCCTCAGGCCGATGACGCGCTGGCGGACCTGCGCCACTTCAAGGCCAAGATCGATGCCGGGGCCAACGGTGCCATCACCCAGTATTTCTTCAATGCGGATGCGTACTTCCGTTTCGTCGACGACGTGCGCCGCCTCGGCGTGGACGTGCCGATCGTGCCAGGCATCATGCCGATCTCCAATTTCACGCAGCTCAAGCGCTTTTCCGACATGTGTGGCGCGGAAATCCCGCGCTGGATCGCCAAACGCATGCAGGCACATGGCGACGATGCCGTATCGGTTCGGGAGCTTGGCGCGGACGTGGTGGCCCAGCTTTGTCGCCGCTTGCTGGAGGGCGGCGCGCCTGGCCTGCACTTCTACACCTTGAACCGGGCCCAGGCGACGCGGGCGATCCTGGATCGACTGCACGGTTAACCCACTTGGGCGGGCGTATGCTCGCTCGATGCCGTCCATGCGCATCCGCCTGTTGCTTCTGCTGTTTCTGCTACCGATGAGTGCGGCGGCACAGGAAGGCATTCATCGCTGCGTGGGACCGGACGGCAACCCGTTGTTCACGGATCAGCCCTGTGCGGCGCTGCAAGCCACGCCGGTGCCCGATGCCCCGGCCGCCACGGCGACCCATGCGATCACGCCGCAGGAACCGGCCATGCCGCCACCGGTGCTCTGTGCTGCGAGCGTGCCCGAGCTTCGCCAGAGCGTCATCGACGCATTCGGCCGGCACGACGCAAACCGCCTGGCCGGGCTGATGCTTTGGGCTGGCTACGGGCGTGAGGCCGTGGTCGCTGATATCCGCTCCCTGAGCGAACTGATGCAACGCCCGCTGCTGGATGTCGGCGAAGCGTCCGAGGACACGGCGCCGGCGCCGGCCCAGTCCAGCGACATGGGCAACCTGGAGCGTTCGATGGATTCGGCGGGTGTTTCGACGCCTCCCTCCGCGCCTTCCCCACCGCCTGCCGATCGGCAAATCGTGGTGCGCACGGCGGCCAACGATGGCAGCGGCGTGCCCCACGAAACGCACTTCGCCGTGGTGCGGCGTTCCGGTTGCCTCTGGTTGCGCAGCCCCGGCTGAGCCGCCTGGACTGGCGATTTGCCCAGGCTCCCGTCACCCTCTGGAACCCCTCCAAGAGCCTGTCCGAAGAAGGCATGAAACCGCCTTGGCGCGCCGCGAGTTATCATGTTGCGATTTTCCGCGGAGAACAGACATGGCGCAGCAGTACCCCGACTGGATCTGGCAGAACGGCGTGATCAAGCCCTGGCAAGAGGCAACCACCCACGTCATGTCGCATGCGCTGCATTACGGGTCCTCGGTGTTTGAGGGCATCCGCAGCTATGCCACGCCCGATGGCGCAGCCATTTTCCGTCTCACCGACCATCTCAATCGCCTGTATCAGTCGGCCAAGATCTACGACATGGCCCTGCCCTACTCGCAAGCCGAGCTGGCGGCTGCCTGCCGCGACGTCGTCCGCAAGAACGGCCTGAGCGCAGCCTATCTGCGCCCGGTGGCCTATCGCGGCCTGGGTGGTTTCGGTCTTTCGGCCGAAACGCCGATCGACGTCGCCGTGGCCGCCTGGCCGATGGGTCCTTACCTCGGTCCCGAGGCACTGGAAAACGGCATCGACGCCTGCGTGTCGAGCTGGCAGCGCTTTGCGCCCAACACCATTCCCGCGGGCGCCAAGGCCGGTGGCAATTACCTCTCTGGCCAGCTGATTGCGCGCGAAGCTCGTCGTCTGGGCTTCGGCGAGGGCATTGCCCTGGCGTCCAGCGGCCTGCTTAGCGAGGGTGCCGGCGAAAACCTGTTCCTGGTGTTCGATGGCGTGCTGCACACCACGCCGGCCAGCGCGTCGATCCTTGCGGGCATCACGCGCAGATACGCTCAAGACGTTGGCGCGCGAAGACGGCATCGAAGTGATCGAACGCGATATCCCGCGCGAATACCTCTACCTCGCCGATGAACTGCTGATGTGCGGTACCGCCGCCGAGATCACGCCAATTCGCTCAGTGGACGGCAAGCAGATCGGCAGCGGCAAGGCCGGCCGCGTCACCCGTCGTTTGCAGGAGCTGTTCTTCGGCCTGTTCACTGGCAAGACCAACGACCAGTGGGGCTGGCTGGAGGCGCTGTAACACGGGCCTAGCCGATGTTCTGTAGGAGCGCACCCAGTGCGCGACCGCGGCGTAGCGGTCAAGTTGCTACGCCGCGGTCGCGCACTGGGTGCGCTCCTACAAAAACGCCTCTTAGGAAAACACGATACTCGCGATGGCGCCGTTGCTGTCGGTGCGAGGACGCATCGACACGTCCCAGCCATAGAGTTCGCACAGGCGACGCACGATCGCCAAGCCCAGCCCTGCGCCGCTGCCGCCCGCACCTTCACCACGCACACCGCGCTGGAACAGTCGCTCGGCGTCCTCCGGCTTGATGCCGGGGCCGGTATCGATCACTTCGATGCGATTGGCGCTTACTTCAACGGTCACCATGCCTTCCATGGTGTACTTGATCGCATTACCAATCAGATTGGTCAGCGCCACCGAGAGCACCGAAGCCGGCGCATTGATGCTCACCGACTGCTTGACCGTCAGTTCGACGCCAAGCGGCTTGTCACGCATCTGCGGGCGCTGACTCTCGATCACGTCAGCCGCCACCTTCGCTACATCGGTGGTTTCGCCGCGTGTCGGTCCACGCCGTTCCGCACGCGACAGCAGTAGCAACGCCTCGATCAGCTCGGTGGCCTGGCGCGAGGCACGTTCGATACGCTTCAAGCGCTCGCGCAACTTGTCCGTGAGATCGGGCGAGCCCTGCAACAGTTCGGTGGTACTGGCGATGACTGCCAATGGCGTGCGCAACTCGTGGCTCACGTCGGAGTTGAATTCGCGGTCGCGCTCAACCATCGCGGTGAGCCGCTGGGCGTACTCGTCCAGCGCCAGCGCCAGCTCGCCCACTTCATCGTCCGCGAAATGCGGTGCCAGCGGCTCAGCCTTACCGTTCTTGCGAAAGTCGCGCAGGCGACGCGCCAAGTCGCTGACTGGCTTCAGTACCTTGCGCGAGAGCCACAGGCCGAGCGCAAGCGATAGCAGGCCGAACAGGAAAACCGCGCCGATGACGCTAACCAGTAGCTGCTGCTTGCCCAGCTCCTCACGCGAAACGTCATAGCGGATAAAGCTGATGATGCCGTTTTCGTGGTAGACCGCCAGCTTGTAGTGATGGCGCTGGCCCTCTTCATCGGTCTCGTAGATGTCGTGCACGCCGTTGGGCAGGTTTTGCCATGAAAGCGGTGCTTTATAGAGCGTGCGATCGCTGAGCACGGTGCCGGTGAGCAGGCGCGAGCCGCTGGGCGTACCCGGGTGCTCACGGGCCTGCTGATTCGCCCAATGCGCATCGTCGAGCAGGCTGGCGTTCACCAGCTGATCTTCCACGCGACCGCGGATGTTCAGCGCCGCGATCGCGAACAACGCGCTGAGGCCAAAGCCGAACAGCGCGAACGAGACGACCAGGCGAAATCTGAGCTTACGCCTGGACCGCATCCGGCTCGACCATCCGATATCCAATACCGTGCCGCGTGTGGATCAGCGGCTTTTCAAACGGCTTGTCGATAGCTGCGCGAAGACCGTGGATATGCACTCGCAGGGAATCGCTGTCAGGCAGCTCCTCACCCCACACGCGCTGTTCCAGATCCTGCCGCGTGACCACCGACGGGCTCGCTTCCATCAGCGCCTGCAGCAGCTTCAGGCCGATCGGATTGAGCTGGATCGACTTGCCTTCGCGGGTCACCGTGAGCGTGTCGAGGTTGTAGGTGAGATCACCCACCTTCAGGACACGACTTTGCGGGCCCTTGCCGCGACGCGCCAGCACTTCCAGGCGCGCGGACAGCTCCTGCAGGGCGAACGGCTTGGTCATGTAGTCGTCGGCGCCGGATTCGAAGCCGGTCAGCTTCTGCTCCAACGCGTCGCGCGCTGTCAGCATCAGGATGGGGGTCTGCTTGTGCGCCTCGTGTCGCAGCTTGCGCGCCACGTCGAGGCCATCCATGCCTGGCAGGGTGAGATCGAGCACGATCACGTCGAAGTCGTGCACCACCGCCAAATGAAGACCGGTGACGCCGTCGCCGGCGAAATCGACCACATGGCCACGATCTTCCAGGTAATCGCCGATATTGGTAGCGATATCGCTGTTGTCTTCAATCACCAGTACGCGCATGCGTCCTCCATACGCAGCCGGCATAGGGACCGGCCGAGGTGGCAAGCTTAACAAGCTTGAATGCGGGAAAGGGGGTCGGAACGGACGCCAAGCTGAATAAAACGGGCAGGGCGTAAAGAAAAAGGCCCAGGCGGGTCGACTTGTCGTCGTTCGCCTGGGCCCAAGCTACTGCCCCGATACCGTAATCTGCTGTCACCAGACCTTAGCGGTTGAAGTGCCAAGCAAATTGCAGTGGAACCCTTATAGGGGCCCTACGGTTACAGGGTAGTTAACCGACTCTCACTTGAGCGTTAACCTCTGCCGCCCTTCAGGGTCTGCACCTGCTTCATGTCTTGCATGTACCGCTGCGCAGCCCCGTTGTCTTCCTGGACCTGGCGATTGGTGCGGCAGACCGTCTTGGGAATGTTGGAGCCCATCGGTTTGACCTGCTCGCAAACCTCCCGGTCAGCATCGCGCTTGGTCAGGATGGAGTTGACCTCGGACTGGTTGTTGTAGAGCTCGACCTTGGACGACTGGTCCATCGCGTCGACCGTGCCGAACTTGTCGTAAAGCGACTGCATATTGGCCAGGTCCTGATCGACCTTTTCATGCTCGGTCTTGTCGACAAACTCGAAACGACCTCCTGGCCCCATCTGCTGGCGAACGTGATCCGCAACAGCAGCGAACTCATCCTTGGTATTCGCCTTTACATCAGGCTTGGCCTCCTTGGCTTGCACGGACGCCACTTGCAGCAAAATCACCGCAGCCGCCATCAATGGCGACCAGAATTTCACCTTCATGCTCTCCTCCCGAGCCCTGCCGCACCCCCCCTCGGGGTACGCTTCGCAGGACCGAGGGATGTTATTCGCCGTCAGCGTCCTGGTCAAAACTTCGCCAGGAATTCACCTTCACGTGCCAGCAAACGCCGATCCCGGCGATCGCGACGGGCAGCCTGACGGGCGCGCGCCGACAGCTCCGGAGCCCCCGTCAGTGCGAGGGCTGCGGATTCATGGTGTGCAACATGTCATCCTTCATTTTCATGGTGTCCCGCCTGTCACGCTCGATATCGCTGTATTTGCGACAGGTCGTCTTGGGAATCAGCGTGCCCAACGGTGGCGCCCGCTCGCACACTTCGCGATCGCCATCGCGACGGGTCAGGATCGCGTTGACCTCGGACTGGCCGTTATAAAGCTGGATTTTCGAAGGCATGTCCATCGCATCGACGCTGCCGAACTTGTCGAATAGCGACTGCATTTGCCCAAGATTCCTTTCCACCGTGGCGCGCTCGCCAGGGTCGACGAATTCGAACCGGCCACCGGGCTCCATCTGTTCCCGAACATCATTCGCCACGGCGACGAACTGATCCTTCGTATCCGCCTTGACGCTAGGCGGTGGCGTCGCCTGCTTGGCCCGAAGAGGTGCCATAGACGCCATGGCGATCGCGATCACCACGAGCAACGATGAGAGCCTGAGCTTCATGCCGACCTCCCTAGCCCTGCCGCATCCCAGCGCGGGACACGCCCTGCAGGAGCGGGAAATGCTATGCCTGCCTCGCCCTCGGGTCAAAAACCGGCTAGCGACGCCGCGCGGACGTCGCCGATGCCTGAAGCGATCCTTCGCTTTCGAGCAACCCAATGATGGCAGCGGCCACATTCACGCCGGTGGCCGCCTCGATACCTTCGAGGCCAGGCGAGGCGTTCACTTCCAGGATGAGCGGACCACGCTTGGAGCGCAGCATGTCAACGCCAGCGACACCCAGGCCCAGGGCCGAAGCGGCCTTCACGGCGATGCGGCGCTCTTCGGGGCTCAGCGTGGCGGGGCTGGCCGTGCCGCCGCGGTGCAGGTTGGCGCGAAACTCGCCGGGACTGGCATCACGCTGCATGGCGGCCACGACTTTCTTGCCCACCACGAAGCAACGCAGATCGCTGCCCTTGGCTTCGGCAATGAATTCCTGCACGAGAAAGTTGGCGTAAAGGCCACGAAAGGCCTCGATCACGCTTTGCGAGGCGCTGCGCTTTTCCGCCAGGACGACGCCGGTGCCCTGGCTGCCTTCGTTGAGCTTGATCACGTGCGGCGGCTCGCCGAGCATGGCGAGCACGTCGGCGGTGTCGTCAGGGTTGTCACCGAACACCGTAGCGGGCATGTCCAGACCCTGCGCGGCGAGAATCTGCAGGCAACGCAGCTTGTCGCGCGCGCGCAGCACGGCATCGGAGGAATTGGGTGAGTACACGCCCATCATTTCCAGCTGGCGCAATACGGCCGTGCCATAAAACGTGCTGGTGACGCCGATGCGCGGAATGACCGCGTCGATGCCCTTGAGCGCCTTGCCCTTGTAGCGAATCGACATGTTGCCGGGCGCAATGCGCACGTAGCAGCGCAACGGATCGAGTACACGCACGACATGGCCACGATCGCGCGCCACTTCGATCAGGCGCTGGGTCGAATAGAGTCGGGTGTTGCGGGAGAGAATAGCGATCTTCATGAAACACCCGTGGCCACGCCCCAGATCGGTCGTGGCTGTGTATAGGAAAGGGCAGGATCGACTGCGAACCGGCCGTGCAATGCCGTACGGCCCAGCAACATGGGGAACAGCATATGCCGCCGATCAGTCAAATTGATGTCGACTGCAAAGCGCTGCCCCGCCACCATGACGTCGGTGCGAATGAACCAACGCAAGGTTCGCCGGCCACCCGTGTCCGTCACGGCACGGCGATCCAGCGCTGGCGTTTCGCAAGACACGCCAACCCGGTGACGACCACCGACATTCACCGCAAAGCGCAGCCAGGTGTCACCATCGCGCTCGAAACTTTCCAGCACGTCCACATGCAGCGAACTACTGCGCGCGCCGGTATCCAGCTTGGCCTTGAGCAGGGGGATGCCAAGTTCCGGCAACGCCAGACGCTCCCGCCAGCCGAGGGTGATCACATCCGCCATTATCAGCGCACGCCGCAGGGTTACGTGAAAGAAAGCTCGGTGGGGTCGAGAGCAGTGGAGCGGGTGAAGGGAATCGAACCCTCGTCAGTAGCTTGGGAAGCTACAGCTCTACCATTGAGCTACACCCGCAGGGTTCGGCGATGGTAACCCGGGACTGCGTGATTTTGGAACCGCCGGCTACAGCCTAACGTGGCATGAACCGGACATGGCGGCCCGCTGAATCAGTTGTGGCGATGTACACGGCAAGTCCTTGCCGACACGCAAGCAACCGTCAGCATAATGTGTCCGTCAGCGTCCGCTGGTTCTTGCGCGTTTTAGGGACGGTGAAATCTGCTCGCGCGACCTGGTCGCGCCCTACCCTTCGGAGAACTCGATGCGCGTGTTTCCTGCTTCCCTGACGTCGCCGAGGGGCTGGCGATGGCTGGCGGCGGCTTTGCTGATCTGTGTCGGCGGCCTCGCACTGGCCCAGGCACAAGCACCGGACGACGACGGCAGTGCGGGTGACCCGCCTTCGCGCGTAGCGCGCCTTTCCTATCGCACCGGAGATGTCGGCTTGTTGCCGGCCGGTACCAAGGACTGGGGCGACGCCAGCCTCAATCGCCCACTGACGACCGGGGACCGCCTTTCCACCGGGCGGAACGCCCGCGCCGAGCTGGAACTGGGCGGCGGCACGCTGCGTATTGCGGACGATTCGGACTTCGGCTTTCTCACGCTCAATGATCAGCTGACCCAGGTGGAGCTGACCCAGGGCACCCTGAATCTCTCCGTGCACGGCCTGGTCGAGGGCCAGAGTTACGAGATCGATACACCTACCGTCGCGCTCGTGGTGGATCAGCCTGGCAGTTTCCGCGTCGACATCGGCGACGACGGCAAATCGACGCGCATCATCGCTTCCGACGGTCGCGCCACGGTGTATGGGGAAGGCAATGCACAGCGCAATGTCGTCGGTGGGCGCAGCTACGAGTTCGCCGACTCCTCGCTCAACAACGTGGTGATCAGCGATATCGACGGCGGCGACGACTTCGACGCCTGGAGCAACAGCCGCGACCGGCGCTATACCCAGGAGCAATCCCAGTCGGACAGCTATGTTTCCGACGAAGTCGTCGGCGGCCAGGACCTGAACCAGTACGGCAACTGGCAGACCGACCCCGAATACGGACAGGTCTGGTATCCGTCCAATGTGGCGGTGGGCTGGGCACCGTATCGCGATGGGCACTGGGCCTATATCGCACCCTGGGGCTGGACCTGGGTGGACGATTCCCCCTGGGGCTTCGCGCCGTACCACTACGGCCGCTGGGCCTATGTGCGCGGCAACTGGGGCTGGGTCCCGGGCCCCGTCCGGGAGCGACCGGTCTATGCGCCGGCCCTGGTCACCTTTGTTGGCGGTGGTCACGGCGCCCCGGTGGGCTGGTTCCCGCTGGGCCCGCATGAGGTCTACAACCCGTGGTACCACGCCAGTCGCGGCTACTACACCAACATCAACGTCACCAATATTTACGAGCGTCGCGGCCGCAACGTGGTGATGGAGAACGTCAACAATCACTACAACTACTTCCGCGATGGCCGGCCGATACCGAACGAGCGCTACGTCAATCGCGAAGTGCCACACGCCTTTACCGCCATGTCCGGCCAAGACTTCGCCGCGGCCCGCAATGCGCAGCACCACATGGTGGCGATGGACCCGCAACACCTCGCCGCGGCCCAGGTCATGCCGCGCGGCGCTGGCGTGCAGCCAGGACAGGCCAGCTTTGCCCCGTCGCGCGCAGCGGCAACGCGCGCCTTGCCGGCGGGTGGCTTTCAGCGCGAAGTCGTGGCCCGCAACGCCCCGGCCGCGGCCTTTGCGGGGCGTGGCGCAAGCACCGCAATCGGCGAGCCGCACGCTTTCCAGGGCACGAGCAATGTTCGTCTGCTGAATGGGCGGGGTGAAGGCAACCGCGTCGCGGGTGCCGTCGCACCAAATCGTGGCGCCGAGCTGTCGACGGCGCGACCGGCCGTGCCAGAAGGCGCCAATGGCCCGCGCACGCCCGGCATGCGTCAGCCAGCCGTGCAGGACAACGAGCGTGCCGCGGCGCGTCCAGCTGACATGCCGTCCGCCCACTTCGCGCATTCGCGGGAGGATGCGCCGACGATCGAACGCGCGTCGCCAGGCAATCAGCCACGCCCGGGCGTGAGCTACATCCCCAGCGCCGAGTCGGATCGTGCACGCATGCAGCCCGCGCAGGGCGCGCTGCCCAATGTGCCGCGCGTCGAGCGTGCTCCGGTGAACCAGGACAACGAGCCACGCTTTCAGCGCGAATACGCCGACCCGCGTCCCGCGGCAGCACCGCCGCGCAATGTGCCAGCTGCGGGCGGCGAACCCCAGCAACGCGGATTCCAGCAGCCGCAGCAGCGTGTTTACGAAGCGCCGCAGCGCAACTCTGAACCGCCACGCGGTAATCCCGCTCCGCAGCCGCAGCAGCGCCCGGCCCAGAACGCTGGCCAGCCGCATGAGCAGCACAGCCAGCCCCGCCAGGAAGACCGCCGCAAGGACGAGCAGCACAACTGACGCCCGTCTCGTGTATCCCACCAGGGCCCGGTCCATGCCGGGCCCTCTTCGTTGCGTGGCGGTAGCCGCTACAATACGCGGATGCATATCACGCTCAACGGCAGTCCACGCGACTGCGCCCCCGCCACGACGGTCGCCCAATTGCTGCAGGAGGCCGGTTACGGCACCCGCCGGGTGGCCGTGGAAGTGAATCACGAGATCATTCCGCGCAGCCTGCATGTGAGCCAAACGCTGAGCGACGGCGACCAGGTCGAAATCGTCCACGCCATCGGCGGCGGTTGAACGCCGAGTTCCCCTGGCGACGCCGCTGGGGCGTTGCCCGCAGCCCAAGACATCACGATGAACATCAAGACGCTTGATTCAGCCGATCCGCTCGTCATTGCCGGTAAAAGCTATGGCTCCCGCCTGCTCACCGGCACCGGCAAGTACAAGGATTTCGACGAAACCCGCCGCGCCACCCAGGCCGCCGGCGCCGAGATCGTCACCTTGGCGATCCGTCGCGTGAACATCGGCCAGGATGCCAGCCAGCCCAATCTGCTGGACGCACTGCCGCCCGAGGAATTCACCCTGCTGCCCAATACCGCCGGCTGCTACAACGCGGTGGACGCCGTGCGCACCTGCAAGCTCGCCCGCGAGCTGCTGGATGGCCACAAGCTGGTGAAACTGGAAGTGCTGGGCGACCAGCGCACGCTGTTCCCCGACGTGGTGGAAACGCTCAAGGCCGCCGAGATCCTGGTAGCCGACGGTTTCGACGTGATGGTCTACACCAGCGACGATCCGATCCTGGCCAAGCGCCTGGAGGAGATCGGCTGCGTGGCGGTGATGCCGCTGGCCGCGCCGATCGGCTCGGGCTTAGGCATCCAGAACCGCTACAACCTGCTGGAAATCATCGAGAACGCCAAGGTGCCGATCATCGTCGATGCCGGCGTGGGCACCGCCTCGGACGCAGCGATCGCGATGGAGCTGGGTTGCGACGGCGTGCTGATGAATACCGCCATTGCCGGCGCCAGGGACCCGCTGCTGATGGCACATGCCATGAAACTGGCGATTCAGGCCGGCCGTGCCGCCTTCAAGGCCGGACGCATCCCGCGCAAGCGTTTCGCCTCGGCCTCCTCGCCGATCGACGGCACCATCGGCTGATGCCATTGCTCCTCCCCCTGCTCGCAGGGGGAGGCTGGGAGGGGGTAAGGCTTCTTCACGCCTCAAGGCAAGAGCACCCCTCCCCAACCCTCCCCTGCTTGCAGGGGAGGGAGTCACTACGCTTTCGGAATGTCCATGACTCACGACCACGACGACGCCAGCAAACCCGAGTACCTGCGCCGCATCCGCAGCTTCGTGCTGCGCGAAGGCCGCATGACGCCGGCCCAGCAGCGTGCCTTTGATGACCACTGGGCTCGCTACGGCATTGATTACACCGGCGCGCCGCAGGACTATGCCTCTCGTTTTCGCCGTTCGGCGCCGCTGGTGCTGGAGATCGGCTTTGGCAACGGCGAGGCCCTGGCCTGGGCCAGCGAGCACGACCTGGCGCGTGATTTCATCGGCGTGGAAGTGCATGGCCCCGGCGTGGGCAGGCTGATGAACGCGCTGGCCGCCCGTGACGCCAGCAACGTACACCTCTACAAGCACGACGCCGTGGAAGTGCTAGAGAACGAGGTGCCCGCCGGCACACTGGCCGAGGCGCGCATCTGGTTTCCCGACCCATGGCACAAGAAGCGCCACAACAAGCGCCGCATCATCCAGCCCGAGTTCGTCGCCCTGCTCGCTTCGCGCATGGCGCCCAATGGCCTGCTGCATCTGGCCACCGACTGGCAGCCGTATGCCGAGCACATGCTGGAAGTGATGGAAGCGGCACCGGACTGGCGCAATGACATCGGTGCCGGCCAATACGCCGAGAAGCCGGCCTGGCGCATCGAGACCCATTTCGAACGCCGTGGCCTGAAGCTCGGGCATGGCGTGTGGGATCTGCTTTACCGCAAGGCCTGAGCGAGCGATTTGCTCCCTCTCCCCGGCGGGGAGAGGGCTGGGGTGAGGGGCCACGCTGGCCTCGGTTTTTCATCTCCGGCTTCTTTAAGCTCACCACCAGCAATGCTGTCGCGAGCACCCGCCCCTCACCCTACCCTCTCCCCCAAGGGGAGAGGGAATGCGCGGCTTCAATTGTGCGGACGCAGTTCACCAGCACTCATCACGACCCGCTTATACTCGCCCCTCAAACAGGGACGAGTCGTCGCAGCGTGAAGCTTCCACTGCCCAGCACCATCCATCGCAAGGCCGCCCGGCAAGGGGACGTGCGCTAGTGGGTCTTTCGCTCACCCCCGAAATGATTCTGGTACTCGGGCTGGTGGGCTTCACCATGCTGATGCTGGTGCTGGAATGGGTCCGCGCCGACATGGTGGCCTTGCTGGTCGTGGTGGTGATCGGCCTCACCGGCCTGATTCCCTCCGATCGAGTGTTCAACGGCTTTGCCGGTAACGCCGTCATCGCGATCATTGCGATCATGATCATGGGCGCAGGCCTTGACCGTGCCGGCGTGCTCACGCTCACCGCCAGCTTCGTGATGCGCATGGCGCGCGGCGTGGAGTCGCGCCTGGGCTTGGTGATCAACCTCGTCACCAGCCTGTTCAGCGCCGTCATTCCCAGCCAGGCGCTGGCCGCCTTGATGATTCCAGTGACCAGCCGTCTCGCTGCACGTACCGGTGTGCCGCTCTCACGCCTGCTGCTGCCGATGGCGTTCTGCATTCTCGCCGCCACCAACACCACGCTGATCGCGAACTCGCCACTGATCGTGCTCAACGACCTGGTGGCCAGCGCCAATGCCAACCTGCCGGCGGGTGCGCACACGATTCCAAAGTTCGGCCTGTTCAGCGTCACCCCCGTTGGCCTGGTGCTGGCGCTGACAGGCGTCGGCTTCTTCTACTTCTTCGGCAAGAAGCTGCTGCCCGAGCGCGAGGACGAACGCCTCAAGGTCACACCCGGCCGCACCGAAAGCTACTTTGCCGACACCTACGGCATCGTTGGCGAAACCGCCGAACTGACAGTGACCGCGGAAAGCCCGCTGGTAGGCATGAGTATCGGCGAAGTCGAGCAGCTCTACGGTGCGCCGCTGATCCTCGCCATCAAGAGCGGCAATGATGCGCGCATGGCGCCGCCGGCAGATCACGTCATCTGGGTCGGCTCCGTGCTCGGCGTGCTGGGGCCACGCGAGCAGCTCAATCAGTTCGCCAACAATCAGCTGTGCAAGCTGTCGCCACGCATGCGCCAACTGGGTGAGTTGTTCAATCCGACTCGCGCGGGCATTTCCGAAGCGGTGATTCCGCCCAGCTCGCGCTTCCTCAAGCAAACCGTCGGCGACCTGCGCCTGCGCAAGCGCTACGGCATCTCGGTGCTGGCCGTGAATCGCGGCGACCAGGTGTATCGAGACGACGTGCGCTCGGTAAGCCTGCGCGCAGGCGACACGCTGGTGTTGCACTCAAGCTGGCGCGATCTCGGCCTGGCCACCGAGGACAAGGACCTCGTCGTGGTCACCGACATCCCGAAGGAAGAGCAGCGTCCGGGCAAAGTCTGGCAGGCGGTAGGCTTCTTCCTGCTGGCCAAATGCCTGGCCTTGTTCACCCACCTCGATCTTTCGGTGGCCATGATGACCGGTGCCGTCGGCATGCTGCTCACCGGCGTGTTGAACATGGATGAGGCGTACAAGGCGATCAACTGGAAGACGATCTTCGTCACCGCCTGCCTGATCCCACTGGGCTGGTCGATGGATGCCACCGGCGCGGCCGCGTGGCTGGCGCAGGGAGTGCTGCAGCACCTCGGCCATACCTCACACTGGATCTTGCAGCTGTCGCTGGCCGTGCTCACCCTGCTGTTCTCGCAGGTGATGTCCAACGTCGGCGCCACCGTGATGATGGTGCCGATCGCGATCAGCGTGGCCGTCGCCACCGGCGGCAATCCGTCGGCTTATGCGCTGATCGTCGCGGTGTCTTCGTCCAATACCTTCCTGCTCAGTTCGGGCCACCCGGCCCTGATGATGGTGGCCGGCCCGGGTGGTTACCGCGCGAAGGACTTTCTGCGCGTTGGGTTGCCGCTCACTGCGATGGTGCTCGTGATCACCTTGGTGGCGATCAACCTGATGTACCACTGATCGTCCGACGCGCGCTTCAACCTTCGAGATAAACCTCACCGTCGTCGACCCGCAACGGTACCGCGCGGAAATGCTCGCCGCGGCAGGGGCCGCCCACGCAAAGGCCGTCGCTTTCGTTGAACGAGGCGCCGTGGGCGGCGCAAATCAGCAGGTTGTCCTTGATGAGGAACTTGCCTGGTGCCCAGTCCAGTCGGCGGCCGGCGTGCGGGCAGATATTGAGATAGGCACGCACCGCGTCATCGCGACGCAGCACGATCACGTTTTCCTCGCCATCACGCAGTACGGCGTCGACGGCAATCGCGCCGCCATTGGGAATATCGTCCAGTCGGCAAAGCGCCTGGTCGGGGGTAGCTGCATCCATCGGCACTTGCCTCTTTGGCCCTAAGGCCCCATCGTTACGCTTGTAAGTCCTTGATTTTACCACACGGATTTTTAACACATGCGCTTTTCGATGCCCATGCCACGTCGCTCCCGTCACCCGCTAGTTCGCGCCCTGTCGCTCGTCGTCGGGTTGGCCCTCGTCGGCGTGCTGATGCTGTTCGGCTTGGTCGTTGCGGGCGTGCTGCTGATCGGCGGCAGCCTGGTGTTCGCTTTGCGCCACTGGTCCCGTAGCCGCTCAGCGGCATCCGTGGCAGGTCGCCCGCACCAGCCCGAGATCATCGAGGGCGAATTCGTGGTGCTGAACCATACTCGCCACGCGGTGCGCTGAGCACCATCGATCCTGCTTCAACGGCGATGCTTGATGGGACGGGCGAGCGCCCAGCGTTTGCCCGGGGGTTTCAGCCCAACGCTGTCCTGCGCAAGATCCGGATGGTCATCGGCGCCGGCCGCGACTAGCCTGAGGCCCTTCGTTTCACGGATGCCGCCATGACTGCACGCAGCGCCACCGATACCGCCCTGGAACATGTCCGCGCACTGGTGGAGCGGGCCGATGAAGCGCCCACCCTGCAGGCGCTGGCCGACGCGGCCAGGCTCAGTCCCACCCATTTGCAGCGCGCCTTTCGGCGCCGCTACGGCATGAGTCCCGCCGAATATCACCGTGCGCGTCGCTTCGACCAGCTCAAGGCGGCGCTGCGCACTGGCGCCGCGGTGACGGACGCGGTCTATGACGCCGGCTTCGGTTCGGGCAGCCGCGTCTATGAGCACAGCGACCGCCTGCTCGGCATGACCCCGGCCAGCTATCGCGCCGGTGGCGCCGGCGCGGACATCCGCTACACCACCACCGACACGCCACTGGGCCGCTTGCTGGTAGCCACCACGGCGCGGGGCATCTGCTCCGTCACGCTCGGTGACGACGACGCCGAACTGGAATGCGCGTCTCGCCGCCGAATTCCCGCAAGCCACACGCCAGCGCGTCGACGCCGGCCGCGAGGAATGGCTGGACGCGGTCATTGGGCGCATTGCCAGCGACCTGGGCTGGAACGACGCCGATGCACCCGAGCTACCGCCGCTCGATGTCGCCGCTACTGCCTTTCAATGGCGTGTGTGGGAGGCATTGACGCGCATACCCAGCGGCACCACCAAGAGCTACGGTGAACTTGCCGCCGAGCTGGGCATGCCCAAGGCGGCGCGCGCTATCGGCCGCGCCTGTGGCAGCAATCGACTCGCCTTGATCGTGCCGTGTCACCGCATCGTGCGCGAGGATGGCTCGCTGGGCGGCTGGCGCTGGGGGGTGGAGCGAAAGCGCGAACTGCTGGCGAGCGAGCAACGGGACGAGAACCATCACGCGCGGCGTACAGCCGCCGCGTCATCGGCAGCGGCTTGAGCGGATCTCAAATCAGCCTTGTATAGGTCTCGCTTCTGCCCGCGTCTCGACCGGAATATGTTGTGAGGCCTGTAGACTATGGCGAGCATCCAGCCCCGCGATGCCTCCTTACGCTCCGTGCCCATGACCGACTCCGCCACGACATCCGCCGCCGCTGCGGCGCCTGCCCCTGTTGCCGACACGCGCGTTTTCGTGCCGCTGGCGCTGTTTGCGCTCTACGTCATCTGGGGCTCGACCTACTTCGGCATCCGTGTCGCGCTGGAAAGTTACCCGCCCTTCCTGTTGGCGGGCATCCGCTTTCTCGGTGCGGGCGTCGCCTTGTTTACCTTCCTTCGACTGCGCGGCATGAAAGCACCGACGCTGCACCAATGGCGCAATGCTGCCTTTACCGGCGTGCTGCTGCTTGGCTTCGGCAACGGGCTGGTTTGCTTCGCCGAGCAGCGCGTGAGCTCGGGCATTGCCGCCGTGGCGGTGGCGAGCATGCCGCTGTTTGCCGCGATGTTCGCCGGCATGTATGGCGAATGGCCCTCGCGGCGTGAATCGGTCGGTCTGGTGATCGGCTTCGTCGGCGTGATCGTACTGAATCTCGGCAGCGGTCTCTCCGGTTCGCGCATCGGCGCCATCGCCTTGCTGGTCGCGGCGATGAGCTGGGCTTTCGGTTCGGTCTGGAGCCGTCGCCAGGACATGCCCGCCGGCCCCATGAATACCGCCGCGCAAATGCTCTGCGCCAGCGTGGCGCTGCTGCTGGTGGGTTTTGGCAGCGGTGAACACCTGCCGGCGCATCCCACCGTGCGCGCTACCGCCGCTGTGGTCTATCTCGCCGTATTCGGCTCGATCATCGCATTCAGCGCCTATCTCTATGTACTCAAGCATGCGCGACCAGCGCTGGCCACCAGCTATGCCTACGTAAACCCACCGGTCGCGGTGCTGTTCGGCGTGATGCTGGCAGGGGAGCATGTCGGCCTCTCTGACCTGGTCGGCATGGCGATCATTCTGTTTGGCGTGGGTGCGATCACCTTGGCCAGGCAACGACGCGTCGCCCGCTGAACCGTCTCTTCCGGCCGCTTGATTACCTTCGGCTTGCCGCAACGGTAGTCCCAAGTCGAACATGGCCCGCGCCTTGATCGGGGACATCCGTGAACGCGACGAACCAAGGTTTGCAGCCCGTGCTGCGCTGCGTGGTCGTCGCAGGAAGGGCGCGCAGGCAAGCACCCGCGCGCCCTGGCCATCACAGCTCCCGCAATGCCGTGGTCACCGGCAAGCGCGCCGCCCGCACCGCAGGGAACAATCCACCGATAAAGCCGATGGCCAGCGCCCACTTCAGGCCGGTCCAGAGCAAGGCCGGCGAGACCTTCAGTTCGAAGCTGAGCTTGCCCACGGTGCCCGCCGCCAAGGTCGACGCGCTGTAGCCATTGAAGATCAGCCATGCGAGCAAACCGCCGAGCAGACCGCCAAGCAGCGCAAGCAACATGGTTTCCAGCATGACGGCGACGACCACGGGCAACCCGGAGAAACCGATGGCCCGCAGTGTCGCAATCTCCCTGGCTCGCGCCGCCACGGCAGCGAACATGGTGTTGAGCGCGCCGAACATCGCGCCGATCGCCATGATCAGGCCCACCGTGATGCCGATGATGCGGATCACCTTGGTCATGCCTTCCGATTGCTTGCTGAAGTAGTCGAGCGTGGTGCTCACGTCCACCTTCAACTGCGGATTGCCGTCGAGCTCGGCCTTGAACGCGCCATAGGCTTTGGGATCGGTCAAGCCGCACGTCACCGACGCCCGACTGCTGCCGCGACGATAGGTATCCGCCACGACGCTGGCATCACCCCACACTTCCGAGTCCATCGCATCGCCGGAAGAGAACACGCCCACGACGGTCCATTGCTGGCTGCCCAGGTGGATCGTGTGGCCGGGCTCCAGACCCGCGAACTCCTTCGCCGCACCCTTGCCTACCACCAGCTCACGCATGCCTGGCTGGAAGTTGCGTCCTTCGACAATCTTCACATTCGGACGCACCGCCCACGCCTGTTCGCTCACACCGCGCAGCTGAACGCTGCCTTCGTCATCAGCGGTGCCCCCCTTGAGCGGGAGATTCGCCGCAACGACCAGCTCGGGCGAAGCGATCGGCTGCCCCTTGGCGTCTCGCGCGATACCGGGCGCCTGTGGAATCAACGTCACGCTGTCGTGATCGAGCACGGACATCACTTCGGCGGCAGAAGATCCGCGCATCACGATGGCGGTATCGTCGCTGCCGGTCTTGCGCAGCGTTTCGGCATAGCCCTCGCCCATGGCGAGCAAGGCGACGAGTACGCCGACCACACCGGCAATGCCGATCACAATCACGGCGGATGAGCCCAGGCGCTGACCCAGCGTACTGATACCTACGCCGGCCACGGAGGCCGCCTGCTGCCCGCGTCGGGTAAACAACATCCAGCCAGCGAACAGCAGCGCAAGCGCTACCACACCGTACCAGGGCAGCACTACCCATATAAACATCACGGCGACTACCAGGAGCAGCAACAGCATATTCGTCAATGCACTCATGTCGTTCTCCTTAGCGTCCAGCCAATGCATCGACGATATTCAGGCGCATGGCGCGCAATGCCGGCAGCGCACCCACCAGCAGGCCGATCAGTACCATCAAGACGATACCGAGCACCCAGCTGCTGCCGCTGACGACGCCAAGATTCAGCATGCCGCCACTGCCAGCACTGATCGTTGGAATGATCAACGTGGCCAGACCAAGCCCGATGCAACCACCGAGCAGCAGCAACAACACCGACTCAGCCAGCACCATGGCCAACACGCTGCTGATTGGAAAAGCCGATCGTCTTGAGCACGGCCAGTTCGCTGGTGCGTTCGCGCACCGCCTGCATCATCGTGTTGCCGGACAGCAGCAACAGGGTGAAGAACACGGCGCCCATGATCGAACCGACGATGAGGCCGATATCCGCCAGCTGCTTCATCCAGTTCGCGGTGGCGGCCTGCTCGGTCTGCGTGCGGGTCTCGTGATCGGAGTTGGCCGAGATGCGCGTCGATCGCCTTGGCCACGCGATCCGCCTGGTTCACGTCGGCAACGCGCGTGACGTACCAGCCAACGGTGCCACGATTGAACGGCGTGGTCTCGTCGAAATACTTCCAATGCAGCAGGAACAGCTGATCGTAGAAGCCGCCGGCCTTCTTGTCCTTCGAGTGCATGATGCCGACGATATCGAAGGTCCAGTTCTTGCTGCCTTCGCGATTGGGGAAGATGGTCGACTGCAGCGGGATCTTGTCGCCAACCTTCCAATTGAAGCGCTTTGCCAGTTTTTCGCCTACCAGTACACCGGTGCGCGTGTCGTCGAAAGCCTTGCGCTCGGCCGGGCTCACTTCGATCTCCGGATAGAGGTCGATGTAGTTGGGCTCCACGGCGAAGCTGAAGACCTGGTTGTGCGGGTCCTGATAGGCACCGCCGAACCAGTTGGCGTAGGTCACCATCTTCACGCCTGGCACCTGCGCGATCTGCGCCTCCAACGACTGCGGCAAGGTCTGGATAAACGACAACCTGGAGCCCGTCTGCAAACGCTGCGCGCCGTTCGCGCTCTGGCCAGCCTGGTTGAATGAGGTACGCACCGCATCGAGCATGCCGAACAACAGGAACGCAGCGATGATCGATACCAGCGTGAGGATCGTGCGGGCTTTGCGCCGGAACAGCGCGGCCCAGATGAGATGGAGATATTTCATCGCCGCCCCCTCACGCCAAGGCCTGTTCGACCAGCGTGCCCTTGTCCAGATGCAGCGTATGGTTCGCGTACTCGGCCGCCTTGGGATCGTGGGTGACCATCATGATGGTCTTGCCATGCTCTCGATTGAGCAGCACGCAAGCAGGCCCAGCACTTCCTCGGCGGACTGGCGATCAAGATCACCCGTTGGCTCGTCGCAAACGAGCAGGGTCGGGATCGGAAACGATCGCGCGCGCAATCGCCACACGCTGCTGCTGACCACCGGACAACTCGCTGGGCTTGTGCGTCGCGCGGTCAGCCAGCCCGACCAGCTGCAGCGCGATGGACGCATTCTTGCGGCGCTGTGCGCTGGAGAGCTTCGTCAACAGTAACGGCAGTTCGACATTGCGCTGGGCCGAGAGCATCGGCATGAGGTTGTAGAACTGGAACACGAAGCCAACATGCGACGCACGCCACTTGGCGAGAGACCCGCCGCTGAGCTGGTCGAGCCGTTGTCCGGCGACGGTGATGCTGCCGCCCGTCGGTGTATCCAGGCCACCGATGAGATTGAGCAAGGTGGTCTTGCCGGAGCCCGATGGCCCCATCAAGGCGAGGAAATCGCCCTCGGCAATGTCCAGGTTGATGTGATGCAGCACTTCGACTTTCTGCTTGCCGCGCTCGTACACCTTGGAAAGGTCGCGGGTTTCGATCAACGTGCCCATGCTTGTGCTCCCTATGAGATTTGCGTGGCATCGCGAATTGCGATGCGCTCAGTCATACGCTGCGGTTCCGTGCCCGCTCAGTCCTTCGGTTTGCCGGTTGCAACTACTCGCATGCCGTCTTTCAATGCCACCGGCGGCGAAACCACCACCGTGTCGCCCACCTGCACGCCCGCAGGCAGCAGGCGCAGCTCGCCCTGGCTCGATGCTGCTGGCGCGACGGTACGCTGCTGCGCCACCTCGCCGCTCACGACGAAGACCACCGCATGCGAATCGCGCTGCGCGATGGCTGCTGCCGGCACCAGCGCACCTTGCGGGGCTTGTGCCGCTGGATGGTTCTGCTTTTGCTCCAGGAACGACACGCGCACGCCCATGTCCGGCACGATGCGCGAGTCCTTTTGCTCCAGCGCCACGCGCACCTTCACCGTAGCCTTGCCCCGGTCGGCCGCTGGCACGATGGCGATGACGTGTGCCGGAATCTTCCAGTCCGGATAAGCGTCCAGAACCGCTTCGGCGGGCATGTTCGGCTTCACGCGACCGATATACGCCTCGTTGACGTCCACGTCGACTTCCAGCGAATCCATGTCGACGATGGTGCCCACGCCGGTGCGGGTGAAGCCGCCGCCGGCGGAGAATGGCGAAATGATTTCGCCCACCTGGGCGTCCTTGGTCGTGATGACGCCATCAAACGGCGCGCGGATCACGCAGTAGTCGAAATTGACTCGAGCCTCCACCACCTGGGCATCTGCCGAAGCGGCCTGTCGCTGCTGGGAAACCAGCTGCGCGCGGGTCGTATCGACCAGGGTGCGCGCCTGTTCCGCCGCCTGCGTTGCCACCAATCCCTTGGTGACCAGTGACTCCTGGCGCTCCGCATCCTTTAGGTTCTGCGCCAGCTGCGCCTGGAATTGCGCCACTAGCGCATGCGCAGCAGCGGCCTGAGTGCGTGCGGCCTCCAGCGCCGCCTTGTATTGGGCGTCATCGAGACGCGCCACGACCTGACCCAGCTTCACGTGGTCGCCCTCTTCGATCAGCACGTGGGTCAGCGTGCCGGTGATCTGGGCCGACACCGTCGCCTGGCGGCGTGCCGTGACATAACCGGTGGCTTGCAGCACCGCGCCAGCACCAGCATTCGACGCGGGCGACTGTGCCACGGCGGTTTGCACCTCGATTGGGCGTCGACCGCTCAGCCACCAGCCGCCGAGTCCGAGCACCACCAACACGACGAGGACAACAGCGACGATCCACGGCCAACGACCCGATCCCTGGCCATGCTCCTCGCGCTGATGCTTCTCGATGCGCAGTTCCTTCAAAAGATCCGTATTCGCCACAATTGCTCCCCGCCGGCTGCTGCCGGTTGTTCAATGTGCAAACCATGATGGAGTGGCCGTCCCGCAGCCAGGGCACGCCATCAGGCATTGACGATGACAGCTGTCACAAACGGTCTACTGCCGCTTGGGATGCTCTGATCAAATCAGCATAGACGCCATGATGTCCAGAAGGCCGGCCGGGTGTGCTGCGTGGCGCCGGGAAGATTGGCCGTCTTGCCAAGCCGCGCGGCGCAGGCGGCGGGCCTTCTGGACATCACCCCATCCAATTCAATTCAACCGGCTGGGGCCGACGCTGTCCGTCCGCATCCCTTCGGCCCACCGGCTCGACAGACAGCCAGTCTGCCTTTGCCGATGGGCCTATGGTCTGCGAACGGACAGCGTCGGTGGCGTCTATGCTGATTTGATCAGAGCATCCCTTGGTAACCCCGCCGTTTGTACTCGCAAGTCCCGCTGGAGAAAAGCTGACGTGAAGCTTGCCTCCTCACTGGGAGCAAACCAGCCTGAACTGCTAATCTTGCATGGCCATGTCATACGCCATCACGCCCCCCACGATTCCGAGCCTGCCGATCCTTGGCAGCGACCAGCGTTTCCCGGTCCGCCGGGTGTTCTGCATCGGCCGCAACTATGCCGAACACGCCCGTGAAATGGGCGCGACCGTGGACAAGGACACGCCGATGTTCTTCTGCAAGCCGGCCGACGCCATCGTCGCCGACGGTGCGGACGTGCCTTACCCGCAGGCCACCCAGGACCTCCATCATGAGGTGGAAATGGTGGTCGCGCTGGGTGCTGGAGGCCGGGATATTCCGGTGGAGCGCGCCGCCTCGCTGATCTGGGGCTATGGCGTCGGCCTGGACCTCACCCGCCGTGACCTGCAGGCCATCGCCAAGGCCAAGAGCCATCCGTGGGACGTGGCCAAGGGGTTCGATCACTCCGCGCCGGTATCCGCCTTGCGGCCAGCCGGGCAGGTCTCCTTGAGCGACGACACCACCGTAAGCCTTAGCATCAACGGCCAGCAGCGCCAGCAGGGCCGGCTCGGCGACATGGTGCATGGCGTGCCGGAAATCATCGCCATCCTGTCGACCTTGTTCGAATTGAAGGCCGGCGACCTGATCTTTACCGGCACGCCTGCAGGTGTATCCGCGCTGCAGCGCGGTGACCGCTTCCACGCTGAGGTCGCGGGCGTGGCGACGCTGGACGGCCGGGTCGTCTGAACAACGCACTTCCTTGCCGGCCGCCATTTTGTCGCGCCCGGCCCATGCTGGGTTAGAGTTCCCGAGCCATCCACGGCCTTATCGAGGGAGTGAAGCATGAGCATGCTGAAAGAGTTCAAAGAATTCGCCATGCGCGGCAACGTCATCGACCTCGCCGTCGGTGTGGTCATTGGCGGCGCGTTCGGCAAGATCGTGACGTCGCTCGTCGACCAGATCATCATGCCGCCGATCGGAGCCCTCACGGGCGGCATCGACTTCTCCGACATGAAGTGGGTACTCAAGCCGGCCGACAACAGCAACCCGGCTCATAAAGTGGCCGAAGTCGCCATCGGCTATGGCGCCTTCATCAATACGCTGATCCAGTTCACCATCATCGCGTTCGCCATCTTTTTGGTGGTCAAGGCGATCAACCGGCTTACCCGCCGCCAGGAGGCCGCGCCGGCGCCGCCGCCGCCGGATGTGGTGTTGCTCACCGAAATCCGCGACCTGCTCAAGACCAGGCAGTAGCTCTGCCAGCCACCCGCAGCGGCCAGCCGTCAACGCGGCCGCCGCGGGTTTTGGCATCAGCATGACTTCTGGCCTAAGCGCGCCGGGGCAAGCACGCGATAATCGCGGTTTCCGCCCGAGGAGTTACCCATGCGCCGCCTGCCCCTCACCGTGCTTGCCGCCAGCCTGATCCTGGCTGTTGGCAATGCCAGTGCCGCTACCCAGACCACCATCCCTGCTGCAGCCGTAAAGGCGGCCGAACAGCTGCGCGACAAGGCGATGAACGACAACACCAGCTATCAGATCGTCGAGTCATTGACGACGGAAGTTGGCCCTCGTCTCGCCGGCAGCCCTGCCGACCAGCGCGGCCGCGAATGGGCTATCGCCAAGTTCAAGGCCCTCGGTTTCGACAAGGTCTACACCGAGCAGGTCACCTATCCGTTGTGGGAACGTCGCAGCGAACACGCGGAAATCGTCGCTCCGTTCCCGCAGCCTCTGGCCCTGATCGCGCTGGGCTATTCGTCAGGCACGCCCAAGGGCGGCCTGACGGCCGACGTGGTGCGATTCGACAGCCTCGATGCGCTGAAGAAGGCTGACCCGGCCAGCGTGAAGGGCAAGATCGTCTACGTCGACGCGCGCATGGAGCGTCAAAAGGACGGCCACGACTACGCCATGGGTTCGGCCATTCGCGTGGGCGGCCCGGTGATTGCCTCGAAAATGGGTGCCGCCGCCTTCCTGCTGCGCTCGGCCGGCACCGATGCCCACAGTCGTACGCCGCATACCGGCGTGACGGGCTTCAAGGATCCGAAGGAAGCCATCCCCGCCGCCGCGCTCTCCAATCCCGATGCCGACCAGCTCACGCGCGTGCTGGCCCATGGCAAGCCGGTCAGCATCAAGCTGGACCTCGATTGCGGCATCACCGGCACCTACACCGGTGCCAACGTGATCGGCGAGTTCACCGGCAAGAAGCACCCGGAGCAGATCGTCGCGATCGGTGGCCATCTTGATTCGTGGGACCCGGGCACGGGCGCCATCGACGACGGCGCGGGCGTGGCCATCGCCATGGCCGCGGCGAAGTTGATCGGCGATATGCCACAACGCCCCGACCGCACCATCCGCGTCATTGCCTTCGCCAATGAAGAGATGGGCCTGTGGGGTGGTAAAGCCTATGCCGAAAAACACGCTGCCGATGTCGCCAAGTTCCAGCTCGGCACCGAATCCGATTTCGGCGCACGCAAGGTATGGCGCATGAGTGCCAGCGTGAAGCCCGAAGCCCGCGGCGCCGTCGAGCAAATGGCTCAGGTGCTGGCGCCGATCGGCGTGGCTTACGACGCCAAGATGGCGGGTGGTGGCGGCTCCGATCTGTCGCAGATGCACGCCAAGGGCATGGCCGCTCTCACGTTGACCCAGGACGGCACGGACTACTTCGACTTCCACCACACCGCCAACGACACGCTCGACAAAATCGACCCGAAGGAGCTGGCGCAGAACGTCGCGGTCTATGCCGCCTTCTCGTATATGGCGGCGCAAGCGAATGGCGACTTCGGATCGGCAGCGGGCGCCTTCGCCAACGACGGCGCAGAAGACTGATCGCGTACTTGTGACGACCAAAAGGGCGGCCAGCTGGCCGCCCTTTTTTATTTGTTCGCCCGATCTGGGCGACAGCCTACTTGTGTAGGAGCGCACCCAGTGCGCGACAAGCCTACGGAGCGGTGATGGTGGGAGGCCGCGGTCGCGCACTGGGTGCGCTCCTACGGTTATGCCGCGGGGGCTTGGACAATCCTGGGTTTGCTGGAGAAACGCTCGTTCAGGCGATCCAGGTACAGGTAGATCACCGGCGTCAGGTAAAGGGTGAGCACCTGCGAAACAAGCAGGCCACCCACCACGGCCAGCCCCAGGGGACGACGCGTCTCCGCACCCGCGCCCAGACCCAGCGCAATCGGCAAGGTGCCGGCGAATGCAGCCATCGTCGTCATCATGATCGGACGAAAACGCACATGGCACGCCTCCACGATGGCCTCGGCCGGCGACATGCCATCGTTACGCTGCCGCTCCAGCGCGAAGTCGATCATCATGATCGCGTTCTTCTTCACGATGCCGATCAGCATCACGATGCCGACGAAGGAGAACAGATCCAGAGGTGCGCGGAAGATCATCAAGGTCAGCAGCGCGCCCACGCCCGCGGATGGCAGGCCCGAGAGAATGGTCAGCGGATGGATAAAGCTCTCATAGAGAATGCCGAGCACCAGGTAGATCACGAACAAGGCCAGCACGAGCAACAGACCCATGCCCTGCATGGAGTCCTGGAATGCCTGCGCGGTACCCTGCACGCTGCCCGTGATCGATGGCGGCAAGTCCATCTTCGTCATCGCGCCGTCGATACTCGCCACGGCCTGACTGAGGCTGACGCCTGGCGCCAGATTGAACGACACCGTCACGGCAGGACTCTGGCCCTGGTGATTGACGGTGAGTGCCTGGGGCTTACGCTCGAAGCTCGCCACCGCATTGAGTGGCACCAACGTACCGCTGCTCGACGTGACATAGAGTTGTGACAGCACGTCGGCATCGTTCTGCAGAGCGTAGTAGACCTGCAAAATCACCCAGTACTGCGATGACGCACCATAAATCGTGGAGATCTGGTTAGCGCCGAAGGCCGACCCAAGAGCGGTCTGCACCTGATCCATGCTCAGCCCCAGCGTACCCAGCTTGTCGCGATCGACGTTGACGACGATCGACGGACCATTGAGGTCCAGATCGCTGGTGACATCCTGGAAACCGGGCAACTTGCCGAAGGCGTCGATGACCTTGCCCGACCAGCTATACAACGCCTCCGTATCGATGGACTGCAACGTGTACTGATACTGCGCCTTGGATTGGCGGCCACCCACCTGGATCGATGGCGGATTCTGGATATAGGCGCGAATGCCCGGAACCTCCGCAAACTTCTTGCGCAGCTCCTGGATGATGCCGTTGGGATCGAGCGCGCGCTCGCTGGCCGGCTTCAGTCGCAACAGGATCGAGCCGTTGTTGGTCGTGGTGCGCGCGCCACCGCTGCCTACCGATGACATGTAGGCATCGATGTTCGGGTCCTTGGCCACGATGGCCGCCAGTGCCTGCTGACGCTGCCCCATGCCCCTGACCGAAATGTCGTCCGGACCTTCGACATTCACATTGAGCTGGCCGGAATCACCGGCCGGAATGAAGTCCTTGTCGACGACCACGAACAGCACACCGGTCAACACCAAGCTGCCGAAGAACACGCCGAGAATGGAGCGCGGGTGCGCCACGGCCCAGGCCAGCGTGCGGGCATAACCCTGCCGCACGCGCTCGAAGCCGCGATCGAACCAGAGCACCACGCGCGCCTTCTTCTCATGCTCGGCATGACGCAGAAAGCGGCTGCAGAGCATCGGCGTCAGCGTGATCGAGACGAAACCGGAAATCAGAATCGCCACGCTCAAGGTCACGGCAAACTCGTGGAACAGACGGCCGACGATGCCGCCCATGAACATCACGGGCAAGAACACCGCCACCAGCGACAGCGTCATCGAGAAAATAGTGAAACCGATCTCGCTCGCGCCCTTGAGCGATGCCTCGTACGGGTCCATGCCGTCTTCGACATGCCGGACGATGTTCTCCAGCATCACGATCGCATCGTCCACCACGAAGCCGACCACCAGGGTCAAGGCGAGCAGCGACAGATTATCCAGGCTGTAGCCCAGCGCAAACATCACGCCGAACGTCCCCACGATCGACACCGGCAAGGCGAGGCCCGGAATCAGCGTGGCCGATGCATTGCCGAGGAAGAGGTAAATCACCAGCACCACCAGCACGCCCGCCAGCAGCAGGGTGAACTGCACATCGTCAACGGAGGCGCGAATCGAATCCGAGCGATCGTAAAGCACGGCCATCTTGACCGACGGCGGCAGCGTCGCTTCGAACTGGGGCAACGCGGCGCGAATGCGATCGATCGTGGCGACCGTGTTCGAACCCGGCTGGCGCTGGATGGCGAGAATGATGGCGCGCTCGCCGTTGTACCAGCTCGCCACCTGGTCGTTTTGTACGCTGTCCTCGGCACTGCCCAGATCGGACAGGCGCACCGGCGCACCATTGCGGTAAGAAACGATGATGTTGTTGTATCGATCGGCGCGCTGCAGCTGACCGTCCGAACGAATCGAAAGCAGCTGGCGATTACCGTTGAGCGAGCCGGTTGCCAGGTTGACGTTGGCGTTGGAAATCGCGTTCTGCACGGTATCGATGCCGATGCCGCTCGCCGCCAGCTTCTGCGGGTCGACGCTGATGCGCACGGCATACTTCTGCGCGCCGTACACATTCACCTGGGCCACGCCATCGATCATCGACAGATGCTGGGCCAGTTGGGTCTCCGCGTAGTCATCCACAACTGAAAGCGGCTGGGTCTTCGAACGCAGGGTGAGATAAATGATCGGCGCATCAGCCGGATTCACCTTTCGAAACGTCGGCGGCGTCGGCATGCTGGTGGGCAACTGGCGTAGCGCTGCAGAAATCGCCGCCTGCACGTCCTGTGCCGCACCGTCGATATTGCGGTCCAGCTCGAACGTCAGCGTGATCGACGTGCCGCCCAACGCACTGGTGGACGTCATCGACTGGATGCCCGCGATGGTCGACAACTGGTTTTCCAGTGGCGTGGCCACGGCTGTCGCCATGGTTTCCGGCGCGGCACCGGGCAAGCTCGCGCTGACGGTGATGGTCGGGAAGTCGACGTTGGGAAGTTCGTTGACCGGCAACTTCGGGTAGGCCGCGATGCCGAACACGAGCAAGGCGATCATCAACAGCGTCGTCATCACCGGCCGCCGAATGCAGAGCGCAGGCAAGTTCATTCACCAGCCTCCTTCACATCGGTTTCAAGCAGCGACGCATCGCCACGAAATGGACGCGCAACTTGGGTGCGATAAGTGGGCATGGCGGCTACTTATCCGTTGTCGGTAACGACACGCACATGCGCGCCATCCACCAGCAACAGCTGGCCATCGGTAACCACATGCTCGCTGCCCAGCAGGCCTTTCTCGATCACGACCTGCGTGCCGCTGGTGGGCCCGGCAGTCACCGTGCGTTGCTGCACCGTGCCGTCGGCATTGGCGACAAAGACGAAGCTGCCCAGCGGCGAATTCTGCAAGGCCACCACCGGCACAGTCACTACGTTGGTCAAACGCGTCGTGGGCAAAACGACCTCGATAAACTGACCCGGCGTGAGCCGGTCATCGTTGTTGTCGTAACGTGCCTTGAGCTGGATCGTGCTGGTGGTCGGATCCACTGCGTTGTTGATGAAATCCAGTTCGGCCTGCATGGGCGCCGACTTGGTGCCGGGAATACTGGCGGTGACCGCCACCATGCCGCGCCCCATGGCAGCCTTGGTTCCCGCCAGCCCGGTTTCCGGAATGGAGAACGTGATGTGGATGGGGCGAATCTGATTCAGCACCACGATGGACGTGTCGTTCGCCGTCACCTGCGCCCCCGCATAGATCAACGGCGCGCCGGCGACGCTATCGAACGGCGCCTGGATCTGCGCGTAGCTGAGCTGGGTGCGCGCCAGCTCCACGGCGGCCTGATCGGACTTCACCGATGCCTGATAGATGCCCTGGTTGGCCTTGTAGGTGTCGTAATCGGACTGTGCCACGTAGCCTTTGCCAAGCAACGGCTGATAACGCTTCAGCACGGTCTCGGCATTGGCCAGCTGTGCCTGGTCCTTGGCGAGGTTGCCCAAGGCCTGATCGAGCTGGGCCTGCAGCAGGCTGGGGTCGATACGGATGATCGTGTCGCCCTTCTTGACGTGAGCGCCGGGCGTGAACAGCAGCGACTGCAGCTGGCCGCTGACTCGTGCCTGCACATTGACCGTGGAGAAAGCCTCGGCGCGACCAATCACTTTCAAGGTCAGGTCGAGATCGCCGCGATGCGCGCTCACCACTCTCACCGGAACCACGGCAGGCGCTGCAGGCGTCTTGGCGGCGGCGCGCTCACTCCCGCGAAACATCTGGACGGCCAAAGCCGTCGCAACGAGCACCGCGACAAGTAAGACAGATTTCCTACGGGACGTACGCTGCATGAGTTCTCCGACCATCGGCCGCGGGCTGGGGTCGGCTGGAGGCCGGGCGCCACGGTATCGATTTCGATGTATGCCACAGGAGCTGCGCCATTCCCCTCTTTTATGGAGTAGCGCGCCGCATTGGACATTGTGCGGTAGTCGGCACCCCCGAACGGCACGACCGACAGCACTTGGCAAACAAGCCACTATGCGGCATGCATGCAAGCAACGAGCTGATCTGAGCGCAGGACATTACGCGCGTCTGTAGCTGACAGGCCGATGGCGAAGCCTATTCAGACCTGCACAACCATGCGGTGAGCGCGGCAACGGCAAGGGATTACGATTCCTGCTCGTCCTCCGCGGACGAGGCATCAAGAGCCTGCAGGTTTTCCTTGATCCGGTTCAGCACGCCCATGGCCTGTTCCATCTCGGCGACGTCGATGCCCATCGTGGCGTCCTTGCGTAAGCCCTGGGCGATAAGTTCCATGTCGGCAATGACGCCACGCGCCTGATCGGTGACGTATAGGCGCCAGGCACGACGATCCTTCGGGTCCGGGCGCCGCTCGACGAAGCCCGCTGCCTGAAGGCGGTCGATCACTCGACCGACGGCGATGGGCTCCATTTCCAGCAGATCGGCGAGTTCGGTCTGACGCAGGCCTTCGCGGTAATACAGCATCTTGGTGGCCCGCCACTGCGCGCGAGTCAACCCGAATTTCACGGCGCGTCTGTCGAAGTGCTTGCGAAACAGCAAGGTCACATCGTTCAACAGATAACCAAAGGAGATATTTTCCACCTTAGTCATAGAAGTGATGTCGATCCGCGCTGTCCAAGTGTAATCTCAAGCATAGGCAGCAAATTCCCACGAAACCACGCCTTATGTCTATCGAAATTGTCACCGCGGACATCACCCGGCTCGACGTGGATGCCATCGTGAATGCCGCCAACTCCAGTCTGTTGGGCGGCGGTGGCGTCGATGGCGCCATTCACCGCGCCGCGGGTCCGGCGCTCCTGGAGGCCTGTCGCAGATTGCCGCAAGTACAACCTGGCGTGCGCTGCCCTACCGGAGAAGCACGCCTCACGCCGGGTTTCAATCTTTCTGCACGCTACGTCATCCACACGGTCGGCCCGGTCTGGCGGGGTGGCTCCCATGACGAAGCCGCGTTGCTTGCAAGCTGCTACCAGGAAAGCATGGCGCTGGCGATCGAGCACGCGGTCGAGTCCATCGCTTTCCCGGCCATCAGTTGTGGCATCTACGGCTACCCTCCCGAACTCGCCGCACCGGTGGCGCTGTTGAGCCTTCGCAACGCACAGAAGGGCATTGCTCCGATCCGTGTGTTGCTGTGCTGCTTCAACGCGTCGATGGCATCGATTTGGCAGGCCGCGCTCAACGACGCAGGTTGAACGGGTACAACGGCGGCAGCGGTGACGCGTTGACGGCCTGCTCGTCCTGGCGCCACGCAAAGCCGTCCCGGAAAGCCTTCGTCAGTCGCTCTCCCACACCCTGCTCGTCCATGCCTGCGTAGTGCTTGCGCTGCAGGGCAGCAATGGCGGCACACTGGCCGTCCGATGCCAGGGCCTGGGACAGCTCGCCGAGATTCTGCAAGGCCGGGCGTTCGGCCCGTGCCCAGGCCATCAGGGCCGCGGCTTGTGCCGCAGTGTCGCTACGGCGTGCAGCATCCAGGAAGGCCGACCGCATATGCGCAGGCATCACCTTCGCTGCAGCTCTCAGTGCCTTCTCGCTGGGAGCCCGCGCGCGTCGACGTCGCCACCACAGCCAACCGACCACGCTGACCAGCCACAAGCCGATGCTGACCAGCGCGATCCAGCGCCAGGGCGTGGTGCGACTGATGACAGGCACCGATGTGCCCGGTGGCACCATGGCCGGCGAGGGCTGTGCTGCATGGGTGGGGGGCGATGCCACGGAGCCCGTGGCGGGCAATACCGTGAAACTCTGTGCCGGAATGCGCGCCACCTCGGCATGATCGGACACCACGTTCCACCAGGTGAGCGTGGTTTCAGGAATCGTCAGCGTGCCAGCGCGATTGGGCACGATGGCGAAGCCCTGCTGGCGACGGCCAACGATCCACTGGCCGTCCACGCGCGTGCCGTTGACAGGCTTGTCCGGATACACGGTGGCGCCGTCCAGCGTGGGCAGACTCAGGGCGGGCAATGCTTCGTAGGGCAAGCCCGTGGCTTGCACACTCATCACCAGGTTCAGCGGCTGTCCTACGCGCAGTTCGCCTTGCGAGGGTCCGCCATCCAGTGTCAGCGTCAACTCGCGCGCCGGCAGCCACGCGGTGCGCGTGGCCGCGGCAGGTGCTGGGCGTACGTCGATGGAAACGGGCGGCGAAGCTGCCGACACCGGCGTGGCATTGCCGAAGTACGTATCGGGGTCGGCCAGATTCACCATGTCGCCCTGAAAGGCTACGGGGGGAATCACGAGGTGACCTTCACGTTGCGGGGTAAGCGCGTATCGGCGTTCGATGACGTTGTAGCGACGTCCGCCACGCTCGGCCTGGAAATTCGTCTCGTCGCCCAAGCGCCGCGCATCCACACCGGCCAGTTGGGGATCTTCCAGCGCACCGTTGGTCAGGTTGGCCGCGAAATACAGGCGGACGGTATAGACCAACTGCTGTCCGACATAGCCACTACCCGGGTCAACGGCGGCTTCCAGAAAGACGTCTTTATGGCCGGATGCGGCTGCCGACGGATCGGGCGCCACTACCTCCAGCGTCAACGCAGCCGTCGTACCGCCGGCAAATGAGAAGGACGGTATCTGCAATGTACCCACGTGCAGTGGACGCAAGGCCACGCCAACCACGACCTGAGCCGTGCGACTGCCATTGACAATACTCACGCTGGTATTACTCGACGTCCCCAGCACGGCAAAGTCCCGCCCCAAGACACTCATGTCCGGCACCTGGACCAGGCCGCCACCGGCCGCGCGCAGATTCAGCGTAACGGTTTCGCCCAGCTCAACGCGCGCGCGATCCAGCGTGGCCTGAACTTCGGCCGCGTGCGACGCGATGGGAACCAGGCACGTGATGAACCACAGCAGGGCGAGCAAATGACGCGACTTCACGGCGAGTCGTCCTCTGGCGGTGCAGCGCCATGGCGCTGCCGATATTCAAGATCGAACTTGCGCCGCAACAATGCACCCGGATCGTCGGGTACACGCTGCAGCGCCTGCCGCACATCGGCAGGAAGTTTGGATTGCGGGTCATCCGCGGACACCGCGCCCAGCTCGTGCGTGGCGGGCTGCCGCTCTTGTCCCGGCTTTCCGAGTGCCTTGTCCATCTGCTTTTGCAGCGCCTGTTGCGCCTGTTGTTCACGAGCGTGCTGTTCGGCCTGTTGCTGAGGCGTCAGCGGCTTGGTTTGGGGTGACCCGTCCGCCGACTTACCCTGATCCTCGTTACGCTTGTCTTTGTCGGCGTCCTGGGAATCACCCTTTTCATTCTGCCCAGGCTTACCTTCGCCATCTTTCTGATCAGCACGCTCGTGCTGCTGTCCGTTCTGGTTTTGTGCGTCGTCCGATGGCGTGTTCTGCTTGCCCTGCCCCGACTTGTTCCTATCGTTGCGCGCTCCTTCGTCGCGGGGCTGGTTTTGCTGCTGGCGACGCAGCCAGTCCTCAACAGCTTTGCGGTTCGCAAGAGCGTCTGCGTTCGCGGGAGTCCGTTTGAGCGCCCGATCGTACGCATCCAGTGCGCCCTGATAGTCACCCTGCTTGGCCAGGGCGTTGCCCAGGTTGTACTGCGCATCTACACCAGACGATTGCTTCAACGCGGTGGTGGCTGCTGCATAGTCACCGGCCCGATAGGCAGCGGCACCACGCCATGCTGGGTCGCGTGCGAGTTGCTGGGCCTCTTTCGCCTTACCCTGGTTGAGCGCGGCGGCAGCCTGTTGGTCGGGTCGCTGCCACAGATCGTTCCACGCGCCAGCGTGAGCGGCACCGGGGAACCCGGGCAACAACACCAGTGGCAGCAGCATCAGCCAGCCTCGACGAAACGCCATGGCAAGCAGCGGTAGCAACGGCAATAGCAACCAGGGACCGCGATCCTGCCACTGGTCACCGTGCTGGTCGCCGGCCAAGGTCGCTGCGCCGCCGGCACGCAATTCTTCGCGTAAAGCATCGATGTCATCGCGACCGTCGCTCATCGGCGCATAGCGACCGCCACCCGCGGCGGCAAGCGCACGTAAAGCGTCGTCATCGCGACGCGCCATGCTCACGCCGCCTTGCGCGTCGCGCAAAAAGCTGTCGTCCGCCAAGGGCACCGGGCCGCCCTGCGACGTGCCGACGCCAAGCACCGAGACACGAACGCCTCCGCTGAGCGCCTTGCGCGCTGCCGCCTGTGCCGAAGCATCCGCACTGTCCGTGACCAATACCAGCGAGCCACCGCCAGCCTTGGCGTCGCGCATCAATGCGACGCCACGCTCGATGGCCTGGGCCGCATTGTCGCCATCGGCCGGCATCGTATCGGGCGCAAGCGCGTCGAGGAGATCATTGAGGCTGCCCGCGTCCGTGGTAAGCGGCGCCACTACGAACGCTTCACCCGCATACGCGAGCAACCCATTGAGACCATCGTGATTGGCTGCAAACAGGTCGCGCACCTTGTAGCGGGCGCGATCAAGGCGACTTGGCGCCACATCACGCGCCAGCATGTGCTGAGATAGCGACACGGCGACTACCTGGGCCGCACGCCGCGCAAACAACGGCTCCGCGACGCGGCTCCAGGTCGGGCCCGCCATGGCCAAAGCGCACAGAGTCCAGCCCACCATGAGCAACGCGTACGGCAGTTTCTGCCTGCGCTCACGACCTTGCAAAAGATGCGGGAGCAATTCGGCATCGACCAGGGACGCTAATGCCTCACGCGCCACGCTCCGCCGCATCGCCAACATCAGCAGTGCCGGCAAGGCCAACAGCGCCAGCAGCCACCAGGGTCGGAGAAAATGAAACTGCTGCCATGCCTCGGTCATGCCAGCACCTCGACGCGGCGCGCTCGCGGCGCAAATGCAAGCAACCATGCCAGCGTGGCCAGGGCGAGCGGCCACGGGAACAACTCGTGGCGTGGTCGCAAGGTTGGCCCTTGCTGTGGCATGGGCTCCAGGGCATTGATAGCGCGATAGGCATCGGCTAGTTGCTCTGAGTCCGTGGCACGGAAATAACGTCCTCCGGTTTGGGAGGCCATCGATCGCAACATGCCCTCATCGAGATCCGCCGACGGGTTGATCGTGCGCGATCCAAAAAAGTCGGGAACGCGCATTTCGGTCGCGCCAATGCCGATGGTATAGACGCGCACGCCCGCAGCCTTGGCGGCGTGTGCTGCGTCCAACGGCGCGATGCTGCCGGCATTGTTCACGCCATCGGTGAGCAAGACGACCACGCGTGCCTGCTCGGGCAAGCTCGCCAGTCGCTTCACCGCGACCGCGATCGCATCGCCTATGGCGGTCTCGGTCCCCGCAAGGCCAACGGCTGCACCCTGGAGTTGGGCACGCACCGCATTCAAGTCGTAGGTCAATGGCGTTACCAGGAACGCGCGGCTACCAAACACGATGAGCCCCATTTCATCGCCGCTACGACGGGAAATGAAATCGCCGGCGATAGCCTCGACGGCACCGAACCGACTGACCGGCTGGCCGCCAAGCTGCATATCGTCGGTGCGCATGCTTCCCGACAGATCCACGGCCAGCATCAAGGCCCGACCACTACGCTGCTGTGCTTGCGGTGGCCCCACCCATTGCGGGCGCGCCGCAGCCACGAGCAGGCAAAGCCACGCAAGCAACAAGAACCAGAATCGGGCACCGCCTTCATTGCTGCGCTCCGCGGCCGCAAGATGCAAGCCAGGATGAGGCAAGTGCAGTGCCTGCCCCGGCTGGGCCGGGCGCAACCAGCGGCGCAGCATCCATGGCAACGGCAGCAGCAGGAAAACCCAGGGCCAGGCGAACTCAGGCATGACTCGACTCCACTTGCGATGACAGCCGAGTCGCGGACGAAGCCTTGCGGATCGGCTGATAGCGCCATGCCGTCAGCAGCCACTTTTGCGTGGCCGCAACGGTGGCCTCCTTATCGAATGAGGCATCGGGTCGATACATGGCCGATTCGAGTATCGTCAGTTGGTCCAACATGGCCTGATCATCGGACACAACAGCCAGGATCCGTCGCCAATCATTGCCATGTACGCGGGCAGCTTCGGAGTCATAACGCAGTGCGCCACGGCGCAGGAGCTGGTGCAAGCCGGCGGCGAGTTGCTGGGGTTGACCGCTCCATTGCGCCGCGAGCAGATCCACTTCTGCCAACACGGCGCGCTCGGTGGCACGGCGTCGGTTCCCGCGGAACCACCACCACACACTTATCGAGCCGACGGCCACCAGCAAAAGTGCAAGCAGCCACCAGCCGGGCGCGGGTGGCCACCAGGAAGGATCCCGAGGCAGGTGAATGTCACGCAGCACGGGACCTGCGTCCACTGGCGCATGGCCGGGCGCCGCCATCATCGGCGCACCCCGGGTGCCAGCAACGCTATGACGGCATCGACCGGGTCGCCCGCCGTGTCAATCGTACGGTGGGGCAGCGCGAGTCGCTGTGACAGTTCGTTCAACCGCGCCTGCCCCGCACCCAACAGCTGCTGAAATTCGCGGCGCTGACGTTCGCCGAGCAAAACGACTTCCCGACGCTGACCTTCATGTTCAAGTGGGTAGCGGCCCGGTGCCGGCATGGACAGCTCGAGCGCATCAGCCACGACCAGTACACGGACACCCGCCTTCCTCGAAAGGTCGAGCAGACGGCCATGTGCCGCCTCATCGCAGCTGAGCCCATCACTGATCAACAGGACGCGATTTGCGCCATGCATGAGGCGGGATGCGCGCAGCAGCGCATCTGACAGCTGCTCGCCAGGTGAACGCGCGTCCACGCCATCCCACTCGGCCAGGGCACCGCAGACGGCCAGCGCCCCTCGCGGACCCGACTGAGGACGGAGCAAACGATCACCGCCGCCAAACTCCATCAGGCCGACGCGCTCTCCGGCACGCACCGCGTACCAGGCGGCAATCGCCGCGGCACGGGCGGCCTGTACCGATTTGAATCGCACACGCGTGCCAAAACGCATGCTTTCATGGGTATCCAGCAGAATCAGCAGTCGACCTTCGCGCTCCTCTTGGAACAACTTGGTATGCAGGCGTCCGCTGCGCGCCGTCAGGCGCCAGTCGAGCCGGCGCACATCGTCGCCCGGCTGATAGACACGGGACTCGGCATAGTCCATGCCACGGCCGTATAGACGGCTGGACTGCTGACCCGCGCGCATGGCTCGGCTTTCCAGCCGAGGCAAAGCCGCCTTCGCCACGCGCGCGCGCAGCGCGACCAGTTCTGAAAGTCGAACGCGGGCGCGACCATCCGCCTCCAACGGCCTATTCACGACAGCGCTCACGGCAGCGGCACGAGGTCCAGCACGCGCTTGATGACCTGATCACTGCGCACGCCCTCGGCCTCTGCCTCATAGCTGAGCAAGACACGGTGACGTAGCACTTCATGAGCGATGGCATGAACATCTTCAGGCAATGCGTAGTCACGACCGGCAAGCCACGCACGGGCGCGGGCACAGCGGTCCAGTGCAATGGTGCCGCGCGGACTCGCACCCCAGGCAATCCAGCGCTTGAGTTCAGGCCCATAGGCGGCAGCATTGCGGGTAGCCAGCACCAGTTGCGCCAGATACTCCTCCAGCGCCGGCGCCATGTGCACGGCCAGCACGGCGTCGCGTGCCTCGAATACGTCGGCCTGGCTCAGGGTCGGGCGTGACGCGGGCACCGGATGTAGGCTGCGGCGAGCCTGATCTCGCGCCAGCTTGAGGATGGCCAGCTCGGAAGCGGCATCCGGATAGCCGATGGTCACATGCATCACGAAGCGGTCGAGCTGTGCCTCGGGCAGCGCGAAGGTGCCCTCCTGCTC
>CAVXWA010000012.1:0-299606 GCA_963765335.1 uncultured Gammaproteobacteria bacterium | reverse complement strand
GCCAATCGAAAAATCGCGTAAAAAAATGGTGTCAGGGACAATTTGAAGGGCCTGGCGGGCGTCCAATCGGTAACACCACAACGAACCGGCCAGTCCTGTCTTCTACCCACGAGCGGAACCTATCCAGAAATTGTCCCTGGCACCTTTTCCCGACCGTGCTCAGTGCGCCCCCACGCTCGAGGAATCCGCTGACGTCGACGACTCAGCTGCCGCGCGCTTGGACGTATCGACAGGGCACCATGTCTTGAGGCGCTTGCCCGCACGGAACAGATCGATGCATTCACGCATCTCGGCCTTGAAGGCCAGATCAGGCGTGTTCACCGGGCAGCCGTACGACAGCGGCTGGTCCGCCTTGTACTCGGCGATACAGCTCGAGAGCAGCGGCGCCTTGGTCGGGTTCGGATTGTCGGCCAGGGGCGCTGGTGGCAGGTTGAGGCGCTCGTCGCGATCCATGGGCGAAGCGGGTGGAGGAGGCGCGCCGCATAACAAGTTGGAAGCCGTACTGCTCTTGGTGGGATCGCAGGTGCTCTTGGCGATCTCCTTGATCACATCGCCTATATGGCGCCCGAGCGCACCACCAGCAGTCTCGTTCGGTGGCGGAAAATATTTCTCGAAGCGCGTGGCCTTGTAGTGCATCCGGTTGCTGTCGTGCTCCATGATCTGACGATCGTCTATAGGCTTGGGCGGTTCGGCGTTGGCGCTGGCCGTTGCCGAGGTAGCTCCCGTCGTGGATGGCAGTCGCACCGAACCATCTTTCGCGAACAAACTTGTGGTGGACGGCGTGGCCACGGACGCCGCCGGCGCGGGGTCGCCTCATGATCCTGCCCGGCCATTGCGTCCCCACGGGGCTTCTCGTGCGCCACTGGGCTAACGCGGGTGGTCAACACTTGCCGTGACGGCACCAATGTTTCGGGCGGCGCGGGTGGCTCAGATGGCTGCACGGCACGCGGCTTACTGGAATGATCGATCAGACGCACTATCAGTGCCTGATCGATATCGCTATTCACGACTGCCAGATGCTGCGGCTTGTGCTGCATCTCGTACCAGAGTGCCAGCGCGAACAGCACGTGCAGTACCGATACCAAAGTCAGCGCAAGCGCCAACGCCGGACGCGTTAGTGGCGGCTGACGCCAGCGCCTGCGACCCAAAGTGACGCGCGTTTCGCTGTCGAATATTGCCAGGCCGCGCGCACTATCCCCCTGCTGTCGATGTCGAACCTGCCCGGACCGCGCCATCACACCCCTAATTCAAGCCAACTACTCATGCGAAACATGCGCATGTCGTCATCGCCTGTTGCGACAAGCCTGAGTAGACAGGTTCTTTCCTCCAGGGTTCCCCTGATCCGAATCAGTCAGGGGAAGCAGGCAAATGGGGCAGGTTCACTTATTGCGAGACCTCTTCGCGCTCGGCCACCTTCCCCGGCACAGCCAGCAATGGTCGTTGGAAAAATGGTGTCAGGGACAATTTGAAGGGCCTGGTGGGCGTCCGACCGGTCGCACCACAGCGAAACGGCCGGTCCTGTCTTCTACCCACGAGCGGAACCTATCCAGAAATTGTCCCTGGCACGTTTTCCGCGGGGCAAAGGAGCGAGACTGCGAGACAATCAATCCTCGTAAATCGCCACCACTGTTTCATCTGCGGCACTAGGATAGGTGACCGTGCCATCGGGTTGAACGATGGCGCCGCGCGTAAGCTGCGCCGGCTCTATACGGCCACCACCCATAATGTGAAAAACCTCTTCACCGCCTGCTATGAGGTAGTCGGCGACAATGCGTCGATGGCAGCGCCACCACACTGCTTCCGAACACATCATCGCGCACCGCCGATTGCGCCCGTCCTCAATGAGTTGTGCCAGTCCCTCGCGAAATTCTGGAGACAGTGCGTAGTCTGCATAATTGTGGAAACTGCGATTTGTCCAGAAGTCATTGATCTCGCGCGAAATGGACGGCGCCTTTCTTCGTAAGCCACCCAGTGCAGCGATATGTTCGTATGAGATACCAAACGATGTCAGCGAGGCGGGGAGCGCATCCTCGTTGAATTGAGGATGCGTTCGCGATCGAGGCATCTTACGGATATCGACCACAAGGGCTACCCCAGCTTCGATCAGCAGCTCGGCGAACACGTCGAGACTCCGGTCGGAATGGCCAATGGTGAAGAACGGGAGTTTCATACTTGCTGCCGTCATCGCACAGGTTTGAGCACACCACCCTTATGCGCGGCGATATGGTCAGTCGTGTCGCTCTTGATCTCGTACTGCGGATCATCTTCCGTGGCGTGGTGCACGTAGCCCTTATAGACAAAGTCTTTGGTATGGATCGCGATGATGTGACCAGACACGTGTCCGGCTTCTGAGTTCCAGATCACGTGGTCGCCGATATTGAAGGGATGGCTCATGGCAGCTACCTCTAGGAACGGCCTGACGGGCGGCCCAGTGGCGAACGCATAAAACCTTCGCGCGATCCAAGTACGTCCGCGCAGGCAGCGGTAATGATGTCCGCCGGGACGTTCTTCGCCGTCAAGAACGTCATCAATAAAGTACCCCTGTTTCACTCCTCCCAGCCAGTCGCTCTCCGTCGAGGCTAACCAGGTCCGCTCCGGGTTGCGGATTCAGCCGGTCGTTGCAACACACTAGAAAGACTGCGCGAGCAGCAGGAGTGTTGCAAGATGTCCCAACGACCTCCGATTAAAAATGGTGTCAGGGACAATTTGAAGGGCCTGGTGGGCGTCCGACCGGTCGCACGACAGCGAAACGGCCGGTCCTGTCTTCTACCCACGAGCGGAACCTATCCAGAAATTGTCCCTGGCACGTTTTCCGCCTCCTGTCGCGGTGCGATCGTCGAAACTGTGGTGGTCTCGAACGTACCGCCACGCGCGGGAGGCGGCGACATGAGTTTTCAGAGGTAGTTAAGACTTCCGTTTTCACTATTTAACTACCTCCGTCCCCTTTGCCCGTCCCGACTTCCACCTGGGGAATGGCGCCCGCCTGACGCCGCGCCTGAGCGCCCAGTACCAGAGCATGCAGTGGCTGAGCTGGTTCAACCTGGGGTCATCGGACCAGCAAAAGGCGTACGTTCGCAGCGACCTGTCGCTGCGCTACACCGAGCCGGGCGACCGCTGGTACGTCAACGCGTATGTGCAGAACGTCTCGGACGGCCGCATCCGGACCAGCGCGGGCAGCAGCCTGGTCAACGGCAACCTGGTTTACATCTCCCAGTACCTGCCGCCACGCACCTACGGGGTCCAGCTGGGCTTCTGGTTCTAGTGATCCCACCCCAGTGGCCCACACCGCGACACCGGCTGTTCTCCCGACGGCACCTCCCTTGAGATGCCGTCCCCTCCCGAGAACGGCGACTTGGCTGGATCCTTGTGGGGGGATCCGGTCCTTCTCTGGCATGCTGTGATCGTCGATTCATGGGGATGTTCGCAGGACGGTGCGCCGGCGTTGAAACACGCCCCCCCGCACCGCTCGCAAACGATCCGGTGCGGGCTATGTGACACGCCTTGCTCAGGCTTTGCTGCGCCCATTGACGGCGTCGCAGGCGGCGGCGCAAATGCGGTGCCCGGAGCTCGCAGCTCGCTTCACTACCGAAACTCGCGCAGGTCATCGCCCGTGAGCGCCGCGTTGTGGTCGAGCTTGCCGTCCGGGCCTTTAGGTGCGGCCCAGGTTTCCCAGCGGTAAGCCTCATCGATGATGAAACGGTAGGGCTTGCCTACGAGCGCCGCTTCGCTCGCCTTGTCGGATTCGAGCGCGTCCAAGTACTTCAGGAACAGCAGCCAGGAGGACTGCTCGGTGTAATCGAGCTCGCTGGTGCAGCCGGCATCCTTGTGCAGGATGTCGTCGATGTTTTTGAAAGTCTGTTCAAACATGGTAGATCTGTTCCGGGATCAAGGTTAGGCGTTCAACGTTTTCCAACTTCCACAAGTCATTCATGTTTGCTTCGATTCCTTCGACTTCCTTATCCAGCGAACTCGCCCCGAGCGGCTCACCTCGAGCAGCGGCTTGACCCAAGCCAGCAGATCCATCCTGACGTTATTGGCATAGGCCTTGTATTGCCACCGCCGAAACTGGTCAAGTAACAGATTATTGGATTCCTTGAGCCGCTTCACCTTGGCCTCAAGGCACTCTCAGGGGGTAATCACGTTCCCCGGAAACAAGAAACCTGATTTCTCAGAGGTTTTGTGTCTCGGTGCCCAGGAGAGGACTTGGCCCGATTGCGGGGGGTACCCTCGGCGCCGCAGGGCTTCTCGGCGGTCCTGAGTGCGTAGGCTGCGGGTGATCTCAGCGCGCCCCAGAGTGGCCCTAAGGCGGGTCGGGACGATGAGTCGGGAGGTGTACGTTTGGCCTCGTCGCTGTAGCACTTTACGTAGCAATCCCTGTAGCGCGGAGGCTGGGACGCTGCGGAAACGCTGGAGAAGCCGGCCCTGCTTGGGCCTTTCTGACCTATGGTGGCTATGGGTGGACTCGAACCACCGACCCCAGCATTATGAGTGCTGTGCTCTAACCGGCTGAGCTACATAGCCTTGGGTGCCGCCCGGCACTGTCGTCGACGTGACGTCGACCAGGCGGGGCCCGGCAGTCTAATGGCCCCTGCCTTTCGGTTCAAGTGTTTCGCTTGCCGCCACTTCCTGCGCTGTGGTTGAATCAACCCCAGCTAAGGTGTTCTGGACGCGCGTATTTTAGTCGCGCCAGCAGCCTCAGGAGGCGACATGATTGACGTTGATGGCTACCGTCCGAATGTCGGCATCGTCCTGCTTAATGCAGACGGCCGACTGTTCTGGGCTCGCCGCGTCGATCGTGATGGCTGGCAGTTTCCGCAGGGCGGCATGCGCAGCGACGAGACGCCGCTCGAAGCGATGTACCGCGAACTGGAAGAGGAAACCGGGCTCGCGCCGCACCATGTGGAGGTGATTGGCGCCACCCGTGGCTGGCTGCGTTACCGCTTGCCGAGCCGCTATGTGCGCCACCACCAGCGCCCGACCTGCATCGGCCAGAAACAGGTGTGGTTCCTGCTGCGTCTCGTCGGCGAGGAGAACGCCCTGCGCCTCGACGCCTGCGACAAGCCCGAGTTCGACCTGTGGCGCTGGGTGGATTTCTGGTACCCGGCCTCGCACGTGGTCAATTTCAAGCGCCAGGTGTACGAACGCGCGCTGCGCCAGTTCGCGCCGCTGGTCGAATCCCTGCTCAGCGTCCAGGTGGGCGAGCTGCCCCAGCGTGGCGAGCACGATTCCGACGACCACCCCCGCAAGGGCTGGGCCGCTGCCTGAACCGAAGGCCAAGGCCGCCTGAGCTCGTCGGGCGATGTGTTGACAATCATTCGCATTTGCGTTTCCATATGTGCCATGTATATCTGCATGTGCAACGCCGTTACCGACCATGACATCCGCCGCGCCGCGGCCGATGGCGTGCAAAGTTTTGCCGAGCTGCAGTCCCGCACGGGGTGTTCCGACTGTTGCGGCTGCTGCGAGCAGGAGGCACGCGCCACGCTCGATCAGGCGGTCGCCCAGGTGGCGTTCACGCTGCCGGTTTTCGCTGCCGCCTAAGCCAGCCCTCGACCCGGCAAGACCCTGCAACGCGCGGCCTCGGCTGCGCGTTTTGCTATGGAAGGTCTGAATGAATCGTCATCCCAGCGGCTCTCAACAACCGAAGGGCTGGTCAAGCTGGGATCCAGTGTCTTTGGCAAGGCACTGAAGGCGCTGGATGACCAGCCCTTCGGCTGTTCTGACTAGCGTCGAATCTCAGCCATTCGACTTCCCGCTCGTCCCAAAATGTAGGAGCGCACCCTGTGCGCGATGGGCTACGCCTCAGTTCCCATAGCCATCGCCAAACTACCGCGTAGACGGCCCGCTAACGAAAGCGATGGGAACAGGGGCCAGGGCCGGTCGCGCACAGGGTGCGCTCCTACATCAAGCACGCTCCAGCTGAGATTCGACGCTAGTCAGGTCGGCTCTTGAGATGCACCTCCAGCTTTCGCTGGAATGACGAGCAAAAAGTTATTCAGACCTTTGCCATGGGCAATCCATAGCAATTCTCGTTTCGTCAGCCCTTGCCGGGACGCCGTATAGTCGGCTGCTGGAACCGCAAGGAGACTTCTCATGAAGGGCGACGCCAAGGTCATCGAGTTCCTCAACAAGGTGCTCTACAACGAGCTGACCGCCATCAACCAGTACTTCCTGCATTACCGCATGTACAAGGACTGGGGTTACGGCGAACTCGCCGAGCATGAGTACAAGGAATCGATCGAGGAAATGAAGCATGCCGATCATCTGATCGAGCGCATTCTTTTCCTGGATGGTCTGCCGAATCTGCAGCACTTGGGCAAGCTGCGTATCGGCGAGAATCCGCTGGAATGCTTGAAGGGTGACCTCGAGCTGGAATTGGCGGCAGTGA
Source organism: uncultured Gammaproteobacteria bacterium (assembly GCA_963765335.1). Taxonomy (GTDB): domain Bacteria; phylum Pseudomonadota; class Gammaproteobacteria; order Xanthomonadales; family Rhodanobacteraceae; genus Dyella. The sequence continues at coordinate 293,218 of CAVXWA010000012.1, read as the reverse complement.
AGGATCTGCGCGAAGCCATCGCCTACAGCGAAGGTATTGCGGATTACATCAGCCGCGACCTGTTCAAAGACATCCTGCACGACGAAGAAGAGCATATCGACTGGCTGGAAACCCAGTTCAGCCTGGTCAAGGACATCAGCGCGGAGCGCTACCTGCAGAGCAAGATGGATAGCTGACCGCCTACGGGCAGGCGCGGCCTGAATGGCCCGCTTGCCGGTACTCGAAGCGTGCCCCCGTTCCTTGACGCTCTTGCCACGGCACGGCTATACCTTGCCTTTTCCTGGGAAGGCCGTGCATGGCTTCACGCCCACCACCGCGCTTCGTGGTTCGGCCGCATGACGCGGCCGGGCAGCGTCGGCGTGTGCTGTGGCTGGGTGCGGCCTGGCTGATCAGCCTGCTGCTGGTGGCGCTGATCGTCGGCACCACCGTGCGTCGCACGACGCCGGCCGCCAGGGAGCAACGCCAGCTCAAGGCGCTGACCCAGGAAAATGACGAACTCAAGCAACAGGTCGCCAACCTGCAGCGCGCCGACCAGGTGGGCGACATCGCCACCAAATCGCTGCGGCAGACCCTGGCGGAGCGGGAAGAGGAGATCAGCGGCTTGCGCGCCGACCTGGGCTTCTACTCGCGCCTCACCGGTGGCGATGCCCAGCGCGAAGGGCTCAAGGTGCAGGAAGTGAGGCTGCAGCCAGTGGCCAACTCGCATGCCTGGAATATCACCATCAGCCTCACCCAGAACGCCAAGCGCGGCGAAGACGTGACCGGTTCCGCCATCATCAGCGTCGAAGGCCTGCGTGGCGACAAGGTGGTCCGGCTCGACTGGGCCGCGCTTGGCGACACCGCACAAAGCGGCGGTATGCCGTTCCGTTTCAAATACTTCCAGCAGCTGCACGGCACCATCGTGCTACCCGCCGATTTCCGCCCCACCCGCCTGGTGATCCAGGGCCAGCCGGCCGGTGACGAGGCCGTCAGCCGGACCGTGACATGGAGCGATGCGCTGTCTGGCCACCTCACCCCGACCCAAGGAGAACAGGATGCTCAACCGTAAGCGCGCCGACCGATCGCCCACCAGCCACGACACCAGCCTGATTGCACGCGGCACGGTCATCCGGGGCGACGTACGCTTCAGCGGTGCGCTGCACCTGGATGGCCGCATCGAGGGCACGGTGCTGGCCAATGAGGAGCATGCCGTGTTCACGCTGAGCGAGAACGGGGTCGTGCAGGGCGAGATCCGCGTGCCGCACGCCATCATCAATGGCGAGGTGCTCGGCGACATCCATGCCGGCGAGCGTCTTGAGCTGGCACCCCAGGCGCGCATCACCGGCGACGTGAACTACCTGACGCTGGAAATGGCCGCCGGCGCCCAGGTCAACGGACGCATGAGCCATCTGGCCGTGGACCTGCCGCGAGAGCTTCCTGCACCGCAGCTGGCTGGCATCGAGGTCGTGCCGGCCTGATCGCGCTATGCTTGCGCCTCAGCCGCTGTGCCCCCATTAGAACCCCATGGATACCGTCATCCCCTTTCCCACTGTCCCGGACTACCGCAGCGCCGGTGCGCCGCTGGTCTTCACTGAGGCCGCTGCCCGCAAGGTGCACGAGCTGATCGTCGAAGAGGGCAATCCGGAACTGAAGTTGCGCGTGTACATCACGGGCGGTGGCTGCTCCGGCTTCCAGTACGGTTTCACGTTCGATGAGACCCAGACTGAGGACGACTTTGCGCTCGATCGGGAAGGCGTCACCCTGCTGGTCGATCCGTTGTCGCTGCAATACCTGACCGGCGCCGAGATCGACTACTCGGAAAGCCTCAGCGGTTCGCAATTCGTCATCCGCAACCCCAACGCGAAGAGCACCTGCGGCTGCGGTTCGTCCTTTTCTGCCTGAGCATCGCCCGGGCATGGAACGCAGCAGCTTGCCGCGCCTCAATACCTTCGCGGGACTAAGCCTGATCCTGGACCGGGTCGCCGAGCGACGCGACGAGTCCCTATGGGTGAACGAGCAGGCGAGCTCGGAGCACGCCCGCTACCTGTTGCTGGATGCGCTGGGCCAGACCTACCTGCTGCCCGATCGCGAGGCACTGCGCTGGCTCGACAGCGGCGAGCGCGAACGCTTGCTGGGCGAGCTCAAGGCGACGTTTCTCGGCTTTGCCGGGGAGCGGCCGCACTTCCTGCTGGCCCTGGACGACGGCAACCAGGCAACCGAGATGGAAAGTGCGCTGGGCGCACGCCGCGCCGGCTTGCGCGACGTCGGTCTGCAATTGCCCGCCGACGAGGCAGGCCTGTTCGCGTATGCCAAGGGCTTGGCGCATTGGCAGCGTGAAACACGCTACTGCGCGCACTGCGGCGCACCGGTGATCCTGATCGCCTCCGGCCACCGCGCGCAATGCACCAACGAAGCCTGCGGGCGCATGCATTTCCCGCGCACCGACGCTGCCGTCATTGTCATCGTGGAACACGAAGGCGCCTGTCTGCTGGGCCGTCAGGCTGGCTGGCCGAAGGGCCGTTATTCGACGCTGGCCGGTTTTGTCGAACCCGGCGAAGCATTGGAAGACGCCGTGCGCCGTGAAGTGGCGGAAGAATCGGGTGTCATCGTGGGCGATGTGCACTATCACTCCTCGCAGCCGTGGCCACTACCGCAATCGTTGATGGTGGGATTCACCGCAACGGCCGTGTCACGCACCATCCGCCTGCGCGATCACGAACTGGAAGAGGCACGCTGGTTTACGCCCCAGGACATCGTCGACGGTCTCGCCGATGGCAGCTTCCTGCCCTCGTTGCGACTTTCGGTGTCCTACCAGTTGCTGGCGCATTGGCTGCAGCAACGCGCCGGGCTCGACCTCGACGCACTGATTGCGCAAACGAAGCGCTGAGTCTTACCGCGACCGTTGGCGCGGTCGATGCGTACGCGCTTCTTCGTGTCGCCAAGCTGTCATGTCGCCTATGCCGCGATAGTCGCGGACCTTGCCCTACAATGCCGCCACTTATTCGGAGCGCTGCATCCATGGCTGTCAGCCTGCTTACCGCCCTCATCGCACTCGGTCTTCTGCATGTGATGCCACAGCTGGCGCATTGGCGTGGCGATGGCGGATTCCGCCGCTGGGTGGTGCAACTGGGGGATACCGGTGGGCCGGCGCGGGTCGCCGTGACGCTGGGTGTACCGGTCGTGCTTTGCCTGCTGGCGATCTGGCTGATCAGCCTGCTCCCGGGTGCCGACTTGCTGCGCCTGATCTTTTCGCTGGTGGTGTTGCTGTACTGCTTTGGCCCGCACGCGTTCGAGGCGGACCTGGAGGCCATCCTCAAGGCTGCCGACCAACCCTCCCGAGAGGCCGCCGCACAGGCGCTTTCGGACGATGGTGAACCGGTGGCGTGGCACGCCATTGCGCTGGGCGAGGCAACGGCTTATGCGGCGTTACGCCGTCGCTTCGGCGTCTTGCTGTGGTTTTTCCTGCTGGGCCCCGCGGGCGCGCTGCTCTATCGCCTGGCCCAGACATTAGGCCGCGACCAAAGCCTGCGCGTGGATCCCCAGGCTCGCGCCTCCGCGCACGCATTCGCGAACATGGCGGACTGGCTGCCCGCGCAGCTGATGGTGTTCACACTGGCCCTGGTGGGCCATTGGGATGCGGTGATCGGTGCGTGGAAACGCTGGCACCAGCAACAATCGCCGCGTAGCTGGTACGTGGAAGGCCCTGGCTTTCTGGGCGCGGCGGCGCGCGCGGATGTGCAGGTCGACATCGAAGCGGGCGACGGCTACGCCGAGGAACGCTGCGACCCCATCGCCGAACTGATTCGCCTGCGTGGTGCGCTGCTGCGTGCCTTGCTGGCTTGGCTTAGCGTGGTCGCGGTGATTGTGTTGGCTGGGTGGATGAGCTGAGCTGGTTGGGTTCGGCTAGGTTTCGATACGCTCCCGTTCCCCCGTTCTCGTCATCCCAGCGAACGCTGGGATCCAGTGACTTTTGCGCTTACGTCACGTTGAAGAAAAAGCCAAAGGCGCTGGATGACCAGCCCTTCGGCTGTTGAGAAGCGCCTCCAGCGTTCGCTGGGATGACGGTGAGGAGGTGGGGTGGCGACTCGGGAGTAAGTAACGTCTTTGGATAATCCGGCTCAGATCCGGCGTTTTTGAACAGGTTCTTAGGCTAAGTCACCGCGCAGTTCACGCACGCGGGCTTCCAATGCCTCCGTACGCGCCTCCTCCGGTGCAAGCGGCGCACCGGCCACCAGTTCCACTCGCGCCCTGAAGCGTCGCGGCAGACGCGCACGATGCAGCATCGAATCGCGCCGGCTCCACACGCTGCCCCACAGACCGCGCAGCGCCAGCGGCACGACCGGCACGGCACGACGCTCGAGGATGCGCGCAACGCCCTGTCGGAAAGGTGCGATGTCGCCGTCACGCGTCAGGCCACCCTCCGGAAAAATGCAGACCAACTCGCCGTCCGCGAGCGCCGCGTCCACCTCGTCATAAGCCCGCTGCAACACCTCGGGATCTTCCTTGTGACCCGCGATGGGAATCGCCTTGGCGGTGTGGAACACGAATTTCAGCAACGGGATGTTGAAGATCTTGTAGTACATGACGAAGCGCGCGGGGCGTCGCAGGTTGGCCATGAGCAGCAACGGGTCCATGAAGCTGACGTGGTTGCACACGAGCAGTGCTGGACCTTCTTCCGGAATCTTGTCCAGCCCATCCACGCGCACGCGATACAAGGTGTTCACCAGCACCCAGGTGATGAAACGCATCAGGAATTCGGGCACCAGGGTGAAGATGTAGGCTGCCACGGCCACATTGAGCACGGCGGCGGCGAGGAAAATCTGCACCGCGGTGAAACCCAGCATCCCCAGCGCCAAGCCGAAGCCGGCGGCTAGGCAGATCAGCAAGGCGTTGAGAATATTGTTGCCCGCAATCACGCGCGACAAGCGATCGCGCGGCGTACGCGCCTGCACGAAGGCAAACAGCGGCACCACGTAGAAGCCGGCGAAGACGCCGATCATGGTGAGGTCGAACGCGATGCGCCAACTGCCCGCGCGACGCAGAAAAGCCCACCAGTCCAGTCCATGCACGGCAGCAACACCAGGATGTGCTGCATACAGATCGATACCGAATACGGTCAGGCCGAAGGCGCCCAGCGGAACCAGCCCCACTTCGACCCGCCGTCCCGACATGCGCTCGCATAACAGTGCGCCGACGCCCGTGCCGATGGAAAACAAGGTCAGCACCAGGGTGTTTACCGAGCCGTCGCCACCCAGGTTCACGCGCGTGTATCCGGGTAACTGTGCCACCAACACGGTGCCGAAGAACCAGAACCATGAAATGCCCAGCACCGCGTTGAATACCTTGCGGTCCTCACGCGTGATGCCGAGCACCCGCGAGGTTTCGGTGAACGGATTCCAGTTGAATACAAGGTCGGGCGCGGTGGCCGGCGCGGCCGGGATGCGCCGGCTGGCGAGATAGCCAAGTACGGCGATCAGGATCGTCGCGATCGAGGCAAGGATCGGCCCATAGCCGGCAATCAGCATGAGCGAGTTGCCAACGATCATGCCGATCAGCATGGCCATCTGCGTACCCATCTCCACCAGGCCGTTACCACCGACCAGCTCCTCGGGCTTCAGCGCCTGGGGCAGGATGGCGTATTTGATCGGTCCGAACGTGGTGGAGTGCAGTCCCATCAGGAACAGCACGATCAGCAGCAGGGTGGTGTGATGGGTGTAGAAGCCGATGGCCGCCAGCAGCATCGCACCGATCTCAAACAGCTTGACGATGCGGATGATGCGCGTCTTCTCGTATTTCTCCGCGAGCTGCCCCGCCGTGGCAGAAAACAGGAAGAACGGGATGATGAACAACGCCGGCGCGAGGTTGGTGTAAAGCGATACCGCCTTGTCATCCAGGCCCATCTGGAACGCAACCAGCATGATCAAGGCATTGCGGAAGGCGTTGTCGTTGAATGCACCCAGCGCCTGCGTCCAGAAGAAAGGGGCAAAGCGACGGCTTCCAAGCAGGTTGAACTGGCTCATGCGGGGCTCGGGCGTTGAGTCGCGGTCAAGCCTACCAGCGTAGAGTAAGCGCCGTCGCCCAACATGCTGCCGCCATCAGGGTAATCGCCATGGCTGACACCTTTCGATCCACCCGCGAAGTCATCCTCCGCACCGAGGCCTGGGACCAGGCCACGTCGTTCTACGGCTCCGTGCTCGGCTTGCCGGTGAGTTACCGGAGCGACCATCTCGTCGGTTTCGAAACCGGTTCGTTTTGCCTCTATGTCGAACGAGGCGAAGCGCACGGGCCGGTCTTCGAGTTTCTCGTCGACGACGTGCGCGCGGCGAGGGCACGGCTTGTCGCGTCGGGTTGCACGGTTGTGGAAGAAGATGCGTCCGTGCCCCGTTGCTATATCCGCGACCCCTACGGCTTCGTCTTCAATCTGCGCACGCGCTGAAGTCGCTGGTGCATCTGGCGGCCCTGGTGGAGCCGGATGTTCTGGAGTGATCGGGTCGCAGCGTTTGGGCTACGAGCTTGCGGTGCGTGGCGGCCGAGCGTGGCGGTCGCGCACTGGGTGCGCTCCTACATGAATGAGAAGGCCCCGGGTGAGCGGGCCTTGCTTCGTGCGAATGAGCCGACGTCAGCCGCGGTGGAGGGCGCGGTGGGCGATGTCGCGGCGGCAGAAGGCGCCGTCGTAATGGATCTTGGCGACGGCAGCGTAGGCGTGCTCGCGGGCGGCGGCGATGTCCTTGCCGAGGGCGCACACGGTAAGCACGCGGCCACCGGCGGTCACCGCGCGACCCTGGGAATCCAGCTGGGTGCCGGCGTGGAACACCTTCACATCAGCGCCGAAGTCGCTGTCGAGACCGGTGATGACGTCACCGTTGTGAACCTTGCCGGGGTAGCCACCGGCGGCCATCACGACACCGATGGAGGGGCGGGCGTCCCAGTGCACGGCGGTGTGATGCAACTCGCCGTCCAGCGCGGCCTCGATCAGGTCGACCAGGTCGGACTTCAGGCGCAGCATGATCGGCTGCGTTTCCGGGTCACCAAAGCGCACGTTGAACTCGATGACCTTGGGCGCGCCGCTCTTGTCGATCATCAGGCCAGCGTAGAGGAAGCCGATGAACGGCGCGCCTTCCATCGCCATGCCGTGCAGCGTCGGCTCGATCACTTCCTTGAGGATGCGGCGCTCGACCTCGGGCGTCACCACCGGTGCGGGCGAATAGGCGCCCATGCCACCCGTGTTCGGGCCCATGTCGCCTTCGTCGCGACGTTTGTGATCCTGGCTGCTGGCCATCGGCAGCGCATGCTGGCCATCGCTCATCACGATGTAGCTGGCTTCCTCGCCGTCGAGGAATTCCTCGATCACGACGCGCGCGGAGGCATCGCCAAACGCATGCGCGCCCAGCATGTCGTGCAGCGCCTGCTCCGCATCGGCAAGCGTGAGTGCCACCACGACGCCCTTGCCGGCGGCGAGACCATCGGCCTTGATGACGATGGGCGCACCGTGCTGGCGCACATAGGCCAATGCAGGATTGAGCTCGGTAAACACCGCATAGTGCGCCGTCGGGATGTTATGGCGGTGCAGGAAGTCCTTGGCAAAGGCCTTGGAACCCTCCAGCTGCGCGGCGATCGCGCGCGGACCGAAGCAGCGCAGACCGGCAGCGCGAAACTTGTCGACGACGCCGGCGACCAGCGGCACCTCGGGGCCTACGACGGTGAGGGCGATCTTTTCAGCCTTGGCCAGCTTGAGCAGCCCTTCCAGATCCGTGACGGCGATGTCCGCATTGCGCACGCCTTTCTCACGGGCCGTGCCAGCATTGCCTGGAGCGACAATCACTTCGCTGACGCGAACCGACTGTTTGAGCTTCCACGCCAGCGCGTGTTCGCGCCCGCCGCTGCCGATGACCAGGACTTTCATGCTTGCTCCGCTTGCTTAAGGTGATGCGTGCCGTTTGGCGCAGTGCGACATTGTAGCGGCGCACCAGCCGGGAACGACCCGAAAGCGGCGCTGCCGTTGCCGCCATGGCCTCGCCGTGTTCATTCCCCAGTCACCCCCTCCTGCGCTTCAGGCACGGGTTTCGACTCGTCCGCACGCGTCTGGCAGCGGCCTTGGGGCGTCGGGGATGAGCTGACTGTGACGCTATCGGCCGGCACCAGCGTTAGGTAAAGGCCTGGCTGCCCGGCCCCATGCGATCGCCGGGGCCGACACCGGAAACTGACGGGCTCAGGCCGGCTCGTGCCCCATCAGCGCGAGCAATCGGTGACGCGGCAGCTTGCCGGTTTCGTTGCGGGGCAGGGCATCGACCAGCTTCAGCGGGCGCGGCAGGAACACGGGATCGACGGCACGACGCAGCGCGTCGAGTATGGCGTGCTCGTCCAGGGCGGGCGCTACCGCCAGCGCCGCGATGCGGTGCACGCCTAGCGCATCGCCGCCATCCAGCTGGAAGACGACACCATCCTGCACACCGGGTATGGCCAGCAAGCGGCGCGTCAGGTCGCCCAGCGAGGCCCGCTTGCCGGCAATTTCCAGCAGGTCGGCATGACGACCGCACAAACGAAAACGACGGCCACCGTCGTGCACGGTGACGATGTCCGCCAGCATCATCGGTTGCGCCAATTGGGGCGCACGGACCTGGGTGCCATCGGGCTGCGGGTGCAAGTGGACGTCGTCGAACAGCGTCCACGGCTCGTCGGCGGCCGCACGTCGACTGGCGAACACGCAGGTCTCGGTGGAGCCGAACACTTCCAGTAGCAGACCGCCGAAGCGCGCCTCGGCCGCCTGCGCCAGCTCCGCCGGCATCGGCGCCGTGGCGGACACCATGGCGGCGATGGGCGGCAACGATACGCCCGACTCGATCAGCGCGCGCAGATGCACCGGCGTGGTCACCAGCACGCGCGGCGCAGGTATCTCGGCCAAAGCCGTGGCCACATCGGCGGGGAAAAACGGCCGGCCGGCATGCACGCCGACCTCGTCCAGCAGGGGCAGCAGCACCGACATTTCCATGCCGTACATATGCTGGGGCGGCACCGTGGCGACCAGGTGGTATCCCTCGCCAATGGCAGCACGCAGCATGCGTTGGTTGCCGTCGGTGCTGGTAGTGAAACTGCCCCAGGTCTTGGCGTTGCCCTTGGGTACGCCGGTGGAGCCGGAGGTATAGCCGATGGCGACCACCTGGTCGGCGGGGATCGACGGCACCGCGAAGTCATCGTCCGCCGTCGGCGCGGCGGACAGCGCCGGCAGTTGCCGGTAATGCGGCGGCGGCTCATCGAGCGCCAGCTCGCCCACGGCATAGCAGCCCGGATGCGCGGCCATCACTTCACTCACGGCCTGCTGCGCGCGCGAGGGAGGCAGCAGGTTGGCCTGGCCACGCAGTGCGATGGCGCAGAAGGCGACCAGGAAAGCGTAACGGTCCTCGCATAGATTGACCGCCGTAGCGGCCGGCGGCAGCAGCTCGGCGACTTCATGCACATGGGCGAGAAACGCTTCTGCACTGACAGCCTTGCCCTGCCGCCATGCCACCGTGCGCTGTGGATGCCCAGCCGCAAGCAAGGGCAGCCCTAGCGCCGCCTGTTCCTGCCGACAGATTTCGTAAACGATGGCCAAGTCTTACTCCACAACTGCAATCTGCCCGGCGACGGACCGGATGGCGCCGGTCCGGCTGCGGACGGTCAAAAAGCGAGAGCCCACGAGGTTCCCCATCCTCAGGGTGACCACTGAATCCGCCCCTACCGGCGACTCGTGGCATGTAGAGACCGTTCATCCTTCCGGTGAAAACCGGTCGGTGGCGGACCCAATTAGTTGCGGATGATAGCGCCGGAGAGGGCGTCGCGGATGACGGTGGGACGCTCCTGGCCGCCTAACGGGGCATCGAGCACGCCATCCAGCGCCTGGCCAAAGTAAGCCTCGACCATCGCCGATGAACGCGCCGCCGGCTCGCCATGCGGGTTGGCGCTGGTCGACACCAGGGCGCCGCCGAACGCGCGGCACAGGGCCGCTGCGGGCGCATGTGCGGTCACTCGCAAGGCGATGCCGGCATGGGCACCAGCCACCCACGCCGGCACGGCAGGCGAGCGCGGGAAGATCCACGTATACGGCCCCGGCCAGCTTTCCCGCACCTGCGCGAGCACGGCGTCGGCGGCACGGCGGCGAGATCGATATAGCGCTCGACCTGGGCGAAATCCGCGGCGATCAGCAGCACGCCCTGCGTCGGCGGACGCTGCTTGAGCGCGAACAGGCGTTCGAAGGCGCACCGGGTCATGCGGATCGCAACCGAGGCCATAAACCGCCTCGGTCGGATAGGCGAACACGCCGCCGCGGCGCAGTAACGCGCCGGCGGCGTCGATCTCAGCCAGGGTAAACCGAGCCGGCACTCAGGCGCCGGCCTTGCCGCCCGCGGTCTTCTTGCTGGCAGCCTTCTTGGTCGCGGCCTTCTTTACTGCGGTCTTCTTGCTCGCCGTCTTCTTGCTCGGCCGCTTTCTTGGTGGCGGTCTTGGTGGCGGCTTTCTTCGTCGCGACCTTCTTCGCGGCCGGGGCCTTCTTGGCCGCAGCCTTCTTGGCGGCCGTCTTCTTGAACGCACCGCGCCCCTTCTTGACCGGCGCCGCCGCGAGCAGCTCCAGACACTGCGCCTCGGTCAGCTCCTTGGGTTCCTGGTCCTTGGGAATGCGTGCGTTCTTCTCGCCGTCGGTGATGTACGGACCGTAGCGGCCGTTGAGCACCTGCACGCCGTTGCCGAAGTCCGTGATGATGCGGTTGGCCAGCATCTCGACCTTCTCCTGCACGATCTGCAGGGCGCGCGGCAGTTCGATCGTGTACGGGTCGTCCTCGGCCTTCAGCGAGGCATACGTGCTGCCCTGCTTCACGAACGGACCGAAGCGACCGACGCCGACGCTGACCTCATCGCCGTTCTCGGCCTGGCCCAAGATGCGCGGCAGCTTGAACAGCTCCAGCGCATCCGCCAGCGCGATGGTGTGCATGCTCTGGCCGGGACGCAGCGAAGCGAACTGCAGCTTCTCGTCCGTCGTCCTTGTCGCCGATCTGCGCGTACGCGCCATAGCGACCCAGGCGCACCGACACCGGCTTGCCGGTCTTCGGATCGGTGCCCAGTTCGCGCGCGCCGGTGGCTTCGCTGCGATCGACCGATTCGGTCTTCTCGTCCACCTGCTGCTTGAACGGCAGCCAGAAGCGCTCCATCAGGGGCACCCAGGCTTCTTCGCCACGGCTGACCGCGTCGAGCTCGTCTTCGAGCTTGGCGGTGAAGTCGTAGTCGACGTAACGGGCGAAATGCGCGGTGAGGAACTTGCTCGACCGCACGGCCCACGTCGGTCGGCTTGAAGCGCCGGCTGTCGAGGAGCACGTATTCGCGGTTGAGCAGCACCTGGATGATGCTGGCATAGGTCGACGGACGGCCGATGCCATGCTCTTCCAGCGTCTTCACCAGGCTCGCCTCGGAGTAGCGCGGCGGCGGCTCGGTGAAATGCTGGTCGGCCTCGATATCGTGCAGCGGCCACCTGCTCGCCCACGTCCAGCTTGGGCAGGCGACGACCTTCGTCGTCGTCATCGGCGCTCTTCTGGTCGCGGCCTTCCTCGTAGACAGCCAGGAAGCCCGGATCGACCACCGTGGTGCCGCTGGAGCGGAACGAGGCGTCGCCCCCGCCACATGCGGCAGGGCGAACTCCACCGACACGGTATTGAGCGTGGCGTGGATCATCTGGCAGGCGACGGTGCGCTTCCAGATCAACTCGTACAGCTTGCGCTGCTCCTCGTTGAGGAAGCCCGACACCTCGCGCGGCGTCAGCATGGCCGAGGTCGGGCGGATCGCCTCATGCGCTTCCTGGGCGTTCTTGGACTTGGCCTTGTAAACCTGAGGATGATCCGGCAGCGCCTTGGCGCCGAAGTCGCGCGCGATCAGCTGGCGCATCTCGGTCACGGCATCTTCGGAAAGCGCCACCGAGTCGGTACGCATATAGGTGATCAGGCCGACATTGCCTTCGCTACCCAGCGATACGCCTTCATACAGGCCCTGCGCGATCTTCATGGTACGGCTGGTGGAGAAACCCAGCTTGCGCGCCGCTTCCTGCTGCAAGGTGGAGGTGGTGAACGGCGGCGCCGGGCGACGCTTGCGCTCCTTGCTGCCGACGTCGCTGACCGTGAGGCGGCCGTGGGCGGCCTCCTTCAGCGCCGCACGCGCAGCCATCGCGTCGTGCTCGTTGGTGAGGTCGAACTGCTCGAACTTCTTGCCGTTCAACTTGGTGAGGCGGGCGGTGAAGTCGCCGTCGGGATGGCGCAGCGCGGCTTCGACGCTCCAGTACTCGCGGGCGACGAAGGCTTCGATCTCTTCCTCGCGCTCGGCGATCATGCGCAGGGCCGGGCTCTGCACGCGGCCGGCGGAAAGGCCGCGCTGCACCTTGCGCCAAAGCACCGGCGAGAGGTTGAAGCCGACCAGGTAGTCCAGCGCCCGGCGCGCCTGCTGGGCGTCGACCATGTCATGCGAGAGCTGGCGCGGCTGGGCCACGGCGGCCTTGATCGCCTTGGGCGTGATCTCGGAGAACACCACCCGGTGCAGGTGCTTGCCCTCGGTAAGGCCACGCTCCTTCAGGATCTCACTGATGTGCCAGGAGATCGCCTCGCCTTCGCGATCCAAGTCGGTCGCCAGATAGATGTCGTCGGCCAGCTTGGCAGCCTTGGCGATGGCATCGACGTGCTTCTCGTTGCGCTCGATCACCTCGTAGGCCATGGCGAAGCCGTGATCGGGATCGACCGCCCCTTCCTTCGGCTTGAGGTCACGCACGTGACCGTAGGAGGCCAGGACGTGGAAGTCCTTGCCGAGGTATTTGTTGATCGTCTTCGCCTTGGCCGGCGACTCGACGATGAGCAGGTTTTTTGCCATGTAACTCGGTATCCGCCATCAATGGCCAGGCCCGTCCGGGCTGGTCTCTCTATCTAGTTAAAGGCATGGTGGCTCGACGGCGTCAAGCTGCACCATGTGAAAACGCGGTGTAGAGCGGCTTTGGCTCAGTCCGGCAAACGCTGGTAACGGTTGCCAGGCAAGGCTTCGACCCGACCGTCGAGCTCCAGCATCAGCAGCTTCGACGACAACAAGGCGACAGCCTCACCGGTGGACGCAGCCAGCTCATCCAGCGCTATCGGCCCATGACCGAGGGCGTTTAGCAAAACCTGGTTGGCCGGATCCGCCGCCGAAGCTGAACGACCCGTCTCAGCCGGCTCAAGATCGAGCCGGCTGGCCAATTCGCGCCCCAGGGCGACCGCAGCGGGCGCAAGCACCTCCACGATTTCACTGGCACCTTCGACCAGCCGCGCACCATCGCGGATCAGCCGATGGCACCCTTGAGCCAGCGGATTATGAATGGCACGCCTACTGATGACATAGCACGTCATGGACACACATAACTAACTGATTATTTTACAAATAAATCCTCGCCAGCAATGTCCATATGGACGACGGCGCTGTTCTTAGGTGCCTATGCTGGTAGATGTTAAGGCATTCGACTCAGCCTTATCCTGAAATAGCCGCAACTGGCCGAAATCGGCGTCACTTGTTCAAAGCGCGCGAGCGATCAAGCCAGTTGGAGAATTTCACGATCGGCATATTCGAGGCATGGGGCTGGGCGGAGGACACATATTAGTTAGGCACCAAGTTCCCGCACGCTCCCCAGCGCGTACCCGCCCAAGCGCGATGTGCAAGGATCTCTAAATTCCTGCCTGCTTAGCCAGAGTCGCAATGTCCGTCTTGAGGCCTCTGGCGACTCTAACAAGCGTCTGGATCGTGAGGTTTCGCTCCCCTCGCTCGAGACCGCTGTAGTAAGCACGGTGCATACCGATCGAATCGGCGAACTTTTCTTGCGAAAAGTTCAGCCCCTCTCTCTGGCGGCGGAGAGCCGCAGCCAATCGTTTTTGCGCCGTCAGCTTGTCCATGCTGGCGACCGTACGGACCTGATACTTTTAAGGCTACGCTCTCAGATGTAGTCTACTTATACGTATCAGGAGTATGCCATGGGCCTTCGACTGGTGGACGACGATCTGGACCTCTCTTTGGAACTGACACTACCGCCAAGCGCGAGAAATGCGCTGGGTATCCAGCTTCAACGAACACTCTTCGGATCAAGCACTTTTTTTGGCGAGCGTCTCGCGCAACAACTCTCGGACATGCTTGACTCCGACCTCCAACCGCCGTCGAAAGCTCAGCTCTCCTACGCCATATCAATATCGAAGGCTCTGGATGTTTCGCTGCCTGCCGAGGCGATGAAGTTTCGAGGATCGATGTCAGATTTCTTGGCTCGCTACGCTCCCATCTATAAGTCCCGCATCGATGCATTCAGAACCGGGCCCACCGATGGTTAAGCGCGCCTTTCGAGCAACACGAAATAGAAAGCGAATTGACAGGGAATAGAACGTGAATCGAGCCGCCATCTCCACCGAAAAGCTAAATGCTCTGATGAACGCTGCGATGCAAGACGCAAGCGCTGAAGGCGCGTTCTTCCGCGGCCTTCTGGATGCAACTCTGTACGCACATGTACCCAAGAAAGCGCCGCCAGAAGGACGAATGAGATTTGTAATGTTCACGCGACCCGACACAGGCGAGCTGGTGCTGCCATTCTTCACGGACCGAATCAAGGCCGAGTTCGCCGGGCGCGATAACGTCGGCATTGTCGCTTTGGAAGGGCGACGCCTCTTCGAGCTCACACAGGGTGCGAGCCTGATGCTCAACCCCAATGATGATTGGTTAATGTTGTACCCACCGGAGGTGCAAAGCATCCTCGCGGGCGAGAGTCTCGCTCACATTTCCAAGGAAGTGCTTGAACGGGACGAACCGATCACGATTCGTCGTGCATCAGCGCCGACTGATGAATTGTCTCGTGTTCTCGCAGACCATTTTGCCTCTGAACCAGATATAGAGGCGGCCTACCTGGTTGAGATCGCCCGAGGTAAAGATCTGACCGATCTATCAATTCTGGTGACAGTGATTGCTCCAAGCGGTAGCGAGGGGCGCATCGTCCAAACCAGCTCCCATGCCCTTCAGCGGAAACGACCAGCAGCACCTATGCCCGTGATAATCAGTGTAGAACCCGCGTGTCGTTTAGCACTCACGGAGTACGGCATTCAAATCTATCCACGGCCACCTCCGAAGCAGACTTGATCTGCTTTTGGCAGAAGTTCCCAACTGGCGGGGCGGCTGCGTAACGTGATCGGAGCGATCGCCCGGTTCTTAATTGGACCGGCCGTCATACCTGCCTGACTCGTCGAAAAACACCGAGTGATCATATCCATATCCTTGCACCAGCATGTCTAGCGCTTCGCGCGCTATGCGGTCGACTTCCGCCTCTGTTGCCTCGCCATCGAGCATCATCGGCGGCACGGTCAGGCGCTTTCAATCAGCGCGGCGCCTTTCCGTCGCGCGGGTCATCGGAACAATATTGGCGTTGTCCAGCTGGATCGAGATCATGGTCGTCGACGGCGGTGTCAGTAATTGCACGTACTTGAAGCCGGTGGTGAGCATGTCATGCAGCTCCCCGGTGAGCATTGCCTCTCCCAACCGGACATCCTTCAAATGCGTGGGGTCGTAGTCAGCCACCCTGGCGAACAGCTCGACGGAGCCGTCGCGGAAGACCTGCACTCGCTTGTCAGCCTCCTTGGTTTGGATCCGGTAGCCATCGAAATTGTGGCCGCTGTCCACACTGCGGTTTACAAATAGCCAATGAAAAAGGCGAGCGTGCCGGCGCATTTGCGGTAGTCCGATGGGGCTGAGTCCCTGAGGCGCCCGCCGACGAACGACGCCACTGCTATCACGAACACCGCAAGCCCGACAGTTACAGGTGAGAACGGATTTCCGTAAAGGCCCGCACCGGCAGCGAAGATGCAAATCATCGCGGCCACCATAAGGGCCGAATTTACCAAATCGAAATAAGTAATCTTCATCGCCCCACCGATCGCAGATCGACTTAATGGCATCAAGGAACTGATTGGCAACGCCACATTTCTTCATCCCAGCGAGTTGACGGGCAGCCAGACGTATCACCCCCAACTTGTGGGAACGGATTACTTCCACCGGGTTGGCGCGATCGCCGAAGTGCCGAACCACTTTTTCGGTTGATTGGCCGCCGTTGGGCGAACTCCTAAACCTTGCCTAGTGGCGAAACAACACCGGGATCATTGGATGGCACTGGTCATTGCAGCACCCCTTGAAGCGGTCCTCACCGCTTTCGACCAACCTGAGCCGCTCGATGTGGGCGAGCTCACCACCGCGCTCAGTCAGGCACGAAAAGAGTTGGGCACGATGGCCGTGCAGGCGCGCGAAGCGATGGGACACGAAGCACTCACCGCGCTGGCCGATCGGGGCTACTACAAGGGCGAGGAAATCCTCGCCTGCGAACAGACGGGTATCACGCCGTTCGTGCCCAAGACGCAGACATCGTCCAGCGCCGCGGCGGGACGCTTCACCAAGCAGGACTTCCACTACGATGCCGACACCGACAGCTATCGGTGTCCTGCCGGCGACGTAGCCACGCGCCGCCTGAGCACGGACGAGAACGGCAAGACGATCCAGGTCTACTGGTCATCGGCGTGTCCGACCTGCCCGCTGCGCGCAAACTGCACCACCAGCCGTTACCGTCGCCTGCGACGCTGGGAGCACGAGGCGGTGCTGGACGCCATGCAGACGCGCCTCGACGAACACCCCAACGCGATGCGCGTGCGACGACAGACCGTCGAGCACACCTTCGGCACCCTCAAGGCGTGGATGGGCTACACCCACTTCCTCACGCGAACGTTGCCACGCGTGGCAACAGAAATGAGTTTGCAGGTGCTGGCCTACAACATGAAGCGGGTGATGAAGATCCTTGGTATCAGGCCACTGCTGCAGGCCATCATGGCCTGATGGCATCGCTTCGCATCTTCGCCTTTTGACGGCACGACGAGCGAAGCAACGAGGCTGTCGTCACGATTGGCTTTGCGTTTTCACACAGCCTCGGTCGGGAGCGGACCTTCCAAATGCCGATAGACCCCGCGGCTACTGATGTCACTCGCCTGGCATAACTTTACTGCCCCTGCTTAGGCGCTGGCTGATCGCCCGGGCCTAGCGACCACAACAGCAACCCCACCGGTTATTGCACCGAGTATCGCGCCCATGATGGCAGTCCAGAGCACCTGGGAGAGATGCCTCCCCGTTGTCCAACCGAAAGCATTCAATACCATCGCACCCTCAACGGCCGACATGAGGCTTAGATGGAATGGATCGAGCCTCCTTAAGCGACCGAGCAGCCAAATGGTGGGAAGCCCAAAGATCAGTACGATCGCGTAGGTCATCGCGAGATAGATGAAGCCTGCACTAAGACCTGACTCGACACCACCCAAACCAGCCGCTCCCTGCGTAGCCAACAAATAGCCGTATGAGGCTAGCAACAAAGCGAACGTTGTAATCCATGGTGCAATCAGAACGCCCATCCAGATCGAACGCATCTTCAACATACGCCCTCATTTGGTCGAATTTGTGGTGTCCGTTCCGGGTCGATACTGTTGAAAAAGTCGCTTCCGAAATTTCGGGTCACTCGAAGCCGGAAAAATTGGCCACGAGGACCGCATTCTGGCGAGTTCGATGTGCAAGTTCGCACAGAATCGAACTGTCGTGGTCATCGCAAGCGAGGATTTACACTCAATTTTTCTTGGCCGGACTTTTTCAACACAATCGGTCGGTAGCGGACTTTCTACTCGCGGCCAATCGCCGCCTCAAAGTACCTGTCTGCGTCGGCCATCGTCTCGACAATGGCAGGCGCTTCCGTAGTGCTCCAGAAAGGTAGCCGCCATTGTGGATCGTGTCCCTTTCTCAGAACGGAAGCGGACAACAGTCCGTCCGCCCGGTTCACGACCACTGTCACCAGATCAAGATCCGGCAGATAGCGTTCGGACAGCACGGCGTCACCCTGGCTAAGGGATAGGTTCCAGATTCCGCCATACCTTTCTTCCCATACCATGACGCCTCCTTGCCCTTTCGGATTGCCGTAAAAATGTCCGCAACGGGTCGGGGGCGGACGTTTCCCTAGCCATTCACGCTAGAGGCGATTCGGCACTCGTAGCGATAAAGCAGGCTATGGCAACATGCATAAAATACAAAACGATGCCCGGGCGGCCACCGTAGCGAAGGACGCCATGAGCGACACCAAGCGTCACATCAGCTATGACGTTATCGCTCACGGGAAGGCCAAGTATGGGAGCCACCTGACGATTCCATACCCCGGTCAGGACCGGAGCCACCCAGGACCGCATGAAGGAAAGGCCCCATATGATGCACGGCATGCTGAGAAGTAGCAGCACTCCATCGACTCCGAGGATGCCTAACAGATCGACCATGGGGGCGAGGAACTGAAGTTCCGGGTGAAGCAACAACCACGGCAGCGCAATAACCACAAAGAGACGCATGATCAAAGCCATGGCTTTCCTGATAGACATCCTCATTACCCCTCCCTTTGGCCCATTGCTTCGTCCTATTTGACTACGTCCGCTGTGGGTCGATACTGTTGAAAAAGTCGCTTCCGAAATTTCGGGTCACTCGAAGCCGGAAAAATTGGCCACGAGGACCGCATTCTGGCGAGTTCGATGTGCAAGTTCGCACAGAATCGAACTGTCGTGGTCATCGCAAGCGAGGATTTACACTCAATTTTTCTTGGCCGGACTTTTTCAACACAATCGGTCGGTAGCAGACATTTCATAACAGGCAAAAACGACGGTCTTACCCGTTACGTGTGAGCTTGATCAGTGCCGATTTCAGAGATCCGTGAACGTCACTTTGAATGTCGGAAATTCGCCAGCCCTGCGGGGTCAACCACAGGCAGTATGTTAAATGAACCTTGGCGCCGACACCCGACTCGCAGCGATCACCTGCCACACAGGGGCCATTCATTTCTACGTGCACGATAGAAGTGTCTTCGGCCCCGCTTACGGAAACGTTTGAGAATCCTGCGGGATCCATGCTGTCCCAAATCGGGTTGTAGCCAAGCCAATCGACGGCGCAGTCATCGCTGGTGCATGTGCGGGATTTGAGCCAGATGGCAGCCAGGTCGCTGTCAAAGTATTGCTCAAGCGTAGCTTTTGGCGCATCGCCGATCCAAGGGAAGGACCCACCAATCATGGTGGCCTCCCACGAGTAGTCCCGGTAGAGCCTTTCTACCGTGTCGGTCGCGCTTGGGACAGGTGACGCAGCCCAGGAAGCAATGCTCATTAGTGCCAGACAGACTGCGAGAAAGCCCCTGCGCATTGACGACCCCGATAAGCGCCACGGGTGTAGAAAAGTACCCATACATCTCCCCTTGAGGAACAAAGCATGAAACGTCCGTTCCGGGTGGGAGCGGAAAGTCTTAGCCACCAAAATACCCGACGACCTCAGTCCATGGACTGGCCTCGTCCTGCCGCTCCCAGGCGGTCTCGACCGGCCTATCAACGATTACGTCGATCGGAGAGCCAGGGAAGTTCGCCAACGGACAAACAACAGTGTTCCTGTTGTCGTCGATGTAGGCCTGATCCTCCAACCCGCTCCAAAGTACCCAACCAGAGTCACGGGGATTGTTCGGCTTGAGTCTGAAGGCAAATAGGACCGGCAACCTGGCTGGACCGATCACTTGTCGCGAGGCCAGAACAAGAGGTGCTGATGCAGCGAAGTTTGTAGACATCCAGTCCCCAGTAGATGTGTTCGATTAGGTCCGGTTCGGGTCGGCAGCGGACGCCTCGAATAACTCTACGGTGCCTTGAAGTACTCTTCATACGGACGCACCGAGGTGGGATCAGGCAAACCGACCTGACCGGCCCCAACCAACTCCAACCCAGCAATCTGATTGTCGTCCACCCAAACGATCAACCCAATGGTTTGGTCCGCCCAAGTGCCGCATGCCTCAGCGGCCATGGTGCCATTTGCTGCGTCACCCTTGGGGCCAAACCACACGGTTGCACAACCGCACTGACAAGACGCCGTCACCACCAGATCCCTCATCGACGCCATAGCCGCTGGCGAGGGCGCACTGATGGGACCGACTTGGAGCGTGCGTTCCAAGACTGCTACTTCATGAGGAGATATCGGCCGGGCCGTTTGCATCGGGAGAAATCCCCAAGTTCGTGTCGGTAGCTTATGTCTGCTCCGGGTCCAGCCTGTGTGAAAACACCCCGTAAGCGAACGCACCGATCCTAGCGTCATACCAAGCCGGAGTGTCGCATGAAGCGATTTGTCGAGGGGTTGGATCGGTCGCAGAGCGTGCTGTTCCCCGAACGGCTAGACGAGTACATCGACGAGGACAATCCCGTTCGCGTCGTCGATGTCTTTGTGGACGAGCTGGATCTCGGCGAACTGGGCTTTGATAGGGTTACGCCGGCCGTCACGGGCCGCCCCGGCTATCACCCGGCGACGTTGCTCAAGATCTATATCTACGGCTATCTCAACCGGGTCCCTTCCAGCCGTCGGCTGGAGCGCGAGGCGCAGCGCAACCTGGAACTGATCTGGCTGACCGGACGCTGCGCGCCCGACTTCAAGACCATCGCCGACTTCCGCAAGGACAACGGTCCGGCCATCCGTCGCGTATGCAGCCAGTTCGTGTTGTTGTGCCGCCGGATGAAGTTGTTCACCGAGGCCGTGGTCGCGATCGACGGCAGCAAGTTCAAGGCGGTGAATGGACGTGATCGCAATCTTTCCGAGGCCAAGCTCAAGGCACGCCAGGCGCAGCTCGACAACAGCGTGGCGCGCTACCTGGCGGAACTGGATCAGGCCGATCACGAACCGGGCCGGCTACCGGAAGCGCGCGTGGCGCACCTGTCGCAAAAACTCGCCACGGTCCGTGAGCAGATGCAGCAGCTCGAAGCACTAGGCGAGCGCATGCGCCAAGCACCGGACCAACAGCTCTCCTTGACCGATCCCGACGCGCGCTCCATGGCCACGCACGGTCGCGGTTCGGGCATCGTCGGCTACAACGTGCAGGCCGCCGTCGATACGCAACACCACCTGATCGTGGCACACGAAGTCACCAACGAGGGCCACGACCGCCATCAGCTTGCCACCATGGCCGTGCAGGCGCGCGAAGCGATGGGACACGAAGCACTCACCGCGCTGGCCGATCGGGGCTACTACAAGGGCGAGGAAATCCTCGCCTGCGAACAGGCGGGCATCACGCCGCTCGTGCCCAAGACGCAGACATCGTCCAGCGCCGCGGCGGGACGCTTCACCAAGCAGGACTTCCACTACGACGCCGACACAGATAGCTACCGGTGTCCCGCCGGCAACGTGGCCACGCGCCGCCTGAGCACGGACGAGAACGGCAAGACGATCCAGGTCTACTGGTCATCGGCGTGTCCGACCTGCCCGCTGCGCGCAAACTGCACCACCAGCCGTTACCGTCGCCTGCGACGCTGGGAGCACGAGGCGGTGCTGGACGCCATGCAGACGCGCCTCGACGAACACCCCAACGCGATGCGCGTGCGACGACAGACCGTCGAGCACACCTTCGGCACCCTCAAGGCGTGGATGGGCTACACCCACTTCCTCACGCGAACGTTGCCACGCGTGGCAACAGAAATGAGTTTGCAGGTGCTGGCCTACAACATGAAGCGGGTGATGAAGATCCTCGGTATCAGGCCACTGCTGCGGGCGATCATGGCCTGATGGCATCGCTTCGCATCGTCGCCTTTTGACGGCACGACGAGCGAAGCAACAAGGCTGTCGTCACGATTGGCTTTGCGTTTTCACACAGCCTCGGTCGGAAGCGGACCCCACTCATCATCAGTGATGTCGCAGTCGATACATGCCGTTGAAGGTGACGTTCATTCCTCCACAAGCATGGTTATCCGCAGCGATAAGGAAGTCACCAACCACGCGAACGGCTATCTGGCAACCATCCGACTCATTCACAACTAGGCCATTTTCTGGAACCGCGGTTACGTCGAAGCCTCCGAAGTGAGGATTGGCTTCAGGTCCCCAGATGGCGTTACCTTGGAGGTGCAGTTGGTTGGCGTCGGTTGATTCAATCGTGATCTTTGCCCATTCGTTCTGCCAGACGCCAACCCATTGGTCCGGTGACTGGGCATTGCTGTTGGAAGCGTGCCAGCGCTCGGCGGGTATCCAGCCGTATTGGGTGCCAAGCTTTCCTTTACCGGGCACGCTGATACAGACCCACGAACCTGACTGCCCAAGCTTCAAGCCATTGGCTCCCGCATTCGCGGCGCACGAACCCTCATTGCAGGCCGATGCCGGGTTGTCCAGCACCTGACGCAGGCCAATGGGGCTTCCCCCGGTGACCGTTCCCGCGGAAACGGCCGCGACGCGCCCGGCCACCGTGTCACCGTCCGGCTGATTGGAAGTGCAGAGCGTACTTTCCTTTGCATTGGCGCTGCCGGCGACTGCTGGCAGAAAAATCAGCAAGAACGCTGCGAGATGACGCACGGCATGTTGCTTGGGGTTCATTCGGACACTCGGTGGCGATGACATGTGCGCTCCCTTAGAGCAAGGGAGCTATTGATAACGTCCGCTATGGGTCGATTGTGTTGAAAAAGTCCGGCCAAGAAAAACTGAGTGGAAATCTGCGCTCGCGATGCCCATTACAGTTCAGTTCTGAGAAAATTTGCGCATCAAATTGCCCAGAGGGCGATTGTCGCGGCCAATTTTTCGGGCATTGAGAGACCCCAAATTTCGGAAGCGACTTTTTCAACAGTATCGGTCGGAAGCGGACGTTCCCACGTTGCCGTTCAGCAGTTCGACGCGCAGCGTCCACTAACGGCTTTAGGTGGTTAGCGGGGGCGTAGATCTCGAACCTCAAGCCCGTGTTCATCGACGCAGCGCATCATCTTAGTCAGCAGGAAACTCATGCCCTGCCCCCGGTCTTGGATGAGTATCCTCCTGGAGAAAAATGCCCCGGCGCCTTTTGAAGCTCTAAGCACGTAAGTGCGAACACGCTGACCATCCCCAGGACTCCGTAACGGCGCGATAGTAAGTCGAGCCATGTCAGCCCACCTCATCCGCTGCCATGTTATCCCGAAGGCTCTTCTTATGATTTCGTGGTCATCAATACATATATCCGCCAGGCTAACAATAAGGATCCACCCCATTTGCAATACGAAGCTCAGAGATACGAGCAAAAAAAGCATGCCATCGAACCAACCCTGCTGAAACGTGATCGCCACGCCAAGAAATACGCTGAGTGGTCCCAACAGCAGCGGGCAAACGAGCGCCATGAAACGCGCCTTGTATTTATAGACCACCCTTTCTTGGTCCAAATTGTTCATTTCGGTTGTCATCCTTGAGGGTCAACTACGTCTATGGGGCGAGGTGCGCTACGGGTCGGAAGCGGACCGTTTAGAGCTAGCCAAAATATGCTTTTGCTCGCGATGCCAAGCTATCAAGCTGACCGGCTTCAAGCACGATGGATGATTCCGCCGTCCAATTACTTCCCACCTCTACGCCACAAAGCCGAACAACCAAGCGGATGTGGCCCAAGGAGTCTGATGTAGCTTCGAGACTCAGATGTCCTTCGAGGGAACCTTGATCCTTGACCCCGGCCCAACCTTTCCAATCCCGGGCCATTTCCAGAAAGAAGTCCCCCCACTTGTCTGGCCTGATGTCATAGGCGAGAACCATTGCAGTGACGGGATTGGACGAGAAGCGAACCAAGAACTGGCATCCGTCGTACCCAGTTAGGCCTCGAGGGATTCGCCCTTCAAAGCTGAGCACGGCACTGCTTTCTGCGTCCTTGATTTCAAAAGCTTCCATCATGCGCTCTCTCCAAAACCTACTAGCCCTTCCATGTCCGCTGTGGGTCGCAAGCAATGGGATGGACTCCTCCCCACCCTCGGCATCTAAGAGTGCCAGACTGGAGTTGCGAAACAACCAGTCACAGTGAGGAGGAGTCCGCCATGAAGCTTACGCGCATTGGGGTCGACATCGCCAAGCAGGTGTTCCAGTTGCATGGTACGGATCGATTCGAGCGAACGGTATGGCGCCGCCGCCTGCCCCGGGATCGCTGGGTGCAGGTGCTTCGTGATGTCGCCGAGCCGGGCTGTGAGATCGGCATGGAGGCGTGCGGTGGCGCCCACCATTGGGCGCGGCAACTGCAGGCGCTTGGCTACCGCGTGAAGCTGATCGCGCCGCAGTTCGTGAAGCCCTATGTGAAGAGCAACAAGAACGACGCCAAGGACGCCGAAGCCATCTGCGAAGCGATGAGTCGCCCTGGCATGCGCTTCGTCACGGCGAAGTCAACCCGGCAGCAGGATATCCAGGCGCTGCATCGCGTGCGCGCCAGTCTGATGGAACAACGGACGGCCAAAGGCAATCAGATCCGTGGCCTGGTCGCCGAGTACGGCTTGGTCGCGCCCAAGGAGCTGTCATCGCTCCGCCGCGCGATGCCCTGTTGGCTAGAGGACGCCAACAACGGGTTGAGCGCCTGCTTCCGGCAACTCCTCGACGGCCTATGGCACGACCTTCGTGGCGTGGATGACCGTATCGTCGAACTGGATCACGCGATCGCCGACCTGGCACAAACCGATCCCGATGCGCGTCGCCTTCAGCAGTTGCGCGGAGTCGGTCCTCTGATCGCCACGGCGCTGATTGCTGCGGTAGGTGATGCCAAGCAATTTGCCAACGGTCGCCAGATGGCCGCATCGCTCGGGCTCACGCCTCGACAGCACAGCTCGGGCAGCAAGGATCGCCTTCTGGGTATCAGCAAGCGCGGCGATGCTTATGTGCGCAGCCTGCTCGTGCATGGCGCCCGCTCAGCGTTGCGAACAGCACCTACCAAGGAGGATCGACTTAGCCAGTGGGTCGTGCGACTCGCCCAACGAGCCCACCCCAACGTCGCTTCAGTGGCGCTGGCCAACAAAACCGCCCGGCTGGCCTGGGCTCTTCTATATCACCAATGTGACTACCAACCGACTCTTGCTGCCGCCTGAAGGAGACGTCCGAACACCACCTAACCACGATTGCTAAGCCCACCGCACGATGGCGAATCGGTCGAACCGGCGCTGGCATAACCCTGTAAGGTCCTGGTGCTTAAAAGCACGAGCAAGCGATTGGGAGCCGGCGCGCGACTAGCCCATCATGGCCCAGCACCGCAACGCGGTGCCGTAGTTAGAGGCCGGATATACGTGTGCAGTCGACACGGACGCTAGAGCACGGGGGCTTTGCAAAGGGGAGGAGTCCATATACGGACCTGTCGTCCTGCATCATGTCGCCCCACCCGGAGGCCGGCCACGCTAGTAGAACCGCCATCCCAAGACCAAGCCCAAGATCCCCGCGGAGGCCAACCCGCCAGAGACCACGATGGCAGTCCAATAGAGACCGGGATCTTCGGATCTCTTGTACGTTCGATGCGTAAGTATCGCGCCACCCGTTACAAGGCCACTGATTAAATTGAATAGAAAAATGCAGACACAAACCAACACGATCCAGTTCTGACCAAACCAGCTATTTGCCTGCACAGACGTTCCCCTCTTTCCGGATTGCACCAGTAATTTGGAGCCGGTCGTTTAGGTCTGCTCCGGGTCCAGCCTGTGTGAAAACACACCGTAAGCCAGCCCGCCGATCCTAGCGTCATACCAAGCCGGAGTGTCGCATGAAGCGATTCGTCGAAGGGGTGGATCGGTCGCAGAGCGTGCTGTTCCCGGAACGGCTGGACGAGTACATCGACGAGGACAATCCCGTTCGTGTCGTCGACGTCTTTGTGGATGCCTTGGACCTGGGCGAGCTGGGCTTCGATGGGGTCACGCCGGCCGTCACGGGCCGCCCCGGCTATCACCCGGCGACGTTGCTCAAGATCTATATCTACGGCTATCTCAACCGGGTCCCTTCCAGCCGTCGGCTGGAGCGCGAGGCGCAGCGCAACCTGGAACTGATCTGGCTGACCGGACGCTGCGCGCCCGACTTCAAGACCATCGCCGACTTCCGCAAGGACAACGGTCCGGCCATCCGTCGCGTATGCAGCCAGTTCGTGTTGTTGTGTCGCCGGATGAAGTTGTTCACCGAGGCCGTGGTCGCGATCGACGGCAGCAAGTTCAAGGCGGTGAATGGACGTGATCGCAATCTTTCCGAGGCCAAGCTCAAGGCACGCCAGGCGCAGCTCGACAACAGCGTGGCGCGCTACCTGGCGGAACTGGATCAGGCCGATCGCGAACCGGGCCGGCTACCGGAAGCGCGCGTGGCGCACCTGACGCAAAAGCTCGCCACGGTCCGTGAGCAGATGCAGCAGCTCGAAGCACTAGGCGAGCGCATGCGCCAAGCACCGGATCAACAGCTGTCGCTGACCGATCCCGATGCGCGCTCCATGGCCACGCACGGTCGCGGCTCGGGCGTCGTTGGCTACAACGTGCAGGCCGCCGTCGATGCGCAACATCATCTGATCGTGGCCCACGAGGTCACCAACGAGGGTCACGACCGCCATCAGCTTGCCACCATGGCCGTGCAGGCGCGCGAAGCGATGGGACACGAAGCACTCACCGCGCTGGCCGATCGGGGCTACTACAAGGGCGAGGAAATCCTCGCCTGCGAACAGACGGGTACCTGGCCGAACTGGATCAGGCCGATCGCGAACCCGGCCGGCTACCGGAAGCGCGCGTGGCGCACTTGAGGCAAAAACTCGCCACGGTACGTGAGCAGATGCAGCAGTTGGAAGCGTTAGGCGAGCGCATGCGCCAAGCGCCGGATCAACAGCTCTCCTTGACCGATCCCGATGCGCGCTCCATGGCCACGCACGGTCGCGGCTCGGGCGTCGTTGGCTACAACGTGCAGGCCGCCGTCGATGCGCAACATCATCTGATCGTGGCCCACGAGGTCACCAACGAGGGTCACGACCGCCACCAGCTCGCCGCCATGGCCGTGCGGGCGCGCGAGGCGATGGGACAGGAGGCGCTCACCGCGCTGGCCGATCGGGGCTACTACAAGGGCGAGGAAATCCTCGCCTGTGAACAGGCGTGCATCACGCCACTCGTACCCAAGACGCAGACGTCCTCCAGCGCCGCGGCGGGGCGCTTCACCAAGCAGGACTTCCACTACGACGCCGACACCGATAGCTATCGGTGTCCGGCTGGCGACGTAGCCACGCGCCGCCTGAGCACGGACGAGAACGGCAAGACGATCCACGTCTACTGGTCATCGGCATGCCCGACCTGCCCGCTGCGCGCGAACTGCACCACCAGCCGTTACCGACGCCTGCGACGCTGGGAGCACGAGGCGGTGCTGGACGCCATGCAGACGCGTCTGGATGAACACCCCGACGCGATGCGCGTGCGACGACAGACCGTCGAGCACACCTTCGGCACCCTCAAGGCGTGGATGGGCTACACCCACTTCCTCACGCGAACGTTGCCACGCGTGGCAACAGAAATGAGTTTGCAGGTGCTGGCCTACAACATGAAGCGCGTGATGAAGATCCTCGGTATCAGGCCACTGCTGCAGGCCATCATGGCCTGATGGCATCGCTTCGCATCTTCGCCTTTTGACGGCACGACGAGCGAAGCAACGAGGCTGTCGTCACGATTGGCTATGCGTTTTCACACAGCCTCGGTCGGGAGCGGACTTCTTTTCACAACCCCATTTGGCCTCGCCTTCGTCACTGATCCACCGCGGCGAGATGCGCAAACACAGCAAGGCACCAAATGATGAATGGGACGACGAGACCCAAAATTACTGCGTACGGGTAACGGATTTCGCGCACCCTCCAAGGACCACTAGCTCGACTGAAGCTCCAGAAAAAGAGCGGAAGCAACGCGAAGAAAAAGAGGGTTGGATGCCCCGCCCGGTCCGAAGCAAGGCCGCCAAAAAGGAAAACGACTGGAAAAATCCACGCCAGCACAAAGGCGCGCCAGTGATTTTTGGCAGTTTCAAAAAGTGTTGAGTTGTCCGGATCGCTCATGGTGGTCGGGTGGTTTGTGCGTCTAAACGAACAATACTTCTACGATCACCCGGCGCAAAGCGGATTTTCCGTGGCGTCCGCTGTGGGTCGATACTGTTGAAAAAGTCGCTTCCGAAATTTCGGGTCAGTCGAAGCCGGAAAAATTGGCCACGAGGACCGCATTCTGGCGAGTTCGATGTGCAAGTTCGCACAGAATCGAACTGTCGTGGTCATCGCAAGCGAGGATTTACACTCAATTTTTCTTGGCCGGACTTTTTCAACACAATCGGTCGGTAGCAGACCTAAATGGCGCCGTTGAGATGAGGATCGCCTGGATCATTTGATTACGAAATGATCAAACTCGCTCTGCGTCACCAGATGAAAGTTGATCGCAATATCTCGGGTTTCCGGATACAGCCAGGTGCTTGCTCCAACCGCGATTGCGCGGCTGGTAGGGTCGTAGCACACCAATGACACCCCGAGGCGCTCGCCCAAGAAGAACTCGCCGTCTGTGGCTTGCGGAACCTTGCAGGCGAAGGAAAGCACTCCATCGGGGCTTTCGCCCGGCCGGAGCCCCGGCGTATTGGTCACTATCACGCCCCCCGGGACTACTAACTTATGGCCACTTTTGTCAGAACCTGTTACGCGAACCTCACCGAGCTTCCACAGGCAACGCCCTGGCAAAACTCCGTCCGTCGGTACACGCACCGAATACTCCTGTCCGTTTCTCTGTATTGGTAGCTCTTGCGAAGCGGAATAAGGGGCGTCGATCCCCTCAATAACGTACACCGTGTACTTACAAGACGGGTTTGTCGCCGCCCACACTATCGAGTATCCAACGGCCAGCTCGTCGTCAATCCTGCCGTGCAGCAGGAAATAGCGAGAGGGTACCGGGTTAATCTTAGGGTAGTCCGCGTCACCTTCTTGCACGTTCCTCGACCGACACCCCACCAACAATACTGAGATAGCCATTACGGCAGCGCAGAATGGCATCCTTTGCGGTCTATTGTTCAAACCTCCCTCCGTCGGCCGTCCAATGGTTGAGTTTCTGAGTGATTCTTGTGATGTCTGCTAGGGGTTGCGGATCTTCCGTAAAACTAATGATCGCCAAAAATGAGGTCGGTTACGTCACGCCAGCCTGGGGCCAACGAGGGCAGCAATTCACCGCCTCGAAATTGGAGAAGCACTGGCGCAGCTTGTGCAGCCGTAAACCATTCGTCCCTTTGCAGCACCACTGTTCCCGCCCCAAAGGCCAACTTGGTGCCGTCCGGAAAGATAGAGTGCGGTTGGAGCTTGTGAGCCCGATAGTGCCTTCCAGAAGCTGCGTCCCTCACTTCAATCACGCAGGTCTGGCTACCGCCGGCCACCTGAATATAGCTACCGCTTTCGGATGAGAGGATCGCAAACGAGTGTGGTCCAGAGCTACGCAGTGCCACCACCGCACGCGCGACCTCAGCCTCAGTGGCATCTTGAATGTCCTGTCTTCCCTCTACTTCAAGACGCACTTTGCCCCCAAACGTCCGGTAGTCCAGGTCCAGGCCTGGTCCCTCTGGTTTGTCCGCAACGGGTCGGAAACGGCCACTCAGTGAACTACGGATACCGAGCCCCTGGGCCTGCATGGATTCCCATTCGGTGCGTCCGCCAATCCAGAGTCGAGCGGGACCATTCCGCCGAACTTCTTGCCGACTGGCGCTCCACTATTGCCAATCTGCTGATATACCCAGAAGACCACAAATCCGTGGAGATCCTTGATTCTGCCAAGGCCGAGAAAGTAGCCATCGAGAGCAATTTTGCCGGCCACGTTCCCTCCGCCAGGTATTGTGTAGATCTGTTCCGGAAAGTCCTCGATCGGATAGATCTGTTCCAAGGTTTTGCCAGAGTAGGCGTGATAAATAACGAGTCCTCTGCCAAGTGACCCACCCCAAGGCAGATAGAAGCCGTCCACGCTGATCTGCTTGTCCGAACAATTCCAGACCAGCATGTCCAAATAGATGTGCCCTCCGGCTCTCTCGACTCCCGTGGCCTCCACTGCAATTGGATAGCCCGAATCAGGCTCCTTCGCCGATGCCGCACATATGGACGACACCAAAAAGAGAGCCGCACACGCAAGTACCCTTAGTTTCATCGCCGCTCCATAGCCACTGGTCGAGTATCGAAATGTCCGTTCCGGGTCGCGAGCGCACCTTTCAAATTAACGCTTCGCCTACGCCAACGGCTCCCCTCAGGGCGAAACATTGGTTGGAGCGCCCGGCTTGGCCGCATTGCCATATGCGCGCAGTACAGGGAACCCCATGAAGCGCTTGGGAAGATTTGCGCGACCCGCACCGCGTTTGATTGACACGGTGATGGCATTCAAAGGCCCAACGCCGCTTGCAAAGCCGCAAAAGACACCTCCAACCGCCGACTGCTTGCCGTACCGAGCGATGAACTCGCCTTCGATTGCCTTGAATAAAGGCCAATCTTCGCCGGGAATTAGGCCCTGACAGCCACGCTCCTGCTCCTCCGCTGAAAGCCTGGACCACTTCTCGAAACTCATGTCGATACCTGACGCTGTGGGTTGATCCAGCCAACATTACTTAGAAGGTCTACCGGGTCGGAAGCAGACGTTCTCTAGATTCTCCGGTCCGCAGTATGGCAACTCTCCAAACCGTCAGGGAGTATCGCCATGTCCATGCAGCCTAATGGCCGCCCACTGATCCCATGGAACCGCGGAAGGGTCATTGGTCAGAAGCTTCCCCTGAAGCTCCGGGACATCTTTGGGATCAGGGTCCGCCTTCAGCTGCAGCGGCGGGTCCGGGACTTGGCCCTGTTCAATCTGGCAATCGATAGCAAGCTTCGGGGGTGCGACCTGGTCGCCCTGAAGGTTTGCGACCTCGCCAGGGAAGGGGGCCTCGGCACCAGGGCCCAGATTATCCAGCGGAAGACGGGCAAAACGGTCCAGTTCGAGCTCACTGAACAGACCCGGCGCGCCATCATGGATTGGCGGCAAATCCACCCCACCGCTCGGTCGTCCATACGGTTCTCCGGACACGGTCGGGAAATCACGGCAGCAGGTTGCCCTGAAGCTAGCGGCCATCGAAGCATCGGCGCATGAGATCGCCTTGTTGGTCATCGAAAGCGAGGAGGCTCACCGGGCCGATACCAACGGAGAAGTCATGCGGTCCGGCTGCTGGCCGCTTCCGAAGGTTTGCACGGAGAAACTGGTTGCCGCGATCCGTCTTCTCGACCAATACGCCGAGCTGCTCAGGCGTGAGCCGTAGGTGGAACCCTAGAGTCCGATGATCGCCCCGCGGCGTACCGCGTTATGAGCACGGCACGCCGCACCTGGGCGAGAGTCTTCCAGGTTCCTACTCACTGCGTATCAGCCCGTGCGAATGCGGCATGGGCCCATGCGTTGTATCAGCGCTTTCGCGGTCGCTTTGCCATCCCATGGCTTCCGGTTGCGCCACAGGCGGTGACCATCGAGCGCTTCACTGAGATAGGAACCGGGCGATAGCGTCCAGAGCAGCCGCCTCTTTCAAACTTGGTGCATGCCCGCGTTGTGGGATGACCACAGGTATGAGGTTAGGCAATTGATGCGACATCTCGGCGAAGGTGGCCTCGGAGAGAATATCCGACAGTGCCCCTCTGAGAGCCAGCACCGGCTTTTTGCTCAACGCGCTGAACAGTGGCCAGAGATTCGGAGCTGCCGAACCACTCGACACACCCTTGGAGATCAACGGGTCGTAGTCAAGCACAGGACATCGACCCTCTTGAACGTAGACATCACGAGCCATGTCCATCCATTGGGTTTCCGTATATTCCGGAAAGGCCTCTCCGTTGATGGCCGCCGCTTGACGAGCGGCCTCTTCCCAAGTCGTCACGGGTACCGATTTGCCAACATAGCCCGCGATGCGCGCAATGCCTCTTGGATCGATTTCCGGGCCAACATCGTTAAGCACCACGCGATCGATTCGATCCGGAGACTGCATCGTCATCATGATCGCCATCAGGCCGCCGAGCGACGTGCCGACGATGCTGAAGCGCTTCAGCCCAGCCACCTCGGCGAGGCACCACATATCGCGCACGTAGACATCGGGCCGATAGTTGGCGGGATCCGTATCACGTTCGGAGCGTCCGCGCCCGCGCTGATCGGGGCAGATCACGCGATGGTTCCGTCGAAGATGATCGGCTAGTGACGCAAAGTCCTTGCTGTTTCGCGTGAGGCCAGGGAGGCACAAAACGACGGGCGCGTCGTCATGCGGGCCTGGGTAATCGCGCGCGTAAAGACGCAGCCCGCCATCCCCCTGATAGAAGACATCAGCGTAATGCATACTTCCTCCTTATAGTGGTAAAACCCGGCGATGGAACCGTTGTGCCCATGGCGACGCTAAACTTCCATGCCGCCTGGCAGATGGTGCATGCTGACTGGAGCTTCGAGCCACGTTTTGATGTGGCCAGGTATACGATCGCACAGAGCCAAGTCGCCGCGGCATGCAGTTTCCAGGGACCCGACAAGCAGGATTTTGTTTATGGATCGCGTGAAGCGCCCTTCTTCCAAGCCGAGCACGAAGCGCTCCACTGTCGCGAAGCGTTCCGCGCGGCGCACCGGCCAGTGCGACGGCTAAGAAGTCGACGAAGGCCGAACAGAGCCTCAAGACCAGCGAGCGAATTCTGGATGCGGCTGAAGAACTGTTTGCCCGGCATGGCCTTCATGGCGTCAGCATCCGCGATATCGCCAAGAGCGCCGGGGTCGATACAGCGCTGTTGCATTACTACTTCGGAACGAAGAACGGCGTATTCGATGCTGTACTCCTGCGGCGCGCCGAGATCTTGAACAACGACCGCATCGCGGCGCTTGACGCCTATGAGGCGGCAGTGGGCAAGAAGGCCACGGTTGAAGGGGCCATCGCCGCCTTCCTTCGTCCGGTGTTCGAGTGGTCGCACCGAGGTGGTCGCGGTTGGAAAAACTATTGCGCGCTGGTTGCCCAGGTGAACAACACGCCGGCGTGGGGTGGCGAGAGCATGGCGCGCTACTTTGATCCCGTTGTCGAACGCCTTATTACCGTTCTTCGTCGCGTGTTGCCGAAAGCCCGCGATGAGGATCTCTTCTGGTGCTATCACCTGTTGTCCGGCGCACTGACTCTCACGCTGTCGGAAACCGGACGAATCGATCGACTTTCGAAGAACGCCTGCCGATCGAGTGATCTCGAAGCGATCGAGCCGCGGATGGTTGCGTATTGCGCGGCCGGGTTCCGCAAAGTCTGCGAACGCTCCTGATCGTCGCCCACTAATCGCCGCAACGGCGAATCGGACGACCACGTTCTCGGCGTCCATACGTCGCCATCCATGATGCTGCGTCGCAGCGTGCCCGCCCCTCGTCATGTTGCTAAGTTTTATTCATCGATGAATGAAACACAACATCGTGTTTGCATCCGGCGGCCGGGGGGCCGTCTTTCCTTAGGGGTAGGGGAGCAGATGAAGAAGCGATCACTGAATCTGGCCATTGGCTTGGCCTTGGGGTTGATGGCCGTCGCGCCGCTGAACGCGCAACAAGCCAGCAATACGGGTACCGCAACCAACGACACGACGGCCAATCCGGCCAATGCGAAGAAGCTCGGCACCGTCACGGTTACCGCGCGCAAACGCGAAGAAACGCTGCAAGACGTCCCCATTGCGGTGAGCGCCTTTACCGCCGAGTCCCTGTACAACCAGAACGTGCAGAACTTGGGCGATCTGCAAGGCAAGGTGCCCAACCTGCAGGTTTACGCTGCACGTGGCTCCAATACCACGCTCACTGCCTATATACGCGGCATTGGCCAGGCCGATCCTACCTGGGGTTTTGACCCCGCCGTCGGCATCTATCTCGACGATGTCTATCTGGCGCGGCCGCAAGGCACGCTGCTTAACGTATTCGACGTGGAACGCATCGAAGTGTTGCGCGGCCCGCAAGGCACGCTGTACGGCAAGAACACCATTGGCGGCGCCATCAAATACGTATCCAAGCCGCTGTCCACCGCTACCGGTGGTTCGGTAGAGGCGACGGTCGGAACGCACGGTGAGAAGGACATCAAGGCGTCGGTGGGTGGCGCCACGGCTGACGGCGTCTGGCGAGGTCGCGTTGCGGTGGCCAGCGAACATAACGATGGCTTCGGCAACAACCTTCTCACCGGCAGTCGCAATGGCAACAAGAACACCAACGCAGCGCGCGCCACGCTTGGATTTCTTCCCACCAGCACGTTCAATGCGCAGCTGGAAGTGGACGGCATGCACGACGACTCCAATCCACGTGGCGCAAAGATGCTCACGGCCAATAAGTTCTATCCGAACTATCAGCCGCTCTCGAGCAATTTCGACACACGCAGTGGCATGCCTCAGGTCAACCAGACCAAGATGCAGGGTGCGGCGCTTACCCTGAACTGGATCGCAAGCCAGACCTGGACGCTCAAGTCGATCAGCGCCTATCGCGATTCGAACACGACGACCAACATCGATTTCGACACGCTGCCGGTACAGGTCGCCGATGTATCTGGCTTCTACAAGGATCACCAGTTCAGCCAGGAATTCCAGGCGAACTACGATTCGGGTGGGTCGATCCATGGCGTCGCCGGCTTGTACTACTTCAATGGCGTGGCCAGTGGTGCGATCCACAATATCTTCCTTGGCTCGCCCCCATACAGTACGTTGGGCCTGTCGCAGTACGGCAGCTCCAGCGGCAGCATGGCGACCAAGAGCTATGCAGGCTATGGCGACTTCACGTGGGACATCGACCCGCGTCTGGAGCCTGGACGTCGGCGTGCGCTTGACCGATGAAACCAAGACGGCCGTCATCCAGAACTACGCGTTCGCCAATGCCAGCTTCCAGACGCCGATTGCGGTGCTTGCGGATTTCCGTGGCACGCACGGCTCGCACAATGTGTCGCCGAAGGTATCGCTGGACTACAGCGCGACCGACCAGATCAAGCTCTACGCCAGCTTCAGCGAAGGCTTCCATTCGGGTGGCTACAACATCCGCGCCAACTGTGCGTTCATTCCGAGCTCATGCAACCCGATTCAGGACGAGAAGGTTCAGTCGTTCGAATTGGGCAGCAAGATGACGTTCTTCGACGACAGCCTGTTGATGAATACGGCGCTGTTCCACAACATCTATTCCAATATCCAACTGTCGGTATTCTCGTCATACACCCTGCCCAACGGCACGCCAGGGTTTCTTCGGCGACTTCACCAACGCAGGCAAGGGCCATATCGACGGCCTGGAGGAAGAATTTGCGTGGAAGCCGGTCGAGAACTGGACCTTCAGCGGCAACTTCGCCTACCTGCATACCAAGTACACGGATTTCGAAAGCGGCGGCGTCAACATCGCCGACACACAGCGCTTCACCAATGCGCCGAAATGGTCGGGCGGACTCAACCTCGAGCACACCATTCCGCTCTCCGGTGGCGGAAGCATCAGTGGGCGGATCAACTACACCTATCAAACGATGGTGTATCCGGAGACCACGTTGTCGCCGCTTATCCAGCAGGGCGCCTACGGTCTGTGGAATGCGGGCGTGATCTGGCGAATCAACCAGCCCTGGACGCTGAGCCTGCAAGGCACCAACCTGGCCAACAAGGCCTATCGTACGACCGGCTACAGCGTCCCCGTCCTTGGCATCGTGACGGGATTCTACGGCGACCCGCGCATGGTGACCTTGAGCGCGCGCTACACCTTCTGAGTCGACCCATCGTGCGTGAGCCATCGGCCGGCTCACGCACGATGCACGGCGGCGCTGCTCCGCTTCACCAGGGGCTTGGGGAGAGCCCTCGGCGATATCCCCCAGCAGCACGCCTTGTGGCTTCGCGTCGCGACACTTCCACACCATGGGTTGAGGTCTCTTCTGTATGTTCGACCAGTGCGCACCCTTGTTACCTGACGTCGTTGCTCTACACGGCCGCTGGCGTCGCGAATGGCCTGCCATTGTTAGCCCGGAAGGCACGCTGAGCTGGGCTGCGTTCGACCGGCAAACCAATCGCATCGCCAACAGACTCGTGGCGGCGGGAAGGCGTCGAGGCGACCGTGTTGCGCTGGTCATGGCCAATGGTCTGGCGATGATGGAGATCATGGTCGGAATCATGAAGGCCGGCTGCCTGGTGGTTCCACTCAATCCGGCGAGCGCCGATAACGCCATCCATGCCATGCTGGCCGATGCCGGCGCCAGCATGGTCTTCGCTACAGCGGACCATGCGCATCGAATTGCCGCATTGAATGGCGTGAGCCATGTCGTTGCTTCAACGCAGCCGATCGAGGCGATCGAGGGCTGGCAGTCATACCAGGCTTGGCTGGGCGACATCGGGGATACCTCGCCGACGATGGTCATCGGTCCGGACGACTTCTGCAACATCATCTACTCATCGGGCACGACCGGGGAGCCGAAGGGCATCGTGCATACGCACCAGACGCGACTGAACTGGGCGCACGATCTGGCGCTGGCACTGCGCTACCATTCGGGCGCACGGACACTGGTGGTCACGGGGCTATATTCGAACATAAGCTGGGGCGTCGTACTCGCCACGCTACTCGCTGGCGGAACGATCGTATTGCGTCATGCATTCAATCCCGCGGACACGCTGGCGACCATGGCGCGCGAACGAATCACTCATGTCGGCATGGTCCCGGTGCAATTCGAGCGCCTGCTCGAACACCCGACGTTCGAGAGGACGGACCGATCGTCGATGCAGGCGATGATGTGTTGCGGATCCCCTTTGCCAGCGGCGACCAAGGCGCGGCTTTTCGAGACGTTTTCTTGCGGCGTTACCGAGCTTTACGGATCGACGGAGGGTGTCATCACCACGCTCGCTCCCGAGGAAGTGAATGGCCGCCTCGCATCGGTGGGTCGCCCCTTGCCCGGCTCCGACATCCTTATTCTTGGTCCCGATGATCGCCCTGTCGGCGCTGGCGAGGCCGGTGAAGTCGTCGGTCGAAGCCGGTTCGTCATGGCGGGCTATTGGAGGAAGCCGGAAGCGACGGCCGCCGCCATGTGGGCGGACAACGACGGACGCTATTGGCTACGCAGCGGCGACATCGGCCGCGTTGACGAGCAGGGCTACCTCTATATCGTCGATCGAAAGAAAGACATGATCGTTTCAGGTGGCCAGAATATCTACCCGGCGGATCTGGAGTCGGTGCTGATACAGCACCCTGACGTGCTTGAGTGTGCGGTGATCGGTGTACCGAGTGATGTCTGGGGTGAGTCGCCGCTTGCGCTGGTGACGTTGAAACACGGCGCCGACATCAGCGGCGACGAGATTCGCCTGTGGCTGAATGAACGTGTTGGCAAGCAGCAGCGCGTGGTTGGCGTCGAGATCCGTAGCGATCTGCCCAGGAACGCCACGGGCAAGCTACTTAAGCGGGAGTTGCGGGCGCCCTACTGGGTAAAGTCCTAGCCGCGCCCGAAGGTCGCCAGTCCTCGTATACCCGCGGCCATCGCCATCATCATTCACACCGCGCATTTGCTCTGACGTACAGCTCCGGAAAAGGGAACAATGTCCAAACTCGACGGAAAAGTCGCCATCATCTCAGGCTCGGGCCGTGGCATCGGGCGATCCATCGCGCTCAAGTTTGCCGGAGAAGGCGCCAGGGTCGTGGTCAATGATCTTGATGAAGGTCCGGCACTCGCCGTGACGGAGGAAATTCGGGCGCTCGGTGGCGCTGCTGTCGTCCATTGCGGCGATGTCACGGCGCCGGCGTTTGGCGAGGAGTTCGTTCGATCCGCCATGGAGAACTTCGGTGGCCTCGACATTATCGTCAACAATGCGGGTTACACCTGGGACAACGTCATCCAGAAGACGGGCGATGATCAGTTCGCGGCGATGATGGATGTCCACGTCACGGCGCCGTTCAATATCCTGCGCGCGGCCGCCACACCGATCCGGGCCATGGCGAAAGCAGAGGCGCTGGAAGGCCGCCCCGTTCATCGCAAAGTGGTCAATATTTCCTCCATTGCAGGTCTATACGGCAATGCCGGCCAGGTCGGCTACGCATCCGCCAAGGCCGCCGTGGTGGGAATGACACGCACGCTGGCCAAGGAATGGGGTCGCTACTGCGTCAATGTCAATTGCGTCGCGTTCGGCTGGATCCAGACCCGCTTGACGCAGGCGATTGATCCTGAAAAACCGGCGACCGTGTCCGTCGTCGGCAATGACATCAAGGTCGGCATCCAACCGCAGTTACTGAATACCTTCGAGTCGCTCATTCCACTCGGCCGGGCGGGTACGCCAGAAGAAGCTGCGGGCGCGGTGTACCTCCTCTGCACGCCGGAGTCCGACTACATCTCCGGCCAGGTCATCGTCGCGGGCGGCGGTCTACTCGTCTAGTTCCTGGCGGTGGTCATGCCCGATGCACGCTTGAGCCGCCGGCGCCATGCAGGCCCGTGGCACAAGCGGTTGCGAGTGGAAAAATCCAGGTGATCTTAGAGCCTGTTCAAAGTCTCGCCGTACGAAGCAAGTATCTGCAAATGGCATGGCCGTCATTCCAGCGACAGCTGGAATGCAGCGCCTTTGGTGCGTCAGGAAAGTCACTGGATCCCAGCCTTCGCTGGGATGACGGTGCCCTAAAGTCACTGGATCCCAGCTTGACCAGCCCTTCGGCTGTTGAGGACCGCTGGGATGACGATGTCCTTCGAAGACTTTGAAAGGGACCTTGGATTCGTGGCGGTCATGAATACGTATGTAACCCCCCACACTTGGACGTCCATCGGCGATTTTCTTCGTGCGCCAGGGCTATATTGCGTCGCTGCGTGACCGTATCCGGCAACGGCCGGGGAATGAGGGGTTCGATGTATTGTCGTTTTGCCGCTGCAACACTCATGCTGGCTGCTCTGTCGTGCAATACGGCCATGGCCGTCACACCCACGGGTACGCAGACACAAGCCCCGGCTATCGCGCCCGGCAACGTGGATCCTCTCACGGCGCTGCGCGCCCGGCCGGCTGAGGGTGAAGTCATTTACCTGATCATGCCCGACCGATTCGCGAACGGCGATCCCGATAACGATCGCGGAGGCATCTCGGGAGACCGTTCGAAGACAGGTTTCGATCCTGCCGATAAAGCCTTCTATCACGGCGGTGATCTCAAGGGCGTCACGTCGAAGCTGGACTACATCCATGGGCTTGGCGCAACGGCAATCTGGCTCACGCCCGTCTTTCGCAATAAGGCGGTCCAGGAAATGGATGGCTACCAATCCGCCGGATACCACGGCTACTGGCCCATCGACTTCACGGATATCGACCCGCACCTGGGGAGCAAGGCGGACTACAAGGCCTTTGTGGACGCCGCGCATGCACGAGGCATGAAGGTCTACCTCGACATCGTGGTCAATCACACGGCTGACGTCATCAAGTATCGCGAATGCCAGGGCAAGGCCTGCACGTATCGGTCGCGCGCCGACTTCCCTTATACGCGCGAAGGTGGATCCAAACGGGCCATCAATCCGGGTTTTCTCGGCGACCAGGCGCCTTATCTCACTGCGGATAACTTCGCCAAACTGACCAGTCCCAACTATGCCTATAAGCCCTACGTGCCAGTAGCCGAGCGTCATATCAAAAAGCCAGACTGGCTGAACGATCCGATCTACTACCACAACCGGGGCGAGTCGACCTTCCTGGGCGAGAGCTCCCAGCTGGGCGACTTCGCGGGTCTCGATGACCTATTCACCGAGCACCCCCGCGTGCTTCAGGGTTTCATCGACATCTATGGTCAGTGGATCGATGACTACGGCATCGATGGGTTCCGTATCGATACTGCCCGCCACGTGAATTCAGAGTTCTGGCAAGCCTTCGTGCCAGCGATGCTCGCACGCGCGAAAGCGAAGGGCATACCGAATTTCCATATCTTCGGCGAAGTGATGGAACCGACCCCCGGTCCACTGGCACGGGCCACGCGTGTTGATGGGCTGCCGGCGGTCAACGATTTTGCCCTTCAATCGGCGCTGGTAGACGCCATATCGAAGGATGGCCCCACCTCGAGGATCACCGACGTGTTCCGCCAGGACGCGCTTTACGCCAACGGCGAAGCCACGGCCGCGAAACTGGTCACGCTCACCGGCAACCACGACGTGATGCGCTTCGCCAGGGCCGTGCGTGAGGCCAGGCCCAGCGCGTCGCTTGATGAGGTCATGCGCCGGGTGCGGCTGGCCTATGCGGTCATCCTGTTTTCGCGAGGCATTCCCGCCATTTACTACGGCGACGAGCAGGGCTTCGTCGGGGCAGGCGACGTTGACCAGGATTCCCGCGAGGACATGTTCCCGACCCAGGTACCGAGCTTCCAGGCGGCGCCACGGCTTGGAGCGACAGCGGGCGACAGTGGCGGCCATTTCGACGTGAATCATCCGCTCTACAAGAGCCTCTCCAGCATGCTCGGCATTCGTGCCGGCGAGCAGGCGCTGCAGCGCGGGCGCCAGATTTCCCGCGCATCCGGAGATGCGCCGGGTTTGCTTGCGATCTCGCGCCTGTCGTCTTCCGGCGATGAAATCGTGGTGGCGTTCAATACGAGCCTCGCGCCAGTGTCCGGTCATGTGATGGTTGAGCCGGGCTCCGCCCAATGGACGTCGCTGTACGGAGCCTGCCAATCCAACAGCATGGCTACCGGAAGTTACGCGGTGAGCGTGCCGGCGCTCGACTTCGTGGTATGCAAGGCCGCGAAACCCAATTGATGGCGGACTGGGCGTTCGAAGCTTGCGCCAGCTGGCGTAGGACCAGTGTTTGAGACAAGCACTGCCCCTACTGCAAGCCTTGAACCTTGCCTGATGATCGCACGCGGATACGTTCCGCCCTGGCGAATGCCTTGCAGCATTTGCGCCTGCTCCAATAGGCCACCTTGCAGGCGGCTCTTTCGCGGATGAAACCCAACGGCCTGGTGGTGATGCCGACCGCTGCCACGCGCACGGCACTACGAGTACCTCCGGTCTCGTGGCTGTTAACGGCGCGATCACCGGGATCGCGCAAACATTGCCTCGCGAACTGACGCCACCAAGCATCGACGTGATTTCGCTGGACCTGGGAGACGGGCACCGGCCTGTCACGGCATGCCTGAGGCGGCCCGCGAGGGCATGATCACGCATGCCACGCAGACACTCCCGGTCGGTCGGTCGGTCGTGTCGGTGAGGCTGGCGACATTCCAGCTGCTGATGGTCAGCACGTATGCCACTGGCGCCTTTCTCGACCAGCTTGTGAGTGCCCGGCTTGGCGGTTGATGGCCTTGCCACAAGTACGGTCCTGGCACATGACTTTTGACGACAAGCCTACGGAGGCGATGATGCAAATCGGTGTATTGGGTTCAGGCATTGTGGCTCAAACGCTGGCTGCCGGCCTGCGCAAGCACGGACACGACGTGGCCATGGGCACACGTGAACCCGCCAAGCTGTCCTCCTGGGCTGCCGGCGAACCCGGGATCGGAGTGCTCAGCTTCAACGCGGCTGCTGCCTTTGGCGATCTGATCGTCCTGGCAGTCAAAGGCACCGCCGCAGAGCAGGCTCTGGATCTTGCCGGCGCAGCAAACCTGGCGGGCAAGGTGGTCATGGATACGTGCAACCCCATTGCGGACCTGCCACCAGAACATGGCGTACTTCGCTTCTTCACTACGCTTGATGATTCGCTGATAGAGCGCCTGCAGCGCCATGTCCCGCAGGCACGTTTCGTCAAGGCGTTCAGCTCAGTCGGCAATGCGCGCATGGTGAATCCGGTGTTTGCCGGCGGGCGTCCCAGCATGTTCATCTGCGGCAACGACGAGGCGGCCAAGGCCAGCGTGCGCGTTCTGGTGGATCAGCTTGGCTGGGATACGGAAGACATGGGCCGAGTCGAAGCGGCCCGCGCGATTGAGCCGCTGTGCATGCTCTGGTGCATTCCGGGTCTTCTGCGCAATGAGTGGAGCCACGCGTTCAAGGTGCTTCACTAGTGCTTAATGGCGCGCCGCGGGAACATCCGCGGCGCGCCATCGCGCGGATGCTCGCCATCAAGGGCGGCTTCGCACCTCGCCACCTCGCATTCCCCGTCCTTCTCTCCGTGGACGGGGACTCCGATGCGCCATGGCGTTCCAAAATAAGCAGCGCCGCCCGGGTCAGTTCGCCCGGGCCTTCAGTGTAAGCGTCGCCTCCGACGCAGACGGGCCCGCGGACCTGAGCGTCACCTTGAAAAGACCTGTCCGCGCATCGCGCTCCGTCGACACGATGGTCGCACCCTCTGCATGCGCCGCGATGTCAGACTTTGCATAGCCGGCCACGGTGATATCGGAATCCTTGGCCGCGAAAGCAAGTTTCAGCTTGGCACCATGGCTAACGTCTTCGTACGAAACAACGCGGTTGCGCCCCATGGTGACGAACTTCCCGAGATCGCCGAAAACGGCGATACCCGTGGAAGGCAGGGGCGCGACAATGCGATAGGCGAACGCATCAGGGCCCGTCAACGATCCTGTGATTGCCTTTCTAGTATCCGCGATGACAACGGATTCCGATGTCGGGTCGAAGACCGCCACCGTTCCGCTGAAGCCTAGATCCTTGGGTGCCACGGAAAAGTTCGTCGCGGTGTGCCGTGGGTCATCGGCGAATGCCAGCACGTAGGCGGTGGAATGGTTGCCGTGGCGGGTGAAGGTGGAAGCGATGATGGGTTCGCCGGTCTTTCGCGACTGGGTCAGGTAACTGGCGCCGAGCGGCATGAGGGGTTCATCCGGCTTCACAATCTCGCCATCGGCACGTGCTGCCTTGAAGATGTTGGTGCGATCAAGCTGCTCGAACGCGTCGCCGACGCCGACGGGTCCGCCGGAGAGGGTGGCGAACAGCATCGCTGCCGTGTCGCTCGATGGCATCACATCCGTTGCCGGCCAGGCACCCAACTCATGGATCAAGCGTGCATTGAATGCCAGCTGCGTCCATTTCGAACGCGTCAGGCCGTCGCCAGCGGCACGAATGGTCGTCAGGTTTGGGTACTTCACGCCCTGCAGCATGTGCAGCGGATAGGCCATGCAGTACTGCATCGTGATCCCGTGCACCGCCATCGCGGAAGCCATGCCGTCCATGAACATCTCTCCCTTGCCAGGCATGGCACGCAGTTCCGGCGAGTACTTGTAAGTCGCATCGAGCCAGTCCTGTAGATAAGTGGCGATGCTGTTCGCGGCGGCGTAGTTCGCGAGCTCGTCCCAGTAGCCGCGATCGATCGCCGCCACGCCGGATACTTGGTAGCGCTTGCGATACGGGCTGTCCTTATCGATGAAGCGATTGTGTGCAAGGAAGGGCAGCTTCACCCGCTCATGGAACGCGGCCATGCCCTTGGGAAATACGCCCGGCTGTGCCTTCCATTCCATGAGGCCACCGTAGCGATTCCAGTCCTCATCGGGCAGCGCCGGATTTTTGATTCGACCAACCTGTTCATGCGGGTTCCAGGAGCTCTTGGCGTACCACCAGCTATCAAGCTGCAGATAGCCAAATGGGATGTCGGCTTGACGGCTACGTTCGATGAAGCGCACGAGCGACTCTTCGTAGTTCAGGCCCTCGGCATATTCGTAGTTGTAGTAGTAATGGCCGCCCGCATTATCCGTAAGCACACCGACATCGCGCAGTATCGGGTCGGCGTCGGCAGAGGCGGGACTGCGATGATAGAACCCTCGCAGCGCGGTTCCCCAGGCGTCATAGGCGGACGCAAGATCGGGCGCTGCTGCAACAAGCGCCGTCGAGCCGAAGCCTGCGGGCAGCTTACCCACTTCCGAATTCAATCCGACCGCGACGCGTGTCCTGGCGTCACCGAGCATGCTTGCGAGGAAAAAGTCCGAGGCGGGCGAGATAATGAGGGTGTGACCGGTCTCGGTGAAGAGCACCCACGGTGTCGAGACATCCTGCGGGTCATCGAAGACCGGCGGCGCAAAATTCAATTGCTGGTGCGAAAGCGAATGCAGTCCCGCTGGCACCACCGTGAAGTCAGGAAAAGCCGGTGGCGACGACCCTGCGACCGCATCTACGACTTGCCATGAGAACAACAGCGCATTCGATGGGCCTGTCGCCGGGGCGACGGTCGCCTCGATTCCCTCGGTGAGCGGAAATCGCAACCCGCTGGCCGACTTTGTCACGCGCAACGCGCCGTGAGCCAAGCGACCACCAAAATGCAGATCGCCGTTGTCAAGCGCGTAAGCGCCGGTGATGTCGTCGATCGAAAACACCGAAGATCCGTTCGCGATCTCATGGCGCATGCCAAAACTTGTGCGCGGCAACAAAAGAAACGCCAAAAGAAACAAAGAGGCCAGAAACCCGAAGCGGCTTTTCATCATGAGATATCCAGGCAATGAGCCGTCGCATTGTTGTGCCTCGCGGCCGAAAAACCAACGAAAAATAGACGACGAGCTGCTCCTGCTCATCGGGATCAAGCCGCAGTCGATCGGCCTCCCTGTCCTTCCGGGGCTGAACCCGTCGAACCCATGTGTGGCATCCACGGGCGTGCCTGGTAAGCGTCCCATCCGGACGGTACCGTTCTGGCCGGCGGCCCAAAAATAGGGCACAAACTGAAATGCTCAGCCATCGGCTTCTGTCGGAGAGCGGTCATCGGCGAAGGCTCGCGGTGCGGCAACTTCAGAATCTCATTGGCCCGGCGCAGTTCCTTGACCTCGCGCTCCAACTCCTTGACGCGCTGCGCCTCCTTCGTGGTCACGCCCTCGCGCACGCCACTATCGATCTCCTGGCGCTTGACCCAGCCCAGCAGCGTCTGCGGCACGCAGCCAATCTTCGGGGCGATCGACTCGACGGCAGCCCATAGCGACGGGTACTCCCCGCGGTGCTCCTGCACCATGCGCACTGCGCGCTCGCGGACCTCAGGTGAGAACTTGTTCGACTTGTTCATGGCTCCATCTTCTCAAGAGTTGGAGCCTCCTCAAAACCCGGGGCGATTCAAACACAGTCTTGCAACTTAAACTCAGAGCGCGGCGCCCAATCAGCCCGCTGTTGTCGGGTGGAGTCTTGTTACATTTGATGGTGGCTCCAGCGCATCTTTGCGCAATTCCCTCAGCTCCTCCATGAGCTCTAAGATTCGTGTATCGGCTTCGATCAACTGGGATGCAAGTGAATCCCGCTCCCTTCGGAGTTCGCTCAACTGTAGCATCACGTCGGCCCCAAGAGCTTTTTTCTTGGGCGACTGATCGTTCGCTACGTCAGATTTGGATTCCT
Source organism: uncultured Gammaproteobacteria bacterium (assembly GCA_963765335.1). Classification (GTDB taxonomy): domain Bacteria; phylum Pseudomonadota; class Gammaproteobacteria; order Xanthomonadales; family Rhodanobacteraceae; genus Dyella. The sequence goes on along the minus strand of CAVXWA010000012.1, from coordinate 248,239 downwards.
GTGTATCGACTGGCTTGACCCAGTGTTGGATATCACGGATCAATTCCGGGTACCTTGACTTTCGAAGGGCCGACGGATCACGCCCGGCCTCCCTTGCAACATTGTTCTGACTAACCACCGATCCAGCGTCGAGTATGATCGGAGTACCAGACTTCAACCGCTCAAACGCTTCCCGAAACTCTGTCTCTGCTCTAGTCATCATCTCCGCCATCCTCCAAGGCACCGATAGCAACCCTTAAACTCAGGCATTGAGCTTCGAGTGACGTACGTTGACCACAGGTGACCATGCGGCGCCACCCGTGCGTTCACTATCGAACGACGACGCTTTAGTGACTGGACGTCACCAGGCAGAAGAGCTCGTTTGGACTTTCCGGTTTCCCTGAGGGACGCCTGCTGCAGGCCACCCGAAAATTGCGCCACTAGGCCTTCTCTCAGCGGAATCTTGACAGGCAACTCCCCCCAGATCGCGTCTACGGTGAGCCCCTTAGCGATATCGACGAGCACGTGACCGAAGGCGAACGTTTTTTCCAGATTCTCCTTGCTCGTCGTATTAGCAGTGGATGGTCGTTTGCTTAGGACAATAGAGAGGCGAGCTTTCTTGACGAAAGTTCTCGGCGGCGACTCAAATATCTCATCGAGCATGCAGCCGATCTCATGTGCAATTGAGTAAGCAGTGCGCTCACGTATTTTCCCCAACCTATGCCGTAATAGAAGGTCGTCGCACCACGCGCGATACGTTTCACTGACCGACTCAAGATCGAGATTGCGCCCATTGGCATCGGCCCAGCGAAAGAATCGCAGCACGCACTGCATTGTCGTTATTGCTGTGAATTCGCTGCCACCGCATTCGAGCCTTGTATCAATGTATTCGTGGATCTTCGTGACAAAAGAGACGCGACCAGGACTGCTTCTCGATAGCTTTCCTTGGGAAAAGAGCTTTGCTCCTTCATTACGTGATTTACCTGCGCCCCCCACGTACATCAGGGGAGCGAGATCCCAGGGGGAGTGCGCACTTCGATAGACAATACCGTTCAGCACTAGAGTCTTCGGCACACTCATGCGGCGTGCTCACTACTAATGAGACCCATGAAGCTCTCGGTGAACTCATTGCTAAGTGACTCTTTGATCGGGTACTTCTCTACAAACCGGATGTATCGGAGCGTGGTCGACTCATATCGGTGCAAGAGGAGTTCGCGCACGAAGCCGATGGCGGCCACTGGCCCAAGACTGCTCATAGCCGTGGCTGCCGCCTGTGTGGCGAATGTCGCCCGGGTTTGATGGAAGCGGAAATGCTCCATGCATGATGTACTCGAAGACCTGGCTTTCTGCCTGAGCCGAAATAGCTCAACGTTGATCGCAGGGCTTCGGTCGAGTCCTCTTTCGGCGTAACCGTTTGCGCGGCGCGTTAAGAACAGGAGATCTTTCTTTTCTGTAGGCGCGGACGCTTCGCGCCTAAGTCGAGTTGTACTGCCCGCATAGTTTCTTAGCAGCTCCAGAAGATGCTCTCCTATGGCGACATATCCATTGACCTGATGCTTGGTGCTAATGGGTGGCCGCGCCTGTGGACCAACGCTCAGGCGATAAATACCGCTTGCGTGAGGGTCAGGAGTTGCCCCCAATACTGTTTGAACTTTCAGGTCACAGATGGTGCCTAGCCGTAAACCTGTAAAGAAACCAAGCAGCAACATCAAATAGAGTTCGCTACTGGCATGCTTCTTAGCGAACGAAAGTATTTCGTTCCTAACCTTTGCAGAGACAGGCATTACGCCATCCTCTAGTTGCTCACCCTTGGCACGACGATTGGGAATGGCGAGGTCTGTCGACCTTGCATGGACGGTTCGACTGAATCCCTCTGTGTCGCTCAAGACGATTTCCACATGACGGTCTCGCCATAGCGGCCGCCCAGGATCGAATAGCTGAGCTTCTAGGAGCCATCGATAGAACGCCACAAGAACCCGTATCCTTTGGGCAGCTGTGGTCGTAGCTATTTCCCCGTTGTCGCGGGCTCTCACGAGGGCCCCTCGATAGCGCCACAAGCACCGGTTTTTCTTTTGAAGCGGGAAAAACCACCAGTCCATATTTTCGAGCTCTAACCAAGAGGCGTAAGCCTTCAGGGACGAGGCGTTCGATATCAGTGTTTTCGGGTCAACCTCTGGGGCTCGTTGCGACAGCCATAAGTTGGCCTCTCTCCAAGCAGTGCCGTTACTCCAAAACAGATAGGGTCGAGGCACGACCGGCGTGGAAGCTGGCGTCCAGCGGATGGCTCCCTCAATTTCTTCAGCGTGGTAACCGGAAATATTAACGTTCGCTAAATGAGCCATTTCTGCCTCTTCGTGGACGTCAAGGACTACGGCGGTTTTAGCCTATGTCCACGGCTGTATGTAATTTGTGCACGTCCATAAAGGCTAGTAATCGGTAAACCGGGCAAGGCGAACACCTCGCGTCCCTGTTCGGCTGCTAGCCGTGCGGTGATCAGCGAGCCCGATCTCAATCCGGCCTCCACCACCAGGGTGCCCAGTGACAGCCCGGAGAGCAGGCGATTGCGGCGGGGGAAGTGGTCGCTACGGGCCGGCGTCCCCGGCGGAAACTCGCTGACCAGGGCGCCGTGCTTGGCGATTCGCGTGGCCAGCCCATGGTGCTTGCGCGGATAGACCCTGTCCGGCCCCGTGCCGATCACCGCCACCGTGGGCAGTTCGGCGTCCAATGCGGCCAGATGCGCTGCCCCGTCGATGCCATCGGCCATGCCGCTGGTGATGGTGAAACCGGCCAGTCCCAGTTCACGCGCGAACGCGCGGGCATCGGTCCTGCCGCTCAGGGTGGCGCTGCGTGCACCGACGATCGCAATCTGCGGATGCAGCAAAACACTGGCGTCACCCGCCACGAACAAAGCCGCCGGCGGCTGGGGAATGGTTTCCAGCAACGGCGGGAAGTCCGCGTCGAGGCAGCACAGCAGGCGGTGGTCGGGTTCGGCCAGCCAGGCCAGATCTGCGGCCAGGCGTGCTTCGTCAGGCCGCATCAGCCAGGCGCGCGCCTCATGGGAGAGGGTGGCGGCGTGCCGTTGCAGTGCATCCAGCACCGCCTCGATGCTCCCGTGATGCGTCGCCAAGCGCTCGCGCAAGCCGCCGGGGCCCATCCCAGGCATGCGCAGCAGGATCAGCCAGGGGCGCCAGGCCTTGAGGTCATCCGTTTTGTCCATCCGTGGACTTTAGGCGGCGCCCCAAACAGAAACGGCGCGGTCATGACCGCGCCGTTCTGTCGTCCCCTGCCGCTCACTGCTGAGCGACGGGTTTATTCCGGCAGTTCGAGCTTGTCCTGCCTGTGCACCGGGCGCAGGCCATCCATGATCAGGCCATAGCTGACGTGGTCAAACGTGCGGAACACCATCACATGACCCACGAACTCCTGCGGCAGCGTCACGCTGTGGCCGGTTCCGCGATTCCAGCTATTGCTGGCCACGTCGTCGGGAATGGTCTCGCCCGGCTGGTAGATCGAATAGGTCTGGCCGTTATCCACGCCGTCCTGTGCACCGATATTCAGTGCCACCACCTGGCGCGGACCCACGGCGTCGAAGGCATCGGCAAAGGCGATGACACGCGCATTGCCCGGCAACGACTTCGGCGCATGCGGGTAGAAGTAAGGGTCGTACGGCTTGTCATCCACCGGCATGATGCGGTCACCCTTGCGGATTTCCATGGTGGAATCGAGCAACAGCAGGGTCGACGGATCGCCAGTGCGCAGCACCTCGGCGGTACCAATCACGCTGACCTCGGTGCCGATTTCCTGGCCACGGCCCCAGTGGCCGTCGTTGCGGAAATCCTCCTTCCACGGCGTCCGTACCAGGGATACGTTGCTGTCGAGCTCATGGGCCACCAGGTCCGCACCGCCATCACGCCCTGCACTGGCGTTGAAGTTGCGGAAAACGTTGCTGGGGCGCACGATCGCAAACCGTTGGCCCGGGTCCGCGTGAAGATCGCGCACATAAACATTGCGGCCGACCGTTCCACGCAGGTCCGCCTCCTCGAAGCCCACGACGTAGGGCAAGGCGGATACTTCGTTCGAATCAAGCACGCGCATTTCCTTGAGGAACATGCGCAGCTCGGACAATGGAATGGCGGGAACGGCCTCGTTTTCGATACGCACACGAGGCTGCAAGCCCAGGCGCGGACCGTTGATGAAGGACAGATTGAGTACATCGCCCGGATAAATCAGGTGCGGGTTCTGTACTTGCGGATTGGCTTGCCAGATTTCCGGCCACAGCCACGGCTTGGACAGGAAACGCGCGGAGATCGCCCAGAGCGTGTCGCCCTTTTTCACCGTATAGGTATCGGGATGATCGGCACGCAATTGCGCGCCCGCAGCGTAAACAGCCACCGTGACCAGCATGCCGGCCAGCAGCCCAATGGACTTTCTGATCATAAACGGGAATCCCCCATCCCCCGACGCTCGGGCGAGTGTAACCGAACAGTTCAACCACGCAACTGGAGCCAGTTGGCAAAATGGCATGCCAGACACGAGCTTGGCGACGTACAATAAAGCACTTGCTCAGCATCTGCGCGTGACCCGCGCCGAAGACTGTTTGCCCGCATGACAAGGCAGAACGAGGGCGTGTATGTCGATACACAACCGAGTGATGACGCGGTCATGCAGGCAAACAGTCCGGCCCGAAGGCTTGAGCTGGTATGGCCACCACGGGGCGGCCATACCAGCTCAACGCGGGTTACGCGCAGACGCTGAGCAAGCGCTCACATTCTAGATCGCGCCCGGGCTTGGTTTTTACCGATTCGCCCGCAATTTGCGCGCTGAGGTAAAAGCCATGTCCGTCTTGTCCATTCTCGAATTTCCCGATCCCCGCCTGCGCACCAAGGCCGAGCCCGTGCGCGTGTTCGATGCTGCGCTGAAGCAGTTCGTGGCCGACATGTTCGAGACCATGTACGCCGCCAACGGCGTCGGCCTTGCCGCCACTCAGGTCAACGTGCACCAGCGCGTGCTGGTCGCCGACATGAGCGACGAGCGCAACCAGCCGCTGGCGCTGATCAACGCCGAGATCATCGAGAAGGATGGCGCCCAGGTCTATCAGGAAGGCTGCCTGTCGTTCCCCGGCATCTATGCCGATGTCACCCGCGCCCTTAAGGTGAAGGTGAAGGCGCAGGACGTGGACGGCAACGAGATCGTGGTCGAGGCCGAAGGCCCGCTCGCCGTATGCATCCAGCATGAGATGGACCATCTGGCCGGCAAGGTCTTCGTCGATTACCTGTCGCCATTGAAGCGTTCGTTGCTGCTCAAGCGCATGGACAAGCAGCGCAAGCAGGCGGCCAGCGCTTGAGCGACCGCAAATTCCGCATCGTCTTTGCAGGTACTCCCGACTTCTCCGTTCCCTGCCTTGAGGCCTGCCGCAGCAGCGGCGCCGACGTGGTGGCGGTCTATACCCAACCCGATCGTCCGGCCGGCCGCGGCCGCAAGCTGACGCCCAGCCCGGTCAAGCAGGCGGCGTTGGCGGCTGGCATTGCGGTGGAACAGCCGGAGTCACTGAAGCCCGCCGAGGTCCAGGCCACGCTGGCCGCCTATGCAGCGGACCTTATGGTGGTGGTGGCCTACGGCCTGATCCTGCCGCGCAAGGTGCTGGCGATGCCGCGCCTGGGCTGCTGGAACGTACATGCCAGCCTGCTGCCCCGCTGGCGCGGCGCGGCGCCGATCCAACGCGCGATCCTGGCCGGGGATGCCGAGAGCGGTGTCGACCTGATGCAGATGGAGGCCGGTCTCGACACCGGCCCCGTGCTGCTGGAGCGGCGTACGCCGATCAGCCGCGAGGACACCGGCGGCGCGCTGCACGACCGCCTCTCCGGGCTCGGCGCGGAGGTGCTCGCCGAGGGGCTGGCCCGCGTGATGGCCGGCGAATCAATGCTGGCCCACGCACAGTCGGACGACGGTGTCAGCTACGCGCACAAGCTCGACAAGGCCGAGGCGCGGCTGGATTTCAGCCGACCCGCGATCGAGCTGGAGCGCCAGGTGCGCGCCTTCGATCCGTGGCCGGTCGCCGAAGGCGAACTCGCCGGTGAAACCTTGCGGATCTGGGCCGCGCAGGCCAGCGACCGCGAACACACCGCGGCACCCGGCAGCCTGTTGAGCGCGGGCCGCGACGGCATCGAGATCGCCTGCGGCCAGGGCGCCCTGCGCATCACGGCGCTGCAGCGCGCCGGCGGCAAGCGTATCGGCGCCGTCGACTACCTCAACGCACGCCCCGAACTGCGGCGCGCCTAAAGATGAGCCAGGACGCCCGCGCCATCGCCGCCCAGGCCCTTGCCGAGGTCGCCCTTCGTGGCGCGTCCCTGCGAGACGCCATGGAGCGCTACGCGCCGCGACTTGCCGACTCTCGCGATCGCGCCCTGTTGATGGCCCTGCTGAGCGATGGCGCACGCTGGTGGCTGCGCTTCGACGCGGCGATCGACCGCCTGCTCGAAAAACCGCTGCGCCAGAAGGAACCTGCGATCCACGCGTTGCTGGTGCTCGGCCTGGTGCAGCTGGAAGTGCTGGAACTTCCCGACTACGCCGCCGTCGCCGCCACGGTGCAGGCGACGCGCACCTTGCAACGCCCACGCATGTCCGGGCTGGTCAACGCCGTACTGCGGCGCTGGCAGCGAGAGCGTGTCGAACTGCTTGCCGCACTCGACGCGAAAGCGCAGACGCGCCATGCGCATCCGGCGTGGCTCGCCAAAGCGATCGCGCGCGACTGGCCGGAACAGGCCGATGCCGTCATGGCCGCCGATAACCTCGAACCGTCGCTGATGTTGCGCGTCAATCGCCGGCGTGCAGAGCGCGACACGGTTATCGAACATCTTCGTTCGGGCGGCTATACGGCAGAGCCGCATGCCTGGTTGTCCGACGCCATCGTGTTGCCGCACAGCACCGATGTGACGCGCATGCCCGGCTTTGCCGCTGGCGAATTTGCCGTGCAGGACGGCGCGGCGCAGATTGCCGCCGATCTCGCCGACATTCGTGACGGACAACGCGTGCTCGACGCCTGCGCCGCGCCGGGCGGCAAGGCGTGTCACTTGCTGGAGCGGGCGGAACTGACGCTCACGGCGCTGGAGTTCGATCCGAAACGCGTGCCGCGCATCCAGCAGAATCTCGATCGCCTCGGCCTGAAGGCCAGCATCGTCAGTGGCGACGCCGGACAACCGTCGGACTGGTGGGATGGCCAGTTGTTCGATCGCATCCTGATCGATGCGCCGTGCTCGGCCACCGGCGTATTGCGCCGGCGCCCGGATGTGCGACTGCATCGACGCGAAAGCGATATCGCCCCCCTGGTGGCACAGCAGCGCCGTATCCTCACTGCGCTGTGGCCGCTGCTCGCGCCGGGCGGACGACTCGTCTATGTCACCTGCTCGCTGCTACGCGCCGAGAACGAGGCCGTGGTTGGCGAATGGCTGGACACACAGGCGGATGCCCGCGTTGTCGCGTTCACCCTGCCCGTCGGCCAGGCCGCCGGTGTGGGCTGGCAGGTGTTGGCGGGCGATGGCGATCTGGACGGCATGTTCTATGCCGTGCTCGAAAAGGCCTGACGCAGGATAATCACGCGCTCGCACTCAAGCCTGCCGTTCGACGCGGCACGGCCGTACCGGAATCCACCCATGCCTGTTGCTACGCAAGCCACTACCGAGGAACGCCGCCGGTTCTGGCTGCTGTTGCTGTTTGCCGTTGTCGTGATCGGCATGGGTATCGGCTTGCGCGACCCCTGGCCATCGGACGAACCACGCTTCACCTTGGCCGCCAAGCAGATGGTGGAAGGCGGCGACTGGCTATTCCCGCATCGTGGCAGCGAGCTGTATTCGGACAAGCCGCCGATGCTGATGTGGACGGAAGCCGCGAGCTTCGTGATGACCCGCAGCTGGCGCGTCGCCTTCCTGCTGCCCTCGCTGTTGGCGGCACTGGGCACGATGCTGCTGGTCTACGACCTGGGGCGGCGCCTGTGGGATAGACAGGTCGGGCTGTATGCCGCAGCGGCGCTGCTGATCACGTTCCAGTTCGTCTACCAGACCAAGCGCGCACAGATCGACCCGCTGGTGATGTTCTTCATCACCGCGGCGAACTGGGGCCTGTTGGTGCATATGCTGAAGGGCCCGAACTGGCGCGCGTACTGGTTCGGCTGCTTCTGCGCCGGCTTGGGCGTGATCACCAAGGGCGTCGGCATTCTTTCTCTGCTGTTGCTGATCCCCTATGCCGTCGCCGCACGCTGGCAATGGAATGGCGTGGCACGCATGGGCCCGGGCGCCTGGTGGCGCTGGCCATTGGGGCTGCTCGCGCTGCTCGCGGCGATCGCCATCTGGCTGGTACCGATGCTGCTGGGTGCACACACACACGCCAACGATCCTGCCTACGCCGCCTATGTGAACGACATCCTGTTTCACCAGACGGCCGGCCGCTATGGCAAGTCGTGGGATCACCATCACCCTGCGCTGTTCTATGTCCCCATCGTCCTGTTCTCCTGGTTGCCGCTGTCGCTGACCTATCCCGGCACGTTGCCGCGTTGGTGGCGGGCGCTCAAGGCCAAGGACGCACGCATCCTGCTGCCCTTGTGCTGGATCCTGCTGGTGCTGGTGTTCTTCTCGATACCGAAGGGCAAGCGCGACGTCTACATCATGCCGGCCGTGCCGATGCTCGCGCTGATCACCGCGCCGTTTCTCGACGAGCTGTTGCAAAAGCGCTGGCTACGGGCGGCGGGACTCTTGTTCATCGGGGTCTTGGGACTGGCCATGCTGGCCGTGGGTGGCGCGGCCCTGGTCGCACAGCCGAAGTTCGCCAGCGCATTTGCCTCGACGCGTGGCTTCGACGACGGCGGCCGCGCGCTGTGGTGGATGTTTGTCGTGATCGGCGCCGCGCAGCTGCTGTCGATTGCCACGTTGCGCATGCGCCGCGCCGTACTCGCGGTGGTGGGCGGCATGACGGTCATGTGGCTGGTATGGAGCCTGTGGGCGTATCCACTGCTCAACGATTCCAGCTCCGCCGCCGGCCTGATGCAGGAAGTGCGCGATCGGCTGGCACCCGGCGACGAACTTGGCATGGTCGCGTGGAAGGAACAGAACCTGCTGATGCTCGATCGCCCGGCCATGGACTTCGGCTTTACCCGGCCCTGGCATGAGCAGTACGCCGCGGCGATCCAATGGCAGGCGCAGGATCCGGCGCATCGCTGGCTGTTCGTCCTGGACCCGGTGCTGGGTCATTGCGTCGACCGCAGCAAGGCGGTGAGCCTGGGTCACGCGAACCGGCGCGAATGGTGGATGTTCAAGGCAGATGCGGTGACGCCGGGCTGCCTGCCGGACGAAAGCGTTGACGGCACGGCGGCATCCGCCGAGGAATAGGACGGCCGATAGAGCTTATTCAAAGTCTCGCCGTACGCGGCAGGCGTCGATCAAATTCTTGGCCACAAGCACCCCCTCCCAGCCTCCCCCTGCGAACAGGGGGAGGAGCCGGAGCACGCCCGCACTTACTCCCTCCCCTGCTCGTCCCGAAAGCGGACTCCCTGCGGTCGCAGGGAGGGCTGGGGAGGGGTGCTTGTGACCACACGGAGAATTTGAACGGGCTCTTAGCTCCCGTCAGGCTTGTCGCCACTCGAGCAGCTGGCGATAAACCGCTTCGGTCCGCTGCACGAACAACGGCAGGCCGAAATCGCGTTCGGCATGCTGGCGCGCCGCCCGTCCCATGCAGGCAAGTTCATCGCGCTGCTCAAGCAAGTCGCCGGACGGCCGCGGCGATCGCCGCCCGGTCACGCACCGGCACCAGCCAGCCGTCCACCTCGGCATCGATGTTCTCGGGCAGTCCGGCGTAGTCCGTGAGCAACACCGGCTTGCCCATGGCCATCATCTCGCGGCAGGCAAACGAAATGGTCTCCACGTCGTACGACAGCACGAAGCCGACATCGAGCGCAGCCACCAGCGGTCGCGGATCGGTCAGCACGCCGGGGAACACCACCTGCTCGTCCAGCCCTAGCGCGCTGACCCGCTGGCGTTCCTCCGCGGTGGGCGGCACCCCGGCAATAGGTATCCGCAACCGTCGACGGATAGCCTCGGGCAGCGAAGCCACTGCATCGATCAGATCCATCCAGCCCTTGTAGCTAGCGGTACCCGCATTGCTGCCGAGCAGGAAAACCGTGGCGTCGCCGCCATCCCAGCGACGGCGCTCGGCGGCGGCGGCATCCGCAGCCCAGGGCTTCCAGCGCTCGATATCGACACCGTTGTAGACCGTGTCGATCCGGCAACGCCGGTAGGCCGTGCGCATCAGTTCGCGGCGCGTGTATTCGCACACCGCGATCACCTGGTCGGTTTGGCGCGCGCGCAGCCATGCACCCACACCACGCACCCGCTTGGAGTTGTGCTTGGTCCAGACCAGGGCGGGGCGCGCAGCCGGCATGGCCGACAGCACCAGCCGATGGTCGGCCGATCCGTTTACATGGACCAGGTCGAAGGCATGCGTGCGCAGGTAGTGCTTCAATTGCGCCCGTGCATGGCGGCGCGCCCGCCATCGGTTCAGGCCATTCGGAAACGGCTGATCGAGTACGAACACACCAGGCAGGCTGCGCGCCTCGCGATTCAAACGGCTGCCGGGCGGTGCCGCCACGTGAACCTCATGGCGTGCCGCCAGCGCCGCGGCCAGTTCGCGGATATAGGTAGTGTGGCCGCCGCCGTCGCCGGCATGGAAGTTGGTGAACAGAAGCTTCAAACCGGTGCCTCGATGGCGACAGAGAGCCCTTCGAAAGGGCTTGCGACGGATGAACCCAGCCTCGCCGAATGGGCAGCACGGGGCTCGTTTTCCCCATAGAATGTCATAGCTTGTGCGGCAATATCCCTATCGCCGTCGAGCTGGGGACCCAGCGAAATACCGTAGTGAAATAGGGTTCGCACTTGTGCGGACAAGGCTGGCTTATACCTCACGAGCCGGACACTGAAGAGGATTTGATGAACCACGTTCCACGCGCCCCCCAGGCTTCCCGCACCCGCACGTTTGTCGCGACGCTGCTACTCGCGTTGCTGCCACTCTCGTTCGCGGTGCCAGTCAGGCTCAAGGTGGTGCCGATCGCCTTGCTGTTCTTCTACGGCATCGGCCTCTTGATAACCGATAGGGATGTGCGAGCAAACTACATGTCAGCCAGGGCGGTGGTACTGGTCTGCGCCTTGAGCATGCTCTATGCGATCGGCAACGTCCTGGGGCATCGCCTCGGATGGGGTGAGCTGGACCTGCCTTCGCACATCCTGGCCTTCCTGGCGATCGCCGCGGTTTTTGCGCGTTCCATCCATGTGCGCTGGTTCTGGCTGGGGCTCAGCCTTGGCGCCGCCGCACTCGGACTGGTGTGCATCTACCAGCACTATATCCAGGGCGCTCCCCGGGCTACCGGACTGGATGGCGCCGACTGGGGCGTCATCGAGCTGGCCATGTTCATACTCGTCCTGTCGCTGAGCGCCGTCGTGCAGATGCTGCGTCCGCAGCTTTCCTGGCCGGAGCGCGCGCTCCATGCGGCTTGCGCTGTGGTGGGCAGTTTCGGCGCCCTGCTCACGCAAAGCCGCGGACCGCTGCTGGCTTGCGCACCGGTCTTCCTGTTGGTTGTGCTGCTACATGTCGTGCGCACGAAACAGTGGCGTGATGCCCTGGTCGTGCTTGGCGGCGCCGTGGCAATCGCGGCCGTTTCCGTGGTGTTCCTGCGTGGCGAGATCCTGCAGCGCTTTACTGCCATCGGCCATGAAGTGACAACATACCGCGCCGAGGACAACCAGGGCGCCATCCGCGAGCGGATAGAAATGTGGCGTGTCGCCAGCCGCGCGTTTATGGAGCACCCCGTGGCCGGCGTGGGCATCGACCAGTTCGGCAAGTACACCCAGACCCTGGTAAGCAAGGGGCTGGCGAGTGAGAGCATCGCGAAATACACGCACCCGCATAGCGAATACCTTGATGCGGCCGTCTGCGGCGGCGTGCCTGGGCTGATCGTCCTGCTGCTGCTATTCGGCGTTCCCATGGTGTTTTTTGCCCGCCGTGTGTTCGACCCATGCGACAGGGTGGCCACCGCGGCAACCATCGGCCTGCTCACGGTGAGCATGTACGCGCTATGCGGCTTTACGGACAATGTGTTGTATCGCCCCATGCCGCATTCGCTGTTCTTCTTTCTGACCCTGGGCATGGCCGTCTTGGCAAGCCGCCTGCAGCGCGAGCGGTCACTGCGCGCGAGCGCCGCCCGATGAGCATCGCCTTGCAGAAGGCCCATCGCTGACGCCATGGCCCGCATCAACCTCATCGCCTGGGACAACAACCGGGGCCTCAGCCACGATATCCGCCTGCTTACGGAGGCCCTGCGCAACCTCGGTCATGAGGTGAGCTTCACGGCGGTGGGGCCGCCGCGCCAGCGTCGGTGGTGGAAGTCACTGACGCAGCGCCTGCGGCTACTGGCACAACGGGTGCAGGGCAGCAGCGCGTATCGCTACGACCTGAGCATCACCCTGGAGCACGTGTGCCCGGACCATATGGGGTTGGCGCCCCGTAATGCCTTCATCCCGAACCCGGAATGGTTTTCCAAGCGGGATCGCCGACACTTGGGCAAGTTCGATGCCGTGTTCACCAAGACCCAGGCGGCGACGACGCTGTTCAACCGCCTTGGCGCGCCGGCCATCCATATCGGCTTCCAAAGCACCGACTGCTATCAGCCTGGCGTCGCGCGGCAACCCACGTTCCTGCACCTGGCGGGCGCCAGCCGCATGAAGGGCACGGAGCGGCTGCTGGCTGCATGGCGGCGGCACCCCGAATGGCCCATGCTGCATGTATTGCAGGCGCCCGGCACCGACGACGGCTCGAACAGCACGGCCCGCAATATCGAACACCGGCGCGAGTACGTGGCGGATATTGCCGAGATTCGCGCGCTGCAAAACACCCATGTATTCCAGCTATGCCTGTCGGAAACCGAAGGCTGGGGCCATTACATAGCCGAAGCGCTGAGCTGCGCTGCCGTCGTGCTGACCTGCGACGCCCCACCCATGAACGAGCTGGTCACGCCTGAGCGTGGCATCACGGTGGCCGCGACGGCAGGCGAACCGCTCAATCTTGCCACCCGCTACCTGTTCGATGAGCAGGCGCTGGAGCAGGCCGTGGAGCGCTGCATAAGCATGCAGCGGACCGAGTGGGAGCAACGGGGAAGGGAAGCCCGCGCCTGGTATCTGCAGAACCAGCACGGTTTTGAATCACGGCTCGGCGCCGCCCTGCAGCAATTGCTTTAGCCGGAAGCGACGTCTCAACCGCGGGCGGGGCCATTGGTCTCCAGGCCGCCACTGGCTCTAGAATCCCGTTCATGCCTACCCATCCCATCACCCTCGTCGTCATCACTTACAACGAGGCGAAAAATATTGCGCGTTGTCTCGACAGTGTCCCGTTTGCCGCCGAAAAGGTGGTGATCGACAGCGGCAGCACCGACGACACCGTCGCCATCGCGCAAGCGCATGGCGCCAAGGTCGTGCACCAGGATTGGCTGGGATTCGGCGCGCAGCGCAACTTCGCCACGACCCAATGCAGCCACCAATGGATCCTGGCGCTGGACGCGGACGAGTACCTGTCGCCCGCGCTTTCCGCCGAACTGGAACAGCGGCTGCCGGCATTGATGGCCAGCAATATCTGCGCCGCCTATCTGCGCCGAGCGACCATCTTCATGGGTGCACCCATGCGCTGGTACCTGCCTGCGATGGGCGAGAAAATGGCACGCCTGTTTCATCGCGATCGGGCGCGCTGGGCCGATGTGCGCGTGCATGAGTCGCTGCGCTTCAAGGGGCCCTCGGTGACGCTGAAGGCGGCCTTCAACCACGAGAACAACCCCAGCCTGCCCGAGAAGCAGGTCAAGATACTGCGCTACGCCGAACTGAAATGCCGTGACTGGCTGGAGAAGAACAAGCCGCTGCGCCTGTGGGAGATGCCGTTCGTCTACCCGCTCACGTTTTTCAAGGACTACTTCCTGCGGCTGGCCTGTCTGGACGGCTGGCGCGGCTTTGTCGTGGCCGAGACCGCGGCCTCGTATGCTGTCTATAAGCGCATGCGTTATTACGAAATGAAGTGCAATCCTGCCTCGCTCGAATGCGCGGCCGACGCACTGACACGCCATGGCATCGATCGCTGAAGCATGAGCAAGCAGCACTATCTCCTATATGGCTCCGAGCGCTACGCGCTGGCCATTCTGCGCCCTATACAGGAGGCGATACGCGCGCGCGGGGACGAGGCGGCGTGGTTCTTTGATGGCCCCGGTGCGGAAGATCTGGTGGACGGCGAAAAGCTGCTGACCGTCGCTGGAGTAAGGCGCTGGAATCCGCGGGCGGTCATCACCTCCAGCAACGCCGTGCCGCACTTTTTCCCGGGCGTGAAAGTGGAAACCTTCCACGGCTTCGACGCCGGCAAGCCGCGGCATATCTATGTCCGCGGTTTCTTCGACCTGTACTGCACGACCGGGCCGCGCGACACCGCCAAGTTCCAGGAAATTGCCGACCGGGTCGGCCACTTCACGGTGATCGAAACGGGCTTTCCCAAGCTCGACCCTTTCATGAAGGAGATCAGCGGGCCGCTGCCGCCAGTGCGCAAGCCGCCGGTGATCCTCTATCACTCCACCTTCTCGCCGTCCTGGAGCGCCGCGGAGGCGCTATACGACGAGGTGAAGCGGCTATCGCGCGATGGACGCTGGCACTGGATCGTCACTTTCCATCCGAAGATGAATCCGGAAACCAGGGCGCGCTACAAGGCGCTACAGAACGAGTTCCTCAGCTTCGCCGAGAACGACAACATCCTCGAGCTGTTCCCGCAGGTGGACATGATGTGCTCGGATACCTCGTCCGCGCTCAACGAGTTCCTGCTGACCGGCAAGCCGGTGGTGACGTTCAAGAACCGCCGCCCGGGTCCGCAGCTGATCGATATCCACGAGGCATCGCAGTTCGAGCCGGCGATCGAGCGTGCGCTGGCACGGCCAGCGGAGCTGATGCAGGCGATCCGCGAGTACGGCGATGCCATCCATCCCTACCGCGATGGGCACTCCAGCGAACGCGTGCTACAGGCGATCGATACCTTCGTTGCGGCAGGCGGGCGCAACCGGCGCCGCAAGCCGTGGAATTTCTGGCGCAAACTCAAGATCCGCCGTCGCATCGGTTACTGGGGGCCGGCCTGATATCGCACGACGAGCGGTCCGTCCGTATCGTGGGCTAAGGTTGGCTCGGGCTAGAATCGCCCCACGTTCACCAAGAGGAATGCCCGTGGCATCCAGCAGCTACAGCCGTTCCGAACAGCTCCGGTCGCTCTGGCCCTGGCTACCCCTGTGGACGCTCGCCGCGCTGCTGGCGATTTTCTCGCACGGCCCGATGCCGCTGTACTCCACCCGCACCCTCGCCGTGGCCTGGGAAATGTGGAACCACCAGCACTGGCTGGTGCCGCATATCAATGGCACGCCGTACAGCGAGAAGGTGCCGCTGCTGTTCTGGATGATTCACGCCGGCTGGTTCGTGTTCGGCGTCACCGACATCTGGCCGCGCGTGCTCGAGGTGATCTTCGGCGGCGCCCAGCTGGTGCTGGTGTCGGTGCTGGCGCAACGCCTGTTCCCCAACCGCCCGTGGGTGGCCAAGGGCGCGCCGTGGATCCTGCTGGCGCTGGGCTATGCGTTCCTGTTCGGCCTGCAGATCATGTACGAGGTGCTGCTGGCGGTATGGGTGCTGGCCGCGTTGCTGTGCCTTACGCCCAAGGCGCATCGGGCCGAGCCACGCTGGCTGGTATTCGGCCTGTGCATTGGTGCCGGCCTGCTGACCAAGGGCCCGGTCATGCTGCTGCACATCGCCTTCCCCTGGTTGCTGGGGCCGCTTTGGAATGACTGGGCTCGCGACAACCGCGCACGCTGGTATGGCCGCGGCCTGCTGTCGGTGCTACTCGGTGGCGCGATGCTGCTCGCCTGGGCACTGCCCGCCGGCTTCAGTGGTGGCGAAGCGTATCGCCAACGCCTGTTCTTCACCCAGACCGCCGGACGCGTGGTGGACGCGTTCGATCATGCGCGCCCGTTCTGGTGGTACCTGCCCGCGATTCCCGGGCTGCTGTTCCCATTCAGCGGCTGGCCACGGGCCTGGGCTGCGCTGGTCACGCTGCGTCGTCCGCTGGATATGGGCCTGCGCTTCACGTTGTGCTGGTTGCTGCCAGTGATGGTGGCGTTCTCGTTTATCAGCGGCAAGCAGCTGTATTACCCGCTGCCGGAGTACGCAGGCGCGGCGCTGCTGATCGCCGGCGCCATCGCGGTGCTGCGCGACCAACACCCGGCACTGGCCACCAACCCCTGGCTCGGCACCTGGCCATTGGGGGTGGGCGGCATCCTGTTCGGCGCCTTCCTGTTCGCCCTGCCCATGCTGGTGGCCCACAACGACCTGCATGGCGAATGGTTTGACAGCACGCAGCGCTATAGCCGCTTCTTCAGCGTGGTGTTCGTGCTGCTGGGTGCCCTGCTGTTGCTGCGAGGCCGCGGCGAAGTGCGCCGGCTGGCGTTCGCGGGCCTGGTCGGCACGCTGGCGCTCAATGCGCTGTTCACCCTGACCTTGTGGCAGAACTTCGACCTGCGACCGTCGGCGCACCTGCTAGGCGCTGCCGATACAGCGAATCGCTCCATTGGCCTGCTCGGCACCTACGAAGGCCAGTTCCACTTCGAGGGCCGGCTGACCCACGCCATCGAGCACCTCTCCGAAGGCGAGTCGCTCCAGGCCTTCGCCCAGCAGCATCCGGACGGACTGGTGGTGGAGCACCCGGACAAGTTGGGCGCCGACGCCCTGCGTTATGCGCTGCTGGTCCAACCCTTCCGCTCGGGCTGGGTGGTGATCTGGCCCGCCGCATCGCTGGCGGATCTGCGCGCCGGTCGCGTACCGCCGGAACCCGTTCACCCGACCCGCGTCTATCAAGTCGATGATTGGCGCTTCCGCTCCATGCAGTAGGCGTTGCCCATGAACGTGACCCTGATCGCCAACCTGCGCGCACAGTGCGGTGGCCCTCGCGACGGTGCGCTGTTGCGCTTCTCGCTCGGCAACGCGCTGCTTGCGGCCGACGACGCGCGCGGCGCGGCCGACGAATTGCGGCAGGCGGTGACGTTCGATCCGAACTATTCAGCCGCGTGGAAGCTGCTCGGCAAAGCCTGCCTGGCGCTGGGCGACCATGCCGGTGCGTCAACCGCCTGGCAGCAGGGCATCCAGGTCGCGCAGGCGCGTGGCGACAAGCAGGCCGAGAAGGAAATGACGGTGTTTCTGCGGCGGCTAGGGACGCTCTGATCAACTCTGCGTAGGCGTCACCGGTCCTGTCTGTTCGCAGACCACAGGGGCGTCGGCGCAAGCAGACTGGCCGTCTGTCGAGCCGGCGCACCGAAGGGATGCGAACAGACAGGACCGGCCCCACGTATTGAATTCAAGGTGATGGGGTGATGTCCAGAAGGCCCGCAGGCGGTGCCGCGCGGCTTGGCAAGACGGCCAGTCTTCCCGGCGCTACGCAACACCGCCTGCGGGCCTTCTGGACATCATGACGCCTGCGCAGAGTTGATCAGAGCATCCCTAGGAACCCGCTACTACGCCGATCGTCATCCCAGCAAAAGCTGGAGGTGCTTCACAACAGCGAAGCTGGTCATCCATCGTCTTTCGCTTTTCCATGCGCCACAAAGACACTGGATCCCAGCTTTCGCTGGGATGACGGTGCTTCTTGGGATGACGGCGTTTCTGAGGCTTCCCTCAATCGTACGGGCTGGTTCGATCGTCGGCCGTATAGCGCTTGTAAGGCCACTGGTACTGGGCGAAGGCGAGCTCGACGCAGTTTTCAACGCCACGATTGAGCGCAGGGCAGGCCACGGCAAGGTCCGAGTCAACCAGTCCTTCCGGCGCGGGTAACAGGTGGATGCGATATCCCTTGCCCTTGGGAAGCCGCTCGGCAAACGCGAACAGCACAGTGGCCCCGGTACGCGCGGCCAGACGCGGCAACAGCACCATGGTCAGCGCTTCACGACCGAAGAACGGTGCGAATTCGCCATCGCCCGCCCGTGGCTTCTGGTCCGGCAGGATGCCTACCGTGCCACCGGCAGCGAGCCGCTTGTACAGCGTGCGCACGCCCGCACCCTCGGCACGTACCTGCTCCGGCGCCAACCCACCGCGTACCTTGCGCAGCAGGGCTTCCACCGCTGCGATACGTGGGGGGCGATAAAGTATCGCCATCGGGGTCTTGCGACACAGCCAGTAGTTGAGCAATTCCCAGCAGCCCAGATGGGGTGCCGCGATAATCACGCCCTTGCCGGACGCCAGGGCCGCATCGAACAACGCCTCGCCACGCACCTCGCGCACCATCTCCAGCGTGCCCTCGGCATCGCTGCCCCAGATCTTGGCGATCTCGGTGGCCGACTTGCCGCTTTCCATCATCGCCGCACGCAGCAGCTCGGCATGCGCCGCATCGTCGAGGCCCGGGCGGGCAATGCGCAGGTTCACCGAGGTGTTGTGTGCGGTGCGGCTGCCGAGCCATAGCGAGAATCGGCCGATACCCGCACCGATGCCATGCAGCACGCGTAGCGGAAGCAGGCCGAACAGACGCAGGAGCAGATAGATGAGATAGATGTCGGGTCGCATGAGCGGCGCAGTGTAACCGTCCCGCGTGCCTACGAGGCCTGGCGCCGGTTGCGCGGGGATCATCGACTGGCTTTAAACTGACTCATCGCCATCTTCTGACTCCACATGATCGCCCTGATCCAGCGCGTCCAGTCCGCCCGCGTCGATGTCGCAAATGCCGATGGAGAACAGCAAACCGTAGGAGCCATCGGGCCAGGCTTGCTCGCCCTGGTAGCCGTGCAACCAGGCGACGACGAACCCCGTACCAAGCGCATGCTGGAACGGCTGCTTGGCTATCGCGTGTTCTCCGACGAACAAGGCCGCATGAACCGCTCGCTGACCGATACCGGCGGCGACTTGCTGCTGGTCAGCCAGTTCACGCTTGCCGCCGACACGCGTTCGGGCATGCGCCCCAGCTTCACCAGCGCCGCGACGCCTGAGGAAGGTCGACGCTGGTTCGCGCGCCTGGTGGAACTGGCGCAGGCGGCCCACCCGAGGGTGGAAATCGGACGTTTTGGTGCCCATATGGAGGTTCACCTGGTCAACGATGGGCCGGTGACGTTCTGGCTGGAGACGCCATGAGCACTAGGGATGCTCTGATCGATTCAACTTCGACAAAGTCACCGGAAGATGCTCATTTGGCGCGATTTTTGCGTGTCGGGGTTCGCATGTCTTTCACTTGAAAACTGGTCAAAAAAGCATCACATGGGTATACTGATCGGTTCCTGCATACGCGGCGGTAGGTATGAATAGCAAAGCTCCCGAGCAACAATCGGAAATCAAGGCGCTCATCTCCAAGGGTTTGGAGCAGGGCTACCTGACCTACGCCGAGATCAACGATCACCTGCCCGACGACATCGTCGATCCGGAGCAGATTGAAGACATCATGGCGGTGCTCAAGGGCGTCGGCATTGAAGTGCACGACGCTGCACCGGATGCCGACCCGCTCTCGGACACCGCGCCGGGCACCGGAACCGATGACGAAGCCGCCGCCGAAGAAGCGGTCGCGCTGCTGTCGGCCGTCGACTCCGAAGTGGGCCGCACCACCGACCCGGTCCGCATGTACATGCGTGAGATGGGTACGGTCGAGCTGCTGACCCGCGAAGGCGAAATCGCCATCGCCAAGCGCATCGAGGAAGGCCTGGGCCAGGTGCAGACCGCACTCGCCAGCTTCCCGCTGACCATCCAGCTGCTGCTGGAAGAGTACGACCAGCACCTGGACGGCAAGCGTCGTCTGAGCGAAATCCTGGCCGGCTTCGCTGACCTGGAAGAGGCTGCCGACGCGGCCCAGGCTGCTGCGGCCGAAGCGGAAGTCGACGCCGACGTCGAAGTCGACGAGGAAGAAGACGAGAACGCCGAGGAAGAGGAAGCCGGCCCGACCGGTCCGGACCCGGAAGAGGTCAAGCGCCGCATGGAGCTGCTGCGCGACTACTACGGCAAGTTCCAGAAGGCGGCCCCCAAGGCCACCGACATCACCGACAAGAAGATCGTCAAGCTGCGCGACCAGATGGCTGAGGAGTTCCTCAAGCTCAAGCTGCCGTCCGCGCTGATCGACGGCTTCGTGCGCAAGCTGCGCGAAGTGGTGAACGATATCCGTCACCACGAGCGCGTGCTGATGGACATCTTCGTCAAGCACGTGAAGATGCCCAAGGCCGAGTTCCTGAAGACCTTCCCGAGCAACGAGGGCAACCTCGAGTGGGCGGCCGAGCTGGGTCGCAAGCGCCAGAAGTGGTCGCCGAACATCAAGGGCTTCAAGGAAGTGATCGACGCCGAGCAGGAAAAGCTCGCCTCGATCGAGCGCCAGCTGTTCCTGCCGCTGACCGACATCAAGGAAATCAACCGCACGATGTCGATCGGTGAGGCGAAGGCCCGCCGCGCGAAGAAGGAAATGGTCGAGGCGAACCTGCGCCTGGTCATCTCCATCGCCAAGAAGTACACCAACCGCGGCCTGCAGTTCCTCGACCTGATCCAGGAAGGCAACATCGGCCTGATGAAGGCGGTGGACAAGTTCGAATACCGTCGCGGCTACAAGTTCTCGACCTACGCCACGTGGTGGATCCGTCAGGCCATCACGCGCTCGATCGCCGACCAGGCACGCACCATCCGTATCCCGGTGCACATGATCGAGACGATCAACAAGTTGAACCGCATTTCCCGCCAGATGCTGCAGGAGATCGGCCGTGAGCCGACGCCGGAAGAGCTGGCCAAGGAAATGGAGATGCCCGAGGACAAGATCCGCAAGGTGCTCAAGATCGCGAAGGAACCGATCTCGATGGAAACCCCGATCGGCGACGACGAGGATTCGCATCTGGGCGATTTCATCGAGGACACCAACGCCAGCTCGCCGGTCGAGTCGGCGACGGAAACGGGCCTGATGGAAACCGTGCGCGACGTGCTCGCCGGGCTGACCCCGCGCGAGGCCAAGGTGCTGCGCATGCGCTTCGGCATCGACATGAACACCGACCACACCCTCGAGGAAGTCGGCAAGCAGTTCGACGTCACCCGCGAGCGCATCCGCCAGATCGAAGCGAAGGCGCTGCGCAAGCTGCGTCATCCGAGCCGCTCGGAGCAGCTGCGCTCGTTCCTCGATATCGACTGATCAGCAGCAACTGGTGCAAGACAAAAAGCCCCGCGGAAGCGGGGCTTTTTGCATGTATCGAGCCAGCGTTTGCTTGTGCGCGACCGCATCGTCTCGGCGTCAGCGCTCCGTAGGCTATCGCGCACTGGGTGCGCTCCTACATGGAAGGGCCGACCATGAAAGGGGTCGACGTGGGTCAGCCCATATCGAAGAAGAACTGCTCGTGCACGATCTTCTCGCCCTTGACGTGATACACGCAGACCTCGCTCATGTTCACGCGCCCATATTCCTTCATGGTCACATCCAGCGTCATCACGATGCTGAACCAGTTGCCGGCGACCAGCGGGTCGCTCACTTCCACGCCATGCATCTCGGACACGCCCGCCTGGAAGCGCTTTCCTTTCTCCAGGATCGCGTCCAGGCCTTTGACGTTGCCCAGCGGGCCTTGCGCCGATGCCTCAGGCTCGATGCTTACCGCATCCTGGGCGTAAAGCTCATGCTGGGCTTCCTCAAAACGGCCATGACGACAGAGTGCAATCAGCCGCTTGGCGACGGTTTCAGTGCTCATGCGTACATCTCCGGCTGGGGGGAGTCGCAGAGCCTAGCGCCGACTTATTCAGCCCGATGTGAAAGTGCGGCGGCCGACGGCCGCCGCACCTTGCCACATCAATGCTTGCCGACGTTATCGGTTTCGTCGATGAAGCGCGCCACATTGTCATGCAGCTGCTTCAGCGAATCCTCGTGCGCATAGACCATGTGGCCGGACGGATACCAGGCGTACGAGATGTTCTTCTGCAGGTTGGCCGGAATCGGCATGTGATGCATCTCGTAGTCGGCCGCGAAATAGGGCGTGGCCAGGTCGTAGTAACCGCCGTTCAAGGACACGCGCAGGTTCGGGTTGGTCTTCATCGCCGTGGCCAGGTCGGGCATCACATTGGTCGACTGCTGCAGCGATTCGGTGCTGCCCGGCGCCTTGTGCGCGAACTCCCAGTGATCGATATCCGCGAACAGGCGATAGGTCTGGCCATCGCCGAACTTCAGCTGGCGGCGCACATAGTCGTTGAACGCAGCCACGTAAGCCGAGCTGATCGCCGAGGACTGCGGGTCATACTCGGACGACTTGCTCAATGGATCGAGCGAGGGACCGGAGAAGCGCGTATCGAGGCGGCCCGTGGTGACATCGCCATCGCCCTGCAGCTCGTGCTCGAACATGCCGCCATCCACGCGCAGATCGGCCTTAACCAGATAGGCCACCGGCAGGCCGGTGTACGCGTGCAGCTTTTCGGCGACCGCCCGCTTGCGCGTGGCGTCCAGGCGCGAGCCGGCCATCAGTGCCGAGGCATAGTCGGTCAGCGCGAACTGTTCCACCTCACGCAGGAACGGCTCCAGCGCCGCCGGCTGCTGCGGCAGCTTGTGGTGGTAATACGCGGTAGCGGCATAGGTGGGCAGACCCACGACGTAGGGAAGGTCGATACCCGGATTGTTGCCCGGACCGTCGATGCTGCTGTCGAAACTGAGGATCTGCGAGAGCAGCACCACACCGTTGAGGTCGACGCTGTGCTCGTTCTCCAGGATGTTTGCCACCACCGCCGAACGCGTGGTGCCGTAGCTTTCACCAAACAGGTACTTGGGCGAGTTCCAGCGGTTGTACTTGGACAGGAACTGGGTGATGAACAGCGCAAAGGCGTGACCATCGCCGTCAACGCCGTAAACCTGCTTGCGGCGCTCCTTCATCAACTCCTCGCGCTTGCCCTTGTCCGCTTCGTCGGCAATCAGGCGACTGAAACCCGCGCCCGGCGCGTCGATGAAGACCAGATCGGAAGCGTCGAGCAGGCTATAGTCGTTATTGACCAGGCCATACGGTGCGGCGGGGGTGTGCGAGTCGTCGCTGGTCACCACACGCTTGGGACCGAACGCACCCATGTGCAGCCACACCGTGGCCGAGCCCGGGCCGCCGTTGTAGATGAAGGTGATCGGGCGCTTGCCCGGCTCGGCGCCTTTCTTGAAGTACGCCGTATAGAACATGCTGACCTGCGCCTCGCCCTCCTTGTCGCCATTGCCGTGCAGCACCAGGTTGCCGGCCACGGCCTTGTAGTCGATGTTCTTGCCCTCGACCTTCACCGAACCCGACGTTTCCGAGGCCTGCGGCTTGAGCAGCGCGGCGTCGGGCTTGTCCTCGGGCTTCTTGTCATTGTCATTTTTGTCGGCGGCGTAGACGCCCGAGCTGAGCATCAGCGCGGCGAGGGCGGCGGCGAGGGAGAGCTTGCGCATGTGTGAAACCCCTGGGAGGCGCGAGGCGCGCGAAAGCAGCCAGCTTAGGCACTGAGCTGGCCAACTTTCATACCCCAGAAGTCACCCCAAAGCGTCACCTCGCCTAAATCGTCATCCCAGCAAAAGCTGGGATCCAGTGTCTTTCGTGCGTCGAAAAGGTGGGGCAAATGCAAAGCAAGTCGCTGGATCCCAGCTTGACCAGCCCTTCGGCTGTTGAGAGCCGCTGGGATGACGGGTAGGAGGGGGTGCGCAGACACCTGCGCTTCGCGGTGACTTTGAAGGGGTTCTTAGGTCCGGGTGATCAGGCCAATCGCCAACAGGGCAAGCAGCAGGCCGAGGAGGTTTACCCGGCTCAGCCGCTCCCGGAACGCGAGCAGGCCTACCAGTGCACCCAGCGCGACGACGCCGAGGTTCATGCTGGCAAAGACCAGGGCGGGATGGTCGGGCAGGGCCTGATGGCCACGCACGTAGAACACGATGTTGCCGAAGTTGGCCAGGCCAAGCAGCAAACCCGCGATCGCATCGCGCAGGGTGAAGCGGACTCGATAGCGCCAGCGGCGCCATAGCTGGAGACCGAATGCGACCACCAGGGCCAGCGCGAACATCGCCTGCAGCGATGCCGCGAATGGCGTGCCGGCCTTGGCGACCAGTTTGAACAGAATGTCGATGACGCCGAAGCCCGCAAATACCACCAGCGGCCACAGCCAGCCCGAGTTCTCGCTGTCACGGCGCCCCGTACGCCACACCATACAGGCCAGCGCCAGCAGGCCAAGCGCCACACCCGCACCCTTGGAGATGCTTAGCGCTTCGCCAAAGAGCAGGAACGCGGCCAGCAGCGAGATCATCAAGGACAGCCGTTGCGCGGCGTCCGTGCGCACGATGCCCGCGCTACTCACGGAGGCAGCCAGGGCCAGGAAGATCAAGGGCAACAACAGGCCCAGCCCCACGAAGCCCAGCCATGGTGCCTGCGGGCTGCGCAGCACCTCCAGCGAGGGGTGGAACACCACCGCAGTGAGCGCGCTGGTCGCCACGTAGTTCCATGCGATGGCCTGCCCGACATCGATTTCCAGGCGACGCGCCAGTTTCAGCAGCACCGACACCAGCACGCTGCAGATGACGCTCAGTAGCACGTAGATCATGAATAGCCTTGGGAGAGAGGGAAGTCCAAACCGGCGGGTATCATGGGTGAGCCATGCGCTCGCGGTAAGGAGCGGAACTCATGCCCCGGCGTGGTGGCGCCAACCGATGCCATCATGGCGGCGTCGTCATCGGGGGAAACCTTATGCTGGAACTGCGCCCCACCTGCGAGCAGTGCAACAAGGCGCTGCCACCTGCGTCGACCGAAGCCATGATCTGCTCGTTCGAATGCACGTTCTGTCGAGACTGCGTCGGGCTGTTGCACAACGTTTGCCCCAACTGCGGCGGCGGATTCACAGCGCGTCCGATCCGTCCCGCGCAGGACTGGAAGAACGGCAACACGCTCGGCAAGTATCCCGCGACCGGCAAGGTCACCTACCAGCCGGTTGACCTTGCCGAACATGCCGTCCTGGCGATGCGGCTGGAAAATCTGCCGCCCGAACGCCGCTGATGATTACGCGCCGCGCAACGCCGCGGCCTCGCGCGCCAGCAGCTCGATGCCGGTCCAGTCGCCGCTTTCCAGCTTGTCCGCCGGCGTCAACCACGAACCGCCAACGCACAGCACGTTTGGCAGCGCGAGGAAGTCCGGGGCGTTGGCCAGGCTGATGCCACCGGTCGGGCAGAAGCGGATCTGCGGCAACGGGCTGGCCCAGGCCCCCAGCAGCTTGTGGCCACCGGCCGGCACGGCCGGGAAGAACTTCAGGTGGTAATAGCCGCGTTCCAGCAAGGTCATGGCTTCACCGGCCGTGGCCACGCCCGGCAGCAGCGGCAGCTCGCTATCGTCGGCCGCATCGAGCAGGCCCGGCGAGACACCCGGCGACACCGCGAAGCGGGCGCCCGCCTTGTGCGCTGCGCGCAAGTCCTTCGCGCTCAGCACCGTGCCGACGCCGACCACGGCACCTTCCACCTCTTCCGCGATGGCGCGGATCGCGTCCAGCGCGGCCGGCGTGCGCAGCGTTACCTCGATCGCGGGAACGCCGCCGGCCACCAACGCGCGTGCCATCGGCACCGCAGCGCGGGCGTCATGGATGATGACCACCGGTACCACCGGCGCCAGGCGCAGGGTGGCTTCGATCTGCTTTTGCTTTTGTTCGATGCTCATGGCGTTCCGTGATGTCAAAGGACGTGTTCGATTGGGCAGTGAGGATGCTCGGCGTTACAGCACGCCAGCGCCGAGGTCAGCCGTGGTCGCGGCCTGGCGGAAGATGCCGAAAAGCTCGCGGCCCATGCCGAATTCGTGGGCGGAAAGATCGGCTGTCGCTGGCATGCGCGAAGCGAATTCGGTCGCTTCAACCAGCACGTCCAGGCGACCATGCACGGCGTCGAGGCGCACGATGTCACCATCGCGGATGCGTGCGATGGCTCCATCGGCCTTGGCCTCCGGCGTCACGTGGATGGCGGCCGGCACGCGGCCCGAAGCACCCGACATGCGACCATCGGTGAGCAGGGCAATGCGGTGTCCGCGGTCCTGCAGCACGGCCAGCGTAGGCGTCAGCTTGTGCAGCTCCGGCATGCCGTTGGCCTGCGGCCCCTGGAAGCGCACGACGGCCACGAAATCCCGATTCAACTCACCGCGCTCGAACGCCTTGCGCACGTCATCCTGCTCGTGGAACACGATGGCCGGCGCCTCGATCACCAGTCGATCGTCAGGCACCGACGACACCTTGATCACCGCGCGCCCCAGGTTGCCGCTCAACATGCGCAGGCCACCATCGGCGCGGAACGGTTCGGCGACGCCACGCAGCACACCGCGATTGCCGCTCTCCTTGGATACCGGCTTCCATGCCAGCTTGCCGTTGGCGTCCAGCTGCGGCACCTGCGTATAGCCGTCCAAACCGGTACCGAACACCGTGCGTGCATCGCCGTGCAGCAAGCCCTGGCTCAACAGCTGGTCGATCAGGAAGCCCATGCCGCCGGCTTCGTGGAACTGGTTCACGTCGGCGTAGCCGTTCGGATACACGCGCGCCAGCAACGGAATCACCGACGACAGCGCGTCGAAATCGTCCCAGCGCAACTCGATGCCCGCGGCACGCGCGATCGCTACCAGGTGCAGCAGATGGTTGGTGGAACCACCCGTCGCGTGCAGGCCAATCACGCCATTGATGATGGCGCGCTCATCGATGATGCGACCGACCGGCAGATGCGACGAACCCGGTTCGCTGAGCTCGGCCACGCGAAGTACCGCCTCACGCGTCAGCGCATCGCGCAGCGGCGTGTCCGGTGCGACAAAGCTGGCGCCCGGCAGGTGCAGGCCCATGATCTCCATCAGCATCTGGTTGGAATTCGCCGTACCGTAGAAGGTGCAGGTACCCGCCGCATGGTAGGCCGCCGCTTCCGCTTCAAGCAGTTCCGCGCGGGTAGCCTTGCCCTCGGCATAGGCCTGGCGCACTTTCGATTTCTCTTCGTTGCTGATGCCGCTCGGCATCGGGACCGCTGGGAATGAACACGCCCGGCAGGTGACCAAAACTGAGCGCACCGATCAGCAGGCCAGGGACGATCTTGTCGCAGATGCCGAGGTAAATCGCCGCATCGAACATGTCATGCGACAGTGACACGGCCGTCGCCATGGCAATCAGGTCGCGCGAGAACAGCGACAGCTCCATGCCGGCGCGACCCTGCGTGACGCCATCGCACATCGCGGGCACGCCGCCCGCCATCTGCGCGGTGATGCCGGCTTCGCGTGCGATCTGACGGATCAGTTCGGGGTAGCGCTCATAAGGCTGATGCGCCGACAACATGTCGTTATAGGCATTGATGATGGCGAGATTGGGGGTGTGGCCTTCGCGCAGCCGCGTCTTGTCCGAGCCCTCGCAAGCGGCGAAGCCATGCGCGAGATTGCCGCACGAAAGACGCTCGCGATGCGTGCCGGAACCTTGCGCCCCGTCGATGCGGCGTAGATAGGCCGCACGCGAATCGCGACTGCGCTCGCGCAAGCGCTCGGTGACTTCGGCGACAACGGGGTGAAGCACACTCATGATCAAACTCCGAAAAAGTCATGCGGCGCGCGACGCGGCGCGCCATCTACTGAATGGTTCCGCCGATGCCTCAGGGGCACCCATAGACGGCCACGGGTACGCGCTCCTGGTTCAGCACGGCGCGCACCGGATAATTCGCTGCCTCGCCCAGGCCCAGGCGGGCATCGGCCAGCAACTGCTGCTTGGCCTCGCCCTCGATATGCAGGTAGAGCGCGCGCGTGTCGAGCAGGGCCGATAGCGTGAAGGTGATGCGCGGCTCGCCCGCGCCCGCTGCGCGCATGGGCAGCACGCGCACGGGGTTGTTCACATCCAGGGCTTCCGGCAAACGATCGCCGCCGGGGAAGAACGAAGCGGTGTGTCCATCGTTGCCCATGCCCAGCACCACCGCATCGAAGGGCAGCGTCAACGTGGCCATTCGTGCACGCACCGTAGCGAGGCCAGCTTCCGGCGTGGGGGCATCGGTATAGAGAGGAATGAACGTTGCCGCCGATGCCGCATGCTGAAGCAAGGTCGCCTTCAGCATGCCTGCATTGGAGCGCTCGTTACTCTCCGGTACCCAGCGTTCGTCGACCAGGGTGATCTGAACCTTCGACCAGTCCAACGTCTCGCGCGACAGGCGCTCAAAGAAATGACGTGGTGTGCTGCCGCCGGAAACCGCGAGCAGGGCGCCGCCGCGTTCAGCGATGCCTTCGCGCAAGCGTTCGGCGACGCGTTCGGCCAGCGCAACGGCCAGGGCCTGGCCGTCGGTGAAGCGATGCGTGGTGACATTCAACATGGGAAGCATGACATCGACAGGGCGGGACTTTGCGGTGAATTCACGCATGCTCCGCGGGACAGGGATGATGGAAAGTCTAGGCAGGACCCCGCGACGCTCAGGTGAATCACCTTCGCGTCACGGTGGCTTCTATCGTGGAGTGGTCTACTCACTTTCCTCGTTCCAGGTGCGGCCATCGCGCTCGATCAGCGCCACCGCGGCGCTGGGACCCCAGGTGCCGGATTGGTACGGTCGTGGCGTCTCGCCGCTGTCCGCCCACGCGGCAAGAATGGGGTCGGCCCACTGCCATGCCGCTTCCACTTCGTCGCGACGCATGAACAAGGTGGGGTTGCCGCGCACCACATCGAGCAACAGACGCTCATACGCATCGGGCTGCTGCACGCCGAAGGCTTCGGCAAAACTCATGTCCAGCGGCACGTGGCGCAGGCGCAGGCCACCCGGGCCCGGATGCTTGATGGTGAGCCACAGCTTGATGTCTTCGTCCGGCTGCAGGCGCAGCACCAGTCGATTCTGCGCGAGCACGCCAGCCGACGGATCGAAGATGGAATGCGGTACGGCCTTGAAGACCACCGCGATTTCCGACACGCGCTCGGGCAGACGTTTGCCCGTGCGCAGGTAGAACGGCACGCCGGCCCAACGCCAGTTGGCGATTTCGGCCTTCAGCGCCACGAACGTCTCGGTGTTGGACTTGCCACTGGTGAGCTCGTCGAGGTAACCCGGCACGCTCTGGCCTTCCGCCGCACCGGCGCGGTATTGGCCACGCACGGTGAGTTGGGCGGCATTGCTCTCGTCGATGGGCTTGAGCGAACGCAGCACCTTGAGCTTTTCGTCGCGCACCGCATCCGGCTGCAGCGACGAGGGCGGCTCCATCGCGACCATGCACAGCAGCTGCAGGATGTGGTTCTGCACCATGTCACGCAGCGCACCGGCGCGGTCGTAATACGCACTGCGCTGGCCGACGCCCAGCGTCTCGGCCACGGTGATCTGCACGTGATCGATGTGCTCGGCATTCCATAGCGGCTCGAACAGCGCATTGCCGAAGCGCAACGCGAGCAGGTTCTGCACCGTTTCCTTGCCGAGGTAGTGATCGATGCGGAAGGTCTGCGATTCGTCGAAGACGTGACCGACGGCGTCGTTGATCTGGTTGGCGCTGGCCAGGTCGCGGCCGATCGGCTTTTCCAGCACCACGCGGGCACGGCCCTTGTTGAGACCGTACGAGCCGAGGCGGTTGCAGATATCGACGAACAATTCCGGCGAAGTGGAGAGATAGAACACCCGGATGTGCTCGGGCTGCTCGCCGATCAGCGCCACGAAGGCATCCCAGCCTTCGTCCTTGCGCGCATCCAGCGAGCGGTAGAAGACCTGGCGCAGAAACGCCTCGATCTTGGCGGCGTCGCCACCGCCGTCCTGCAGCGCATTGCGCAGCGAGGCGCGGTAGCCATCGTCGTCCAGGCCTTCGCGGGCGATGCCGATGACGCGGCTGGAAGCGGGAATCTGGCCATCGACGAAACGGTGGTACAGGGCGGGCAGTAGCTTGCGTACGGCGAGGTCGCCGGTTCCGCCAAAAATCACCAGGTCGAACGGCTCGACCGGCAGGGGAGAAGCAGTCACTTCAGTCACCTCAAAGGCGATGCGGGGAGCGGGCACAAGGCGCTGGCGCCCGTGCGGTGCCCGAGGATCGTACCAGTGACATACCAGACAACACCAGTTCTCCGTGGCACGGTGTGAGCCCGCCTGGCACAACGGTTCTCATCGGAAATTGGTAACCTCGGAAAGTCCCGCCAAATCACCCGATTGCCATACTGGTATGGTCATTGGTATCGTTCCCGCATGGAAACCGCCCTGGTCAATGAATACCGCCGCCTGAGCCGAGACCCGGCCACCAGCCAACCGCTCGCCTACCTGCGCCTGCGCCGGGCGATCCGTAACGTGGTGGAGCACCGTGATATCGAACCGGGCCAGGCCCTGCCCAGCGAACGCGACTTGTCGCGCTTGCTGGAACTGTCACGCGTCACGATCCGCAAGGCGATCGCCGGCCTGGTCGAGGAAGGCCTGCTGAACCAGCGCCATGGCGCCGGCACCTTCGTGGCCGAACGCATCATCAAGCCGATGTCGCGGCTCACCAGCTTTACCGAAGACTTGCGCGCACGCGGCCTCAATCCGCGTTCGGAGTTCTTCGAACGGGGCGTGGGCGAGGTGACGCCGGAAGAATCGATGGCATTGAACCTGTCGCCCGGCGTCTTGGTGGCGCGCCTGCATCGCGTGCGCTATGCGAAGGACGAACCGCTGGCCATCGAGCGCAGCGTGGTGCCCGCCAGCATCCTGCCGGATCCCATGGTGGTGCACGACTCGCTCTACCAGGTGCTGGAAACGCTGGGTTGCCGCCCACGCCGCGCCCTGCAACGCCTGCGCGCCGTGTCGCTCGGCGCCCAGCAAGCCCGCCTGCTGCACGTGCCGGTGGGCAGTGCCGGTCTCAATATCGAGCGCCGCAGCTTTCTCGATGATGGCCGCGTAGTGGAGTTCACCACCTCGTGGTATCGCGGCGATATCTACGACTTCGTGGCCGAGCTGCAAACCGACTGAGCCGGGGCGTGGTTGCTGCTGGCCGGGGATAACCTTAAAATTCCGTTCGTTCGGGTGTCCTGCGGCGCAACTCCACGGGATGAAACGGGAAGCCGGTGCACGCTGCCAACGCAGCCATTCCGGCGCTGCCCCCGCAACGGTAAGCGAGTGATTCGAACCTGACGGCGACATGCCACTGTGCTTCGGCACGGGAAGGCGCCCGACGGTGCATGCACGCGATGCATGCCACTCGCAAGCCCGGAGACCGGCCCGACACGTAACGGATGGCTCGCGGTGGGCGAGGCCGGACGTCGTGTCATGGCACATCTCGCCTGTCCGCCGTTCCGCTCCCCCAAGTAGCCGTCCGACCTCTGGAAGTCAGGTGTCGCGCGCGGGTGCGCGGCCACAAGGAACACCATGAAGAAGACTCTGCTGGCAGCCGCGTTGCTGTCGTGCACGATGGCCGCCCAGGCCGCTGATACGAACTCGCCGCAGTCACTGTCCACCGTCATCGTCACGGCCACGCGCACATCGATTACCACGGACGAGGCGCTTTCCTCGGTCACCGTCATCACCCGCGCGGATATCGAACGGCTGCAGCCGGCCTCGGTGCACGATCTACTGGTCGGTTTGCCGGGCGTGTCCTTTGCCCAGACCGGTGGCATGGGTCAGCAGAGTTCTCTGTTCCTGCGTGGCTCCAATTCCACTCATGTGCTGGTGCTGATCGATGGCGTGCGCATTGGCGCGGTGGGTGCAGGCTTGCCGGCATTCGAGCAGATTCCGGTCGATCAGATCGAGCGCATCGAGATCGTGCGCGGTCCGCGTTCGAGTCTGTACGGCGCCGATGCAATCGGCGGCGTGATCCAGATCTTCACCCGCCATGGCCAGCAGGACGGCAAGCTGTCGCCGTCGCTCAGCGTCTCGGCCGGCAGCCACAGCTACACGGACGGCCATGCCGGCCTGTCCGGTGGTGACTCGCACTCTTGGTTCAACGTGGGCCTCGGCGGCCAGTACACCAGCGGTATCCCCGCCTGCCGCGCCGGCGCGGCCGAGGCGGGCGCCGGCTGCTTCGTCGACCAGCCGGGCGACGATGCCTTCCGCAACTGGAACGGTATGGCCAACGGCGGTTATCGCTGGGACAACGGCACCGAACTCTCGGCGACGTGGCTGCGCAGCAAGAGCTTTGTCGAATACGCCGGCAGCCCCTACAGCGGCAACCAGGCGGTCAACCAGCAGATCGTGTCCGGCGCGCGCCTGAGCTTCACCCCGCTCGACGCCTGGAAGGTCACGCTCAATGCCGGCCAGAGCAGGGACGATTCGTCGACCTACTTCCAGGGCACCTACAACGACATCTTCGCGGGCACGCAGACGTATTACCCGCGCATGCCTACCGGCTATGCCGACTCGCGGCGCAACCAGGCGTCGTGGCAGAACGACATCACCCTGGGTCCCAACCAGTTGCTGACGGCTGGCGTCGACTACCAGCAGGAATATATCGACAGCGACACGGGTTACCTCAACAGTAGGCGCGAGGACACCGGCGTCTATGCGCAGTACCTGGGCACCTTCGGTCGCAACGAAGTGCAGGCATCGGTGCGCCATGATCACAACGATCAGTTCGGCAATCACAACACCGGTGCGCTGGCATGGGGCTACAGCTTCGATCATGACCTGCGCCTTTCGGCCAGCTACGGCACGGCCTTCCACGCGCCGACGTTCAATGACATCTACTACCCCTACGGCCTGGGCAATCCCAACCTCAAGCCGGAGAAGTCGCGCTCGGGCGAACTGGGCCTGAGCCAGAAGCAGGAGGCGTGGAACTGGGCGGTGAACGTCTACCAGACCAAGATCGACGACCTGATCGCACTCGACAGCAACTTCGTGCCGCAGAACATCAGCCAGGCACGCATCCGCGGCATCGAAGGCCAGCTGGGCGCGAACCTCGACGGTTGGCAGGTGCAGAGCTACCTCACCTTGCAGCAGCCCAAGAGCACGGCGAGCCCCTATGACGGCAACCTGCTGCCGCGTCGTCCGGAGCAAACGGCGCGCGTCGATGTGGATCGCCGCTTCGATGCCTTCGGCATTGGCGCCACCTTCTTTGCCTCAGGCAAGGCTTATGACGACCTGGCCAACCAGCATCGCCTCGGCGGTTACAGCACCACGGACCTGCGCGCGAGCTACGCCTTCCTGCCCAACTGGCGCATCGAGGCCAAGCTGGCCAACGTGTTCGATCGCAACTACGAGACGGTCTACTACTTCAATCAGCCGGGGCGCACCTGGTTCCTGACGCTGCGCTATAACCCGTCGACGCGTTGATCTGCTGTGCCGGCGCCACACGGGGTGCCGGCCACTAGAACGATCGTCATCCCGGCGTAAGCCGGGATGGCGACGTTCAATTAATCCATCCCTTACGGCACATTCGCCGTCACTCGATTGCGTGCATAAAGGCGACCGAGGGCACGCGTACGCGTCCCGCAAGTCGGTGCGACAGGGGTGCGCCGTCGACAACGGTCAGGATGCCCGTGAACCTTTTCGCGCCATTGATACGTCGCCCGATCGGCACTTCGCTGCTGGCGCTCGGCCTCGCCCTGGCGGGCTTGTGGGCGTACCTGTTGCTGGGCGTGGCGGCACTGCCTGCGATCGAATTCCCCGGCATGGTGGTGTACACCGAGGTGCCGGGTGCCAACGCGCAAACCATGGCGTCGACCGTGGCCGCACCGCTGGAACGACACCTTGGCCGCATTCCCGGCATCAAGGAGATGCATTCGGAGAGCAACGACGGCTCGACCTCGATCCGCATCCTGTTCAACTTCGGCAACAACACCGACAAGCTGGCGCGCGATGTGCAAGCGGCCATCAATGCGAGCCTGGTTGATTTGCCGTCGAGCATGACGGTGCCGCCGCGGTACTACAAATTCAACACCGCCAATATTCCCGTCCTGCTGCTCTCGCTTACCTCTGAGACGGTGCCGCCAGACAAGCTCTACGACCTGGCCGATACCCTGATCAATCCGGCTCTCGCGCAGATTCCCGGCGTGGCGCAGGTGCGCGTCATCGGCGGACGACCGCGCGCCGTGCGCGTGGAGCTCAATACCGTCGCGCTCGCCGCCAAGGGGCTGACGGCCAACGACGTGGCCAACGCGTTGCGCGCCGCCAACGTGACCTCCCCGCAAGGCACGCTGAGCGACGGCCGCACGCAGATGACGGTGACCGCGAACGATTCGCTGCACAACCCGGAAGAGTTCGGCAACCTGCTGATCGCGATCAACAAGAATGGCGCACCGGTGCGGCTGTCCGACGTCGCGCACGTGGTCAGTGGCCAGCAGGATGAGTACCAGGCGGCCTGGTTCAATAACCATCGCTCGGTGGCCATTCGCATCGCCAAGCGGCCCGAAGCGAACGCCGTGGCGACCGCCGATGCCGTGCGGGCCAAGCTGCCGCAGATGCGCGCGTGGCTGCCCGCGGACCTTCAGATCACGCCGATCTTCGACCTTACCCAGACCACCAAGTCCGCACTTCACGAGGTGCAGGTGGCCTTGATGTTGAGCGTGGTGATGGTGGCCTTGGTGATGCTGGTATTCCTGCGTCGCATCGGCCCCATGCTGATTGCCATGCTGAGCGTGCCGCTATCGCTTGCGGGCGCCTTCGCGGTGATGTGGACCCTGGGCTATACGCTCAACACGCTGTCGCTGATTGCGCTGGTGCTGTGCATCGGCTTTGTGGTCGACGATGCGATCGTGGTGATCGAGAACATCGTTCGACATATGGAAAAAGGTGCGCCGCCATTGCAGGCGGCGCTCGTCGGCGTGAAAGAGATCGGCTTCACCGTGGTCTCGATTACCTTGTCGCTGATTGCCGTGTTCGCCCCGCTGTTGTTCGGCAACAACCAGTTCACCCTGCTGCTGCGCGAGTTTTCGGTGACGCTGACGGCTGCGGTGGTGATCTCGGCCATCGTCTCGCTGTCGATAACCCCGGCTCTGTGCGGACGCTTCCTGCCTGTGGAAGAGAGCGGCACGCGCGTGCCGGGTCGCCTGGAGCGGACCATCGAGCGCTTCGACCTCGCCATGCAGCGTATTTACGGACGAGCGCTGGACTGGGCCATGCGCCATCGCCGACTGATGCGTTGGCAACCGATCATCCTGCTGGTGCTGACGGTGGTGATGGCGACGGGCGTGGTGAAGTTGTTCGGCTTCAACTTCATGCCGCCGGAAGACATCGGCATGATCCAGGGCGATGTTCGCGCCGATGCGAATATCTCGCCCACCTTGATGGCCGAACGTGCCCAGCGTGCCTCGGCGATCATGAAAGCCGACCCCGCGGTGCTCGACGTCACCACGTTTCTAGGCAGCGACAATGCCGGCGGTGCGGTCGGCAACCAGGCCACCATGTTCGTGGATCTCAAGCCTCGTGGCAGCGGTCCAGGGCAACGTTCCGAGCCGATCAAGGACATCATCGCGCGCCTGTCCAAGGCCTACGAGAAGTTGCCCGAACTGCGCGTTTCGCTGAACTCCATCGGCTTCTTCAACGACAACAACGACAGCAACCGCGGCAGCCAGAGCTTCGAGCTGATCAGCAGCAACAACACCGACCTGCAACCGTGGGCATTGAAAGTCGCGCAATTGATGCGCAAACGGAAGGAATTCCACGACGTCACCACCGACTACGACAGCATCGACAAACAGCAAATGCTGAAGGTCGACCGCGCCGCGGCGAGCCGGTTGCAGGTGAACATGGGCCTGATCGACTCGGCCTTGTACAACGCATTCGGCCAGAACCAGGTCTCGATCATCTATTCGGACATCAACCAGTATTGGGTGGTGCTGACCTCGTCGGCGGAACATTCCATCAGCCTGGCGACGCTGCTCAACACCTATGTGCGCGGCGAGCAGGGCAATATGGTGCCGCTGTCGGCGGTGGCCCATATCGAGCCCAATGTCTCACCGTCCCTGGTCATCCACACCAACCAGCTGGAAGCGACCCAGGTCTACTACAACACCGAGCAGAACATGCCCACGGACAAGGCCATGGCGCTGATCGAGCAGATCGTGGCGGATGCGCGCCTGCCCGCCGGCATCCAGATCGGCTACACCGGCGGCAACCAGCAGTTGCAGGAAACCCGCAGCAACGCCAACGTGCTGCTGATCGGTTCCATCCTGGCCATGTACATCGTGCTGGGCATCCTCTACGAAAGCCTTGGCCATCCGCTGACCATTCTTTCCACGCTGCCAGCCGCCGGAGCGGGTGCCTTCCTGGCGATGTTGGCGACCGGCCTCTCGCTGTCGCTGATGGCCATCATCGCGATCCTGATGCTGATTGGCATCGTGAAGAAGAACGCGATCCTGATGGTCGACTTCGCCCTCGTCGCCCAGCGCGAACACGGCTTGTCACCGCCGGAAGCGATTCGCGAGGCGGCGCTGGTGCGCTTCCGTCCGATCACCATGACCACCCTGGTGGCGATGGGCGCGGCGCTGCCACTGGCCGTCGGTTTTGGCATCGGCTCGGAGATGCGCCAGCCGCTGGGCGTGGCCATTGTCGGCGGCCTGCTGGTGTCGCAGCTGCTGACCCTGCTCAGCACCCCCGCCATCTACCTGTGGAATTACGACCGCAAGGAGCGCAAGGCCGCGCGGAAGGCGCGTCGTGAGGCGAAGCGCTCACTGAAGGCACAGACAGCTGGAGGGGTGAATGGCTTCGCTTCCTCTCCCCTTCGGGGAGAGGACTGAGGTGAGGGGCGGGTGCTTGCGGAAGACTTTCCAAAATGGCCCGCACCGACGTCAGCCCCTCGCAAGATTGCCCCCTCACCCCAACCCTCTCCCCAAGGGGAGAGGGAGTAAATGCGCGCCCCTGTCTTTCGGCAGGGACGGACTTCAGGCACATTCGCGTGTCGTGTCAACGCAGGCATAAAGTGCAGCATGACTGCGTATTCCGCCTACGACGTGCGTGAACGCACGCCTTCAACGCCCCATGGCCGCTTTTCTGGCAGCCATGAGACTGTGCGCAGCCTCTTACCGGTATGGAAACCTGAGTGAACATCTTCGCGCCCCTGATTCGCCGCCCCGTAGGCACCTCACTGCTGGGGCTTGGCCTGTTGCTGGCGGGTCTGATTGCCTATGGCCTGCTCGGCGTGGCGGCGTTGCCGTCGCTGGAAGTCCCCGGCGTGTTCATCACGGCCTCGCTGCCGGGCGCCAGCGCCCAGACCATGGCCTCCACCGTGCTCGCGCCGCTGGAGCGGCACCTGGGGCAGATTCCCGGCATCGAGGACATGTACGGCAACGCCACCGAGGGCGCCGCCACCGTCCAGATCCGCTTCAACTTCGACCGCAGCGCGGACAAGGCCGCCCGTGACGTGCAGGCGGCGATCAATGCCGCCCAGGCCGACCTGCCGGTGATGCCAAGCCCGCCGCAGTACTTCAAGTTCGATACGTCGCAGATTCCTGTCCTGCTGGTATCGCTGACCTCCACCAGTCTGCCTCCCGACAAGCTCTACGACCTGACCGATACCCTGCTGAAACCGGCCGTCTCGCAGATTCCCGGGGTGGCCCAGGTGCAGGTCTTCGGTGGCACGCCGCATGCCGTGCGGGTGGAGCTGGACACCAATGCGCTGGCGGCCAAGGGACTTACCGCCAACGACGTCAGAAACGCACTGGTCGCCGCGAACGTCACCTCACCGCAGGGCGTCCTGAGCGACGGCCGCACCCAGATGACGGTGACCGCCAACGACGGACTGCGCGAACCGGAGGACTTCGCCAAGCTGCTGATCGCCCAGCGCAAAGGCGCGCCGGTGCGCCTGTCCGATGTGGCCAAGGTGAGCAGCGGCCAGCAGGATATCTACCAGGGCGCGTGGTTCAACGGCCAGACCACCGTAGCCATGCAGATCAGCAAGCGCCCGGAAGCGAATGCGGTGGCCACGGTGGAGGAGATTCGCGCGCGCCTGCCCGAGTTCCGCCAGTGGATGCCGGCGGACGTGCAGATCACCCCGATCTTCGACCTCACCCAGACCACCAAGTCGGCCCTGCATGAAGTGCAGGTCGCGCTGATGATCAGCGTGGTGATGGTGGTGCTGGTGATGCTGGTGTTCCTGCGCCGGCTGCGCCCAACCCTGATCGCCACGCTGAGCATTCCGCTGTCGCTGGCCGGCGCCTTCGTGGTGATGCTGGCGCTGGGTTACACGCTCAACACGCTGTCGCTGGTGGCCCTGGTGCTGTGCATCGGCTTCGTAGTCGACGATGCCATCGTGGTGATCGAGAACATCGTGCGCCATATGGAGCACGGCGAGGCGCCGCTGCCGGCGGCGCTGATTGGCGTGCGCGAAATCGGCTTCACCGTCATCTCGATCACACTGTCGCTGGTCGCCGTATTTGCGCCACTGCTGTTCGGCAACAACCTGATCATCATGCTGCTGCGCGAATTCTCGGTGACGCTGACGGTGGCGGTGGTGATCTCCGCCCTCGTCTCGCTAACCCTGACACCGGCGCTGTGCGCCTATTTCCTCAAGCAGGACGAACCGGGCGAGCGCACCCCAGGCCGTATCGAACAGGCGCTGGAGCGCTTCGATCGCAACCTGCATCGCATCTACGAGCGCACCCTGGACTGGGCCATGCACCACCGGCGACTGATGCGCTGGCAGCCGCTGATCCTGCTGCTGCTCACCATCGGCCTGGGTGTTGCCGTGGCCAAGACCGCCGGCGGCAACTTCATGCCGGAGGAAGACATCGGCATGATCCAGGGCGACATCCGCGCCGATGCCAATATTTCGCCCACACTGATGGGCGAACGCGCACAGCGCGCGGCCGACATCATGAAGGCTGACCCAGCCGTGCTCGACGTGCTCACCACGCTGGGCAGCAACGACGGCACCGGCGCGGTGGGTAACGCCGGCAGCATGTTCGTAGACCTGAAACCGCGCGGCAGTGGTCCGAACGACCGGCATGACAGCGCGAAGGTGGTGATGGACCGTCTTTCCAAAAAGTACGACGCCCTGTCAGGCATCAAGGTGTCCTTGAGCCTGGTGCAGTTCCTTGGCGGCGGTGGCAGTGGCGACAAGGGCGGCGAGTACGAATTCCAATTGATCGCGACCAACGGCGAGGACCTGCAGCCGTGGACGCTGAAGATGGTGCAGAAGATGCGGAACACCAAGGAGTTTCGCGACGTCGGCAGCAACTTCGACCTGGTCGGCAAGCAGCAGCTGATGAAGGTGGACCGGGAGGCAGCCAGTCATCTGCAGGTAACCATGGGCGATATCGATACCGCCCTGCTCAATTCGTTTGGTCAGCGCCAGGCGTCGCTGATCTATTCGGATATCAACCAGTACTGGGTGGTGCTTACCTCCAACCAGGCCGCCTCGCTGAGTCCGGAAGCGCTGCTCAACCTGCGCGTGCGCAATGCGCAGGGGCTGATGATTCCGCTATCGGCGGTGGCGCATATCGAGCCCAATATCAGCCCGATGCGCGTGCGCCACCACAATCAGTTCCAGGCCTCCACCATCAACTACAACCTGGCGCCGAAGATCGACCAGGTCGCCGGCGTGAAGCTGGTGGAGAACACTGCCCTCGCGGTGGGTTTGCCGGCTGGCGTGCATGTGGAATTCACCGGCCAGAACGAGCGACTGCAGAAGGCCAAGTCCAACGGCATGGTCTTGCTGATCGCGTCGATCGTGGCGATGTATATCGTGCTGGGCATTCTCTATGAGAGCCTGGGCCATCCGCTGACCATCCTCTCGACTTTGCCGGCGGCAGGCGCGGGCGCTTTCCTGGCGATGCTGGTGACGCAGACCCAGCTCACCCTGATGGCGATCATCGCGATCCTGATGCTGATCGGCATCGTGAAGAAGAACGCGATCCTGATGGTCGACTTCGCCCTGGTCGCCCAGCGCGAACGCGGGTTGTCGCCGCCGGAGGCGATCCGCGAAGCCGCCCTGGTACGCTTCCGCCCGATCACCATGACCACGCTGGTCGCGATGGGTGCCGCGTTGCCGCTGGCGATTGGCTTTGGCGTCGGTTCCGAAATGCGCCAGCCGCTCGGTGTCGCCATCGTCGGCGGCCTGCTGGTGTCGCAGTTGCTGACCCTGCTCAGCACGCCGGCCATCTACCTGTGGAACTATGACCGCAAGATTCGCCAGGCGGCGCGCAGGGAACGGCGCGCGGCGAAGCGGGCGCTGAAGGCGCAGACGGCGGCGGGGTAAGCGCCAGCTATTTTCTATTCGCTCGCGGGCGAGTCGAGGGTAGTGCCTGGCTGGGATGAGGGGTGGGTGCTCGCCATAGCGCAACAACTGGGCGTTATCGCCAGGGTGCCGCTTACGCAGCGGGCGTTTCGACTGCCTGCCGGCAGCCGAGTCACTTTTCTTTTGCTGGCCCAAAAGAAAAGTAACCCAAGGTAGTGGCCTTAAGAGCTCATGGCATGGCGTTGGATACGAGCCTGGAGGGTGTGGCCAGACAGATGGGTTGCGGCCCACGGCGAGACACGGCGGCTACACCGCAACGCGCCAACGCGCAGAGGGCTTAAAGCGTGGGTGGTGGGGTGGCCATGTGAGCATCGGGCTACCGCAGGCGTTTCGACCGACGGCCTAGCCTGTTTTAAGTCCTCACCGCTTTGGCGCGTTGCGGTGTAGCCGCCGTGTTTCGCCTTGGGCAACCAGCTATCTGCTTGCGCAAACCTTCCAACGCTTCTATCCCACGGCGTGCTGCCAGCTCTTGAGGCCGTTTTCTTTGGGTTACTTTTCTTTTGGGCCAGCAAAAGAAAAGTGACTCGAGCGCCGGCAGGCGATCGAAACGCCCGCTGCGTAAGCGGCAACCTAGCGAAACCGCTCAGTTGTCGCGTGATCGCGAGCACCCGCCCCTCATCCCAACCTTCTCCCCAAAGGGGAGAAGGAGCCACAACCGCCGGCAGGCGGTCGAAACGACCGCTGTGTTCCTTGGGGCATCCTTCAAACCGCTTGAAGGAAGAAAGAGAAGAAAAACTGGATGGTTCAGTCGTTCGCGCTGGTGCACGCCGCAAAACGGCGGCCTTCCACATGCATGACCTCATGGCCATGCACGCTCGTGCTGGCCGTGTAGTGTTCCGGTGAGTCGAAGTCCACGCGGCCACGTCCGTCGGCTGGTGCACTACCCGGGCAACTGAGCGACCATGCCAACGCCGTGCTGCTGCGATGCTGGTCGCTGCGCCGGCATTGGTCGCTTACCGGGACCGGCATGTTGGCGAACTCGGCCCATGGGTCAGCGCCTTCGTCGACGCAATGCCATTGCACGGTGGACTGACCGGCATGAGTTCCATGGACGTTGTGCATGACGATCTTCCACAGGCCGGGCATGGCCTGGAAATCACCTGGATCGGCATGGCTGGCCGCGGCGGCAAGGCTTAGTACGGCGAGCGAGGCGAGCGCGACGACGCGCTCCATCGCGTTCCATCGCCGCCAGCGCAGAACTATCGGATTGAGATACCGCTTCATGAGCATGACTCCGTCGATCGATGAGGATGCCCTGCCTGCTTGCGCAGGCAGGGCATGAACCGCTGGGACTCAGTCCTGCGTTTCCGCCGCAGCCATATGCGGCTGCGCACCGTGATCGAAGTCGAACATGTTCATCAGATTGCCGATGGCGGGAGCGTTGACCGGCACATAGGGATTGCCGGGCATCGATACCGGATTGGGCAGGTTGTCGCGGCTGCGACCCGAGATCGTCTCGTGCAGGCCCCAGTTGGCCTCGACGAATTTGTCGAACGAGACATGGTCGTAATACGTGTGCACCACGCGGCCGCCTTCCGAATATTGCGAGATCACCAGCAGCGGAATGCGCGTGCCGTCGCCGAAGAAGTCGATCGGCTGCACATAACCGGAGTCGTAGTAGCCGCCACCTTCGTCGAAGGTCACCATGATCACGGTGTCGTCCCACACCTTCGGGTTGGCCTTCGCCATGTCCACGATCTTCTTCACATAGCCTTCGAACAGTTCGAGCTTGGACGAGGCCGGATGGCCGTCCAGAATGCCATCCGGTTTGGCGATGGAGACGGCCGGCAGCGTGCCGTTCTGGATATCGTTGTAGAGATCGTTGATATCCTGATTGTTGGCGCGCAGCTTCGGATTGGTCATGACCTGCGTGGAGTACAGGAACGGGTCGCAGATATTGCAGAACGTGCCCGCTTCGCCATTCTCCTTGCCGCCGCCCCAACCCTCACCGTAGTACTTCCAGCTCACGTGATGACGCGTAAGCAGCAGGCGCGAGGTTGTCCTGCTGCGACGGCGGAATCGTGAACTGCGTGGCGCCCAGCGGGGCCGGCGTACCGTCACCCAGGTAGCCCGGGTTGTAGTTGTTCACCAGGTAGTAGGCGTTGCGCCTGCAATCGGTGCCGTGGAACGTGTGGTACGGCAGCGACTTCAGGTAGGTCTTTACGGCAGCGATGCCAGGCTGCGTGTCGTCGGCGCAATTCACGTACGAGCCGCCGCCGTAGCCATCCTGCACGTACCAGTTGTTGGTGCCGGGCTGCGCATCCGGGTTTTCGATCTGGTTCGACGGCGGCGTGATGGGATTGCCGTTGCTGTCGGCGTAATAGATCAGGTCGCCGAAGCCGAGCATGATGTGATTGGCGCCCGTGCCGCCCATCACCGCCTGGTGGAAGTTGTCGCTCAGTGCGTACGTGCGCGCCAGCTCGGCGAAGTAGGGCGCGTCACCCTTGGCCATGTTGAGGAACTGCATGGCGGTCGAGCCTTCACCCGTGCTCTGGTCGTTGAACCCGGCCGGCTGGGCAGCACCATTGCTGCCGGCGCCGATGCTGGTTTCGACCCACGGGAACAGGTCGTTGCGACAACCGCTGGGGTTCTTCGCCGTGGCGGCCTGCACATTGCAGTCGAGCTGCTGCCACATCTGGAAGAAGCGGTGCACCGGGCTGTTGGCGTAGTCGTCGTAGCTGATCGACGCGTGCATATCGACCGGAGCATTGGGCAGCTGGGTGGGGAAGCGCGTGTCGACCACCTTGTTCGGCAGGCCCGTGCCGCCTTCGGCAAGTTCGACATAGGCGCTAGCCGGCAGCGCCGGCTCCAAGGCTTCGGCCTGCGCTGCGGATGCGAACGGCGCCTGGGTCGGCGCGCCGCCGGTGTTCATCGACGGCAGGACGGTGTATGGAACAGTGTGCGCGGGAGCGAGAGAGAACGCGCCCGTGCTGGAGGCCTGCCATTGCCGTGCAGCGGCGACGTTCGGGCCCGGCGTGCCATCCGCATTGACAATGCCTTCGGACAGCAGGTTGTTCACGCTCTGGCCGCTCGGCGGCGTGTAGGTGGCGAACACATGATCAAACGTGCGGTTTTCGCCGATCAGCAAGATCACATGCTTGATCGGCGTCTTGGTGCGACCGCTACGGTCTTCGCCGTCACCGGGAGCATGCAATACGGTGACGCCTCCCGGTACACCGGAGCGGTTGCTGACACCCGCCACCGGAGCCTTTCCGCGGAAAACCGCATCATGGTCGGGCGAGGTGGTGCTTTGTGCACTGACAACACCGGCGAGGCCGGCCGTGAGTGTGCCGATGACAAACGGCATGAGCCGCTTGCGGACATACATCATGGACATGTCTGGATCTCCTGCAGAAACCCTGTTCGGGCTGCAATCGAGTAATCCCCCTGATTAACCTGGGTGCCGATCGCAACATCGGACATCCAGGCCAGCGGCGAGTCTGGTCCGCCTAGATGACGGTGCATTGGCACTACTGCGACAGCGCAGCCGCCCAACATGACAGTGCTGCGACGGCGCATGAGCTTGCGCGAGCGATCAAGAAAAAGCGCTCGATTGCGCTATGCCTTTAGGTGCGCGGGAAGCAGTTGGAAGGGCCGCATCATCTCGTTGTCTTCGTGCTCGAGCAGATGGCAGTGCCACACATAGCGACCCGGCTCGCCTTCAAATCGCATAATGATGCGAGTCACCATGCCGGGGTCGGCGCGCACGGTATCTTTCCACCCCATCTCGTGCGGCGGTGGTAGTTGGGCGGGACCGGTGTACTTGAGCGTCTTGTTCGCGTTCCAGGCGAACAGATCGAACGGGCGTCGCTCGATGACCTGGAAGCGCACCAGATGCAGGTGAATCGGATGGACGTCTCCCGTGACGTTGAGCAGGCTCCAGATCTCCACGCTGTCCTGCCGCGGATCTTCAGTGATGGGCGCGGACCAATGCCTGCCGCCCAACATCATCATCATCGGACGGCCGCTCGCGTCATCCTTCTCACCGAGCGTGAGCAAGCGATCACGTACAGCGACACTTGCATCGATACGCTCCACTTTACGTAGCGTCGCCGGCAACGTGGCGGCGTCACGACGGCCGCGATCGCGCACGCGAAACTCCAGGATCGCCTCGGATTGATGGCGCAGCTGCACGGTCTTGCCATCGAGACCACTGAAGTCGATCACGACGTC
Source organism: uncultured Gammaproteobacteria bacterium (assembly GCA_963765335.1). Classification (GTDB taxonomy): domain Bacteria; phylum Pseudomonadota; class Gammaproteobacteria; order Xanthomonadales; family Rhodanobacteraceae; genus Dyella. The sequence goes on along the minus strand of CAVXWA010000012.1, from coordinate 203,949 downwards.
GGCGCGTTCGGCGGGATAGAGTTCGACGCGTTCGCGCGGTGACGGCGCCGGCAACAGGCCCTGGTCGCTCGCAATCTGCTGGAACGGCTGGCCGGACGAGAGCGACAGGTTGAAGAAGCGCGTGTTTGCGGCGTTGATCAGTCGCAGTCGATAGCGCCGCGGCTCGACCTCCGCGAAGGGATAGAGTTTGCCGTTGCACAGGATCGCGTTGCCGTTGCACTCGGAAACCCATGGCGCCGCCGGGTCATCGGACACGGGGTAATAAAGCTGGCCGTCTTTCGCGATCAGGCGGTCGCACAGGACCAACGGTAGATCGCAATCTCCCGAGGGCAAGCCAAGCGCCTGCTCTTCCGCGTCGCGGACTATGTAGGCACCGAACAAACCCGCATAGATATTGAGCCGCGTGATACCCATCGCGTGATCGTGATACCAGAGCGTGGCGGCGTCCTGCGCGTTCGGATAGTGATAGACGGCTGAATGTCCGGTCGCGAACCAGTCTTCCGGATAGCCATCGCTGCCTGCAGGTGCACGCGCACCATGCACATGCGCCACCGTGCGCACATCCGGCTTGCTGCGTTCGGCGCCATGAATGGTGTGGTCGATCGGCAGGAAATGATGCTCGGGCAACGCGTTCACCCACTCGACCAGGATCGGCTCGTTGCGCATCGCTTCCAGCGTCGGCCCCGGAAATGCACCGCCATAACCCCAAAGTGGCGTGGGCGGCATGTCGCGATGCAGGCGCGCGCTGAAGGCGCGCATCTCCATGCGATAGAGCCGAAGTTTCCTGCCTGGGTAGGCCGGGTGCTCGCGCTGCTCCATCACCCGGGCCAAGGGCGGAATCGGCAGCGGATCGACAAAGCGCGCCAAGGTCACCGGATTGACCAGCGCTACCTTCGGCGCCGCGAGCTGCGGCATCGCCATGCGAGGCATGCCGGCGTCCGCTGATAAAGGCGCCGCCCAGGCCAGCAGGCCCAGGTCGGCAGCGGCCGCAGCGCCGGCCATATCCGCCAGGCTGCGTAGGAAACGACGACGCGAAAGACTCACGCGATGACGGCCATGTCGGGCCGGGGAGGGAAAGATGCGGCTGGCATGGCGTCACACGTTAAGAATCGCCCATGACAACTGCGTGGCAGCTCCACCGGGCGCCGGATCACGATCTAACCCAACGACTCGTCATCCCAGCGGCGGTTGAGAGCTGCTGGGATGACGGTTATGAAATGAGAGGGATCGCAAACATGCTCTAACTGCTCAGCCCACGGCTTCGTCCGGCTTGGGTACGCCGATACTGCGTAGCGCAGAGTTGGTCAGGCAGCCGAGGGCGATGGCCGTGAGGGCCAGTCCGGCTCCGGCGAACAAGGCGGGCAGGCTGATGATCTTGAGCAGGGTACCGGCCAAAGCGGCCGATACCGGCCCGAGGCCCATGAACGTGAACATCAGCAAGCTCATGGTGCGCCCCATCATTTCGCGCGACACACGCTGCTGGATCCAGCTGATGATGGAGATCTGGGCGACCCCTGCCAGCACGCCGGTCGTGGCCAGCAGGACCGCTCCGCTCCAGGTGCTGTGGACCCAGCCCAGCATCACCAATCCCAGGCCGGCGACGCTGTCGATGCACAGCACCATCAGGCCAAGCCGACCCCGTATCAGGCGGGCGGCCAACTTCGAGAGAAACCCTCCCAGCACCATGCCGCCACCATTGGCCGTCATCAGGATGCCCAGCGAGGCGGCGCCGAGGTCTAGTCGCGTGTCTGCCAGCACCGGCAGGCCCACCTGGATCGGGCCGCCGACGAAGACCGTGACAGCGCCCACGTAGAGAATGAAAGCACGCAGCGGCACGTCGGCCCATACCTCGCGAACGCCCTCGGCCACGGCAGCCAGCACGCTGCCCTGGGTATCCCGGGGATGATCGTCGGTGTGCAGTCTGATCATCATGAGCGAGCCCAAAGACGCCAGGAAGCTCACCGCATCGATGCCGAAGGCGAGGCCCAGGCCATGCGCATCCGCCGGGCCGCGGGCCACGGCGGCATGCGCTCCCGTGCCGATCACCAGGCCAGCCAGCAGCGGTCCCACGAACACACTCAATTGGCGCACAGCCATGATCAATGCGTTGGCTGGGGCGAGCTGGGTAGGTTCCATCAATTGCGGAAGGATCGACGAGGACGCCGGATACGCAAACGCTGTCGACAAGCCGATACCCAGTGCAATCGAATAAACCATCGGCATGTTGATGGCGCCGGTCCACACCAGCAGCGCCAACAGGCTCACCAGCAAGGCGTTGGCACCACGGGCAGCGAGCAGCACGCGTCGTGGCGACATGCGATCCACCACGGCGCCACCGATCAACATGAAGATCGCCCGCGGCAGCGCCATGGCCGCCAGCACCAGGCCCAGGGCCGCCGGGTCACCGGTGAGCTTGAGCACCAGCCATGGCAGCGCCACCAGCGTGAACTGGTCACCCAGCGCCGATACGGTGCTGCCGCCAAAGAGCAGGCGAAAATCTCGATTGGCCAGCACCGAGCCTTGGGTCGCGGTTTGCATCAATGTGTCCTTACACGACGTACCGGAAACGGTTCGCCTAGGGATGCTAAGTTGGGATGGCGAATGCCGCCGTTATGCTTCAATCCACGGAAGCGGGTACACCTTGGCCGGTGGTCGGCGCTTGCTGGCCCGACACGGCCGCCTCTTCGTCGACGGTCTTTGTCGGCGGCGACAGCATGTGCGCGCGGCGCCAGCCACCCCAGCGGTAATAGCCCATCGCCATCAGCATCGAGGCGAGCGAACCGAGCGGAAAGCTCCACCAGATCGAGTCCGCACCGATGCCAGGCGCGAGCAGCAGCGCGAATGGCGGACGGATCAGCCACATCGAGATGAACAGGATGATCAATGGCGGCATCACGGCGCCAGTAGAACGCACGACACCGAACAGTACGAAGGTGACGCCAAAGAACATGAAGGACCACACCGCAATGCTGTTCAGATGCTGCGCGAGCGCCAGCGCCTCGCCATCGTTGGGCAGGAACAGGTTGAGCGCGGCGTGGTTGAACAGGTAGATCAAGCCGATCAGCGCGCCACTAAGCAGGAAGTTGTACAGCACACCTACCTTGGTGATGCGGCTCACGCGGTCCCACAAGCGGGCACCTACGTTTTGCGCCGCCATCGACGACACGGCCGCGCCGATCGCCATCGCCGGCATCTGCACATAAGTCCACAACTGGGTAGACGCACCGTAGGCGGCGGTGGTCTTGGAGCCGTAGCTGTTCACCATATGGATCATGATCATCGCCGAGGTCGAGATCACGATCATCTGCAGGCCCATCGGCAGGCCCTTGAACACGAGCGCTCGCAGGATGGCCATATCCGGTCGCAGGTAACCCAGCTCGCCACGGGTCAGGCGGAGGAAATGCTTGCGCGCATACAGCGTCCAGAGCAGTGCTACCAAAGCCACGCTCTGCGCAATCAAGGTCGAGGTGGCGGAACCTGCGATGCCCATGCGCGGAAACGGGCCGACGCCGAAGATCAACATCGGGTTGAGCATGATGTCCAACAACACCGACAGGCCCATGAAGATGAAAGGCGTGCGTGAATCGCCAGCGCCGCGCAGCGTCATCATCAGGAAGCTGTAGAAATACATCGAGGGCACGGCGATGAAGATGATGCGCAGGTACGGTATGGCGAATGCCTGCGCGTCAGCCGGCGTGCCCAACACGCCAAGCATCCATGGCGTGCCCGCGTAGCCGGCGATCGCCACCAGCACCGATACCGCCACGAAGAAGGTCACGCCGGTACCCACGACGCGCTTGGCTTCGAGCATGTTGCGCGCGCCCAGGCTCTGGCCGACCAGGATGGTGCAGGCCATGCTCAGCCCAAACACCGCGCCCAGCAGCAGGAACAGGATCAGGTTGGCGTTGCTGACCGCCGTCAGTGCCGCTTCGCCCAGGTAATGGCCGATCCACATGGCATTGACCGAACCATTCAGCGATTGCAGCACCGTGCTGCCCAGGATCGGCAAGGCGAACATCAGCAACGTGCGCGCGATCGGGCCTTCAGTGAGCAATGGTTGCCTTGCGGCGACAGATGACATCGATGCGTTTTCCGCGAAGGGGGAAGGGGGAAGAACAAAGAGCAGTCAGGCCATCGCGTCGTTGTGCCACGCCGTCGCGGCCAGTCGGCGTACATGCTCGCGCACATCGGCGGGCCATGCATCTGTCAATTGAATGAAACACGCATGTTCCTTGCGCCAGAACGCGCGGGATGCCTCCTCATAACCGGGTAGGTCGCCCGCCATCGCAAGCATGAAGCGATCAACCGATTCGCCCGCCAGCCGGGCGCGTTCCCGGCCGCTGCCCGCGCGGCGCGCCTCCTCGACCAGCTTTCGCAGCACCGCCGAAGTGCCACCAGGCTGGTGGGAAAGCCACTCCCAATGCCGCGGCAGCAGGGTGACTTCACGCGCCACCACACCGAGTTTCGGTCGGCCGGGACCGCGGCTGGCGGGCTCGGCCACCGCGGGCGCCGGCGTCGGCAGGCGCGCCAGCACCTCATCCGGCGTACCGCGAAAATCGATCTCGATAGGGCGGCTGCTGTGATCGTCGAAGATCAGCAGCGGACCCGCTGCGCCTGCGTCCAAGGCCTGCTTGACCGCAAGGGCGACAGCGGCCAGCGCGCCCGCGGCGATCTGCTCGTGGCCATGGAAGGCCACGCAGGTACTGCTTACGCTGGAATCCATGATTTTATCCGGGTAGTAATGTTTGCGCATTTTGCCCGGGTTAAAAGGTCGGCGTCAATCCACTGGACCGGAGCGGAGCCAAGACACCATGCGGCGAGCATCCCGCTCCCGCGCTAAAGTGCGAGGCCTCCCTTGCGCCGCGCTAGCCATGGTCGTCCACCCGCCTTCCCGCCCGCTAAGGCTGATGCTGTTTACCTTGCGCGGTTCGATCGTGCCGGTCATCTGGAAGCGGGTGGTCGGCATGATGGCGCTCGCTGTACTGGTCGTGCTCGCGGAGCATCGTCTACCGCACACCGGCATCGAGATCGGCGCCGTCCCGCTGACCTTGATGGGACTCACCCTGGCGATCTTCCTCGGCTTCCGCAACAGCGTGGCCTACGAGCGCTGGTGGGAAGCGCGCACGTTGTGGGGCGAGTTGTTGATCGTGCTGCGCAACCTGGCGCGCCAGACCATCAGCCTGCCCGACGGCTTGCCGCACGACGAGCAGCGCCTGCGCGTGCATCGACTGATCGCCTACGCGCACGCTTTGCGCCATATGCTGCGCGGCTCAGCGCCGGAGCAGGACTTGGCGCGATGGTTGGCGCCGGCCGAGGTCGCCGTGCTACTGCAGTCACCGAATCCACCGAATGCCTTGTTGGGCCTGATCGGCGAAAGCTACGCGCAACTGCGGCGCGAAGGACGGCTCGACAGCATCCTGCTTGCCAGCATCGACGCGCAGCTAACCCGCATGTCGTACGTGCTCGGCGGTTGCGAGCGCATCCATGGCACGCCCATTCCGTTCGCCTATATCCTGCTGTTGCATCGCACGGTGTACATGTACTGCCTGTTGCTGCCGTTCTGCCTGGTGGGCACGGTGGGCTGGGCGACGCCACTGATGGTGGGCGTGCTCTCCTATACCTTCTTCGGGCTGGACGCGCTGGGTGATCAGATCGAAAGCCCGTTCGAGCGGTTGCCGAACGATCTCGCCCTGGATGCCCTCTGCCGCAGCATCGAGATCAGCCTCGGCGACCTGCTCGGCGAGCGCGACCTGCCCGAGCCGCTGCAGCCGGTCGACGGTGTCTTGCTCTAGGGAGCCCGTCATTCCCGCGAATGAGGGAATGACGGGAAGATGCGGCTCCGGACGCGAGACTCAGTGCCCGCCTCCGGCCGCCCCGGCCTTCGCAGTGAACGGCGGACGGGCCATCCAGATCACCACGATCAGGGCGAAGAACACCCAGCCCAGCAGATGGAACACTTCATTGAAGGAGATCTGATAGGCCTGCTGCGTGATCAATTGCTCAAGCGTCGCATTGGCCGCCTGCGTACTGCCCACGCCTGCCGCCTGCAGCGTCGCTTGCGGGGACGCGTCGTACGGCGTGATGTGTTCGTTCAGGTGGGCGTGGTGCACGATGGCGCGGCGATCCCAAAGGAAGGTCGTGAGCGAGGCGGAGAAGCTCGCTCCCAACGTACGCAGGAAGGTTGCCAGGCCGCCACCCGATGGAATTTCGCTGGGTTTCAGATCCGACAACAGGATCGTCGTCACCGGCATGAAGAACAGCGCCACGCCCAGGCCCTGGAACAGCTGCACCAGCGCCACGCTGTTGAAGTCGATCTGCAGAAAGAAATCGGAACGCAGGAAACAAGTGGTACCCATCACCAGGAACGCGCACGACGCGAGCAGGCGCATGTCGGTTCGGCTGGCGTACTTGCCCACGATAAAGGTCAGCATCACCGGCAGGATGCCCAGCGGCGCCGCGGCGAAGCCGGCCCAGGTGGAGGTGTAGCCCAGGTTTCGCTGCAACCACTGCGGCACCAGCAGGCCGATGGCGAAGAACGCCGCATAGGCCAGCACCAGCGCGATCGTGCCGATGCGGAAATTGCGATGGCGCAACAAGCGCAGGTTGACGATCGGATCGTCGTCGGTGAGTTCCCAGATCAGGAAGATCGCCAGCGCGATGGCCGAAACGATGCTGGTGATCACGATGAAGGACGAGTTGAACCAGTCCTCGTCATTGCCCTTGTCCAGCACGATCTGCAGCGCACCCACGCCAACAATCAACGTGATCAGGCCCACATAGTCGATCTTGGGACGCGAGGTGGTATCCACGCGCAGCTTCATCTGGTTGCTGACAACCATGCTGGCAAAAATGCCGATCGGCACGTTGACGAAGAAGATCCACGGCCACGAGTAGTTGTCGGTGATCCAGCCACCGAGAATCGGTCCGGCGATCGGCGCCACCACCGTCACCATCGCCAGCAAGGCCAGCGCCATGCCGCGTTTCGCGGGTGGATAGATCGAGATCATCAGGCTCTGCGTGATCGGGTACATCGGACCCGCCACGGCACCCTGGATCGCGCGGAACAGGATCAGCATCGGCATGCTCTGCGCGAGGCCGCACAGGAGCGAGGCGAGCGAGAACAGCAGGGTCGACCAGATGAACAGCCTCACCTCGCCGAAGCGACGATTGAGGAAGCCGGTCAGCGGCAGGGCAATGGCCGTGCTGACCGCGAAGGAGGTAATGACCCAGGTGCTCTGATTGACACTGACGCCGAGGTTGCCGGCGATCGTCGGCAACGACACGTTGGCGATGGTCGTATCGAGCACCTGCATGAAGGTCGCCAACGAGAGGCCGACCGTAGCCAGTGCCAGGTTGGGCGGACGAAATTCACTGCTCATCGCACGAATAACCTTGGGTGAAGGAAGGGCGCCAGCCGAAGCCGGCGCCGCCTGCCTGATTACTGCTTGTCGTGACTGCCGCCAGCCGTGTTGGCGTGGATGATCTCGGCGATCAGGCCATCGGCCTTGGCCAGCTGCTGCTGGTATACATCGGTGTTGAAGGCGGGCTGCGTCGGCGCCTGCTTGGACAGCAGCGGGCCGCTCTGGTCATGCAGGTTCACGTCCACCTTGGTCGACAGGCCGATGCGCAGCGGATGCTCTTCAAGCTGCTTCGGATCGTCGAAGAACACGCGTACCGGCACGCGCTGCACGATCTTGATCCAGTTGCCGGTGGCGTTCTGCGCCGGCAGCAGCGCGAACGCGCTACCCGTGCCCACGCCCAGGCTCTCGACCTTGCCCTGGTAGGTCACCGCGCCGCCGTACACGTCGGACTTGATCTCCACCGGCTGGCCGATGCGCATATGGGTGAGCTGGGTTTCCTTGAAGTTGGCGTCGATCCACACGCCATGCAGGGGCACCACGGCCATCAGCGGGGCGCCCGGCGCCACGCGCTGGCCCAGCTGGACCGAGCGCTTGGCGATGTAACCGTCCACCGGCGCCACGATCGAGGTACGCACGTCATCGAGGAAGGCTGCGCGCAGCTTGGCTGCGGCCGTCTGGACGTCCGGATGCGAGGCAACCACGGTATCGTCGACCAGCACATTGCTGGTCTGGTACTGCTGCTGCGCCGTGGTGAGGGCACTCTGTGCGGTGGTCAGCGTGTCCTCGGCGTGCGACAACTCTTCCGCCGAGATGGCGCCGGTCTTGGCCAGGTCACGGCGGCGGTTGTAGTCCGCCTGCGCCTTGTCGACGGCGATCTTGCGCGCAGCCACTTCGGCCTGGGCACCGGTCACATTGCTGTACAAGCCGCGCACCCTGCGCACGGTACTGGCGAGGTTGGCCTTGGCCTGGGCCAGCGCGACCTCGGCATCGGCCGGATCGAGCTTGACCAGGATGTCGCCGGCATGGACCAGATCGCCGTCATCGGCACCGATGGTCACGACCGAGCCAGCCACCTGCGGGGTGATCTGCACGATGTTGCCACTGACGTAGGCGTCATCGGTGCCTTCGTACCAGCGGCCTTCAAGGAAGTACCACAGCCCCCAGCCGATGGCGGCGAGTACGAGCACGACGGCGAGCAGGCGCAGCAGGAAACCACGACGGTTCTTGGGCGGTTGGTCGGGAGCGGTGTTGTCGGCCGCGAGCGGGGTTTGGCTAGACATGGGGATAGCCTTTAGAGCGAATGTTCGGAAGAAGAATGGAGGGCGACATCGGCCGTGCCGACCTGCGGGCGGAACCCGCCACCGAGGGCCTGGATGAGCTGCACGGAGGACTCGACCTGCTGTGACTTGAGTTCGGCCATGCGCTGCTCGGCCACCAGCAGCTGCTGGCGCACGATCAGTGCCTCCAGGTAGCTGCCCACGCCCGCCTTGTAGCGCTGTTCGGATAGTTCCCAGGCCTGCGCCGCGGCGTCGACCGCGCGTTGCTGAGCGGCCACCTGTTCCTGTGCGGACTGCACGGCATCGTAAAGGTCAGCCACTTCGTTCACGGCGGTGACCAAGGTCTGGTTGTACTGCGCCACGGCGACGTCGTACTGCGCATCCTTGCCGGCGAGGTTCGAGCGCAGGTGGCCGCCGTCGAAGATCGGCAGGCTGAACGACGGACCGGCAGTGAAGAAGCGCGCCGGCATCTGCAGCGGATTGGTACCGCCTGCGGCCACGAAGCCAGCCATCGCACTGATGCTGATGTCGGGCAGGAACTCGGTCTTGGCGACCTTGATCTCCTTGCCGGCCGCCTCGACGCGCCAGCGCGCTGCGACCAGGTCGGCGCGATGGCCCATCAGTTCGAGCGGCAGGTTCGCGGGCAGGGTGAGCGCAGCGGGTTCGAGTGCCTGCGGGCGGGTGATGTCGAGGCCGCGATCCGGCCCCTTGCCCAGCAGCGCCGACAACGAGGAACGGGCGGCATTAATGGCGCGGTTGGCGGCCGACAGCTGCTGGTCGGCATTGGCAACTTCGGTATCGCTCTGCTTGAGCTGCAGCTGGCTGTCGACGCCGGCAGCCACGCGCTGCTGGGTCAGCTGGTGCACGGTGTTGGCACGATCCAGCACTTCCTTGGCCACGTCCTGTTGCGCAAACGCGTAACCCAGTTGCACATAGGCAAGGGCGACATTGCTGGACAGTTCAATACGAGCGGCACGCGATTCCACCTCAGCGGCGCGCTGCTGACCGAGCGCGGCCTCCCACGCGGCGCGCTTGCCACCCCACAGGTCGAGGCCCCAGCTGAAACTGGCGCGCACGTCCTTGAACCAGGTGAAGTGGCCGCCGCCCAATTCCGGTGGGAACGCCGTGGTGGGAAGACGCTGGCCGATCACATTCGCCCCTGCGTTAACGGTGGGCCCGCGTTCCGCATCGGCAACGCCGGCCTGGGCCTGCGCGTCGCGGGCACGGGCATCGGCCACGGCCAGGCTCGGGTTGTCCTTCAGGGCTTCGGCGATCAAAGCGCTCAGCTGGGGATCGCCCAGGCCAGTCCACCAGTCCTCGGCGGGCCAGGCTGCGGGGGAGAGCGTGACGCCGGCAAGGCTGCGCTCGCTCTTGAGCAAGGACGGATCAGTCAGCGAGCCTTCCGGATGCAGGCCGCCGCTGCTGGCGCAACCCGCCAGGACGAGGGTGAGGCCGGTGGCTGCCGCAAGTAATTGCAGACGCATGGGCTTGGCTTCCAAGAAGTAAACGGGGGAATCAGTTTTTGTTGCGGAGCGCTTGCAACACGCGCCGCAGGTAGTCTTGAAGTTGCAGGCGTTCCGTCGGATTCAATGCCGACTGCGCCGCGTCCAGCACGTGGTCATTGCAACCGGCGATCTGCCGCCACAGCGTGTCGCCGGCTTCGGTCAGCTCGATACGCAGGGCGCGACGGTCCTGCTCATGGCGCACCCGGCGCAGATAGCCCTTGCCCTCCAGCTGGTCCAACTGGCGCGTCATCGCGCCACCATCCAACTCCACCGCGCGGGCCAACTCACTGGCCGACATCGGACCCAGCAAGGCCAAACGCTTGAGTATCAGGAACTGGGTGAAGCGCAGGCCTGCGCCGGACGCCTGCAGCTCCGCCTCGATGCTGCGGACCAGCTCGCTGCGAACCAGAGCGATCAGCATGCCGAGGCTCTCTTCCGAAGTCGCTGAGGAGTGGGATGGTGGGTTCATAGCCGCGCATTCTATTGCCCGCAATATAGTTGTCAAGGCAAATATATTGCAGGCTGCCTTTGTTCAGGCAACAGTTGCCGCCGGTGATTTCACTCGCGTGGCGCCGCCTCCCACTCGTCGCTCAACCAGGCTCGCAGGGCCGGGTCGCGCAGCAATGATCGACGCGAAGCACTGCACCTACCGATGCCGCTGGATCGACGCGCGGTGCGCATCGCCTTGGCCCTGCTGGAGCAGCCGGAAGACATTCGCGGACTGGACGAATGGGCCCGATGGGCTGGCTTGTCGCCACGCAGCCTGAGCCGACTGTTCCGCAGCGAAACGGCCTTGAGCCTCGCGCCATGGCGCCAGCTTGAGCCTCCTCTCCCCTGCGGGGAGAGGATTGAGGTGAGGGGCGGGTGCTCGCGGGAGGGCTTAAAAAAATCCGGCGCTGGACCTTAACCACTCGCAAGATTGACCCCTCACCCCAGCCCTCTCCCCGCAGGGGAGAGGGAGCAATCGCGTCAGTTCGTTGCGGGCGGCGGCGTCGGCCGCAACCAGGTCTGGAACAACTCGTCGATGCGGCGGTACTCGTCATGCCACGAGTCCGGATGCACGAAGCCGTGGCGCTCCATCGGATATAGCGAGATCCAGAAGTTGTTCTTGTGCAGCTCGATGAAGCGCTGGTACATGCGGATGGAATCGCTGGCCAGGACGTTGTCGTCGATCAGGCCGTGCTGGATCAGCAACGCATCCTGCAACTTGTCCGCGTATTCGATCGGCGAGCTGGTGGCGTAGGCCTCGGGGTCGAGCTGCGGGTCGTTGAGGATGTTCGAGGTGTATTCGTGGTTGTAGGTCACCCAGTCGGTCACCGGACGCAGCGCCGAACCCGCTGCGAATTCGCCCGGCGCGCGCAGCAGCGACATCAAGGTCATGAAGCCGCCGTAGCTGCCGCCATACATGCCCACGCGCCGCGGATCGACGCCCTGGTTCTTCACCAGCCAGGCCTTGCCGTCGAGCAGGTCTTCCAGCTCCGGATGGCCCATCCGGCGATAGATCGCCGTGCGCCAGTCGCGGCCGTAGCCGTCGGAGGCGCGGTAGTCCATGTCGAGCACCACGAAGCCCTGCTGCACCAGCAGGTTATGGAACATCTGCTCGCGGAAATAGTTGGAGTACGACAGCGTGACGTTCTGCAGGTAACCCGCGCCATGCACGAAGATCACTGCCGGACGCGAGGCCGCCACCGCCGGATCGGACGGGCCGTAGTACTTCGCCCAAACCGTGCCAGCACCATGCGAGGACGGCACGCCGACGATCTGCGGCGCAATCCACGCATGCGCGGTGAACTCCGGCTTCATCGTATTGGTGAGTTCACGCGCGGCGCCGCCACCGGCATCCTGCACCGCCAGCTGCGCCAGTCGATACGGCGAGGAATGCAGCACCGCCAGCTGGCGGCCGTCCGGCGACAGCACGAAATCGTCCATGCCCTGGAACTGCGAGACGCGGTTCAGTTCGCCACCGCCGCTGGCCACGCGATAGACGTCGTAGCTATAGGGCGCGACCTGGTTCGTGCGCATGTAGAACCACTGGCCGTCGTCGCTGAGCAACGGGTGGCTGATCTCGAATTTGCCCGAGGTCAGCGCCCTGGGCTTGCCGCCAAGGCTCTTGCTGTAGAGCTGCGAATAGCCGGTTTCCTCGCTGAGGTACCACAGCGTGCGGCCATCCTTGAGCCAGCCGAAATCATTGAAGTTCCAGTTGATCCAGGCGTTGTCGGTAAGGCGGTGCTGGGTGACCAGCGCGTGCTTGTCGAAATCGACGTTGGCGATCCAGCGATCCTTGTTGTCGGTCGCGCGCAGCTGCACGGCCACGTTCTGGCCGTCATCGCTCCATACGATGCCGCCGCCGCCACCGTCCTCGGCGCGCGAGATGATGCGCACCAGGCGCTGGTCGGGCGCCTTCAGCGCCTTGGCCTCGTCAGCCTTTCCAGCCTTGGTCAGCGCGGCGATGGTCTTGTTGCGGATGTCCTTGAGCGGATCGTCCTTGATGCCGGGCAGGCTGTCGGTCTTGAGCGGGTAGAACTTCGCCGTCCTCAGGTCGACCAGCAGCAGCGACTGCGGGGCCGGATCGTTGCGACCGACATAGGTGCGCGTTTCCTGCTGCTCCGCGTAACCGGAATCGGTGACGTAGTGGGTGACTTCCGGTGCCTTGCCCTTTTTGAAGTCCTTGGGCTTGGTGACTACCAGCATCCAGTGGCCGTCGGGCGACAACTCGGTATCGACCGGCTCACCACCTTCGCCGAGGTAGATCGGCTGGGGCGCGCGGCCCGAATCGGCGGCAGCCAGCGCGTCGTCATTCGCACGCTGGGCGTCCTTGTCCGACTTGTTCTGTTGCAGCGCCTTGAACAGATCAAGCTGCTGCCGGCTCAGTGCATCCGGCTGCTTCGCCTGCGGGTCGTCGGCGAAACGCAGCACGGCGGCCGGCGCGCTCACGCCAGCGGCAAGGTCATAGACGTACCAGTCATTGCCCTGCCGGTACTGCAGGCTGCGGTCGTCGCTGGAGAAACGCGGCGAGGACTCTTCCTCGGTCGTGCGCGTCACCTGTACCCGGCGGCCGCTGGCCAAGTCAACGAGAAACACGTCGCCGTGGCGCACGAAGGCGGCATGACGATGAGCCCGGTCGAACACCGGCGCGCCATCGGCCTGCGCTACGGCCGCCGCATCGAGCTTCGTGCTCTGGCCACTGGCCGGGTCGACGCGATAGAGATCCCGCACTTTGCTACCGTCGCGCTTGAGCGAGTAGTAGACGCTGCGTCCGTCCACGCTCCAGTACGGAGACTCCACCGCCGCGCCGATCCAATCCGGATTGGCCATGATGGTTTCCAGATCGAGCTTTCCGCCGGTGGCGGATGGCGACATGGCCGCCGCGGGCAACGCGGCTAAAGCGGCAAGGCCGGCGAAGAGCATTCGACGCATAGGGCGCTCCACAGTCAAAACGCCTGAGCATAGCCAAGCTTCATCGGCTGGCAAGCGCCGATGGTCCCGTTTCGCCATGACCGCCCCGACCGGTAGTCTTACGGGTTAGCCGCCCCGCCAGTCCCTGTCGGCCGACGCACGTGTCGAGCGTTCCCTAAGATCCACGCGCCTGCCCTATACGGCACGCTTCCCCCTGATCGTTCCTGCCCAGCGAAGTCCCATGCTCCTGCCTTCCGTCGAAACCGAAACCGCCGCCCACCCCACCCACAGCGTGATCTGGCTGCATGGCCTTGGCGCCGACGGCAATGATTTCGCGCCGATCGTGCCGGAGCTGGTATCGCCTTCGTGGCCGGCATTGCGCTTCGTGTTTCCACACGCGCCGGTGCGCCCCGTGACCGTCAACGGCGGCATGCCCATGCGGGCCTGGTATGACATCGCCGGCGTGGATCTGGTCTCGCGCCAGGACGAAGCCGGCATGCGCGCGTCCATGGCCAGCGTCGAGCTGCTGATCGCTCGCGAAAACGAGCGTGGCGTGCCCGCGTCGCGCATCCTGCTTGCCGGCTTTTCGCAGGGCGGCGCCATGGCGCTGGCTGCAGGGCTTCGTCATGCCGACAGGCTCGCCGGCATCATCGCCTTGTCCACCTATCTGCCCTTGCACGAATCGTTCGCCGCCGAACGCAACCCGGCCAACGCCCACACGCCGATCTTCTGGGGCCACGGCACGGCCGACCCGATCGTGCCGCTCACGCGCGGCGTCGCTTCGCGCGACCTGTTGCAGTCGCTGGGCTACTCGGTCGCCTGGCACACCTATCCGATGCCGCATTCGGTGTGCGGGGAAGAGGTGCTCGATCTGCGCCACTGGATGACGACACGCCTGGGCGCCTGAGTCCTGCACGAACCACAGGCTTCCTTGCCGCCGCCCTGACCGCACCTACCTTTCGGCGATTGAAATCCGCTGGGCTGGCGGCCGGTCGCGGAACGCGTTGCATGCATACGGCATACTCCGCCGCATGACGGCCCCCGCCACCAAGCCTTCCACCGACAGCCGCTCCGAGCACCAGCTGCTGCCCGATTTCTGCAGCCCGCCGGTGATCTTCGCGCTGCTGATCGTCGCTGCGCTCACCGTCACGGTGATGTGGCTGGCCCCCAACAATGGCCAAGGCTGGCGCGGCTATAGCGTGGGCATGCTGTTTGCCAACTGGCTGGCGATGGTGATCGGCGTGGCCTTGTGCAAATTGCGGCCGCTATTGCAACGCTTGCCCAGCCTGACGCCGTATGCCGGTGTATGGCTGGTGATGGTGTTGATCGTGGCGGGTGGCAGTGCGCTGGTGCACTGGATGGACGCGGCCATGCAGATGGAACTGCTGAGCGACAGCGCCAGCGCCTTCGTGCGCAACAACACGCTGATCGCGGCCCTGCTCGGCGGTGCGTTGCTGCGCTACTTCTTCGTGCTCACACAGTGGCAGGTGCGCCTCGCCGCCGTCACGCGGGCACAGGTCGCCGCCCTGCAGGCGCGCATCCGCCCGCATTTCCTGTTCAACAGCATGAATACGGTCGCCGCGCTGGTGCGCGTCGATCCGGCGGCGGCCGAACGCACCGTGGAGGATCTGTCGGAACTGTTCCGCGCCGCACTCGGTGAGCACAGCACGCAGGATGGCACCCTGGGTGAAGAGCTCACCCTGGTCGATCGCTACCTGGCCATCGAGCAGCTCCGGCTCGGCGATCGCCTGCATGTGCGCCGCGAACTGGACGAACTGCCGCAGGCGTTTCCGTTACCGCGCCTGCTGTTGCAACCGCTGGTCGAGAATGCGGTACGCCACGGAGTGCAGCCGCTACGCGCAGGGGGTGAAGTGGTCCTGCGCGGATGGCGCGAGCGCGATGGCATCATCATCGAGATCGACAACCCCCGAGGTGGCGATCCCGCGCCGGGCGGGCACGGGCACGGACTGGACAATGTCCGCCAGCGCGTGGCCTATCGTTACGGTCCCCGCGCACACGTGCTGGCCGGCCCGATGGGCGACCGCTTCGTGGTGCGACTGCAACTTCCGCAAGACTAGGTCAGGCTTTTTATGCGCGTATTGATCGTTGACGACGAACCCCTGGCGCGCGCGCGGCTCGCAGCCCTGTTGGGAGAGTGCGCCGATGTCGAGATCGCTGGCAGCGTGAGTGACGGCGAGGCCGCGCTCGTCGCGCTGGGCGAGCTGCATCCGGACGTCTTGCTGCTCGACATCAACATGCCCGGCATGAGCGGCACCGCGCTGGCCCAGCGCCTTGCGGGCCGATCACGACCGCAGGTGGTGTTCTGCACGGCCTACGAAAGCCATGCGTTGCATGCATTCGACCTGGGCGCCGTCGATTATTTGCTCAAGCCGGTGCGCCTCGAGCGCCTCAACGAGGCATTGCAGCGCGCGCGACAGCGCCTGCTGCAGGCGCAACGCGAAACGGTCAACTATCTGCATGGACGGCTGGGTGGCGAACAGGTGCGCGTCGCGCTGGACGACGTGATCTGCCTGCTGGCCGAGGAAAAGTACGTGGTCGTGCAGCATCGTGGCGGCCAGCTGCTGCTGGAGGAATCGCTGCGTCAGCTGGAAGACGCCTACCCTGACCAACTGATTCGTTTGCATCGCAACTGCCTGGTGCCATCCCAGCGCCTGATCGGCCTGAAGACGCTGTTGGATGGCCGCGTACTGGCGCGCCTGGGCGGCACCGAATTGACGCCCGAAGTCAGCCGTCGCAACTTGCCGACCTTGCGCAAGCTGCTGCGGATGGGCTGAATCGAGGTCAACTCAAAGCCAGCGCAAAACGCTCCAGGTCGTCGCCAGTTCGCTGGCGCCCAGGGCAGCCCCGGCCATTGGACTCATACGCGGCTGCGACGATGCCTGACACTCGCAGTGTCTGCTTCTCCCGTGCAATTGCGCGACAATGCCAGTCCCCACTGACGCCGCGCGCGGCGCCTTTATTGAGAGCACCATGACCTTATCCATCCTGCGCATCGCCACCCGCAAGAGCGCGCTCGCACTTTGGCAGGCCGAACACGTCGCCGCCGAGTTGCGCGCCGCCCATCCCGGCCTACGGGTGGAACTGGTGCCGATGTCGACGCGGGGCGACGAAATCCTCGACCAGCCGTTGGCCACCATCGGTGGCAAGGGCTTGTTCCTCAAGGAACTGGAGGTGGCCATGCTCGAAGGTCGCGCGGACCTCGCCGTGCATTCGCTCAAGGACGTACCTGCCGAACTGGAGCCAGGCTTTACCTTGCCCGCCATCCTGCCACGTGCGGACGCTGCCGATGCCTTCGTGAGCAATGATTTCAGCGATCTCGCCGCGCTGCCGCTCGGCGCCCACGTGGGTACGTCCTCGCTGCGGCGCCAAGCCCTGTTGCGCGCCGTGCGACCCGACCTCTCCTTGCTGGATCTACGCGGCAATGTAGGCACGCGTCTGGCCAAGCTCGATGCCGGCCACTACGAGGCGATCGTGCTAGCGTGCGCCGGCCTGGAGCGACTCGGCTTGGCCGCTCGCATCCGCAGCCGCCTCACCGCACCGGACTGGCTGCCCGCACCGGGACAGGCGGCCATCGCCATCGAAGCCCGCAACGATCAGCCTGACGTGCTGGAGCTGCTGGCTGTGCTCGATGATCCCGATACACGCCTGGCCGTGACCGCCGAGCGTGCCATGAATCACGCGCTGGGCGGCAGCTGCACCGTTCCCGTGGGTGCCTGGTGCACGCTGACCGAGCGCGGCCTGCATCTGCGCGGCATGGTCGGTGACGTCAACAGCGGCCGCCTCTTGCTGGCCGAAGCACAGGCAGATGGCGATCAGGCCGTCGCGCTCGGCCTGAAGGTCGCCGAAGCCCTGTTTGCGCAGGGCGCGGACAAGCTGCTCGGCCACTGATCCCCAATGTAGGAGCGCACCCAGTGCGCGAAAAGCCAACGAAGCGGTGACGCCGTGATGTCCTTTCGCGCACAGGGTGCGCTCCTACAGAAGGGCCGGAGCCGACGGGTCAGAAGTTGTAGAGCAGATTGGTGGTGAGCAGCGTATCCGTGTGCTTCGTGTCCTGCTGCACGTCGCTGTTGTAGCGCACCTGGTAACCGAGCTTCAGCGCCATCTTCTTGGTCATGCTGACCGACATGCCGATGTCGTTCTGGTAGTACTTGTTCTGCGAGCCCGCTTCGATCAGCAACGTATTCTCGAGCGCCGTGTTGTCGGTGAGGCGGTACTTGTAGTTGATCAGGCCGCGGCCCACGGCCTCGCTCTGCGTATCCTGCTGTTCGCGGGTGCTCACGCCATTCACCGTCTGGGTGAGATCCGCCGGACGATAACGCTTGTAACCCGGGCCCGCTTCGAACGAGAGCTCCGTGCTTTCGGTCTTCAGCGCGATATAGCCGTAGCCGACCGAGATGATGCTCTGCCACAGGTTGGCGCCGAAATCGTCATGCTCATAGCGGGTGGCCGTCACGATGTAGCTGCGCGGATCGAGCTTGAAGCCCACCGAGGCGCCGAGATCGTAGCGATTCGCCGTGGTGGTGAGCTGGTCGGTCGTATTGCCGTTGGCGTCCACCACCTTCACATCGGCTTTTGAACGCAGGCCAGTGAGGAAGAAGTTGTTCTTCCACATGTCGTTTTCCTGGTTCAGACCAAGCTTGGCGTTGATGTTTTCCGAACGGGAGTTGCCGTACGACGAGGCAAAGCCGAATTCGCCCGAGCCGCTCCAGCCGCCATTGTCGGCCGCGTTGCTGGTGGAGGGATTGCTGGGGGCCGCATCGTCGGCCAAAGCGCCAAAACTTACCAGCGCGGCGAGCAAGGCGCCCGCCATCAAAGTCTTCTTCATGGGATTCATTCCATTTTCGTTAAATAAAAGCAGGCCGCCACCTTAACGAGGTGGATTGAACTGCCTGTGAACAAGTTGCCTCAAACGCGGCTGGAACGGCTTCAGATGGCCGTTTCAGCGGCGGGGTGGGATGGTCGGCAAGGCTCCATCATACAAACTCAGCTCGATGCATAGGCCAAGCGTGCAGCTGACCGCGGCCACCACGGACAGCAAAACCCGGCCTTCGCTGAAACTGGTGAGCAACAGCGCCGCGGACGGTACGGCATAAGCCAGTGCGGCCGCCAGATAGCGCCGGGGCTGCAGTTCCAGCCGTGCGCGCGGGCCTGGGAACCGCGCCAGCAGGGTCTGCCAGCGCATTCCTTCGACCAGGCCGCGCAAAAGCCCCAACAACAGCAAGCCGACGACCCACGGCAAGGTGCCGCCGAACAGGCCACCACCATCCTGACCCGTCACGCACACCCAGAGCCACAAGCCGCCGCCATACGTGGCCGAAACCACGCGACTGAGCGGCAGTTGTGCCGCCATGCGACTGTCCACATTGGGGGCCCGATCGAGAATGTCGCCACGTGTCGTGAGGATCAAGGTCACCAGACTGCACAGCGCCAACGCGGCGCCAGCCAGGCGGGTCGCCCAGAAGGCGTCGTTCCCTCGCGCGAGGCCGGCGACGGCCAGCATGGGCAGAAAGGTCGCGAGCGCGATCAGCGCTTCACGTGTGGGTAGTTGGCTTTCAACGATGCGCCAGCCATGCCAGGCCGGTGTCCAGCGCGTGCGCAGGCAAGCGGCTACCAAGCCGATGCTGATCAGTGCGCCACCCAAGGTCAGTGGCACCAGGGCATCGCCACGACCAGGGCTATAAATACCCATCGCCAATGCGAGCCCCAGCAACATCCACAAGCCGTAGCCGGTAAAACCAAGCACCTGCAGCAGCATGGAACCCACGCGCAAGGGATGCGCGAGTATCGGACCGCCATCTGCACCGATGGTGGACTGTTCCGTGTTGCCTGGCTGCTTCATGAGTTTTCTGTCTTCTCTATGTGAAGGGCGCATCACAGGCGGACCACTCTTTCTGCGTTTTGTTCCAAGTCCACCACATGGTGGACTTGCGGCAATCGTCTAGGGTGCGCATGCTACGCAGAGGCTGCCGTCGAAAATCATTTCATGGATCGTTACGAGCGCATTCTGACCCTGCACCGACTGCTCAAGTCGGCGCATTATCCCGTGCCCCTGCCGCGTCTGATGGACGAGCTGGAGTGCTCGCGTGCAACGCTGTATCGCGACGTGGCGTTTCTGCGCGATGCGCTGGGTGCGCCGATCGAAAGCGCGGGTGGCGAACACGCCGCGTTCCGCTATGCGATCGGTGAAGGCGAGCGCTTCGAGCTGCCTGGCCTGTGGCTTACTTCCGACGAACTCGCTGCGCTGCTTGCACTCAACGAATTGATTGGGCGCAGCGGCCCGGGCGTGCTTGCGGGTGCTCTCGCACCGTTCAAGGCGCGCATCGAACATCTGCTTTCCGACCAAGGTAGCGGCAAAGCACTGCCGATTGAACGCATTCGCGTGATCGCGTGGGGCGAGCGCACGCTCGACCAACAGGTATTCCGCATCGTTGCGGGCGCCGTGCTCGAGCGCAGGCAACTGCGCTTCCGCTATCGCGCGCGCACCACCAATGCCGACAGCCATCGCACAGTGTCGCCACAACGCCTGACGCATTACCGCGACAACTGGTACCTGGATGTGTGGGATCACGACCGCGAAGCACTGCGCAGCTTTGCCGTGGATCGGATCGCTGAACCGCTGGCTCTGGATCAACCCGCACGTGACGTGGCGGAGAACGAGCTCAACGACGCGCTCGCTTCCAGCTACGGCATCTTCGCCGGCAAGCCGAAAGCCTGGGCCACGCTGCGTTTCTCGCAACATGCCGCGCGCTGGGTTGCCGACGAGCACTGGCATTCGCAACAGAAGGGCGAATGGCTGCCCGATGGCCGCTACGAGTTGCAGGTGCCTTATTCCAATTCCAAGGAACTGCTGATGGACGTGCTCAAGTACGGACCGGATGCGGAAGTGGTGGCGCCGCTGTCGCTGCGCGAGGAGCTGAAGATCCAATTGCAGCTGGCCCTCAGCGGTTACCAGCAACCGCCACGCTGAACACGGCCGCATCTTTCCGGAACGACTTGCAATGGGACACACGCGCGGTGACGCTAGCGTTGACCGCCGCCACGCTGTTTCTTCCATGAGTCCTAGCGACATTGCTCCGTCTTCTTCCAAGCCTGCGGAAAATAAGTCCACCCGCAAACCGACCGTTGCGCTGGCACTTGGTTCCGGCGGCGCCAAAGGATTGGCGCATATCGGCGCGATCCAGGAAATCGAAGCGCAGGGCTACGAGATCGTCGCCATCGCCGGCACCTCCATGGGCGCCCTGATCGGCGGCGTCTACGCGATGGGCAAACTCGAGGTGTATAGCGATTGGGTTTGCTCGCTGGCCAAGCTGGATGTGCTGCGCCTGGTCGACTGGACACTATCCGGTGGCGGCCTGATCAAAGGCGAACGCATCATTGGCACACTACGCGAGCTGATCGGCGATGCCCGCATCGAAGATCTGCCGCTGGCCTACACCGCGGTTGCCACCGATCTGGACCGCGAGCGCGAGGTCTGGCTTACGCGAGGTTCGTTGTTCGATGCGATTCGTGCGTCGATCGCCATTCCCACCGTGTTTCGTCCGCATACGCTGGGGGATCGACGGCTGGTCGATGGCGGTTTGCTCAATCCCGTGCCGGTGACACCGCTCATCCGCGATACCGCAGACTTCCTGTTTGCGGTCAGCATGGATGGTCCTCCTGATGTCTCCACACCGGAAGTCATGCCCGCCGCCAAAACGGACACGCCCGACAGTTATCGGGAGCGCGTGGGTGAGTTCATCGGCAAGTTGATCCCGCACGGCGCGGAGAAGCCTCGTGAACCCGGCATGCTCGAATTGCTGACGCAGTCGATGGACCTGATGCAGGCGAATCTCTCGCGGCTGCGCCTGGCCGCCTATGAGCCGGACCTGCTGATCCGCATGCCTCGAAACGTCGCCACCGTGTACGAGTTCTATCGCGCCCGCGAGCTGATCGAACTGGGCCGCATGCAGGCGCGGCGCGCACTCACCCATTGGCAGCCGACACGACGCCTCAATGGGGCCCGTGAGCCTTGAGCCACGCATCCAGATAGCACTTGAGCGCCACCGCGTTGTTGTGCTCCTCGTCGCGCGCACCGAACAGCAAGGTGATGTGGTGCCGCGACGCCTGCGTCGCCAACGGCCGCCAATGTTCGGCGGCGGCGTCCAGCTCGGTGGCATAGCGATGGCGGAAACCTTCCCAGCGCGCCGGATCGTGGTCGAACCATTTGCGCAGCGTGGGTGAAGGTGCCAACTCCTTGGTCCAGGCATCCAGCGCCGCGTCTTCCTTCTTCAAGCCACGCGGCCACAAACGATCGACCAGCACGCGATAACCGTCGTCCGGGGCGGCGGGTTCGTAGACGCGCTTAACGGCAATACTCATGGCTGGGCGGCCTCCCCAAAGGGGCAATCTTCAGCATACGCCGATGAAAGACACGTCATGAGATGGACAACGAAATGTTCTTGTAGGAGCGCACCCAGTGCGCGAACAGCCTACGCCGCGGCTAGGCCGTGATCGCGCACTGGGTGCGCTCCTACAAATGGCGGCGGGCGACGCTCAGATCTCTTCGACCTGGGTAACCTTGCCACGGCGCATCAGCCACGCCACGCCACGCAGGTCGGCGATGCCGACCCAAAGACGATCGAGCATGCCGTACTTGGACGTGCCCGCCGTACGCGGACGGTGACCCACCGGCACGCTGTTGCTCTGGAAACCCGCGCGCTTGACCAGCGCCGGCAGGTAGCGATGCATGTGATCGAAATAGGGCAGGCGCAGAAACACCTCGCGATCGAACAGCTTGAGGCCACAACCGGTATCCGGCGTCGCGTCCTTGAGCATGCGCGAACGCACCGCATTGGCGATCTTGGATGAGATGCGCTTGTTGAAGCTGTCGCGACGCGTGGTACGCCAGCCAGCAAACAGGCGCACGTTCTCTGCCGCGCCCTGGCGCGCTGCCAGCAACTTGGGGATATCGGCCGGATCGTTCTGGCCGTCGCCATCCAGCGTGGCGATCCACGGCGAACGCGCGGCGCGTACGCCGTTCCACACCGCCGTGCTCTGACCGCTGCGGGTCAGGTGACGCACGATACGCAGTTCGGGATAGCTGGTTTTTTCCGCGGCAAGCACGGCCACGCTGTCGTCACTGGAGTCGTCGTCGACATAGACGATTTCGAACTCGACCTTGCCACGCAGGGCGGCGGCGATTTCGGCGAGCAGCGGCGGGATGTTGTCGCGCTCGTTGAATACCGGCACGACGACGGACAGTTGGGGCATGGTTGGGCCTTGTCTAAAACCAAAGGGCGCGCAGCGCCAGGGCGCCATTCTAGTGGGTTGGGGCTAGCGAGTCAGCGGCGGGGACCTTATGCCGCCACCGTCTGCCAAGCTCGTCATTCCAGCGGCTCTCAACAGCCGCTGGGATGACGGGCCTCAAGGGATGCCTTCGCCCAACCTCAGCGGATCTTGCCGAGAATGCCTTCCAGCTCGTCGTTGCTGTGGTAGTGGATAACCAGCTTGCCGCGACCGCCACGGCCTTGCGCGAGCTCGACGCGGGTGGCGAAGCGTTCGGCCAGCTGGCGCTCCAGATCAGCGACATTCGGATCGCGCGACGTCGCATGCTTGGCCTTGCCCTTGGGCTCGGTCTGCGCACGGCGGGCGGCTTCTTCAAGCTCGCGTACGCTCCAGCCATGGCGCGCCGCTTCCAGCGCAAGCCCTTCGGCCAGGCTCTCGGGCAAGGTCAGCAGGCAACGGGCATGGCCCATCTCCAACTTGCTTTCGTCGAGCAGCTTCTTGATGGAGTGAGGCAGCTCGGTCAGGCGCAGCAGGTTGGACACCGCGGCGCGCGAGCGGCCCACGGCATCGGCGGCCTGCTGGTGGGTGAGGTCGAAATCGTCGATCAGCCGCTTGAGCGCGTCGGCCTCTTCCAGCGGGGTTAGGTCCTGGCGCTGGATGTTCTCGATCAGCGCCATCGCCGGTACGGCGACTTCCGGCACGTCCTTCACCAGCACCGGCAGCTCACTCAGCTGCGCGCGCTGCGCGGCACGCCAGCGGCGTTCACCGGCGATCAGCTCATAGCTGTTCTTGCCGATAGCGCGAACCACCACCGGCTGGATCAGGCCCTGCGCCCGGATCGAGGCCGCCAGTTCGTCCAGCGCCTCGTCGTTCCAATGGCGGCGTGGCTGGTATTTGCCCGGCTGGATCTGCTGGATCGGCAACATGCGCAGCTCGCCTTCCTGCTCGATCACGGACGGCGAACCTGCACCGTCACCGCCAAGCAGCGCGTCGAGCCCACGTCCGAGCCCCCGTTTTTTCGCAGCGGACATGCTTACTCCTGATGGATGTCGACGATATCGTCGAGCGTCTCGTCGGTGTCGTCGTGCAGCGCTACCGCCACGACATTACCGGTATGCTCGTGCACCGCGGCCGCGACATGGCCACGTTCGCGACGGATCATTTCACCGGCGAGGCCGATATAGGCGATCGCGCCACGCGAGCTGCGATCGTACAGATGAATCGGCTGGCCGTGACTGGGCGCTTCGGCCAAACGCACGTTGCGAGGAATGATCGAGCGCAGCACCTTGTCACCGAAATGATGGGTGAGTTGCGCCGAGACTTCGTTGCCGAGGTTGTTGCGCACGTCGTACATGGTGCGCAGCAGGCCTTCGATTTCCAGCGCCGGATTGAGTCGCTGACGCACGGCCTTCACCGTATCGAGCAGGCTGGAGAGACCTTCCAGCGCGAAGTACTCGCACTGCACGGGAATCAGCAGGCCGTTCGCGGCCGTCAGCGCGTTGAGCGTGAGCAGGTGTAGCGAAGGCGGGCAGTCGATCAGGATCGTGTCGTAGCGATCGGCCACCTTGGCCAACTGTTCCTTGAGCCGACTCTCGCGGGCAATCGCGTCCATCAGCTTCAATTCGGCCGCAGTGAGGTCGCCATTGCCGGGCAGCAAGTCGTAATGCGCCTCGGTCTGCACGATCGCCTGTTCGATCGGCGCCTCGTCCAGCAGCACTTCGCAGCCGTTGGGCTTGGCCAAGCGCTTGTCGACGCCCGACGCCATCGTGGCATTGCCCTGCGGGTCGAAATCGACCAGCAGCACCTTGCGCTTGGCAGCGGCGAGCGCGGCGGCGAGGTTGACGGCGGTGGTCGTCTTGCCGACGCCGCCCTTCTGGTTGGCGACAGCGATGATGCGTGCCATGGTGTCGTCGATACCGTGAACGAGTGAAATGGCGGCTAGATTAACAGCCTGCTTAGCTGCTTGCCCGGCCTAGTACCACGAGATGACGCTCGCCTTCGAGGCCCGGCACGGTCAGCGCATGCGTGCCGCGCACTTCGAAATCTGCCGGCACGCCGGGCATTTCATCGTCGGGGCGTTTGCCTTTCATGGCCAGCCAGATGCCCTCCTTGGTCAAAAGGTGACCACCCCAGGCCAACATGTCGGCAAGGCTGGCAAAGGCGCGCGCCGTGATGCAGTCGAACTGGCCTTCCACCTCTTCCACCCGCGACTGCGCCGCACGCACGCCGTCGAGCTTCAGCGAGCGGATTGCCTCGCGCAGGAAGCGGACCTTCTTGCCGTTCGAATCCACCAGCAGAATCTGTCGGCCTGGCGCCGCAATCGCCAGTGGGATGCCAGGCAGGCCTGGGCCGGTGCCCAGGTCGGCCAGCGTCTCACCCCGCACGTACGGCAGGATCGCAAGCGAATCGAGCAGATGGCGCGTGACCATCTCGGCGGGATCGCGCACGGCGGTGAGGTTGTAGGTGGCGTTCCAGCGCGCCAGCAACTCCTGGTAATCGAGCAGGCGCTCCACCGCGTTCGCCGGCAGCTGCAGACCGAGCGCGGCAATACCGCGTTCCAGCTGGGTTTGCAGATCGTGGCGGGAGGTCATGCGGCAGTACCTTGGGAGTGCGGGAGGGGCGGAAGTATCCGGGCACGGTGTCTCCGATGCCAGCGCGACGATAAAGAAAAACCCGCCGTAGCGGGTTTCAAGTCGTTCCCCTGTGGCGGTCGCTCTGGGGCAACGTCGCCAAGACCTGATCGACGCCAGTGTCGATCAGGTCGGCTTGGATCAGGCCTGCTTGGATCAGGCCTGCTTGAATCAGGCAAACTCCAACTCCACCCGGGTCACCATCATGCCGCGCTCGCGCAGGGCGCCGTTCATGGCCTGCTTCAGCCGCGAACCCAGGTCGCGACGGTCCGCGCTATAGGCCTCCGGCTCCTGCCGCAGCGCGGCCAGTGCGCCGCCGCGAATCAGCTGATCCGCCTGCTCAATGACCGCATCGGCGCGCTCGGGCTCCAGCACTTGCCAGTACACCGTACCGCTGACGCCATGCGCGTTCGGCAGCGGCTCCTGGAAGCGGAGCACCTGGCCACTGAGGTCGATCCGGTGCACCACGTGGTCGACCAGCGGCAGCGCCATATGAAGGCCTGGCTGCAACAGGCGATAGGGTTTGCCGCGCCGATAAAGGCTATGGACCTGGTCGGCCGGCACTCGCTTGACCGCGGACGCGAAGGTCGCGATCAAGGCCAGGACAACGAGCGTAATCAGGGCATTCATGGCATTAAATACAGCTAGTTATGTAAGGATTCTTCGCAAATAACTGTAAGTTGATACTACAGCCGATTGCGCCCCCTTGTATTAATCTTAATTTAACGGCAGAACAAGTTCTTCACAATCCGTCTTTTGGGCTAACTATCTGATTCTGTGATGTCGGCGTCACGCGCTAGTTGATGTCAGTGAAAGTGAGCTTAAACGTGTCAGTCAAGCCAGATGGCGTCAGTTGGCGAAAGTTGCTTATTTCACCGGGTCACGGCGCTGGCTGGTCCGACAAGACTTCCACGCATAAACCCTGCCAAAAGGCTATCGACGAGGACGGCCTGGGCTGAAGAGCGATGCTGGCCAAGGCTCCGGCCATCACCGCAAAGGCCTGCAAGTGCTCGGCTTACGCCCGTGGACCGGGCGATGCGTGCCTAGGGTTGCGCGCCGGGGTGGCTTACGTCGGACCAGGCTCGCTGACCGGTTCCGGCTCCCGCCATTGACAGCCTCGGGGCGGAGGGACCTGCGCGGGCGACGTCCAAATATATGCTGCGAAGGCTGCGAAGCGGCAATCCGACGTCGCCCAATGCGCTCTCCAGACTGGCGAGCGTTGGTTGAAGCGCTATGCGCGCGGCCTCGTCCCAGCGATAATATTTTTCCGGATCGCCAAATTCGACGTAGATTGCGCTCCCGTCGAGGGGGACAACTCTCAGGGTGTGCTCGACGATGTCCTTGGTAACAACAAGGTCACCCTTCAAGAATTCCTCCAGCGCGATCGTCGCGTCAACAATGGCCAAGCCGCGGCCCTCCGCGATTTGGGAGTGACTAGAAGACAGCATTTCAAGGCGAGCAATGGCTTGCTGCGCTGTCTTCTCCAGTTCGACCAGCTGATCAGCAATTTTCTCCGCGTTCGGTGGCGACGACTGTTTCAGAGCAACCACCAGGTCATGGAGTTTCGTTGCCGGTGCACGAATGACTCTAGCGACCGCCTGTCTCGTCTGCCCATCGTTTCGAACGAGAAGGGCGCGTGCGAGCATGGGTATGACCGCGCACCTGCAAGGCCTCGATGGTCACCTCGATATCAACCGGCTCGTGGTCACCATCGAGTTCTCCGGTTGCCGTCATGGCCACTGCGCCAACAAAGACGAACTGTCCATCCTCAGGGAGGGCAGCTTCCCGCGCTAGGACATCGCGCAGAAGGTCAGTCACCGCTGCGGTGATGACCCTCGGTTGACCTACTCCGTGCAGAAAGATATGGAATCGGCTGCGCCACTCTCCGTCTGGATGGAAGTTCCAAGATCGCGTACGCACATGGCATATCGCACCAGTACGAACGTTCAACATCAGGCTCATAGCGAGCCTGCCGAGCTCCCCGACATCCTCGTGCATCCCCATCCCCTGTCTGATGTGGATCCGCCTTGCGCGGACCTGTGCCTGTGCAGCTTCGCACGACGATCTCGGAAGCTGTCAATCACGAGTTCTCGCATCGGCTATCTGCCGATACCACACGCGGCGCACCGAGCGCTCAAATGCCGCCTGCACCTGCACCTGCACCTGCACCTGCCCCGGCGCCGAGCAAAGACAGGAAGTAACCGCAGAGTGGGCTGGCGACTGCCTCATACACATCACGCGTAAAGCAAGCCTGACCGCCCGTACTGTTGTTCGCCTTCGGGGTCCTCGATCGTCCGGTGGGCCTGTCGAGCGTGAGAGTTGTTCACCACACCTAGTACTGCCCGGATTCCCGCCTCATCGTCGAAGCTAATAGACGACTATGCAGTTAACCATGCTGCCTGACTTGCTTGATCGCCTCGGCTTTGAACTCGTCGGTGAAACGTTTGCTGGTCAGAGACCAATTTCCATTGCTCGCACGTTTGCGCTGCTCCAGCCTATCTTTGCTGTGTCAGGCTAACAACCTTACGCATAGCCGGACAGAGCATCTTTGTCTGGGGCGCTTCGGGTCGAAAGCGATAGTCCCCCGGCGAGGTGGTCTTCCAGATACCGGCCACGAATGCTTCGAAGTGGGAAGCCGAGGTCGTCCAGTGTCGTTTCGAGCAGGGCAATCGCCGGAAGAAGAAGCTCGCGAACAGCGGTATCCCATCGGTATTCAGCCACCCCACCTCGAATGTTCATCTGAAGCCATCCACCCTCGCTGGGAATGATTTGCCTTGCATGATGGGCAATCAATTTCGCTTCGATAAGATCACCGGCCAGAAAATCGTTGAGCGCAATAGTCGCATCGACTATCGCGACACCGCGCCCTTCAGAGATCTGCGTGTGGCTTGTAGACAACAACTCAAGCCGCGTGAGCGCGTGCTTTGCCAGCTTCTCGCATTCGTCAAGGCTGGTGACTATGTCCGCAGGCTTCGGAGTGGCCGTTTGAGGGAGGGGCGCCCATTTTTCTAGCGCGAGCGCCAAGTCGTTCAACTTATTCGTGGGCGCGCGAATGACCCTGGCGACAGTTTGCCTTGTTTGCACGTCGTTCTTCGCGATGAGCGCTCGCGCGAGGACACCGGCCAAGCCAGCGCCGATCATGGCCCCGGCGACCGCCTGAACGATGGCGAGAATCTTGTCGTTTGCAATCCCGTATGGGAACAGCGGGAGTCGAAGTGTCAGAACGCAGAGGACACCAACTCCAAAGCCGACAAAAAAGCCACCAAATCGGTATTGGATATAGCTAAACGTCCTATTAAGTACTCGGCCCACGACCAGCCGGACTTTCTCATAAGCCTTTGCCAGCACAGTCACCGACTCGTACGTCTCCGGCGACTCAGTACCCAAGTTAGACACGTCCCCCCCTTATATTACGTGCGGTGCAGCTTTCTATCACGTCGTCGAGGCCGCGTCATGCGGTCGTTTGTTCAAAGAGGCGACGGAGAATGACTATCTGTCAGTTCCGTAACGGCACTATCGAAGACATTTCTGGCTCCCAGCGTGATCTCTATGGCTTTTGTCATAGGCAATGGAGCGAGCGGTTTCCCCAATAAGGTCGAACATATGATCGGGCCCTCATCAGGGGGATGGATCGATGAAACTAGGTACGTTACTCGCGACAATGTGGGGGCTTAGTGTCCTTAGCGCCTGTGCCGAGTTGCCTCCAGCGGCCCTCAATTACCGCTATGCGGATACAAAGTTGAGCATCGAGGTCATTCGATCCGTTACGTGTAGCAGCGACAACAAAGTCTTCGAGCTATTCAAGGCGACTCCGACAGTCACCTATGGTGCGGGAGACGGCGTCCAATCCCTACACATCAACAAGCTCGATGGCGCCCTTCAGGACACGGATATCTCGGTCCAGCTCTATGACGATGGTCGACTAAAATCAATAAACAGCTCCAGTACGGGCCAGGGTGAGGCGGTGGTCAAGTCAGCCGCGGCCGTTGCCATCATTGTTGTTTCTGGGGGCGCCATCGAAAAGATGTCGTCGGCCGACGAAGAAAAGAAGGCTGAGGAACTATGTACGGCGATAAACAAAGCATCCGCGGGCGGGAAGGTGGTTTCCCTGACTTACCAGGGCGGCATCGATCTTA
The DNA here is from genome assembly GCA_963765335.1 of uncultured Gammaproteobacteria bacterium. Taxonomy (GTDB): domain Bacteria; phylum Pseudomonadota; class Gammaproteobacteria; order Xanthomonadales; family Rhodanobacteraceae; genus Dyella. Next base: position 174,359 of record CAVXWA010000012.1, on the reverse strand, counting down.
GTAACCCGACGAAAATATCGAAGCTTTCGTTGGAACCCGAAAGCAATGCCTTTAAGCCCGAGCTGATTGATGCCCTGGGTGATCTTGTTGCCATGCCCGGTGTGAGCAGTTGCGGATTTGCTGCAGGAACGAAGTTCACTGTAAATACGATTGGCAAATCGGTCGCTTATGGTGACAGCGAAGCTCCATACAGCAAGGACAACGAAAGATTGTCGGTCAGCCTGCGGGATCCCGCGATCGTTGATGTGACAGTTTGCGCTCGAAGGGCCAAGCAGCTGGTATGGACTGGCAAGGTCCCCGTTTCCCAACTTGGGACTCCGTACAACGTTTACTTCGCGAAACCTGCACCTTTTGGGAAAGAGACCTTGACGTTGTCCCTGAATGAGGCTGGCATTCCCACAACAATTGGATACGCCGCGACCTCCGGGGCGTCCTCCGCGTTTAACGCGGTAAATGATGCTGCCAGCGTGAAGCAAGACTCTGACTCCGCCGAACTTGCGAAGCTAAAACTAAAAGATGACTACACCGCGGAGCAGGAACGGCACGTCAGATGTATGGCGGACAAAACGAACTGCAAGTAGACGACTTGGCTACCCTCTTGTACTTCCCGACCGGTTGGCCGTGCACCCGCTTTGGATCGCCAGCCTTCAGGCCGGCCTGGTCTATCCGCTGCTCAATTTCCCAGTGCCCGGGGTCACGGCGCTCCGACTGGGCGTCGTCAACCAGGCGCGCAAGCGCTGTTGCTATCGGATCAGTCAGCGGTGGATTACTCGCCATGTCGGTGGATACTCCTGAAGATCAACCAGCTTACCTGGCCTTCGCCTCGAATCCGGCTCAAGCGGAGGCAGCGGCGCCGCTCGCTCAAGCCCTGCCAGGCCCCGCTGATCGCCGCAAAGGCGAACGTTCTCAGCCTCGCGGAACAGGCGTCCCTCAAATAGTGAACAAATAGTAAATCTTGGCTGGAGCTTTCGGTGACTGGATCTCGCTTTTAAGTAGAAACAATTACTTACAAGACTTGCGTCAATCGCCACTCGTTCTAGCGTGGTTCGAACATCAACCAAGTAAGGAGACGCGTATGACCAAAGCTGCTGCCACTCACGCTGATCATACCGACGACGTTCTGGATCTTCGTTTCGGATGTCAGCGAGTCGCCGGGATGATGGTCAGAGATGGAGTCCAAGCTGCGGTATTGGTCGGAGTTGCGATGCAGAAGGCTATCGACCCTGTATGGCGGACGGGCTCTGACGAAGGTGCGCAGGTCTAATCGAATACACAGCCCCGCACAATGCGGAGGTTTCCGAACAGCGGTCTCGTCTCAGGAAGGAGCCATTTGCTCCCGCCTCGCGCGGGAACTCAGCTTGGATCCAAGTGCGGGGGAGTTTCAGTTAGATGCTGTCAGTTCATCGCTAGCTGACGCTAGATAGCGTCAGTAGTAGTACAGAGAAGACGTTACTAGCGCGAAAAACATGCGTAAGATCAATCTCTTGCTGTAACTGACATCAATGGGCATCGCCGACATCTGTGAAGCCGGCGGCAGCACGGATGGCATGCATCAACAGCGCCATCCGTGCTACCCGCCGCCGGATTCCCCCTACAACGGTGTCTGTAACGGCACTTCCCGAGCCGCACTTGAGTCAAGCGAGAGGCGTGCCAGACGCCACTGCAACGGCCTAAGCCACTTGGCCAACGCGAAAACGAAACGCCCCGGCTTGGCCGGGGCGCTCGTCAATGATGGGGCGGCCGGACCCCGCTTTCAGAACTTGCCGGCGCGGAAATCCGCGATGGCTTCGTGGATCTGCTCCGGCGTGTTCATCACGAACGGCCCGTACCGAGTCACCGCCTCGTTGAGCGGCTTGCCGGCTACCAGCAGCACGCGGGTTGCCGTGTCACGACCGGCAAGGCGTAGCTTGCCGCTGCGCGAAAGCACACCCAGCTCGCTGCGGGCCAACGGCTCGCCACCCACCTCGGCGTCCTTGCCCTCGAACACATAGGCGAAGCCCGCATGGCCTTCCGGCAGCGGTATGTCGATGGAAGCACCGGGCTGCAAGGCGATATCCAGGTAGATCGGCTGGGTGACGATCTCGGCCACCGGGCCCGTCACTCCACCGAACTCGCCGGCGATCACTTTGACGTCGACGCCGTCGGCCGGATGGGCCACGGGAATGCGCTCGGGACCGATGTCCTGGTAACGCGGCGCAATCATCTTGTCCTTCGCGGGCAGGTTCACCCACAGCTGGAAGCCCCACATCAGGCCGTCTTCCTGTACCGGCATTTCCGAATGCAGGATGCCGCGGCCAGCGGTCATCCACTGCACGCTGCCCGGGGTGAGGTCACCGCTGTTGCCGTGGTTGTCCTGGTGCTTCATATGGCCGGCGAGCATGTAGGTCACGGTCTCGAAACCGCGGTGCGGATGCTCCGGAAATCCGGCGATGTAGTCGCCCGCCTGGTCGGAACGAAATTCGTCCAACAGCAGGAACGGATCGAGCATGTCCAGCCCCGGCTGGCCGATGACGCGCTTCAGCTTGACGCCCGCGCCGTCAGAAGTGTCGGTGCCGCGAATGCGACGGAGGATGCTGCGCTCAGTCATGGCTTGCTCCCACGGATTGGTATGCCGCCCATGATGATGCCGTCAGGGGTGGCGCCCAAGAGCTGAAGCCGGAACGGACTGTTTCCTCGGAGGGGTTAGGGGCGAGTAGCGAGGACACAAAACTCCTCACCCCCCGCTACGCGTCCCTCGCCCCTCAGATGCTCAATGCACCCAATGCCCGCTACGCTGACGCGGCGGTGTCGTCTGCGGCTCTTCGCTTTCGTCCGGACGAACCGCCGCTTCCAGTTCGGCTTCGGTGGCAGGGTGCTCGTGCCAATACTGGTTTACCGCACTGAGCACGGATGGCACCTGGGAAAGGCATTCGTCGTATTCATCGTCGCCGAGTTTCTCGAACTCGGCATCGGCATTGAGGATGCCTTCGTCCACCGCCAGCGCCATCACCGGACCGAGCAATTCCATCAGCTGCGGGTCGTCGGCCAGGCGCTTTTCCCACAGCCCGGCGCGCAGATCGATGCCGCGACTGAAACCTTCGCACCAACCCGCGGCGGACAGCACGGGACCGGCCTCGGTTTCCACTTCGCCCAGGATCGGCTCGTAGGCATCCACATCGAGTTCGGCGCTGATCGAATCATTGAGCTTGGCCAGCAGGGCCAATACGCGATTGCCCTCCTGCTCATCAGCGAATGGCTCGTGCAGCACTTCCGGCAGCCACTCCTCTGGCATCACATGCATCGGGCCGACGGTCAGCGCGGACAGCAGGCCGTGCACGCCATCGAGCAACAGTTCGCCTTCGCCAACATGGGCGCGCAGGTATTGGTCCAGTTCGTCGAGTTCGTTGTCGTCCAGCGAACTGGGCCAGTCGGTCTTGGGTGTATTCATCAGCTGCCTGTTTGCAAGCCGGTCTTTCGACCGTCATTCTAGATATCCAGATCCACCGTTACCGGTGTGTGATCGGAAGGTCGTTCCCAACGTCGCGGCGTGCGGTCGATGGCGGCCGCCGTTGCCGCGGACTTCAGCGCGTCACCGACCAGGATAAGGTCGATACGCAAACCCATGTTGCGCCGGAACGCACCCTGCCGGTAGTCCCACCAACTGAAGTGCTCGCCGCCTGCTTCGAACAGGCGGAAGCTGTCGTGCAGGCCCAGGTCGGTGATGTGTTTCAGCGCCTCGCGCTCCGGTGGTGAGCACAGGATGTCCTCGCCCCAGGCGCCCGGATCGTAGACGTCGCGATCGTCCGGCGCGATGTTGAAATCGCCGAGCACCACCAGGTGGGGATGACGCTCGATCTCGCTGGCCAGGAACTCGCGCACCTTGGCCAGCCAGTCGAGCTTATAGGCGTATTTCTCATCGCCTACGGCCTTGCCGTTGACCACATAGAGATCCACCACGCGCACACCACCAATCGTGGCGGCCAGGATGCGCCGCTGCGGATCGTCCAGCTTCGGGATGTCGGTGACGACGTCTTCGAATTCGCCCTTCAGATCGGCGCGCGCCAGCAAGGCCACGCCGTTGTAGGTCTTCTGCCCGGAGAACACCGCGCGGTAACCCGCGGCGGCGAGCTCGTCGACTGGAAACTTCGCGTCTTCCAGCTTGGTTTCCTGCAAGGCCACGACATCCGGCTTTGCCTCAGCCAGCCACTCGGTGAGATGCGGCATGCGCACCTTGAGCGAATTCACGTTCCATGAGGCTATTTTCATGGGCGTATTGTAAGGGATGCAGTCATCGACGCTGTCGTCCGTCAGGCCAGCCCGTGGCTCTTCAACAGCGCTTCCGGCTCCGGTGCGCGGCCGCGGAAGGCGATGAAGCTTTCCAGGGCGGGGCGGCTGGCGCCGACGGCGAGGACTTCGCGGCGGAAGCGGTCGCCGGTGGCGCGATCAATTACGCCGTGTTCCTCAAACTCGCCGAACGCGTCGGCGCTGAGCAGTTCGGCCCACAGATAACTGTAGTAACCGGCCGAGTAACCGCCCGCGAAGATGTGCGAGAACGCGTGTGGGAATCGCTGCCACGCCGGCGGGTGCAGCACGGCCACCTCGTGGCGGACCTCCTCCAGCACGCTCATGGTGCGTGCGCCCTGCGTCGGGTCGTACTCCAGATGCAGCAGGAAATCGAACATGGCGAATTCGAGCTGGCGCACCAGGAACAGGCCGGCGTGGAAATGCCGCGCGGCCAGCATGCGCTCGAACAATTCGTCGGGCAGGCGTTCGCCGGTTTCGACATGGCGAGCGAACAGGTCCAACGCTTCGCGGTTCCAGCCGAAGTTCTCCATGAACTGGCTGGGCAATTCCACCGCATCCCACTCCACGCCGTCGATACCGCCGATGGAGGGCAGCGCGATCTCGGTCAGCAGGTGGTGCAGGCCATGGCCGAATTCGTGGAACAGGGTCAGCACATCGTCATGCGTGAGCAGGGCGGGGCGGCCTTCGGTCGGCGGCGCGAAGTTGCAGGTGAGGAAGGCCACCGGCAGCTGTTCATGCTCGCCATCCCTGAAGCGTGCGCGGCATACGTCCATCCACGCGCCGCCGCGCTTGCCGGTGCGCGCGTACAGGTCGACATAGGCACCTGCGAATACGCGGCCATCGGCGTCGCGCACGTCGTAGTAGCGCACATCCGGATGCCACACATCGACGCCTTCGCGCACGCTGAGCGAAATGCCGTAGAGCCGATCGGTGAGATCGAACAGGCCATCGATCACCGCGGGCAACGGGAAGTACGGCTTCAGCTGTTCCTCATCCAGATCGTACTGCTGCTGGCGCAGTTTCTCGGACGCGTAGCCGACATCCCAGGATTCGAGGTTGTCGAGCTTCAGCTCGTCGGTGGCGAACTCGCGCAGCCGGTTGAGTTCCGCGCGCGCAACGGGCTTGGCGCGCGTGGCGAGATCGTGCAGGAATTCCATCACCTGGGTCGGCGAGCCGGCCATCTTGGTCGCCAGGGATTCTTCGGCGGCATTGGCGAAGCCGAGCAGTTGGGCTGCTTCGTGGCGCAGCGACATCACGCGCTCGATGCGCTCGCTGTTATCGAACTTGCCCGCTTGCGGGCCCTGGTCGGAGGCGCGTGTCTGGTAGGCCCAGTAGACACGCTCGCGCAGGCCACGGTTGTCGGCATAGGTGAGCACGGCTTGCACGCTGGGCTGCTTGAGCGTGACGAGGTAGCCGTCCAGTTCCTGGTCCTTGGCGTACTGGCGGAGCACGGCGCAGCCTGACTCGGGAATGCCGGCAAGGTCGCGCTCGTCGGTGATGTGCTCGTGCCAGGCATCGGTGGCGTCGAGCACCGCGTTGGAGAATTCCGTGGAAAGCCGGCTCAGTTCGACGCCGATCTCGCGATAGCGCGAACGTGCCGGTTCTTCCAGGGCCACGCCGGACAAATGGAAGTCGCGCAACGCATGCTCCACCAGCGCGCGTTCGGGCCGCGGCAGGCTGGCGAAATCCGGCGCATCGGCCAGCGCCTGCACGGCTTGGTACAGGGCCCGGTTCTGGCCCAGTTCGATGGCGTGGTCGGTGAGCTGTTCTTCGGCCGGGCCATAGACCTTGCGCAGCGCCTCGCTGTCGGCGACCGAGTGCAGGTGACTCACCGGCGCCCACGCGCGTGCCAGGCGTTGTTCCAGCCGCTCCTGGGTAAGCATCACGCTGGCGAAGTCGTGCGGCGCGCCGGGCGCGGTCAACGCATCGATGCCGGTGCGGTAGTCCGCCAGGATGGTGTCGATCGCGGGCGTGACGTGCTCGGGGCGGATCTGCGAAAAGGCCGGCAAGGTGTCATCGGCCAGCAGCGGATTGTCGTGTTCCATGGAATCTCCTCGGTTCTCCGCCCGGCTCCCAGGAGGCGGGCCGGCGGATGGCCGCCAGCGTGGCGAGCCACCCTGGCGAAATCAAGCTGTGCGGGCTCGGGAAATGGGGGCGCTCTCACGAATTGTCACAGAGGCCGCCGTACCATGCCGCCATGTCGATGCCTGATTTTTCCGCCCTGCTGCGTCGTTGCGATGTGTTTGGGCATTTGCAGGATGAGGCGCTCGTTGCGCTGGCTCCCGAACTTCAGTGGTTTTCCCTGCCCGGCGGGCGGGCGCTGTTTCGACAGGGCGACCCGGCCGACGCGCTATATCTGGTGGTCAGCGGCAGCCTGGGCGTCTTCGACAGCCCTACCGACCGGGTACGCCTGGTGGCCGCTGGCGACAGCCTGGGAGAAATCGGCCTGATCACCGGTGTCAGCCGGCAATACACCGTCCGCGCACTGCGCGATTCGGAACTGCTGCGCCTGGACCGCACTGCTTACGAAGCCCTGGTAAGCCGCTATCCCCAGGCCATGCTGGGCGTGGCACGCGTGGCGATCGCGCGGCTGCAGCAGCGCATGCGGGGTGAGGAAGATCGTGGCGCGGCGCGTACCTTTGCCTTGCTACCGGTAAGTCCGGAAGTACCGGCACGCTCGCTGGCCATGCAGCTCGCCATGGAACTGGAGCATTGGGGCAGCTGCATCGTGATCGACGCCGAACACGGTGTCGGCCGCAGTGGCGGATGGTTCGCCGAGCGCGAAGCCCAGGCCCGCTTCGTCATCTATCTGGACACCACGGGTGACGTGCACTGGCGCCAGCGTTGCCTGCGCCAGGCCGACGTGTTGTTACTGCCCGCGCTTGCCTCACAAGCGGCACAGCCCTGGCCCGAGGCGATACCCATGCATCCGTCGCGCGCTGGCCATCGCCCGCGCCACCTCATCCTGCTGCATGCCGGACGCCAGCCCAGCCTCGGCTGCGCCCAGCGTTGGCGTGCGCCCTTCAGTGGTGAGCTGCAGCACCATCACGTGGGTGGGCGGGCGGATATCGGACGGCTCGCTCGTCTGATCAGCGGTCACGCGCGTGGCCTGGTGCTCGCTGGCGGTGGCGCGCGCGGCCTGGCGCATTTGGGTGCGTTGCGCGCGTTGCGCGAAGCCGGCCATGAATTCGATGCGGTGGGCGGCACCAGCATCGGCGCCATCATTGGCGCCGGTGTCGCCAGTGGCTGGGAGCTGGACGCGATGATTGAAACCTTCCGCCGCAGCTTCGTCGAGGGACGTCCGCTGTCGGACTGGACCCTGCCGATCGTCGCGCTCACCCGCGGTCGCCGGGCGGCGGCGATGCTGCGACGCGCGTTCGGCGCACTGGATATCGAAGACCTCACGCTGCCGTTCTTCTGCGTTTCCACCTGCCTTTCCGGCGAAGGCATGGTGGTGCATCGACGCGGCCCGTTGTGGCTATGGCTGCGCGCCTCGAGCGCCATACCTGGCGTGCTGCCTCCTGTGCTGCATCACGGGCGTGTCTACGTCGACGGCGCCCTGGTCGACAACCTGCCCACCGATGTCATGGCCGATGACGGCATGGCGCATATCACGGCCGTCGACATCCGCGCCGATATTTCCCTGCTCACCACCGCGGAAGAATTCGCTACGCCGCCGTTATGGCGATTGTTGCTGAAACGCCAGGAGATCCAGCGGCCGGGCCTGGTTTCAACCCTGGTGCGCGCGGCCATGGTCAACAGCGAAGGGCCGAGTGAACATCGCCGTGAACGCGCCGATCTGCTGCTCACGCCACCGCTCGAGCACGTCGGCATGCTGGACTGGAAGGACTGGCAGCGGGCAATCGATGCGGGCTATCAGCACACGCTTAAGATGCTCGAAGCGCAGACGCGAGCGAACCTGTAGGAGCGCACCCAGTGCGCGACAAACCGGCGGGGAAGCCGGTTTGCACAGCGCCAGCTGCCCGAAGGGCGAGGGCCAAGGATGGCCCGAGTGACAAAGCCTACGAAGCGGTAACGCCGTGATCGCGCACTGGGTGCGCTCCTACAGGGCAACTGGGGCGGTACCATAGGCACATGGATTCACTACGCAAATACAAGGGCATCTGGCCCACGCTTCACCACCGCGTCTACGTCGACCCGGCGGCTACCGTCATCGGTGCGGTCGAGCTCGGCGACGATGTATCGATCTGGCCGGGCGCCGTCTTGCGCGGCGACGTGCACTTCATTCGCATCGGCGCCCGCAGCAATGTTCAGGACGGCGCCGTCATCCACGTGACCCATGATGGCCCGTATTCGCCTGGCGGTTTCCCCACGGTCGTGGGCGAGGGCGTCACCATCGGCCACGGAGCGGTGATCCACGCCTGCACTATCGAGGACTACTGCCTGATCGGCATGCACGCCACCGTGCTCGATGGTGCGACCGTGATGAAGTACGGTTTTGTCGGTGCCGGCAGCTTGATCCCGCCAGGCAAGGTGGTGGGTGAGCGCGAACTGTGGCTGGGCAACCCGGCCAAGTTCGTACGCGTGCTCAGCGACAAGCAGATCGAACAGCTGCATTACTCGGCCGATCACTATGTGCGCTTGAAAGATGAGTATCTCGCCGCCGGATGACGCCCCGCCGCGTACGGTTCCCGCGCATCCCGAACTCGCCGGGCTGCTGCTGAGGAAACTTGGTTCGCTGCTGCGTTGAGTTGCTTACGGCGTCGCGCCGGTGGCAGCCGACTGCTGCGACTGGATTACCGCGGCGTGCGCCTCGTCCTGGCGGATCATGATCTGGCGTTGCGCATCCAGCTTGCCGCCGAGCAGCGAAAGAATGTAGTTCGTGCTATCGAACTCGCGCAGCAGCGACAGCTCACGCTGCGCCTCGTCCAGGTCGTTGTTGTTGATTGCGCGCTCCACTTCGGCCGATGCACTGGGGAACGAGTCGTGCAAATCTTCCAGCGCGGCCTTGTTGCTTGGATCGAGCTGAAGCACGCTGAGATAGAACTCGTAGGCGTTGCTGCCCGCCGGAGCGACGAGGCGTTTTTCGCCCACGGCCGTCTTGGCCAGGTCAAGCAGGATGCCGACGCCACCATCGTCCTTGGCAGCGGACGTTTGGCCGTCCGTTGAAGCGGCAGTCGACCCGCCGTTCGCGCCATGAAGGAACCAGAAGCCTCCGCCCGCGAGTGCAAACACCGCAATGATGGAAACGGCGGCGAGCGCGCGCTGACGTGGTGCAAGAGAAGCAAGACGAGACATGACAGCCGCTACATTGGGTCGAAACCGCACACGGGAACGACTGCCCCTCAGACGCCCCGGCGGGACTGTCACATTAGCGATCACTGATGTCAGCGATGTGACTTACGTGAAGATGTCGGTGCCGCCATGGGACGTCGATCCGCTTCGCAAGAGCCTGCTGAGCCGTATCAACAGGCGCTGATCACTCGGCTGGGATACAGCCCAATGATGCGGCCATGCTTGCCCAGCCATCCCCATGGCACGCCCTCTTAAAGGCGAAACTCGATACGTTGCCGCACCTCGGAAGCCACCGGCTTGCCGTCCTGCGTCCCCGGCGTGAATGTCCATCGAGTCACAGCGCTCAGGGCAGCGCGATCGAACACGTATTTAGGGTCGGCGTCAGCCACGTTGGCAGCGGCAACGGAACCATCGGGCTGCACGATAAACGAGACATCCACCCATCCCTGTTGGCGCTGGCGGCGCGCATCGGGCGGGTAGACCGGCTCGACGCGATGCGCCAGTGCGGGAGCAATCGCGCCCTGTGCATCCGCCACGGCGACCACCGCTGGCGCGCGCGGCCTGACGGCGGCCCTCGGCGCGGCCTCGATCGGTGTGGACTCCACGTGCAGCCGTGCAAAGGCCTGCTCGGCAGGGGTGAGGGCGTTTGCGGTTTTGTTGGGCGACGACGGCGGCGGCGGTGCCGGCGGCGGCGGCGGCGCCGCCGCCATGGAGGCGACTGGAGCAACCGCGCGGCTTGCCGTCGCCACGCTCGGCGTGGGCTGCACGCTCTTCTGGGTTTGCTGCGCCTGTTGCGCCTGTTGCGCTTGCTGGGCCTGCTGTGCAACTGCGTCACGTTGCGCCTGCAGCTTGGCCTGCAACAACGTCAACGTGTAGTTCTGCGGATCGGCGAGCGCCAGCAAGGCGATCTGCCGCTGCGACTCGGCGTCATCGCCCTGATCGATGGTCTGTTCGGCGGCCGTGGCGGCGAACGGGAAGATCTCGCGCAACGCGTCCTGCGCAACACGGTTGCCCGGCTCGCGCTTTAGCACGGCGAGATAGAGCTCGAAGGCATTGTTGCCCGCTGGCGCGAGCAGACGCTGGTCCGCCATGGCCTGGCGCGCGTGCTGCAACAGTTCGTCCGGATCCGCGCCTGCGCGGATGATGGGTCCCGCGGCTGCCACAACCACGGTCGAAGGCTCGTCGGCGTCCGCGCGGGATTTCAGCAACCAAAAGATCACGCCGGCGCCGCAGGCGACAAGGATGATGACGATGAGCAAGGCGTAACGGGCAACGCCCTCAGTACGACGATGCGAGGATGCGGATGACATGGGCGGCGTTGAAGTGATCGGTGGGGGCCAGCGCACAAGCGCGCCAACGGGCGCGCCAGCTTAGTGAGGTCATGTTGCGGAGATGTTGCCCACCGTCGTCGAATGCGATGCGCATCACACAAAGCGATCATCCCTGATCGCGATGCGTGACCCATCACGGCGATCTGCCCGCGGTCAACGGCCGGGCGACAAGCTGCTACCCGGCGAACCATCGGGATGAGTGAACCATGACACCCGGTTGCGATGATCCGGGCAGCCTTGTCCCGCGGAGTAGCTTGCGAGCACGCCAGCCTGGGTGGTCAGCGATGTGCGATAGCAGCCGCCCAGAGAATCATGGAACGCGAACGTCTGCGCACTCTGCTGCCCGCTATGACCGGTGAGTGCGCCGCTGGCATCGAAGGCCAAGGTATCGGCGCTATCCACCGTATTGTTCACCTCGGCCGCATACAGCGGCATGCCGAAGAGGCGGCGCTCGTCATGCTGGTGATAGCCCTGGTGCACGGTAGTAGCTGCGCTGATGCTGCCATCGCTGGCTAGCTGCTGGTTGTAGTCGAGTGTGAACGGGTAGCGCACCTGTTCGCGTTGCTCCGTCGTGGGTACCGCGCCGATACGGTGCTGGCTGACGCTATCGGCCCAAGTGCGCTGCATCGTCTGCTGCCGATACGTGTTGCTGTTGATGGTGAAGCGTTGCACGTCGTCAAAGCCCACGTTCTGCGTCACCGTGCTGGTCACGCGGCCATGCGACGTATTGGCAACGCCCTCGATCACGAACTTGCGCTCGATTTTGGTGATGATATCGCCACTCACATCGCCATTGCTGGCCGTTGCCAGCGTGCTTCCAATGGTCGGCGTCGGCAGCTGGCCGACCAGCGTATTGCGTGTTATCGAGCCGGTGACATGCTGCGCATGCGCGTCGCGATACACCAGCAAGGTCGCCGTGGCCGAGAAATAGCCGTTGGCGCCGGCCACCTGCACCGCCACTTCATGCGGGGCGCCATCACTGAGCTGGCCCGCGAACGGCGTCAAGTCGATGCGATAAGGCATGAAATTGAGCGTCTGCACAGCGGGCGTGGGACGCCACAGATAAGGATCGATGCCGCCGGTATAGATCCACGGATACACCGGCGCCACGCCTGCGGGTTGCCCGTCGATGCTGATCTCCGCCTCGCGGAAATTGCCGCCGCCGCATTCCTCAGCCTGCGCGGCATACGCGTCGGGCACGCAGGTGTACCAGAATTCATCGCCACTCTGGCTCTGCGTAAAGACGTCCAGATAGGCGCGCTCCACATTGCGCGGCAGCGTGAGCGTCCTGGCCAGCTTGTCCGTCGATGTGTTCAGCATGGTAGTGCTTCCCACCGGATCGGCGCCCAGCGGGACCACCGCATCGGGCACATCCGCTGCACGCGCCTGGGCGGTGGCCGGGTAGAACAGCAGGCGGGCACTGCCGTGAATCACCCCGGTGTAAGTGCTGTTGACGATATTGCCGATGATCGCCTGGCCCTGGCCGGTACTACGCAACAACGCCGCGTAGTCGGTGAGATCACGCTCCACGTGCCAAGCTGGCGACACCGCGGCGGAAGGTTCCTGCGTCGTGCCGAAATAGAGGTTCACGCCACCCAGCCACAAGGTAGCGGTGCGGTCGTACTGGCGTCCTGCCGTCACCGAGAAGTCCGCCTCCAGTACCACCTTGGCCCAGCGTCCGCTGCAAGCGGTAGGTGGCGCATAGCTGTAGGGACGCGTGTTGAAGTCGGTGAACGTCAGGTCGGTGAACAAGGTCACCACACAGGGCTGCCCCGGCGGTCGCGGCACACTGGGATCGGCCACGACGACGTTGTTCGAGCCAATGACCGGATCGGCATGCGCCGATGCCATGCAACCGCCACCGGCAAGCGTGACCAACAGTCCGGCAACCGCCAGACGATGGCGGACATATCCCCAAGGCACCATGACGTTCACTCCCCGCAATGTGCCCCCTGCGCCGCGCACGTTATCACGTGCGTCGGTGAGACATCTTCAGGCAACGGACGTCCAGCCGTCCGTCATTCCGGCAACGAGGCGTTCTGTGATCAGGGTCGTGAAGAAACCGTCAGGCAGCGCGTTGCCGCCTCGAGTTCGTCGAGATAGGCGAAAGCGTGGTCACGGTGGCTGCCGCACATCGCGACTTCCGGGCGCAAGCCCGAACAAACGGCAGGGCGCTCTGGCCGACCGAAGATCGCGCAACGGTTGTCGTTGGTGAGCTGGATGCAACGCACGCCAGCTGGCTTGCCGTTGGGAACTATTTAACCCATCAACGATTGCTGGGGTCTGTTCTGGAAAGAGGGCGTGTGCAGAATTTTGTGTAACCGGGGTTTGGGTTACCGCTGAGGAAGTCTTTCCTCGAACTGAATCGTAAAGCGGTTCAATGCAGCCTTCCAGTCGCGGATCGGCAGCGTCCATTTCTTGCTGATGTTGCGCAGGGCCAGGTAGAACAATTTCACCAAGGCTTCGTCGCTCGGGAATGCACCGCGATTCTTGGTCAGCTTGCGCAGGCTCATGTTGACCGACTCGATCGCGTTGGTGGTGTAGATCACCTTGCGGATCTCCGGCGGATAGTCGAAGAACGGAATCAGCCGCGGCCAGTTACGCCGCCACGACTGCCCGATCGGCAGGTACTCCTTATCCCACTTCGCCTCGAACTCGCCGAGCCGTTGCTCGGCCTCCTCGGCAGTGGCGCAGGCATAAATGCGTTTGAGGTCAGCCGCCACCTCCGGCCGCCGCTTCCACGATACGTAGTTCAGGCTGTGCCGCACCATGTGCACGATACACAGCTGCACGGTGGTGTGCGGAAAGACCGCTTCGATCGCTTCGGGGAAGCCCTTCAGGCCATCGACGCAGGCAATGAAGATGTCCTGCACGCCGCGGTTGCGCAGCTCCGTCACCACCTGCAGCCAGAACTTGGCGCCCTCGGTTTGCGCCAGCCACAGGCCCAGCACCTCCTTCTCGCCGGCCATCGTGACGCCGATGGCCAGATACACCGCCTTGACCCGCACCGCGCCCTCGCGCACCTTCACGTGGATGCAATCCAGGTAGACGATCGGATACACCGGGTCGAGTGGCCGGCCTTGCCATGCCTTGACCTCATCGACCACCGCATCGGTGACCGTGGAAATCAGGCTGGGCGACACCTCCGCCCCGTACATTTCTTCCAGATGTGCCTGGATCTCGCGCACGGTCATGCCGCGCGCATACAACGACAGGATCTTGTCGTCGAAGCCGGCCCAGCGGGTCTGGTGCTTGGGAATCAGCTGTGGCTCGAAGCTACCGTGCCGATCACGAGGGATCTCGATCGGCAGCTCGCCGAACTCGCCCTTGAGGGTCTTGCGGCTGCGCCCGTTGCGCGTGTTGCCGGCCACGTTGGCGACCGGTTCGTGCTTGTCGTGACCGAGGTGCTCGGCCATCTCCGCATCCAGCGCCCGCTCGACCAGCAGTTTGGTCAGCTGTTTGAGCAGGCCGTTCTCACCGATCAGGTCTTCGGGCTTCTTGTAGTTGGCCAACAGGCTGCTAAGCAGCTCGTCGGGTACCTCGTGCTTGCGTGGACTCATGGTGTCTCCGGGTCAGATGGCAGTGTCCTGCCTGTAGCCCGTTTACACAAAATCCAGGACACGCCCCCTGTACAGCTACCCGTATGGCATTTTGCAGCCCGGTCCGAAGTCGAAACCTGTCGGCACCTTCAACTTCTGCCATTTGTTCCAGCAACATACGGAACATATCCCCGAACTCTTTCTGATCGCGACGGCGGTCCTGCTCTTGGGCCAGCTCGCGCTCCAAATCTTCGAGGATGACCTGAAGATCCTCCAGCTGCGTTTCGGCATTGAGAAGGGTTTGCTGGACTGCCTTAGGTATGGATCCGCCATTCGACTCGATGTCCTTCATGATCGTCGCAATCATGTCGCGCTTGGCCTGCTGTTCACCCTGCGCTGCGGCCAATCGCTTCTTAATGGAGACCAGCTCGTTATCGCTGTGCTGCTCAGGCATCAGCTGGGATATATCAAGATTCTGACAATAGCTAAGGAACGCACGTTCTAGCGGTTCGTAGGGCCAGCCGTGATACTTACAGCCCGCACCTCGTCGAGCGATGGTGCAGACGAGATAATGATCTTTGCCGAAGCTGCCCCCTTTCTGAACGAGCACCATGTTGCTGCCGCACTGTCCACACCTAGCGACATGACTAAAGAGGTTTGATACAGCAGGGCCTTTGCGGCCGGCTGCTTTCGTGCTGCGGGCTGCTTTGTGCGTTTGGATGCTGTAGAACACTTCCTTGTCGACGATGGCCGGATAATAACCTTCGATCGGCGGGCCATCCGGAGCCGAACGTCTTACCCAGCCTTTCTCCGTTTCAATATGCTGACCTGTTGTGGGCTGATAAGTACCAATGACAGCGGTATTGTTGAGAATCTTGACGATCCCCGCCGACTGCCATCCGTTCGACTTGTCGGAGAAAGGGGGAATTCCCTTTTCGTTGAGGTATCTCGCGATTGCTTGATAGCCCATCGCTTCGGCACACTCAAAAATCAGTCTGACTACCGCGGCCTTTAATGGGTCAACGATAAAATACTGGCCATCCTCGCTTACCGATAGCCATTGCGGACAGACTCTGGTGATGATCTGGTTTTGCCGCGCCTGATCCCTCTTTCCCTCCCATGCGGCCCTCACTCGACGTGACTTGAGTGCCGACTCTTCATGGGCGCGTTCCATGCGCACCAACATGGTAATGAGATCCACCAAGCCCGATTGACCATCGTAGATCTTTTGATCCGCTTCGGATGTGGTGACTATTTTGATATTTCGATTGAGCAGATCCAGCAACGTCCGTTGCGCTGGCAAGATCGCTTGACGCGAAAGTCTGTCGAGCGACTCGACGAGCAGCACTGATCCGCTATCGATCTCACCAGCATTTACCGCAGCTAGAAACTGGCCAAGGGCTTTCTCGGGTGACCAATTTCCCCCTCGAAATGAGGACACGCCACTATCGAGAAAGATTCTGTCCTCTAGCTCGATCTTCAGATCAGGCCGAGACTCTACGAATTGCTTGGCGAGCTTGGTTTGGCGTTCCCTGCTATCCCCTTGGCTCTGCTCGGCCGTCGAATAGCGAATGTAGATGTACCCCTTAGGCACAGACTTCCCTGTAGCAGTAACCCGTAGGGGTTAAATATAGCCCGAGAGCTTGCCGTGTGGCATGCCCGGAATCGGTGAGCTGATCGACGGCGCGATACAGCACGCGCCGCAATCGGCGCGACAACTCAGCAGCGTCATGCTTCCGATCCGCCTTGGTCACACCGCATCACCGTGCTCAGCCGAACTGCTTGCGAAGTTCAGCGTAGACGGGATCGGTATTCGGACGTCGTCCATGCCACAACTCGAAGGAGTCGGCGGCGGTTTCCACCAGCATGCCCAGACCGTCGAAGGCGTAACGCGCGCCGGCGGTACGTGCCCAGGCGAGGAACCCGGTGGCGGCCTTGCCATAGGAAAGGTCGTAGCAGAGTGCGCGATTGCCCACGATGGCGAACGGCAGGTCGAGCGACTTGCCCAGTACGCCTGCCGACGTGGCATTGATGATCAAATCGAACGCGCCCAGATCAGCGAGGTCTTCCCAATAACGGGTGTGTGCCCGTGCCGGATCGCCGATCGCATCGGCCAGCGCATCGGCCGCCTCTGGCGAGCGATTGACGATGGTCAGCGTCTCCACGCCGGCATCGAGCATCGCCCAGGCCACGCCGTGCGCGGCGCCGCCCGCACCGAGCAGCAGCGCAGTATGTCCGCGCAAGTCGGCGCTGTGGCGCTCGGCGATGTCACGCACCATGCCGTCGCCGTCGGTGTTATGCGCGGTGATCCGTCCATCGGGCAGGAACGTAAGCACATTGGCGCTGCCTGCGCGCGCTGCGGCCTCGCTGCGTTCATCGGCCATGGCGAAGGCGGCGGCCTTGTGCGGTAGGGTGACGTTGGCGCCGCGGCCACCGTCCACAAAGAAGCGGCGCACCGCCGCTTCAAAGTCGGCCGGGGCGGCATCGATGGTGCGGTATGCCAGCTCCAGCCCGAACTGGCGCGCGAAAGCCTGATGAATCTGCGGCGATAGGGAATGGCTGATGGGGTGGCCAAACACCGCGAATTGTCCTGCGCTCATAGGTACTCCTTGAAGCTGTCTCGATGCCCGCCGGGTCGTGCCCGATCGTTGCCACTGCCTCATTTTAGCGGGCCCGGGCATATCCGGACGGCCCCGAAGCAATCGTTTCACCAGCCATCGCAGGATTTGAGATCGGGCCGCTGCAGGCTGTGTCCACCCGCAACGAACGGACCGCCGCCATGCGCCCAAAGCTCGATACCGCCCGTCATGAACGCCTGCTCGGCGGCGCCCTGCTGTGGTTGCTGGCCGGTGGCGTACTGCTGCTGACCACCCTGGTGCCGGTACATACCCGGTTGCTCGGTTGGACCACAACGTTCTGGCTGGTGGGCGCGCCCTTGATCGTCGCGCTCGCGCTGGAACCGGCCCTGCCGCGCCAGATGCTGGGCGCGCTGCGCCGCTCCCGTCGGCAACCGGCTTCCCGGTTGATCTGGAACTAGGCCGGTCCGGCCTTCATCGAATTCACTTGGCAGTGGATCGCGGAAGCTACTCCGCGCAAAGTCACGATGCGGCGGTGCAAGGAAGCGCCGCCGGATCGTCACTGCCAATCAGTCGGCAAGCCCGGCACGCTTACGCTCCATGCGGCGCAGGAACTCCTGCATGATGCGTGCGTACAGCTCGTCGCCGAGATACGCATCTTCCACACCAGCATCGATCGACGGATTGTCGTTTACCTCGATCACCACCGGCTTATGGCCAACGCGCTTCAGGTCGACGCCGTAGAGGCCATCGCCGATCGCCTGGGTGGCCTTCAGTGCCAGCTTCACCACGTCGGCCGGTGCGTCACGCACGGGAATCGTCTCCGATTCACCGGTTTTCGACGCGCCTTTCGCACCATGGTTGTAGATCTGCCAGTGGCCGCGCGACATGTAGTACTTGCAGGCGTAGAGCGCCTCGTTGTTGAGCACGCCGATGCGCCAGTCGAACTCGGTGTAGACGAATTCCTGCGCCAGCAACAGGGCACTGTGCTGGAACAATTCGGCAGTGGCCTTGCCCAGCGCGACCTCGTTCTCCACCTTCACCACGCCGCGCGAAAACGAGCCGTCCGGAATCTTCAGCACCAGCGGATAGCCTAGCTTCGACGCCACTTCCTTCAAACCCTTGCTGTCGTCGCGATAGAGAATCTCCGTGCGCGGCACGGCGAGCTTGCGCGACACCATCAGGTCGTTGAGGAAGATCTTGTTCGTGCAGCGCAAGATCGAGGTCGGGTCGTCCATCACCACCATGCCTTCCTTCTCCGCGCGATGCGCGAAGCGGTAGGTGTGGTTGTCGCTGGCCGTGGTTTCGCGGATAAACAATCCGTCGTATTCGGCCAGGCGCTGGTAGTCGTTCTTGCCGATCGGATCGACCTCGATGCCGAGTTCCTTGCCGGCGGCGATAAACGATTTCAGCGCCTTCTTGTTCGACGGCGGCATTTGCTCGGCCGGGTCCACCAGCATGGCGATGTCGTAGCGGAACTGCTTGCGCGCCTTGGGCTTGCGCCACAGCTTCTTGCTGAAGCGGTCCAGTTCCTCGGCAAAAGCGTCTTCCTGCGCATCGATCAGGGTATGCAGGCCCACCGGCTTGATCGCGCTGACCTGCCAGACCCGATCGCGCTCGAACTCGATGCGCAGCAGCGGGCAGGGAAACATTTCGAACACCTGCCGCGCCAGATCCTGCAAATCGGGGTAAGCAGTCTGGCCGAAGTAGACAAGGATGCCGAAGTCGGTGGTGTCGCGGCCGCCCGCCGGCAGGAAATGGGTGAGCTTGGTGCTCAGGTCCTCGATATCCAGGCCGTAGAGCGAACGGCGGCGGAGGTCGTTAACCGTGCGCACCGAAGGCAGCACGCGATGACCGCGTGCCTCGGCGAGCAAGGACACGTAGTAACCGGTGCCCAGGTATTTGTAGCTGCGGCAGAGGTTGATGACGTGCGTGCGCTCGTCGTCGCCGCCGATCGGCTCGCGCAGGTAGTCCATCGCGGTAACGACGTCGACGGACGGATAGTAGGAACTCCAGTCGGAGGCCTTCTCGACGACAATGACGAGCCGGGTCATGACACCTCTGTCAGATGGAACGGAGGAGTGTCGTCACGCGGAGAGACGGGGCGGCACAGCGCAAGGCGCGCAGTTTGGCACATGGATGGCTCTGCACAAGGTGCCCCACTGAAGCTCCCATAAACGCGCCATAAGTCATGATTGCCGTGGGGGGACCCGGGGGCTAGAGTGCCGCGCTTGGTTTCCTGCTCCCGCCCGCGCTGCTCCGGCACGCGCTGACGCTCTTCGACGAGAATCGCCCCT
This sequence comes from uncultured Gammaproteobacteria bacterium, assembly GCA_963765335.1. Taxonomy (GTDB): domain Bacteria; phylum Pseudomonadota; class Gammaproteobacteria; order Xanthomonadales; family Rhodanobacteraceae; genus Dyella. The sequence continues at coordinate 155,076 of CAVXWA010000012.1, read as the reverse complement.
GATGACCCCCATGCCCGCGACCGCCGCCGTGCGCGTGCGCCGTGCCGAACTCTCCGACCTCGATGATCTCGTCGCGCTCGAGGAAACCAGCTTCGCCACCGACCGCCTGAGTCGGGCGCAGTATCGCCGCCACTTGGACAGCGAAACGGCCCAGGTGCTGGTCGCCAGCGCCAATCATCGACGCTTCCTGGGCACGGCGGTGGTGTTCTTCCGCAAGGGTACCCAGGTGGCGCGGCTGTATTCGATCGCCACCAGCACCACCGCGCGCGGCAAGGGCGTGGGCTCAGCCCTGCTGGACGCCGCGGAGCACGCGGCCAAGCGCCGCCGCTGTCATGCGCTTCGCCTGGAGGTGCGCACCGACAACGATGATGCCATTCGTTTGTATGAGCGCCTGGGCTACCAGCGCATCGGCCATTACGAGCGCTATTACGGCGATGGGGCGAATGCGTGGCGGTATGAGAAGAAGCTTGGCTGAGTCTTGCTCCCTCTCCCTCCGGCGAAAGGGCCGGGCCACCAAAACACACCCTGTAGGAGCGCACCCAGTGCGCGAAAAGCCTACAAAGCGAGGATGCGGGATCGCGGCGGATCCGATCGCGCACTGGGTGCGCTTCTACAGGGGCGGCCAGGCGAATACGCGATCAATGCTCCCCTCCGGGGCGCGGGGAGAGGAAGACCATCAAAAAGGCTGCGCGATGCGCTGCTCCGTGGCCTCATCCGGGCGTGCCACCAGGGCGCCGGTGCGCATCAAGCTGACGGTGTAATGCCCCTGGTCGACCAGCGGCAGGAATACGCCGCTGCCGAACAACACATCCACATTGGGCACCCACTGCGGATATTGCTTGTGCAAGTCGAGCAGGTCGAAGCTGCCGGCTTCGCGAAAGTCGATCACGGTGCGCAGCGCGATTGCCTCCTGCCCCGCGTCGTCATAGCGGCCCGACAAACGATCGAGCCGGTAAACCGGGGGCAAGCCGGCCAGCACGGCAGGCGCCTTCCACTTCAATACGATCGCTTCCACCCGCCACGCATCGCCCGCCAGCTGCACCTGGCGGGTGGCCCCATCAGGCCAGTGCAGGGTCAGTGCCCAGCGCTGGGGCGACAGGATGCGGACATCGATCTCGACCACCGGCGTTTCCTCCGACCACAGGCGGTAGCCGCGCAGGGCGAAGCCCGTGCCTGCCAGCATCAGGGTGAGCGAGAACGCCACCAGCAACAACACGGCGCGTACGGCCGATGCCAGGCGCTGCCCGCCATGCAGGCACTGACGCAGCGCCACCAGTTGCACCAGGGTAAACAATAAGGCGACGACAGCCAGCACCAGCAGGATCGTCGACGGCAGGCGCAACAGCGCGGTCCAATCCATCTTCTACTTCCCCAACCGCAAGCTTCGCGGCGACGGCCGCATGATAACGATAGCCGGCCGGGGAATGATGCGTAAACGTGCGCTCGAACGATGGGCTCGCCACGTTTTCGCGGCTTCTTTCTCTATACTGCGCTGGTCCTTGCCGGAGACCTTGTCATGCGCCGATCCCTCCTGCGGCTTTCGCTGTGCACCGCCTTTGTCCTGATCGCCGGTTGCGGCAACAAGGGACCGCTGTATATGCCGCCGAAGACGACACCGGCTCCCGCGGCCGCTACCGTCCATCCTGCGGCGGCACCCGCTCCAGCACCCGGCGCGCAGGCCCCCGTGCACGGCTATGTCACGGACATGAAGGCGTTCGACGCCTTTATCGCCACGCATCCGACGCCTGCCCACTTCCTGGCGACCTATCCGGATGTGCAGCTGGTGATGCCAGGCGACATCACCACGATGGAATTTCGCACCAACAACAGCCGTTACTTCCCCGAGCAGGATGCGACTGGCCATATCGTTGGCGGCACATTCCGGTGATGGCGGCTACTCGCCTATCCGCATGAAGCTCCACTTTTCCAAGATGCACGGCATCGGCAATGACTTCGTCATGCTCGACTGCCGTCGCCAGGCCTTCGCGCTGCGCGGGGAGCAGGTCCGCGCCATCGCCGATCGTCGCACGGGCGTGGGTTTCGACCAGCTGATCAGCATCGAGCCACCGCGCGATCCGTCATGCGCCTTCTACTACGGCATCTGGAACGCCGACGGTTCGCCATCGGGCCAGTGTGGGAACGGCGTGCGCTGCGTCGCCGCGTGGCTGCATCGGGCCGGTGAGTTGGCCATGGGCGACACGGTGCGGCTGGAAAGCCCATCAGGTCCGGTGACGGTACGCCTGATCAACGCCCATGAGGTCACCGTGGACATGGGTGTGCCTGCGTTTGCACCCCCGCAGGTTCCGTTTCGGGCCGATGTCGAAGCCGATAGTTATGCCATCGACGTTGGCGATGAAACGCTGATGATGGGTGCGGTCTCCATGGGTAACCCACATGCAGTCGTCGTCGTGCCTGACCTGCAAGCGCCGGCCTTGTTTCGACAGGGCCCGCTGCTGACGACGCACGAGCGGTTCCCCGAGGGTGCCAACGCCGGCTTTGTGCAGGTCGTGGACCGCGGCCACCTGCGCCTGCGCGTACATGAACGCGGCAGCGGCTGGACCTTGGCTTGCGGCACCGGCGCCTGCGCGGCCATGGCGATCATGCGTGAACGCGGCGAAGTCGACGACCGCGTGCGTGTGGCATTGCCTGGCGGCGAGCTGACGATCGACTGGGCCGGCCCCGGCCAGACCCTGTGGATGACCGGGCCCGCCGCGTTTGTATTCGAGGGCGAGTGGCTGGGTTCACGGATGGCACGTTGAAAGACGACGCCCCGACACCGCACACTCCGGCCAGCGTCGTATCGTTCTCGCCCCCTGGTTTGAGGTAACCCGCGCATGTCAGACACCGCACTCGCCGAGACCCTAAGCGCCAGCGACGTGGCGGCCTATCTGCGCCGGCACCCGGAATTTCTTTCCGACTACCCCGACCTGGCGGCCCAGCTGACGTTGCCGCGCGAACAAGGCCCGGTGGCCTCGCTGGCGGTCTACCAGCTGCAGAGCCTGCGCGAAAAGAACGCCGAGCTGGAACGCCAGCTCGCCAACCTGATCGCCATCGCAGCGGAAAACGAGCGCCTGATGCAGCGCGTGCACGACCTCAACGTCGCCGTATTGCGCGCCAACACGCCGGCTGTCGCCGCACGCAGCGTGGTGGCGCGCCTTTCCGAAGACTTCAAGACCGATCAGGTGCGCCTGCTCCTGTTCGGCGCGGTCGGATTGCCGCCGGCCACCTGGCTGATCAATATCCCCGGTGGGCGCACGGCGGTACCGGAGTTCGCGGACTTCCTGTCCCATCACGAGCCCGTCGCCGGCCGCCTTTCGGCCGAGCGGCTGTACCGCCTGTTCGGCGACCACGCGCCCGAGGTCCGCTCCACCGCCATCATGCCGCTGGGCGAGTTCGGCATCCTCGCCATCGGCAGCGGCGACCCGGATCACTTTCAGCCGGGCATGGGCACGCTGTTCCTGAAGATGATTGCGGCTACGGTGACCGCCGCGCTGCGTCGTTCTCAGGAAGGCATGTAAGCCCACCGTGTCCGCTCGCGAACAGGTCGACGCCTGGCTCGCCCGACTGGTGGGCGAGCGCCAGGCCTCCGCACACACGGTGGATGCTTATCGCCGCGACCTGGCCAAGCTGTTGCGCTGGATGGAAGCGCAGGGCATCGACGCCTTCGACGCGCTCGAACCTAATCGAATGCGCAGTTTCGTCGCCGCCGAACATCGTGGCGGACTGGCACCCAAGAGCCTGCAACGGCTGTTGTCGTCCTGTCGCGGCCTGTTCCGCCAGCTGCATCGCGAAGGCCTGATGACGCACGACCCGACGGCCGGCGTGCGCGGCCCCAAGGTTCACCGCAAGCTGCCGCAAGTACTCGATGTGGATGAAGCCACCAGCCTGGTCGAAGCGGTGGGCGACGGTGCACTGACCCTGCGCGACCGCGCCATGCTCGAGCTGTTCTATTCCTCGGGCCTGCGCCTGTCCGAACTCACGGGCCTGCGCTGGATCGACCTGGACCTGCAGGCGGGCGAGGTGCGCGTGCTGGGCAAGGGCAACAAGACGCGCATCGTGCCGGTGGGCCGCCATGCAGTTACCGCATTGCGCGCGCTGGGCGAAGACGAAGGCACGACGCCGGAGAGCCCTGTGTTCCGTGGACGCGGCGGCGCGCCGATCAGTCCGCGCACCGTGCAGTTGCGCATGAAGACGCTGGCGCTGCAGCAGGGCATGGCCAAGCATGTGCATCCGCATTTGCTGCGCCACACCTTTGCCAGCCACATGCTGGAATCGTCAGGCGATCTGCGCGCCGTGCAGGAGCTGCTTGGGCACGCCGACATCGCCACGACGCAGATCTACACGCATCTGGATTTCCAGCACCTGGCCAAGGTGTACGACGCGGCCCATCCCAGGGCGAAACGGAAATAGGCGCTTAGGGTTTAGGGGCGAGTAGCGGGGGCGCCAGAACCGACCACCAGAGGCGAGCGCTCGTGTTGCGACAACGCGTGAGCCTGCGCCCTCACTACTCGCCCCTAATCCCTGACTGCGCCGGCCCGGCCGGCCAAATGGCTTGGATTCCGCCGGCACGGCCCCACCTCTGACGGACTACTTTGTCTGCGGAGCCCTCCATGGAATCCTTTCACGCCACCACCATCGTCTCGGTGCGCCGCCATGGGCGCGTCGTGATCGGCGGAGACGGCCAGGTCACCCTTGGTAATACGGTGATGAAGGCCAACGCGCGCAAGATCCGCCGCCTGGGCAAGGGCGATGTGCTGGCGGGTTTTGCAGGCGCCACCGCCGACGCCTTCACTTTGTTCGAGCTGTTCGAGCAGAAGCTGGACAAGCACGGCGGCAACCTCACGCGTTCCGCGGTCGAACTGGCCAAGGAATGGCGCACCGACCGCCGCCTGGGCCGCCTCGAAGCCATGCTCGCCGTGGCCGACAAGGAAGCCTCGCTGCTGATTTCGGGCAACGGCGACGTGCTGGAGCCGGAGCACGGCTTGATCGCCATCGGTTCCGGCGGTCCGTACGCGCAATCAGCCGCCCTGGCGCTGATGGAGAACACCGAATTGGACGCGTTCGAGATCGTCGAGCGCGCGCTGAAGATCGCTGGCGATATCTGCATCTATACCAACCACAACACGACCATCGAGGAGCTGTAAGCGCACGGCGCGACAGCCTTCATCTTCGTCATCCCAGCGAACGCTGGGATCCAGCGCCTTGAAGGGCAAAACACTGGATTCCGGCTCGCGCCCCCTCCTCGGGGTTCGCCGGAATGACGGACAAAAACCACACCTCCGGTGACCCCATGTCCGAACTCACACCCCGCGAAATCGTCAACGAACTCGACCGCTACATCATCGGCCAGCACGACGCCAAGCGCGCCGTGGCGATTGCGCTGCGCAATCGCTGGCGCCGCATGCAGCTGGAACCGAATCTGCGCAACGAAGTGACGCCCAAGAACATCCTGATGATCGGTCCCACCGGCGTGGGCAAGACCGAGATCGCGCGCCGCCTGGCCACCCTGGCCAATGCACCGTTCGTGAAGGTGGAGGCGACCAAGTTCACCGAGGTGGGTTATGTCGGCAAGGATGTCGAGTCGATCGTGCGTGATCTGGCGGATGTCGCCTACAAGCTGACCCGTGAGCAGGCGATCAAGCGCGTGCGCTCGCAGGCGGAAGACCGTGCCGAGGATCGCATCCTCGACGCCCTGCTGCCGCGCCGCCAGACGCCCGCCGACTGGAGCCACGATGCGACCCCGGCCAGCCACGAGCAGAGCGACACCCGCCAGAAGCTGCGCAAGCAGCTGCGCGAAGGTGCGCTGGACGAGCGCGAGATCGAGCTGGATTTCGCCATGAACGTGGGCGTGGAGATCATGTCGCCCCCGGGCATGGAAGAAATGGGTCAGCAGCTGCGTCAGATGTTCCAGAACCTGGGCGGCGCCAAGACCCAGCAGCGCAAGCTGGCGATCAAGCTGGCGCGCCCGCTGCTGATCGAAGAGGAAGCCTCCAAGCTGCTCAATGACGAGGAAGTGCGCACCCAGGCGATGGAGGCGGCCGAACAGAACGGCATCGTCTTCATCGACGAGATCGACAAGGTGGCGCAGCGTTCGGAATGGGGTGGCGCGGGTGTCAGCCGCGAAGGCGTGCAACGTGACCTGCTGCCGCTGGTGGAAGGCTCCACGGTGGCCACCAAGTACGGCCCGATCAAGACTGACCACATGCTGTTCATCGCCTCCGGCGCGTTCTCGCTGGCCAAGCCGTCCGACCTGATTCCTGAGCTGCAGGGCCGTCTGCCGATCCGCGTGGAGCTGTCGGCGCTGTCGGTCGATGACTTCAAGCGCATTCTGCGTGAGCCGCAAAACGCCTTGACCACGCAATACATGGCCTTGCTGGGTACCGAGGGGGTCTCGGTCGATTTCACCGACTCCGGCGTGGACCGTCTGGCCGAGGTGGCTTTCCAGGTCAACGAGCGCACCGAGAACATCGGCGCCCGCCGCCTGCACACCGTGATGGAACGGCTACTGGAGAAGATCTCCTACGAAGCTGCAGACAAATCCGGCGAAAAGTATGTGATTGACGCCGAATATGTCGACATCAATCTCGGCAACCTGGTCAAGGACGAAGACTTGAGCCGTTACATCCTGTAAACAAGGGGAAAGCCCCCAGCTGTTAAAATTGTGACCATGAGTAATGTGATCGAACTGAAAACCACCGGCCAGCGGGCCCAGCTGCGCGAAGCGCAGCAGAAGCACCAGCTGATCCGGTTGTGGCGTACCGAGCTCGAACACGGCAGCTTCTGTGGTTACGTGGGCGGTGTCGGACGCGAATTCTTCCTGCTGTGGGTCGTCGGCGACGGCATCACCTATGACGGCATGTATGTGATGCGCCATCGCGACGTGTCCGAACTGGAAGCGCCGGACAAGCATGCCCCCTTCATGGAGAAGGCGCTGGCAGTCAAGCACCTGATGCCGCGCACGCCGCGCGGCTTCCCGCTGGACAACATCCGCGAGGTCATCCAGGCCGCTGCCGTGCAGGCGCCGGTCATTGGTGTACACGTGGACAGCGAGGACGAGGCGGAAGTCTGTTACATCGGCCGACTGGTCAGCGTCGAGGAAGACGGCTTCAACATGCAGGAAATCTCTCCCGATGCGGAATGGCTGCGTGAAGCATCGTTCTTCTCGTGGGACGAGGTTTCCACCGTCAGCATCGAGGATGGCTACGCCACGTCCTTGCTGGCCGTCGCCGGCACGCCGCCGCCGCTGGAACAAGGCGATTCGGGTGTGGGCCACGCTAACTGAGCGCAGCCCCGATCCGTCACGCGTTACGTCTTCCTACTGCCGGCCCTCGTGGCCGGCAGTTTCGTTTCAGGCCGGGAGAATGACGCGCGGCGTTAAGCGCTTCAGTCGATGCGGAAGAGTTCGCCGGAAAAACGGCTGTCGATGTAGTGGTCGAGACCGCTCACGTGATATTCGCCGTGACACGGCTTCTCATGCACGGCGGGAGAGGCTGCACTGGGCAGCGCGGCCAAGTCGGTTTTGACGTCGAAGTAAGGTGAAGCCGGCCTTTTTGCCGATGCCTTGATCACGAAGGGTTGGATGAAGAGCAGCATGGTCGTATGCCTCGAAGATCACCCACTTGCTGGGCAAGGTCTACACTAGGCCAGCCAGAGCCTCGCAAAAAGCGAGATTTTTGCACCCCAGTATTGAGGAAGATTCAATATGGGCCGACCACCGCTCATTGCCCTGCAAGGCTTCGTGATTGCCGCGCGCACGGGCAATCTCTCGCTCGCAGCCCGGCAACTCCATCTCACGGCCAGCGCGCTCAGTCATCAGATCCGCGGCCTCGAGGAGCGACTCGGCATTTGTGTGTTCATACGCGGACCGCGCGGTGTCGAACTGACGCCGGAAGGTGTGCGGCTGCTCGAGTCGGTGGGCCCGCAATTCGAATCGATTGATCGAGCCATGCAGCAATTCAGCGCGCCGCATGCCGATGTGCTGACACTCAGCCTGATGCCGTCGGTGGCATCGAGCTGGCTGTTGCCACGCTTGCCGAAGTTCGTTGCCCAGCATCCGCAACTGCAGCTCAATCTGCAGTCGTGCGTGGAACTGGTCAATTTCGATCGCGAGCATGTGGATGCGGCCATCCGCTTCGGTCCCGGCGAGTGGCCGGGCGTGCATGCCGAACATCTATTCGATGATTGGCTCACGCCGATCGCCAGTCCCGAACTCATCGCGCGACTCGGGCGACCGACATTGGACACGTTGTCGGATTGGCCACTGCTGCGCGATCCCGAGAATGTGTGGACCAAGTGGTTCCACACGTTTGGCGGCAAGCCACCCGCACGCTATGTCGCCCACTTCGACGACACCGAGACGCTGCACCGGGCGGCGATCGAAGGCATGGGCATCGCACTCGGCCGTCTGACCATGGCCCGCCCACTCGTCGATGCGGGACAGCTGGTCTTGCTGAGCACGCATCGGTTGCGCGCCGAGTTCGCTCACTACCTGGTCTATCCGCCACGCTCTGAGAAACATCCGGCCTTGCTCGCCTTTCGCGCATGGCTACTGGATGAAGCCCATCGATACACGCTGGCGCCCGCGCAGGCGAGCTGGCGCGGCAGCAAGCGTCGGAGCGGGTGAGTCCGTTACGCGCCTTCACGCCCGTCGGACGAACGACGGGCGCGAAACATCAAGGCGATGTCGATGCGGCCGCAGGTGTCACACGCGGCGCTACCGATGCGGCGCCTTTCACTTCACGCTGAAAGAAATTCTCGATCAGGTGATAGACGTGGCTGCGCTGGCCCGGCAGGTTCAGGCCGTGCTTGGCGCCGGGGTAGGCCATGAACTGAAACTGCGTGCCGCGCTTCTGCAATTCCGCCATCAGCTTGGTGGAGTTGAGGAACAGCACGTTGTCGTCGGCCATGCCGTGCACCAGGTAAAGCTTGGACGTGAGGCCGTCGAGCCAGGCCAGCGGCGAACTGCGCGTATAGCCTGAATCGTTGTCCTGCGGACGGCCGAGGTAACGTTCGGTATAGAAGGTGTCGTAGAGCCGCCAGTCGGTAACCGGGGCCACGGCCACGCCGCCGGCCAGTTGGTCCGAGGCCTTGGACAGCATCATGGTGGTCATGTAGCCGCCATAGCTCCAGCCGAACACGCCGATGCGCTTGGGGTCGACCCAGGGCTGCGACTTCAACCAGTGGATGCCGGCGAGCTGATCTTCGACTTCCACGGCGCCCAATTGCTGGTAGATGGGGTCCTCGAACTTGCGCCCGCGACGGGCCATGCCGCGGTTGTCCAGCGTGAACACCACGAAGCCCTGGTTGGCCATGTACTGGTTGAAGTAGTCGCCCCAGGCATTGGTGACCAGCTGCGCGTGCGGACCGCCGTAGAACATGTTGAACACCGGGTATTTCTTCGACGGATCGAAGCCAGCCGGCTTGTAGAGGCGGTAGTAGAGCAGTTGCCCATCGGCGGCCTTGATGGTGCCGAATTCCGGCTTGATCAGGCTGTCGCGGTACGGCCAGAACGGATGTTTCTCGTCGAGCTTGTTCGGCTCGATCCAGCTCACCAGGCTGCCGTCCGGCTTGTGCACGCTCACCTGGGGCGGCGTGTCGATGCTGGAGAACGTGTCCAGATAGAACAACGCGTTCGGTGCGAACTCAGCGGTGTGCGTGCCAGCGCCCTGGCTGATGCGCATCGGCGCATTGGCGGTGCTGCCATCGAGTTTGAGCGCGTAGATATGACGTTCGGGCACGGCGTCGCGATTGGAGCTGACGTAGACGGTGCCGGTGCGTTCGTTCACCGCCAGCACGCCGTCGATCTGCCACTCGCCCTCGCTGACGGCGTGCTTGAGCTTGCCGTCGATGCCGTAGAGGTAGAGATGGTGATAGCCGCTGCGCTCGCTGCCCCACAGGAACGACTTGCCGTCCTTGAGGAAGGTGAGGTCGTTGTTGAGGTTGATCCAGGTATCGCTGGTTTCACTGAGCAGGGTGCGCTGCGCCAACGTCTTCGCATCGACCAGCCGCAGATCCAGATGTTGCTGGTTGCGCGACATGCGCTGGTAGGCGAGGTGCCTGCCGTCGGGCAGCCAGTTCACCCGCGTGAGATAGATGTCGTTGTCCTTGCCCAGGTCGATCCAGCGCGGCTGACCGCCCGTGGGCGACACCAGGCCCAGCTTCACCGCGACATTCGGTGCACCGGCGGCGGGATAGCGCTGGTCGACCACCTCGGTGTGGTCGGCGTAGAGCTCGGTGCGCTTGGTCACCGGCACCTTGGATTCGTCGAAGCGTTCGAACGCAATGGCGGAATCGTCGGGCGCCCACCAGTAGCCACTGCTGCGATCCATTTCTTCCTGCGCGACGAATTCCGCCTCGCCGTTGTGCACGCTGCCGCCACCATCGTGGGTGAGCTGCTTCGCTTCGCCGGCGCCGAGGTCGATCACCCACAAGTTCTGCTCGCGCACGAAGGAGACGAAGCGGCCCTTGGGCGAGAAGCGGGGATCGATCACATGGTCGCCGGTATCGAGCAGGCGCGGTGCGGCATCGGGCGTGGCCAGCGAGTAGAGATAGAGCTTGCCGCCGATGGGGAACAGCAGCTGCTTGCCGTCCGGCGACCACTGGTAACTCACGATGCCACGCAGGCCGGCGGTGCGCTCGCGCTCGCGACGCGCCTTCTCCGCATCCGACAGCTGTTCGCCGTTGGGCTCCAGCATCTTCGAATCGACCAGCAGTTGGGTGTGGTTGTCCTTGAGCTGGTAGGACCACAGGTCGAGCTGGTACTGATCGTCCGCGCGCGGGCGCAGGAAGCTGACGCGACTGCCGTCGGGCGAGATCTGCAGACCGCGGGGCGCGGGACCGGCCAGACTGCCGCCGTCAAAGATGCGTTCGATCGTAAGTTTTTCGGCCATGGTCGGCAGGGCCACCATCGTGAGGGCGGCAAAGAGGAGGGCACGCATGGGTACTTCCTGGGACGGTGCGACGTACGCAAGAACAAGCGGGGATTAGACCGCGTCGCGCCAGCCGATGCCAGCAATTTCCCGTGAAAAACGGCACATCCGACGTGAATGCACCGCTTCAGCCTTTAGGGATGCTCTGATTAACTCTGCGCAGGCGTCATGATGTCCAGAAGGCCCGCAGGCGGTGTTGCGTGGCGCCGGGAAGACTGGCCGTCTTGCCAAGCCGCGCGGCACCGCCTGCGGGCCTTCTGGATATCACCCCATCACTTTGAACTCAACTCGTTGGGGCCGGTCCTGTCTGTCCGCATCCCTTCGGTGCGTCGGCTCGACAGACGACCAGTCTGCTTTCCTCGCTCCTCAAAGCCGAGGACATCCATGTCCTCTCCCCGCGTGCGCCGACACCCCTGTGGGCTGCGAACAGACAGGACCGGTGACGCCTACGCAGAGTTGATCAGAGCATCCCTAGCGCCGGGCGCCTTGCCCGAACAGCACCTTGCGCGCTTCCTCGTCCGTGGTGAGGTCGAAGCGACCCTTGATCTGCTCGCCCAGCGCATACGCGCGCCCGGTAGCAGGGCGCTCGCGAATGGCAACGAACCAGGCTTTCAGGTGCGGGAAATCCTCCAGCGCCATGCCTTGGTTCTCATACGGCACGATCCACGGGTAAGCCGCCATATCGGCGATGCTGTAGTCCTTGCCGGCGATAAACGCGCGGCCTTCCAGCCGCTTGTTCAGCACGCCGTACAGGCGCCGCGTCTCGTTGACGTAGCGATCGATGGCATAGGGGATCTTGTCCGGCGCATACCGATTGAAATGGTGGTTCTGCCCCAGCATCGGGCCGAGGCCTCCCACCTGCCAGTACAGCCACTGCAGCACCTTGTAGCGGCCGCGCGTATCGGCTGGCATGAAGCGCCCGGCCTTCTCGGCCAGGTACTGCAGGATGGCGCCTGACTCGAACACGCTGATCGGCTCGCCGCCATCGGCCGGCTGGCTATCCACGATGGCCGGCATGCGGTTGTTCGGTGAAATGGCGAGGAACTTGGGTTCGAACTGCTCACCCTTACCGATGTTCACCGGCTTGATGGTGTAGGGCAGGCCGGATTCTTCAAGGAACAGGGTGATCTTGTGGCCGTTGGGCGTGGGCCAGTAGTGCAGCTCGATCATGTCGCTTCCTAAGGGGCGGGCATGGGATGGATGTTCGGGGCGGCAGTCCCGGATTCAAGCCAAAGCCGCCGCCCCGGACGCGGCACCGTCAACCCGCGCTCCCCGGCCCGCGTTCCCGCCATGGCATGCCCACTGGAGTTAAGCCCATGAACCGCCTCTCCCGTTTTGCCGCGTTGACCCTCGGCCTCGCCATCGCCGGTGTTGCCAGCGCCCAGGCGCAGGACAACAGCAGTTCCGCCGCCCCGGCCCACTCGACGCAGCCCCCCCAGGGCCATCGCGCGCCCGACCCGCAGCAGCAGCTGCAACACCTGACCAAACAGCTGCAGCTCAGCGCCGATCAGCAGGCCAAGATTGGACCGATTCTGCAACAGCGCGATCAGCAGGTGCAGGCGCTGCGTGCCGACACCAGTCTGTCGCAGGCGGATCGTCGCGCCAAGCTCATCTCATTGGCCCAGGACAGCAGCAAGCAGATCGATGCCGTGCTGACCAATGCGCAGCGTGACCAGATGAAGGCCATGCGGGAAAAGGCGATGGAACGTGCGCAGGAGCGGCGCGGCCAACACGTGCCGTCGTCCGCTAGCAGCAGCTAAGCCCTAGGGATGCTCTGATCAACTCTGCGCAGGCGTCACCGGTCCTGTCTGTTCGCAGACCACAGGGGCGTCGGCGAAGGCAGACTGGCCGTCTGTCGAGCCGGCGCACCGAAGGGATGCGGACAGACAGGACCGGCCCCAACGTATTGAATTCAAAGTGATGGGGTGATGTCCAGAAGGCCCGCAGGCGCTGCCGCGCGGCTTGGCAAGACGGCCACCACGCAACACCGCCTGCGGGCCTTCTGGACATCATGACGCCTGCGCAGAGTTGATCAGAGCATCCCTAGCTCCCCCTCATCGCCATTCCGGCAAAAGCGGGAATGACGATGAGGGGGATTGCAGATATCGCATCGCATGCCACCGACACGCATCATCCCGTATGCTCCTCGGTCGTTTCAGGCAGCGGATGGACCAGCTATGGCACGCGTCGTCGTGGTCGGCAGCATCAACATGGACCTGGTGACGCTGGCGCCGCGCTTCGCCGCGCCGGGCGAGACCCTGCTCGGCGAGCGCTTTCTCACCGTGCATGGCGGCAAAGGTGCCAACCAGGCGGTGGCGGCGGCGCGCCTTGGCGCCGACGTGACGCTGATTGGCGCGCTGGGCGATGACGTTTTCGGTGAGCAGCTGCATGCCGGCCTCGCCCGTGAAGGCGTCTCGCTGGAACATGTTGCCCGTATCCCTGATTGCGGCAGCGGCACCGCTTCGATCACCGTCGCCCAAGGCGAAAACCACATCATCGTGGTGCCGGCCGCCAACGCGCGGGTCACTCCTGCACAGATCGAACGCGCCCAATCCACGCTCGCCAGCGCCGATGCCATCCTGGTACAGATGGAAATTCCGCTCGATGCCGTGGAGGCGACCTTGCGGCTTGGTCATCGACTCGGCAAACCGGTGATTCTCAACCCTGCCCCGGCGCAACCGCTGCCGATCGAATGGCTCAAGCTCGCGCGTTATCTCACGCCGAACCAGCATGAGCTGGCCATCCTGCTGGATGCGGACCCCGCGGAGGATTTCCGCGCGCTGATGCGGCGCTCGCCCGCGCCGGTCGTACTTACGCGCGGCGCGGACGGTGCGTGGTATGGCGACGGCGGCGAACCGGTGCACCAATCGGGTTTCAAGATCGACCTGGTCGACAGCACCGGCGCGGGCGATACCTTCAACGCTGCGCTGGGCGTATTCCTGTACGAAGGCCTGCCCGCCGCCGTGCGCAAAGCCTGTGCCGCCGCCGCGCTATCCGTCTCCAAACTCGGCGCGCAGGGCGGCATGCCGCGGCTGGACGAACTCAATACGTGGCTCGCCCGCCAGGGCTGAGTCGATTCAATCCACGGGACCCGGTGCAATCACTTCGCGCTGACCGTTGATGCCCATCGATGAAACCAGTCCAGCCGCTTCCATCGCTTCGACCAAACGCGCGGCGCGGTTGTAGCCGATGCGGAACTGGCGCTGCACGAACGAGATCGAAGCGCGACGCGAACGCAGGACGAAGGCGGCGGCCTCGTCGTAAAGCGGATCGAGTTCGGCATCGCCACCTTCCTCGCCAAGCAAATCGCCTTGGGCCTCGCTGGGTGGGCCTGCGAGGATCTCGTCCTTGTAATCGGGCTCGCCGTATTGCTTGAGATGGGCTACCACGCGATGCACTTCCTCGTCGGCGACAAAGGCACCGTGGATGCGCTGTGGATAACCCGTGCCCGGCGGCAGGAACAACATATCGCCCTGGCCCAGCAAGCTTTCTGCGCCCATCTGGTCGAGGATGGTGCGCGAGTCGATCTTCGACGACACCTGGAACGCCACGCGGGTAGGGATATTCGCCTTGATCAGGCCGGTGATCACGTCCACCGAAGGCCGCTGCGTGGCCAGGATCAGATGGATACCGGCGGCACGTGCTTTCTGCGCGAGACGCGCGATCAGTTCTTCGATCTTCTTGCCGGCCACCATCATCAGGTCGGCCAGCTCGTCGATCACCACGACGATCATCGGCAAGGTATCGAGCAGCTCGGGCACTTCCGGGTGGGCCGGGAACGGGTTCATCAACGGCCGTCCCGCCGCCCGCGCTTCACGCACTTTTTGATTGAAGCCGGCAAGATTGCGCACGCGCAGGTCTGACATCACGCGGTAGCGGTTCTCCATCTCCGCCACACACCAGGCCAAGGCGTTTGCCGCGAGCTTCATATCGGTCACGACCGGTGCCAACAGATGCGGAATGCCCTCGTAGACCGAGAGTTCCAGCATCTTCGGATCGATCATGATCATGCGCACGTCGTCAGGCGTGGCCTTGTAGAGCATGGACAGGATCATCGCGTTCACCGCCACCGACTTGCCCGAGCCGGTGGTACCGGCGACCAGCATATGCGGTGCGCGTGCAAGATCGGCCACCACGGGCTCGCCGGTGATGCCCTTGCCCATCGCCAGCGTCAGCAGCGAATCGGCATCGCGGTATTCGGCCGAATCGAGGATTTCAGAAAGCGCGATCATCTGGCGCTGTTCGTTTGGCAGCTCCAGGCCCATGCAGGTCTTGCCCGGAATCGTCTCCACCACGCGAATGGACGTCCGTCCCAGACCACGCGCCAGATCCTTCATCAGCGCCACGATCTGATTGCCGCGCACGCCGACAGCCGGCTCCACTTCGAAGCGCGTGATCACCGGACCGGCCGATGCACCCACCACGGTCACCGGCACTTTGAACTCGCGCAAGCGCTGTTCGATCAGCTCACTGGTGTCGGCCAACTGCGTCTCGTCGACCGACGTCGACTCGGCGGTCGCGGCAGCAAGCAGGGTCAGCGGCGGCAACAGCACGGTCGAACGTGAGCGTGGGGACGCAGCGACCGGCTCCGCTACCCGCACCACGGGTGCTGCGACCTGGTCGTCATTGGCGGCGCGAAAACGGCTCGAGGCGACGGGCAACGGATTGACCAGCCGAGCTAGCGGTACGAGTTCGGGTTCGATGTCCAATTCAACGCTGTCTTCCATCGGCGCTGCCATGGCCGCGCTTGCCTCGACCTCGTCGTGCCGATGCAGCATCGGCGTGATCGGTTCGTCGTCGACAACCACGGCGGCATGCATCGATATGACGGGTGGCTCATCGATGACCGGCGCCGCTTCAGTAGACGCAGCCCGCATGGGTGCGGCGGCGGCTGTCGCCGGTTTGCTCGCCATGACGGCCGATGATGCTGCGCGTACCTTTGGCATCGCTGCCGTCGGTGAAGACAGCCTGGCGTTCTTCGGGAGCAGCCACGGCTCGCTGATGATCTTTTCGCGCACCGGCGCGGTGCGATGGCGCGCGACTGTCGACGACATCGTGGGCGACACCGGCAATACCGGCGCGGCTCGCTCAAACTGCGCCGGCGGCGCGGCAACGGCCGTGGTCCGGCGCGCGCCGGCCGGCGTGGTGCGGCGCATGGGTGTCGCGGCTCGATCGGCGCGACGTACCGCGCCGCGTCCGCGCTGGCTGCCGAAGCGCGCAGCCACCAGTTCCACCCATCGACCCAACACGGCGGCGAGCAGGTCCACCACGACGTTGATGCGCTTGAACGCGGAGAGCCAGGGCATGCCCAGATACCAGGGTAGGGCAGCTGCGAGGCCCGCCAGCATCAGCAGGCTGGCTAACGGGGCTCCCAGCAAACCGCCGAAGCCGTGGGCGAGTGCACGGCATATCACGCCGCCCGCATTCGCATCATCGGTGTAGTGATCGACGATCAAGCCTTCCAGCGTCGCGCTGGCCATCAGCACGAGTAGGGCGCCCAGCCATAAACGGATGGTTCCCTCACCGCCTACCGGCGGTTGGCGCCGAGCGAGCCGCGCTCGTGCGATGCGCCAGATCAGGGGGATCAACCAGAGAGTGGACAGCCCGAAGCCGCCGAAAAAGATTGTGAGCATGCCTGGGTTCGTTCAAACAGCGCCTTCGAACTCAGCATGTTAGCGCCATCGCGTCAGGCACGTCAGCAGACTGTTCTGTAACGGGCTGTTATTCCTGACAAGAGTCGCGTTCTGGCGACAACGACTACTTGCCGATGCAGAACGAACTGAAGATCGCGCCGAGCAAATCGTCGCTGGTGTAGTTGCCGGTGATCTCGCCGAGTGCGTGCTGGGCCTGGCGCAGCTCTTCGGCGGCGAGTTCGCCGGCGCGGGTCGTGCCCAGGACATGGTCGGCGCGATCGAGGTGAACGGCCACCTGCTCCAAAGCCAGTACGTGACGGCGGCGCGCGCTGAACGCGCCTTCGCCACTGCCTGCACCCGCCAACTGCTTGAGGTGCTCGCGCAACGCGTCGAGTCCGGCGCCGGTTTTTGCCGAGGCCCAGACCCAGATCGAATCGTTGCGCATCTCGTAGCGCGCCATCGCGTCTTCGAGATCGATCTTGTTGATAAGTAAGAGCCGCTCGACGCTGGCGGGCAGATCGGCGAGCAGGGCGAGATCGTGCTCAGCGTGTTGCGCGTCGGTGACCAGCAGCGCCACGTCGGCGCGCGCGAGCTCGCCGTGTGCGCGGCGCACACCTTCACGTTCCACGGGATCATCGGTCTCCCGCAGACCCGCGGTATCGGCCAGTTCAAGCGCAATGCCATCCAGACTCAGCTGCTCACGCAGTACATCACGGGTGGTGCCAGCGATATCGGTGACGATGGCGCGGTCACTGCCGGCGAGTGCGTTGAGCAGGCTGGATTTGCCGGCATTGGGACGGCCAATGATCGCTACACGCAGGCCATCGTTGAGACGTACACCGCGCTGAGCCTCGCGCAGCAGCTCGGCGAGCTGTGCGCGCAAGTGCTGCAATTGCTGATTGATCAGCGGATCGGCGAGGAAGTCGATTTCTTCCTCGGGAAAATCGATCGCCGCCTCGATATGCACGCGCAGTGCGATCAGCGCGTCCTGCAGCACATCCACCTTGCGCGAGAAAACGCCCTCCATCGAACGCAGCGCGGCACGTGCACCGGCTTGCGAACGTGCGGCGATGAGATCGGCCACGGCTTCGGCCTGGGCGAGATCCAGTTTGCCGTTGAGGAAGGCGCGTTCGGTGAATTCGCCGGGGCGCGCCAAGCGCGCACCCAGTGCGCGTATCCGTCGCAGCAGGGTATCGAGCAAGACCGCGCTGCCATGGCCTTGCAGTTCCAGCACATGCTCGCCGGTGTAGGAGGCCGGGGCGGGGAAGTACAGCAACAGCCCGCGATCGATCAGTTCGCCATCGCCATCGCGGAAAGCGGCGAAATGCGCGTGGCGCGGTTGCGGCGCCCGGCCAAGCAGGATTTCGGCCATCGCTGGCACGGCCGGACCGGACACGCGCAACACGCCAACACCGGCGGCACCGGGTGCGCTGGCGATGGCGGCAATGGTGTCGATCATGGTCATGGCATCCATTATGGCGGCTACGGGTTCGGACAACGAAACACAGACTCTTTCCTCACCGTCATCCCCGCGAACGCGGGGATCCAGTGCCTTTGTGGCGCATGGGAAGAACGAAAGGCACTGGATCCCCGCGTTCGCGGGGATGACGAGCGGTGAGGTCGCCAGAAAAGAAAAAGGCCGCATCAGCGGCCTTTTCCTCCGAAGCCAGGCAGCGCTCAGGCTGCCTTGGCTTTCTCTTCCGCGCGATCGACGCTGCGCGTGATGAACCACTGCTGCGCCAGGCTGGTGGCGCCGTTGACGACCCAGTACAGCACCAGGCCCGCCGGGAAGAAGAAGAACATCACGCCGAACAGCACCGGCATCACCTTCATCATCTTCTGCTGCGCCGGGTCCATGCCTGCCGCCGGCGGCGACAGCCACTGGGTGGCCAGCATCACCAGCACGTACAGCACCGGCAGCACAAAGAACGGATCGGGCGCCGACAAGTCATGGATCCAGCCGAAGAACGGCGAGTGACGCAGTTCCACGCTCGCCATCAGCACGCGGTACAGACCGAAGAACACCGGCATGGTGACAAGCACGGGGAGGCAGCCCGACATCGGGTTGACCTTCTCCTTCTTGTACAGCTCCATCATGGCCTGCTGCATCTTCATCTTGTCGTCGCCGTAACGCTCCTTCAGAGCATTCACGCGCGGCTGCAGCTTGCGCATCTTGGCGCCCGAGCGGAACTGCGCCGCCGTGAGCTTCCACAGCGCGGCCTTCAGGCCAAGCACGAGCAGGATGATGGCCACGCCCCAGTTGCCGGTAAGCGCATGCAACTTGGACAGCAACCAGTGCAGCGGCTGCGCCACCACGGTGAGCCAGCCGTAGTTGGTGGTCAGGTCCAGACCCGGGGCCACCTGGTCCAGCGTGCCCTGCAGCATCGGACCGATATACATGCGCGAAGCGGTGGTGAGGCTCTGGCCGGGCGCCACATTGAGCGACGGACCCACCGCACGGATCAGATAGATCGGTTGCGCAGTATCCGGATTGATCACGCTGGTGCTGTAGCTGTTCGGGTCCTGTGCCTGTGGAATCCACGCGACGAAGAAGTAGTGCTGCAACATCGCCGCCCAACCGCCCGTGATGGCGCGGTTCAGCGGCTTCTTCAGGAAGTCGCCAAACGCCAGCGATTCAAACTTGTTCTCGGGGCTGTACCAGGCCGCACCGAAGAAGCTGTGCGAGGACGGGTCGCTGAAGTTCTGCCACCAGGTCCTCTGCTGGGCGGGCGCGACGCGCTGCAGCTGCACGTAGGCATTGCCCTGCCAGGCGGCGGCGCCACCGTTCTCGATCTTCTGATCCACGGCGACGACATAGCTGCCGCGCTTGAGCGTATAGGTCTTGGTGACCTTGAGGCCGGCCGCATCCTGCCAGGTGAGGTCGACCTTCAGTTCGTCCTGACCCTGGGTCAGCGCGTAGCTGGTCTGTGCCGCCTGGAACACAGCGCGATGATCGGGCGCGTCACCCTGGTTGCTGACCAGGCCACTCTGCGACACGAAAAAATGCTCACGCTCGTCGTTGAGCAAGCGCACCGGTGCCGGGTCGGGATTGCGACGGGTACGCGGCTCCTCCGGGAAGGTCAGCAACTCCGAACGCACCACGCTGCCGCCACGCGTATCGATGGTCAGTCGCAGCACGTCGTTGGTCGCGCTGATCAGCTGGGCCGAAGCTTCGTTCACGCTGCCAGGAACAGCGGCAGGTGGCGTCGCCGAAGCGGAAGCCGTGGCGCCCGGTACGCTGCTATCGGCAATCGCCGGCGTGGCGGTCGTGGAAGACGCAGCGACAGCAGCCGGTGGCTGCGGGGCGTAATCCTTCTCCCAGGCCATAAACAGCATGTAGGCCACGGCCAGCAGGGCGAAGATGAGGAACGTACGCGTTTGATTCATCGCGGAGCAGATCCGGTAAATGCGGCGACGCCGGGCCGCGGAGGACGAGAGGGAGAAAAGGTCAACGTGCGATTGTGCCGGCCGAATCGTCCGGCTTCAACGTAACCTCGGGCTTGAACGAGCGCAGTTTTTTCCACAGCGCCTGGAGTTCGACCAGTAATTCCGGGCCGGGTAGACCAGATGCCTGGTCGCGTGCCATCACCATGAGGTCGACGGGCGGAAGCTCAAGTCGGGCACGCCGGAAAGATTCGCGGACCAGGCGCTTGATGCGGTTGCGTTCCACCGCGCGCTTGGACACGCGCTTGGAAATGGCCAGGCCCAAACGGGGCTGACCGAGCGTATTGACCTTATAGCGCACAGAAAAACAGCGGCCGCCGAAGCGGCCGCTGGCATGACGCAGAGCGGCAAAATCACCGGCGCGGCGGAGCCGCGCCTCGCGCGGCAGGCCGGCGGCACGCATGATGGGCGTACCGCTTACGGGATCAGGCGCTTACGACCCTTGGCGCGACGCGCGTTCAGGATCTTGCGGCCGTCGGCAGTCGCCATGCGGGCGCGGAAGCCGTGGGTACGGGCGCGCTTGAGCTTGCTTGGCTGGAAGGTTCGCTTCGACATGGCTTCGTCCGAAGTTAAAGTGATAAAAAGGTTGGAAATTATGCGGAGTATCGGTGCCCTCTGTCAAATCGGCTCCATTTGAGCTTACGTATGGGCTTGACAGAGGCCTGTTGGATTCCTGTGGATATCCATGTGGATATCCGTGCCGACTGGTAGGGTTCGTGCTGTTAGAATCGCCGGTCCACCCCGCGCGAAAGCGCTCCTTCCAGTGGTTGAAGACTATCCATGAGTGACCTGTGGCGGCGCTGTCTCGAGCGTCTCGAGGGCGAATTGAACGCCGAAGACCTGCATACATGGCTGATGCCGTTGCAGGCGCGCGACGACACCCATGGTTTGCAGCTGTTTGCGCCCAATCCATACACCTTGGACACGGTGCGCGAGCGCTACCTGGCTCGCATCGAGACCGTGATCAGCCAGCTTACCGGCCATGAGCTGACGGTGCGGCTGGAAGTTGGCTCCAGTTCTCCGCGTGCCAACGCCAGTGGCAAGGCGGCTCCAGCGGTAACCGCGCCGGCCAAGGTAGCGCCGGTGGTTGTCGAGCCGGTGCCCGCCAGTTTCAACCACAACCTGGACCCGCACTACACCTTCGAAACCTTCGTCGAAGGCAAATCCAACCAGTTGGGCAAGGCAGCCGCCATGCAGGTGGCGATGAATCCTGGCCGCGCCTACAACCCGTTGCTGCTCTATGGCGGCACCGGCCTGGGTAAGACGCATCTGATGCACGCGGCCGGCAACCTGATGCGCGAGCAGAACCCCGACTTCAAGGTGTTGTACCTGCGTTCCGAGCAGTTCGTCGGCTCGATGATCGAAGCGTTGCGCACCAAGAGCATGGACGAGTTCAAGCGTCGCTTCCGTTCGGTGGATGCGTTGCTGATCGACGACATCCAATTCTTCGCCGGCAAGGACACCACGCAGGAAGAGTTTTTCCACACCTTCAACGCGCTGTTCGAATCCAAGCAGCAGATCATCCTGACCTGCGATCGTTATCCCAAGGAAGTGGACAAGCTGGAGCCACGCCTGAAATCGCGACTCGGCTGGGGCTTGTCGGTGGCGATCGAGCCGCCGGATTTCGAGACGCGCGCGGCGATCCTGCTGTCCAAGGCGCACGACAAGGGCGTCGCGGTGAGCGAGAACGTGGCGATGCTGCTGGCCAAGCGCATCCGCTCCAACGTGCGCGACCTTGAAGGCGCGCTCAACACACTGGCGGCGCGTGCCAACTTTTATGGCAAGCCCATCACCATCGATTTCGCAGAGGAAACCCTACGCGACCTGCTGGCCACGCATGCCCAGGCGGTAACGGTACCCAACATCCAAAAGATCGTGGCCGACTACTACCAGGTGCGCCTGCAGGATCTGCTGTCCAAGCGCCGCGTGCGTTCGCTGGCTCGCCCGCGCCAGATCGCGATGTCGCTGTCCAAGGAGTTGACCGAGCACAGCTTGCCGGAAATCGGCGATGCGTTCGGCGGTCGCGACCATACAACGGTGCTCCACGCCTGCCGCACGATCAAGAAGTTGTGCGAGACCGACACGCGGATGCGGCAGGACTGGGAACAACTCATCCGCATCCTTACCGGTTGAACGGGCGCCTGTGCACTAAGCGCTTGAAAAGTACTGTGGCAAGCTGTGGATAATAGGTGGACGATTTGGACGGCAAAGTTATCCACAATTGACGCACAATCATCAGGCTCTTTGAAACACAACGTGAAAATCGGCTAACCAACTGATTTTCATGGTTTTTTTTGGTTTTAAAAGTTATCCACGCCGCCTACTACCACTACAGAACTTCTTTTAAAAACAGAAAAGCAGGTTTAGGGGAAGCGCATACATGCAATTCAGCATTCAACGAGAAGCTCTGCTCAAGCCGCTGCAGCAGGTCGTAGGCGTCGTAGAACGACGTCAGACGCTGCCGGTTCTCGCCAACCTGCTAGTCAAAGTCGCCGACGGCAAAGTGTCGATGACGGGTACGGATCTGGAAGTGGAAATGATTGCCACCACGGCGGCCGAAAAGCTGGTCGACGGTGAAATCACCATTCCGGCGCGCAAGTTCTTCGACATCGTGCGAGCACTGCCCGACGGCGCGCACATCGAACTCAAGCTCAACGGCGACCGCGTGGCGATGACCGCTGGGCGCAGCCGCTTCACGCTGGCTACGCTGCCCGCCACCGAGTTTCCGACGATCGATGAAATAGAGCTGGTTGAGCGGGTCTCGCTGCCTGAGGAAGTGCTGCGTGATCTCATGGAGCGCACCGCATTTGCCATGGCCAACCAGGACGTGCGCTATTACTTGAACGGCATGCTGCTTGACCTTCAGGAGCACACGCTGCGCTGCGTCGCTACCGACGGCCATCGACTGGCGTTGAAGGAAACCAAGCTGGAAAGCTCGGTATCCGTGCGTCGCCAGATCATCATTCCGCGCAAGGGCGTGAATGAGCTGATCGGCCTGTTCGAGACCGGGGAAGGGCAGGTTGAGCTGGAATTCGGGCGTAATCACCTGCGCGTGCGCCGTGGCGATGTCGTATTCACCTCCAAGTTGATCGACGGTCGCTTCCCGGACTATGAAGCGGTGATTCCCTTGGGCGCTGACAAACACGCCACGCTGGATCGCGAAGTGCTGCGTGGGGCCTTGCAGCGCGCGGCGATTCTCTCCAATGAGAAGTACCGCGGCGTGAAGCTGGAATTGTCACCAGGCAAGCTACGTATCGTGGCGCACAACCCGGAGCAGGAAGAGGCCGTGGAAGAGGTGGAAGCCGATACCGTGGTTTCAGACCTGGCCGTCGGCTTTAACGTGGGTTATCTGCTCGATGCACTGGCGGCCCTGCGTGGCGATCGTGCCCGCTTGAACCTGCGTGATGCCCAGTCCAGCTGCCTGGTACAGGAAGACGACAATGACCAGGCTCGCCACGTGATCATGCCGCTGCGGCTCTGATGTCGATCGGTCAGCTGTCGAACAAGACCGAAATGCAGTGCAACGCCGGAGCCGTCGAAAGACACTCCGGCGTTCTTGCGTTGGGAGCCTGCTGAGATGTGGCTGGAATCCCTGCGGATTCGCGGTTTACGGTGCCTTGACGATATAACCGTGCCCTTGACGCCCGGCGTGACGGTGTTTGCCGGCCCTAACGGAGCAGGTAAGACGAGCCTGCTCGAGGCTGCGTTTTTGCTTTCCCACGGACGCTCGTTTCGCAGCGGGGCACGCGAGGCATTGTTGAAGCGCGACGCGGACTCCCTTTCGGTCTTTGCTGAGCTACGTCACGCCGATGGCCGTTCGCGACGGATCGGTCTGGGGCGTCAGGGCGCGCGGTGGGAAGCGCGGATGGACGGTGCCGGCATCACCCTGAGCGAACTGGTGGGCGAGTGCGCCGTGGTTTGCTTCGAGCCTGGTTCGCATGCGTTGATTGCGGGTGGCGCCGAGGAGCGTCGCCGTTATCTCGATTGGGGCGTGTTCCACGTGGAACATGAGTTCATCGTGGCCTGGCGGCGCTATCAACGGGCCCTGAAACAGCGAAACACCCTGCTGAGATCCAGCCAATCCGTGCCAGAGGCTCAGTTCCTGCCCTGGGAAGCGGAACTTGGCGCTGCCGCGTCCTTGATTGATCAACAGCGTGAGCTTTATCTGGCCGCGCTTCGCCCCCATTTGATAGCCAGCATTGAAGGACTTCTTCCCGAGCTCGGCGTGGTGGAGTTGCGTTATCGACGCGGCTGGGCCGAAAGGGTGGAGCTTGTGCAGCTGCTGGCCCTCCAACGAGGTAGGGACATCGCACGTGGGCATACCACCCAGGGTTCCCATCGTGCTGATTGGTCCATCGTGTTTGATCACGCGCCACTACGGGAGCATTTGTCCCGTGGTCAGGAAAAGCTGACCGCGCTGGCCTGTGTTTTGGCCCAGGCGTCGCTGTATGCCGAGAGGCGGGGCGAGTGGCCGGTGGTGTGCCTGGATGACCTGGCGTCGGAACTGGATAAGGCCCATCAGGCCGCCGTGGTTGACCAGCTGCGTGCCGTCGGCGCTCAGGTGCTGGTCACCGGCACCGAGGTGCCGGAGGCCTTGCTGGACGGTCCAACGCAAGTGTTCCACGTGGAACAAGGGCATCTCGGCCCCCTGCTATAATCGGTCGATTGTGTCCCCAGCCCGGCTTTTATGGCGCCGTACCGGGTGGGATTAGGCGCCCAGGAAACGGTCACCGAATGAACGCATCCTACGATTCGAGCAACATCAAGGTTCTGAAAGGTCTGGAAGCGGTGCGCAAGCGCCCCGGCATGTACATCGGTGATACCGATGACGGCACCGGCCTGCACCACATGGTGTTCGAAGTCGTCGACAACTCGATCGACGAAGCCCTGGCGGGCTATTGCGACCACGTGACGGTCACCATCCTCGACGACGGCTCGGTCAGCGTCAGCGACAACGGTCGCGGCATTCCCGTGGACACGCACCCGGAAGAGGGGCGCTCCACGGCAGAAGTGGTCATGACCGTGCTGCATGCGGGCGGCAAGTTCGACGCGAATTCGTACAAAGTGTCTGGCGGCCTTCACGGCGTTGGCGTCTCCGTGGTGAACGCGCTCAGCTCGCACCTGTGGCTGACCATCTTCCGCGAGGGCCAGGAGTTCCAGCAGGAATACGCCCACGGCGAGCCGCTGTACCCGATCAAGCCAGTCGGCGATTCCAGCAAGCGCGGCACCACCGTGCGCTTCCTGCCCAGCACCGGCACGTTTACCAACGTGGAGTTTCACTACGACATCCTGGCCAAGCGCCTGCGCGAGCTGGCGTTCCTCAATTCCGGCGTCACCATCGATCTCAAGGATGAGCGAGGCGAGGGCAGGCACGATACGTTTGCCTACGAGGGCGGTATCCGGTCCTTCGTGCAGCATTTGGCCCAGCTCAAGACCTCGCTGCATCCGAACGTGATCAGCCTCAGCGCCATGCAGGACGGCATCTCGGTGGAGCTGGCGATGCAGTGGACCGACTCCTACCAGGAGACGATGTTCTGCTTCACCAACAACATTCCCCAGCGTGACGGTGGCACCCATCTCACCGGCTTCCGCGCGGCGCTGACGCGCTCGCTGCAGAGCTACATCGAGAAGGCAGGCCTGGCCAAGAACGCCAAGGTCGCACTGTCCGGCGACGATATGCGCGAAGGCCTGATCGCCGTGCTGTCGGTGAAGGTGCCGGACCCGAAGTTCTCCTCGCAGACCAAGGAGAAGCTGGTTTCCTCCGAGGTGAAAACGGCGGTAGAACAGGCGGTCAACGAAAAGTTGGGCGAATTCCTGCTGGAACACCCAAACGAAGCCAAGGCGATCGCCTCCAAGGTGGTCGACGCGGCCCGTGCCCGCGAAGCCGCGCGCAAAGCCCGTGAGATGACCCGCCGCAAGGGTGCGCTGGACATCGCCGGCCTGCCGGGCAAGCTCGCCGACTGCCAGGAAAAGGACCCGGCTCTGTGCGAACTGTTCCTGGTCGAGGGTGACTCCGCCGGTGGCTCGGCCAAGCAGGGCCGCAACCGTAAGACCCAGGCTGTGTTGCCGTTGAAGGGCAAGATCCTCAACGTGGAGAAGGCCCGTTTCGACAAGATGTTGGCCTCCGCCGAAGTTGGCACGCTGATCACCGCGCTTGGCACGGGCATCGGCAAGGAGGAGTACAACCCGGACAAGCTGCGCTACCACCGCATCGTCATCATGACCGACGCGGACGTCGACGGTTCGCACATCCGCACCCTGTTGCTGACGTTTTTCTACCGTCAGATGCCCGAGCTGATCGAGCGCGGCCACGTGTATATCGGCCTGCCGCCGCTGTACAAGATCAAGCAGGGCAAGCAGGAGATGTATCTGAAGGATGACGCTGCGCTCAACGCCTACCTGGTCTCCAGCGCGGTCGACGGTGCGGAGCTCGTCTACAGCGCCGACGCACCCTCCATCTCCGGCGAAGCGCTGGACAAGCTGCTGCGCGACTACCAGACCGCACTGGACCAGATCGAACGCCTGGGACACCGATTCGATGCCACCATGCTGACGGCACTGCTTGAGCATGCGCCGGTTGAGCCGGCGCTATGGACGGATGCCACCGCCATGCAGGGTTGGCTGGCTGGCGTTGAGTTGCGCCTCGCGGCCAGTGGCCTGGGCAAGCCGCGCTATAAGCTCGCACTGCGTCCTGCGCTTGAAGACCACCCGGCTGCCGTCGAAGTGGTTCGCGAGCAGCATGGCTTAAGCCACACCTGGTTGCTGCCGCAAACATTCTTCGCCAGCGCCGAGTTCCGGCCGATCCTGCACGCCAGCCAGCAGCTTGCCAGCCTGGTGCAGAAGGACGCCGTGGTTCGTCGCGGCAATGCCTCTCGCGGTGTCTTGAGCTTTGCCGAAGCACGCAACTGGCTGCTGGAAGAGGGCAAGAAGGGGCGCGCTATCCAGCGCTTCAAGGGCCTGGGTGAAATGAATCCGGAACAGCTGTGGGAAACCACCGTCAATCCAGAAACGCGTCGCATGCTCCAGGTAGGTATCGAGGACGCGTTTGCGGCCGACCAGATGTTCTCCATGCTGATGGGCGAAGCGGTCGAACCACGTCGCGAGTTCATCGAAGCAAACGCGCTGAAGGTTGCCAACCTGGATGTCTGATCCAACGACCGATGGCCGCGAAGCCCCAGGGCATCGCGGCCATCGATCGTTTTTTATGCCGCCGTGTACTAATGCGTTAACACATTCGACTAAAGTCGAATACGAGGCGGCCGATAGGGCGTTTCCAGGCCAAAACGTCATGCGCTGCATGGCTCTCGCGGGGGGAAATTACTTCCAGACCGTGGCGTATGGTTCAACTTATTGATTTTTAACAATCTTTGTTGTGGCGCTGCAACTTGTTATCTGCTGCCGAGTCAGGTTACGCTCAGCGATCCCCCACGCCGTCTGTGCGTGAACACCTAATTCGAGGACTGCTATGAAGCGTGTGACCCTGATCAAGATGCTCGCCAGTACCGCGCTTGCGCTGGCTGTCGTGAGCAGCCCGGTCATCGCCCGCGACAACAGCTCGTCCAAAGACAAGAAGGAAGTGCTGTACCCGAACGCGACCCGCACTGAGCCGAAGCTGGACCTCACCAGCGAGAAGGATCAGAAGGCCATCAACGAAGGCCTGGACGCGGTCAACAATCAGGACAAGGAACAGGCCGAGAAGCTGCTGCAGCCGGTCGTCGACGGCAGCAAGAGCAAGTACGCCCAGGCGCTCGCTCTGCAGGGCCTGGCCAACGTGCACTACCAGGACGGCGACATCAAGGGCGCCATCGAGCTGCTGAAGCGAGCGCTCGACAACGGTGTGATGCCGAACGACACCTACTTCCAGCTCCAGTACATGCTTGCCCAGTTCTACCTGGCCAGTGAGCAGTACCAGCTCGCTCTCGACACCATCGCCAAGTGGCGCGCCGACGGTCGCAAGGAAACGGCCGAGTCGTACGCACTCGAAGGCAACGCCTATTACCGCCTCGAGAAGTACCCGGAGGCCATCGCCGCGATCAAGAAGGCCCAGTCGCTGACCGACAAGCCGAATGACAGCTGGAACCAGCTGCTGCTGGCCGCCTATTCGGAATCGGGCCAGTCGGAGCAGGCCGCCGACATCGCGCAGAAGCAGCTCGCCACCAACCCGAACGACGCCACTGCGATGAACAACGCCGTGTCGCTGTTGATGCAGCAGCAGAAGTACCCGGAGGCCATTGCGCTGATGGAGAAGGGCAAGGCCGCTGGCGCGTTCAAGGACGAGAAGCAATACACCAACCTGGCCAAGCTGTACCTGATGACCGGTCAGCAGAGCGGCGACCAGAAGGGGCCCGCCACGAAGGCCGTGGCGACGCTTGAGGAAGGCATGAGCAAGGGCGTGGTCACGTCCAGCGCGGATAACTACACGCTGCTGGGCACGGCCGCCTATATGGCCGAGGACTCGGGCAAGGCGCTCGCTTCGTACCAGAAGGCGATTCCGCTGGCCAAAGACGGCGAGGCGAACATCCGCGCTGGGCAGCTGCTGCTCGAAAACAACAAGTTCACCGAGGCGAAGAGCCTCATCCAACAGGGCATCGACAAAGGCGTGCAGCACAAGGGCACGGCCTATATGTTGCTGGCCGAGGCAAACCGCGGCTTGAAGGACAAGCCCGGTACGATCGCAGCCATGGAAAAGGCAGCACAGGATCCCGAAACCTCCGCCAAGGCCAAGGCCTGGTTGAAGGCTCAGGGAGCTAGCAAGTAAGGCGTGGCGGTATAGGGATTGCGGGGCAGATGGACGTCTATATGAATGCCTCACAAGACCTATACAAATGCCATGTGCTGTTGTACCGTTGAAATCTTTCCGTGCTCGCGTCCAGTGGCAAATGTCATCCCCTTTTGGATCGATATTGCCGCTAGGTGCCGTGACCACGTCTCACCGATCAATTAGCTTCAGATAGTGACAGATGGCCTCAAGTAACGAAGCAACCGGCTCCGTGCCGTTCAATTGGAGGCGTACCTGGGCGCTGGCAGTTGCCATCGCGCTACATGCGTTCGCGTTCCTGTTGCTGGTGGCGCCTATGGCCCCACCGAAGCAGGCGCAGAAGGAAAAAGAACGCACTGTCCAGGTGAACTTCATCGAGCCCCCGCCGCCGCCGCCGCCACCGCCGCCGCCGCCGCCGGAGCCGCCGAAGCAGCCGCCGCCGAAAATCATCACCCAGGTGAAGCCGCCGCCGTCGCCGCCGCCTCCGACACCGCCGCCGGCTGTGGAAGAAGCGTCGAACAATGCGCGTCCGTCTGCTCCGCCCGCTCCGCCGGCTCCGCCTGCTCCGCCGGCAGACATCACCGCAAGTCAGGACATCAGCTACAACAGCCGTATCCAGCCCAAGTATCCGCCGCAGGCCATTCGCCAGCGTCACGAGGGCACTGTTACGCTGATGATCCTGGTGGATGTGGACGGAACGCCTAAGGACATCAAGGTGGAATCGTCCAGCGGTTATCGCGAGCTGGATCAGGCCGCGATTGAAACGGCACGCAAATGGCGCTTCAATCCGAACATCAGGAACGGGCAAAAGACGGAAGGTTACGTCCGTGTTCCGATCAACTTTAATCTAAATACGCTGTAACTTCGGTTACGGTTAATCAGTTCACGCTTGACTTTCCAAGGGTAGCGTTATGTTCCAACAGACTCCTTCTCCGACCCCGGGCGCGGGTGGCACCACCAACGCCGAAGCTATGAAGTCGATGGGCTTCGATCACCTTATTCACAACTTTGACTTCCTTGGCTGGATCGTCTTCGTTGTGCTGACGGTGATGTCCTTCGCCTCCTGGTACTTCATCATCGCCAACGCGATCCGCAACGCCATGGTTCGCGGCCGTGCTGACAAAGTCATCAACGGTTTCTGGGCCAATGGTTCGACCCAGGACGCCATCCGTGAGCTGGAAGCCCAGCCCAAGGGTGAACCGTTCTCCAAGATCGCCCTGGACGCCGCTTCCGCGGTGGCCCATCACCAGCAGGCTTCGGCCGGCGGCGGCCGTCTGGCTGAGTCGCTGAGCCGTTCGGAGTTCATCGACCGCGCCCTGCGTCAGGCCGTGGCTCGTGAGAGCCTGCGTCTGGAAGGCGGCCTGACCCTGCTCGCCACCGTCGGTTCCTCGGCACCGTTCATCGGTCTGCTCGGTACCGTGTGGGGCATCTACCACGCCCTGATCTCGATCTCGGCTACCGGTAATGCCTCGATGGAAGCGGTAGCAGGTCCGGTGGGTGAAGCGCTGATCATGACCGCGTTCGGTCTGTTCACCGCCATCCCGGCCGTGCTCGCCTACAACTTCTTCAACCGTTCGAATCGCCTGACCTACGCTCAGTTCGACGAGTTCGCGCACGACCTGCACGACTTCTTCGCCACCGGCGCACGCGTCGAAGGCAAGTGAGGGATTGACCCATGGCAATGAGCACCGGAGGCAATGCCGGCGGTCCGATGTCGGAGATCAACGTCACGCCACTCGTTGACGTGATGCTGGTGCTGTTGATCATCTTCATGATCACGGCTCCACTGATGTCCCATCGAATCACGGTCGAACTGCCGACTGCCAATCCGAAGGTTGCGGCGGATACCGAGCAGGTACCACCGTTGGACTTGGCCGTGAAGCCGGATGGCTCGATGTTCCTCAATGACGTTGAAGTCAATGAGCTTGAGCTAAAGCAGCGCTTCGTGTCTGCGGCGGGTGGTTCGCCGCAGCCGGAATTGCAGATCCGAGCGGACAAGACCACGGAATACAAGATCGTGAAGAAGGTCCTGGCCGATGCCAAGGATGCGGGCATGGTCCATGTCGGTTTCATCACGACCGGCAAGGAGTAACAGTCATGGCATTCAGTTCTGGAAGTGGCAAGGGCCCGATGGCTGACATCAACGTCACGCCGCTGGTCGACGTGATGTTGGTGCTGCTGATCATTTTCATGATCACGGCTCCGATGCTTACCCATAAGGTGAAGATCGATCTTCCGCAGCCGAACCCGAACGTGGTTCAGCCGGAAAATCCGCCGGATCCGATCCGTTTGAAGATCGACCAGTCGGGTGCGTTGTACTGGAACGATACGCCGGTTGACGAGCTGGGCCTCAAGGCGCAGATCGCGGTGATCGCTTCGCAGAGCAACCAGCCTGAGCTGCAGATCAATGCGGACGATGGTGTGGCATACGAGCATGTAGCCCGCGTGCTGTCTGATGCGAAAAGCTACGGGTTGACCAAGATCGGCTTTACCGAAGGTCAGTGATTCCGCAAGGACTCACCGTAACACTACCCGGAGAACCCCCGCCTTGTGCGGGGGTTTTCTTTTGGGTCAGTGCCAGCAATGCTGATCGCCGTTTGGACGTCTAGACGCCTGCGGCACTTGGCCTGCTCAGCGCAGGATCTGCAGATAGTTCCGTACGGTCGTCGCCAGTCCTTCGTACAGCGCCTCGCCTATCAGCGCGTGCCCAATGGATACTTCGGCCAGACCGGGTATGGCCGCCTTGAACGTGCCAAGATTCGCCTGGCTCAGATCATGGCCAGCGTTCACGGCGAGCCCGGCATGTTGTGCGCGGCGGGCCGTGTCGGCGCAACGTTCGAGTTCTTCCCGCACCTGGCCATCGGCGAAAGCGTGCGCGTAGGGACCGGTGTAGATCTCCACGCGCTCCACGCCAATGGCTACGGCTGCTTCGAAACCGGCAGCGCCAGAGTTCACAAATAGACTCACACGGCAACCGATATCGCGCAGCTCGGCGACGATCGGCCGCAACGTCTCGATGTCGCGTTCAAGCTCGAAACCATGATCGGAAGTGATCTGGCCGTCGCTGTCGGGCACCAGGGTGACCTGGGTAGGCCGCACTTCGCGGGCGAGCGCGATCAGGCCCGGATAGCTGCCACGGGCGCCGGCAAACGGGTTGCCTTCAATGTTGTACTCGACGCGGCCGCGAAGCGTGGTCGCGAGGCTGCGAACGTCATCGGGTCGTACATGACGCTGGTCGGGTCGCGGATGCACGGTAATACCGCCGCATCCAGCATCGATGCAGGTATGCGCGGCGCGCGTGATATCGGGTTCAGTGTCGCCGCGCGAATTGCGCAGGACGGCGATCTTGTTGAGGTTGACGCTGAGCAGGGTCATGGATGAGACGGTGCGTGTAGACAAGCCAATCGAGGGACCGCTTTGTCGGCGGGCTGCAAACAGTGCGCCGATCAGCGTTTATCGGCAAGTGTCCACAGCCTGATGCGGCGCGGCTCGCCGTGCCATGCGAGTGAGCCGACGTGGTGATCGTCGAGGGCGAGCCGGTGCAACTGCCATTGATCGGCCTCGTGGCCTTCGAGGCGCCCCAGCACCGGCGCTTCCGGCGACCCGCTGATGCTTAGCCGGTGAAGGCCAAAGGCCAGGCCACGGCCGAGCGCTTTAAGCACGGCTTCCTTGGCGGTCCATAATTCGAGGAAGGCGCGGTCGCGTTGCTCGTCGGGTAGGGCTTCCAGGCCCGCCGCCTCCTCCGGGCTGAAATAGCGTCGCGCGATGGGCAAGGCGCGTGGATGCGCGCGAAGTCGCTCCAGGTCCACCCCTGGAACAATGCCCCTGGCGATAGCGATCAGGGCCTGATCGTTGCTGTGCGACCAATTGAAGGCGAAGGCGTCGTGGTCATGTGGGAGGGCGAGGAGTGGCCGGCCGTGGTCCGATTCCTCCAGCTGAATGGCCTCCGCCGGCAGCCCCAGATACGCGCCCAGCATGGCGAGCAGCGGCGCCCGCCCCTGATGGTGATCGTAGGCGAGCCGCCATACGTGTATCTCGTCATCACCCAGCCGCTCTGCTACTTTCGTTGGCGTCTGGCTGTCCGTCGTCGTCATTCGTCCATGGTGCCGGGTGTGTGGTGACACTTACAAGCACGCGGCCGCCCGTCGCCGCCACGTGCCTTGGGCCTTTCGCCATGGCAGGGATGCCTTCATCACGGAGTACCGAGCTTGATCGCCGGCTGGGTGTTGCTACTGGTTTCGTTGCTCTACGTAGGCCTGCTCTTCGTAGTGGCCTATGCCGGTGACCGACGGCCACTGTATCCCCGTCAGCCTCGTTTGAGACCCGTGGTTTACAGCCTTGCACTGGCCGTGTACTGCTCCTCGTGGACGTTCTACGGTGCAGTCGGTACGGCGGCACGCGAGGGCCTGAATTATCTGCCGATCTACCTGGGCCCTATCCTG
This sequence comes from uncultured Gammaproteobacteria bacterium, assembly GCA_963765335.1. Taxonomy (GTDB): domain Bacteria; phylum Pseudomonadota; class Gammaproteobacteria; order Xanthomonadales; family Rhodanobacteraceae; genus Dyella. Next base: position 121,871 of record CAVXWA010000012.1, on the reverse strand, counting down.
CTGTTCGTGTTTGGCTTCGGTCTGTTGCGCCGCCTGGTGCTGGTGGCGCGCCAGCGCAATATCACGTCAATCGCCGACTTCATCGGCGCGCGTTTTGGCAAGTCGCATGGCTTGGCTGCTCTAGTCGCCATCATCGCCGTGATCGCCGTGGTGCCTTACCTCGCGCTGCAGTTCAAGGCGGTGGCGATGTCCTATGCCGTGCTTGGTGGGTCGAGCGTGCCACAGTTCGGCGACAGTGCGTTGTGGTGCGCCATCCTGTTGGCGACATTTGCGATCCTGTTCGGCACGCGCACCATCGATGCCACCGAACACCATCACGGCATGATGCTGGCGATCGCCGTGGAATCGCTGATCAAGCTGATCGTCTTCATCGCCCTGGCCTGTTATGCGCTGTGGCGCGGGCCTGGACTGCAGGCCACCATGCAACTGCCACTGCAGGAGTTCTCGGCGGGTGTGTCGCCAGGCTTTCTCGCACAGACGCTGCTGGCGTTCTGCGCCATGTTCTGTCTCCCACGGCAGTTCCAGATCGGCGTGGTGGAATGCGAAGACCCGCGCGACCTGACCCGGGCGCGCTGGTTGTTTCCCATTTACATGGCGATCGTCTGCCTGGCGGTGCTGCCCATTGTCGCTGCAGGCCTGCATCTGCCGCAGGTGCAGATGGGACTGAAGGATGCGTGGGTATTGAATCTGCCGATCGCGCACGGCGACCGCGGCATGGCGCTGCTGGCTTTCCTGGGTGGATTCTCGGCAGCCACCGGCATGGTCATCGTGTCGTGCGTGGCGTTATCGACCATGATCAGCAATGACCTGATCATGCCGATGTTGCTGCGCATCCATCGCTTCAAGCTCGAACAGCGGACGGATCTGTCACAGCTCGTGCTGCTCGTGCGCCGCGTCGCGATCATCGCGTTGGCCGCGATGGCCTATGTGTATTACCGCGTAGTGGCCGATACGGCCAATCTTGCCGCCACCGGTCTGTTGGCGTTTGCGGCGGTGGCACAATTTGCGCCGGCGATCGTGGCGGCGTTGTATTGGAGGAGCGCGAGTCGCAAAGGCGTTGCGGTGGGTCTTGCCGCTGGCTTTCTGGTTTGGGTCTACACCTTGTTGATGCCAGCGATGGAGCGTACGGCGCCGTGGCTGGAGACGGGCCCCTTGGGTCTTAGCTGGTTGCAGCCGCAGGCCTTGTTCCACCTGAGCGGTTGGGACCCGGTAATGCACGGTACGTTCTGGTCGCTGCTGGTGAACGTGGCCTGCCTGATCTTCGTCTCCTTGCGTTTCCGCCCGAGCCTGGAAGAGCGCCTGCACGCGGCGATGTTTGTCGATCCCTATGCCATCGATAGCCGTGGTGCCGGTGATTGGCGCGGTCGCGTGGCGGTTGGCGATCTGCGCACGATCGCCGAGCGCATTGTCGGCGAACGCAGCAGCCAGCGTGCCTTCGAGGAGTACGCGGAACGCCGCGGCCGTCCGCTGCAATCGGGCGAAGCCGCCGATCGCGCGTTGATCCAGTACACCGAACGCCTACTCGCATCGGCCGTCGGTGCGGCGAGCGCGCGTCGCATCCTGATGGGCGCGTTATCCGGCTCGGGCCTGGATATCGCTGAGGCGATGGCGTTGATGGATGAAGCATCGCAAGAGCTTCGCTTCAATCGCGAGCTGCTCTCCACGACGTTGGAAAACGTGTCCCAGGGCATCAGCGTGGTTGACGCCGGCATGCGCCTGGTGGCGTGGAACCGCCGCTACCTGGAACTTTTCGACTATCCCGATGGCATGGTCTACGTCGGCGTGCCGGTGGCTGACCTGATCCACTGGAACGCCGAGCACGGTGAATGTGGCCCGGGCGAAGTCGAAGCGCATGTCGCCAAACGCATTGGTCACATGCACGCTGGTTCACCCCATTTGTTCCAGCGTATTCGTCCGGACGGTACCGTGATCGAGATGCGAGGCCGCGCGCTGCCGGGGGGCGGCTACGTCACGACGTATACCGATGTCACCGCCTACGCACACGCGGAGCAGGCGCTGATCGAAGCAAATGAAACGCTGGAGCAACGCGTCGAGCAACGTACTGCGGAATTGAGCGAGGCGCTTTCCGCAACAGCCCATGCACGCCGTGAAGCGGAGACGGCCAATGCCTCGAAGACACGCTTTCTCGCCGCCGCGAGCCACGACCTGCTGCAGCCGCTCAATGCGGCGCGATTGTTCACCTCTGCCCTGCGTCAGCATCCCGGTCTGGATGCCGAGGCGGGACAACTGGCCGAACGCATCGATGCATCGTTTCGTGCCGCGGAAGACTTGCTTGATGCGTTGCTGGACACGTCGCGCCTCGATGCGGGAACTTATCGCGCCGACATCGGCAACTTCGCACTGGCCGATGTGTTTGACTCGCTGAAAGAGCAGTTTGCCGTCATCGCGGAACAACGCGGTTTGCGCTTACGCGTCGCGCCGACGCGCCTGGCTGTGCGTAGTGATCCGCAATTGCTGCGCCGCGTTCTGCAGAACTTCATTTCCAACGCATTGCGTTATACGCGTGAGGGAGGCGTTCTGCTCGGTGCCCGTCGTATCGGCCATGAGGTACGCATTGAAGTATGGGATACCGGACCGGGTATTGCGCCGGGCCAACGCGCACGCATTTTCGGTGAATTCCAGCGGCTGGATCGACCTTCGCCATGGGGTGAGAAAGGCTTGGGCCTGGGTTTGTCGATCTGCGACCGCATCGCTGGCATTCTCGAGCATCGGCTCGAGCTGGATTCGCGTGAGGGTAAAGGCAGTCGTTTTGCCGTATGCGTGCCACGCGTGGAAGCAAGCGTGCCACGACGGCGCACGGTCGTGCATCAGGTATCCAGCGAACAATTGCCGTTGACCGTGTTGTGCCTGGACAACGACTCGTCGATTCTCGATGGCATGCGCGCATTGCTGCAGCGCTGGGGTGTCGACTGCCGCACGGCGCTCGATGTGGTGCAGGCGGAACAGGAGTTGCGACGTGGCCGCATCGATCTGGTCCTGGCCGACTACCACCTGACCGACGATATGGATGGCCTGCAGGCCCTGCAGCATCTGCATGCCACCATCGGTGAATTGCCGCCGGTGGCAATGATTACGGCGGATGGCAGCAGCGAGTTGAAACAACGTGCCCGCGCGCTTGGTTATCCGTTGCTGCACAAGCCCGTGCGTCCCGCTGCCTTGCGCGCGCTGCTGACTGCCCTGGTACGCCGGCAGACTCCGGCCTGAGCGTTAGGACCAGTCCACTATCACAGCATGGCCCTGGCGCTTGTTCACGATGCACTCGGCTCCACCGTCATCCCAGCGTTCGCTGGGATGACGGTGAGGTAATGACGGCGAGGCAGTGAGGGGGATCACGAACTGGCCCTTAGCCCTCTTCGTCCTCGGGCATGGGTGGGATCGTTTCCTGATCCAGCGCGAGATGACTGGCGGCCAGCGCGACCTGGGTACGGTTGTTGACGCCCAGCTTGCGCATGATGGAGGTCATGTGCGCTTTCACGGTGGCTTCGGAAACGCCCAGGTCGTAAGCGATCTGCTTGTTGAGCTGGCCCTCGGCGATCATCGTGAGGACACGGAATTGCTGCGGTGTCAGCGTGGCGACCCGTTCGGCCACCGCAGCTTCGTCTGGCTTTAGTTCCGCGCCACCGCCGACCAACTGAGGCGGCAACCAGACATCGCCATCGAGCACTTTGCGGATGGCGGTGATGATGTCCTCGCCGGGCGTGGACTTGGGGATATACGCCGATGCGCCATGCGCCACCGCGCGTCGCGCCACCGAAGCGTCCTCATGGCCGGATACCACGATCGTCGGCAAACCAGGAAACTGCCCACGGATGTGCACCAGCGCGGAATAACCGCGTGCGCCGGGCATATGCAGATCCAGCAAGAGCAATTCAGCGTCAGGGTATTGGTCGATCAGGCCAAGCAGGTTGTACACGCTGTCAGCGCTGTGCACCCGTGCATCAGGCACGGCGGCAAGTACGGCGCGTTGCAGCGCGTCGCGGAACAGCGGATGGTCGTCGGCGATCAGTACGTCAGGCATGGCAAATAGCAGCTTCTCTTGTAGGAGCGCACCCTGTGCGCGATGGGCATGGCGGCGTTACCGCTTCGTTGGCTCTCGCGCACAGGGTGCGCTCCTACACAAGGCCTCATTTGATCAAGCGTTCCTCCACCAGGCTCTTCACCACGCCCGGATCGGCCAGCGTGGAGATATCGCCGAGCTGATCGGGCAGGTTCTCGCCGATCTTGCGCAGGATCCGGCGCATGATTTTCCCGGAGCGCGTCTTCGGCAGGCTGGGCGCCCACTGCAGATAGTCCGGCGTGGCGATCGGGCCAATCTCCTTGCGCACCCAGGCGATGAGTTCCTTGCGCAGCCCGTCCGTGCCGGTCTCGCCAGCGATCAGCGTGACATACGCATAGATGCCCTGGCCCTTGATCTCGTGTGGACAACCCACCACGGCCGCCTCGGCCACCTTGGGGTGCGACACGAGGGCGCTTTCCACTTCGGCGGTGCCGATGCGGTGACCGCTCACGTTGATGACGTCATCAACGCGGCCGGTGATCCAGTAGTAGCCGTCTTCGTCGCGGCGTGCACCGTCGCCGGTGAAATAGTTGCCCGGATAGGCGCTGAAATAGGTGTCGATGAAGCGCTGGTGATCGCCATAGACCGTACGCATCTGGCCCGGCCAGGAATCCGTAATGACCAGGTTGCCTTCAGTGGCGCCCTTGAGCACGTTGCCACCGGCGTCCACCACAGCCGGGACGATGCCGAAGAACGGCAGGGTGGCCGAACCCGGCTTGGCGTCGATGGCACCCGGCAGCGGCGTAATCAGGATGCCGCCGGTTTCGGTCTGCCACCAGGTATCCACGATGGGGCAACGCTCGTCGCCAACCACGCGGTAGTACCACTCCCAGGCTTCCGGGTTGATCGGTTCGCCCACCGAGCCGAGTACACGCAGCGACGCGCGCGAAGCCTTTTTCACCGGCGCTTCGCCTTCGCGCATCAGTGCGCGGATCGCGGTGGGCGCGGTGTAGAACAAGGTGACCTTGTGCTTGTCCACCACGTTCCAGAAGCGGCTGGTATCGGGGTAGTTCGGCACGCCGTCGAACATCAGCGTGGTCGCGCCGTTGGCCAGCGGCCCATACACCACGTAGCTGTGGCCGGTGACCCAGCCTACGTCGGCGGTGCACCAGTACACGTCGTCTTCACGCAGGTCGAACACCAGTTCGTGGGTATAGCTGGCAAATACCAGGTAGCCGCCCGAGGTGTGCAGCACGCCCTTCGGTTTGCCGGTGGAGCCAGAGGTGTAGAGGATGAACAGCGGGTGCTCGGCATCGAGCGGCTCGGGCGGGCAGTCGGCGGACTGACCCTCCATCAGCGTGTGGTAATAGCGGTCACGCGGCGACTGCATCGGCACGGCAGAGCCGGTGCGGCGCACTACGATGACGGTTTCCACGCTGTTGGTGCCAGGGCGCTCCAGCGCCGCGTCGACATTGGTCTTGAGTGGAATATGCTTGCCGCCGCGCAAGCCTTCATCAGCGGTGACCACCACCTTGGCGGTGGAGTCGGCGATGCGCCCGGCCAGTGAATCGGGCGAGAAACCGCCAAAGACCACCGAGTGGATGGCGCCGATGCGTGCGCAGGCCAGCATGGCCACCGCGGCTTCCGGGATCATCGGCAGATAGATGGCTACACGATCGCCCTTGGTCACGCCCAGGTGCTTGAGCGTGTTGGCGAACTTGCACACTTCCTCGTGCAGCTGGCGATAGGTGATGTGGCGTGATTCGTTCGGGTCATCGCCTTCGAAGATGATCGCCGTTTTCTCGCCCCGCTCGGCCAGGTGACGGTCCAGGCAGTTGGCCGAGACATTCAGCTCGCCGTCCTCATACCAGCGGATATGCAGGTTGTTCGGGTCGTAGGAGACGTTTTTGATCCGGGTCGGCGCCTTGCTCCATACCAACCGCTGCCCCACTTTGCCCCAGAAACCCTCCGGATCGCGCACGGATTCGTCGTACATCCGTTCGTAATCGTCCTTGCGAATCCGAGCCTTGGCGGCGAAATCGGGCTTGACGGGGTAGAGCTTGGTCATCGTGAGGCTCCTTGTGGCCGGCGCGACCGGCTGCCATGTCGGTGGGGAACCGCTCCAGCAACCTTGCCGGCGGTAGCGGTTGGAGTGTAGCGGTTGCCCGGTGATCGGGATGTGGCCGCCGCATGTCGACTTTGGTCGAGTTTCGACCAATGGAGAATAGGCGCGCGCGATGCAGCATGGACATGCTCGGCTGGTCATCGACCTGGGGAGGCACGCCATGACATTACCGACCACCGTACGCCGCAGCCGGATACTCGCGCTGAGCATTGCCTGCGCGCTGGGCTTACCGCTAGGCGTACATGCGCAAAGCACGAGTCATGAGAAGCAACTTGAACAGCGGGTCAACCAGTTGGAGAAGGAACTGGCCGAACTCAAGGCCATGATCCAGGAGCAGAAGGCCGCCACCACCCAAGCCACGCAGACGGCCCAGGCTGCTCAAGCCACGGCTGAGCAAGCCAACACCACCGCGACCAAGGTCGCGGCGGCACCCGCCGAGAAGCCGCAATTCACCACGGCGCCGGGCCTCTCGGTGGCCTTGCATGGCTTCATCAATGCGACGGCGTTTGGGCAGGACAAAACCTTCATCAACTATGGCAACGGCCAGAACGCCATCATCCCGGCCCCGCAGACACCGGCCAACAAGGCTCTTGGCTATAACGGATCCCTCAGTGGCGTGGACGTGCGCAACACACGCTTCTGGCTCGACTTCACCGGCGCCAAGTTCAATGAAAACTGGAACGGCAGCGGCCGTCTCGAAATGGACTTCTTCGGTGGCAACAACGGAACCGGCGCCTATGCCCAGCAGCAGCCGCTACCGCGACTGCGCCAGGCATATATGGATATCAGCAATCCGAGCATCGGCAGCACCCTCCGCATCGGTCAGATGTGGGACCTGTTGTTCCCCTTGGAAAACACCGCCACGTCGTTGTCACACATTGCTTTCCCGCTCGGTTACGGCGCGGGTGTCATTGGCTGGCGCTATCCCGGAGCCATCTGGATGCAGGATCTCAACCACGGCACGAGCGGCGTGAAGTGGCGCCTCGACCTTGCCGTGTTGGAGGGCAACTGGAGCGGTCCACAACCGCCGCCGCCGGCCGCCGCCAACAACAACATCAACTTCCTGACCGCCGGCAACGCGAACTTCAGGCCGCAGGTGGAAGCACGCCTGCATGCGCAGGGCAGCGACTGGCTCGGCTACTTTACGGCGCACTACTCTGAAATCGACTTGAGGGGCGTCGGCAACACCGTCGAGCATCCCATCAGGGACAGCCTCAACAGCATTGCCTATGAATTGGGCGGCCAATGGAAGCCCGATGTGTGGACATTCAAGGGGCTGGTCTATACGGGCCGGGCATTGGGCCAGTTGTTCGGCGCCATGTCGCAGTTCGGCAACATCAAGGAAACGGGCGGTTTTGTGCAGGTGGGCTACAACTTCACGCCGAAGTGGAGCGTCAACGGCTTCTACGCGGCGGCCCGGCCAAACCAGGACGATGTCGTCCGCTGGACCACCACCAGCCACACCGCCGGCCAGGCCCTGCTGAGGAACGACCAGTCTGCACTGAGTCTGCAGTACGCGTCCGGCAACTACGAGCTCGGCGTCGAATGGATCTACGACACCGTGCGCTATCAGTTGGGCTCGGAAGGCGAGCGCAAGAACACCAGCGGTAACCAGGTCAGCCTGAGCGCCTTGTATCGCTTCTGACGACCGTGGCAGTGGTGCAGGACGTGCCGCTGCCTTATCAACCAGGTCGAGGCCATGGATCCAGCCTCGACCTGACAACGGCGAGAGAGACCCAGGGCGGCCAGGCCGCTCCGGTGACTTGCGCCCTGAAATCCTGAACCATCTTTTCGACCGGGCAGTTCATCTTCGAGGGAAACATCATGGCAACGACTGCATACGATGCGCCTGGGGCGCTCAACACCGGTCACCGACGAGTGATCCTGGCCTCAAGCCTAGGCACGGTGTTCGAATGGTATGACTTCTATCTTTATGGATCGCTCGCGGCGCTGATCGGTAAGCATTTCTTCACCGGCCTCAATGAGACGAGCCAGTTCATCTTCGCGCTGCTCGCGTTCGCCGCCGGTTTCGCGGTGCGCCCGTTCGGCGCCATCGTGTTCGGTCGCCTCGGCGACATGATCGGACGCAAGCACACCTTCCTCATCACCATCATCATCATGGGTTCGTCGACCTTTCTTGTCGGCGTCTTGCCCGGCTACAACACTATCGGCGTTGCCGCTCCGGTCATCCTGATTGCACTACGCCTGTTGCAAGGTCTTGCACTCGGTGGCGAGTACGGTGGCGCTGCCACGTATGTCGCCGAGCATGCGCCACAGGGCAAGCGCGGTCTCTACACGAGCTTCATCCAGATCACCGCAACGTTCGGACTGTTCCTGTCGTTGCTGGTGATCCTGGGTTCGCGTCTAGGCCTGGGCGATGCGACCTTCGATAGCTGGGGCTGGCGCATTCCGTTCCTGATCTCGGCCGTCTTGCTGATCGTGTCGGTGTATATCCGACTGCAGTTGGCCGAATCGCCGGTGTTCCAGCAGATGAAGGCCGAGGGCCGGCACTCCAAGGCACCGCTGACCGAAGCGTTCGGGCAATGGAAGAATCTGAAGCTGGTGATCCTGGCACTGCTCGGCGCCACGGCTGGCCAGGCAGTGGTTTGGTACACAGGCCAGTTCTACGCGCTGTACTTCCTTACCCAGAGCCTGAAGATCGACGGCACCACCGCGAACCTGCTGATTGCCGCGGCGCTAGCGATCGGCACGCCATTCTTCGTGTTCTTCGGCTGGTTGTCCGATCGCATCGGCCGCAAGAGCATCGTCCTGGCGGGCTGCCTGCTGGCCGCGCTGACCTATTTCCCGATCTTCAGGGGCCTGACCCACTTCGGCAATCCGGCGATCGAGCAGGCAGCTGCCACCTCGCCGGTCAAGGTCGTGGCCGATCCCCGGGCATGTCGTTTCCAGTTCGATCCGGTGGGCAAGGCCCGCTTCACCAGCTCGTGTGATGTAGCCAAGAGCGCGTTGGCAAAGCGAGGTATCCCTTATTCGAATATCGCGGGTGAGCGCGGCAGTGTGGCTGAAGTGAAGATCGGCGACGTCACCATCAGCTCGTTCGAAGGCGGCGCGCTGGACAGCAAGGCCTTTGCCGAACAGAGCAAGGCGTTCGGAACGCAGCTTGGTGCCGCGCTGAAGGCGGCCGGCTATCCGGAAAAGGCCGATCCATCACAAACCAATAACGTCATGCTGATCGTGTTGCTGGCGATCCTGGTGTTCTACGTGACCATGGTCTACGGCCCGATCGCAGCGTGGCTGGTGGAAATGTTCCCCACACGCATCCGCTACACCTCGATGAGTCTGCCGTATCACATCGGCAACGGCTGGTTCGGCGGCTTCGTGCCCACCATCGGCTTCATGCTGGTGGCATGGAAGGGCGATATCTACTACGGCCTGTGGTATCCGATCATTGTCGCGATCGGCACCTTTTTCATCGGTCTGTTGTTCCTGCGCGAGACCAAGGACGTCGATATCCGCTACTGAGACATCGCGAGGCAAAAGGAAGGCGCGGCGGTTTACCGCCGCGCCTTTTCAATGTGAGCGTCATGCTCTTTTGAACACACCGATGATGGCCAGCAGGATGATCGCGCCGATCATGGCGTAGACAATGCTGGTGACCAAGGGACTGATCAGCACGAAACTCACGCCAAGGCGCGGCAACAGCCAACCCGCCAGCAATGCACCGATGATGCCGACTACGATATTGCCGATCAGACCGAAGCCAAAGCCACGGACGATCAAGCCGGCCAGCCATCCGGCAATCGCACCTACAAACAGGAAAATCAGCAAACCAGTCATCTTGTGCTCCTTCCAAATGTGGGAGAAACAGGCTCGGGCGTGCGATTCAGTATTCGTGCGATGGCGTGGCGGCTTTGTGACGTGGGGGTGATCGCTCCGGATGCTCGTTCAGCTGAGGCGGAGTGCACCTGGTACGAGCAACGCCCTAAGATGGCCCCGCCGTGGGGAAGCGGCCTCGATGGGGAAGGGCATGCCGACCACAGAGCAGGTAGCGGGTAAGCGCAAGCGACACCTTCGTCGCCACTGGCGGCGCATGATCGGATGGACCGCACTGCTGCTCGATCACCTCAAGCCCGTGCGCGTCTCGCTGCTGGTATTGGCTATCGCCATCGGGGTGACGTTTGGCGTGGATCAAGCTGCCGAGTTGTTCCTGATCGCACTGTGGACGGATCCGAGCGGAGCTCGCTACGTAGGCTTGCTGCTGGCCAGCGCGTTGGCGGGTTTTTCCATCTGGTATGCGGGGCGCAACGCCTATCGCCTGCGTTACCCACGCTGGCCTGCGTTGCAGGAAAGACGCGCCGCGCGACTGCGCGACTGGCTGCCGCGCCTGCTCGGTGCGGCCGTGCCGATTCTTGTATGTCTTGGCTACGTGCTGGCGCTAATCAAATTGCCGCACGGTCCGTGCGGCATCACCGGTCATTGCGAGCAGCGCAGTTGGCGGGCAATCGGCTTGTTGTTCGAGTCCATGGCGATGGTGGTGTTCTTCGTCACGCGCCGTCGTCTGTGGAACGCACTGTCGCGTCGCAAGTCTTCCATGGTGCCGTTAAGTAGTGATCCATCCCGCGAGCAGCGTGTGTGGCGTGTGCGCGATCTCGGCGTGGCTCCCTGCACGTTCTTTGTCGTCGTGGTGCTGCTGAACATCATTGCGACCATCCTGATCGCGCTTCGGCCCGAGGCGCTGGATGGCATCGGCCCTCTCGCCATCATGTTGATCGCCCAGGCGTTCCTTTGTTCCAGCGGAAGTCTGCTTTGCATGGTCGGAGACCGGCGCGGCGTTCCCCTGCTGAGCACCATGTTGTTGTTGAGTGCCTCGCTGCATTGGATGCATCTGAACGACAACCACAAGGTGCGCCAGTACCCATCCATGAGCACGCACCAGCAACCCACGCCTCCGCCGCCCGAGACGCGACCGAGCTTCGATGCGTACGCAAATGCCTGGCTGGACGATCGATGCGCCAGCCACACGCCATGCCCGGTCATCCTGGTTTCGGCGGAAGGCGGCGGTATCCGTGGTGCAGCATGGACAGCCATGGTGCTGAGTCGTCTCACGGCCGAGATCGACGCCGACAGGCCATCAACCCATGGGCCGCTATTTGCCCGTTACCTGTTTGCCGCCAGCGGTGTTTCGGGAGGCAGCCTCGGCCTGGCCACGTACGTGAGCATGCTTCATCAGCCCGTATCGGGTGGTACCGCTGCCCTGGTCTCACGTGCGCAAGTGATGCTCGGCCACGACTTTCTTGCACCCACGCTGGCCAATACGTTCTTCGTCGATTTCACGCAACGCTGGCTGCCTGGCGCCTGGTTGAACGATCGTGCCCGCGCGCTGACTCGCGCGTGGGAATCGGCGGCACGCGGGCAAGGCCTGGAATCATTCGCCCAGCCCTTCAGCATGCTCTATCAAAAGCCGGGTGGCGAAGTCTCGGTGTCGTTGCCAGCGCTCTTTCTCAATAGCACGACCGTGGCTGAAGGGCGGCGCTTCGTGCAGCATCCCTTCCAGCCCATAGCGACGCCGGAACTCCAACCGTGGACGGCGGGCTTCGATGGTTCTAGTTGGCTGGATCCGCGTGTGCCACTCAGCGAAGTCGTGCTCAATAGCGCACGCTTTACCTATATCAGCCCTGCAGGAACATTGGATACAGCCTCTGCCAATCCTCCCGTACCAGACCGCCTCCAGCTGGTCGACGGTGGCTACTTCGAAAATTCCGGCACGACCACCTTGCTGGAACTCATGCGTTTGTTGCGGGCCAAGGCTACGCAGCGTGGGCAGTCGCTGCGCTTCATCATTATCCACATCAGCAACGACCCGCTGATGAGCGACTTCGTCGATCAACACGATCCACGACATCCGTTGCCGCTTTATTCCGCAACCTGCCCCTCGGTGCCCGGCCGACTGCGTGACAGCGTGCGTGGCGAAGTGACGGCACCGTTCGACGCGTTGCTTGCCACACGCAATGCACGGGGCGAATACGCGCGCGTGCAATTGCTACGAGCGCTGGATCTGGATGCTGCCGATCCTGCACGTGGCGACATGCTCTGGCATTTCCGCCTCTGTCCTGGCGACTATCCCATTCCCCTCGGCTGGACGATCTCCACGCCCGTCTTTGCCGAGCTCGGCCATCAGCTCGAACAGCATTACCCGCTTGCCACCATGAGCAGGGCACTTGAACAGCAACTCCCTCCGAACCCGCCCTAGCCAAGGTGTCGCGGTGGCTGAGACGTGGCCGGAGCAGACTTCGTCGATGGACGAGTCCTTTCTCCCTCTCAAGGCCCTGAAGGGTCGTGGCGCCGCCTCCAACCCGGAGGGGCGCTTCGAATCGATTCGCCATCACGCCGAGGATGACGGCTGGCAAAGCCTGTTGCTGGACGAACAGGCGCCTCGCCCTCGCACGGAAGTCACCGAGGAACGTGCGCGCAGCGTCATCACGCGCAACGACTCGCCGGACATCCATTTCACCCAGGCCTTGAACCCCTATCGTGGTTGCGAGCACGGATGTATTTATTGTTTCGCACGTCCATCGCACAGCTATATCAACCTGTCGCCGGGTCTCGATTTCGAAACCAAGCTTCGCGCCAAGAGCAATCTCGCCGAGGTGTTGCGGCTTGAGCTGTCGCGCCCCGGCTATGTCGTCAGCCCGATCAATATCGGCAGCAATACCGATCCGTACCAGCCGATCGAGCGGCGCTGGCGTTTGACGCGTGCCGCGCTGGAGCTACTCGCCGAGTGCCATCACCCTTGCACGATCGTCACTAAAAACGCGATGGTCGAACGCGACCTGGACATCCTCGTCCCGATGGCGCGTGAACGATTGGTGCAGGTGTTTGTATCGGTCAATTCGCTGGACAATCATCTCGCCGCGAAACTTGAGCCTCGGGCGAGCGCACCGCACCGACGCATCAAGGCCATTCGCACACTTGCCGAAGCCGGCGTGCCGGTGGGCGTACTGGTAGCACCGATCATTCCCGCACTCAACGACAGCGATATGGAAGCGGTGTTGGAGCAAGCAGCAGACGCCGGTGCGCGCTGCGCCGGCTACACCACCCTGCGCTTGCCGTATGAATTGAAAGCGCTGTTCCGTGAATGGCTGACCCTGCATGTGCCCCAGCGCGCTGCGCATGTGATGAGTCTGGTGCAGCAGATGCATGGTGGCCGCGACTACGACAGTGACTTCACCACGCGCATGCGCGGACAAGGCGTATTCGCCGAACTTATTCGCCGCCGCTTCGATGTGGCGTGTCGCAAGCACGGCTTCGGCCGTGCGCGTGAGTTGTGGCTGGATACATCGCGCTTTGTGCCGCCACGCAAGCCATCGCCGCAAGGCCAATTGTTCTAGCTCTTGTTCCCTTTCCCCTTCGGGCGACCCGAAGGTAGCTCCGGTGGCAGAGAGAGCCAGGGTGAGGGGTCAGTCTCGCGGTGACTTGGGTAGAAGCGGGTTCCTTTGCGAAGCTCCCGCGAGCACCCGCCCCTCACCTCAGTCCTCTCCTCGCTCCTCGAAGAAGGCGCCATCCATGGCGCCTCCCCGCGTGCCCCAAAAGGGAGAGGATGCATGAAGCTTAGCTTGAGGCCGGCAGATACTTCTCAAACCACATCAACGCACGCTGCAGCACATCGCGCTGATGATCCGGATCGACGAAGTGATGGCCTTCGTTCGGATACACCACCAGCGAGGTCGGCACGCCTTGCGCGCGCAGCGCATGCCAGTACTCGAACGACTGCGGCGCCGGGCATTCCGCATCGCGATCGCCGACCACGACCAGGGTCGGTGTCTTCACCTGCTTGATGAAGTTGATGGCCGAGCTCTTCGCGTAGGCTGCCGGGTCGTCGTAAACAGACGCACCGAAGAACGGAATCATCCACTGGTCGATCAGATTCTGGCCGTAGTAGCTCTGCCAGTTGGCGATGCCGGCACCCGCCACCACCGCGCGGAAGCGCTGGGTCTGGGTGGGGATGAACATGCTCATGAAGCCGCCGTAGCTCCAGCCGGTGAGGCCGAGGCGCTGGTCGTCCACCGGCAGTTTCTTTTCGATGGTGTCGATCCCAGCGAGGATGTCGCGCAGGTCACCGTGGCCGAAGTCCTTGCGATTGGCCTGCACGTAGGCTTCGCCCTGGCCAAAACTGCCGCGAGGGTTCGGCATGAATACGAAATAGCCAAGCGCGGAGAACGGTGAGCCACCGAAGCCCACACTCGGCCAGCGGGGAATCACCGCACTCGACGGGCCGCCGTGGACGGTGACGATCATCGGGTACGATTTCTTGGCGTCGTAGTTGGCTGGATACAGCAGCCAACCCTGCACATGGCGACCCTCGTTCTCCCACTCGACCGACTCGGCCTTGCCCCAGCCGGGTTTCAGGCCTGCATTGATGGTGGTCACCGCAGCGGGGGCGGTTTCGCCCAGTGCACCCGCGTGAACTTCAGGCGCGTTGGCATATGAGCTCTGTACGAACGCGACGCGCGTGTGGTCGCTGGAGAGGGAGAGCGCCATCTCCGCGCTGCCGTCGCTGATTTCCGCGGGCAGCGTGAACAAGGTGCGGCCCTGGCTGGCCTTGTCCGCGGCCACCGAGTACTCCGCGACCTGACTCTGGCCGTTGCTGACCTGGGCAACGAGCAGTTGCTGCGGACTCGTCCAGGCCAACCAGGCTGGCGTGACATGGATGCCCGGCGTGAGATTGATCGGTTCGCCGCCCTTGGATGGCACCGCATAGATATCACCGCCGGTGGCACCCTGGTCGCTCATCAGGCCGCCGATAAAGGCAATCCGTTCGCCATCGGGCGACCACCGCGGTAGCGCCATCTGCAAGCCGTGCAGCGAGCCTGTGACGGTCGATGGATCGAGCACCACTTGAGCGGAGGCACCCGGCTGCGCGTTTTGCACGTAGAGCTTGGCCAGCCACCAGTTGTTATCGCCCGGCGGCAGCGCGGCGGTATAGGTAATGCGCTTGCCGTCCGGCGACCAGGCGAATTCGTAGGCATAGGTTTCGGCCGGGGTAAGCAGCTGCACGGCGCCGCCAGTGGCGTCGACAGCGGCGACGCGCTGCACCTCCATCCCGTCCACGCCGATCTCACCAGCTGCCGGCTTGGCCGCAAAGACCGCGCTGGCGCGGCGCGTGCCGTTGGGTACGTAGAGGAAGCCAAGCGTCTTGCCATCCGCCGACCAGCTCAGGCCTTGTGCCACACCCGTCAGAGCCGCCAGCTTCTTCGGCGCTCCCCGGGCCTGGGTATCGACGAGGAACAGCTCTTTCTGTTTGCCGCCTGTGGCGCAATCGGAGAGAAAGGCGAAGTGATGCGAGTCCGGCGCCCAGGTGACATCGCTCTCGTTGCACGTACCGGGCTTGCCGGTACCGATACGATGCGCGCCGCTGCCGTCCGCCTTGGCGACTTCAACGCTGTCCTTGTCCTGCGTGCGCACCACCCAAGCCAGCTGGCTACCGTCGGGCGACAGCTGTACGGCTTCGATCTGGCGAACCTTGCCCAGCTCGCCGAGCAGTTTCTCGATGCGCGGATCGACGCTGGCAGGCGCGGCAAACGTGGCGGGTACGAAGGCCGCTGCGATCAACGGCAGCAGCAGGCGAGCAGGGCGGGTCATGACGAAACCTTGTGGCGCGGAAAGCCCGCACGCTAGCAGGCCAGACCGTCACCCGCTAGCAAGGCCCTAGGGATGCTCTGATTAACTCTGCGTAGGCGTCACCGGTCCTGTCTGTTCGCAGACCACAGGGGCGTCGGCGCACGCGGGGAGAGGACATGGATGTCCTCGGCCTTGAGGAGCGAGGAAGGCAGACTGGCCGTCTGTCGAGCCGGCGCGCCGAAGGGATGCGGACAGACAGGACCGGCCCCAACGTATTGAATTCAAAGTGATGGGGTGCTGTCCAGAAGGCCCGCAGGCGCTGCCGCGCGGCTTGGCAAGACGGCCAGTCTTCCCGGCGCCACGCAACACCGCCTGCGGGCCTTCTGGACATCATGACGCCTGCGCAGAGTTAATCAGAGCATCCCTAGTGTGCGGCGATCGCTGGCGCGTTCGGGGCGACGGCTTGCCGTGACGCCTGCAACGCCGCGATCTTCGCCTTGATGCCCGGCATAGCTGCCAGCGCGGCACGCTCGCCTTCGAGGATGGCCTGATTCTTCTGTTCGAAATCCGCCGCACCGATCTGGCTGACCTTGGGACGGATCACGATGTCGGCGCGCGCCAGCTCCTGCTCGCCGAGTTTCTGGCCCATGATGCTGATCGACTGGCCGACGATATTGATCATGCCGACCGGATTGGCACCGCTGGCCTTGGTCGAGATATCCACCGCGATCACGACGTCGGCGCCGAGCTGGCGCGCCGCGTCCACCGGCACCGGGCTCACCACGCCGCCGTCGACATAGTGCTTGCCGTTGATCTCCACCGGCTCGAACACACCGGGGATGCTGCTCGACGCACGCACCGCCTGGCCCGTATTGCCGCGCACGAACACCGTGCGCTGGCCGGTTTCCAGCTGGGTCGACACGGCCGCAAACGGGATCTTCATCTGATCCAGCGGGCGATTGGCGACCAGTTGGTTCACATAGTCCTGCAGCTTCTGGCCTTGCACCACACCGCCGGAAAACAGCCGCACGTCGCGGATGCGGGTTTCATCCAGCGAAAACGCCGTCTCCTGCAGCTGGAATGGATCCATGCCACTCGCATACAGCGCGCCGACCACGCTGCCGGCACTGGTACCGGCGACCACGTCGGGATGGATGCCGTTGGCCTCCAGCATCTTGATCACGCCGATATGCGCAAAGCCCTTCGCTGCACCGCCACCCAGCGCCAGGCCGATGCGCAGCTTCGCCGGTGCGGGTGGCACGACGACAACGGGCGGCGGCGTGGGCTTGCTGTTACCGAAGCAGGCGCAAAGCATCGCGCTGGCGAGCAGTGGCAGGAGCGATCGGAAACGACGGATGGGGGACATGTGGGCGGCAGGTGAGGGTGGGGGTGTCGCCATTCGCAGTTCGCGCGGTGGTGACTGGCGAACGAGTGTAAGACCGCCGAAGGGCGCCGCGATGTCGGAATGAGGCGTCTGCTTAGGCAGCGCTCAGCGAGAAACGCTCGTCATCCCAGCTTGACCAGCCCTTCGGCTGTTGAGAGCCGCTGGGATGACGGTAAAAGGGGGAGTCGATCCCCCGCATCGGATTAAACCGCCGCGTCCGCCTCGACGTGGTAATGCGTCGCCACTTCCACTTCCTTCTTCGAGCCGAGGAACACCGGCACGCGCTGGTGCAGGCCGGTGGGTTGCAGGCCCATGATGGGTTCGCGACCGGTGGTGGCGGCACCGCCAGCCTGCTCGATGATGAAGGCCATCGGGTTGGCCTCGTACATCAGGCGCAGCTTGCCGCCCTTGGACTTGATCTTGGCGTCCAGCGGATAGAAGAACACGCCGCCGCGAGTGATGATGCGATGCACGTCGGCCACCATCGAGGCGACCCAGCGCATGTTGAAGTCCTTGCCGCGCGGACCGTCCTTGCCGGCCAGCAGCTCGCCGATATAGCGCTGCATCGGCGCTTCCCAGTGGCGCTGGTTGGACATGTTGATGGCGAATTCGGCGGTCTCTTCCGGGATGCGGATGTCGCGGCGGCTAAGGGTGAAGCTGCCGACTTCGCGGTCCAGCGTGAACTCGTGCGTGCCATGGCCGAACGTCAGCACCATCACGGTAGCGGGGCCGTACACCACGTAGCCGGCAGCCAGCTGGGTGGTGCCCGGCTGCAGGAAGTGCTCGGCCTTCGGTTCGGTGACGCCGTCCGGGCAGCGCAGCACCGAGAAGATCGTGCCGACCGAGATGTTCACGTCGATGTTCGAGCTGCCGTCGAGGGGATCGAACAGCAACAGGTGATGGCCCTTCGGGTACATGTCGGGGATCGGCTGCGGATCTTCCATTTCCTCCGACGCGCAGGCGGCGAGCTGGCCACCCCAGGCGTTCGCTTCCAGCAGGATCTCGTTGGAGATCACGTCCAGCTTCTTCTGCGCCTCGCCCTGGATGTTGCCGGTGCCGGCCTCACCCAGCACGCCACCCAGCGCGCCCTTGTTGGTCGCCACGGCGATGCGCTTGCAGGCGCGCGCAACGACCTCGATCAGCAGGGAGAGCTCCGCATTCATGCGGCCGGCGCGGCGTTCCTCGATGAGGAACTGGATGAGCGAGATGGACTTCATGACAAACCCAGGGAAAAAGGTGCGTCCATTGTCCCGGCTCGGGCCGGGCGGCGCCAGCGGCTTGCCTGACTGCCGGTTCATGCTGATCGGGGCAGGGCTACTGACAGCACGTTGGCAGTAGGGGGCCCGCAGACTGGCGTTCGTCACAAGGAGGGATTCTCATGCGCGATACGGTGTATTTCCTGGCGTTCGATGGCTTTGCCGACTGGCACGCGGCGCAAGCCCTGTGCGAAATCCGCCGCCCAGGCGATTGGCGGCTGCAGACAGTTGGGTTCTCGTTACAGCCCGTGCTGTCGATGGGCGGCTTGAGGGTGGTGCCCGAACTCACCCTGGATGAGATGGAGCTCGACCGCGCGGCGTTGCTGATCGTGCCCGGCGGCTATGCATGGGAGCGCGGGGAGGGCGAGGAGGTCGTGGAAGCCGCGCGTCGCGTCTATACGGGCGGCGCCCCGGTGGCTGCCGTCGATAGCGGTGTACTGGTGCTGGCCCGGGCCGGCCTGCTGGATGCCTGCCGTCATACCGGCAGCTGGCCCGGCCACATCGGTACTCATGTGCCCACGTACACCGGCGCTGATCAGTACGACGCCAGCGTGCTGGCGGTCAGCGATGGCGGCGTCATAACCGCCAGCCAGCTGGGCAGCGTGGAATTCGCGCGCGAGGTGATCCGCACGCTGGATCTTTATAGCCCCAGCGATCGCGAGCATTGGTTCCGCCTGTTCAAGCACGCCCTGCCGCCGCCGTGGTGCGCAGGCGAGATGGCCACTGCTGCCGCCGAAGCAGCCTGAGGAGGATGTCATGCCATTCCCGCTCGGACGGATTCTTATGGCTTACCGGCCTCTTTATCTGCGTGGTTTGCTGATGGACGGCCAATACACCTTGCCGGCGCGCCCGGCGCCCGCACCTGCCGCCGAATCGTCGCGCAGCAGCACCGAGGTCGTTGCCGAGCGCATGCCGGACGCACCCCGCAAGCCGCTTCACGGAACGGCCACATGAGCAGGACTTATGTGACTCGCCTGGACGATCACGCTTGGTGGTCGTCGCCATCCTCAAGAGCTACGGGGTAGCCATCATGACCATGCCACGCGTCACCTTCTATCACGCGCCCAACAGTCGCTCCGGTGGAACACGCGCGCTGCTCGAAGAACTGGGCGTCGAGTACGACCTGCACGTGCTCAACTTCAGCAAGAACGAACAGCGCCAGCCGGCGTACATGGCCGTCAATCCGATGGGCAAGGTGCCGGCCATCTGGCACCGGGGTGAATTGGTCACCGAGCAGCCGGCGGTATTCATCTACCTCGCCGATCTCTATCCAGAGAAAGGACTCGCACCGGGCATCGACGATCCGCTGCGCGGGCCGTATCTGCGTTGGATGGTGTTCTACGGTTCGTGTTTCGAGCCGGCCTTGGTCGACCGTTCGATGCCGCGTGAGCCGCCCAAGCCGTCGACCTGTCCTTACGGTGATTTCGACACCATGTACAACACGCTGGTGTCGCAGCTGGAGCGCGGCCCCTACATGCTGGGCGAGCGCTTCAGCGCACTGGATGTGCTATGGGGCAACGCGCTGCACTGGATGACGATGTTCAAGCTGGCGCCCGAGGTGCCGGTGGTTCGCGCGTACATCGACCGGGTGCTCGCGCGTCCCGCCATGCAACGCGCGGCGGCGAAAGACGCTGAGCTGGCGGCGGCGCTGGCGGCCTGAGGCTCCCCCTTGCCGACAAGTCCCCTCATCGTCATCCCAGCGAAAGCTGGGATCCAGTGCCTTTGAAGCGTTTCGCTAGAACGATAGACGCTGGATCCCAGCTTTCGCTGGGATGACGGACAGGAACCAGCTGCGGTCCCGAGTGCCATGACCCCTAACCGTGACTACCGACGCTGGCCCCACCTCTACGAGTCGGCCATCATTGGCCGATGCGTCGCGCCGACCGGCTCTTTCTCATCATCCATGCCCTGCGCGGCCGCCGCACCGCGCTGCAGGCGCGCCAGCTCGCGGGCACGCTGGGTGTCTCGCTGCGTACGGTCTACCGTGACGTGGCCGATCTGCAGCTGTCCGGCGTCCCCATCGAAGGTGAGGCCGGCGTCGGGTACATCCTGCGCAAGGGCTCGGATATCCCGCCGCTGATGTTTACCGCCGACGAGCTCGAATCGCTGGTGGTCGGCACGCGATTCGTGCGCGCCTTCGCCGGGCAGAAGCTGGCGGAAAGCGCACAGGCCGCCTTGCTGAAGATCGAGGCTGTGCTACCCCCGGAATTGCGTGAGCGGGCGGTACGCACGCGCATCTATGCACCGATCTGGCGCGACCAGAGCAAGACCGATTTCGCGGCGCTGATCGATCGGCTCAATGCGGCGATCACCGACGGCCAGGTCCTGCGACTTGAATACAGCGACGAGGCGGGCCGGACCAGCACGCGCGAGGTCGAGCCGCTATGCCTGTCGTTCTGGGGTGGGGCGTGGACGTTAGGCACCTGGTGCCGGCTCCGCGTCGGCTTCCGCAATTTCCGCCCGGACCGCATCGCCAGTTGCACGATTACCGGGGAACGCTTCGGCGAAACGGAAGGCCATAACCTGGAGGCCTATCTGCAGGCCATGCGCGGCTATTACGAAGGGATGGAGTAGAGGCCAGCCAGACCTGACCGGCTGGCGCCCTAGCCGCGCCGATTCCGCTACCCTCGGCCATACCTCTCGCCGAAGGAGTCGCCGATGTCTGTGCCAGCGAACGCCGGCCTGGTTCGGAGCACGACGGGCACGGACGTCCTGGCTGGGCTATCCATTGCCGGCTTATTGCTGCCAGAGGCCGTCGCGTACTCCGGTATTGCCGGCTTGCCTCCGCAGGCAGGCGTCATCGCCTTGTTTGTTGGTCTGGTCTGTTACGGCCTGCTCGGGCGCAGTCGCTTCGCCATCGTGTCGGCCACCTCGTCATCGGCGGCGGTGTTGGCTGCCGGCACCCTGGCACTGGCGGGTGGCGACCAGGTTTCGCGCGCGGCGATAGCGGCCACGCTGGTATTGCTTACCGGTGGCTGCTTTCTGGTCGCCAGCATCGCTCGCCTGGGCGGACTCTCGCATCTCATCGCACGGCCCGTGTTGCGTGGCTACACCTTTGGCCTGGCCTGCGTGATCGCGCTGAAGCAGCTGCCGCACCTTTTTGGCGTGCCGGAGTTGCATGGCGATTTCGTCCCCCTGTTGCTGGCCAGGCTGTTGCGCGACCTGACCCAACTGCACGTGGTAACGCTCGGCTGTGGCCTCATGGCGCTGGCGTTGTTGTTCATCAGCGAACGTCTGCGGCGCGTGCCAGGCAGCCTGGTAGTCATCGCGCTGGGCGTCGCGGTATCGGGCTGGCTTGCGCAGCGCGGTGTTCCACTCACCGGCGAAATCCTGTTGACGCCGCAGTGGGCGTGGCCCACCTGGCCAAGCAGCGGGCAGTGGCTGCCCAGCATCGAGCTGGCGGCGGCTCTCCTGCTGATTCTTTACGCCGAGTCGTACAGTTCCATCCGCGGCTTCGCACTCAAGCATGGCGACAGCGTGAACCCGAACCGCGACCTTGCCGTACTGGGTCTCGCGAATGCGATCTCGGGCCTGCTGCATGGCATGCCGGTGGGCGCGGGCTACTCAGGTACGTCGGCCAACGAGGCAGCAGGCGCTCGTTCGCGCCTCTCCGGCCTGGTCGCCGCAGCCACCGTATTGCTGATGGTGTGCCTCCTTTTGCGTTGGATCGAGCGGATTCCCCAACCGGTACTCGCCGGTATCGTGATCCATGCGGTGAGCAAATCGCTGCGCCTGTCGACCTTTACACCCTACCTGCGCTGGCACCGGGATCGTCTGGTGGCGCTGGCCTCGGTGCTGGCCGTGTTGTCGCTGGGCATCCTCAATGGCTTGCTGTTCGCCATTGCCTTCAGCCTGATCATGCTGTTGCGCCAGCTGGCCACGCCGCGTGTGAGCGTGCTTGGCCGCCTGGCGGATGGTCACGATTTCGTGGACATCGCGCAGCACCCCGAAGCCGTGCAACCGTCCGGCATGTTGATCGTACGGCCCGAGGAGCCCCTGTTCTTCGTCAACGCCGAAGCGGTGCTCGCACAGGCGCGGCATCGCGTTGTTGCAGGCCAGGGTCTGCGCCGGCTGGTTCTGAGCCTGGAAGAGTCGCCGGACCTCGACGGCACCGCGCTCGAGGCGCTTGGCGATTTCGCCGCGTGGCTCAGTGCTCGTGACATCGAGCTTCGCGTGGCACGATTGAAAGATGACGCTCGCGACGCACTCTCGCGTATGGCCATACCCCAGCTTTCGCCACAGGCGCTGGACTACTGGAGCGTGGAGGATGCTGTTTTGGCGACGTCGCCCACCTCAACTTCGGCCAAGGGAAATCCTTAGTGAACAAAGCAATGCGCATCACCTGGCTGGCTGCAGCCGCCCTCACGCTGACCGCACCGGTCTGGGCCGATCAAAATACCGACGCTCGCTTCCGGCAGATTTATGAGCAGGAATGGGCCTGGCGCAATGGACAATCCGGCATCAGCACGTCTGGCGAGGCGCAGCCCAACGGGTCGCGCCTGGACAACGTGGATGCGGCCAACCAGCAGAAGCGGCTCGATTACTGGCAGAAAGTGCTGACCAGCCTCGATGGCATCGACCCCAAGCAGCTGACGGCCGAGGAACAGGTCAATTACGCGATCTATCGCGCGCAGATTCAGAACCTACTTGCCGCGCAACAGTTCAAGCAATGGCAGATGCCGTTCAACAGCGACTCGGCGTTCTGGAGCGATCTCAACTACGTGCTCGAGGGCGACAACCTGCGAACGGAGAAGGACTATCGCCGTTACCTTGATCGCCTCGGCCAGGTCCCGTCGTATTTCCAGCAGCAGATCGCCAATATGCGCGATGGCCTGGCACGTGGCTTTACCGTGCCTCGCGCGGTCCTGGACGGCCGTGATGTATCGATTGCCTCCGTCGCCGAGCTGAAAGACCCCACCCAGAGCAGCTTCTACAAGCCGTTCGAAAAGATGCCGGCCTCGATCGCGCCTGCGGATGCGGCGAAGATGCAGGAAGAAGCACGCCAAGCCATCGCCGGCAAGGTGATTCCCGCCTACGCCAACCTGCTGACCTTCTTCCGCAACGAATACATGCCCAAGGCACGCACGACGCTGGCAGCGGAAGCGATGCCGGATGGCAAGGCCTGGTATCGCCAGCAGATCATCGAATACACCACGCTCGACCTCAGCCCCGACCAGATCCACCAGATTGGCCTCGACCAGGTGACGAAGATCCACGCCGAGATGGTCAAGACGATGCAGGAGACCGGCTTCAAGGGCAGCTTCGCCGACTTCCTGCATTTCCTGCGCACCGATCCCCAGTTCTACGCCAAGACCCCCGACGAACTGCTGATGCGCACCGCCTGGGTCGCCAAGCAGGTCGACGCGCAG
The DNA here is from genome assembly GCA_963765335.1 of uncultured Gammaproteobacteria bacterium. Classification (GTDB taxonomy): domain Bacteria; phylum Pseudomonadota; class Gammaproteobacteria; order Xanthomonadales; family Rhodanobacteraceae; genus Dyella. The sequence goes on along the minus strand of CAVXWA010000012.1, from coordinate 98,140 downwards.
CTGGGCAAGGAATTCGGCCGCCTGCCGCGCCAGCGCTTCGCCATCGTGCCGGTGTCGCCTGATATCGCGCCTTACTACACCTCCGGCCGTGGCGGCGCGAACAGCTACCTGGTCAACACGTTCGACCTGCCGTCGCGGCCGCTCTACAACATGCCGGCCTTGACCCTGCACGAGTCGGCGCCCGGTCACTCCTTGCAATTGGCCCTGGCCGCCGAGCAGAAGGGCCAGCCATCGTTTCGTCGCGAGGGCTATATCTCCGCCTACGGCGAGGGTTGGGGGCTGTACTCCGAGTATCTCGGCAACGAGATGGGCATCTACAAGACGCCGTACGACCGCTTTGGCTATCTCACCTATCAGATGTGGCGCGCGGCCCGCCTGGTGGTCGATACCGGCATCCACCATCTGGGTTGGACGCGCCAGCAAGCCATCGACTTCATGACGCAAAACACGGCGCTGTCCGACCGTGAAATCGCCAACGAAGTGGACCGTTACATCAGCTGGCCGGGTCAGGCGCTGTCGTACGAGCTGGGTTACCTGAAGATCCTCGAACTGCGCCAGAAAGCCGAGCAGGCGCTGGGCAGCAAGTTCGACATCCGCCACTTCCACGACACCGTGCTGCAGATCGGCTCGGTGCCGCTGCCCGTACTGGAGCAGCGCATCGATCGATTCATTGCCGAGGGCGGCCCGGAGCCGGATTTCAGCGGCGATTGTGCAAAGCAGGCCAAGGTACCGTAGTCCGCTCTGCTCCCTCTCCCCTTCGGGCCTGATTAGCGTCGAATTTCAGCCGGAGCGTGCTTGGTGTAGGAGCGCACCCAGTGCGCGACCGGCACTGGCGCCTGTTCCCATCGCTGCCGTTAGCGGGCCATCTACGTGGTGCGCTGGCGGTAGCTATGGGAACTGAGGGGTAGCCGATCGCGCACTGGGTGCGCTCCTACAGGATCGCTACCTTCTTGCGTCGGAGTCGTTTCAGAGCGAGCTCTTCAGCGAGCTCCACAGCCGGCATCATCGTCGACGCACGCAGCTGTTCCAACCGGGACAGGCAGCCAGATCACGGCTTGCCCGCATCCGCCTTGCCCGTCTCCGCATAACGCTGCAGCCGCTGCAGCTGCTCCATCATCACGCCATCGATATCGGGTGCGAGCTTGTCCAGGCCGCTTTGACTGGCGCCGTTGACCCGATATTCGAATTGCAGCGTAGTGCCATCGGCGGCCGGCTTGAGCGCGAATGTCATCACACCCTGTACGGCCATGTTCTGCAGCGGACCAAGCGCCGTATCCAGGCGCAGCAGATGGCTCGGGTTGGCCCAGATCACGTGGCCGTGCGCGACGCTTTAATCATTCCAACGCTCGCAGAAGCAACCACCTGCCTCGGCCTGGATACTCAGGTGCCCGGCATCGCCGGAGAAGGTGTGCTTGCTGCTCCACCAATGCCCGATATCGATAAGCGCTGCATAGAGCTTGGCAGGCGGCGCGTGCACCACGCGGCTGTCCTGCAGCAGTAGATGATCGGCACTGGCTTCCTTCACTTCGGCATGGGTGGCGCAAGAGAGCCCCATAAGCAGGGCCACGATGACGCTGATGCGCATGGCGATTCCTCCTTCGGACGTGCGCGGAGTATGCGACGAGGCCGGCGCTTGTGGCATGGGCCGGATGGTTGATGGGGCGTCGACCTCCACGGTTGGCAATGATGCATCAGTAAAGTATAATTGGCTCTAACTTCACTGGGAGAGTCAAGCCATGGCAGCTCATCTCCAGCCTGAAAGCATTCCTTCCGTCGATCTGGGCGGCCCCGCGCTGCGGGCTTTCTTCAACCTCGCGGAACGCTGGGACCTGCGCATGGCGGATCAGCGACGCCTGCTAGGTGATCCGCCCGAGTCCACGTTCTACAAGTGGAAGCGGCTGCAGAGCGGTACGCTCAGCCGCGACGTACTCGAACGCATCAGCTATCTGCTGGGCATCTTCAAGAACCTGCAGATCCTGTTTCCCGACCCGCAGCAGGCCGATAGCTGGGTGCATCGCGCCAACCAGTCGCCGTTGTTCGGTGGACAGTCCGCGTTGCAGCGCATGTTGTCGGGCAACGTCGCCGACCTCTATGTGGTCCGCCAATACCTGGATGCCCAGCGCGGCTGGAACTAAGAGCCTGTTCAAAATCGCCGTGTGGCCAAGAGCACCCCTCCCCACCCCTCCCCAGCCCTCCCCTGCAAGCAGGGGAGGGAGTAGTGCGGATGTGCGTTTGGCCCCTCCCCCTGCTTGCAGGGGGAGGTTGGGAGGGGGTGCTTGTGGCTACGCGGCGATTTTGAACAGGCTCCAAGCTCGCCCCGTCTTCCCGGCCGCCTGGTAACGGCGTGCTGCGGGGCACGTCGCAGCTGGCGATACGCCGGCCCTGCATACTCATTCCACCAGCAGATCGCCCGGGACACGACACGTCATGGCCGACAATCCCCCGCTCAAACGCATCCGCTGGAGCCAGGCTTATCGCATCGTGCCCAGTCGGTTTCCACCGGTGGGTGTATTCGATCGCATTGCCGGGCCGGGCGATCTCGACGCGCTCTACGCGATTGAAGCGATGACCAATCCGCGCCTGCGCGATGAGCTCGGTGAGCTGCGTCTCGTGCCGCCGGAACGGCGCATCAGCGGACCCGGTACGACGCCGGTGATGGCCGCGTTTACCCACCTCAATCCCGAGGGAAGCCGCTTTTCCGACGGTACCTGGGGCGTGTTCTACGCGGCACACAGCGTGGCGACCGCGGTCGAGGAAACGGTGTATCACCGAGAGCTGTTTCTTGGCGCGACCTCGGAACCGGCGTGCGATATCGAAATGCGCTGCTATCGCACCAGCATCCAGGCCAAGTTGCACGATTTGCGCGGTGGCTGGAAAGCCGAGCATGCTCCTGACAGCTACGCTGCCGGCATCACACTGGCGCGTCGGCTGCGCAGTGAAGGTTCCGATGGTCTTGTCTACGACAGCGTGCGACACCGAGGCGGTGAATGTGTTGCCGTGTTCTATCCGGACCGTGTTGCGCCGTGCGTGCAGGCGCAGCACTTGATGTACCGCTGGGATGGCAAGCGTATCGCCCAGGTACTTACCGTCGACGAGTGGAAGCGCACTTGATGGCGACCACTTCTCCAAAAGAGAACGGGCCTCCCCTAAGGGAGGCCCGTCTGGCGTCCATGCCACCAAGCATTTGCAATCAGAAGCGATAGCCGAGGCTGATGCCGTAAACCATCGGATTGATGGTGGCGGTGCCAACCTTGGTGCCGCCCACTTTGACGTCGCTCTTGATGTTCACCCAGCGAAGGTCGGCCGTAACGATCCACTTGGGGTTGATGGTGACGTCGATACCCGCGTGCGCGGCCACTCCCCAGCTGTTGTCGATGCTGACGCTCGTGCCTTGCAACGCACCGGCACCTTTGGTGTCGAAGAAGTTGGTGTAGTTCAGGCCAAGGCCCAGGAACGGCGACCAAGTGTTGTTCGGCATGAAGTGGTAATTCAGCCCGACGGTGGGCGGCAGTTGCTTGGTCTGCGCGACCTTGCCGAGACCGGACAGTCGCACATCGTGCTCGAACGGCCACGCGGCGAGCACGTCCACGCCCAGGTTCGGGGTGATCATGTATTCGAGGCTGGCGCTGGGGCGGACGCTGCTGTTGACGCTGGCACGTGCACCGGCGAGCGTGCCGTTATTGCTCTTCGGATCGACCACATGGGCACCGAAACGTACGACCCAGTTGTCATTGGTATCTGCATGCGCGGCGGGGGCTGCAACGGCGCCCAGGGCAGCGGCGATGAACAGGGGAAGTAGTGCTTTCATGGGGATTTTCCGCTCTTTTGTCTATCGGGACGACGACATGGTCGTTAGGATCCCGTTGAGCGGTTTTGACCTAGGTCATGCCGGCCTGGGGCATACGGACGCAGTTGCCGAAGCCCCAAAACGAAGCGGCCCGCTGACAAGGCGGGCCGCTTTGAAACTTCTGTCCGTCTAGCGATCAGGCGTCGGCGTTGGTCGCCCAGCCTTCACGATTGCCGCGCGTGAATACGCGGTCGGTGTCCAGGACGTCGCCGGCAGCGTGGGCCGGCTGCTCCTGCAGCTTGGCGTAGATCGGCGTGAAATCCGGCCGCGTGGCTTCGAACAGCTGCTCGAAGCTATCGATGACGAAATAGGTCTGCTGGTAGGTATCGATGCGGTAACGCGCGCTCATCACGCGCTCCAACCCGAAACCGATGCGATTGGGCGAGGGCGAGTCCAGCGAGTAAATCGATTCACCCTTGGAGCTGACGATACCGGCACCGTAGATACGCATGCCGTCCTTGGTATGGATCAGGCCGAACTCGACCGTGTACCAGTACAGGCGCGTGAGGTTCATCAACGCTTCGGGACCGATCGCGAACGCCTTCATGCCACCACGGCCGTAGGCCTGCATATAGTCGGCGAAGACCGGATTGAGCAACAGCGGCACATGGCCGAACAGGTCGTGGAACAGGTCGGGTTCGCTGAGATAGTCGAGCTGGTCCGGTTTGCGGATCCACCAGCTGACGGGGAAGCGGCGATGCGCCAGATGGTCGAAGAACACCTCGTCCGGCAGCAGTCCCTCAACGGCCACCAGCTCCCAGCCGGTGGTCGCACCCAGCACTTTGTTCAAGTCGGCGAATTTCGGAATACCACCATCGCCAAGGCCGAAGCGGGCCACGCCGTCCATGAATTCCTGGCAGGCGCGTCCCGGCAACAAGTCGCGCTGGCGCTGGTACAGGGTGTCCCAGACCTCATGGTCGGTGCGGGAATAGTCCGCCCAGGGCTGCTCCACGACGCCGGTGGCGTATACCGGCACATAGCCCCGGTCGGTCTGGTGGTGTTCGACGCGGCGCGGCGTGGTGTTCATGGAGCGGCTCCGGATGGCGCGGGCCATCATGTCTCGGGCGATGGCACAGCATATGGCCGATACTGCGCACGATGATTGTTTTATTGCTCGAATTCAGCTTGATTGCACAATAATCAGCACACCAAGCCGGCTACTGCGGGATTTTATTGCCATGACGACCCTGGATCGCACCGATCTGCGCATCCTCGCCGTGTTGCAGGGCGAAGGGCGCATTACCAATGCCGAGCTCGCTGAACGAGTCAGCCTGTCGCCATCGGCCTGCCTGCGCCGTCTTCAGCGCCTCGAAGCGGAGGGCATCCTCACCGGTTACACCGCTCAGGTGGACCCGCAGGCGATCGGGCTCGGCCTGCAGGCCTTCGTACGCGTTCAACTGACCAAGCATGAAAGCGCGGCGGTGGAGCACTTCGTGGGGCTGGTGAATGGCTGGGATCAAGTCGTGGCTTGTTACGCGCTGACTGGCGACATGGACTATCTGCTGCATGTCTACGTGACCGATCTTCAGGACTTCTCGCGCTTCCTGCTCGACCGTTTGCTGAACGCCGCCGGGGTAGCTGATGTCAATTCGAGTTTCGTCCTTCGTACAGTCAAGCGCTCGGCCGCTTTACCCTTAGCCCAACTTGAGCGTTGAAGATGCCGGAGTCGGTCGCAGGGGCTCCAACTAACGCTAAACTAACCAGACTGATGAACACCGACACCGTTTCCGCCCCGGATCGCCGCGACCTGATTCGACCCCTGCGTTACGCCTGGCGCGTACCGTTGTTGTTGCTGCACGCGATCCTAGGCGTCCTGCTGTGCTCGCTCGTGCTCAGCTGGGGCCGCAGCGCGGTGATGAAAAACGGCCGCGAACCGTTCCCGCACCGCACCATCCGCTGGTGGTCCACGGCGCTATTGCGCATTTTCGGCCTGCGCTCGGTGCGCGTGGGCAAGCCGCTCGCCGATCCGGTGCTTTTTGTGGCCAATCACACCTCATGGCTCGACATCGAGCTGCTGCACAGCCAGCGTGCGGCCTGCTTCGTCGCCAAGGCGGAGATCGCCCGCTGGCCGCTGGTGGGCTGGATGGCGGCCGCAGGCGGCACCATCTTTCACCGCCGCGGCAGCAACCATTCGCTGGCGGCCGTGATGCAGGTGATGGTGGACCGTCTGCGCGGCGGTCGTTCGGTGGCGGCATTCCCCGAGGGCGGTACCGGCCATAACGGCGTACTGCGGGTGTTCCACGCGCGCATTTTCCAGGCCGCGCTCGATGCCGAGGTTCCGGTACAGCCCGTTGCGCTGCGTTTCGCGCGTGACGGCCGCCGGGTTGTCGAAGCTGGTTTCCGCGAGCACGAGAATTTCTTGCAGAACTTCCTGCGTTTGCTCGGTGACGCGCCGCTCGATGTCGAAGTGCATTTCCTCGAGCCCGTACCGGCTACGCCGGACGCGCGTCGCCGCATGGCCGAGCTGTCGCGTGAGCGCATCGCGTTGGCGCTGGAAGACAAGCCGACCCACGATAGCCGCGCATGAGCCTGCCGAAAGGAAAGGATTTCATGCCACCGTGGCCGCTACGCAGCGGCCACATCCAGACCATGCTGTCGTCAAGCGGCGTGCGTCGCGTGCTGCTGCCCAGGGCCGCGCAGACCGTGTTGGACGGTGCCGAGCAGGTGACGGTGGATGGTGGCGACGGCGTAAGACTGACCGGCGCGTACACAGCGCAGATCACGCAGGCAAAATCACGTGGCCTTGCGGTGCTGTTCCACGGCTGGGAAGGCAGCGTCGATTCCACCTATGTGCTGCAGACGGGCAGTCGCCTGCTGGCGGATGGCTGGGACATTTTCCGCCTCAACTTCCGCGATCACGGCGACAGCCACAACCTCAACGAAGCGCTATTCCATTCGTGTCGCATCGATGAGGTGGTCAACGCGCTACTGGAAATCGCGCGGCGTTACCCGAACCGCCCGATGGCGCTCGCGGGCTTCTCGCTCGGTGGCAATTTCGCCCTGCGCGCGGCCTTGCGTGCGCCAGCCGTAGGGCTGCCGTTGAGTTATGCGCTAGCGGTGTGTCCCATCATCGATCCCAGCGAAGGCCTGTTTTCGCTGGAGGAAGCTGCGCCGTGGTTCTACCAGGCGTATTTCATGCACAAATGGCGGCGCTCCCTGCAGGCCAAGCAGGCGGCGTTCCCGCACCGGGAATACTTCGAGCTGTCCGAGCTGAAGCAGAGCCTGCGCGGCCTGACTGCCTCGCTGGTGACGCGGCACACCGATTTCGATACGCTCGAAGCCTATTTGGATGGCTATTCGGTGGCTGGCCAGGCACTTGCCGACTTGCATGTGCCGGCAACCATCCTCACGGCGCGTGACGATCCGGTGATTCCGGTGGACGCGTTCGAGAAGTTGCGGCTATCGGCCAATGTCGAGCTGGATATCTCGACCTATGGCGGGCATTGCGGCTTTATCCGTGGCTGGGACATGACCAGTTTCACCGACGATTACATCGCCGCGCGTTTCAATGCGATCGCCGCGGCTTGAGACTGACGTCTTGTTTGTAGAACATCGTTGACACCCCAGGGAGTGGGTACGACGATGTTCCGTCGTGCGCCGAAGGAATGTCGGTGTGGGCGCCTTCTTCCGCGATTTACGATAGGACACGAGCATGAGCAGGCATGCCAAAGGGACCTTCGACGTCAGGATGTCGCCGCAAACCGAAGAAGAAGGCGTCGGCGATCCGAGCGTCGGGCGGCTCGCCCTCGTCAAGCAATACCATGGCGACCTGGAAGGCTCCGGCAGGGGCCTGATGCTTGCCGTCGGCACGCCGATCGATGGTTCGGCGGGCTATGTGGCGATGGAACGCATCAGCGCGACTTTGCACGGCCGCAGCGGCAGTTTCGCGTTACAGCACACCGGTACGATGAATCGAGGAACACCGCAGCTGTCGATCACGGTGGTGCCGGACTCGGGCACCGAGGCGCTGGGCGGGATCAGCGGCAAGCTTGATATCACCATGGCGAGCGGCGTGCACTCTTACGATTTCGAGTACTCGCTACCCGGCCTACCCTGAGCATTCACGGGCAGCCCTTGCCGGGTATACCCTTTCGACTTGCCGCCGCGGAGTTGCAAGCATGCGCAAGTTGATTTTCGCCCTGTTCGGGCTGTTGGTTGCTCCTGCGATCCTTGCTGCCCCATCGCTGGACAAGCTCACGCTTCCCAAGGGCTTCCACATCGCCGTGTATTCGGACGACGTACCCAATGCGCGCGAGATGGCATTGGGCGCCAAGGGCACCGTCTTCGTCGGTTCGAACGATGCGGGCAAGGTCTATGCGCTCACCGACAGCAAGGGCGATGGTCACGCCGATAAGGTACGTGTTGTTGCTCGTGGCCTGCAGTTGCCGGTGGGGGTGGCGTTCAAGAATGGCGACCTGTACATCTCGGCGGTGAGCAAGATCCTGGTGCTGCGCGATATCGAGAATCACCTTGATGATCCGCCGGCGCCGCAAGTCGTCTACGACAAATTTCCCACCGACACCCATCACGGCTGGAAATTCATTGCGTTCGGCCCCGACAACAAGCTCTACGTGCCGATCGGCGCGCCATGCAACATCTGCGACAAGGGCAATGCCTACGCCAAGCTCACGCGCATGAATGCCGATGGCAGCGGCCTTGAGGATGTCGCCTATGGCATTCGCAATACGGTGGGCTTTACATGGCGGCCGGGTTCGAGCCAGCTGTGGTTCACCGACAATGGTCGCGACCTGATGGGCGACGAGATGCCCAGCGACGAACTCAACAAGCTCAGTCACGTCGGCGAGCATTTCGGTTATCCCTATTGTCACCAGGGCGACACGCTCGACCCGGACTTCGGCCAAGGCAAGAACTGCAAGGATTACACGCCACCCGTGCTGAAGCTGGGTGCGCACGTGGCTTCGCTGGGTCTTCGTTTCTATGAAGGCAAGCAGTTCCCGGCCAGCTACAAGGGAGCCCTGTTCATCGCTGAACACGGTTCGTGGAATCGCACGAAGAAATCCGGCTACCGCGTGATGACGGTGCGCTTCAACGGGGATAAGGTGGTGTCTTATGAGCCGCTGATCGACGGGTTCCAGCAGGACGAAAAGGCGTGGGGACGACCGGTCGACGTACAACCGCTGCCGGATGGCAGCCTGCTGGTGAGCGACGACCTCGCCGGCGCGGTCTATCGCGTGACCTACGAAAAGCCCTAAGGCCACCCCGCCACGGCGGTGATGCACGCAACCAGATCAACGTTCCAGGAGAACAACCTTGCAACTGCGCAGTGACAATTTCGAACATAGCCAGTCGATTCCGCCCAAGCTCGCCTTTGGCAAGCGTGCAGCGCCGGTGGCGCTATCGGACAACCTGAGCCCTCATCTGGCCTGGAAGGAGGTGCCGCTGGCTACGCGCTCATTCGTGCTCACTTGCATCGACTTCGACGTGCCAAGCAAGCCCGATGACGTCAACAAGGAAGGTCGTACCGTGCCGGCGGACCTGCCGCGGGTGGAGTTCGTGCATTGGCTGATGGCGAATATCCCGGTCGAATGCCGCGAGTTGGGGGAAGGCGCGTGCAGTGAGGGCATCGTGGCGCACGGCAAGCGTGCTCCCTTCGGCCCGCCGGGCAGCGTCCAGGGCATCAATGACTACACCGGATGGTTCTCGGGCGATCCGGACATGCGGGGTGAATACCTCGGCTACGACGGCCCATGCCCGCCATGGAACGACTCGCTGGTGCATCACTATCACTTCCGCATTTACGCCCTCGACGTGGAGCATCTCAAGCTCGCCGACGGCTTCACCGTCAGCGAGCTGCGTGCGGCGATGGACGGCCATGTGCTGGCCGAGGCGGAGTTGATGGGTACCTATTCGCTCAACCCGGCACTGGACTGATCGCAAGGCGAAGAAATCGTGAACGGGGCCCAACGTGATGACTGGATGGCGCCCTCTTCACGCGCGCAAGGCATGCGCTGTGGGTGAATGATAAAGGGGGTTATCGGCTGCCCCGTCAGGAGGAACGCCCCATGCTGCACTACGCCCTGGTCTTTCTGGTCATCGCCATCATCGCAGCTTTGTTCGGGTTTACCGGCATTGCTGGTACCGCTGCCGGTATCGCGAAGATCCTGTTCATCATTTTCCTGATCCTCGCGGTTATCGCCTTCTTTCGCCGCGCCAGCTGAGCGGCGGCACATCGGGTCTAAGCGGACCCGGCGTGCGCCCGGCTCGCACCCTTGGTTACAGTGAAACCACCGCCTTATCGGAGAAAATTATGAACAAGCAGGTACAGGCGCCTGAGGAAAGCAGCACCGCCGAGCGCATCGAGGAGCGCGCCGAGCGCGTCAAGCAAGCGACCTCCAGCGCGGTGGCGAGTACCAAGGAAGCCGTCGAACGCGCCGCCGATCACGTCGAAGAAAGCTTGCACCATGCCACTGACAAGGCGGCCGATGCCGCCACGCGCGCCAATGCCAAGGCTAGCGAATACCGCGAGCGCGGCCGCGAAGCCTATGACGAGGCGGTGGATCGCGCCGACGAATGGCTAGAGAAGGCCCGTGACTATGTGCGCGAGAAACCCGTGCAATCGGTGGCCATCGCCCTTGGCGCAGGCTGGCTGCTAGGCCGCATACTGCGACGCTAAGAGCCTGTCTAAAGTCTCGGCCCGGAGGGTTGAGTGGGTGTGCCCACCAGGAAGCGGTGCGCGGCTTGACCTGGCGGCCAGTCAGGCGCTGCGCCACGCCCTACTCCCTGGTGGGCACACCCACTCAACGCGGGCCAGGCGGAGACTTTAGATAGGCTCTAATACCAGGCAAGCCGACGAGGGCAGCGGATGGACCAGACCGGACGCGATGACGCGCCCGCAACACCCGATGAGGCGCCGGCCCCGTCAGCACGGCCTGGCCTGCTGGACGATTTAGGCCGGCTGGGGCGAGCGTTCCATCAACTGTTCGGCGCGCAGCTGCATCTACTGGCGGCGGAACTCGGCCTCGCGCGCAGTGCGGTTCACTGGATACTTGTCGCGGCCCTGGTCGCGACCGTGGCTGGCGTGGGCCTTGGGCTAACCTTGCTGGGCTTGATCGGTTGGTTGCTGGCGCAGTGGTTCGACTCGTGGACCTGGGCGCTGGTGGTCCTGGCCCTGATCGAGCTGGCTTTCCTGGTGGGCGCGGCACTGTTGGTGCGCCGTTGCATGCACTGGATGAGCCTGCCCGCGACGCGGGGCGAGTGGAATGCGATCATGCGCGACGCCCTGCGTCGTCCCGACCCACAGGGTGAGTCCCGCCCGGAGGACGCACCATGAGCATCTTCAAACAGCTGCATGCCGTTCGCGTAGCACAGGCGCGATCGCAAGAGGCACGCCAGGAACTGCTCGTGCCCGCCCAGGCCCTGTTGTCGCGTGGGCAGCAATATCCGCTCACCACGGTGGGCATGGCCGCTGGCGCGGGCTTTGTCCTGGGTCAGCTCAATGTGCATCCCTTGCGCGTGCCCGGCTTGGGCGCGTTGCTCAGCGGCACCGTGGCCGAAGTGGTTGCCCAGGCGGCGCGGCTGATCGCCGAATTCGTGCAAGGCGGCTTCGACCCCTCATGAGTCAGCCCGAACCGCCCGCCGCGTCCGCCACCTCGAGTGACGCGGCGGGCACGCCGATACCCGGCGTACCGATGTTGTCGTACCAGGAGCCCAGGGCTGGCGCGCAGCGTCTGCTGCGCGCGCGCAACGCGCGTCGTCATCTTCGCGGGATCAGCGGTGCACTGAACCTGCTGTTGGTCCTGGCCTTGATGTACACCATTACGCTGACCAAGAGCCTATTGATTCCCCTGGTGCTGGCCGCGTTCATCGGTTTGGCGCTGAATCCTATCGTCGCGAGCGGTGCCCGCCTGGGATTGCCCCGCTGGCTATGCGCCAGCGTGCTGATGATTGCGTTGATTGCCGGTATCAGCAGCGGTCTCGGTATGCTGACGCAGCCGGCGCTGGGTTGGTTCCACGAAGCACCCGCTGCGATCCGCAGTTTTGTGCCGAAACTCAAGACGATCATCCAGCCGCTGGAAGCGGCCAATCGCGCCACCCAGAGCCTGGTAGCCGGCCAGAATTCGCGCCCACCCGCTACATCCCAAGCCTCGCTGGCGATCAATGCCTGGGACGTTGTCGCCAGTACACCCAAGGTGTTGGCCGCCATTCTCACTGTCGTCCTGCTGGTGTTCTTCTTCCTCGTCTATGGCGATACGCTGCTGCGCCGGCTGGTGGAGTCCGCACCCAATTTCAGCTACAAGCGCCATGCCGTGCGCATCGTGCGCAGCATCCAGACCGAAGTCTCCCGCTACATCCTCACCACCACGCTCATCAATCTCGCCCTGGGTACGATCACTGCCGGCATGCTGTGGCTGTATCACATGCCCGACCCTCTGCTGTGGGGCGCGGTCGCCATGCTGGCCAACTTCATTCCCTATGTCGGCGCCATCACGACGACGACGGTACTGGCTCTCGTTGGCCTGATGAACTTCAACGACGCCGGTTCGGCCCTGTTGCCCGCGCTGACCTTTGCGGGCATCACGGCGATCGAAGGCAACCTGGTGACGCCGATGATCCAGGGTCGCCGCATGCGCCTGAGCCCCGTCGCCATCCTGCTATGGCTGCTGATATGGGGCTGGCTGTGGGGCATACCTGGAGCCTTGCTCGCCGTGCCCATGCTCACCAGCACCAAACTCGTGGCCGAACGGATTCCTGGTTGGCGCTGGTTTGCGCTGATGGTGCAGCGTTGAGGCGTGGGGTGGTCAGGTGAATGCCCAGTTCACCATCAGGCCGGTGACCGATCAGGACTACACCGCCTGGAAGCCGCTGTGGGACGGCTATAACACGTTCTACGGACGTAGCGGACCGACGGGGTTATTCGAGGCGATCACACGTTCGACATGGGCGCGCTTTCTCGACGCCACCGAACCGGTGCGCGCACTCATCGCCGAGCGCGATGGCCAGCTGCTTGGTCTGGCGCATTACCTGTTCCATCGCAGTACGACCAGCATAAGCAACAGCTGCTACCTGCAGGACCTTTTCACGGCGGTGGTGGCGCGCGGCATGGGCGTCGGGCGCGCGTTGATCGAGGCGGTCTACGAGCAAGCGCAGCAGGCGGGTTCGCCGCGCGTATATTGGCAAACGCACCAGACCAACGTGACCGCCATGCAGCTCTACGACAAGGTTGCGGAGAAGTCGGGCTTTATCGTGTACCGCAAAATGCTTTGACGGAGGCGCCCGCGCGGGAAGTCACCAATCGATGCGCTGGCGATCGCGAAAGAAGCCGCCATTGATCGCGGGCCGGGAAGGCAGCGTTGCGGCCCACACGATACCGGCGGCGCCTTCCGCGACGGGGCGCCCACCATGGCCGCCCATGTCGGTGGCCACCCAGCCGGGGCACACGGCATTGATCAGGATGCCGCTACCGTCGAGTTCCATCGCGAGCATGCGCGTGTGGCTGTTCAAGGCGGCCTTGGATACGCGATAAGCCGGGGAACTGACACACTCGCTCTCCATGGCGCCGCAGCCGCTCGATACGTTGACGATGCGGCCGTAGCCGTGCCGCCGCATCAGCGGCAGCATGGCCTCGGTCAGCTGCCACGGGCCGAGCAGGTTCGTTTCCAACGCCTGCCGCACGATGTCCAAATCCGCTGATGACGCCTCGTTATCGATGTCGAAATACGCGCCGGCGTTGTTCACCAGGATATCCAGCCGGCCGTATTCGTTTTCCACACGCCAGGCGAGCGCGCGCACATCGGCGGTCGAGGTCACGTCCAAAGGCACTGCAATCACCGAGCCACCTTCGCGCCGCAGTTGTCGCGCTGCCTTCTGGCCGGCCACGCTGTCGCGGGCACCGAGCAGCACGGTTACGCCACTGGCGGCCAGTTGCCGTGTCACCTCAAGCCCGAGGCCACGGTTGGCGCCGCTGACCAGAGCAATGCGCTGCGCCAGTTCCGGCTCGACCGTTGCCGAACGTCGGCGTGGTGACCTCGCCGGAAATGCCACGGCGTTCATGGAGCGGCGGCCAGCTGATCGCAACGCTCGTTGGCGCAGGCCTGCCAGCCACCACCCAGCGCCTTGTACACCGAGACGGCGCGCAGATTGATCGCGGCCTGCGCATCGGCCAGCGCATCTTCCGCCGCCAGTTGGGTGCGCTCGGCATCCAGCAACTGCAGGAAGTCAGCGGCGCCTTCGTCGTAACGCACGCGGGCCAGTTCCGCCGCGCGTCGGCTCTGCGCGACTTGATCGATCAACTTCTGCACGCGGTCGCGCTGCAGGTTGTAGCTGACGAGGGCGTTGTCCACGTCTTCCAAGGCCTGCAACACGGTGCGCTGATAATTCGCCAGTGCGGCGTCGGCACGCGCCTCGTTGGCTTTGACGTTGGAGCGCACGCGCTGCACGTTGAGCCCGGACCAGGAGATGCTGGGTGCGAGCGACCACGCGCGCGAAGACGGTCCACCGAAGTCGTTACTGCGACCAGCCAGGAAACCGAGGAAACCACCCAGCGTGATATGCGGGTAGTAATCGGCCTTGGCGACACCGATGCGGGCATTGGCGGCAGCCAGTTCTCGCTCAGCGATGCGAATATCCGGGCGGCGTGTGAGCACGTCGCCCGCGTTGCCGATGGGTAACGCGACGTCGATCGGTTGGAACCTCTGCGGTGAAAGATCGATGTCCAGCTCACCCGGACGCTCGCCCAGCAGCACGGCCAGGTGCGACGTATCGGTCTGTGCCAGCGTCTGCAATACCGGCAGCTGTGCTTCCACCGAACTGAGTCGTGCGCTGGCGCTGGCCACGTCCTGTTCCGAACCCGTTCCGATATCGGCGCGGGCACGGATCAGCCGCAGCGACTCGCGCTGGTTCTCGATATCGCGGTTCGCCACGTCGATGCGCAGCTGGGCGCCGCGCAGATCGAAGTAATAGCGCGCCACTTCGGCGAACAGCGTGACCTGTGCATCCTGCAACGATGCTTCGCTGGCGCCGGCGTCCGCTCGCGCCGCTTCCACCGAGCGACGCACGCCGCCAAACAGATCGATCTCCCAGCTGGCATCGAACCCGGCCTGATAGCTGGTGATAGTCGTGCGCTGGTCGGTGAAGCCCGGCTGCTGTTCGCGGCTACGCGAATAATTCGCCACTGTTTCCACGTCGGGAATCTGTTGTGACTTGGCCACGCCGAGCAAGGCCCGTGATTCACGCAGGCGGGCGAACGCGATCTTCAGATCCGGGCTGTTCAGCGCGGCGCGCTGAATCAGCGCGTCGAGCGTCGGGTCATTGAATTGCTTCCACCAATGGGCCTGGAAATCCTGGGTTGATTCCTGCTGGTCATTCACGCCTTGCACGGCAACCGGCTTCTCAACCGGTGCGTGGTAGTCAGGACCCACGCTGGCGCAACCGGCCAGGATCAACGAGGCGGCAAGTGCGGTGAGTGTTTTCATCAGTGATTCTCCAGAGCAGGTGCCGGCAGGCTCGCGTGAGCGGCCTTGCGTGAGCGGCGGCGTTCGCTCATGCGTTCGCTCCAGCCGCGTACCAGCACGTAGAACAGCGGGGTGAAGATCAGGCCGAAGAAGGTGACGCCCAACATGCCGGCGAACACCGCCACACCCATGGCATGGCGCATTTCCGCACCGGCACCGTGGGAGGTGACCAGCGGTACCACGCCCATGATGAAAGCGAACGAGGTCATCAGGATCGGGCGCAGTCGCAGGCGTGCCGCCTCCAGCACGGCCTGGGTGCGATCCATGCCTTCGATGATCTGTGCTTCGCGGGCGAACTCCACAATCAGGATCGCGTTCTTGCACGCCAGGCCGACCAGTACGATCAGACCGATCTGGGTGAAGATGTTGTTGTCGCCACCGGATAACCACACGCCGGAGATGGCAGACAGCAGCACCATGGGCACGATCAGGATCACCGCCAGCGGCAGCAGCAGGCTTTCATACAGCGACGCCAGCACCAGGAACACCAGCAGCACGCACAACGGGAACACCAGGATCGCGGTATTGCCGGCGAGGATCTGCTGATAGGTTAGCTCGGTCCATTCGAAGGTCATGCCGTTGGGCAGGTTCTCGCGCGCGAGTTTCTCAATGGCAGCTTGCGCCTGACCGCTGCTGAAGCCCGGTGCCGGTCCGCCGTTGATCTCGGCCGTCGGGTAACCGTTGTAATGCTGCACGCGATCGGGACCGACACTCTGGCGAATGGTCACGAACGAGCCCAGCGGAATGGCTTCACCGCTTGCGCTGCGCGTCTTCAAGCGCAGGATGTCTTCCGGCTCATGACGGAAGCTGGGCTCGGCGGACACATTTACCTGGTAGGTGCGACCAAAGCGGTTGAAGTCGTTGACGTAGAGCGAGCCCAAGTAGGCCTGCATGGTCTGGTATACATCGGCCAGATCCACACCTTCGGCCTTGGCCTTTTCGCGATCCACGTCAGCATCGATTTGCGGCACGCTGACCTGATAGCTGGAGAACAGGCCAGCCAGCGTCGGCACTTTCGCGCTGGCCTGGATCAACCCCTGGGTCTGCTTGTACAGCTCTTCGAAGCCTGCATCGGAACGGTCCTCCACCTGCAAGCGGAAGCCGCCAATCGTTCCCAGGCCCATCACCGGTGGCGGCGGGAACACGGCAATATACGCATCCTGGATCGCCGCGTATTTCTGGTTGAGCGCGCCGGCGATGGCACCCGCCGATAGCGACGCGTCGCGACGCTCCTCGAACGGCTTGAGCGTGACGAACACGATGCCCGAGTTGGTGCTATTGGTGAAGCCGTTGATCGACAGGCCCGGGAACGCCACCGCACTTTCTACGCCCGGCTGCTTCAGCGCGATATCGCTCATGCGACGGATCACGTCTTCAGAACGGTCCAGCGATGCGGCGTCCGGCAACTGCGCGAACGACACTAGATACTGCTTGTCCTGCGCCGGCACGAAACCGGTCGGCACATGGGCGAAGCCGAACAGACCCAGCAGCACCAGGCCGCCATAGATCACCAGCGCGATCGAACTCGAGCGCAGGATGCGCTTCACGCCACCGACGTAACGGTTTGCACTGGTTTCGAACAGGCGATTGAACGGACGGAACAGCCAACCGAATGCGCGATCGATGAAGAGGCTGAGCTTGTCCTTCGGCGCGCCACGTTCCTGCAGCAGCAGCGCGGCGAGCGCAGGGCTCAGGGTGAGCGAGTTGAACGCCGAGATGACCGTGGAGATCGCGATGGTCAGCGCGAACTGGCGATAGAACTGGCCGGTAAGGCCGCTGATGAAAGCTGCCGGCACGAACACTGCGCACAGCACCAGCGCCGTCGCCACGATCGGCCCGGTCACTTCGTTCATCGCCTTGCGCGTCGCTTCCTTGGGCGACAAACCATGCTCGATATGTCGCTCGACGTTCTCCACCACCACGATGGCGTCATCCACCACGATGCCGATCGCCAGCACCAGGCCGAACAGCGACAGCGCGTTGAGCGAGAAGCCCACGAGCAACATCACCGCGAAGGTGCCGATCAACGAGACCGGAACCGCCACCAACGGAATGATCGATGCGCGCCAGGTCTGCAGGAACAGGATCACCACCAGCACGACCAGCGCGATCGCCTCGAACAGCGTATGCACCACGGCTTCGATCGAGCCACGCACGAACACCGTCGGGTCGTAGACGATCTGATAGTCCACGCCCTGCGGGAAATCCTTCTTGAGGTCGGCCATCTGCTTGCGGACTTCGTCGGAGATCTGGATCGCATTGGAGCCAGGGCGCGCGAAGATCGGCAGTGCCACCGCGGGTTGGTTGTTGAGCAAACTGCGCAGGGCGTAGTTGTTCGAGCCAAGTTCCACGCGTGCCACATCGCGCAGATGGGTCACGCCGCCGTTGGCATCGGTGCGCACGATGATATTGAGGAAGTCTTCCTCGTTGATCAGACGGCCTTGCGTGTTGATATTGAGCTGGAACGCGGCGCTGTTCGGGCCTGGCGGTGCATTCAGCGCACCGGCCGCCACGGCCACGTTCTGCTCTTCGATCGCATGCACCACGTCACCGGTGGTGAGCTGACGCACGGCCAGGCGCTGCGGATCCAGCCACACGCGCATGCTGTATTCGCCCGCGCCGAAAATCTGCACATCGCCGACGCCATCGAGACGGGCCAGCTGGTCCTTGATGTGCAGGCGCGCATAGTTCGACAGGTAGAGCATGTCGTAGCGCTGATCCGGCGAGGTCAGATGCACCACCATGGTCAGGTCGGGCGAACTCTTCTGCGTGGTCACGCCGAGTCGCTGCACTTCCTGCGGCAGGCGCGGTTGTGCCTGCGCCACGCGGTTTTGCACCTGCACCTGGGCGTTATCCAGGTCGGTGCCCAGCGCGAACGTGACGGTAAGCGTCATCGCGCCGTCGCTGGTGGACTGCGAGCTGGTGTAGAGCATGCCTTCCACGCCGTTGATCTGTTCTTCCAGCGGCGTGGCGACGGTTTCGGCGATCACCTTGGGGTTGGCGCCGGGATAGCTGGCGCGCACCACCACGGTGGGTGGCACCACTTCGGGATATTCGCTGATCGGCAGCCGGAACAGCGCGATGCCGCCGGCAATCACGATCAGCACGGAAAGGACGCCAGCCAGAATCGGCCTGTCCACGAAAAATTGGGCGATTTTCATTACGTTCGTCCTGGTTGCGCTGGCCTCCTCCCCCTGCTCGGCAGGGGGAGGCTGGGAGGGGGTATGCCTACGAAGCGATGCGTTCCGTGATGGCTCGACCCCTCCCCAACCCTCCCCTGCTGCACGCAGGGGAGGGAGTGGAGTGCTTCGACTCCTCCATCTGCTCGGCAGGCGGAGGCTGAGAGTGGGGATGCCAACGAAGCGACGTGTTCCGTAGTGGCTCGACCTCTCTCCAATCCTCCCCAGCCACACGCAGGGGAGGAAGTTTGCGGGTCAGTTCTGCGCGGCGCTTTTGCTGGTCGCGCCACCGACTTGCGCCAGCTGCTTGCTCGGATCAAGGCTGCGCGTTTCCATCGCCACCTTGGTCGGGTTCACTTCCACGCCGGGACGCACGTGCTGAAGGCCGTTGACGATCACCACGTCCTTGGCATCGAGGCCTTCCGTGACCACGCGCAGACCATCGAGCAGCGGGCCGGTAACCACGCGTCGGTATTCGACCTTGCGATCCTTGTCGATCACGTAGACGAACTTGTTGCCGAGGTCCGTAGCGACGGCGCGGTCATCGACCAGTGCACGTGGCTCGCGGCGGTCGCTGCGCAGCTGGATGCGTACATAGAGGCCGGGGGTGTAGCGCGCGTCGGCGTTGTCGAACACGGCGCGCAAGCGGATCGTGCCGCTAGCGGCGCGCAGCTGGTTGTCGACGAAATCGACGCGGCCCGTATGCGGAAAGCCCTTCTCGTCGGCCAACGCCATGGTGATCTGCGGCGAGCTGCCATGTTCGCGGCGCTGACGATCGAACTTCAGGTAGCTGTGTTCGTCCACATCGAAGTAGGCGTAGATCGGGTCGATGCTCACCACGCTGGTCAACACATCGTTACTGGTGACGAGGTTGCCGGGTGTCACCAAGGCATTGCTGACGCGGCCATCGATCGGTGCGCGCACTTCGGTGAAGCTGAGATTGAGGCGGGCGGCATCCAGCGCGGCCGTGGTCGAGGCGACCTGGGCTTTGGCGCTTTCGGCGGCGGTAACCAGGCGGTCGGCTTCTTCACGGGCGACGGCGTGCTGCTCCAGCAGTCGGCGCCCGCGTTCCGCATTGGCCTGGGCGAGTACCTGTTCTGAACGCGCCTGGCTCAGGTTCGCGCTGAGCCGATCCACTTCGGCCTGGTAAGGACGCGGATCGATGCGAAACAGCAGCTGGCCCTTGCGCACGGCGGTACCTTCCTGGAAGTGCACTGAATCGACATAACCGCCGACGCGCGGGCGCAGTTGAATGGTGTCGACCGCCTGCAGGCGACCGGTGAACTCGTCGGCGTCATCGACAGGACGAACCAGCACCTGGGACACGGTAACCGGGGGCGGCGCCCCGGCCGCTGCGGTTTGCGCCTGGGTGTCACCGCTATGGCCGAGCAAGGCCCAGCTGCCGCCCACCACGGCCAGGGCAAGAATGGCGAGGATCCATCGTTTCTTCATGTCGCGCTCCCAGAATGATCTCGTCGGGGCAGGGGCACGCCGACGAACAGGGGCGAGAGATTAGGTGTACTATGCGGTCCAATAAATACCTCTTTGTGCAATGCAATAGTGACTGTGAGTCACGAATGGGGCGAAAATCCAAGCTATGGAAGACTTTGCCGCAATCTCCGCCTTTGTCCGCGTCGTCGAGGCCAAGAGCTTTGCCGCCGCCGCCGCCCAACTGGGCATGACGCCGTCCGGGGTCAGTCGCGCTGTGTCGCGCCTGGAGGAACAGCTGGGCGCGCGGCTGCTTTTCCGCTCGACGCGATCGCTGCGATTAACCGACGATGGGGCCTCGTTCCATGCTCGTTGCAAGGAGATCCTTGCCGATCTCACCGAGGCCACCGAGGCACTCGGCTACGCCAGCCGCAAGCCCAGCGGCAAGCTGCGTATTGGCGTGCCGGCTGCTGTCGGCCGTACCGTCATCATCCCAAGGCTGGCCGAATTCGAGCAGCGCTATCCGGATATTCGCCTTGAATTGTCGATGTGCGATTATGCCTACGACCTCAATGAGGAAGGCATCGACTGCGCCATCCGGGTCGGTCCGCTGGAGGATTCCAGCCTGATCGCACGCAAGATCGGCTACCTGCGCAACGTCATGCTCGCCTCGCCGGACTATCTCGCGAAGTACGGGGCGCCGCAGAGCATCGAGGATCTAAAGGATCACCGCTGCATCAACTACGTCCAGCCCAACGGCCGCCCGCGCCAGTGGCAGTTCGAAACACCGAGCGGGCAGGTGGGCGTCGACATCGATGGACACCTGCTAATCAACGATGCCGAATCGGTGATCCAGGCCGTGGTCGCGGGGTTGGGCATCACCCAGGCACCGCACGTCATTGCCGCCTGCATGCTCGACTTCGGCAAGCTCGAACTGGTGATGACCGACACCATCTCCACCGGCAAGCCCGTGTGGATCGTCTACCCGCAGAAGAAACACCTGTCCGCCCGCGTGCAGGCCTTCATTGAGTGGGTGCGCGAAGTGTTCGAGCAGAGCAACGAACCGGGCAGGCACAAGAAGCCGGTGGCCGTGGTGGCGGGGCTCGAGCGCATCCGCGCCTAAGCTCTTCTTCTACTGTAGGAGCGCACCCTGTGCGCGACAAACCGGCAGGCAAGCCGGTTTGCACAGCGCAAGCTGCCCGCAGGGCGAGGGCCAAGGATGGCCCGAGTGAAAGGCCGGCAGCGCGGTGACGCCACTGCCTCCCTGGTGCGAATACCCACCATCGAGGTGACGTCGCGGCTCCGCGGTCGCGCACAGGGTGCGCTCCTATAGGAACGGGTGTTACGCGCCCGCCGGTACTAGCAACAACAGGGCAATGCCCAGCGCGATGCGGTAGATCGCAAACGGCGTGAAGCGATGGCTGCGGATGTAGCCGAGCAGCCACTTTACGGCGATAAAGCCCACGATGCCCGACACGATGAAGCCGACCACCAGGGCGGTCCAGTCTTCGTGCACGCCGCCTTCCTTGACCACCTTCAGCAACTCGTAGCCGGAAGCCGCATACATGGTCGGAATACCGACCAGGAAGGCGAATTCGGTGGCCGCCGCACGGTTGCTGGTGCCCGCCAGCATGGCAGTGAAGATGGTAGCTGCCGAGCGCGAGGTGCCCGGGAAGATGCCCGCCACCATCTGCGCGATGCCAACCAGGATGGCAACGCGCCAAGTCACTTCGGTGCGAGCCGGCTGGCGCGCCGCCAGACGCTCGGCGGCGAGCATCCAGACGCCGCCGATCACCAGCGCCCAGGCCACCGGCGTTACCGCCTCGGGCAGCTTGAAGCCAAGCTTCACCGCGATCAGGCCGAGCACGGCCGTAATCAGAAAGGCCACCACCAGTTTCAGCAGGTAGTCGCGGTTGGCCGGCACACGCCACTGCGTGAACAGCTGCCAGATGCGACTCCAGTAGATAAAGGTCACCGCCAGGATGGCGCCGGCCTGGATGCCTACATTGAACAGGTCCGAGCGTTCGCCCAGGCCAAACTTCTCGGCAATCAGCAGATGCCCCGTGCTCGAGATCGGCAGGAACTCAGTGATGCCCTCGATGATGCCGAGCAGGATGACGTTGATCAGGTCAATCACGGAAAAGGCACTCCGGGCGGGTTGGACGGGCGCCGGCGGCATGCCAGCGCAAAGCGGCATAGCTTACGGGAACGAGGTGGGCTGGCGGTCGGGCGAAAGGCGGTGCAAGCTAGTTCGCTTGAGCCGGGCGCTTCACTCGCCGAGATGGCGCGCCCAAGGAAATATTGCACCATTATGGTGCGCGCTAGCGTTTCATTATTGTGCAACGTGATTGCGCCAAGATCGTTCGTGTTGACCTAAGGCATTGATATGCTTAGAGCCAACGACTTGGCACAAGCCTTGCTCAAGACACTGTCGTTTTCTTCACCTTTAGCCCGCCGAGGTTGTCCATGTCGTCCGCCGCCCAGAAAGTTCTCGATCTGATCCAGGAACATGAGGTCGAATTCGTCGACTTCCGCTTTGCCGACATGCTCGGCAAGCACCATCACGTCACGTTCCCGGCCCACGCCATCGACGAAGGCACCTTCGAGGACGGCAAGATGTTCGACGGCTCGTCGATCACCGGCTGGAAGGGCATCAACGAGTCCGACATGATCCTGCTGCCGGATCCGGATACCGCCTATATCGATCCGTTCAGCGCACACACCCAGATGGTGCTGCATTGCGACGTGCTCGAGCCGTCGACCATGCAGGCCTACGGCCGCGACCCGCGCTCCATCGCCAAGCGCGGTGAGGCGTACCTCAAGTCGACCGGCATCGCCGACACGGCCTTCTTCGGTCCGGAGCCGGAATTCTTCATTTTCGATTCCGTGCGCTGGCAGAACGACATGGGCCGCGTGTTCTACGAAATCGGCTCCGAAGAAGCCGCGTGGAGCTCGCGCTACAAGTACGAGGACAACAACACCGGTCATCGCCCGGGCGTGAAGGGTGGCTACTTCCCGGTCAGCCCGGTCGACTCGCTGGGTGACCTGCGCGCCGACATGTGCAAAGTGCTGGAGTCGCTTGGCCAGGTCGTCGAAGTGCATCACCACGAAGTGGCCAATGCCGGCCAGTGCGAGATCGGCGTGAAGTTCAACACGCTGGTGCAGAAGGCCGACGAGCTGATGACGATGAAGTACGTCATCAAGAACGTCGCCCACCAGAACGGCAAGACCGTCACCTTCATGCCCAAGCCGATCGTTGGCGACAACGGCAGCGGCATGCACGTGCACCAGTCGTTGGCGAAGGACGGCAACAACCTGTTCGCGGGCGACCTGTACGGCGGCCTGTCGCAGACCGCGCTGTGGTACATCGGCGGCATCTTCAAGCATGCCAAGGCCATCAACGCGTTCGCCAACTCCACCACCAACAGCTACAAGCGCCTGGTGCCGGGCTTCGAAGCGCCGGTGATGCTGGCCTACTCGGCCCGCAACCGCTCGGCCAGCTGCCGCATTCCGTACGTGTCCAGCCCGAAGGGACGTCGCATCGAAGTGCGCTTCCCCGACCCGATGAACTCCGGCTACCTGGTGTTCACTGCGTTGATGATGGCCGGCCTCGACGGCATCCTCAACAAGATCGACCCGGGTGCCCCGGCCGACAAGGAT
This sequence comes from uncultured Gammaproteobacteria bacterium, assembly GCA_963765335.1. GTDB lineage: Bacteria > Pseudomonadota > Gammaproteobacteria > Xanthomonadales > Rhodanobacteraceae > Dyella. Next base: position 74,555 of record CAVXWA010000012.1, on the reverse strand, counting down.
CTGTACGACCTGCCGCCGGAAGAAGAGAAGAACATCCCGCAAGTATGCTCCAGCCTCGACCAGGCGCTGGAAGCGCTGGACAAGGATCGTGACTTCCTCAAGGCCGGTGGCGTGTTCACCGACGACTTCATCGACGCCTACATCGGCGTGAAGATGCAGGAAGTCACCCGCTACCGCGCCAGCACGCATCCGCTGGAGTTCCAGATGTACTACGCGCTCTGACCGCGTAGCTCTGAGCGTGGGAAAAACAACGGGCGCTTCGGCGCCCGTTGTCTTATGCAGAGGCCGGCCAGGCATGACGAGTGGGCGGCGATAGCAGTCGCCATCGCGGGCATTCGTCACTGAACAAAAGAAAGTGGAGTGGACCGACTATTGTCCTCGGTATCAGCCATGACGCGATTGCGCCCGGCGTGCTTGGCCCGATAAAGCGCTGCATCCGCTTCCATGTAAAGCCGCTGCAAGCCGTAGCCGGAAGTATCGGTGCAGGCCAGGCCAAAGCTGGCGGAAAACAATACGACCGTACCGTCTCGATCAACCTCGGTAGCGCCAATGGCTGTCCGAATGCGATCGGCGATAGCCACGCCCTGCTGGCGGGAGCAGTCGAGCAGCAGGATGCCGAACTCCTCACCGCCCAGGCGTCCGAACAGGTCAATCGGGCGCAATTGCTGTTGGCAGATCGTAACGGTGCGCCTCAGCACGGCGTCGCCCATCGCGTGACCGTGGACGTCGTTGACCTGCTTGAAGTGGTCCAGATCGAGGGATATCAGGCAGGCCTGGCCGAGTTTTTTCTCCAGCAGATGCAGGGCGCGATCGGCCTCGCTGACAAAATGCTGGTGGTTGAAGATGCCGGTCAGTCCGTCGTGATTCGACAGCTTCTTGTAGCGGAGCTGCGAGCGCTTGAGCCGGAATAGCCAGAAGACGATGGAAGTGAGCGTGACGAGCAGCAAGACGATGTAGAGCCTGCCGGTTTCCACCGCCTTGGTGTCGAGGGCTCGCTGCAGACGAAGAATATTGTTCTGCTTGCCCAGTGCATCGGTTTCGAGCTCCTGCGTCAGGAGGTGTTGCTGCACCACTTGGTAGGCCATCGCCCTGGCGCTGGTGTCGTTGAGATAGCCTTTGTCCTGGGCGACGAAGTGCTCGTAGTACGAGAGTGCGGCGGCGGTATTGCCCTGCTTTTTCTCGATCTTGTAGAGCACCTCGTAGGTGTCTCTGAGCCAGTCGTTGATATCGTCCGGGTGGCTCATCGTCACCGCGGCGAGTGCCGCTTTCCGGGCGTTGCCGTCGTCGCCCAGTCTCGCGTAGACCTGGGCCAGCTCGACTTGCGCGGCCAGCATGTGGGAGTAGTAATGGTTGGCGTTGATGCCGGGGATGATCCGGCGAAGCAAGTCCATTGCCTTGCCCGGTTGATCCTCGTCCAGGAGGAGATTGCCCTCGAGCAGCCGCATGGTTTCGGCAAACACGGGTTGCCCACCGGCCACGCAGGCATCGATAGCTCGCTGCAGTTCCGGACTGGATGAAGTCAGTCTCTTGCTGTTGTGGAGTGCGGCGGCCTGCATCGAGAGCGGGTTGCACAGCGTCTCGCCGGAAGGCAGCGTGTCTTCCATCATGCGGGCATACTTGATGGCCAGGTCGTACTGGCCAGCGAAGGCCAGCAGTTGCGACAGATTGGCCAGGACCGTGAAGCGGGCCAGCCTATCCCTGATCCTAGGCAGGTTGGATGCCAGTCGGTTGGCGAGCGTAAAGGCATCCTCGTAGCGGCTGTTGATGCCCAAGTTGTTCATGAGCAAGGCGGATGCCTTCGCGATCAGGGTCGTGTCACCGGAGTGGTCAATGACGTCCTGCAGCAAGACATTGGCTTTGACGTAATCGCCCTGAAACGCGCTTTGCCACGCTTCGAGATAGCGCAGGTGCCATTGCTGGCCCGGCGTCAGTTGGGGGGCGTCATGGTGGATTTGTTCCAGCATGTGGACAAACCGGGGGTGGTCGCGCGTGCGAACTTGCTCGGTCTGGTCCAGGAACTCGCTTGCATCGGGGGTGGCAGCGGTGGCGTGGGCTGCCTGCGTGAGTGCGCAAAAGGCCAGGCCCGCCAAGGCGGGCCATGGCCAAAGGTTGCGCCACTCATGCGGCACCTCGCGCTCCCCTATGGCGCTGGCGAAAGCTTGCCGTCGTCGGGATCTGGGGCCGGATGCGGATCTTCGTCGGCATCATCCAGCTCATCGTCTTCGTGACCCGTCTGCGAGCTTTGGGGCGAATACATGGGCTTGTGCCCGAGCTCCTCGGCCAGCCGTGAGCTGTCGCCGGACGCCACCGCTGCCGTGAGGGCTTCGGACGCCTGCGCTTGCGCGAGCATGGTGGTCAGCTCATCGGCGGAGGCGTGACGCAGCGAGGCATCACGGCCGATGGCTTCCAGCAACTCAATCGTGTCTTGCATGTGTTTCCCCCTGTTTCGTCTGGTCATCGTGCGTCGGCATGATCAATCTGGCCTGCTGATGCCTTGCGGCCATCAGCTTGATAGATCTTGATGACGTGACCATCCATGCTCATAGATGGCGCTACGTGTCATCTGTGCCCATGTTTCCACGGGCCACGCATCGTTTGAATCATCGTTCCCCATCACCGTGCCCTCGCCTTATGCAAGGGCATCTGCCTCGGCCTGCCTGTCCAATGCTTCCAGTCGCTCTTGCATGGCAAGATTGGGCTGCAAGGTCCGTGCCGGAGCTAACACCACCGTCTCTTCGGCGGTCAATGGGGCATCAGGCAGGTCGCGCAGGGCCAAGCGGATGATGCGCGGCTGCTGGATCGGCAGTGTGGCCCCGCGGTAAATGATCACTTCGTGATCGAGCGGATAGTCTCGACTTAGCAGGTCGACCAACAGCTGCCGATAGGCTGGCCCGGTCTTGAAGCGCGCCGTTGACCGATCGCCCACCAGGCCGACCTGCCACAGCACCAGATAGCCGGTGGGGTCGATGCGCCGTTCAAAGAGAAGCAGCTGGCTGGCTTCGAAGTGCTGGCAGCCGAAGCGGCCGGGATCGATCCCCAGGTCCGCGTAGAGACAGTCCTCGGCGGAAATGCCCGGCTCCATGTGAGCAGCGAAACCCTCGGACCGGGCGACCTCGATGACCTTGTGCGGCGACCAGGCAAAGATGCCGGGGTGGCCGTAGAACACGCCGCAGACGCGTTTGCCGACGCGCACCTCGGTCATCATCAGCTCGACCCATTGCCGATAGGTCTTCATCCGCGACTTGCCCTCCCGGTAGTAGGGCTGAAGGCTGCGCACATCCGGGTGCATGCGTTGCAGCCACATCTCTACGAGACTATCGGAAAGGCCCGCGAAGACGACGTCCGCCTGCTCGATATGGCTGCGTGCCAGCGGCGTGAGATGGGAGCCCAGGGTCATGCCCATGCCGACGCAGGCAAGGCTGCCGGGTCGCGCATCGTTCGGAGGAAGTAGCGGGGGTGTGCTCATCGCCTGATAGTAAGGCAACTCACGAGGCTGGAATTCGCGCCGAACAGGCTGATGGTCGCCCGCGTTCCAATCGGGAGCTGCAGCAGGGCCAAGGGCGCCAAGATCCACGGCCTCAATGGACCTCGTAGGAGAGCGTTCAAAGTCCCCGCAAAGGTCAGGTGTCTGCCCCCTTTCCTATTCGTCATCCCAGGGAACGCTGGGATCCAGCGACCGAGATCTCTTCGCGCTCGGCCAGCGTCAAAGCGCGGGTGGAACGATGGTGCGGTGCTGGCCGAATGCCGCCGGTTTGAGCAAACACCCGGCGTATCGAGGGATGCCTCCGGTCCAATAGCCGGGCGATCCGGTTAAGCGACTCGCCTTTTGAACGGAGGCCGCTCACGCCACCAGTGGCAAATGCTCCACCCGGTCCCACTTCTTAGCGCTCGCTGCTACTTATCCGCTCAAGAATGCGTCGAAGGTGTGCGAGGTCGGTCTTGGAAAGTTGTTGGACGGCTGGCGGTGCATCGTCGCGCACGGTGCGGCGTGCCGATTCGATGAGCCGCCGACCCGCTGGCGTGAGCGACACTAGTTTCGCGCGCCGGTTGTCTGGGTGGGGATTGCGTTCGACCAGGCCACGATTTTCTAGATCGTTGACGGCTACGGTGGTGGCGGGTGCATCGCTGCCGCTTACCGCCAACTGTTTCAAGGTCTTCGGCTCATCGACCAGCCGCCACAGTATGCGCACACGACTGAAGGGAACGCCGGTGGCATCGCTGACTTTTCGGCGCCATTCACCGCGGGTTTCCCACACCAAGCCGACCAGCATCTGCCAGATGCGATCAGCCTCGCTGCTGCTGTTGGCGCGGCCGGTCATGCCGTCGCTCCGGTTGCTGTTTCCTCCAGCAAGTGCGCCGCGTGGCGGGTGGTGTCACGCGCCCATCGCGTGTTGGACAGCCACGCCAACAACAATACGGTAACGCCACCACCGGTGATCAGCCACCAGAACGGATGCGTGGCCTCGGCGAAGCCGTCATGCACATGCGCGCCCAAGATAGTGCCCGCAACGGCTACACCTAGCGACGCGCCGACCTGTCTACTGGTGGAGGCGACCGCCGCGGCGAGACCCGCCTGCGCCTTGGGCATGCCGGACACGGCAGTGTTGGTAATGGGCGCGTTCACCATGCCGAATCCAACACCAAAGATGACATACGTCAGCATCAGTAACGGCAGCGGGGTCGTGGCCGTCAGCTGCGTCATCATCAGCGCGCTGACCACCGTGGCCGCACCGGAGGCTAGCAACGAGGGGCGTGTGCCGTAGATGCCGACCAACCGCCCTGAGAGCGGCGAGCAAAGAATCGTGGCTAGCGCGAGCGGCAACGTGCACAAACCCGTATGGAAGGCTGACAGACCGCGTACTTCCTGCAAGTACAGCGCATTGAGAAACAAGAAGCCGGAGAACGCCGAGAAGCTGCATACGGCGATCAAGGTCGCGCTGCTGAAAGGTGCACTGCGAAAGAACCGCACATCGATCAACGGTTCGTGACGCCGAGGTTCGTAGATGAGCAAGGCGATCAGCGCGAGCGTGGCGGCGGCGAACAGGCCGATGATCGTCGTCGAATTCCACCCGGCATGGGGACCTTCGATCACCGCATAAGTCACCGCGGCCAGGATGACGAATACCAACAGTTGCCCGATCGGATCGACGCGTCGCGGATGCCGTGCCTTGGACTCTGGAATGTAGCGGGCGGCAAGCAGCATGGCCGCAGCACCAACGGGCAAATTCACCCAAAAGATGGAGCGCCAGCCGATACTTTCGGTAAGCGCGCCGCCGATCACCGGACCTAGCGCCATCGATACGCCAGCGACCGCGCCCCATATGCCGATGGCACGTGCGCGCGCTCTCGGTTCGTGGAAGGTGTTGGCAATGATCGACATGGCGACCGGATTGAGCATGGTCGCTCCCAGCGCCTGCACCATGCGAAACGCAACCAGGCCCTGAATACCCGGAGCAACGCTGCACAACAGCGAGCCCAGCATGAAAAGCGCCATGCCTGACTGGAACACGCGCCGACGCCCGAAGCGGTCGGCCATCGACCCGGCCAGCATCAGCAGGCTGGCAACCACCATGGTGTAGGCATCAATCACCCACTGCAGTCCCGCTATCGATGCGCCGAGATCGTGACGGATCGACGGCAGCGCGACATTGACGATCGTGGCGTCCATCGCGACCATCAGCAAGCTAAGGCAGCAAATACCGAGAATAAGGTTTGGATGGGTCTGAGCCCGTCCGGTGTCGACAATAGTTGTATTCATACAACTATTGTGAGTTCGCAACTATTTTCCGTCAATTGACGCTTGCCTATAAATCGAGCTCGGGATCGAAGCGTGTCGATCCAAAGCAGGTAAAACAGCATCGAGGGTCTTCGCGTGCGCAAACTACTGACCCATGCACTCGTCCTGTGTAGCGGACTGATCGGAACGCAGCTTTACGCGCAGGCGCCGGCCTCTACCACGTGGATTTTGCCACCCAGAAGCGCACGCCGAAGGCGACGGCAAAACTTTATGCCAAGGTCATTGAAAGCAACGGTGCGGTGTTGGACGACTAAACACGTCGCCTGAGCCATCGAGCATGCCGCGGATTCGATCCGGGGCATGCTCTGCACGCGAAGGCGATGCCGCCTCGCCGTCGCCTGGCGACACGGTTACCGGACTCTCCACGTCGGATCGTTGATGGAACGGCTCAGGGCGTGAAGCGGACATCGTGACGCCGATGGCCCAAGATTAATTCACTCGCGCGTCACGACCTAGCTTCACACGCAATAGGCGTAGAAGCCTGCGCTGCAGCGCACCAAACGTGCCGTAATTGGTGCAGCGTGAGAAATCCCGGTTGTCGAAAACGCGTCGATCCTTCGATTCACATTTCCTTTATCCCGGTTTCTTTAATCGTCTCACCAACGTAACGATGTTCCGGCGCGCGATCGCGCAAGCTGCTTGAGCTCGAGTGTTTGCCACGTGCGCGGGAGCAAGGTTGGATGCATCTAGGGGACGGATCGTTGAGCACATCGGTTGGCTCCCATACCTGCTGGCCCAGGTTGGCGCGCGATGACCGGTGGCTCGTGGTTTACGGCATCGTCGTCTCGCTGCTCTACCGGTTCGCCGAACTCGCGAAGGTGCGCCAGTGAGGTGATGACGGAACGATTCGAGTAGCAAGCAGTTGTTGGCAAAGGCATCGACATGGAACGCTGACGTCGCGGTGCAGTCCGCCCAGTCCGCGACGTTCCACCACTGATCCAAGGCAACATTTCCATGCGGCTACGTCTTCATGCTCGGCTGGGTGTCCTGCTCTTGGGAGGCGGGCTGGCTTTGAATGCGGGCGCCGCGACCATCGACGATGCCGTGCATGATGACAAACCCGTGGCTGCGACGATGGCCAGTGCGACGTCGGTGCCCACGCCACCGGGGGCCAATGACAACGTTGCGCTTTCGAATGTCCCCGCGGGCGAGACCGGTGATCTTTCGCTGCGCCAGATGGGTGCCTATGGTGCCATCAAGCTGCGTGGCCAGGACCCCACCAGCACCTTGAATGTAGCGGTACGCACCGACGAGGTGGTGACGGCAGCAAAGCTCAAGCTCTCTTATGTCTATTCTCCCTCGCTGATCTATGAGCTTTCGCACCTGAAGATCTATCTCAATGGAGAGGAGGTCGGCACGCTGCCGCTGGAGAAGGAATTCGCCGGGCGACGGGTGACCAAGGTGATCGATCTCGATCCACGGCTGTTCACCGACTTCAATCGCATTAGCGTGCAGATGATTGCGCATTACACGCTCGATCATTGCGAAGACCCGTACAACTCTGCGCTGTGGGTGGATATCAGTCCGGACACCGTGGTGAGCCTCACCACGGCACGCATCGCCCTGCCCAACAGCTTGGCCCTGTTGCCGGCGCCGTTCTTCGATCGGCGCGACAACCGCCGCCTCACGGTACCGTTCGTGTTGCCGGCGCGCGTCGATGCACCGACGTTGCGGGTGGCCGGCGTGGTGTCCTCCTGGCTCGGGGCACTGGCTGGTTGGCGTGGCGCGCGCTTCCCGGTGGTGCAGGCGCCGCCCGCGGATAGTCACGCCATCGTGCTTGCCTTGCCCAATGCCCAGCCGGCGGGCGTCAACCTGGGTGATATCAAGGGACCGACGGTGAAGGTGATGCCCAATCCGGCCAGCCCACCCGAGTCCGGCTACAAGCTGCTGGTGATCGAGGGACGCGACGAGAGGGAGCTGCAGCTGGCCGCCAATGCACTGGTGCTTGGCCAAGCGGGCATGTCCGGCGACGAGGCGTTCGTGAAGACGGTGGGCCTGGGCCCTGAGCGCCGACCCTATGACGCACCCAACTGGACGCCAGTGAATCGGCCGGTGCCATTGAAGGAACTGGTTACCGATCCGGGGGTGTTGCAGGTGTCGGGTTTCAATCCGCCGGCGATTCGCATCGATATGCGGCTGCCTCCTGACCTGTACGCATGGGCCAGCCACAGCGTGCCGCTCAATGTGCGCTATCGCTATACCTCCCCGTCGACGAACAACGATTCTGTACTCAATGTCGGCATCAATGATCAGCTGCTGCGTTCAGTGCGGCTGCAGCCATTCACGCCGTCGGGTGCGGAGCGAAGGCTCAACGTGCCGTTGCTGTCGGGTTCGGAGGCGAGGGGGCAGGAAGAGCTTCGTGTGCCGGCATTGCGTATCAGCGGCGTCAACCAATTCCAGTTCCAGTTCCACATGGATTCGCAGAAGACAGGGCTGTGCGCCTCCGCCGCCACAGATAGTGCGCGCGCTGCGATCGACCCCGATTCCAGCATCGACTTCAGCGAGTTTGTGCACTACACGTCCATGCCGAACCTGGCGTCCTTCGCCACAGTCGGCTTTCCTTTTACGCGTATGGCCGATCTCGCCGAAACGGCGGTGGTGGTGCCTGAAACGCCCGATGCGAAGGACGCGGAAGCCGTGCTCACCATGCTCGGCGAGATGGGGCGGTGGAGTGGCATGCCCGCGCTGCGCGTATCTGTGGTGCCGACCAGCGCAGTGGACAGCGTGGGCGATCGCGACCTGCTGATCATCGGCACGGGATCATCCAGCGAGCTGCTGGCGAAATGGGGCAAGGCGTTGCCCATGCTGATTGAGCGCAACCGGAATGAGCTCCTTCTACGCGAACAATCCCTGCCCGACGGTCGCGTGGTGAATGGGGCTGCGGGGCGCGCCACCATAGACGTCAACGGCCCAACCGCCGCTTTCGAGGGCTTTCAGTCGCCACTGACCAAACACAGGAGCGTGGTCGTGCTTGCGGCCAGCGCGTCGGACCAACTGGGCGGCCTGCTCGACGTGTTGGGCGACGATGCCAGGGTTGGTGAAGTGCATGGCGACCTCACCGTGGTGCGCGGCAAGCTCGTTACCGGGCTGACCGTGGGGGACGTCTATTACGTCGGTCACCTGCCGTGGTACGCGTGGCTATGGGTGCATATCTCCCGATATCCGGCGCTGATGGCGATCGCGGGCATTCTTGCGGGCCTATTCGTTGCGCTCACCGTGTTCTGGGCCTTGGGTCGTATCGCTGCACGTCGTCTCGACAGGTGATGCATGCGAGGCGCATTGATGCCGCTGTTGTGGACGCTACTGATAGGCGTGACGATGATCGCCTCCACCAGCGCGATGGCGGGCAATTGTGCGTGGTCCGATTGGGATAACTTCAAGCAGGGCACGCTGAGCGCGGACGGTCGCGTCATCGACCGCAGCACACCCCAGTTGGCCACCGTTTCCGAAGGGCAGGCTTATGCGCTGTTTTTTGCCCTGGTGGCCAACGATCGTCCGACTTTTGGCCGCGTGCTGAACTGGACGCAGAACAATCTCGCCCAGGGTGACCTCACCGCCCATTTACCCGCGTGGATCTGGGGACAACGTGAAGCGAAGGATGCGGCTGGTGGCGACAAGGGTCCGTCGCCGGGCTGGGGCGTCATCGACGCGAATCCGGCGTCCGATGCGGACGTATGGATAGCCTATAGCCTGTTGGAGGCTGGGCGGCTGTGGCATGAGCGCAGCTACACCGCGTTGGGCACGGTACTCGCACGCACCATCCTGAGCCAGGAGACAGCGATACTACCCGGGCTGGGACGCACGCTGCTGCCCGGGGCAGTGGGATTTCATCCGCAAGACGACGTCTGGCGGCTCAACCCGAGTTATGTCCCGTTGCAGGTGATGCGGCGGTTGGCGATCGCTTTGCCGCAGCAATCCGAATGGATAGCGGTGTACGACAGCTCAGTGAAGCTCGTCACGGATACCGCGCCGCACGGTTTTTCGCCGGACTGGGTGCTGTATCGGCGCAACCAGGGTTTTCAACCTGACGAAGCGTCGAAGGCCGAGAGCGCATACAACGCGATTCGCGTCTATCTGTGGGCAGGCATGCTTGCTTCCGACGCACCATCGCGTGCCGACGCGCTCGCGGCGTTTCGACCGATGGCGGACTTTGTAGCGGCGCATGGCTTTCCACCGGAGCGCGTGGATACGCAAACCGGCGCGGTTGGAAGCAACGCCGGTAATGCGGGGTTCTCCGCCGCGGTGGCGCCGTATCTGGCTGCGCTGGGGCGTGACGACCTGGCCCAGGCACAAGCACAGCGCACGCGATCGCACGCGCGCGAAGCAGCGCTGGGCTACTACAGCCAGGTGCTTGCGCTATTTGGCGTCGGCTATCTCGATGGGCTGTATCGCTTCAAAGCGGACGGCGCCCTCGTTCCCGCCTGGACATCAACATGTCCCGCGGCCCACTAATCCATGCGGTGATGCCGGTGGCGGTGCTGCTGGTAATCGGTAGCGCACCCATCGCGGTATTGGCGCAGGCGGCTGCGCCCAGTCCACAGATGAAGCAGCTGCTGGACTCCGCGCGGATGTGGCAATCCAAAAACCGGCCGGACATGGCACGCGGCATTATAGAGAAGGCGCTGCTTATCGACCCCGTGCAGCCTGACGCGCTCGGGCTGCTGGGCCAGATCGAACTCACCTCGCGCAAGACCGCCGAGGCGGCCAAGGTGCTGCAACAGTTGCAAAAGCTCTACCCGACGCATCCGGCCACGCTGGAGCTGGCCGATGCATATCGCGTTGCCACCACGGACAAGACGGCGCTGGCCGAAGCGCGCTTGCTTGCGCGTGCGGGCAAGTCGGACGAGGCCTGGCAGAAGATGCAGGCGCTGTTTCCGCGTGGCGCTCCCAGTGGAGCGCTCGCGAGTGACTACTACCGCGTGATGGCCGCATCCACAGGCGGGCGCGACCGTGCGTTGGATGCATTGCGCAAGCGCACTGCGCAGAACCCCGACGATCTCGATCTCGCCCTGATCCTGGCCGACTTGCTGACTGATCGCAGCGACACGCGCATCGAAGGCCTGAACATCATCTATCGGGTCTACCAGCGGCCGGACAGCAACCGCGCGCGTGCGCTGGACTTTTGGCGGAGTGCGCTGAACGCTGCCGGCAGCAATGATCCTGCGTACTACGTCTGGTACCAGCGCTATCTGAAGGCAGCACCTGATGACGCCAGCGCAAAAACGGCGCTGGCCGCACTGGAGAAAAAAGGCGGCGCCAACTATGTGGCGCCAGTCCAGGCAGCGGAGTCGCCTACGACTGGCGAGTCTGCCAAATCGCCACCCGGGTTGTCGTCCACGGCCCGCCAGGGCGTCGCGATCGGCGAGCAGGGGTTGGTCCTGTTGCGCGAAGGCCGCCACGACGAAGCGCGTGCCATGTTCGCGCGCGCGGTGACGCTGGATCCCGATGACGCATCCAAGTGGCGCGGACTGATCGTGACGGCCATGTTCTGGGGCACGCTGGCGAAAGCCCGCACAGCCAATGAGCAAGGACACTCGGAGCAGGGCGAACGGCTGGCGCGCGAGGCCCTGCGCCAGCAACCGGACCAGGCCGAAGCCAAGCGCGTACTGGCCGCCGCGCTGATAGCGCAGAAGAAATGGATCGAAGCGGAGGCCGTTCTACGCCCCATGGTGGAGGCACCGCAACCGGACGTGGATGCGCTAAAGCTGCTGGCCAAGGTATTGATCGAGACGCATCGCGCGGACGAAATCACGCCGCTGATCGATCACGCGGAACAACGTAGCACTGGTCCCGGCGAGGCGATGGTCGAACTGCGCGCGCAGTTGCTGTCGATGCAGGCCGACCAGCTGATCGCCGAAATCAAACATGGCCCAGCCTTGCTGAAACTGGAGGAGGCCGTGCGCCTCACCCCACAGGACGCGTGGCTGCGCTACACCCTTGCTCGGCAATATCGCGACCTGGACCTGCCTGCACTGGGGCTCTCGGTCATGGAGGATGGGCTGCGCATCGCACCGACGCCGGACATGCGTTATGCGAGCGCGCTCTACCTCAATTCACTGGACGACATCGATGCCGCCAGCGCGGTACTGGCGCAGGTGCCTGAGGCCGATCGTTCGCAGGGCATGCGTGATCTGGCGGTCAACCTGAAGGCGCAGCGCGACCTGCGCGAGGTACGCCAGCTGGTGGCGCAGGGACGTCGGCAGGAAGCGGGGCAGTTGCTGGATCGCGTCGCTACCGAATCGCGTGACGATCCACAGATGCTGGCCAGCTTGGGCCGCGAGTGGATCGCGCTGGGCGAACCGGACAAGGGCCTCAAGCTGGTGCGCGACTGGCTCGACGCCCATCCCGATGATCCGGCGATCGGCGTGCGCTTGCGCTATGGCGAACTGTTGGCCGCGGCCAATCGTGACGACGTTTTACCAGCATGGATCGCCGATGCACGTACGCATCCCGGCGTGACGGCCGAACAGCAGGTGCAGTTCGACGATCAGCTGCTGCGGATGTCCTTGCGTACGGCAGGACGGGAGATTGACTCTGGCGAACTGGACGCCGCCCAGCGCACGCTGGATGCAGTGCCGGCGAGCGGCAAAGCCGATCGTCGTTGGTCGCTCGCGCAGGTTGAACTGCTGGAAGCCAAACGTGATTACCGCGGCGCTGAAGTCGTTGCGCATGAGTTGCTGGTCACCCACCCCGGTGACGTCGATGTGCGCCTTGCGCTCGCTCGCATGCAGGCCCACCAGGGGCATCGTCAAGAGGCCGAGGAAACCGTGCGCGAGGTGCTGGCCGACGCACCGGCTGACGACGTGGACACGCGTCTGGCCGTTGCACGTCGTTATAGCGCGCTGGGGCGAGGCGACGATGCCAGGATGGTGGTCGATCCCTTGCGGCAACAATACCCGGATCGCTCCGACGTCACCTTGCAGGCGGGCCGCGTGGCGCAGTCCAGTGGCGACTACAACGGTGCCGCTGATCTGTATCGCACGGCACTCACGCAGGAGCAAAGCGAAGGCGAGACGCCCAGTCCGCAAGACGGCCTGACCTCCGCCGGTCGTGCGCTGCAAAGTCTTGAGGACCGGCGCCAGGGACAGGTCGCCACGGCGGTGATCCAGTCCAATGAATCCGGCAGCAGCGGCATGTCGCGCCTGGACGCCACGGAAATCCCGCTCTATCTGCGCATTCCGGACGGCTATACCGGGCACTACGTCTTCCACGCCGATACGGTGCTGCTCAATGCCGGCCGCCTGCCGGCCGACCAGTTCGATCCGGCGTACAAGTACGGCCAGATCGCGGCGGCGGGTAACGCGGGACTGCTGCCGGCGGATCAGAACGATAACGGCGTGGCGCTGGCGGCGGGTTACGACTTCAACGGTGCAGACAACAGCTGGCGCGCTGACGTCGGCACGAGCCCACTGGGTTTCACTGTCACCAACTGGTTGGGCGGTTTTTTGTATCGCCACGATTTCTACAGCTCCTCGCTGACCGTGGACGTTTCGCGCCGCCCCGTCACCAGCAGCCTGGTGTCATACGCCGGCGCCAGGGATCCTGCGTCAGGCGAAACCTGGGGCGGCGTGGTAAGCACCGGCGTCGCCGTGCGGGGCGCGCAGGACGTGGGAGTTACCACGCTGTTCGCCTCGCTCGGCTATGGCGTGCTGACTGGCCACAATGTCGAGGACAACCACGATTTCAAGGTGCGCACCGGTGTCGATTTGCCGGTCTTCGTACGGCCCGACCAGCGCTTCAGCAGCGGGCTGGTGATCAATTACTGGCATTACGACAACAACCAGCATTTCTATACGTTCGGCAACGGCGGCTATTACAGCCCCCAGAAATATTCTTCGGTGACCATTCCGCTGGATTGGACGGGACGTCGCGGCCGCTGGTCGTGGGAACTGGAAGCCTCGGTGGGTGAGTCATGGACGCGCGAGGACGAATCGCCGTTTTTCCCCACGCGGCCCGACCTGCAGCAGGAAGCAGTCGCTCGCATGGATGCAGCCGACCTGGGCTCGCCGTACTTCGGCGGCGGTCCCGGCGGCGGCTTCAGCTACACGGTGGCTGCCGCGCTGGAATACCGCCTGACACCTCAGTGGGTGCTGGGTGCACGCTTCAAGCTGGATCGTTCACAAGATTACGCACCCAACGTTGGCACGATCTATCTGCGCTACTTCTTTGATCAGCAGCGATTGCCGGTGCCATACCCACCGAATCCAGTGCAACCGTATTCCGCGTACTGACCGGCAACATTGTCACTTCGGACGACCATCGTGACGAATCATTCCGATCAAGCCTCCACCCCGCCGCAACGTCGCATTGCGCCGGCCAGGCTTCGCCTGAATCAGTCACTGGCCATCGATGGCTTACCGCCGTCGCTGGCCGTGCTGGCCACGGGATACGTATATGCGGTGTATGCGAGCCGCTCGCCGGCGCGCGACGCTCTGTTCTGGAAGACCGCGGCCCAAGCCCTGCCCACCCCGGTGAGCGTGTTGTCCACGCGTTCGGCGGACGATGTGGCGCTGGCGTTGAAGCGGCACGGCCTGGACATCGACCAGACCGGCGTAGTGCATCCCCGTTCCAATGTGTGCTCATTGCGCTTGCCGCCCAACCGTGATGGTTGCGATGTGTTGATCGAGGCGCTGCAGGCGATGTCCGAGCAGTGCGCCTCGCCCGCCACGCAATTTCTTGTCGAAGGCGCCGCAGCGTGTTTTGCCTGGCATGATCGCGCCACGCTGATCCGCCAGGGCGTGGCGCTGGCCGACTGGTGCGCGCAAACGCGGCACAGCGTGCTGCTGGTTATGCTGCCGCCGCTGGTGGAGCAGGGCGGTGGTTTCCTGCCGCTGACCGATTTTCAGATCCGCTTTGGCGGTGCGGCGCAGCTGGAGCAGGTGCAGGGCGAATATCGATGGGAGGTGGCGTTCTGGCGCGGTAACCACAACGCGTTGGCTGCCAGCGAATCGATCCCGTTGCGTTTTTCTCCCACCGACCACCGGCTGGTAGCCGTGGTCGATGAGACGCAGAGGCGCCGTGGAATGCTCGCCCCTGACGAACTCGTCGTGATGGTCTCGCGAGACACCGTCATGCACGAACGGTCGCTGCCCAGGGATTGGCGGGTGCTGGCAGACAATGACGCCTTGGTGGTGGCGGCCAGCCACAGCGTGGCTGCCACCGTGGTGCTGCACTACGGCATCAGGGAAAACCTCGCCGAGCTGGCCAGGCAAGTGAACTTTCTGCGCCGCCACTGTGGCAAGGCGCTGAAGATCCTGATACGCGAAGACAACGCCAGTATCCGCTACGAACTGCTGCTGCTGAGCCTGGGGGCGAACTCCATTATTCCGCGCAGCACTTCGCTGGCGCAGGTGGAAATCCTGATAGACGGTGTGCAGGGGCAGCTGTTTTCACGTCCCGTGCCGGAGGATTACCGCGGCGCCCTAGCCGCAGCCATGAGTGATTCCACCACGGGCTACGTGCCCGCGCAGCGCTACGTGAAACTGGTGCGCGAGGCGGTCGAACGCAGTCGTCCGATTCGGTTGCCGAACGTAATGCTGCGCCTGATGCTCGAACAGGATGTAGCTGGCGTCGATGCGGTGAGGGTCTGCCGGATTCGTCGCACCGGCGACCTTTGCACTGCCAGTGGCGACAGTCTCTATCTGTTTCTTTTCGCCTGCCATATCGACGACGCGGGCAAGGCGGTTGCGGAGGTGTTTGGGCGGCCGCTGACCGAACTGTTCCGCGGCGAGCTGCGCTGTGGCGATCGGGATTCGATCTTGATCGCGCTTGCGACGCTTGAAGATGAGATCGCGGAACTGCCACCACCGGATTACACGAGTTTGGTGGAGCCGATTCAGCCGGTCACGGCCCAGGCGGAGGAATCGCCGGTCGCGGCGAGCCCGGCAGCGGAGCCAGCCAGCCTTCCGTTTTTGAGTCTCGAGGAGGCCATGACCGGGGAAACCACGACCGCCACCGTGGTGCCGCCGCCGCGTGCTGTCGCGCTTCGGTTCAAGGCGGGGGTCTAGGACTGCCATGCGTCCTTTCCTCGCCTATTTCGTTTGGGGTCTGATCCTGGCTGCACCACTGTGGTGGCTGGCTTGGCGGTTGCAGTTGGCGAACTGGCTGCCGCGCCTGCGTTCGCGTAGGCGCCGCCGCAAGGTGCGACTGCCATCACAGCTGCAGCCGCTGGTCATCCTGGGCAAGCGCCAGCACGACGGCGACGAGAGCCGCGGATGAAGACCATCGCCATCCTTTCCAGCGTGGGAGGTGCGGGGCGCACGATGCTCACCGCCGCGCTTGCCGGATTGCTGATGGCTCGCCAGCACGCCGTGCTCGCCGTGGAATGCGATCCGAGCAATGTATTGGCGCTCTATTGCGGCTTGCGCGAACCGGCCCGCGAGGGGCTGGCTTCCTATGTACTTGCGCCTTCCGATCGCGCGGCGGAGGTCGCCCTGCAGAGCGAGGACGGCGTGCTGTGGTTGCCCTGGGGTGGCGCTGGAATCGATGGCGGCGGAAAGGGCGCGGCGCAGGCCAAGGCGATCGGCGCAAGTTTGCACGAGCGGCCTTCGTGGCTGCGTGATCTGCTGGCTCGCGTGGACTTGCCCGGTCACAGCATCATCCTGGTGGATGCTGCGACCTGGCCTTCGGTCTATGCCGCGCAGGCGGTCGAGGCCGCCGATCTGGTACTGGTCGTAGTGCCCCCGCAGCCGCTGGCCTGCGCAACGTTGCCTCGACTGCGCGCCGAATTGAAGGCGCGTGGCAAGCCGAGCCTGTACGTCGCCAATGCGGTGTTGCCTGCACTGCAATTGCACACCGATATCCTTGCCTTGCTGCGCCCCATCCTGGGGTTGGAGCTCTCCGCGTACCGCATCCATGCCGACACCGGCATTCCCGAGGCGCTGGCGCGCAACCAGAACTTCAACCTCAGCACACCGCATTCCCAGGCGGCGCATGACATGCAGGGCCTGGCGTCATGGCTGTCCTCCTGGGTCACGCAGGCGCCGAGCGCGTCCGCCATGCCGACGGGAGGCGCGCCATGACCGACGCAACACCCAGGGGCGCCGCAGCACGCATCAAGGCAGCAATGGCGCGACAACTCGGTGTCGACGCCGCCGCTGGCGGCAGTCAATGGTTGCTGCGACTGATCTTTCGGCCACCGCGTCCTGGCCAGCGCGATTGGACAGTGCAGGGGGCCGGTACGCTGGCTCGCTACATGCGGGTCGAATTGGCCTTGAGCGACGATGACAGCGTGAGCATGTGGTTCAGACGCTTGTTCTTCCGGCCGTACCGCCGCCGGGCACATCTCGCGGCGGACCTGCGTCGAGCGCGCCATCGACGCGACAAACGTCGTCGATCAATGCTGCGAGGAAGAATCAGCAGCAGGTTCAGGCCGGTGTACGACGTGGTGAATGGTGCAAGAAAAGCCTTGGCTGCCCGGTTACCCAGCATTCCCTGGCAAAAGGTGAGCGACCGCTTCGACCAGTGGTCTGCTGCGCTGGATCGCGTGCCCCATATCAAGACGCTCATCTTGCTTATGGCGCTGGTGGTGGCCCTGGCTTTCTGGACAACGCCGTTACCGCTGGCCGATCAGCTCCAGTTGTTCATTCTCGTGTGCGTGGTGATGGTCATTGCACGGCGTATTCCCGGGCGCTGGCCAACCATGCTGATGGTGTCGCTCTCCATCCTGATGGCGGGGCGTTATATCTGGTGGCGAACCACGCAGACGCTGCATTTCACCTCGATTACCGAGGCTGTGTTTGGCTACATCCTCTACGCGGCGGAGATTTACACCTGGATCGTGCTGTTCTTCGGCTATATCCAGACGGCATGGCCGTTAAACCGGCATCCCGTGCCCTTGCCAGAGGATCCAGACAGCTGGCCGACCGTGGATGTCTATATTCCCACCTACAACGAGGCGCTGTCCGTGGTCACGCCCGCAGTGCTGGCGGCCAAGAGCATGGACTGGCCGCGCAACAAGCTGCGGGTGTACGTCCTCGATGACGGAAACCGCGAGGAGTTCCAGCAGTTTGCCGCCGAGATCGGCGTGGGCTACCTGACCCGCGAGGAGCATCGCCACGCGAAGGCTGGCAACATCAACCACGCTCTGGGGATAACCACTGGCGAGTACATCGCCATCTTTGATTGCGACCACATTTGTACGCGCTCGTTCCTGCAGACCACGATGGGCGTGTTCCTTGCCGACCCCCAATGCGCGATGGTGCAGACACCACACCACTTTTTTTCGCCGGATCCGTTCGAGCGCAACTACGACACATTTCTGCGCATTCCCAACGAGGGCAGTCTGTTCTACGGGCTGGTGCAGGATGGCAACGACTTCTGGAATGCGACGTTCTTCTGCGGTTCCTGTGCGGTAATCAAGCGCGCGCCGCTGGAAGAAGTGGGCGGCATCGCCGTGGAGACCGTGACCGAAGACGCTCATACCTCATTGAAAATGCACCGCCGTGGCTATCGCAGCGCCTATCTGCGCATCGTGCAGGCGGCGGGACTGGCGACGGAGAGCCTGTCTGGGCACATTGGCCAGCGCATCCGCTGGGCGCGCGGCATGGCGCAGATTTTCCGTTTGGATAATCCCTTGTCCGGCAGGGGGCTGAGCTTCTTCCAGCGCATCTGCTACAGCAACGCGATGCTGCATTTCTTCTACGGAATCCCGCGTCTTGTTTTCCTGGTGATGCCGTGTGCCTATTTGTATTTCGGTTTGCACGTATTCAATGCAGCCGCGATGTCTGTCGTGGCTTACGTGCTGCCTTACCTGTTCATCTCGGGACTGGCCAATTCAAGCATTCAGGGACAGCATCGCCACTCGTTCTGGGCAGAGGTGTATGAGTCGGTGTTGGCCTGGTACACCGTGCTGCCTACCACCATGGCCTTGATCAATCCCAATAAGGGCAAGTTCAACGTCACCGCCAAGGGCGGGCTCATTGAGCAGGAATACCTCGACTGGACCATTTCCAAGCCCTATATGTGGCTTCTGGCCATCAATCTGGTGGGCTTGGTCGTCGGTGTTGTACGTATCTTCACCACGCAGCGCGACGAACCCGCGACGGTGCTGATGAACATGGTGTGGGCGCTGTTCAACGTGGCGATGCTCGGCGCAGCCATTGGCGTGGCGAGAGAGGTCAGGCAGGTTCGCGTGGCCCATCACGTGCCATTGCGGGTACCGGCGACGCTGATCCTGTCGGACGGCAAGACGATCGCCTGCCACACGGAGGATTACTCCATCGGCGGACTGGGCATCGTGCTGCCAGAACCCCTGGCGCTGAAGCAGGGCGTAGCCATTGGCGTGGCGCTGTCACGTGGCGACATGGACTACTACTTCCGGGCCGTTGTCGCACGCGCTGCCGGCATCCATCTGGGACTGAAGTTCGAGGATTGGTCCTACCAAAAGGAGGCGCAACTCATTCAATGCACATTCGGCCGCGCCGATGCGTGGGTTCGTTGGGAGGAGGCACTGGCTCCCGATGCACCGTTGCGCAGCTTCGTCGAGGTGGTCGAAATGGGCTACCAGGGAGTGCTCCGGCTTTTTGATGCCTGCCTGGACGCTGTCGAGTCAGTGGTACGTCGGCGGCCACGCCGGTCTACATAACGGGAATTCCCATGGGATTCTGGAACCTGTACTTCATCACCAAGATCTACCTGGCTTCCGTCGGCAGGCTCGCGCCGGTGTGGTGGCTCAATCTCCTATTTGCGCTGGGCCTGATCGTGCCGTTGAAACAGCGCTGGCAGCGTGTGCTGCGGCTCGTCGTTGCCCTGATGGTGGGCGCGGTTCTCATGTATCGCGAATCGGCGCTGCCGCCTTTCGCCTATGTGTTGCGACAGATGCCAGGGCTCGCGTCATTCTCGCCAACTTACATGATGGAACTGGCCAGGCGCGTATTCACCCCGGCGCTGATCTATATCCCTCTACTGGCGGTGGTGGTGTATGCCGTCGCCAATCGGTGGTTGCGCGTGACGACTTTTGTTTTTCTGGGGCTAATCATCATGCCTGTGTGGCAGGGTATCGATACGCTGATCGAGAAGTCGGTCGCGCGTTCCAGTATCGCCGCCCAGGCCCAAAATGATGCCCGCCTGGCGAATGCCGGAGGGCCCGCCTCCAGCGAGAACTTCGACGAACAACTTGCTGAGTTCCATCAAGGCGAAAAAGACCGTCGTGTCGACTTCGTTGCGATGAGCAAGGATCAGGCCGTCCAGTTCGACATTATTGTGATCCATATCTGCTCGCTCTCGTGGGATGACCTTGACGTGGACAACATGAGCGACAGCCCGCTGTTCAGTCGCTTCGACTACATCTTCAAAAATTTCAGCAGCGCTGCCAGCTACAGCGGGCCCGCGGCGATTCGACTGCTTCGCGCCTCGTGCGGACAAGAGCCGCACCAGGCCTTGTATGGTGCTGATCCGCAAGATTGTCATCTCTTTGCCGATCTCGCCGCGGCCGGCTACGACGTGCAGTTCATGATGAATCACGATGGCCACTTCGATAACTTCCGCGGCATCGTGGAACGGGAAATCGGGCGCGATGGCATACAGCCGCAGTCGATCGAGGGGCTACCCGCCGTCATGAAGGAGTTCGACGGCTCGCCGTTAGTGGGCGATTACGATGCACTGGCCAAGTGGTACCAGGGGCGTATCGACAAGGGAGGTGGCCCGGTGGCCCTGTACTACAACACGGTGACGCTGCATGACGGCAACCGCCTGCCCAATAGCAATTTGACCAGCGTGCAGTCCCACCCGATTCGCCTGAAGAAGCTGATGGGTGATATCGACCGCCTCATCGAGCTGATTGCTCACTCGGGACGCAAAGCCGTGGTGGTATTTGTGCCCGAGCACGGCGCCGCGCTGCGCGGAGACGCCAAACAAATATCCGGTCTGCGGGAGATTCCGACGCCACGCATTATCAATGTCCCCGTTGGCGTCAGGCTGATCGGGCTACCGTCCGGCGAACAGCGACAAGGGCCTGCCACGATCATCGATCGACCCACCAGCTACCTCGCGCTGGCGCAGCTCCTGTCAGGCCTGGTAGCCAACAGCCCGTACCGCGCGGATGCGCCGCCGCTCGCGAGGTACGCCAATGACTTGCCGCAGACACGCATGGTGGGCGAGAACGAAAACACAGTCACCTTGAACACGCTCAACGGCTATGTCGTCCACACGCCGGATGGCGTCTGGATAGAGGGCAAGTGATGACCGCGCCGCAAGACACATCCTCAAAGTTGGTGCCCAATGATGTGGACACCTACGCCCATTACGCCAAGGGCATCGATCCGGCACGTTACTTTGATAGCCAGGCACGGGACGTCCTGCTTGCCGCCAAACAGCGCTGGCCGCTGCTGGCAGCGGTGTTGCACGAGGAAAGTGCGCCTTCCAGAGCACCGTGAATCAGGGCGAGTCTTTCCGTGCTACCGCGGCATGGAAGGATTCATGCGGTGGCTCCCGATTCAATGCGGTTGCGTCCATTTTGCTTGGCCTGATAGAGGAGGGCGTCCGCCTGCCGCAGTAGTTCCGCCGTTGCTGGAGAGTCCGCGCGTCGCGCAAAGGCGATACCGAAGCTTGCCGTAATGCCGAAGACGTCACCACTGATCGCCACAATCGTGTCTTGGCGAAGCCTGTCGCGCAGACGCTGCGCCAACTCACATGCCTGGACGTGATCCGACACCCGCAACAGGATGACAAACTCCTCGCCACCAATACGGGCGACGACGTCCTCCGAGCGAACGGTTTCCCGGCATATGGCTGCGAGTTTGACCAGCGCACGATCGCCTGTCTCATGACCGTAGGTGTCATTGACGTGCTTGAAATGATCAATGTCCATCATGATCAGTGCCACCTCGATTTCGTCGCCGCGCTTGTCAGACAACAGCAAGCGGGCCCGGCTCTCGAAGGCGCGCCGGTTCAGCAGGCCGGTCAACGGATCCGTCGCGGCAATGGTCTTGAGTTCACCGATCAGCCGCTTTCGCTCCTGTTCGAGCCGTATCCGGTCGGCGCTGTTTTGTTTCAGTACGTTCAGTGCACCGAATAGATCTTTGATCTCTCCGCGGTAAGCGGCCAGCGGTATGGTCATCGACAAATCGCCCGCAGCGATGGCAAGGATAAGCCGCCTGGCCTCCACGAACGGGCGCACGATCTTCTCGCGGAAGCTCCAGCTCACCACCAGCAGCACGCCCGTCAATGCCGATGCGAGCAGGCCCGTGCCGACAAGAAGCATAAGGTGCAAGTTGAGGCTGGATCGGATGGCCTGACGAGCGAGCGCCAGAGCCTCATCACGGAGGCGCTCGATAGGCACGACACGGGATCCCATTTGCTCAACCAGCTCCCCCTGTGGGATCACTACGCCGCCTTCACGACTGGCCAGTGCCTTCAGATTGTCGATGTATGAGAGCCCCTGATTGAAGAATTGCTCCGTCACCTCGGCGTAGTCCGACTGCAACGCGGGTGGCAGGCCGCGGATAGATGGGGTAAGCAGGGTATGCAGCTGCTCGATGGCGCCGAGCGTGCGCGCGATGCTGGCAGCCTCCTCATTCGTGATTGCTCGGTGCGATATCAACGCCGGTACAAACGGTGAAGCGAGCGCACCCGCCCGCTCGCGCAGCAGTGCCGCCAATCGGGCCGATAGCAGATAGCTCTGCACGTCCGCATTCTGCCGGATGACGCCCATCGCGCTGGTGTCAGCAATGGAAGAGAGCAGCGGTATCGCCGTGATCAAGTGGTCGAACGCATGCAGCACGGCCGCGGTGTGATCGCCTGGTTCATGAAAGTTAATCGCATCCAGGTCTTGCCGCGCCTCGACCAGGATCGACATCACCTGGGCATATGTCGCAACCAGCGGCACGCACCCTTTACAGCCAGGATTTCGCAATTTCGTGCCAAGCGCCTGCAGATCCGCATCGGTCGCGCGGCGCGCCTCCCTCAAGGCCGAGGCTTGCTGGTCCGGGGTCTCCGGAGACCGATTCAGTTTGGCCATTGTCGGCCGTCGCTCTGCAGATATGTCAGACATGGCGCGCAATGCCGCCTGAAGCACCACGAACTCCCTTTGCGCCTCCCTCGCATCTCGATAACCGACCCACTGTTCGGCGAACAGCCAAAGCACCAGGGTTAGCACCACAAAGTAGACCCCAGAAACGATGTAACGGAATCGTCGGTTGACGGAATCGCCGGATGACGCGTTGCGATGCATGGCAGCGGATGCCCTGGGTGAATCGTGTCGGATGACGGACCGCTGAGGGCACTAACCCGGGCAGCGGGTTTGGCGAACAGACGCGACCTAGCTTCCTCTTCATCCAGTGACTTTTCCAGAGGCCTCCGGGGCAGGACGTGTCGACCCAAAGGCCTCCTCGACGAGGAGCGATCCCTCGGTGGCTCCCCGAGTCGAAGTCCATGCAGACTCATCGTTGACGGCCACCAATGACGTGCTCAAAAGTTTGGCCAGGTAAATGCAAATGGGCTGGAGTGAAGCAGATCCTTAGCTGTCGAAATCTACGAGTCGCATTTCATCTATGGCGACAAGTAGAGAGCTATGTCTGCTTCTGACCCAATATAGGTGGTCCGTTCCGCCCTCGATGACACGGGGCGTAGCCGGCAGATCGTTGCCGGTGAGAGCGGGACTCGCACCGGCGAGCTACGCCTATTTCGACCCAAACATACGATGTTCACCGCTTTGGTTTAGAGCTCGCCAGTGCGCTAGAGCTCCCCAACGAATACTCGGGGAACGCTGCATGGTCGGCTCTCACTATTGACTTCGCCGAGCTCGGGCACGCACGTCTCGACAGCTGACGCACGCGGCGAGGTGGATCATGAGCATGCAAAGCGATGCCGGCTTTACGGCCTTCATGGGACTGGACTGGGCCGACGCGAAACACGACTTCTGTTTACAGCCACGCGGTGGCGATGTACGCGAGTTCGGCACGTTCGCGCGTCAGCCCGCGGCCATCGAGGCGGGGGCGCGTGCGTTGCACCAGCGCTTTGGCGGGCACAAATGTTCCCAACGGCAAAGTCTGTGCTGGTTTGTGGGCCATAGTTTGGGGGCCAGGGCGCCCATCGACACACACTTTGGGCCGATTACGAGGTCATAGTTCGTGCGGCCATAAGAAAATCAGCCGCTTACCACGTGCATAGCTTGCCAAAAATAGGCGGAGCGAGGGGCAAAGTTTGTGCTGCCAAGCTGAGATTCGTTACCCGCCTGAGCTCCGCTTTGGGTCGCGATTGTTGGCGCGCGCCAGGATTTGACCAGTTAGCCGAAAATGGCGTGACCAAGGTTGGCGCTAACCAACCCCAGTGTAGGCCGGGTATGCGCCGACAGTAGAGATGGTCAGTCGAAAACGAGCACGATGGTCAATTTAACTCGAGCACCAACACTAGTATTTCTTGTTGTTGCTGGAATCGGCCTCGCTATGACCGAGGATGCTTTTGATTGAGCTGAAGCGTCTGCTTCCGACCCGGACCTTCCCGATTTGGCAATTGACTCTCCTACGGTGACCGGTCTCCCGACACCATGCTTGCGCGCCTCTCCCACTCGGGCATATTCACGCCCTTCACCAAAAGCCACAGCGCAAACGACACCTCCGCTATGAAGCAAGGCACCATGATTGCTGGGAATAGCCGTGACTCAAGCGTCGGAGAAAGAAGCAGTGCAAAGCTGTTGACCAAGTAGCACGCTCCCGCGATTTGCATCAGCACCCCGATGGACCCTGGCAGATAGCGTGACCTGCGAATGAGGTACCCCTCCACCAGGCACACGAATCCGAAGAAGATGAGGCCAATGCCGAAGCCGTAGTCGTGCATTTTTATTGAGATGTAGGACCACGCTTGAAGCTGAGCCGGCTCGATGGTCTTTAGATAATCCGCACCTCCCAGTAGGAACAGTGGAACCATGAGGCTCAACTTGTTGGCAACCAACACAGCGGTCTGCACCACGTTGAGGAGCACCACTAGCAGTGCAAGGTTGCGGCTGGTGGGCCTAAACAGCACGTAGAGTGCCAACATGACGAAGACATCGCAGACATGCATCACCAGATCGCCGGCAATGCCAGCGCGCCACAGTAACGGTGAGGCCAGAATGTTGCTTGCCGTGGCTGCTGCGTCGCCGGAGACCACCAATTTGCCCCGGACAAAGAGTTCTCCGAACATTCCGGCAAAGATGATGACGAGGTAGAGAAAGCCTCCGACCCGTGCATGGGTATTCGGTGACTTCTCAGTAGCGAGTACTGCCATGGTGTGCTCCTTGATCTGTGCCCAGCTCTGTCGAGCGGCCTGGGCGAAGCGGCGGCGCCCGCCCCCTCCGGTAGGCCGTCAGGGTGGAGCTACGCCATACAAACCATTATCTAGCCCTCTTAGGCGCGTGCTTTGCACCGTCCGCCCTGTAAGACATATGCGGAAATGTCCGCTTCTAGCTGCGGATTCAGCCGGTCGTTGGGACATCTTGCAACACTCCCGCTGCTCGCGCAGTCTCTAGTGTGTTGCAACGACCGGCTGAATCCGCAACCCGAGGCAGACATCAACCTGTTGCCTAGGGGGCAGCGCGTGAAATGGATTCACCTATCCAGCCTGTCGTTCGCCTGCCTCGTACCGGCTGGGTGCATGCCTTGGCCTACGAGAATCACCCCCGGCGTCAGTGGCATAGTCATTGATGCTTTCAACGGCAAGCCCATAGCCGGTGCTTCCGTCCATATCGAGGAATTCCCAGCCAAGACGGTCGTCACCAGGGAAGATGGTCGGTTCTCTATTGCAGCAATTAGGGAGTGGGAGGTATTGACCCCTTCCGATCTCAGTGGCGACCGTCGGCCGGCCTATAGGCTCATCGCAACTGCGCACGATTTCGACGACGGATCGAGGATCTGGTATAGCCAAGCGACTCGCCACGCTCGTGTTGTTGGTAAGTGCTCGCGTATGAAGACCACGATTTTCGTGGCTGCCGATGTCGCAGATGAATCCGATCGATTGCGGCACTGCTAATAGGTCCGCTCATAGCTCGCGTTCTAGACCTGCGTCGGCGGTGTGGTCGCTTCGCCAGTTGGTCTGCCTCGGCTTCCCGCATGAAGCCAATAATCTGTTTTCAAACCACCTCTTCTTCACGTTAAATCTCCTAGCATTTGAGACGGATATCCAGTCATCCATGCTGCTCAATTTCGGGGGCATCGCTGCCGGCATGGTTGGAGGTTTCGACGTTCGACGTGAGTCAACTTGCGTTCTGTTGCGTACGCGTGATCCAGAGCCAGTCGCCGCGCCGCCCCCATAACCGGGAGCGGTTCAGGCCAAGCGGCTGACTACGTCCGACGACGGTCACTGGTCGCGCCCACAGCTCGCCGATTTGGTAAACGCCACAATGTGATGACCTGTCTGATGAAAAGACCTGCACCCGAGCCGCGACTGCACCTCCTCCGATTGAGGGTCCCGATTTCCACGGCCTTTAGTGTCGTGTGCAACCGATCCAGTGGCGCGCCGGGAGAGTTGCCAGGCCGGTTTGCCGGTTTGGTGATCGGGAACCAAGTGGGGTTGTCCTTCGCAGTAGACTGCTAATGAAAGTCCGTTTCATATTGCTGGCTTGGGGTGTGCAATTGCTCGCCCTGCCGCTTGCATTTGCGCAGACGCCTGGGCAGGTACGTGGCGCGCCATCCACCAGCGACGTGAAGAACCTGCCTTGCCGTGAGCGACCGGTGGAACCGGCAGGGCGACCTCGTATCGGTCTTGTGCTCGGCGGTGGTGGTGCTCGCGGCATCGCGCATATCAGTGTGCTACGCAAGCTGGAACAAATGCACATTCCCATCGACTGCGTAGCCGGCACCAGCATGGGCGCTCTCATCGGTGCGCTCTATGCGTCCGGCATGTCGGTCGACGACATAGAACGGACTTTGTTGGGTCTTGATTGGGAGCGACTATTCAACGATTCACTAGAACGCCCCGAGCGTTCCTACCGTCGCAAACGCGATGACGATCTCGTGATCGCCTCTCCGGGCGTCGGCGTGAGCGCGAAGGGAGTGAAGGTCGCCGGCGGCTTGCTCGCCGGCGAACGAATCGTATTGCTGTTTGAGAAGTTGATCGAGCCAGTCAGCACCATCAAGGACTTCGATTACCTGCCGATTCCCTATCGCGCCGTCGCTGCAGATATCAATACGGGCGACGCAGTCGTGATTGGACACGGCGACCTGGCCCTGGCAATGCGCGCCAGTATGTCGATTCCCGGAGCGTTTCCGCCCATACAAATGGGCGATCATGTTCTGGTCGATGGTGGCGTCGCCCGCAACATCCCGATCGACGTCGCGCGAGCCATGGGGGCCGACATTGTCATCGTCGTTGACGTCGGCACGCCACTAGCCACGATGACGCCTGATTCGAACGTACTCGCCATCACGGAGCAGGTCACCGGTCTCCTGACTGTACGCAACACCCGCGAGCAACTGGCGACCCTCACGGAGCGCGACGTACTGATCACACCACCGCTAGGCAGCCGTGTCGCGACGGGCGACTTCTCCAAGGGGGCGGAGGCGCTTGCTATTGGCAAGCAAGGCGCGGACGCCGCGACCGACCAACTCGCGCGCCTCTCGTTGCCGGAAGCTGCGTATGCACAGAACAGGTCGGTTCGTACGGGTCGTCAGGCCACGTCGCCGGTGGTTCAATTCGTGCATTTGGACAACCATAGCCAGTATCGGGATGAGCTTGTGCTTTCGCGGGTGAACATTCCACTGGGCCAGCCTCTTGACGCCTCCCGGCTGGAGGCGAAGCTATACGAAGTGTATGGCATGAACACTCTGTCCCAATCCACTTACGAAGTGGTAGAGGAGGACGGAAAGACTGGCGTGCTTCTGCACATCCACGACAAGATCCAAGGACCTAACTATCTGGAAGGAGGCTTGAGCACGAGCGGAAACTTCTCAGGAAGTTCCGATATGAGCGTGCGCATAGGTGTACTTCAATCGCCGGTCAATGACAGTGGTGGCGAGATACGTTATCTGGCGTCGCTCGGCACTGAAACAGGGTTCTTGAGCGAGTACTACCAGCCTTTTGGCGCACGCGGCCGTTACTTTTTCGGCGCCAGAGGCCAGTACCAGAGCTACCCGATCAACGAATTCGACAGCGGCGGGCACAGAACCAGTCAATACGATATCCAGCAACTCGGGCTTAATCTCACCTTCGGACGCGAGTTCGGCAACTACGGTGCATTGTTGGTCGGCGTAGAGCGTGCGGCTGGCAACGCGAGGGAGGAGATTGGCGATCCTGCTCAACCGCGCATCAACTTCCAGACGGGTGAGGTCTATGCCGATGCCACCATTGACCGTGTCGACAGTTTCTATTTCCCGCGTGAAGGTTACTTGGTGCGCACTCGTTATACGTGGTCGCGCGATGCATTTGGTGCCGACAGCAAATTCGACCAGCTCGATGTCGATGCGGTGGTCGCCCGAAAGTTCGGTGAGTTCGGCAAACATTCCGTGCAATTGGGCTTGCGGTATCACGTGACCAGTTCGGGTGTTGCGCCTATCCAGAGCTTGTACCGGCTCGGCGGCTTTGCACGTCTGGTCGGTTACCAGCCGAACGAGCTGACCGGCCAGGATTACGCCATGCTCCTGGCTGGCTATTCCTATCAAATTGGTAGATTACTTAACCAGCCAGCGTTGGCCGGGACAATGCTCGAGTACGGCAATGCTTGGCAGCACCGCTCAGAGATGGCCTTTGACAAGGGCGTGTTCAATGGCAGCGTCTACGTTGGCCTGGACTCGTGGATCGGTCCGGTCCTGTTTGGTGTCGGTGCGCGCGAGGGGGGCCATCAGAATGTCTTCCTGGAAATCGGTCACCCATTCTAGGTGGCCTCACGCCCAGGGGTTCGACCCCGTCTACAAGTCCAGGTCCGGGAGCCTCGCCTCAAGCTGGCGGGGCTTTCGGTTTCGGCGCCGGAGCTGGCGCGTCGCGCAACGCGTTCACCGCGTCATCGACCGTCAGAAAGACCTCCTTGGCCTTCTCTGACGGGCCGCCGCCAATCGCGCGATAACGTTGCAGTTGGTCGCGCACACCCTCGGGCACGGCGACGGATGCAATCCCCACGCCCCGCCGGTCCAGCTCATCGCGCAGCTGGAGCAGCGTCTTGCCGGCCGTATAGTCGATGTTGTGGATTTCAGAGGCGTCGACCACCACCCATCGCGCAGGAGGTTGCGCGACCTCCACGAGTTTCAGGATTTCAGTCATGAACCGGCTCGCATTCGCAAAGAAGAGGTCTGCTTCGAAGCGGTACACAATGATCCCTGGCGAAGCGAACAGATTCGGCGCCGGAGGGTGGGGCACCCAGCGCCCGTCCGCATCGCGGGTCAACACCCGCGTGCGCAAACGGTAGCTGTGGCGGGTGTGATCGAGGACCGACAGGATGACGGCTGCGATGATTCCGTGCATGACATCGACGAAGACGACAACACCCGCCGTGATCAGCGCAAGGATGAACTCGTCCCGCTGCAGTCGGCTCAGTTCCCTCATGCCCTTCACGTCGATGAGCTTTACACCGATCATGAAAACGATGGCCGACAGTACGACCGCGGGCATGAAGCTGAGGGGCTTCGTCAGAAAGAGAAGCACGAGTAGCACGATGACCGCCGTCGTCAAATGCGCGATCTGGGTGCGGCCGCCCGCGTCGTCAACCATTTCCGTCTTGGTCGGGCTGCCGTTCACGACGAACGTTCCAGTCAAGGCCGCCGCCGCGTTCGCGCCCGCCAGACCCACGATGTCGAGATTCGCATCGTCCTCCTTGTTGTAGCGGTTCGCATAAGCCCGCGCGGTCGCCGCACTCTGGGCGATGATGACGATAAAACAAGAGGCGGCCGTGGCAACTACCTGGTCCATCTGGGCCAGATGGAAGGGCGGTAGCGACAACGAGGGTAGTCCGCCCGGCACGTTGCCGATCACGGCGATCCCGTGGCGAGCGAGATCGAACAGCATGCTCGCGGCAATCGCCCCGACGACCGCGATGAGCGCGCCGGGAACCCGAGGCGTCACGCGCTTGAAGCCCACGATCACCGTCAGAACTGCAACCGAAAACCCGAGGCTCGGGTAGTTCATTTCGCCAAGATGCTGAAACACGAACGCGAGCTGCTTCAACGGTCCATGTCCATGTTTCTCGAGTCCCAGTAGGCCCGGCAGTTCCCCCACCGCGACCTGCACCCCCACACCAGTCAGAAATCCGATCAACGCGCTGCGCGACAGGAAGTCGGCGAGAAAGCCGAGGCGGAAAATGCGCGCGAGAACCAGCATCGCGGCAACTGCAAATGCAACCGTGCTGGTGAGGCCGACGTATTCCGCGCTGCCAAGCGCGGCCACTGTCACCAGGGTGCCGGCGAGAATGGCGGCGGTCGCGGAGTCGGCCGCGACGACCAGAAGTCGCGATGAACCGAGTAAGGCAAAGATCACGAGCGGCAACAGGATGGTGTATAGCCCGGTGACGGTCGGCGTGCCCGAGATCCTGGTATAGCCCATCACCTCGGGGATGCCCAGCGCGGCGAGCGTGACGCCAGCGATGATGTCGTGCCGCAGCTGTCCGCGATCGAAAGGTAACAACCCCTGCAGGAACGGCAGGCGATGGGCGGGCGCATGTGCAGGGGCCGTCGATTTCATGTCGGTTCCTCGACGCGCGCCGAAAGCTGCCGGACGAGCGCCTCTGCGACCAGGTCGTCCGCAATCACGACATGGGATGCACCGGCGCTTTCGAGTAGAACTCGCCTCAGGCTGTTTTCGCCAGGCACCGCTATCCAGAGCCTGGGGTTGATCGTATGCGCCATCAACGTGATGGCCAGATTGACGTCAGCCTCAGCGGGTGTGACCACGAGACCGCGAGCGTGCTCAAGCCGGGCCCGTTTAAGCACATCGTCAAAGACGCCGACGCCGACGTCGCCGAGAACGACGAGATGTCCGTGCTCGGCTGCCTTGTTCGCAAGCGCGGCATTTCCGACGAGCACAAGTACGGTTTCGCCGGCCTCACTCAGGCGCGCCGCGACGAGCTCTCCCACCGCCCGGTATCCGGCGACGACCACGTGATTCGTAAGCTCGTCCAGCTTGCGTTCCATGACCCGATTCTCCCGATAGATCATCACGTCATCGCCCGACAGCATGCCAGTGAGCTTCGTTACCGCGAAGGCGCCGACCAGCATCGTTGCGAACACGGCCATCAACATGAATTCTTTCTGGCCCTCGCCGAAGTCGGAGAAGTCTCCGAGTGTGGTGACCAGGTTCACGCCGTTCCATATCGCCGTGAACACCTTGGTGCCGAGTGGACTCTGCGAGCGATCGAGCAACCCGAGGCCCGCTGTCGCGCACCCCAGTACGAGCACGAATAGGCCGACTGAATGAAGCGCGAGCCGTCGCCATTCGCGCATGCGCCGTACGCCGAGGTAAGGCTCTTCGACATGGTAAATCACCATCGCTCCTCGAATGTCGGTTGAATGGATCGGAGGAGGATCAGCCGAATCAATGATCCCCCCCTTTCCTGTCAACGCAGTGAGAATTTGGCCTCATGGAGGGCGTTCGGGCCTTCAGTGCCCCAAAAAATCACACGGAAATCACTCTTGCCGAACCATCGGGGCCACGATTTCCTGCGCGAGGACATGAGGGCGTACCTGCTTCTCAATCAGGGGATGACGGAGGCAAACGAGCTTTAATGAATCCGATGGCAGAAGTGCGCCGCTCGCGCGTGCTCAGACCTATCTGTCCATGTTGGGTTTCGTAGGTGGACTGAAACAGAAGCCACCGAATTGGCTTCGGCACATCGCCATCGCAAAGCATCGCTTGACCAAGTAGAAGTACGTTGTTTCATATGATTAACCGAATGCCTCCTTCTAGTTTGGCCGGGGGCGCGCGCTCGTTCCTTAGTCAAAGCCAAGGAATGGACCGGCCAGAATCGATCGAGACCTGATTCATCGTGGTCAAGTTCGCGCCTGGTAAGGCTCGCACAGAAGGTCAAAGACCGTCGCTTCCGGCGCGGCCATCAAATCGTCGAGGCGACGTCAATTCGACCGGCTCTTGCCGCCTTGATCATTGCTCCGTGGTCGCGTTCACTCTGGTCTGCGTAGGCCACCGAAAAAGACGCAATGGCATCGGCGAAGGCATCGCTCGATCCAAGATAGGCGGCGAGAAGAACAGCATCGCCTGATCGCACGTGAGCACGCGCCAGTGCGTGGGCGCAAACCTTTCCGTAACGTCGAAGGTTCCTGAAACTCATCAGCTCGATCTGCGGTGAGATTTTGGCGTCACGCAGTTGGCGAACATAGAACTGCCGCTTTGGGCCTTGTGTCCATCCAAGGAAAATATCGCTGGCGGATTGCATCAGTCGCTGGCCAACCACAACGCGCTGTCCCTGATGCGGGTACAGGTTTTCACCGACGAAGGGATCAAGAACCGATGAGCGCGCTTCCTTGAATTGTAGAAACAATGGGTCGCCACTACCTGACAAGAGCAGCATCACGCCGCAGTACGTTCCAACGCTGCCCACGCCAACAACCTTGACTGCAGTGTCGACTGTGTCGAATCGATCCAGGAAGATGCGCCGCTCCGGCGACAAAGAGTCCCGATAATTCGCGAAAGCCTCGGTTCGCTCCTCCTCACTAACCTCGTCCATCAGTGCGTTGTCGTGATAGATCAGCGGCGGCTCGTCTTTGATTCGCGCTGGAATGCCGCCGGCTACAGTCAACTTAGCGAACTCGTTGGTGTGAGCGGTGTGTTCCGTCGCCTTCCGCACACTCTTCGTGTAGAGCGTCTTCATTTCTTCGTCTTGCGATCTCTCGATTTGGTCACGCAAATCAATGTAATCATACCAAGCGTCAAACAACGGCATCGACGCGTAATCACTGATGTGATCCCGGTACGCGGAAGCTGCACGCCAAGCAACCTCCCGCGCATCGTCTGCCGCGAAGCCATTGGCACGCGAGGCAACGACCAGGCTCGCACATAAACGCTTGATATCCCATTCCCAGGGACCGACGGTGGTTTCGTCAAAGTCGTTGATGTCGAACGCAAGTTTTCGCTCTGGTGTCGCGAATCCACCAAAGTTCGCTAAATGGCAGTCACCGCAGACCTGCAGATGGATTCCCGTGCTCGCGGTCGTGGCCAAGTCACTGGCCATGATCGAAGCAGCGCCGCGGTAAAAGGCAAATGGCGAGGCCACCATGCGACCATATCGGATCGGCACGAGTGACTCGATTCGGCCTTGCGATGACTCGATGAGCAGATCGATGGGGTCGCGTCGATTACCGGCGGCCCGCCACTCACCTAGCGAAATGCGCGAGCATCGTTCGCGGATCGCCTTGCCCATGGCTCGCCGTTCTTCCGGTGTCGAGTGCAGGGTCTTCTGTGACAGATGGGTATCGCTCCCAGCGGACGGAGGGCGCGTGTAAGGAGCATGCCGAGTCGTGTGACGCTTAGTCCCGCTCGTCGAATGTCGCTGGGTCAATGTGGGCATGGATGCCACCTCTGATCGAAATAAGGCGTTGCTTCCGGTGATCTGACGTACCGATCAAGCTCTATCGACACTCGGCGTATGGAAAGGAGATCCGATCGGATTGCATAAGGGCGCATATATTTATCGAAGGCAGCGCCCCAACGAGGCGCGTCTCTCTGCCTGTTTCCGCCGTTTGTGCGGCGGATGGTTGGTAATCGGCAGGAACGTGCGCCGCTTTCATTTACCCTGTCCCCGGCCGGCATTTATGCCAGACCAACTCCTCGTCATCGTCATCACCATACAACTGGAATGCGCCTCCGCATTGACGCTGATCAATCTCACGTCGCCATTTGGGATGGCCACTATTCGATCTTTGTCATTCAATGTGAGAAACGCGTTCGTCGACAAGATCATGATCGACGTACAAGGCATTGCGACCGCTTCGGCCACCGGGGAGAAGCGGGTCCAGGATGAGACCAGCAGATGCCCCCTCGGCGCAGCGCGGTCGAAGGGGCGAGCTGGCATAAAGATAGATTTGTAGTCATAGCGTTGGTGTTCGTGCGAGGAGCCACTCCTTTGCTCGAGCGCGACTCCCCGCGACCCGTTCGACTGCGGCCAGTAAACGCCGCATGCTCAGCTCGTCAATTCCAACGGGTTCTGTCATTAGCATTTACCCCAACCATGATCTGCCGAGGGGAGCAGAGTGTCTGCCTGAGCTTAGGGTATTGCCAAACAATGGCCGCGAAGGCCCACGGTCTGACCGTGTGGGCTATCCGCTACTGACACGACTTAGGTGTTCTGACAAGAATTAGGAACTACTGACAGCAATTGCTCCCCCCGACACAACCTGCACAAGCTATGGGCCTGAGAACAAAAATGGCAGGTTTAGGGGCCTGCGAGCACTTCGGTCGTTGCACCATGACGGCGCATTGTCCATGATGGTGCAATGAACGATGCGACATCGCGTGGTTGGGCCGAGCCGCTGGCGACGGGGGTCGCGCTGGCGGATGCACAGCTGCGCCTGTTGTGGGTGAATCCGGCGCTGGCCGAGTTGCTGGCGATTGGCCCGCGCAGCGCGGTGGGGCAGTCCCTGGCGGTGCTGCTGCATCGGCCGGAATGGATGGCGCTGGCGGAACGCGCCTTGCTTGAACCCTCGCCGCTGCAATTGCGTGGCATCGAGGTGCCCTCCGTACGCGGTGATGCGGGGCGCATGGACGTCTCGATCCAGCCGCTGTCGACAGGCGAGCTATTGCTCGAAGTGCATGCGCTGGCGCCACCCGCGTCGTCGGATACGCCGCTGTCGGCCACGCTGCGCGGCTTTGCGCATGAAGTGAAGAACCCACTGGCGGGCTTGCGCGGCGCCGCGCAGTTGCTGCAACGACGTGTGCATGACGAAGATCTGCGTTCGCTCGCCGGCCTGGTCATTGCCGAGGCCGATCGGCTGGCCGCGTTGGCCAACCGGCTGTTGCGCCACGGTGGCGCCGCGCAGCTGGGACCCGTCAACATCCATGAGCGACTGGAACGACTGGGTGATCTGCTGCTGGCCGAGCCGTCCGCGCCTGCGCTGCGGCACGATTACGATCCGAGCCTGCCGGACGTTTATGGCGATGCCGATCGTCTGCTGCAGCTGCTGCTCAATCTGGCGCGCAACGCCATCGAAGCGGGCGCACAGACGATCATCTTCCGCACGCGCGCGGAACCTGCCGTGCGCCTGGGTGAGCGCATGGCGCGCATGTCGTTGCGGGTGGACGTGATCGACGACGGTCCGGGCGTGCCCCCGAGCTTGCGTGACACCTTGTTCGAACCCCTGGTATCCGGTCGCGCTGACGGCAGCGGCCTGGGTCTGGCGCTGGCGCGCGAGATCGCGCGCGAGCACGGTGGCGAACTGCGTTATGTCAGCCGTCCCGGTGAGACGGTGTTTTCCCTGTATCTGCCGATGGGCCATGCACATGAATGAGTCCCGCCCCGACATTTGGATCGCCGATGACGATCGCGGCGTGCGTTTTGTGCTGGCGGAGGCGCTGCGCGATGCGGGTCTGCTCGTGCGCGAATTCAGCACGTGGCGAAGAAGTGCGCGCCGCGTTGCGCGAAGCTCGTCCCGCCCTGCTGTTGACCGACGTGCGCATGCCCGGCGAAGGCGGACTTGCCTTGCTCTCCGCGCTGAAGGCGCAGGGCGTGGGGCCGGTGATCGTGATGAGTGCGTACACCGACGTCGCCACCACGGCTGCTGCGTATCGTGCAGGCGCGGTGGACTATCTGGCCAAACCTTTCGATCTCGATCAGGCGGTCGCCGCCGTGCAGCGCGCACTGGCGGATGTCCCGGTGACCGCATCGGCGCCGGTGGTCGAGGCGATTCAAGCGCATGCGCTACTCGGTGAGAGTGCGGCGATGCGCGAGGTGTTTCGCCTGATCGGTCGTGTCGCGGCCAGTGATCTCAACGTGCTGATCACCGGCGAGACAGGCACCGGCAAGGAGCTGGTGGCGCGCGCGCTGCACGAAGAAAGTACGCGCCGCGGCAAGCCATTCGTGGCGCTCAACACCGCCGCCATTCCCAGCGAATTGTTGGAGAGCGAGTTGTTTGGTCACGAAGCGGGCGCCTTCACCGGTGCCACACGTCGCCACGCGGGCCGTTTTGAGCAGGCCGAGGGCGGCACGCTGTTTCTCGATGAAATTGGCGACATGCCGCTGGCCTTGCAGACGCGGCTGCTGCGCGTGCTGGCGGGTGGTGAGTTCTATCGCGTGGGTGGGCGCGAATTGATACGCGGCAATGTGCGCATCATCGCCGCCACGCATCAGGACCTGGATGTTCGCGTCGCCGCCGGCCAGTTTCGTCCCGACCTCAAGCATCGTCTCGACGTGGTGCGCATCGAATTGCCGCCGTTGCGTGAACGCCGCACCGATATTCCCCTGCTTGCGCAACATTTCCTCGCCGCGGCGGCACAGGAGCTGAGGCTGCCGCCCAAGCGCTTTTCCAAAGCTGCGCTCAAGGCGATTGCCCAACGGGATTTCCCGGGCAATGTGCGTGAGCTTGAGAACTTGTGCCGCCGCCTGACGGTGATCGCAGCGGGGGCGGAAATCCTGCCGGCCGATCTCGGCTCTTCGGCCGCCGTGCCGGCGGCCGGTGGGTGGACCGATGCACTGCGCGAATGGGCCACCCAGGCGATCGCGGAAGGCGAACTGGACATCCACACGCGAGCCCGCGAGGCGCTCGACCAGACGCTGTTGCAGGCCGCGCTGGCCGCGCACGATGGACATCGTCAACACGCGGCGGCTGCGCTTGGCGTAGGCCGCAATACCTTGACTCGCAAACTGGGCACCTCGCGCAAGCGACGCTCCACCAAACCTTGAGTGAACCGCATGACCGTCACGATTCGGCCCGCCGAGCGATCCGACATTCCCCAACTGGTGCAGTGGAACGCGGCCATGGCGTGGGAAACCGAGCAAAAGGCACTTGATCTTGTGGTACTCGAACGCGGCGTGACAGCCGTGTTCGACGAACCGAGGCGAGGTTTCTATCTGGTCGCGGAGCACAACGGCACTCCCGCAGGCTGCCTGCTCGTCACGTACGAATGGAGCGATTGGCGCGCGGGCGATTTCTGGTGGATACAGAGCGTGTACGTGGTGGCGGAAGCACGTCGCGCGGGCGTGTTCCGCAGCCTCTATGCGAACATCGAGCAACGTGCGCGCGAGGCCCGTGCCGTGGGCTTGCGCCTTTACGTGGAAACCGAGAACGAACGCGCGCAGCACACGTATGCAGGGCTGGGCATGGATCGTTGCCATTACTTCATGTACGAAACGGAATTCGCTGGGTCATCGTGACGACGTCAGGCGGGCAGCAGATCCCGTCCGAAGTCTTCGGCTGCTTGCGCCGAGCCGAACAGAAAACCCTGTAGCAGCGAGCAACCGGCACGGCGAAGGTGATCGGCCTGCTCGCGGGTCTCGACGCCTTCGGCTACCACGGTCATACCCAGTCCACGTGCCATGGCAATGATCGCGTCGGTGATGGCGGCGTTGTCGGCGTCCGTCGCAATATCGCGCACGAAGGTGCGATCGATCTTCAGTGCGTCGATGGGAAAGTACTTCAAGTACGACAAGCTGCAATAGCCGGTGCCGAAGTCATCAAGCGCGAGGCTGACGCCGAGATCCTTGATACGTTGCATGAGCACGCGACTCTGGTCGCCGGCCGACATCACCATGCGCTCGGTCAGCTCCAGCTCGATCAGCGAAGGCGGCAACTTGGCCTCCTCCAGCGACGCCTGCAGCGCGGCGTGAAAGCCCGGATGCTGGAATTGCGGCGCGGACACGTTCATCGCCACCACGATGGATCGGCCTTCGCTATGCCATGCGCCGGCCTGGCGGCAGGCCTCGCGCATCACCCATTCGCCGAGGGGCACGATCAGGCCGGTTTCCTCGGCCACCGGGATGAAGTCGTCGGGCGCGTAGACTTCGCGTCCATCGACCTGCCAGCGAAGCAGGGCCTCCGCGCCGACGATGGCGCCAGTGTGCGCATCCACTTTCGGTTGGTAGTGCAAGCGAAGGTCGCCGTGGCGCAGCGCCTTGCGCAGGTCCTGTTCGATGCGCAGTCGAGCCGCGGGACGTTCGCTCATGGACGGCGTGAAGAAGCGGTAGCCGTTACGGCCCTGCATCTTCACTTCGTACATGGCCACGTCGGCGTTGCGCAGCATGGACTCGGCATCACGCGCGTCATCCGGATAAACACTGATGCCGACGCTGAAATTGATCGTCAGCTCGGCCAGCTTGCCAGCATTGGACGCCTGCCACTGGCGCATCAGCTTCTCGCACAGCTGGCTCGCGCCGGTGCGCCCATCCACGTGCGACAGCAGCACGACGAATTCATCACCGCCCACCCGACTGACGGTGTCCTCGTTGCGCAGGCTGCCGCGCAGGTGGGCGGCGAACGCGCGTAGCAAGGTATCGCCAGCGGTATGGCCAAGCGTGTCGTTGACCTGCTTGAAGTGATCGATGTCGATATGCAGCAGCGCCGCCTGGTCGTTGCGGCGCATGGCAGCCGCCAACACTTGCTCCAGTCGCGATTGCAGCAGGCTGCGGTTGGGTAATCCGGTGAGTGTGTCGTGCTGGGCAAGATGGGCCATCTTCAGCGCCAGCGCGCGCGTTTCGCTTACATCGTGGAAGACCAGGACGCCACCGATCACGCTGCCGGCATGGTCATGGATCGACGCGGCCGAGTCTTCGATGGGCGTCTCGAAGCCATTGCGGTGCAGCAGCACCGCGTCGCCCTTCAGCTCAACGATGGCGTCGCGCGCAATGGCGTCCAGCAGCGGGTTGTGCAGCGGCTCGCGCGTGCGGCTGTCGATCAGCTTGAACACCTCACTCATCGGTCGCCCGATGGCTTCGGCATGGGTCCAGCCGGTCATCGCCTCGGCGATCGGATTGAGCGATGTCACCCGATGCTGCAGATCGGTGGTGATGACGGCGTCGCCGATCGAACGCAGGGTCACTTCGGCCAGCTCGCGTTCGCGGAACAGTGCTTCCTCGTAAGCCTTGCGCTGGCTGATGTCCTGGATCTGCGCCACGGCGTGATACGGCGTGCCATCCCAGGCGCGCACGAGCGATACACTGAGCTGCACGTGCACGGTGTGGCCGTCGCGGTGGAAGTAGCGCTTTTCCAACTGGTAGTTCTCGCGCTTGCCCTCCATCAGCTCGCTGGCCAGCAAACGACTCGCGGCCAGGTCGTCGGTGTGGGTGATGTCGATGATCGACTTGGACAGCAGCTCTTCTTCGCCGTAACCGAGCATCTGGCACAGTGCGTCGTTCACGCGCAGCAGGTGACCACCGGGTGCGACCAGTGCCATGCCGATCGAGGCGTGCTGAAAGGCGCCATAGAAGCGCTGCTCGCTCTCGCGCAGCTGGGTCTCCAGCGCGTGGCGCTCGGTGATGTCGATGAACACCGTGAACACGCCGCGCACCTGACCGTCGTCGTCCAGGTCGGGCTGAAAATTGCCGTGCACGTAGCAGCGCGCAGAACCGCTGAACAGCTCGCCTTCGTAAACCGCAGGCTCACCCGCGAGGGCCTGGGTCAGGCACGAGCCGGCGCGTTGCATGCTCCAGGGATCGAGCACCTCGTCCACCGTGCGGCCGATCATCTGCGCGGGATCGACGTTCAGCCATTGCCGGTGCGTGGCATTCACGAAACGGAAGCGCCGCTGGCTGTCGATATAGGTAATGAGCGCTGGCGCACCTTGCACCACGTGCGCGGCCCATTGGGCTGCGCCACCGGCTGGTACGAACTCGCGATCAGATTGCCGCATACCTGTCGTCGCCGCCGGCGCTGCCCCTGCGCCTTCAGCGCGCATCATGCGACAAGTGTGACCGTCTGTGCAGGAGTTATGTAAGACAAGTCCGACGGGTTTGTGACCTGGCACGCGTTCGCATGCAGGGCAAGCTCAATGCAAGCTTTCCGCCGGTGCGCCGAGCTGGCCGTCCGTATCAAGCAGGATGCGACCAAGAGCGTGCAGATCGGAGGCGATGCCGTAGCGGTCGGACAGCTCGGTCACCAGCGGACCCAGGGCGCGAGGATGCAACGGATAGCCATGGGCCAGCACGCGCGCACGGCCGCCATCGCCGCGTTGCGCCAGGGTCACCGCGACCACGCCCAGTCCAGGCGCTTCGTGCGCGTAGAGCGCAGGCGCGTCGTAAACGGCGTCTGCTGCCGCGAAGGTCTCAAGCAAATAACCGGTGGTCGGTTCGGCCGCATCGGTGCTCGGCAGCATCAGCGGCAGGCGATGGGCGTCCAGCAGGGCGGCGTATTGGCGCAGCTCGAACACGATGCCGGCAAGGTCATGCCCGCGCTGGCTGATATCGGTGTTCTGGCTACGCAACCAGTCGGCCGGGGACTGCACTTCTACGCGGCCTTCGGCGTAGCGCATCCTCAGGCCACGCGCGCTCAGCGCGGACTCTTCGCGATACGGCGTCAGTAGGGCAGCTTCCAGCAAGGTCCACAGCGGCGCGAGATTGACGTGCTCGTACTGCACGCAGGTCAGCGCCAGCAGGTCATTGCGGCTCAGATAGCGGGCGTGCTCCAGCTGCACGCCGAGCGTACGCATGAGCCAGTCGGCCGTACGCTGCCCGGCCTCGCCGCGGCCTACCAGCTCGACTTCGAGCTTCTCC
Source organism: uncultured Gammaproteobacteria bacterium (assembly GCA_963765335.1). Taxonomy (GTDB): domain Bacteria; phylum Pseudomonadota; class Gammaproteobacteria; order Xanthomonadales; family Rhodanobacteraceae; genus Dyella. Next base: position 34,215 of record CAVXWA010000012.1, on the reverse strand, counting down.
GACAAGTCTTCGGCCAGCGACTCAGGCGCCAGCAGGGTGATCGGCAGCAGCCGCATGGGGCCATCGGCGAAGGCCGCCTCAGGTTCCAGCGGCTGAGCCGGCATGTGGCCTTCATGCGTGCCGAAGGCCACCACGTTTTCCAGATGACCGCGCGGTACGCGGCGTGCCAGCTCGTCCAGCGTGGCCCAGACCGGGAAACCCGGTCGCAGCAGCTCCACGGCGTCGAACAGCGCCCCAGCCACGGCGAGACGGGCCTCGCCCACCTGGGGAACCAGCGCGTGCAGGTCTTCGGCCATCAGCGCGGCCAGCTCGGCCGCTTCATCGCGGCTCAAGGTCCGGCGTGGCGGCGTATCGGCGGAGCTCAGCTCCAGCGCCAGCACGATGGGCAGGTCGACGAGTGTTTGTGCTTCCACGGCTGGCAAACCCGAACGGCAAAGAACCAAATTCTAGCATTCGCCGGTTTTTGGGCTTCCGCGGCGTGGCAGGGCGGGTTAGCCTTGATGGCTGACCATTCATGCCGCCCTCTTGATCGATCAGACATCCTCAAACTCGGCTTTTCGGACAAGTTCTGGTCATGGAAAACACGCTCAAGCGAGTCGGTGTGATCGGCGGCGTACGCATCCCGTTCTGCCGCAACAACACCGCGTACGCCGACGTCGGCAATTTCGGCATGTCGGTCAAGGTGCTTGGGTCGCTGGTCGAACGCTTCGGCCTGCACGGCGTAGAGCTCGGCGAAGTGGCGATGGGCGCGGTGATCAAGCACTCGTCCGACTGGAATCTGGCGCGCGAAGCGATGCTTTCCTCCGGGCTGGCCGCCGACGACGCCGGGCATCACCACGGCGCGCGCCTGCGGCACCTCGCTCGACAACGCGATCATCATCGCCAACAAGATCGCCACCGGCCAGATCGAGGCCGGCATCGCCGGCGGTTCGGACACGACGAGCGATGTGCCGATCGTGCTCGGTCGAACGCCTGCGCAGCGCCTGCTCGCGGTCAATCGCGCGCAAGTCGTGGCAGGACAAGCTGCGCAGCCGCCACCCAGGGATTCTCGTTCAGCGAACTGAAGCCGGCGTTTCCGGGCGTCGCCGAGCCGCGCACCGGCATGTCGATGGGCGATCACTGCGAGCTGATGGCGCAAGGAATGGCATATCGCCCGCGCAGGCGCAGGACCAGCTGGCGCTGGAAAGCCACCAGAAGCTCGCGGCAGCGTACGAGGCGCGGATTCTTCGAGGACCTGGTGGTGCCGTTCCGCGGGCTCAAGCGCGACGGCTTCCTGCGTCCGGATACGACCCTCGAAAAACTCGCCGCGCTGAAACCCGCGTTCGACAAGACCTCGGGTCACGGCACGCTGACGGCGGGCAACTCGACCGGTCTGTCCGATGGCGCGGCGGCGGTGCTGCTGGCCAGCGATGACTGGGCGGACCAGCGTGGCCTCAAGATCCAGGCCTATTTCCGCGACGCCGAAGTGGCGGCGGTCGATTTCGTCGCACGGCGAAGGTCTGCTGATGGCGCCGACGGTCGCCGTGCCGCGCATGCTCGCGCGCCGGACTGACGTCTGCAGGATTTCGATTTCTACGAAATCCACGAAGCCTTTGCCGCGCAGGTGCTGTGCACGCTGCGCGCGTGGGAAAGCGCCGATTACTGCAAGCAGCGCCTCGGTCTCGACCAGCCGCTGGGCTCGATCGATCCGGCCAAGCTCAATGTGCATGGCTCCAGCCTCGCCGCGGGCCATCCGTTTGCCGCCACCGGCGCGCGCGTCGTCGCCACGCTGGCCAAGCTGCTCGAACAGAAGGGTTCGGGCCGTGGCCTGATCTCGATCTGTACCGCCGGCGGCATGGGCGTTACCGCCATCCTGGAACGCTGAGCGGCCCGGTCCGGCCGCCTCTTCGTGTTGAAGCTGCGCACTACCGCCAGCCTGAGTCTCCTGGTGCTGGTCGTGGGCGTGGTCGGCACGGCATGGCTGAGTAGCCTGACCGACCGCTGGCCTGGCCCCGACGTTCGGCGGCCCTCGCATGTCGCCCGCGCGCGGGCCCTGCTGCCACGGCATGGGCGCCCCACGCATGAGGCCCGGCGCGCCGTGGCAGCGGCCAAGCCGCATAAGGTGGTGCCGAAGCCAGTTCGCCCTACGCCATTGCCACCATTGACCCCCATCGACATGCCTTCGGCTTCCGCAGCCTGGTTGGGCACGCCAGACACAGCCAGTGGCCGTGTCGTCCTGCATCTCGCGGTTGACAGCAGAGGCCGGGTCAAACGCGCATCGATCGCCGAATCCAGTGGCCATGCCACGCTGGATGACCGCGCCGTGCGCACCGTGCTGGGTTGGCGCTTTGCCGTGCCGGCTGGCCATCCCGATGGGCTCAACGGCTCCCTGGTGATGCGCTTCAGCGACGAAGCCGGCCCTGTCGCGCGACTCCCCTGAAGGTCGCCGTCGAAAGCCGGCGGTCTACAACACGCCCATCGCGCTCGAACCAAATGCGGTGATCAACCGCGTATAGATCAGCTTGGGCGAGGTCGCGACGTCGGGGAAGTCGCCTACCGGTGTGTAGCAGCTGAAGAAGGCGGGGTCGCTTGGGCGCATGGGCGTGCAGCCGGCCTTGAGGTCGTAGCTGGTGGCGTAGCGGTAGGGCCACAGGTCGAAGATGGGCAGGCTGGCGGATATATCGCCGATCGCCAGGCTCAGTCTGCTTTGCTGGCGTGGTGCGACGACCCAGGCGTTTTCGGGCTGGGTGTCGCGCAGGATGCTCTCGCGTAACTCGTTGGCAAAGCGCGCGTCATAGACGATCACGCCGGCTTCGGTGTTGTAGTGGTCCGAGCGCGGGTCGAAGTTATGCGAGCCGACCATGGCGAAGTCGTCGTCCACGACGATGGATTTGGCATGCAGGCCGAAGCGGCGTCCTTCGCCGGTCAACGGGGCCGGTCGATTTCGCCGGCTCTGGCTACGACTGCCAAGCAGGCCACGTTCCGTGCCGATGCGCCGCCGGGCGGCTCTACCCTGTTCGGCTTGTTCGGCCGGTGGTGGAGCATCGTCCGCACTGGCCTCGGCGTTGTCTTCGGCCGGACCGGCCGCGCGCGGTTTCATTTCGTAGATCTCGAAACCGTAGTCCTTGAGATAACGCTTCCGGTGTTTATAGGAGATCGCATACACCGCGAACGCATCCGTCGAGGCCAGTGAATTGGTCGACACGATGATCCGCGGTGGCGTGTCGCGCTGGTGCAGTTTCGCGAAAATGTCCTGCGCGCGTTGACTCAGCACCAGATAAGGCGTCTGCATCACGACTTCATGCTGGGCGGCGCTGACCAGCCGCATCACATGCGCCGTGAACTCGCGTGCGTCGTGTTGCTGCGGCTGTTCGGTCTTGGCGGGAAGATCGCTGAAATAGTCGACGCGGCCGGTGCGCAGGGTCTCGCTGACCAAGGCGTCGTCCAGCCACTCGCCGTCTTGGGCTTCTTCCAGCACGCGGGCCACGCGCTGCGGATGTGCGTAATGCGGTGCCGGCCAGGGTGGTGGTACGTCGCCATCGAGAATGCGCCGGTTGACGTCGCGCAGATGAGTCAGCGGCATTGAGCGATTGTGGTTCCAGAACGTTTCGAAGCTCGATGCCATGGCAAGCGCCGCCGGACCGCCTACCATCACGTCGCGGTCGACGTAATCGAAATCGGCGTCCCAGTCGAAGTAGCGATCCTGGTAGTTGCGCCCACCGGTGATACCGATGGTGTTGTCCACCAGCAACAGCTTGTTGTGCATGCGCTGGTTGAACTTCCTGAAACAGCAGATGATGCCGGCGGTGAACTCCGCCACGGAGGTCTGTGCCTCATGGAAGGTAGGGTTGTACAGGCGTACTTCGAGGTTTTCGTGGGCGCTGGCGAGGCGATCGAGCAGGGCCGGGTCGCCGAACGAAAACAGCTGGTCGGCAAGGATCCGGACTTTTACGCCACGCCGTGCGGCTTTCAGCAATTCATTGAGCACCAGCTGGCCGGCATCGTCCTGATCCCAGATGTAGGTCTGCACATCGATCGAGTGCTTCGCCGCACGGATCAGGTTGAGCCGCGCCACCATCGCAGCCTCGCTGTCATTGAGCAGGGTGACCGCGTGGACCGGTTGCGCGTCGGTGGAACTAGCCAGCGCATCGTGCGCGGCGTCGAGCAGCGGGGAGTCGATGGCGCAGTGATCGTCGCGGTCGCAGTCCTGTTGGCGCTGCATGTCAGCGGCGACGATGGCGTCGGCGCGGCGGATGCGTGCAGGCGACACACTGCATCCCGAGAGGACCAGGATCGCGATGAGCAAAGTGGAAAGGGCGATCCCGCGCTGAATCATGCGCCGATGATACGGGCTGCTCTTATCTCTTGGCGTAATCCAGGCTGATCAACATGCCCAGGTCCACACGATCCGACACCGCAGTGCGATGTCCATTCATACCGAAGTCGCTGCGTTGGATCGTGCCACGCACGGAGATGACACAATCCTGGGGTGCGCTTAGCGGGCAGGTCGATGGCAGCAGTTCGAAATGCGCCGGACGCGTGATCCCGCGCAGCGTCAACGTACCACCCAGCTCGCCGCCTTTTTCCAGTTTGGCCAGCGAGATGGGATCCGAGACAAAGTGGATCGCAGGATAGTGCGCCACATCGAAGAATTCCGGCGCCAACACCCAGCGGCGGAATCGATCCGAACTCATTTGGATGCTGTCGACGGCGATTTGTGCATCGACCACGGCGGTATCGTGCAAGCTACTCAAGGTCACATCGCCGTTGATCTGTTCGAAACGGCCGGTGACTTGGGTCAGCCAAAGCAGGCGCACGCCGAAGGCGGCGTGCGAGCGGGCAGGATCAATGCGGTAATCAGCGGCATGTACTGGCAGGGTGGCCAGCAGAAGAACGGCAAGAAAGACTAGAAAGCGCGGAATCACGGCGACCAGAAAGCATCCAGTCGTGCGTTACCTGGTTCCAGCGCGCCGCTGAGGTGCAGCACGGCGAGGCCGGCGGGTGGCATGCCGCGGAATTCATCCGACCGACCCTCGACCAGCAGGGCGACCAAGCGTTCGATACCGGGGTTGTGGCCGATCAGCATCACGGTGCTGGCATCGCCATGTTGATCGAGCAGGGCGAGTAATTCCCCCGGGGTGGCATCGTAGATGTCGTCCGTGAACTGAGGCTCCGGCGCATGCTTCATCGCGGCCAGGGCCAGCGTGGCAGTGTCGCGGGTGCGTTCGGAAGGGGAGCAAAGCACGCGGTCGGGCTTCACGCCGTGCGAGGCCAGCCACTTGCCGGCGGCCCGTGCTTCCTGCTCGCCGCGTCCGCTGAGACGCCGGGTTTGATCGTCCCCGCCGTTCTGGGCGGGTTGGGCTTCGGCGTGACGCAACAGGATGAGTTCGTGCATGGTTTTGACTCCAAGATCGTGCCGCATTGGCACTGCAATTCAGTGCGGGCGCTTGATCCAGCGCAGGAGGTGCTTCCAATCCTCCTGGTGACTTCGGACGTTTTCCGAAGCGTAATCAAAGATGCCCTTACCGAGCGCCGTGAGCAACACATAGGCCTGACTGTCGCGCAGCTGCGCCACGATCGGGAACGGCGAGCGCTCGGCCAGTTGTTCCATGGCGTCCTGGCTGGCGTGCGTCCACGGTTTCAGGCGGTTGCCGACCAGGCCGACCGGTAACTTGCCGCGCTTGATGCGATTGATCTCCCGCAAGTGCTCCAGGAAATCGAACGTGGCTTGCAGGTCAAACGTTGACGGCAGCACCGGCACCAGCAGCACGTCGGCTTTCTCGATATAGGGTTCGAGGTCCCGTTCCTGCGATCCGGCAGGCGTGTCGATGAGCACGCGCTGGGTATCGGGAGGAAGTTTCTCAAGGGATCTGCGGCCGCCTTCCAGCGCCAGCACCCCGGGAACGTTATCCGGGCGCTGCGCGGCCCAGCGGAAGCCGGATTTCTGCCTGTCGGCGTCGACGATGGCCGTGTGCTTGCCGTCCTGCGCCCAATGAGAAGCAAGCTGGGTAACCAGCGTGCTCTTGCCGCAACCGCCTTTGCTGCTTGCTACCAGTACCGTCAGCATGATGCTGCCTCTGTGTCCAAGCTGGGGTCCAGCCTACACGAAGGGTGGGGCGGCGAGGCAAGCCTGTTTCTCAGAGGCTGTTCAAGATCACGGCGTAACCATCAGCACCCCCTCCCAGACTCCCCGTGCCAGCAGGGGGAGGAGTAAACGCACGACTCCCTCCCCTGCCGTGCAGGGGAGGGCTGGGGAGGGGTGCTTGTAGCCAAACAGAGACCTTGAACCTGCTTTCAGCTCGACTTGTTCGGTTCCCAGTCGGCAGGTGCATCCACGTTGATGTTGAAGTCGTGCAACGCGGTCAGCAGTAGGCTCATCTCGGTGCCGCCGGAGCGCGCCAGCGCCAGCAGATGCTGGGCCAGCCCCAAATCGCCCTGGGCTCGCGCGGACAGTTGCCCGAAGTTCTCCACCTGCCACACCAGGTTGCGGCGGGCGCGGCGAGCGTCTTCCTGTTGGGCCGGGTCGTCCGCCAGGACCTCGCGCAAATGCAGGCCGAGCGAACGGGCCAGCGGGCTGGAACTCCATTCCAGGGTCTTGGCCAGCTTGAGGCAGTCGTCCTTGATCGACTTGTCGTCCCCGGCGCCCTCGCACAGCCGTGCGGCGGCCTGCAGGCCGGGCTGCGGCTGCGTGCTGGCCAGACCGAACACCATCATCACCTGCACGCCGGAGGCGCCGGTGGCGGATAGCGGATTGATCACGGCGGGCGGCGGCGGCAACAGGGTGACCGTGGTAGCCAACGCCTTCAGGCTGGCCCCCGTGTAGTCGTCGTACAGCTTGGCCGCGGCAGCCTTGGCCAGGTCCTCGCGAGCGGCCGAGCCCTTGTCGTCGTGGCTATCGAGCCCAAGCTTCAGCAGCCACACCGCGGCGTTGTCAGGCGCCTGGGCGACGAGCTTGGCGAGGGCGTCGGGATTCGGGCAGGCATCGGCCTTGGCGTCGCAGTCGGTCAGCCGGGTCCAGTTGATCTCGGGGCCGGCATTGGGCGCCTGCGCAGCGCGCTCGATCAGGCTGTGGAAGCTGTTGAAGTCGGGCTGGTCGGTCAAGGGTCGCGCCAGCAAGGCGCCACCCAGCAGCGGCAAGGGCTCGGCCTGGGGCGCGATGACGCTGACCAGGTCGCGCTGGAAGGCGATCAGTGCCTTGCGGCGGGCGGCCTGCTGGGCGCCGGTGGGAGCGGCCGAATGGCCCGTGGCGGGTGATTGCTCCGCAAAAACCGGGTTCGCAACGGCGGCAAAAGCCAGGCCGAGCGTTAAAAGGCGCCGTCCGAGCATCGTGTAATCCTTCGCGAAACGAAGCCGCCAGCATACTGCTCCCGTATTAAGCTCGCCTGATTCAGGGGTACACCCGGGGCGGGAGAATGCGTCTGGGCTTGCTAGCATGGCCGCTTCGCGGCGTTCGGGGTGTCTCTATCATCCTGCGCAGAATCAGGAGACAGGTAGTGAATGATCTTTCCATATTGGCCGATGGGCGTGCGGCGCCCTGGTTTGTCGGCTGGGGCACGCTGGCGCTGATCAATGCGGGTCTTGCCCAAGGCAAGAATCGCAGCGGCCTGCTGTGGTTTCTGCTGTCTCTGGTGATCGGACCACTCGCGACGCTGCTCCTGGTGGTGCTGCCCAAGGTGCGGTCGACGCTGTTCTGATTTTGTGTAGGAGCGCACCCAGTGCGCGACCGGGCGCCATGGGGTTACGTTACCGCTTCGTCGGCTGGTCGCCCACTGGGTGGGCTCCTACATAAGAGGGCTTACTCGCCCAGCGCTTCGCGCATGAATTCCGGCTGGGCCAGCGCGCCCTTGTGGATCTCGGCGTTGTAGTAGCGGGTGGGGAAGTTCTTGCTGATGGCGCCGCGCTCGCGGAAGCCGGTCAGGTCACCGCCCTTGCGTGCCATCGTGCAGCTCCACCAGCCGGTGGGGTAGCACGGCTGCGGGAACGGCAACGTCTTCACTGCGCTGAAACCGGCCGTACGCATCGCGGAGCGCATCGACTTGATCAGCTCCAGGTGCGCCAGCGGCGATTCGCTCTGCTGCACCAGGATGCCGCCGTGGCGCAGGGCCTTGTAGCAGCTGGCGTAGAACGCGGCGTTGAACAGACCCTCGGCCGGACCGACCGGATCGGTCGAGTCGACGATGATCAGGTCCAGCGACTCCGGCTCGCACTCGGCCATGTACTTGATGCCGTCGATGAACAGCAGCTCGGCGCGCGGGTCGTCGTTCGAATCGCACAGTTCCGGGAAATACTGCTCGGCCAGGCGCGTGACGCGCTCGTCGATCTCGACCTGCACGGCCGATTCCACTTCCTCGTGCTTGAGCACTTCACGCAGCGTGCCGCAGTCGCCGCCGCCGATGATCACCACGCGCTTGGCGCGCGCATGCGTGAACAAGCGCCGGGTGGGTCATCATCTCGTGATAGAGGAAATTGTCGCGGGTGGTCAGCATCACGCAGCCGTCGATGACCATCAGGTTGCCCCAGTCGGTCGTCTGGTAGATCTCGATGGTCTGGAACGGGGTTTTCTCGGCATGAAGCAGTTTCTCCACGCGGTATCCGATGGAGGAGCCGGAGGCCTGGTGGGCTTCGGTGAACCAGGTGAGCTGCTGCGACATGGCGAATCCTGAGCAATCTTGAGGGGTTAAGGGTCGCAAATTGTAGCCGTTATGGCTTCCACTGGGCGCCAACGGGGAAAGCCGCCGCAGGCACATTGTCACAGCAGGCCGTTACAATGGGCGATCGGCCCATCAGCGATTCTGCCAACGGACCGCCAAGTCAGCCCGGCCCCGCGGCGTGCGAGGCTTCCGGCCGGCTGACTTCGTGCTCTTACCGAGCAAGAGCGTCAAGGCTCGCCGCTGCGACGACATGATCAGGGTGTCACACGCCCGTTGTACAAGGAGCCCTCCATGTCGAAGCACTGGAACATCGATGCTGCCCGCCACACCTACGCCGTCCCGCACTGGGGCGACGGCTATGTGGACGTGGATGCAGCAGGTCATATCGTCATGCGCCCCCGCGGCGCCCACGGCCCGGCGCTGTCGCTGCCGGCCATCGTCGACCGCGCCCGCGCCGAAGGCTTGCGCTTGCCGCTGCTGGTGCGCTTTCCGGACATCCTGGCGGATCGACTGAAGCGCCTGCAGGGCGCGTTCGCCAAGGCCATTGGCGAATGGAGCTATACGGGCGGCTACACGGCCGTCTATCCGATCAAGGTGAACCAGCAGCGTGGCGTGGCCGGCGAGCTGGTCGCGGCCGGCGAGCATGGCTTCGGTCTCGAAGCCGGCTCCAAGCCCGAGCTGATGGCCGTGCTGGCGATGGCCCGCCCCGGCAGCATCGTCATCTGCAACGGCTACAAGGACCGCGAGTACGTACGCCTGGCGCTGATCGGCCTCAAGCTCGGCCTGCGCGTGCACATCGTGATCGAGAAACCGTCCGAGCTGGACCATGTGTTCAGCGAAGCGAAGGCGCTCGACGTCGAGCCGCTGCTCGGCGTGCGCGTGCGGCTCGCCTCGATCGGCGCCGGCAAGTGGCAGAACACCGGCGGCGACAAGGGCAAGTTCGGCCTCTCGCCGCAGCCAGGTGCTGACCCTGGTGGAGCGCCTCGACCAGGCCGGCCTCAAGCACACGTTGAAGCTGCAGCACTTCCACATGGGCTCGCAGATTTCCAACGTGCGCGACATCGCCGCCGGCATGCGCGAGGCGACGCGTTACTTCGTGGAACTCAAACGCATGGGCGTGCCGCTGGAGATCGTCGACGTCGGCGGCGGCCTGGGCGTGGACTACGAAGGCTCGCGCTCGCGCAGCCACAACTCCATCAATTATTCGATCGAACAATACGCCGCGACCATCGTGCAATCGCTGGCCGAAGCGGTGGCCGAAGAAAACCTGCCGGCGCCGCACATCATCACCGAGGCTGGTCGTGCGATGACCGCGCATCACGCCGTGATGGTGGTGAACGTGACCGAAGTGGAGCCGGTGCCCGCCGGTAACATTCCCGCGGCCCACGAGGACGAACCCGCCGTGTTGCGGCGCCTGCGCGAGACCTGGGCAGAACTCGACGCGCGTCCCGCGCTCGAGCTGTTCCACGAGGCGCAGCATCACCTGGTCGAAGGCCAGACCTTGTACGCGCTGGGCCAGCTCACCCTGGACGACCGCGCGCGGCTGGACGATATGTACTACGCCATCGCCAATGCGGTGCGTCTGCGCCTGCTGCCGGCGGAGCGCTCGCATCGCCAGGCGCTGGACGAGCTGGATGAGAAACTGGTCGACAAATATTTCGTCAATTTCTCGGTGTTCGAATCGGTGCCGGACATCTGGGCGATCGATCAGATCTTCCCGATCGTGCCGATTGCACGCCTGGACGAAGAGCCGACCCGCCGCGGCGTCATCGTCGATCTCACCTGCGATTCGGATGGTCGCATCGATCATTACGTCGATGCCGAAGGCGTCGACGTCAGCCTGCCGCTGCATGCGCTGAACGACGACGAAAGCTATCGCCTCGGCATCTTCATGGTCGGTGCCTACCAGGAGACGCTGGGCGACATCCACAACCTGTTCGGCGACACCGATGCGGTGAACGTGCGCGTGGACGGCGATGCGTACGTCTTTGCGCACAAGCGTCGCGGCGACACCACCGACCTGATGCTCGACTACGTCGGCTACGACCTGGAAGCCTTGCGTCGCAGCTACCGCGAGCGCATCGCTGCGGCCGGCGTGCAGGGCGATGCGGCCGAGCAGCTCTTCGTCACGCTCAACGAAGGTTTGACCGGCTATACATATCTGTCGGAGGGCGTGCGCTGATCGACAGGCTCCTATCTCGTCATCCCTGCGAACGCAGGGATCCAGCGCCTTTCAGGCGCATGAAGTCGCTGGATTCCTGCGTTCGCAGGAATGACGGATAGGAGAAGCTGCGTTCAAGCTGTCCATTCGTCGCATGGATGTGCGCCCACGAGCTGTGCCAGCCTGTGTCGTCAACAACGGCCAGGCTGCTCAGCCTGCAATCTGATTCCGTTTCAGCTTTCCCCGTTCCCCATCGACAGGAGTGGTTATGGCAAGTCTCGACGGCAAGGTGGCACTTATCACTGGCGCCGCCAGTGGCCTCGGCAAGGCAATCGCCGAGTTGTACGCGAAGCATGGTGCGGCGGTTGCTATCGCCGACATCAACCAGCAGGCGGCAGACGCCACGGCGGATGAAATCAAGGCAGCCGGCGGCAAGGCCATTGGCATCGCGATGGACGTGACCGACGAGGCCGCTGTCAACGCGGGCACCGACAAGGTGGTCGCTGCGTTTGGCCATCTGGATATTCTTATTTCCAACGCTGGCGTGCAGATCATCAATCCGATCGAGCAGTTCGCCTTTGCCGACTGGAAGAAAATGCTGGCCATCCATCTCGATGGCGGCTTCCTCACCACCAAGGCCGCGCTCCAGCACATGTACAAGGACGACCGCGGCGGCATCGTCATCTATATGGGCTCGGTGCATTCGCACGAAGCGTCCAAGCTGAAATCGGCCTACGTCACCGCCAAGCACGGCTTGCTGGGCCTGGCGCGCACGCTGGCAAAAGAAGGCGCGGCACACAACGTGCGCTCGCATGTGATCTGCCCCGGCTTCGTACGCACGCCGCTGGTGGAGAAGCAGATTCCGGAGCAGGCCAAGGAGCTGGGCATCAGCGAGGCCGACGTGATCAAGAACGTGATGCTCAAGGACACCGTGGATGGCGTGTTCACCACGGTCGAGGACATCGCGCAGACGGCGCTGTATCTCGCTACTTTCCCCTCGGCCGCGCTGACCGGGCAATCCATCGTGGTCAGCCACGGCTGGTATATGCAGTAGCGCACCGCGCATCGCATGCGGCCTGCAACGAGGGGCCACAGACGCGTAGCGAGGACGCCCGAAGGAACGGCCGCGTCGGCGGGCCTGCCTGCCGACATGGTCGTCGCGGTGCCGGACCACGGCTTACCGCGACGCAGCTTCGTTGCGCGTCCCCCGCTCGCTGACCGATAGGGCATGCATGCGGCTCGGCCCCCCTTTGCCCATCCACGAGGTTCGCCAGTGAAGATTGCCGACGTCTTAGCCAACGCTTTCGCCATGCCGCTGACCAGCCCGGCCTTTCCGCCGGGTCCGTATCGATTCGTCAACCGCGAATTCCTTGTCGTCACTTACCGCACCGATCTGGACGCGTTGCGCGCGGTGGTACCCGAACCGCTGGAGATCGACCAGCCGCTGGTGAAGTACGAATTCATCCGTATGCCCGATTCCACCGGCTTCGGCGACTACACCGAGTCGGGCCAAGTGATCCCCGTGAGCTTCCGCGGCGAACGTGGCAGCTACGTGCACTCGATGTATCTCAACGACCACCCGCCGATCGCCGGCGGCCGCGAGTTGTGGGGTTTCCCGAAGAAACTCGCCAGCCCGGCGCTGGATACCGAGATCGACACCATCGTCGGCACGCTCGACTACGGCAAGGTGCGCGTAGCCAAGGCCACCATGGGCTTCAAGCACCGCGAGGCCGATCGCGATGCGATCCTGGCCGGATTGGCGGCGCCCAATTACCTTTTGAAGATCATCCCGCACGTGGATGGCACGCCGCGCATTTGCGAGTTGGTCCGCTACTACACCACCAACGTCACGCTCAAAGGTGCCTGGACCGGTCCAGCCTCGCTGGAACTGCATCCTCATGCACTGGCGCCAGTGGCCGACCTGCCGATCCTGAAAGTGGAGTCGGCCCACCACTTCATCACCGACCTGACCCTCGACCTGGGCACCGTCGTGTACGACTATCTGGCCGATTGAACCGGGGTTTATCCGTATGGACGTCCGTAAGAACAGTTCAGCACTGAAGATGACCGATCAAGACCTTGTGCGAGAGCACCATAAGCAATACCAGGTCACCGCCCTCGTATTGCAGGGCGGCGGCGCGCTGGGAGCGTATCAGGCGGGGGTATACCAGTCGCTGGATGAGGCTGGCATCCATCCCAACTGGGTCGCCGGCATCTCCATCGGCGCGCTCAACGCGGCGATCATCGCCGGCAACGCGCCGGAGCACCGGGTGGAGCGCTTGCACGAGTTCTGGCAGACCATCTGCCGCCCGCAGCTGTTGCCGGTGTGGCCCACGCCGCCACTGGACCCGGGTGCGTGGGAGCTGTCCTGGCAAAACGCCCAGAGCGGCTGGGCGGCGTTGCGCGCGCTTACCGAGGGGCAGCCCGGCTTCTTCTATCCGCGACCCTTTCCACTATTGCCGTGGAACGCCTCGCCGGCCGCGGTGAGCTGGTACGACACGGCGCCGTTGAAGCTCACGCTGGAGCGACTGGTCGATTTCGATCGCATCAACCACAAGACGTCGATGCGCGTATCGGTGGGCGCAGTCAATGTGCGCACGGGTAACTTTGCCTACTTCGACAACACGGAGGGCCCGTTGCGGGTCGAGCATTTCATGGCGTCGGGTGCCTTGCCGCCCGGTTTTCCCGCGATCGAGATCAATGGCGAGTTCTACTGGGATGGGGGCATGGTCTCCAACACGCCGCTCTACAAGGTGTTGTCGGATGGAGCGCGCCGCGATGCGCTGATTTTCCAGGTGGATTTGTGGAGCTCGCGCGGCGAGTTGCCGCGTGATCTGGCCGAAGTGACTTCGCGCACCAAGGACATCCAATACTCCAGCCGTACGCGCCTGATCACCGAATACATGAGCTTGCGGCAGCGGCAAGAGCGCGTATTGCACGATGTGATGGCCCTGGTGCCGGAAGACCAGCGCAATCATCCCGCCTATCGCCACGCCGAGATCTACGCCAGCGGCGCGCTGGTCAACCTGTTTCACCTCATCTATCGCAACAAGCCTTACGAAGGACATTACAAAGACTACGAGTTCAGCATCGACAGCATGCGCCAGCACTGGAATGCCGGTATGGACGACATGCAATGCACCCTGGCTGAGCCGACATGGTTCGAGCGGCCGAGTGCCGAACATCCTTTTATGACCCACGACGTCCATTGCGAAGATTGATCAATCAGGAAACACCATGAGTATGAAGGCAGCATTTATCGGGCTCGGCGCCATGGGCACGCCGATGGCAGGACACCTGCAGGCGCGGGGCCTGCTTCATGCGGTGTCGAGTCGCACGAAGGCCAATGCCGATGCCGTAGCGAAAGAACTCGGCGTAGCTGCGCCTCCCGTGGCCGAGCTGGCGGCGCAATGCGACGTGATCGCCCTGTGCGTCACCGCGGATGCCGACGTGCTGGGCACGATCGACGCACTTGCGCCCCACCTTAAGAAGGGCGCGATCGTGGTGGACCACTCCACCGTCGCACCGGATACCGCCAAGCAGGCAGCGGCGCGTTTGTCCGCGGTCGGCGCGCACTTCCTCGATGCGCCGGTATCCGGCGGTGTGGAAGGCGCGAAGAACGGCAAGCTATCGGTGATGGTGGGCGGCGATGCCGATGTACTTGAACGTGCACGCCCCGTACTTGAAGCCTATGCGTTGCGCATTACGCATCTGGGTGCCGTCGGTGCCGGCCAGGCGACCAAGGCCGTGAACCAGGTGCTGGTGGCGGGTATCGCGCAAGGCGTGTGCGAAGGTCTCGCACTTGGCGAAGCGCTGGGTCTCGATCCCGAGCGCCTGCTGCCCACGCTTGGCGCTGGCGCGGCCGGTAACTGGTTCCTCGAAAAGCGTGGCGCCACGATGCTGCGCGACGAGTTCAGCGTGGGCTTCAAATTGGGCCTGCTGCACAAGGATCTGGGCATCGTGCGCCGCATTGCCGAAAGTGCAGGCACCAGCCGCGACGTGATCGAGCGCTCGCTCGCCGACTATGCCGAGCTGATGAGCCAGGGCTACGGTGACGACGACATCTCGGCGCTGATTCGCCTCAAGCGGAAGAGCTAAGACCTGCCGAGCGCCGCATAAAAAAGCCGTGTCTCTCGACACGGCTCTTCATCGACGTCGGTACGCGTGGAAAACGGCTTACTTGCCTTCCTTCAACGCAATCGCATTGATGCCGGCCGAAGCGAGCCGCTGCTTGGCGGTCTCCAGTTCGGTGGCCGAATGGAACGGACCCAGGCGCACGCGATTGTAGGTCTGGCCGTTGACGCTGACAGAAGCGACATTGGCGACGAAACCCTGCATGGCGAGCTTGGCCTTGAGCGTCTCGGCGTCAGCCGGGCTCGGGAAGGCGCCGACCTGCAGCAGGTAACCGCCCGCACCCGGCGCCGGGGGGGGCGCTTTCACGGCAGCTTCGGGGGCGGCGGTAACGGCCTCGGCGACCGCGACGGGTGCATTCGCCGGTTTCTGCACGGTGGCCTGCTGCTGGGCAGCGGTCTGGGCCGCCTGCTGGGCCTGCTGCTTCTGCTGCTGTTCGGCCTTGGCCTGGGCGCTGATCACGGCGTCGGGAATGCGTACTTCCTTTTCCGAAAGCACGGAGTAGAAGTCGTACTGCGGCTTCTTCGGCGCCGGGGCGTTGTCGGTGGCCGAGGTGGATTCCGAGGCTGCGGCACCGGCGTCGCTACCGCGCTGGGCGGTGGCCTGGGCGTTCGGTTGCGGGCCATCGTTGGGGCGCGGCGCCATCGGCAGATGACCACTTGCCACGAACATCAGCACGGCACCAATCAGGATGCCGATGACGGCCCAACCCCAGCCCGGCATGCCACCGCTGTTATTGCGGACGGCCTGCCGACCTTTGCCCTTGCGTGCTGCCATTTACATCTTCTCCGGGGCGCTGAGGCCCAGCAAATCAAGACCGTTTCGTATGACCTGGCGCGTGGTGATGGCGAGCGTAATGCGCGCGTTGCGCAGTTCGGCATCATCCACGATCCATTTGTGCTCGTGATAATAACTATGCAGGGCGCCCGCGAGCTCGCGCAGATATTGCGCGATCAGGTGCGGTTCCAGATTGCCGGCGGCCGCGTCGACCACTTCCGGGTAGCGCGACAGTTCGGTAAGCAGCGCCTGCTCGTGTTCGCTGTCCAGCCGCGCGAGCTGGGTGATGCCCGCCGCCGTATCGACCGCCGGCAGGCCACGCTCGGCCAGTTCTTCCAGCACGCGGCATACGCGGGCATGGGCGTACTGGATGTAGTAGACCGGGTTGTCGTTGCTTTGCGAGCGCGCCAGGTCGATGTCGAACACCAGCTGCGAGTCGGCCTTGCGCGAAATGAGGAAGTAGCGCGTGGCATCGCGGCCGGCTTCTTCGATCAGGTCGCGCAGGGTGAGGTAGCTGCCGGCACGCTTGGACAGCTTCACTTCCTCGCCGCCGCGCATCACCGTCACCATCTGGTACAGCACGTAATGCGGCCAGCCCTTCGGGATGCCGAGATCCAGCGCCTGCAGGCCTGCCTTCACGCGGGCCAGCGAGCCATGGTGGTCCGAACCCAGCACGGTCACGGCGTTCTCGTAGCCACGCTGCCACTTGGTCAGGTGATAGGCTACGTCCGGCACGAAATAGGTGTAGCTGCCGTCAGACTTGCGCATGACGCGGTCTTTGTCGTCATTGAAGTCGGTCGAGCGCAGCCACAATGCGCCGCCCTCCTCGTAGGTGTGGCCGTGGGCAACCAGCTCGCGCACGGTCTCTTCCACCTTGCCGTCGGTGTAGAGCGACGATTCCAGGAAGTACACGTCGAAGCCGACGCCGAAGGCCTTGAGATCAAGGTCCTGCTCATGGCGCAGCGCGGCCACGGCGAACTGGCGAATCGCTTCGAGATTCTCGGGATCCTTGGCGCCAGTCACGGTATGGCCATCAGCCATCACCGACTCGCCGGCCAGGTAGGCCTTGGCCACCTCGGCGATGTAGTCACCGCGGTAACCGTCCTCTGGCCAGCCGGCATCGTCGGGCGTGAGGCCGCGCGCGCGCGCCTGCGTCGAGACGGCCAGGTTCTGGATCTGCACGCCGGCATCGTTGTAGTAGAACTCGCGCTTCACCTTCCAACCGGTGGCATCGAGCAGCCGGCTCAGGCAGTCGCCCAGCACCGCGTTGCGGCCATGGCCGACATGCAGCGGGCCGGTGGGATTGGCGGAGACGAATTCGACACCCACGGTCTTGCCGCCACCGCTGGTGTTGCGGCCATAGGCATCGCCCTCGGCCATGATGCGGCGTACTTCGTCGTGATAGGCGGCAGGCGCCAGGAAGAAGTTGATGAAGCCCGGGCCGGCGATCTCCACCTTTTCCACCAGCGTATTGGCGGGCAGGGCGGCGACCAGCTTCTCGGCCAGCTCGCGCGGTTTGGCGCGCGCCGGCCTGGCCAGCAGCATGGCGGCATTGGCAGCGAAATCGCCGTGCTCGCGGCTGCGGGCGCGCTCGATCACGAAGTTGGGCACTTCGAGATCCGCGGGCAGGGTGGAGTCGTTCTGCAGGGTATGGATAGCCTGCAGCAGCAGTTCGCGCAGCTGTTCTTTCACGGCATTAGTCGGGCGACGGTGGAACCGTTAATGCTATCAGACCCGCGTCGCCGAGGCCGGTCCTGTAAGGGTTTTCCGGCATGCTGCGCTGCGAGCAGGCAACCTGTGGATAAGTCTGTGAGGAAGATTCCAGCGCGCATCGGCGATGCGCCCTATTTCCCGGCTGAAATCGCAGTGTAATGAAAAATAGTCAACGATTTCATCGTATTGAGAGACACATGTGAGGGGCGTGGCATCAGTTGACTGGAAAGGGCCGTCCGCGGCCAAATGTGCATAAGTTGCGGAGCGCACCCTGTAGGCAGATAGCCAACACCACGTCATGGACCTGTCATGCGGCACTGCCACACTGATCCTGTTCCCGCTGACACCTCCCCGTTGGTGTGAACATGGAGACCGCCGTTCCTCTCCTTTCTCCCCACAAGACGGTTACACGGCGCGGCCTCCCCCGCGCCGTTGTTCTTTTTGGCGCCGTCAAAGCAGGCCGAGTGCCGCCATGGACGTCGGTTCACCGCTGCCAATCACCAGATGATCGAGTACGCGCACATCGACCAGTTGCAGCGCATCGCGCAGCTCGCGGGTGATCGCGCGATCGGCGGCGCTTGGTTCGGCCACGCCCGAGGGATGGTTGTGCGCAAAGATCACGGCGGACGCGTTGTGGCGGAGGCAGGCGCGGACGACCTCGCGCGGATGCACGCTGGCACCATCGATCGTGCCGCGAAACAGCTCCTCGAACGCCAGCACGCGGTGCCGGTTGTCGAGATAGAGGCAGCCAAACACTTCATACGGCAGGTGGCGTAGGCGGGCACGCAGGTAGTTGCCGCTGTCGCGAGGGTTGCCCAGGCTGGGAAGCTCGGCCAGTTGTTCCGCTAGCGAACGGCGCGCCAGTTCGAGCGCTGCCATAAGACGCGCCCGTTTGGCCGGGCCGATGCCGCGCAGTTGGACCGTGCCGCCGGGGTCACCGAGCAGCGCGCTGAGTCCCCCACTGCTGCCCAGCAGCTCTCGCCCCAGTGCAATGGCGTCCTTGCCGGGGACGCCGCTGCCCAACAGCACGGCGATCAATTCGGCGTCGGACAACGCATCACAGCCGCGTGCCAGCAGCTTCTCGCGAGGACGTTCCTGTTCCGGCCATTCACGAATGCTCATACACGCAGCCTGACGGTAGGGTCCATCTGAGCCCATCGGGGTCGTGCTGAGCCGCGTGTCGGAAGGACCGCCGGGGTCGAGTGGGCGCGGGCTGGCGGTCAACAGGCTCTTATGCGCTGGCGGTCGGCGGCAGGCGCGCCACAAACTCGGCCGCGAGCCAGTCGACGAACACCCGCACCCGTGGCGATAGCTGCCGATTCTGGGGATAGAGCACATAGACCGGCGACGATGAGGGCGGAAAGTCCGGCAGTACATCAATGAGGGTGCCGCTGGCGAAATCCTCCTGCAGGCGGTAGCGCGGCACCTGGATCAGGCCGAGGCCCAGCCGCGCCATGGCCACATAGGTCTCCGCACCCACGACGCTGGTCGTGACCGGTAGGGTGAGCTGTCGGAGCGCCCCGTTCACCATGAACTCCAGCGGCATCACGCTGCCGGTAGCGGATGAGACGAAGCCGATCATGCGGTGGCCATCGAGATCGTCGGGCGACCGCGGCATGCCGTGGCGTTCGAGATAGGCAGGGCTGGCGCAGGTGGCCTCCTCCAGCAAGGTGACCTGGCGGCCGACCATGCTGCTGTCGGAGGGCTTGCCGACACGCAAGACACAGTCGACGCCCTCGCGCACGAGATCGACATAACGGTCGCCTTCGCCGATGCGCAACTGGATGCCGGGATAACGCTCCAGGAAGTGGGGCAGGCCGGGGAGCATGAAATGGCGGGCCAGCGTGCCTTGTACGTGTACGCGCAGCAGGCCGCTTGGTTTCGCACCGGTGAAGGCGGCTTCGGCTTCCTCGATCTCGGCAAGAATGGCCAGGCAGCGCTGGTAATAGGCCTCGCCATCCAGGGTGGGCCGGACCTGGCGGGTAGTGCGCTCCAGCAAGCGTGCGCCCAGGCGCGCCTCCAGTCGCTTGACCACCTCGGTGACGGTGGAGCGTGGCCACTCCAGGTCCTGTGCCGCCAGTGTGAAGCTGCGTCGTTCCACAATCCGCGTAAACAGGCGCATGGCGTCGACCTTGTCCATGGTTTGTTCCCGTTATCCGAATGATGAACGCGGATTTCAGCAGATTATCCGGCAGAAGGAAAAGTCCATCCTCTCAGCACCGACAAACGGTCGGCCTTATCGAGGATGACTCCCATGTCTGCACAAACGTCCAAAGTCGCGATGGTCACGGGTGGCTCGCGCGGTATCGGCGCCGCCATCGCCGAGCGCCTGGCTCACGACGGCTTTACTGTCGTCATCAATTACGCCGGTGACGTGGCCGCCGCCGAGGCGCTGACCCGCAAGATCGAGGCGACTGGTGGTCGCGTGCTGACCGCGCAGGCAGACATTGCCGATCCGGCGGCCGTACAGCATCTGTTCGACGCGGCGGAGACGGCTTTTGGCGGTGTTGATGTGGTGGTCAACGCCGCCGGCATCATGCAGCTGGCCACCATCGCCGCCAGCGATGACGCACTGTTCGATCGCACGATCGCAGTCAACCTGAAAGGCAGCTTCAACACGATGCGAGAAGCAGCCAAGCGCCTGCGCCACGGTGGCCGGGTGATCAACTTCTCAACTAGCGTCGTTGGCCTCTATTTGCCGACCTATGCCGTCTATGCGGCGACCAAGGCTGCCGTGGAGGCGCTGACCCATGTGATGGCAAAGGAGATGCGTGGTCGCCATATCACGGTCAACGCCGTGGCGCCGGGGCCGACGGCCACGGAATTGTTCCTCAAGGGCAAGTCACCGGAGTTGATCGACCAGCTCGCCAAGATGTCGCCGCTGGAGCGTCTGGGTCAGCCTGAAGACATCGCCAATGTCGTGGCCTTTCTCGCCGGCCCGGACGGCGGCTGGGTGAATGGCCAGGTACTGCGCGCCAATGGCGGCGTGGTCTGACGCCACTTTCCTCGTGCCGCCTTGGTGCGGTGCGGTCTTCAGCCAGGAGATCACATCATGAAATACGTCATTGTCGTGACCGGTGCGTCCAGTGGCTTCGGCCTGATGAGCGCACGTGCATTGGCGCATGCAGGCCACACGGTTTATGCCGGCATGCGCGAAACCCAGGGCCGTAACGCTGCGCGCGTGGCCGAGGTGCAGCAATCCGCCGACGAACACGGCATCGACCTGCGCGCCATCGAGATGGACGTGGCTTCACAGGCGTCGGTCGATACCGCCATCGCCCAGATCGTTGCCGCGCACGGCCGCCTCGACGTGGTCGTGCACAACGCCGGCCACATGTCGTACGGGCCGGCCGAGGCATTCACGCCGGAGCAGTTCGCCGCACTGTATGACGTCAATGTGCTGAGCACGCAGCGAGTCAATCGCGCGGCCTTGCCGCAGCTGCGCAAGCAGGGCCGGGGCCTGGTGGTATGGGTGTCATCCAGCAGCGTTCGTGGCGGTACCCCACCCTATCTGGCGCCGTACTTCGCCGCCAAGGCGGGCATGGACTCGCTGGCGGTGAGCTATGCGGGCGAGCTGGCGCGCTGGGGCGTCGAAACCTCCATCGTCGTGCCCGGCGCCTTCACCCAGGGCACCAACCATTTCGCCCATGCCGGTTCTCCGGCGGATGCCGACGTAGCGGAGGCTTATGCTGGCGGCCCGACGGCTGATTTCGGCGAGGTCGCCTTCAAGGGGCTGGCATCGCTGGAACCGGCCGATGCAGACCCGCAAGCGGTAGCGGATGCGATCGTCGCCGTGGTCGATGCACCTTTCGGCAAGCGGCCTTTCCGTGTGCACATCGATCCGTCGCAGGATGGCGCCGAGATCGTCAACGGTGTGGCCGACCGGGTAAGGGCGGAACTGCTTCGCCGCATCGGCTTGGAAGACATCCTCAAGCCGCGTGTGGTGGCGTGATGGCGAGTCGGTGAACATCCAGCGTTCACCGACTCTTTCAAGCTGCTTTGGCTGATCGCTCACCAGGCGCGGTGTCGCCAAGGAAAGCTGACGATTCCGGTAAGCTACCCGCCTAACCGGTTGTCAGGCGCTAACACCATGAGTCTTGCCCAACGCCGCATCCTGCTGGGCGTATCCGGCGGCATCGCTGCTTACAAGTCCTGCGAGCTGGTCCGACGCTTGCGCGACCTCGGCGCCGAGGTCCGCGTGGTGATGACCGAGGGTGCCACGCACTTTGTCAGCGCCACCACCTTCCAGGCGCTGTCCGGCCAGCCGGTGCGGGTGAGTTTGTGGGACGCCGAGGCCGAGGCGGCCATGGGCCATATCGAGCTGGCCC
This sequence comes from uncultured Gammaproteobacteria bacterium, assembly GCA_963765335.1. Lineage (GTDB taxonomy): Bacteria > Pseudomonadota > Gammaproteobacteria > Xanthomonadales > Rhodanobacteraceae > Dyella. The sequence continues at coordinate 12,475 of CAVXWA010000012.1, read as the reverse complement.
GTTGGGCGGAACGTATCCTGATCGCGCCGGCCAGCGCTGACCTGATCGCCCGTCTCGCGCACGGCATGGCCGACGACCTGCTCACCACGGTATGCCTGGCCAGTGCGGCACCGGTTTATGTGGCCCCCGCGATGAACCAGCAGATGTGGGCGCATCCGGCGGTGCAGGCCAATGTCGACACCTTGCGGCAGCGTGGCGTGCACCTGCTGGGTCCGGCCTCGGGCGATCAGGCCTGTGGCGATATCGGCTCGGGCCGCGTGCTGGAGCCCATGGAGTTGCGCGAGGCGATGGTGGCGTCATTTGGCGATGCCGCACTGCGCGGCCTGAAAGTCGTGGTGAGTGCCGGCCCAACCTATGAAGACATCGATCCGGTGCGTTTCATCGGCAACCGCAGCTCGGGTCAGATGGGTTTTGCCGTGGCTGAAGCCGCCGCTCAGGCGGGTGCGGTCGTGACCCTGGTGGCTGGCCCGGTCAGCCTGCCCACGCCGCAAGGCGTTGCACGCCGCGTCGATGTGCGCAGTGCTGCGCAGATGCGCGACGCGGTAGTAGCCGCTGCTGCGCAAGCTGACATCTATATCGGGGCCGCCGCGGTGGGTGATTACCGCCCCGCGAGCGTGGCCGACCATAAGATCAAGAAGCATGACGGTGCGGCGCTGGTGCTCAATCTCGCAGAGAATCCGGACATCCTCGCCACACTGGCCGCGCAAACCGTGCGCCCCTTCCTGGTCGGATTCGCGGCCGAGACGCATGATGTGGAGCGATACGCGCGCGACAAACTGCAGCGCAAGGGATTGGACATGATTGCCGCTAACCAGGTAGGTGGCGGCCTCGGCTTCGAGGCTGCCGACAACGCATTGAACCTCTACTGGCCCGACGGTGTGGCCGAACTGGGGCGCACCTCCAAGACGGAGCTGGCGCATCAGCTGGTCGGCAAGGTGGCCGAGCGCTATCGGGCGGTGCGCTCGTGACGGGTAGGCCGGGGATTGATGTCGAGCTGAAAATTCTCGATCCGCGCCTGGGCGATGTCATCCCGTTGCCGGAGCCGGCGACGGCGGGAAGCGCGGGGATGGACCTGCGTGCCGCCATCGAGGCGCCACTGACCCTGCAGCCGGGCGAGAGCGCCCTGGTGCCGAGTGGCATGGCGATTCATATCGCCGATCCGGGCTGGTGCGCGTTGATCGTGCCGCGTTCGGGGCTGGGCCATAAGCATGGCCTGGTGATGGGCAACCTGGTCGGTGTGATCGATGCCGACTACCAGGGCCCGCTGATGATTTCGTGCTGGAACCGCGGCACACAGCCGTACACCATCGCCGTGGGTGATCGCATCGCGCAGTTGTTGCTGGTGCCGGTGGGGCAGGCAAGGTTGAACGTGGTGCAGGAGTTTGCGCCGTCGCAGCGGGGCGAGGGCGGTTTCGGTTCGACCGGAGTTAACTAGGCCCGTCATCCGGGTGCCGACGAGGGCACCCGTGATGTCGAGTGGCCGGACAACCTGCTTGGGGACAGGGCATGGCAACAATCAGCACGCGTGGGCGATCATTCGCCGAAACCATCGAGTGGCAGCGCTTGCTGCCGCTGGCGCTGGGCACCTTACTGCTGCTGATCGGACTGTTCTGTCTCTGGCAGACCTGGCTGATCGCTGGCGAAAGCAGCGCCATCGAGCGGGTTCACGCTGCCCAGAAGCAGGTGGCTCAATTGCTGGCCGCAGAGATCGCCAGCGAGCGCGGTCGTGTCCAGGCGGTGATCGACGCCGCCGACACAGCCGGCCTGATTGCCGACCCTGCCGAGGTGGGCGCCACATTACGTCAGCAAATCCCGCAGGCGCTCGCGCTGAATGTCTATAGCGGCGGTCTCGACGAAGTCATTCACGCCAACTACCGCATGTTCGGCTATGGCAAGGCCGCCCAGCTAATGGCAGCGCAAACCGCTGACGGTGTTACGCTGGCGCAGACCGTGGCCGGTGGCCAGAACGAACGCCGCCTGACCTTGGTGCTGCCGGTCGGCCAGCCCCGGCATCCGCAGGCCTGGGTATGGGTGGAATTGCCATTCGGGTCCCTGCAGGAGCGTTTCGAGTCCGTTCCGCCAGCAGGCGGCAGACTGGAACTCCGGCAGGGTGATGATCGCGGCGATATGCGGTTGTTGTCGTCGGGCGACCCTTCGGCAGAGCGCGAGCCCAACCGCAGTGAACCCGTCGCCGGCAGCACGTTGAGCGTGGTGGCTGCGTTGCCGGGCGCGTACATCGTGCTGCCGAAAGTGTGGCCGCTGACGGCGTTACTCGGCCTGCTCGCCCTCGGCGGCGGGTCATATCTGTTCTGGCTGCGCAGTCACCCGCGTCGCCAGCATGCCATGCACATTGAGGAACCTGTTTTGTCCGACATGATTGAAAGCACCCCGGAGCCTGCAAAGCTTGAGGCTCCGCACGCCACCAAGTCCGAGCCCGCGGCGCCAGTCAAGGTGACGGTCGATCCCACCATCTTCCGCGCGTATGACGTGCGCGGTGTCGTGGGTACCTCGCTGACCAAGGACGTGGCTCGCCTGCTCGGTCAGGCAATCGGCACGCTCATGCGCGAAAAGGGGCTGGCGGAGATCGTGGTGGGTCGTGACGGTCGCCTGTCCGGCCCGGAACTGGCCGGCGCCTTGTCGGACGGACTGCGCATGGCCGGCATCGATGTGATCGATATCGGGGCCGTGCCGACGCCGGTGGTTTATTACGCCGCCTACCGTTTCAACACGGGCTCCGGCGTGGCGGTTACCGGCAGCCACAACCCGCCCGATTACAACGGCTTCAAGATCGTGGTGGGTGGAGAGACGTTATCCGAAGGCGCCATTCAAGATCTTTACCGTCGGATCGTCGCGAACGCGCTCGAACGCGACGGCAAAGGCAATCTGCGACATGTCGATGTGCTACCTGACTACATCGAGCGGATTACTTCGGATGTGCAGGCCGAGCGTCGCCTGAAGATCGTGGTCGATAGTGGCAATGGCATCGCCGGCGCCGTCGCACCCCAGGTGCTCGAAGGCATCGGTTGCGATGTGATTCCGCTTTACTGCGACGTCGACGGCACCTTCCCGAACCATCACCCCGATCCGTCCGATCCGCACAATCTGGAAGACCTGATCTTCGCGGTGAAGGAGACCGGTGCCGACCTGGGCGTGGCCTTCGACGGCGATGGCGATCGATTGGGCGTGGTCACCAAGGAAGGCGAAATCATCTTCCCCGATCGCACGCTGATGCTGTTTGCGCGCGATGTGTTGTCGCGTCAGCCGGGCGCTACCGTCATCTACGACGTCAAGTGCACCGGCCACCTGAAGGGTGAAATCCTCGACGCCGGCGGCAGCCCGCTGATGTGGCGCACCGGCCACTCGCTGATCAAGGCCAAGATGCGCGAGACCGGTGCCGAGTTGGCCGGCGAAATGAGCGGCCACTTCTTCTTCAAGGAGCGCTGGTACGGCTTCGACGACGGCATCTACGCGGGCGCGCGCCTGCTTGAAATTCTTTCGGGCGATCCGGAAGAGCGCACGCCCGAAGAAATCTTCGCCACCTGTCCGAAGGGAGTCTCCACCCCGGAACTCAAGGTGGCAATGGTCGAAGGCGAGCACTACCGCTTCATCGAGAAGTTTCGCCAGCGCGCGACGTTTGGCGACGCCACGCTCACCACGATCGACGGTGTTCGAGCCGACTGGCAGGATGGCTGGGGCCTGGTTCGTCCGTCCAACACCACGCCGATCCTGGTGCTGCGTTTCGACGCGGATAACGCAGCGGCGCTGGCGCGCATCCAGAACGTGTTCCGTGAGCAGCTGCTGGCCACAGATCCGTCGCTGAAGCTGCCGTTCTAGAGGGGAGATTGGGGGCGGGTAACGGACACGCCCCCAACCCATGCCGGCTTCTACCCCTGCGGCTTGTCCTGCGCTGCCTTTACATCACGGTAGTGCTGAAGATCCTGCGTATTCTTCTGCTCCGCAGCGTCACGGGCATTCTGCTGGCGCTCGAGTGTATTGCGCTGGCCAGCCACGATATTGCGCTGCTTGCTGATGCCATCGTTGAGGGACTTCGGCACCGGCTGCTTGGCGCGTTCCAGATCGCCGGCGCGCGTGAGCAGCTCCGCAAGCGCCTTTTCCTGGCTACGCAGATTGACGCGCGTGGTGTTGATCTGCTGGTCGATGTTGCCCAGGCTCTGCTGTTGCGAAACCTTGTACGCATCTTCGGTCGGATAGGCTGCGAGCATCTGCGAGTCCGCGCGGGTGCGCTCCGCCGTCGCATGCTGCTGGGCGGCCTGCTGGTCAGCCAGCTTCTGGGCGGCGGCGCGCTCTTCCGGGCTGAGCTGGCGATCGACGTGCTGGATCACCAGGCCGCGATCATTCACCAGCTCGTAGCCATATTTCAGCGCATCGGACGAAAGGCTGTCGCTGTAGTGCGGCAGGCCGCTGGCATCACGCCAGCGATAGCGGATGCCGCCCTGCTTGCTGTTTTGTGCCTGCGCGTGCAGGCCGGTTGCCAGCGCGAGTATCGCGATGACAAAAACTGTTTTACGCATGAATTTCCCCCTTGTTGGCGGAAGTATAGCCGGCGTACGGCGTCGGCCATGACCTTGCCACGCCGCATCGATCGCTGGTGTGACTAACTTCGCCAACGCGCTGCACCATGGTCAGCCGTTGACGCCGTAGCGCTCGCGATACGACGCCAGCCGCGCATGCTCCGTGGCCAGTTCAGGGCGCTCGCCCGCATAAGCCAACACATCGCCGAGGCTGGTGATGGCGATGACCGGGATGCCAAATTCGGCGGTGACTTCCTGTGCAGCAGACAGTTCACCCTGGCCGCGCTCCTGGCGATCGAGCGCGATCAGCACGCCGGCCGGTGTGGCGCCCTGGGCGCGGATGAGCGCCAGCGATTCGCGCACGGCCGTACCAGCTGTCATCACGTCGTCGACGATCAGCACGCGGCCCTTGAGCGGTGCACCGACCAGTACGCCGCCCTCGCCGTGGTCCTTGGCTTCCTTGCGGTTATAGGCCCAGGGCAGATCGCGGCCGTGCTGATCAGCCAGCGAGATGGCGGTAGCCGCGGCAAGCGCGATGCCCTTGTAGGCCGGGCCGAACAGCATGTCGAACGTCGATGCCTGAGTTCACTACGGCCGCGGCATACGCGCGACCGAGCTGCGCCAGCGCGGCACCGGAATCGATCCGGCCCATATTGAAGAAGTACGGACTCTGGCGCCCGGACTTGAGCGTGAACTCGCCGAAGCGCAGCACGTCGCGCTGCAGGGTGAGGTCGATGAAGTCGCGCTGGTAATCGTGCACGGCAAGGCTCTCTTGATGGTTTGTCAGACGGGCAGGGCGCGCACCAGCAAGTGCTGCGGCCCGGAACGCCCGCCATGGTACAGCTCGCCAGTGTCCACGAAGCCGGCGCGACGATAAAGCGCCAGGCCCACGGTATTGCGGCTATTCACGGTAAGCGCCAGATCCCGCGCCGTGGGGTGCCGCATGGCGAGGTCGCCGAATATTGCCGCGAGTGCGAGCCCGCCGAATCCGCGACCCTGCCACCGGTGATCAATGAAGAACGCGCGCAAGCCCAGCGTGGGACGAACGAAATCACGTCCGACCAGACAGCGCGCCTGGGTCTCAATGCGGTAGTAGCCGATCGGCATGTCGCCGCGCAGGATGGCCATGGGCTCGCTGCCGTCGCAGCTTTCCGCGTCGGCCAGCAGGTCCGCGATAGATCCCACGAAATCCCGCTGGGCTTCATGAACGCGCAGGCGGAGCACCGCCTGGCGCAGTGACGCCTCGACTGGCGCGACGCGGATATCGGGCTCGTTGTGCATGGTTGGTATGATGCTGCATCACCTGGGAGCCTGCATGCGCATCATAAGCCTCAACGCCAATGGCATTCGTTCGGCCGCCAACAAGGGTGTGTTCGAGTGGTTGCGCAAGCAGAACGCGGACGTGGTCTGCCTGCAGGAGACCAAGGCGCAGGAAGACCAGCTCAGCGATCCGATGTTCCGCCCCGATGGTCATCATTGCTTCTACCGTGATGCGACCAGCAAGAAGGGCTATAGCGGCGTGGCGATCTATGCCAAGCGCGAGCCGGACAAGGTGCTGACCGAGCTGGGCTGGGACGAGTTCGATAACGAGGGCCGCTACATCGAGGCGCGTTTTGGCAACCTCTCCGTGGTGTCGCTGTATTTTCCGTCGGGCTCATCCGGAGATGAACGCCAGCAGTTCAAGTTCAAGGCCATGGAGTGGATCACGCCGATCTTCGACAAGTGGCTCAAGAGCGGTCGCGACTACGTCATTAGCGGCGATTGGAACATCGTTCACACCAAGAACGACATCAAGAACTGGTCTTCCAACCAGAAGAACTCCGGTTGCCTGCCGGAGGAGCGCGCCTGGCTCGACCTGCTGTTTCAGCAGCGCGGCTGGGTGGATAGTTTCCGCGCCATCAAGCCGGACGCGGTGGAATACACCTGGTGGTCCAATCGTGGCCAGGCCCGCGCGAACAATGTGGGGTGGCGCATCGACTACCAGGTGGTATCCCCATCGCTGCGCGCGCGCCTGAAGGACTGCTCGATCTATCGCGACGAGCGCTTCTCCGACCACGCACCTTATACGGTCGACTATGTCGACTGAGGCGCCGCCAGTCGCCAAGCCAGCCAGGATTTCAGCATGGGCCGCTTTCACGCAGCCTTCGGCCTGGACGATGTTCCTGCTCGGGTTTTCCTCGGGACTGCCGTTTCTATTGGTAGCCGGCACCTTGGCCTATTGGCTCAAGGAAAAGGGCATCGAACTGAAGGACATCACGATGATCGCCAGCGCAGGCATGACCTACGCGTTCAAGTTCCTGTGGGCGCCGTTGCTCGATCACTGGCGCCTGCCGGGTTTCGGTCGGTTGGGGCAGCGCCGGGGCTGGCTGCTGTTTGCCCAGCTTGGCGTGGCTGTGGGCTTGGTCGGCATGGCGCTGCTGACGCCGAACCAACTGGTGCCGTTCGTGGCGGCGACCCTGGTGGTGGCGTTCTTCGGTGCGACCCAGGACATTGCCGTCGATGCTTATCGTATTGAGATTGCCCCGACCTCCGCGCAAGGTGCGCTGGTTGCCACGTATTCGCTCGGTTATCGCATCGCGCTGATTCTGGCCGGCGCAGTGGCTCTGATTCTGGCTGATCACGTGTCGTGGACCGTGGTTTATCTGATCCTCGCCGCAGCCATGGCCGTGCCCGTGGCCACGACCCTGATGGCTGCAGAGCCTGACGTGTTGCGTCTGAGGCCGCAGAGCTGGCGCGCGGCCATGCGCGAAAGCGTGGTCGATCCCTTCGCCGATTTCTTCCACCGTTACGGCTGGCATCTGGCCGGGGTGACCCTGCTGTTCATCCTGCTGTTCAAGATTCCCGAGCAGGCAACCGTTGGCGGCGTCATGAGCCCGTTTTATCGCGACATGGGCTTCACCAAGACGCAGATCGGTGCAATCACCAAGATCTACGGCATCTGGATCGGTATCGCCGGCGTTTTTGTCGGCGGTGCGGCGGTGGCGCGCTGGGGCGCGTGGCGCACGCTGGGTGTATCCATTGTGCTGGCGGGGATAAGCAACTTGCTGTACCTCTGGTTGCTCGTCCATCCGGGCAATCTGCTGGTGCTCACCCTGGTGATCTCGGGAGAGAACTTCACCCTTGGGGTGCTCGGCCCGCCGACCGTGGCGTTCCTGTCGTCCCTGGTCAGTCGCCAGCACACGGCGACCCAATACGCCTTGCTCAGCTCCATGGTGAATCTGCCCGGCAAGCTCTTGGGCTTCTTTGCCGGCGGTATCGCGACAGCCACGGGCTACGGCGGCTATTTCATCCTTACCGTGGTGTCGATCGTTCCGGCCAGCCTGCTGTTTCTGTACCTGTGGCCGCGCTTCGGTCGTACGGAATCATCCGAAGCAACCGAGCCGGTCCACTGAAGTCGACCTGTAAATCAGCCAAGCGATCGATATTCCCGGAGATTTTTCTGTGCCAAGATAATCAGCACAGGGGGCTTGTGACCGGGAGTGAAGTCCGTGCCGGACCTCGTCATACGCCATATCGACAATTCCATGGCCGAGCGCATCAAGGCGCTGGCCAAGGAAAGACAGTGGTCGATCAATGACGTGGTGCTCTATGCACTGCGGCATGGCCTCGGCTTGGCCTCATCCAACCTGTTCGCCGAGACCATGCTCGACCCGGGCGATCTCACCACGCTGAGTGGCCAATGGGATGCCAAGGAGCGGGCCGCGTTCATGGAGGCCATGCAGGCACTCTCGCGCGCGCCAGCCACCCAGCTGGCGCCCGGCAACCTTACGCTGGGCGATAGCGACTAGCGCGGGGCCGGGTAGACGGCCCCGAGCACGCGGGGACCGCGCGCTCCGGTGACGGCAGGCAGGTTTCCAGGCAGGCCAAGCAATCGTTGGCGCGCCAGCCAGGCAAACGCCGTCGCTTCCAGATAGTCCGGGTCGATCCCATGCTCGGCTGTACTGGCAAGCGCACAGGGAGCCAGCAGCTCGCCCAGTCGACGCATCAGTACCCCGTTGTGCACGCCGCCACCGCAGGCGAGCACGTCGATCGCATCCGTGGCATGGCGCGAAATCGCATCCGCGACGCTGCGTGCGGACAGCTCAAGCAGCGTCGCCTGCACGTCGGCAGGTGGCAGCGAGACCAGACGCGAGTGCGTGTCGAGCCATGCCAGGTGGAAATGCTCGCGCCCGGTACTCTTCGGCGGCGGCAGTGCGAAATACGGATCGGCCAGCAGACTGGCCAGCAGCGTCTCGTCCACCAGACCGGAAGCGGCAAAGCTGCCGTTCGCGTCGAAGGGCACCCCGAGATGACGCAGACACCAGGCATCCATCAAGCCATTCGCCGGGCCGGTGTCGAAGCCAACGACGCTGCCGTCCGCGCCGAGCACGGTGATATTGGCGATGCCGCCAAGGTTGAGTACGACTCGCGTGCGATGGGTCTGCGCCAGCAACATGGCGTGCACGGCGGGAAGCAGTGGTGCGCCCTGGCCACCAGCGGCCACGTCGGCACGGCGGAAATCGGCCACCACATCGATGCCACAGCGCTCGGCAATCACCGAGGGATCGCCGACTTGCAAGGTGAACGGGTGTTCGCCGGAAGGTCGGTGGCGCAGGGTCTGGCCGTGCGAGCCAATCGCGCGTACGGCTGATCGAATGCCCTCATTGCGCGCCAATAGTCGCGCGGCGGCATCCGCAAAGCACTGGCCGATGGCCACGTCGAGGCGACCGTAGGCATCGAGGTCGAGACGCGCTTCGTCTTGCGCAATGGCGAGGATGTGCGAGCGCAGCGCATCCGGCCACGGATGCGTCAGCGCATCCACTAATTGTGGTGTGTCGTTTTCGAAGCGGACCAGCGCGGCGTCAATGCCGTCGGCGCTGGTGCCCGAGATCAGGCCGAGGTAAAGCGCCGAAGCATCATTCACGCGTATTCGCTACTCAGTCGTCGTTGCGCTTGTTGCCAGTGGCGCGGGCCAGCTTGATGTTCGCGTCCAGGGTCTTCAGGCGGGCCAGCTGCGGCTGCACCACCTGGGCCCTGAACTTCGCCAGCTGTGCGCCCGGCAACGGTTCGGGCTTGGGCAGCGTCACCTTCTGCGGATCGCGCTGCACATTGTTGACACGGAATTCATAGTGCAGATGCGGACCGGTGGCGAGACCCGTCATGCCGACATAGCCGATCACCGAACCCTGGCTCACGCGCTGGCCGACCTTTTCGTCGGCAAACTTGGACATGTGGCCATAGGCGGTGCTGATGCTGCCGTTGTGCTGGATGATCACGAAGTTGCCGTAACCGTTCATCCAGCCCTTGAACTTGACGACACCATCGCCCGCGGCATGGATCGGCGTACCCGTCGGTGCGGCGTAATCCACGCCCTGGTGCGCGCGCATCAGGCCGAGAATCGGATGCATGCGCGCTGCGCTGAACTGCGAGGAGATGCGGGTGAAGTCCACTGGAATGCGCAGGAACGATTTCTGGATCGGGCGGCCGTCCTCGCTGAACCAGCCGTAGCTGCCGTCGTCCTTCTTGAAGCGATAAGCGGTGTAACGGTCACCCTGGTTCACGAACTCCGCTGCGACGATCTCGCCTTCATGCAGATAGGCGCCATCGCGATAAACGTCGTCATAGATAACGGTGAAGCTGTCGCCCTCGCGCAGATCCTGCACAAAGTCGATGTCGTATTTGAACAGCTCGGCGAGCTTGAGCACCATCTGGGTGCTCATGCCGGCCTTGGAGCCGGCGGCGAACAGGGAGCTGTCGATGGTGCCGTGCACCACGTGCTCGCGACGCTCCACTTCACGCGTCTGCGCCGTCACCGTGGCCTTGTCGCCATCGAAGCGCATGACCGTACGGCTGGCTTCGTCCTTGTCAAAGCGGATGCCCTTCAAGCTGCCATCGCTGCCGAGCAGGAAGTCAAACTCCTCGCCAGGGCGGATGTTATGCAGCGCCTTGGTATCGCCGGCTTGATCCACGACATGCTGCAGGTCGGTAAGGCTCAGGCCCTGGCCCTGGAAGATATCGGACAGCGTCTGGCCCGGCTGCACCTGCACGATGTGCCAATCCTCGACGGTAGGCAGATGCGTGGTTTCGGGCGCGGCGCGGGGTAGTGCGAGCGGAAGCATGGCATGCGCAGTGGACACTGTTTCCGGCCGCATCGCGCTTGCCCACACGGGGATGATGAAGCCGGACAGTGCGGTGATCAGCAGCGCCGTGCCAGCAAGCATCCAGCGTTCGCGATGCCAGTGAATCGGTTCCGCATCACCATGGCAACCGAAAGACCAGTGCGCACAACGCTCATAAAAGTGAGAGTGACGACGCTGCGCCTTGCGGCGCATAGCCTGTTTGCGCGCAGCGCGCGCGATCTGTTTTCTCTCACCCATGCCCGGTGTTCCCCGAGGTACAAATTTCTAATTGGGCCGTACCATAGCGGCCCTGTGTAAAGGGCGTCAACGCCTTTTCCGTCAATGGTTTGCGCGATCTTTGGGGTTAACGCACAATTAACGGCACAGAGGGGGCAGCTATGCTCTCGCAGCTGTCCAGACAACGAGTGGATCGAGGAATACATGAACGAGCTTGAGCAGGCGCTAGCCACCATCGCGCGCGGCGCCGACGAAATCATCAAGCAGGAAGAGCTGGTCGAGCGCTTGAAGCTCGGGCGCCCGCTGCGCATCAAGGCAGGCTTTGATCCGACCGCGCCGGATCTGCACCTGGGTCACACCGTGCTGCTCAACAAGATGCGCCAGTTCCAGGATCTGGGGCATCAGGTGATTTTCCTGATTGGCGACTTCACCGGCATGATCGGTGACCCCACCGGCAAGAACATCACGCGCAAGCCGCTTACACGCGAAGACGTGCTGGCTAACGCCGACACCTATGCCGAACAGGTCTATAAGGTGCTCGACAAGGAACGCACCGAACTGCGCTTCAATTCCGAATGGTTCGGCCAGATGACGGCGGCCGACATGATCAAGCTCGCCGCACAGCACACCGTGGCACGGATGCTTGAGCGTGATGACTTCGCCAAGCGCTATGCCGGCCAGCAGCCGATTGCCATCCATGAGTTTCTCTATCCCCTGGTGCAGGGTTATGACTCCGTCGCGCTCAAGTGCGACGTCGAGCTGGGCGGCACCGACCAGAAGTTCAACCTGCTGATGGGCCGCGCCCTGCAGGAGCACCACGGCCAGCCGGCCCAGATTGTGTTGACGATGCCGCTGCTGGAAGGCCTGGACGGCGTCAACAAGATGTCCAAGTCGCTCGGCAACTACATAGGTATCAATGAGCCCGCCATCGACATCGTCACCAAGACGATGAAGATCGGCGATGAGCTGATGTGGCGCTGGTTCGAGTTGCTCAGCTTCGAGACCTCGCTGGACGATCTTGCACGTATGAAGCAAGAGATCGCGAGCGGCGCACTGAACCCGCGCGATGCGAAGCTGCGCCTCGCGCGCGAACTGGCTACCCGCTTCCACGATGCGGCGGCCGCAGAGCAGGCGATTGCGGGCTGGCATGCTGTCGTGCGCGGTGAAGGCGACACCAGTCTGTTGCCGCTCACTGAAATTGCCGTGCCTGCGGAAGGCCTGCGTCTGCCGGCATTACTTACTGCCGCGGGACTCACGGCGAGCAACTCAGAAGCGAACCGCAAGCTGAAAGAGCGTGCCGTGCGCATCGATGCAGAAGTCGTTGAAGATGCGCAACGCGTGTTTTCCCCGGGTTTTGAGGCTGTTTTACAGGTTGGCAAACGAAACTTCGCACGCGTGTTGTTGACGTCTGCATGAGTTGATCGCGACGACGCAACGTCGTCGCGATGCATTCGCGAACAGAGTTTCGCGTGAGAACAACGTCTTACGCGAAAGGTGAAAAATAATTTCAAAAATTGCTTGTCAAAGGTGGGGGGGCTCCCTATTATTCGCCTCCCGCCGCTGGCAACGTCTTCCACGGCAACAACGACAGCAAAAAGTTCCACGCTG
>CAVXWA010000011.1:0-124410 GCA_963765335.1 uncultured Gammaproteobacteria bacterium | reverse complement strand
CTCCCTGGTGGCCACTGCGCACGCGGCGTGCGCGTGTACCTGGAAAGTGAGCGCTTGCAGGCCGTGGTTGCCGCGTTCTTCGCCGCCGACAAACCGGTCGCCGCGATCTGCCACGGCGTGGTGCTGGCCGCGCGCAGCAAGCGTGCGGACGGGTGCTCCGTGTTGCACGGTAGGCGCACCACGGCGCTGACCTGGGCGCTGGAGAAATCCGCGTGGTCTTTGACCCGGATCACCCGCTTCTGGGACCCGGGCTACTACCGAACCTATCCCGATGGTCCAGGCCAGCCGGCAGGCCATATGTCGGTGCAGCAGGAAGTGACGCGCGCGTTGGCCAAGTCTGAAGACTTCCTCGATGTACCGCGCAACACGCCGCACTATCGGCGCAAGACCTCCGGCCTCGTGCGCGACAGCGATACGGATGCCACGCCGGCCTTCGTGGTGCGCGATGGAAACTACGTCTCTGCCCGCTGGCCTGGCGACGTACACCATTTCGCCGCAACGTTTGCCGATATCCTCTCCAGCCGTCCGAGCTGAGCTCGAGCGCTCCAGCACAGCTGGTTCACTAAATATCCGCGTAGCCACAAGCCCCTCCCCAACCCTCCCCTGCGACCGCAGGGAGTCCCTTTTGGGACAAGGAGGGGAGGGAGTACGCGCGGGCGTGCTTCTGGCTCCTCCCCCTGCGCGCAGGGGGAGGCTGGGAGGGGGTGCTTGTGGCTACACAGAGCCTTTGAATAGACCCCCAGGAAATTTTTCTGCCGGCCCGATAACCCCCGCCACGGCCTCGGTTTTTCCCGCTTATCCACTGCCCAATCCACAATGTATTGGGTTGACCGACCCGAATCAGCCCGATATGTTGTGCCGGTCGGTGCCACTCTCAGACCTTTGACTGAGTTTGGCTTGAGGGAATCCGGTGCAAATCCGGAACTGCCCCGCAGCGGTAAGTGGAAACGAAAGCCCCCATCGCACTGGCCCTCGGCGGCTGGGAAGCGGGAGCAAGTAGGCCGGGTCGCAAGACCCATGTCCGCGAGTCCGAAGACCTGCCGGCACGTCGTGGCCTGAGCGCTGCGATGAGTGGTGACGGCTTCCGCGGGGAGGCGCGTCGATGCGCAGGGCAGCATGCCCTGTCGCTCGACCGTCCGTGGAAGTCGCACTGTTTCAGCCCTGCGCGCGGGAGCAGGCGGTTGATGACCAGGCCCGGAGCGATGCCGCATGCAACCTATCGATACCACCTCGCGCGAGCGTAATGACGACCGCGCGGACGCCGCCGTTTTCCCTGCTGACGCCATCGTGGCCGAAGCACCCCAGCCTGTTGCGCCTGCCCAAGGTGGCAGCGACACACCGTTTGCCCTGACCCCACCGCATAACCCTGGCCAGATGCGCGTCACCAAGCGCAACGGCAGCCAGGAGATTGTCGACGTCAACAAGATCGTACGCGCGGTCACTCGCAGCGGCGAAGGCCTGCATGGCGTCGATCCGCTGCGCGTCGCGCTGAAGACCATTGGCGGCCTGTACGACGGCGCCACCACGCGTGAGCTGGACGAACTGTCCATCCGCACCGCCGCCGCACTCACCGCCGAAGAACCCGAGTACGGCCAGCTGGCCGCGCGCCTGCTCAGCGCCTATATCGACAAGGAGGTGAGCGGCCAGGAAATCCAGAGCTTCTCGCAGTCGGTCGCACGCGGCGCGGAACTGGGCATCCTGAATTCGCGCCTGCGCGATTTCGTCGCCACGAACGCGCGCAAGCTCAACGACGCCATCGATCAGCATGCCTCGCGTCGTTTCGAATACTTCGGCCTGCGCACGGTGTACGACCGCTACCTGTTGCGTCACCCGCAGCTGCGCAAGGTGATCGAGACGCCGCAGTACTTCTTCATGCGCATTGCCTGCTCGCTGGGCGGCAATGAGATCGGCGAAACGCTGGAGCTGTATCGCCTGCTGTCGTCGCTGGAATACATCGCCAGCTCGCCGACCCTGTTCAATGCCGGTACCGCGCATGAGCAGCTGAGCTCGTGCTTCCTGCTCGACTCGCCGTCCGATTCGCTGGAGTCGATCTACGAGAAATACGGCGACGTGGCCAAGCTCAGCAAATTCGCGGGCGGCATCGGCCTCGCCTATTCGCGCGTGCGTTCGCGCGGTTCGCTGATCAAGGGCACCAATGGTCATTCCAACGGCCTGACGCCGTGGTTGAAGACGCTGGATGCTTCGGTAGCTGCCGTGAATCAGGGCGGCAAGCGCAAGGGCGCTGCCTGCGTCTACCTGGAACCTTGGCACGCCGACGTCGAGGAATTCCTCGAGCTGCGTGACAACACCGGTGACGAAGCGCGCCGCACGCACAACCTCAACCTCGCCAACTGGATTCCCGACGAATTCATGCGCCGCGTGGAGAGCGATGGCGACTGGTCGCTGTTCGATCCCAAGATCGTGCCGCACTTTGTCGACAGCTGGGGCGAGACGTTCGAGCACGCTTACCGCGAAGCCGAGGCCAACGGACTCGCCGCAAAGAAGGTGAAGGCGCGCGAATTGTATGCGCGCATGCTGCGCACGTTGGCCCAGACCGGCAACGGCTGGATCACCTTCAAGGATCGCAGCAACGCCACCAGCAACCAGACGGCGCGCCCTGAGAACGTCATCCACCTGTCCAACCTCTGCACCGAGATCCTGGAAGTGACCTCGGCCGAGGAAACCGCCGTGTGCAACCTGGGTTCGGTGAACCTGGCACGCCACGTGGTCGATGGCGTGTTCGATTTCGACAAGCTCGCCTCCACCGTTCGCACCGCGGTGCGCCAGCTGGATCGCGTGATCGATCTCAACTTCTATCCGATCGACACCGCCAAGACCGCCAATAGCAAGTGGCGTCCGGTGGGTCTTGGCGTGATGGGCATGCAGGACGTGTTCTTCAAACTGCGCCTGCCGTTCGACTCGGCCGAAGCCCTGGCCTTGTCCACGCGCATCGCCGAAGAGATCTACTTCCACGCGCTGTCGCAGTCCAATGAGCTGGCAGCGCAGCAAGGCGCACACCCCGGCTTTGCCGAGAGCCGCGCGGCCAACGGCGAACTGCAGTTCGACTACTGGACCAACGCACAGCCGCACGACAATGCCCGCTGGGAAGCCCTGCGTGAGGCAATCAAGGCCAAGGGCTTGCGCAACTCACTACTGATCGCGATTGCGCCCACCGCCACCATCGCGTCGATTGCGGGTTGTTACGAGTGCATCGAGCCCCAGGTGAGCAACCTGTTCAAGCGCGAGACGTTGTCCGGCGACTTCCTGGTGGTGAACCGCTACCTCGTCGAAGAGCTCAAAACCCTGGGCCTGTGGACCAGCGAAGTCCGCGATGCCATCAAGCTGGCCGAAGGTTCGATCCAGGGCATCACGGCGATCCCGGAACGCCTGCGCAGCATCTACCGCACCGTGTGGGAGCTGCCGCAGAAAGCGTTAATCGATCTGGGTGCCGCACGTGGCGCGTACATCGACCAGAGCCAGTCGCTGAACCTGTTCATGGAAAACCCGAACATCGGCCAGCTCAGCTCGATGTACATGTACGCGTGGAAGGCCGGCATCAAGACCACGTATTACCTGCGCTCGCGCCCGGCCACAAAGATCGCCAAGACGACGGTGTCGGCGGCTCCGGCGACGAAGGTGGCACCGGTGGTGGATCAGGAGCAGGCGACAGCGGCGGTGTTCTGTTCGCTTGAAAATCCGGAGTACTGCGAGGCCTGTCAGTAATCGGAGCGTCGTTCCCGCGAAGGCGGGAACCTAGTGCCTTTCGTAGGTGCGGAAAGGCACTGGATCCCCGCCTTCGCGGGGATGACGGTCAAGAACAGATTTCAGGGTAAAGATCGCGCCAATGGGGATTGCACGTTTCGATGAGGTCAAGTTTCCAGGCGCGCATCCATTTCTTGATGGCTTTTTCGCGGCGGATAGCCGACTCCATGGTTTCGTGCAATTCGTACCAGACCAGCCGATGGACGTGATAGCGATGGGTGAAGCCCTCTGTAACACAGCTGCGGTGCTGCCAGATACGAGCGGGCAAGTTGGAGGTGACGCCTGTGTACAGGGTGCCATGTCGTCCGCTGGCAAGAAGATAGACGCAAGGCTGGCGATCACGCACGGGAACGATTCCGATTCGGCCTCGTCCGAGCATGCCGCTTGCCACAACTTTATTCGACCGTCATTCCCGCGAAAGCGGGAATCCAGTGCCTTTCTCCGACGCGATGCGGCGGTGTGACGGAAATCGCTGGATTCCCGCTTTCGCGGGAATGACGAACAAATTGAATGGCGACAGCCTACAGCTGCGCGTCGATGATCCAAGGGAACAACCATGTCCACCCAACCCGACCGCCCCCAACACATCCTCAATCCCGGTTTCGAACTCACCCTGCGCCCCATGCGCTACCCCGAGTTCTACGAGATGTATCGCAATGCGATCAAGAACACGTGGACGGTGGAGGAAGTGGACTTCTCGCTCGACGTCACCGACCTCAAGTCGAAAATGTCGGAGGCGGATCGCCACCTGATCCATCGCCTGGTGGCGTTCTTCGCCACCGGTGACACCATCGTGTCGAACAACCTGGTGCTCAACCTGTACCAGCACATCAATGCGCCGGAAGCGCGCATGTACCTGTCGCGCCAGCTGTACGAGGAAGCGCTGCATGTGCAGTTCTATCTCACCCTGCTCGATACCTATATTCCCGATCCGACCGAGCGCAACAAGGCGTTCCATGCGATCGAGACGATTCCCTCGATCCGCCAGAAGGGCGAGTTTTGCTTCAAGTGGATCGATTCGGTGCAGAACCTGCATCGACTGGAGACGCGCGAGCACCGCCGCCAGTTCCTGCTCAACCTGATCTGCTTTGCCGCTTGCGTCGAGGGCCTGTTCTTCTTCGCTGCGTTCGCCTATGTGTACTTCCTGCGCTCGCGTGGCCTGCTGCACGGGCTGGCCTCGGGCACCAACTGGGTGTTCCGCGACGAAAGCTGCCATATGGCGTTCGCGTTTGACGTGGTACGTACCGTGCGATCGGAAGAACCGGACTTGTTCGACGATGAGATGCGCGGCCAGATCGAAGAGATGCTGGAAGAGGCGATCGCCTGCGAGACGCAATTCGCCGAGGACGTCCTTTCCGGTGGCGTGGCCGGCCTGTCGGCCAAGGACATGCGCCAATACCTCGAATACTGCGCCGACCAGCGCCTGACCCAGCTCGATCTGCCCAAGAAGTACGGCGCCAAGAACCCGTTCGACTTCATGGATCTTCAGGACGTGCAGGAAGTGACCAACTTCTTCGAACGCCGCGTCTCGGCCTACCAGGTTGGCGTGCAAGGGGAAGTGGCATTCGATATGGCGTTCTGATCGAAAACCACGGCGTCGAAATGCCCTCGACACCTCGGAAAACAGAAAAGCCCGTCGCATAAGACGGGCTCTTTGATCACCGGCGGCATATCGCAAGCATGGCAACGTCCGCTTACTGGTAACTCATCGTAAACGTCGCATAAGCATCGACACTACCGGGCTTCACGACGCCTCCGGTTTGCACGTAACGCGCTGTCAGCGGGATATTGACCGTTGCGTTGCCCGTTTGGGTGACAAACCACTGATTCGTGTTGCCGGCCGCCCTGGAATCCGGGCCATAACCGACAATCGTGTCGCCATTCCGCACTTGGATGCCTACCCCGGCTGCGGTGGAACCCCCGGACAGCGACAGCACGTTCGACACATTGCCCGGGTTGGTTTGATCAGTCAGCGTCATATACATCCTCGTGACCGCTCCGCTGCTGCCGCCGGAACACTGAAGCTGGATATTGAACGGCACGCCGGCCGAGGGCGACGTGGTACCAACGCCTGCGAACGCGCTCGCGGCGGCAGGTCCCATGGGAACTGAAATAGTGGCAGGTGACTGCACGGTGCATGTGGGAACCGTGGGCTTGATCGTGATGCCACCATTCACCACGTAGGATGAGAGCTTGGTGGCCCCGTTCTGCAGGTAGGAGGCGCCCAGTTCTCCAACGATCGTGCCACCCGCGGTGATAGGCCCGACCTTGACGAACTCCACCAGCACGGAACCATTGGTCGAAATGGTCGTAGTGGTGCCCGTGCCCAGATTCGCCGACGTCGGCCAAACGCCATAACCCGCGCCGGTGCCTCCCTGCGTGGTAAAGCGAATCCCCACGCCAGCAACACCGGTCGGATAGGTTTGGTAAGTCGCCTCCCGCGCCCCGGTTGTTCCGGCACGCGTTTGAATACCCACCCCGCCAGGGCAGGTTATGGTTCCACCCGAGCCGCTCACGGCTGAAAAGTTGAGCACTTGCGAAGCAACGACGGTACCGTTCGCGACCGCGGGATCGAAATTCGCCGGCGACCAGGGGGTGAATGAGAGTACGAGGGGCAGCGTGGTACCGGTCAAGGTACACGCCGCCTGGGCGGTCACCGGCAGGCCGATGGCGGCCAGCAACAGAAGCAAGAATCCTATCCATTTCGACATTGTCATTTTCCACCCGTGTTCGGCGATGGCACGCCACCGCATCGACTATCTGTTCCGTTGCCGGCGTCTACTGGCATACCGTATCCACCACGGTGCCGAACGCGTCCGACCGCGGGTCCGCCTTGGGCAGACGGTAGGCCACCACGCAGCGCTCGCTGGCGCCCTCGCCCCAACTGACGCGCAGACTGCCGGTTTCCGTCTTGAAACCCGATGCAATGACCCGGCCGGCCTGACCCACCGTACCGATGCTCTGCCCTTGCTCGTCCGTTACCTCTGCACCGAACGGCGCTGGCTTGCCGTCGGTGGTCTTGATGTGCAGGATCGCTGCGCGGCCCTTGTCCTCGGTTTCAAAGGCAAGCCGCACCACCGCGCCGGCGGTCGGCGCCACCGACTGCTCGGAACTCTTTATGGCCACATTGAGCGGCAGACCCTTGGGATCGATCTCGATCTGGTTGCTGGCGAACGGAGTCAAGCTGGACACGATGGCGTGGCCCCAGGGATCGACGCGCAAGCCGCTGCCGCTGACCACGCGCGCACCGGCCGCGTCCTTGGCCTCTACCACAGCAATGGTGTCGCCCATGGTCGGCGTAAACGCCACGCCGCCGCCGTAGACCACGACGCCGCCACTCACGCCGAAGCTTTGCTGGTTGTAGTTGCTGCTGTGGCTCAGGGTCGCGGTGAGGGTGGTGAGCGGCGACCGATAGGAAGCGTTGGCGCCTGCCGTGGTGGCGCTGCGCGTTGTATCGCTGCTGCCGCTGTAACCCGCATTCAGGCCATAACCGAAGGCGCTATCCACGCCCAGCGTGCCATTGACGCTTTGCTGCACCGTGGTGGGACCGCTGCCGCCGCCCTGCACGCTGGTCATCGCGGTAGGTGCGCGCGGGGACCGGCCCAATGGGAAGCTGAGGGTGAGCATCACCCGGTTGTCCCACTTGTTGATGTAGTTGATCGGTGCGGTGGCGATGTTGATCGCCGGATTCACCGGCACATAGGCATTGTTGCTGTAGCTCAGCGTGGTGAGTTGCTGGCGCGAGAATTCCAGGCTGTAGTTCAGCCGCTTGTAGTTGTTGGTATAACCGGCCTGTGCCTGGGTATTGGTGTTCTCGCGGCCCCAGTAGCTCTGGGTGGAGCCGGACACGTAGAACGAACCCAGGCCGGAGGGCAGCGGCTGACTGAGCGTCAACTGCAAGCGCCCGCGCGGGACGCCATTGGTCAGATAGCCCAGCCCACCCTGTCCGGGGTCGCGCAGCGTCATGAAGTCGGCCAGGCCGAGATAACCGCGACTGGAGTAGCGGTACGCCGCCACCGCCAGATTGGTGCGGGTAGGTGCAAGCACCTTGCTATAGCTCAGGCGCAGACTTTCGCCATTGTGACGAGGCTGGTTGGTGCCCACATCGGCGGTGGCCTTGGTGAAATCCAGGCCAAAGGCACCGAGCCCGGTGGTGAGGCCGACGCCGACCTGGGCCGCCGCATAACCCTGCGCCACCTGAAAGCCGCCGTAGCCAGTCAGCAGGTTGTTGAAGCCATGCTGGAAGGTGACCTGAATCATCTTCGGCTTGCTGTGTATGCCGGGGTTGCGGTATTCGCCGGCCATCACGCTGAAGCGTGTAATGCCGGGACGCAACGCATTGACCGTGGCCGCATATGGCGTGCTGAAGGTATGCACGCTGCCGTCGGCTTCGGTAACGATGACTTGCAGATCGCCGCCGTAGCCGGTGGGGTAGAGATCGTCGATCTCGAAGGAGCCCGGCGCCACCGTCGTTTCATAAATGATGTTGCCATTCTGGCGGACCTGCACGCGCGCATTGCTGTTGGCGATGCCGCGAATGGTCGGCGCGTAGCCACGCTGCGACTGCGGATACATGCGGTCGTCGCTGGCCAGCTGCACGCCGCGAAAGCCCACGCTGTCGAATACGCTGCCGTCGGTAAAGCCGTCGCCTACGGTCAGCTGGCTCTTCCAGGGCACGATCGCGCGCTGCAGGTTGGTCTGTACGCTCTGATAATGCGTGCCGCTAAATGTGGAATCCGTCAGGCTGCCCATATGGCGCAAGCGCCACGACCCCACGTTGATGCCGGCGTTCAGGCCCACATAGCTTTGGTTGAAACTCTCGCCGCTCGTTTCGGTGTGGTACGTGCTGGCGTTGTATTGCAGCGTGCCGGCGGTCACGCCGTCATCCCAGTAGCGTGGATCGACATAGCCGCGCGCACTGCGCACCAGGGCGACCTGCGGCACGCTCAGGTCGAGCCGCTGCTCGCCGTTGTCGAAGCTGGCGGTGGCGTCGGTGACCAGGGAGGGCAGCGTCAGGCAGGCTCCGCCCGCGGCCAGACGAGCGCCGGCTTCGGGCGTCAATTTGCTCAGGTCCACGCCGATGCGCTCCAGCAACGGGGCATCGAAGCACGCCTGCACATCGTTGCTGTCCGCACTCAACTGACGCAAGCGTATCTGCGTACGGCCGACCCATACCTGGTTGACGTACAGATCGGCCTGGTAGTCGCCGGGCAGCGCCACATTGCCCTTGCTGAAACGACTGATATCGACGCGCGCGCCATTCGGCTGCCGCACGTAAGCATCCTCGAACTGGATTTCGGTTGCCGGACCGGCGATGGCGGCAGCGGCCTCGGCACCCCATGCGCGCGAGCCGGCAAAAGCAATCAATACTGCGACGCTGATCGGGCGCAACGGGGACGACAGGTGAGGTCGAGATTGACGTCGCTGCATGACAACAGGCTCCATACTTCGGGCAAACCACTCCCCTGCCGCGTGGCGCAGCATTCAGTGGGAAGATCGGGTGACGAACGACCTGCCGGACCAGAGGCCGGCGGATAAGCATTACTTCGCTTGCGGCGCCCCCAGGACGGCGTCTCCGTCGGTGGAACCGCCGTAGTCGTTGATGACGTGGTAACGCACCTTGGCATCCGCGCCCTGGTACACGTCACCGGTCAGCGGGAAGCTGCGGGTTTCGCCCGGACCGACCATGCCACCCTCTTGGAATTCGGCCGTCTTGCCGCCACCCACCAGTTCCAGCGCACGGAAGGAGACGTGGTAAGGCGTAGGGTTGTGGGCTTCCAGCGCCGCATGGTTGCCAGACGGAACGATGCGCCAGCTGAGCTGTGCCGGAGCATCCTCCACGCGGCCCTTCAGGCCCTGAGGCCGGAAAAACAGCTTGATGCGAGTGCGGAACGCCATCTGCAGCCGATTGATGTCGGCTTCGTCGGTCGGCGGCTTGGGCGGCACATCCAGCACATTGAGCCAGAACACGGATTCCCGATCCTGCGGCAACGGTTCGCCGGTGTAGAGAATGCGCAAGGTCTGTCCCTTGCCCGGATCAATGCGCGCAATCGGCGGCGCAATCGTAAACGGCACATCGATGGTGGCGGGCGCAGCCTTCGGGTCCCCCTTGTCCAGCCAGACCTGGGTCAACGCCGGGATCGTGCCCGCATTGGTCAGCTTGACGGTGACCTCGGTCTCCTTCGCGCCATAGATGATCCGCGTGGCGGCAATAGTCACGGAAGCCTGCGCGGGTAACCCACTGGCCAGCCCCAACGTGAGCACGGCGGCGGTCAGCAAAGTCTTGATGGCTTGTTTCATGAGGGGACATCGAAAATAGGGGACCGACAGGTCAAAACGTAGCGAGCCGAAGCTCGCTACGCGGTACATCGCTACTGCAAAAACATCAGTTGTAGCTGAGGTCGTACATCACCTGGGCGGTAAGCGGGCCTTCGCCAACCGTAGCCGCGGTGGCGTAGTACTGTGCTGCGTAAGGCAGCAAGGCCGTGCCGTCGGACTGGATGGCAAACGAGCCTGAGTTCTGCGCGTCGTCGCCATTCGCTGCATTGATCGGGTCCATGTTGACGCCGTTCACCAGCTGGATTTCCACGCCGGTCGCGGTAGAGCCAGCGGCAAGCCTGACGTTGCCGGTGCTCGGATTGATGTTGGTGGCTTCCCAATGGGCGTGGACGTTGCCGGTAGCCGGCGAGCAAGCCGTCAGCTTGATCTGGAACGCGGTAAGGCCATTGACCTTGCCGACGGCGCCGGTCAGCGTCGATGCCGATACCGTCGGCAGCGTGACATCCTGGATGCCGCCCGTGCCGCTGGAGATCGTGCAGGTCGTGCCGGTGATTGCGCCATTAAAGTTGATCGTGCCATCGGCAGCGTAAGCCGCCGGAGCCATAACGACGAACGCCGCAGCCGCCGCAAAGGCGGCAGAAATCAAAGTCTTTTTCACGAGTAACTCCCTGAAATATCGAAATGAAGAGCGCCGACACAAGCTGCGGCGCCGACCATTGTTCTGGTCCCAGCTCCATTAATGCTTCAGATAGTTCTCAAAAGTGGCCTAGACGAATCTCAAAACGAAGCACTCTTCCGTGACGTCTCGCGCGATATTCAGTTATCCGCGCAGGATGATTCGGATTTAGGGATGCTCTGATCAAGCGAACGCTTCGCCTTCGGGCACGAGGGCCTAGCCTCGATTTTCGCGATGGCATGTGCGGAGGATGGGTTTTGCCGAAGCCTGAGGGCAGGTCCGCTCCGGCGTGCTGATCGTTTTGCATTGACTGCTCAGCAAGTCGTTCCTCGGTCACTTCCAGGTGGGTGGCGTGTGCCGCCACCGTGCGCCCATGGACCCAAGCGAAGTGACGCGCCCAACGGCTCGATAGCGTTCTTCGTCGCATACATGTCCCAGCGCGAGGGATCAGTCGCGCGAGCCGCCAAAGAATCGCCTTAGCGCGACTGACAGCCAACCGCCCGCGCGGGGATCTTCGCCAACATCGTTCCTATGCCGCCGGACGGAATCGACGATGGCCTTGTCGTCATTGCGAATGTGGTTGAAAAGCCAGTGCGACAGCGTATGCAAGAGCTCCTTGGAAATATCCTCACCCGTGCGAAAACGCAGGCGATATTCCGATACACGCTTGATGAAGACTTCATGGACGCGCTTGTGCGCCCGGCAAAACTCGTAACCCGCATCCTCCATGAGAGATTCTTCGAAGGTGAAATGGGACAGCGTGTAGTCGACCAGCTCATCGAGAATGTCGCTGACTTCCTCACGCTCGCGATGCTCCATGGCCTCATGCAGATGATTGATCATCTCCACGATGCGTCGATGTTGGTTGTCGATCACCTTGATGCCGGTGTTGAGATCGTCTTGCCACGCCATATAAGTCACGGCGCACCCTCCTTTGTGCGTTAGTCCGACGCATTGGCAGGCATCTGCACCTATGGTGGGTTGACTTGAATCAAGCGCGGAGAAATCACCCTGTGATTGCGGCACTACACCGCACTCGACGCCCGCTCCTGGCGTCGAGTGCGGGAATCAACCTTGCTTACTTGCTCGGCACCTGGCTGCTCAGATTCACGAAGGGCAAGGCACCACCGCCGTTATAGGTAGGAAGGTGGCCATCCCATTTCTCAATGGCCGACATTTGCACCACATTCGGGTTCTGGCGTAGCGCTTCACCTTTGAGAGAAATGGCCTTGGCTTCCGCCTCCGCGATGGTCAGCTTTGCCTGCGCACTGCCCTGCGCTTCGGCCTCCACTTTTTGTGCCTCGGCCTGCGCCTGAGCCACCTCGTTCTGACGCTGTTCGGCCATTTGCGTGGCCTGGATCTTGGCGTTGATCGATTGCACAACGTTCTCCGGCAGGCGCAGTTCGCCGATCCAATAGATCTTCTCCACCACGATGCCGACTGAACCCACTTCGTCGGCGACGTCTTTCTGCACGGCTTCGATAAGGCTTGCCTTGCCCTTGCCGTAGACCGATTCGATGTCGAGACTGGAGGCGTCCTTCACCAGCGCATCCCGGATCATGTTGCGCAGATAGACATCGGTAATCTCGTCGATGCCCTTGCGGTACTTCTGGAAAATCAGCGTAACTTTGGACGGATCGACGTGATACGTAATGCCCACATCGGCGTTTACGGTGAGTCCCTGCGACGTCTGGAAGCTGATCGATTCATCGACGGGGCGACCCTCCGAAGCGGAACGGGTAAAGGTGTAGGTCTGGGTGAACGTGGGGAAGGTGTACATCTCATAGCCCCAACCGACCCAGTAACGACCCGGCGGTAATTCCTGCAACGAGCCCTTGTCGTCGCCGTACATCTGGAATTTCACGCCCACGTTGCCCGCCGGCACTTTGGAGCAGGCGGCGAGCAACAACAGCGAAAGCGATAACAACACGGTCACTAAGTGTTTCATGGCTTGATCATTCCTTGTGAGATAGAGCACGACGCAGGACGACATAGCCCCACGCCGCGAGTAGGGCCAGGAGACCGAGACCCACCAGTACGCCGGGCGTATTGGCGGCGGAGATCAGTTCCGGACCGATGACAGCGACATAGACGAGCAAGCAGACGACGAACGGCCACGGCCGATGCGCCAACCAGTTGACGAGCGTCTTCATGGATTTCCCCTTGGATTGAACTCGGCGTCAGGCACCGATTTGGACGTCCATCCGGCATGGCTCAGCCATCAGCGCGTGGGATGCGCTGGTGGAAGTCACCGCTGGGGGACGATTTGGAGCGCTAGCCCGTCAGCTGCGGGACGCTGCGCGTTGGATAAGCGGATGCGGGCAACCTGGAGAACCCTCCCGATACGTCATCCCAGCGAACGCTGGGATCCAGTGCCTTTGGCCTCCCATGACCGGAAGTCGCTGGATCCCAGCGTTCGCTGGGATGACGAGCTGACCTTCGATCCGCCTTAAGGTAGATATTGCCTTCATATAAGCGCACTCCGATGCGCGCTGCTGGATGAGGACGGCGCGAACTCTACTCCGTTTTTTGTGCGACGCAACAAGCTCGTTTCGAGCCCCTCGCCCTGCCCATCGACCTATTGACTACACCTGTAGTCAGGAGTTAGCTTGACTACAGATGTAGTCACAGGGACTCCCGAACATGGCCAAACCATCCATCGGCGACCAGGAACTGGCGCTGCTGCAATACATCGCCGAACACAACCATGCCTCGGTCGCTGAAGTCGTCACCGGCTTCGGCGAACCCCGCGGGCTGGCCCGCTCCACCGTGCTGACCATGATGGATCGCCTGCGCAGCAAGTCGTTCCTGCGCCGCCGCCAGGTGGATGGCGTGTATCGCTACAGCCCGTCCACGGGTCCGGGCGAAGTCATGCGATCGGCAGTCGGCCAGTTTGTCGAAAAGACGCTCAGCGGTTCCGTATCACCCTTCGTGGCGTGGATGTCCGAACGCGCCGAGGTCAGCGATACGGAACTCGCCGAGCTGGAAGCGCTGGTGAGCCAACTGCAATCGCGCCGCAAGGAGACCTGAGATGAGCGCTCTCACCTCGTTCGCCGAAGTCGTCGTCGATCGTCTCGCCTGGGCGTCCCTGCAGGCAACCCTGCTCGCCGGTGGTATCTGGCTTGCTGGCCGCTACATGCCGCGCCTGCCGGCTTCGACGCGTAGCCTGTTGTGGTGGCTGCTCGGCGTGCAATTGCTGCTTGGCCTGGTGGTAGCGACGCCGCTGCAACTACGCCTGCTGTCCCCTGCTCCCAACACCGTAGCGGAAGCGCCGGTCGTGTCCGCGCTCAGCACGCCCCTTGAACATCACTTCACGACCGTCGGCCGAGTCGCCGATGCCACGTCGATGCAGGTTGCTGACACGGCCGTCGCAGCGACCGCGGCGGAGGCTGGGTCGACGCCTGCGAGCTGGAAGCTCGCGCTGTTCGCGCTGTGGCTGGCTGGCGTGCTGGTGCAGGCGATGCTGGCCTGGCACCAATGGCTTGAGGCCCGCGCTGTGATGCGCAGCTCGCTGCCGTTGAACGATCCGGCCTTGCGGGCCGCGTGTGCGAGACAGGCCAAGGCCATGGGCTTGCGTCGATGCCCCTCGCTGCGCGTGTCGCCTGCCATCGGCTCGCCGCAGGTCACCGGACTGTGGCGCACCACCGTGCTGCTGCCCACGCATCAGAGTCTTTCCGCGGAGGAATCCGCGCTGGCGCTCGCGCACGAACTGGCGCACCTGCGCCGTGGCGATCTGTGGATGGGCTGGGTGCCGGCGGTAGCGCAACGGTTGTTCTTCTTCCACCCCCTGGTGACGTGGGGCATGCGCGAGTACGCGCTCCATCGCGAAGCCGCATGCGATGCCCAGGTGGTGCAACATCATGATGCCGCCCCGCAGGACTATGGCCGCCTGTTGTTGCGGCTCGGCGTCGCTCATCCGCTGCATGCCGGCCTGGCCGGTGCCTCCCCCACCTTCAACAATCTGAAGAGGCGCTTGACCATGTTGCAACAGAGTGCCCAGGACACCACCTCAGGCGCACGTGGCTGGCTACTGATCGCCCTGGTTGCTGCTGCGGGCGTGCTGCCGTATCGCGTAACCCGGGCGGCTTCCGAGGCCACCAGCGCTGCACCGGCAGCGGCCGCCAGCGCGGCCCAACCGACACAGCAGGCCACGGCAGTGACCCAGGCCGTGCCTGCCAGGGCGGTGAGCGTCGCACCGAAGGCGACCAGCGCCACCGTGACGGAGACGCACCTGCATGCGCATACAAGCAGCGTGCCGCCGGTTCCGCCGACGCCACCCGCGCCGCCGACGCCGCCCATCCCAAGAACACCGCCGACGCCGCCTACTCCACCCACGCTGCCCGCGGATACGAACGGCCTGCACGCCAGTCACGTCGATATCGATATCGACAACGGCTCCAGGAACGGCTTCGCGCTGTTTGATCGTGATGCCGACAGCATCATGGTCAACGGTACGAGCGGGGATATCGAATCAGCCAAGCGCGAGCGCAAGGCCAACGAATCCATGTTGTGGATACGTCGTGATCAGCAGGCTTATGTGATTCGCGACGACACCTATATCCGTCGCGCGCAGAACGTCTATGCACCGATGAAGGAGATGGCCCGGATGCAGGGGCGCCTGGCCAGTGAGCAGGGCCGCCTCGCCGGTGCCCAAGGGCGCCTGTCGGGCCAGCAAGGTGCCATGGCCTCACGCATGGGAGCGCTCGCCGCCCGCGAGGCCCAGCTCGAATCACAACGTAGTGTGCTGGAGGCCCAGCGTGCCGCGCTGGAGGCGCAGTCTTCGGCGCCGGCGACGGCGCTGCGCCAGCTCGATGCGCAAACGCGTGCTCTCGATAGTCAGATCAAGGCGCTTGCCGACAGGCAGCGAGAGCCGCGCGACGAACAAGCCTTCGCGCAGCAGCAAGCGGACATCGAGCGCCAGCAAGCCGATCTCGAACGCCAGCAGCAGGCGCTGGAGAAGCAGCAGCGTGAGGTCTTTGCCAAGGCCGACCGCGATATGCAAAGCCTGATGGCCGAGGCCATCGCCAAGGGTGCGGCGCAGCCGGCCAGTGCTCACTGAAGCTGAACACTGACCTTGTGCCGAGCCCGTCATCCCAGCGCAAGCTGGGATCCAGCGACTTAAAGTCATCGAAGCGCTGAGGCACTGGATCCCAGCTTGACCAGCCCTTCGGCTGTTGGAAGCCGCTGGGATGACGAGCAGTGAGCCAGGTCGTTCGCGGTCGCCATAACGACAGACGCTATCCCGAAGCGTCGACAACGAACACCCGCACCTTACCGCTCCCCCATGTGGGGAGCGGTAGGCGAACTGCGCTTCATTTTCTGGCGGTTTTGTCGCGCACTCCCTCGGCGACGCATCGCCAGTGAGCTTGCGCCCTACGGAGGCAACGCGATGTTCAACTACTACGTCTCGATGGCGTTGCGCAGTCTGCGCCTGAGCAAGGGCCAGACCGCGCTGATGATCCTGGTGATCGGCCTGGGCATTGGCGCCAGCATGACCATGATCACCGTCTTCCACGCGATGTCCGGCGATCCCTTGCCCGGGCGCAGCGCGACGCTGTATGTCCCGGCCATCGACGCCCGCCCGCTGGCCACCGCACGTAACGATGCGTCCCAGCCCGACAGCAACCTCACCTGGCCCGATGCACAGGCGCTGTTGCGCGCGGCCAGAGCGGACCGCCAGGCCGCGATGACGGGCGGCTCCGCGCCGGTGCGCTCGACCCGCGCGGGAGAGTCGCCGGTGTATGAAACAGGGCACTACGTCACGTCCGATTTCTTCAGCATGTTTGCCGTGCCGTTCAGCGCCGGCAACGGCTGGAGTGCGCAGGACGATGAGCAACGCGCACGCGTGGTGGTGCTCAACAGCAGCCTCAATCGCAAACTGTTCGACGGCGCATCAGGGATGGGCCACACGGTGCGCTTGAAGAACACGGACTTTCGCGTGATCGGCGTGGTCGATGACTGGCATCCGCGGCCGATGTTCTACGCGCAGCTCGATAGCCGCGCGTTCGGGCGCAGCGATGAATTCTTCCTGCCGCTGCACACGGCGATGGATCTGGGCCTGGACTTCAATGGCCGTCTCTCGTGCTGGGGCAATGCCGGCGACGGACGCAGCAGCGATCACTGCAGCTGGCTGCAGTTCTGGGTCCAGCTCGACAGCCCGGCCAAGGCGCGCGGCTACCGGGCCTTCCTCGCCGACTACTGGCGCGAGCAGCAGACGCATGGACGCTTCCCGCGGCCGGTGCAGCCCGGGCTTTACGACCTGATGGGTTGGCTCGCCAACCAGCATGTGATCCCCGACGACCTGCGCCTGCAGCTGTCGTTGTCACTGGCCTTCCTGGCGGTGTGCATGCTCAACGTGGTGGGACTGCTGCTCGCCCGCTTCCTGCGCCGTGCCGGTGAAATCAGTGTACGGCGCGCGCTGGGCGCGCGCCGGCGCGACATCTTCCTGCAACTCGGGGTGGAGGCATCCGTGATCGGCCTGGCCGGCGGCGTGCTCGGCCTGGCCCTGGCCTGTGCCGGCCTATGGAGCGTGCGCCAGCGACCCGATGGTTACGCGCAGCTCGCGCACCTGGATCTGAGCATGTTGATGGGCACCTTCGTGCTCGCGGTGATCGCCAGCGTGCTGGCCGGCCTGCTGCCGGCCTGGCGCGCCTGCCGCATCACGCCCGCCTTGCAACTGAAGACACAGTGAGGCTCACCATGCGTCGCTCACCCATGCTCGCCAGCCTGACCCGGCACAAGCTCACCGTGTTGCTGCTGATCCTCCAGGTCGGCTTTACCTGCGCGATCGTCTGCAATGTCGCGTCAATGATCGGCCACCGCACCACCCAGATGCGCCAGCCCAGCGGTGTCGCCGAAGACGAACTGGTGATGCTCGAAAGCATCAGCGTGGACGAACACGACGACCCGCTGGTTCGGCACACGAGCGACCTCGCCGCGCTACGTCAGATTGCTGGCGTGACTGGGGCCGTCGCCGTCGACGCGCTGCCGCTCAACAGCAACAACTGGAGCAACGGCATCGCCACCGAGCCCGGTGGCAACGCCGCCGTCACGGCGACGGCGTTCAACGGCACGCCGGGCGAACGGCAGACGCTCGGTCTGCGTCTGGTCGCCGGGCGCGACTTCCTGCCCGACGAGTACATCCCGATCGACAGCGCGCACGACTGGTCGGGCATCAATCACGTCGCTGCCACCATCATCACGCGTGCACTGGCCGAACGGCTGTTTCCCGGGCAGGATCCGCTGGGCAGACTGATCTATCCGGGCGACGGTCCGGTGCGCATCGTGGGCGTGGTCGACCATCTGCTGCGTCCGACCCTGGGCGAAAGCGCCGGCAACGAATACAGCACGCTGCTGCCCTTGCTGCCCGACACCGGCGAAGTGATCTACGTGCTGCGTACCGCACCGTCCGAACGCGGACGTGTGCTGAAGCAGGCGGCCGAGGCGCTCATCCGCCTCAACAGCAACCGTGTACTGCGCCATGGACAGACGTTCGAGCAACTGCGCGCGGATTACTTTTCGCGTGATCGCAGCATGATCGGCCTGTTGCTGGCCGCTGCCGGTGGCCTGTTGCTGGTGACCGCCGCTGGCATCGCAGGCTTGGCCAGTTTCTGGGTGCAACAGCGGCGGCAAGCGATCGGCATCCGCCGCGCGGTGGGCGCCACGCGTGACGACATCCTGCACTATTTCCAGCTGGAGAATTTCCTGATCGTCAGCGGCGGCATCCTGCTCGGCGTGGTGCTCGCCTTTGCGCTCAATCTCGTTTTGATGGAGCACTACGCGTTGCGGCGACTGCCGTGGTTCTACCTGCCAACGGGTGCCATCGCGCTGTGGCTGTTGGGGCAGCTGGCCGTGCTTGGGCCGGCGCTGCGTGCGGCGGCGGTGCCGCCGGTGGTGGCGACGAGGGGTGGGTGAAGTGCGCCTAACTCCCTCTCCCCTGTGGGGAGAGGGTTGGGGTGAGGGGGCAATCTTGCGACAAGGCTTCAATCAAAAGCCGCTTCTATTGAAGCGATCCCGCGAGCACCCGCCCCTCACCTCGGTCCTCTCCCCAGGAGGGGAGAGGAAGAGAAGATGCGCGCTAATCCTTCGGCGGCTTCATGCTGTATTCCTTCGGTGGCGTATCTCCGGCGAGGTTACGCACGAAGTAGTCCCAACGCTTGCGCATCATGTAGTTGGCGGCGGCACCGTAAGCATGATGCGCGTTGGGAATCATCAGCAGGTCGAAGTCCTTGTTGGCCTTGATCAGCGCATCAACCACCAGCAGGGTTTCGTACGGCGGCACGTTGTCGTCCATGGTGCCGTGCGCCAGCAGCAGATGACCCTTGAGGTTGGCTGCGTGGCTCTGGTTGGCCTGATCGTCGTAGTTGCTCTTGCCGTCCTTGTCGGTGACCAGCAGGCCCTGCCACTTCTCGGCCCAGTCGTCTTCGTAGTTGCGGTTATCGTGGTTGCCGCTCTCGGCAATGCCGACCTTGAAGAAATCCGGGTAATTGAACATGGCGTCCGCGGTGGCGTTGCCGCCGCCCGAATGGCCCCATACGCCGACGCGATCCAGATCGATCCACGCATACTGCTTGCCCAACTCCTTCAAGCCAGCTACCTGGTCGGGCAAGGTGTTGTCGCCGATGTTGCCGAAGTAGGCGTCATGGAAGGACTTGGAACGGCCTGGCGTGCCCATGCCGTCAATGGCGACGACAATGAAGCCAAGCTCGGCCAGCGCCTGATGATCGACACGGGCCGGATTGAAACTGCGCGTGCCCACCGAGCCCGTCTGCGGGCCGGGATAGATGTAGTCGACGATCGGATACTTCTTCTTCGGATCGAAATGCGTCGGCTTGAACATCAGGCCGTACAGGCTGGTCTTGCCGTCACGTGCCTTCACCGTGAACGGCTCCGGCGGCAGCCAGCCGGTAGCGCGTAGGCGCGTGATATCGGCCTTGGCGATGGTATTGAGCACATGGCCATCATCCGCGCTGCGCAGCACGGTGATCGACGGCGTGGTCGGCGTTGAATAGGCGTCGGCGAACAAGCGGCCGTCGGGTGACAGTGTGATCGCGTGGTCGGCCGGCTCGGGCGCCAGCAGCGTCGGCTCACCGCCGTCCAGGCTCACCTTGTAGAACTGCTGGTAGTACGGATCGACACCTTGCTGGCGACCCACGCCGCGGAACCACAGCGTGCGCGTCTTGGCATCGAGCTTCAGCACTTCGGTGACGTTGCCCTCCCCGGTGGTGATGGCGTGCTTGAGCTTGCCGGTGCCCAGGTCGTAGAGGTAGAGGTTGCCCCAGTTGGTGCGCTCGCTGAACCAGACGACTTCGTTGCTTTCCGGCAGATAGTGCCAATTGACCTTGCCGTCGCCGCTTTCGTAATAGGTGGGAACGGTCTCGTCGAATACCGTGCGTACTTCGCCGGTCTTCGCGTCGGCGACGCGGAACCAGGCCTGCTTGTGATCGCGCGACGAGGATACGAAGGCCAGCGTGCGGGCATCCGGTGCCCACTGCACATCATCCCAGCCACCATCGCGGCCACAGCTCACGTCATCGCACAGGGTGGACCGGTGTTGATCCGCCGGCATCTTCAGGCGCAGTACCTTATGGCTGTCCACATCGACGATGACGCGCTCGATCATGGTCACGTCCTTGTCGCCCACCAGCGGGTACTTCCACTTCTCCACCTTGGGGTGGCCGACATTGGTGCCGACCAGCACCATGTCGCCGGTCTTGCGCTGGTCCTGCTGGAAGGTGGCGATCTGCTTGGAGTCGGGCGACCACACCAGGATGGCTTTGTTGGTGTGCTTCCAACCGGCGTTGTCGGTGGCGTAGCCGAAATTCTCCACGCCATCGAGGGTGAGCTCGGTTTCCTTGCCGGTGGCCACGTCGCGTACCCACAGGTTCCAGTCGCGCACGAAGGCCTCGCTGCGCTTGTCCGGAGAGAGCACACCGGGCTCGTTGCCGACCCCACTGCCTTCCTCGTCCTTGCCGGCGGTGCAGACAGCGGCTTCCTTGAGATCGCACAGGTAATGCTTGCCACGCAGGTTGACGTCGAGTCGACCATCAGCCATCACGACGAAGTTGGTGAGGCCAAGCTTGTTTGCATCCACGGGCTTGCTGAGCAGCTTGCCCAACGCCGTCGCGAGACGCGCCTGATTGAAGGCCGGCTCGGCCTTGCCGGTGGCGATGTCGAATCGCAGGTAGTGATCGCCGCTGGCATCGTGGTCGCGATACCAGAAGTGGTCGTTGTCCAGCCAGGTCACGCTTTGCACCGCGTGGTCGACCAGCGGCGTGGTGTTGTAGCCCACGAAGCGCTCCGCCCTGGCGTAGTCGTCAGCCGTCAGGGTCTTGCCCTGCGCGGCGACACCTGCCGATAGCGTACTCATCACCAACGCGCCGATAAGGCGCGAGCTGCGTGTCGTCAAAACCATGCCAACTCCCCGGATACACCACTGCACGCAAACGCCAGCGTTGGCGCCCACTCTAACCTTTCATCCTAGCGTCGCCGCGACTTGCACACCCCTGCCATAGGTCGGGGCAGGGTTCTTAGGCAAACTTCATCAATCCCACACCCACCGTAATCAACGCGAGCCCTAACCAGCCAGAACGGCGCAGGTGCTCGTTGAACATGGTAATTCCAATCACCGCCGTCGCGATCAGGCCCACGCCACCCCATACGCCGTAGGCCACTGATAGCTGGATGCCCCTGACCGCAAAGCTCAGCGCCGTGAAGGCCGCCAGCGCACTCACGATCGCGGCGATGGCGGGGCGTTTGTAGGTGAAGCCATGCGAGAACTTCATCAGCACGTTCGCGGCGATTTCAAGCACGATGGCAATGGCGAGATAGAGCAGATGAATGGGTTCGAACTCAGGCAGCATGATCGTCCCCCGTCCGCGCCGATGCCGGCGCCTCCTCGGTGCCGCGTTCGAGCAACACGATGCCACCAATGATCAGCGCGATGGCGACCAGCTTCACCGGCTTGAGGTCTTCGGCGAACAACCACGCGCTGCATAGCGTGATCAACACCAGGCCCAGGCTCTCCCACATGCCATAGGCCACCGCCAGCGGGATGCGCTTCACGGCCATCGCCAACGAGGTGTAGGAGAGCACCAGCATCACGTACATCACCGCCAGTCCTGCAGCACGCGAGCCTTGGTGCGTGCCGTACTTCATCGCCACCGTGCCGATCACTTCGGTCACGATGGCGGCCACCATGAAGAGCCAGTAGCGCACGCTGTTCTCCTGAAGTGGCGTCACCTACATCGTAGCGCCTGCGCGTTCTGTTTCGGCCCCCAGGGCGTACGGGCTGCTGCCGGGGCGGCGCGGATGGAGGTAGGGTTCGGGGGCACGCGAAGCGTTTCAAAACATCCGTCTTGAACCAAGCTCTCGCGCAAGATGGGCCCCTCACCCCGCCCTCTCTCCCACCGGGACCACCTTCGGGTCGCCTACAGGGGAGAGGGCGGAAAACCCTACCGCAGATGCAGCCAGTGCAGGTGCACGCCGTTGGCACGGTCTTCGGCGCGAAAGCCTTCGCGGCCTTCGGCCACGATGCCCCACACGCTGCGTATGCTTGAGTCCTGCGCATCGTCGACACGCACGTGTTCGCCCAGCTCCATCGGAAAGCGCGTCTCGATCATCATCACCTGGTCACGCTCCCACACCAACACGGCCGGACGTGCCGAGGTCGCGCCCCAGCCCATGTGGATTTGTACTTCCTTGGGTGCATAGGTGCCGCGATTGTCGAGCTTCCAGGCTTCGGTTTTACGCAGCAGGGCTTCCAGGCGCGGGTCGCTCCAGTCCACGCGATTGCCTTTTGATTGATGCTTGTGAGCGTTCATACAGATAGACATCCCATAGGACTGCGTGCAGCCGACCGTCAGCCACCGGCGCCTCGTCCATCACCTCGGAAGCCGGCGGGCCGTGTCCGCACACATGCCGAGCCGCCGTCGACTTGCTGCGAACGGATTGCGCGCGTTCTCCGTTATCGGCCAAGGGCAGCCCGACTTTAGGGGGAATGGTGACAAGACCCTGGACTGCGACGGGTCAATCGCGGCATGGATCTCTTGGGATGGCCTAGGGACGGGTCTTCAGGGGATGGTCGAGGCCGCCCACCGTGCGCAGCATCAGCTGTCGTGCCAGCGTCAGGTGGGCGGCCAGCGGCACCACTTCATCCCGCACCCGGCGCAGCCACGTCGGCCGCCCATGCACCAGGCGGGTAATCGCGCCGATTCGCCGCACCACCGCCTTGTGCACGGCGTGCCGAAGCACGGCGTAGTCGTGCAATCGCGCCATATCGCCAGCCAGCGCATCGGCGGCGCAGTCGGCATAGACGAACGCATCCTCGATGCCCAGGTTCATGCCACGCGCACCGATCGGCGAATGAATATGCGCCGCATCGCCGCCGAGCGCGACACGACCCAGCGCCGCCTTCGATGCCACGCGGTGCGCGATGTGGAATTGCGACTTCCAGGCAACAGGTCCCAACGTGCACGTGCGACGCAAGGCCGCGAGCGGGTCGTCGCCATTGCCGATCACACGCCAGAGACCGGCCTGCAATCGCAGCAAGAAGATGAAACCGTCCGGTTCGAACATGATGTGGGCGTGCCAGGGGTCGAGCGGCGTCTCCAGCTGCACATCCCACAATTTCCAAGGCTCGGGAAGGTCGCTTCCGGTGAAGTCGAGCCCGAGCGCATGGCGCGTCGTACTGCGCGCACCGTCGGCGCCGAGCAGCAGCTGGCTTTTCACCTCTTCCGTATGGCCGTCCATATGGACGAGTGTCGATGTCACTTGCCTCTCGTCTTGCGCCAGCGATTTCAGACTGACTCCGCGCTCGACATTCACGCCCTGCGCCTGCAAGGCGTCGGTCAGCAGCGCCTCGGTGCGCGCCTGTGGCAACACCGTCATGGCCCGTGGCGCGCCGAGCGTCGTCGGCAGATCGAACGAGAAGATCTCCTTGTCCCCCTGGTGCAGGATGGCGCCCCTCGCCGACCAGCCTTGCGTCACGATGCGGTCGGACACACCCGTGTCCTGCAGCATGTCGAGCGTGCGGCTGTTGACGGCCAGCGCCTTGGAATTCACGGAAGGCAGCGGCGCGGAATCGACGATGCGCACGGCGATGCCGCGCCGCGCGAGAAACAGGGCCGCCGCCAGACCGGTAGGGCCGGCACCGGCAATCAAGACGGGCGCGTTCGTGGCACTCTGAATGTCGTTCGGCATGCCCATCGGTGTGACGCCAGGCTTTGACCCGCCGTAGTGTGCCGCCAACGAACGTCGCCCCGACGTCAACGTTCCTATGCCATCAGACACCCCTATGTCGCACTTCTTCCCGGATCGCCACTCACCCATACTCAGCGCGAACCCATCGGAGGCTTTCCCATGCGCGCCCCGCTCGTCGTGTTCGCCTTGTGTTTCGCCCTGCCCTGTCTCGCCGGCACACCCACGCCCACCGAGCAGCTCGCCACTCCACCTACCGACGCACAGCACTTCACCATCATGTCGACGGCCGGCAAGCACGGCACTTCGGCCCGCTGGACCGCCGCCGATGGCACCCGTATGGGCCGCGAAAGCATGGTGCTGCGCGGCCAGGTATTCGAAATGGATAGTGCGGCCACCACCGGTGGCGATGGCATGTTCAACCACGTCATCATTCGCGGCCATATCCCGCAAGGCGATGCCGCGGAGACGTTCGCGGTGAAAGACGGCACCGCCACGTGGAAGAGCCAGGTGGATGCGGGCTCCGCACCGTACCAGGCAGCCGCCGAATACGTGAGCTTTGGCGGACCGATGGACCTCACCGCCGACATGCTCGAAAAGCTGTTGGTGTCGCCCGACAAGTCGATCGCGCTACTGCCCGGTGGCCAGGCACATGCCGAAGAACTCACCACCGCCACCGTAGGCGATGGCGCCAACAAGAAGAAAGTCACGGCTTATGCGATCACCGGTGTCGCCAACACGCCAATTCCCGTGTGGGCCGATGAGTCGGGCAAGTTCTTTGCCTTCGTCAACGGACTGTCCTGGATGCCAGTCGGCTACGAAAGTGCTCAGCCTGTGCTTGAGAAGGCCCAATCGGATGCGCTGGCGTTGAGCTCGAAGGCGCTGGTACCCAAGCTGCTGAAGACGCCGACAGGCCCGGTGGCTTTCACCAACGTGCGCGCCTTCCTCGACGGCACTCACTTCGCGGATGGCCAGACCGTGCTGGTCGACAAGGGCGTGATCACCCAGGTCGGACCTGCCGCGTCGGTCACCGTGCCGAAGAACGCGCAGATCATCGACGGCAAGGGCAAGACGCTGGTGCCTGGCCTGTGGGATTCGCACCAGCATGTGCCTGACGATGCCGCCGGCCCGATGCTGCTGTCGCTCGGCATTACTTCCGTACGTGACCCCGGCAATATCAACGAACTCACCATGGCGCGCGCGGCGCGTCGTGCGAAGGGCGAACTGCTGAGCCCGAAGGTCTATCCGTCCTCGCTGATCGACGGCAAGGGCCCCAATACCGCCCAGGTGGCCAGCGTGGCTACGTCGCAGGATGAAGCACTGGCACTCGTGCGCAAGGCCAAGACGGATGGCTTCGATGCGATCAAGATCTATGGCACCTTCAATCCGGCCTGGGTCCCCGCCACGGCGGCGGAAGCGCATCGACTCGGCCTGCATGTGCATGGGCATCTTCCCGCCGGCATGCGGCCCAACGAGGCCATCGCTGATGGCTACGACGAAATCACCCACATCTACTTCGTGATGATGCAGGCGATGCCCGATTCCGTGGT
Source organism: uncultured Gammaproteobacteria bacterium (assembly GCA_963765335.1). Classification (GTDB taxonomy): domain Bacteria; phylum Pseudomonadota; class Gammaproteobacteria; order Xanthomonadales; family Rhodanobacteraceae; genus Dyella. The sequence continues at coordinate 98,946 of CAVXWA010000011.1, read as the reverse complement.
GAAGGTGTCCAACGGCATGGCGCGCTTTGAAGGCCCGGGCCGCTATGCGAAGGATGTCGATCTCACCAGGGACCCGATGAAGTCGCTGATCGCCAGCATGGCGCAGCGCAAGATCACCTCGGACCCGACCCTGGTCGTGGCCGAAAGCCTGTTCGTACCGGAAAACGGCGATCTCTCGCCAGCTTACGCACCGTTTGTGGGCACCCTGCCGCCAGCGGTCGAACGCGGCTTTCGCCAGGGCGGTTTCGCGGTGCCGAAGGATCTGACCCGCGCCGACTATCGCGCCAGTTTCGCCAAATTGCAGGCACTGGTGGGCGCCATGCATAAGGCGGGTGTGCCGATCGTGGCCGGCACCGATGGTTCGGGACTGGAACTGGTGCGCGAGCTTGAACTCTACGTGCAGGCCGGCTTCACCAACGAAGAAGCGCTGGCCAGCGCCACTGTCGCGACCGCGCATCTGGTTGGCGCGGACCAGCGCACCGGCAGCATCCATGTCGGCAAGTCGGCCGACCTCGTGCTGGTCGACGGCAACCCGGCGGTGAACATCGGCGACCTGCGCCATACCGATGTCGTGATGATGGAAGGCAAGCTGATGGACGCCAGCGCCCTGCGCACGGCCGGCGGCATCAGCAAGCGTCCGGCCTATCAGGACTAATCGGGCGCTCCCGCGCACCGGGAAATCCTGGGAGCGGACACTCGACGCGGCCACGCCGCAGTGGCAATGTCTGCGCGAGGCCGGAAGCCATTCCGGCTTTGCGCTGCCACGGGGCCCGGGCCGGGTCCGCCGGGGAGGGTGTCCATGACGCAGCACCTGCTGATCTTCCTGCTCGTTTTCATCAGCGTGTTCGGCTGCGCGTTGGTTGGCATGCATATGCGCACCCACCTGCCCGATCACCACCTCGATGAAGAGTCGGCCACCGCGATCAAACTTGCCACCGGCCTTATCGCCACGATCGCCGCCCTGGTGCTAGGCCTGTTGATCTCCTCGGCCAAGAGTTCCTTTGACACGGTCAGTGGCGATCTGGAGCGCAACGCGGTCGACGTCATTCGGCTGGATCGCACGCTGGCGCAATACGGGCCCGAGGTGCAGTCACTGCGCCAGCAGCTCAAGCACAACTACGGCATCTGGATCGAACTGCTGGCGTCCGGTAACTCGACCACGCTCGCCACGCTGGACAGCCCACAGGTGCTCAACCACATCAGCGATTTCCAGCGCCGGCTGGCCGATTTGACACCAACTAGCGCAAACCAGCGACAGCTGCAGGAGCGCGCGCTGGACATTTCCGACGAGGTGTTCGCTGCACGCTGGCTGGCATTGATGCAAAAACGCGGCGCCATTCCGATGACGTTGCTGATCGTGCTGGTGTCGTGGCTGTGCGTGATCTTCGGCACCTTCGGCTTGCTTGCGCCACGCAACGGCACGGTGATGTTCTTTTTCCTGTTGTGCGCGTTGTCTGCGTCGGGCGCCATCTTCGTGATCCTGGAGATGGATACACCGCTCACCGGCATCGTCAAAGTGTCGGTGACGCCGATGCGCGAGGCGCTTTCGCAACTGGGACTATGAGGTTTCGCGCCAATCAGCGCATGCCGCGCAGCTGTTCGGCGACCCAATCGATGAAGACGCGTAGCCGCAAGGGCAATTGGCGTTGCGATGCAAAGACCACGCTTATTGGCATCGCGGGCGGCGGCGTACCGGGCAGCAGCTCCACCAAGGCGCCACGCAAAAGCTGGTCGACGATGCGATAGGCCGGGAGTTGGGCGATGCCCAAGCCGGCTTCGCAGCAGCTGAGATAGGCATGCGCACCGTTGACGGTGACCATCGATGGAAGCGCCACTTCGCGCATCCGCTTGCCGACCATGAATTCGAGCGGCGTCAGGCGACGCGTCGTCGGCGAAGCCCAGTTCACCGCCACGTGGCCGTCCTTCAGCTCCGCCAACGTCAGCGGAATGCCTTGTCGACGCACATAATCGGCACTGGCCACGGTGACCTGGGACAGCGTGGCAACGCGACGCGCCACCAGGCTCGAATCGGAAAGTTCGCCGGCGCGCAGGACGCAGTCCACGCCCTCTTGCACGAGATCGATGAAGCGGTCACTGGTGCTGATCTCCAGCTCGATCTGCGGATAGCGGGCAAAGAAGTCCGGCAAGGCGGGGATCAGGATCGTGCCAGCTGCCGTCGAGGGCAGGTCCACGCGCAACTTGCCCTTTGCTACCGAGGCGGCTTCGCGAAAGTCGGCCTCCACCGCATCAAGGTCGGCCAGCAGGCGCACGCAGTGGTTGTAGTACACCTCGCCGTCGCGGGTGGGTCGCACGCTACGCGTGGTCCGTTGCAGCAGGTGCGCGCCCACGCGCTCCTCCAGCCGCTTGATCGTATGGGTCAGGGTGGCGCGCGGCAGGCTCAGGTCGTCGGCAGCGCGGGTGAAGCTGCCCAGTTCCACGATCCGGGTGAATACCCGCATGGCTTGCAGTCGGTCCATGGCGATTGTTGGCAATTTTGGCAACAGATATGGCGATTATTGATCATTTATCAAAACGCCGTCATGACTAATGATGCTCGCCATCCCCCAACGCGAGCCTCCTCCATGCAAACAAGACAGTTAGGTACGAATGGTCCCCTGGTGTCCGCCCTCGGCCTCGGCTGCATGGGCATGAGCGAATTCTACGGTGCGCGCGATGACGCCGAATCCGTCGCCACCATCCATCATGCGCTGGAGCGTGGCATCAACTTGCTTGATACCGCCGACGTATATGGCCCCTTCACCAATGAGGTGTTGGTGGGCAGGGCCGTTCACGACCGTCGCGACCAGGCCTTCATCGCCACCAAGTTCGGCATCGTGCGCGACCTCAATGATCCGTCCAGGCGCGGCGTCAACGGCAGCCCCGACTACGTGCGCGCCTCTTGCGACGCCAGCCTCAAGCGCCTGGGGCTGGATCATATCGACCTGTATTACCAACACCGCGTGGATACGCGCGTACCGATCGAGGAAACCGTCGGCGCCATGGCTGACCTGGTAAAGGCGGGCAAGGTGCGCTACCTGGGCCTGTCCGAAGCCTCGGGCGCGACGCTGGAACGTGCCAGCAAGGTGCACCCCATCGCCGCCCTGCAGGTGGAGTACTCGCTATGGACGCGCGACCCGGAGGAAAACGGCATGCTCGACGCTTGCCGCCGTCTGGGCGTGAGCCTGGTGGCGTATTCCCCGCTGGGCCGCGGCTTCCTCACTGGCGCCTTTGCCAGCCCCGACGACTTCGCCGAGGACGACTACCGCCGCCACTCGCCACGTTTCCAAGGCGAAAACTTTGCGCGCAATCTGCAACTGGTAAACGAGGTGAAAGCGCTTGCCGCCAATAAGGGCTGCACGCCCGCGCAGTTGGCGCTGGCCTGGGTGCTGGCTCAGGACAGGAACCTGATCGGCATTCCCGGCACCAAGCGACGCGACCGCCTGGATGAAAACCTAGGCGCGCTCGATGTCACGCTCAATGCAGCAGAATTGAGGGCGATCGACGCCGTCTTTCCACTCGATGCTGCCGCCGGTACCCGCTACCACGAAGCGATGATGCACATGGTCAACATTTGATCCGTCATGCGAAGCCCATCTCGCCGTCACGCCGGTAGTGACGGCGGGACCGATGGCGAAGCCGACTGCCGTGGCACGCCGGCATAGGTCCACGACATCGTTGGGCGTCCGAAGTCGCTCCCAGAAGACCCCAGGGCGGTCTCCAGACTCAAGTGCAACACCCTCGATGAATCGCTCCATGCGACACTTGATCGACTGGGTGAGCCCAGGTTGGCGGCGCCGCGTTGCGTGGTATTTTCACAGGCGCCGCCCATGGGTGGCGCACGCCTCGGGTTGGTCCACTCCTAAGTCGGAGGTATCAGCATTATGAATAGCGTCAGCACCGTGCGGCTCTATTTGCTGAGGGCTATGTACCTGCTGATAGCGGCAGGCCTGGCGGCTACCGTGTGGCCGCATATCATTTCGCCATCGGATCTGGTGGCCGGACCAAAATCGGTCATACGCGCGCTGCTCGGGGCACTGGCCGTCATGTCCTTGCTTGGCCTGCGTTACCCGCTGCAAATGCTGCCGCTGCTGCTGTTCGAACTGCTTTGGAAGGTCATTTGGGTTGTCGCATCTGCCCTGCCCATGTGGCTCGGGCCCGGCCTGGATGCGTACGCGTCCGACACACTATTTGCCTGCCTGATGGGCGTAGTGCTGGTGCCGATCGTCATCCCCTGGGGCTACGTCAGGCAGCGTTATATCCGCGCCGTGGGCGATCCCTGGCGTCGTCCAAAATCGGAACGCTCCTGACCATATCCTGCCTGGCCCCTCCACCAAGAGGGCAGCCAGACGTCACCGGCGAATATCACCATGGAACAGGCAAAGGGATAATCGCGGCCTACCGCCGCTGCAAAGTAGCCGGCGAGTCGGAGGCAACGTTGCGCTGCCCCCGACCACGTCGCTGATGCCGTGACTCGCGACACCGGTCAGCACGGCAAAACCGTGCCGGCCGGTGCGCGTTACCAACACTTACAGATCTACACCGAAGCCCGCACCGACGGATGTCTGGGAACCACTAGCCGTGGCGCCCACGCTGACGTGCATGCGGCTGCCCAGCGGTGCCGCATAGCCCACCGAGATCGCCGAGCGCCCCGACTGTTCGCCCACGCCTGCCGCAATGCGGCCGTTGCCGGTGGCTCCCGCTGCATTGATCGCCATCTGGGTCGAAGCCGCGCCCATCGCGCCCGTTTCATCAATGCGCTTGTTGACCTGCTGGAACTGGTCGTTCATTTGGTTCTGCAGATTCGACAGGCTTTGCACATTGCCCAGCGCAGCGTCGGTATAGGCCTTGGCCGCCGAGAGCGTCTGCTGCGCGTTGGTATCGGTGTAGCTCTTGGCCGTCGCCAGGGCCGCATTGAGCTGACTCACGTTGGTGGCATCGGTGGCGTTTACACCGGCGGCCACATTGGTGATCTGTCGCTGGTTGGTGGCCGTGCCGACGGACACCGTGTTGGCGACATTGGCGACCGAGCCTTGGCCCAGGGCGACGGCATTGGCGGCCGTCACCGACGAGCCCTGACCGATGGCCGTACCCGAGGCGGCCGTTACCTGCGCACTTTCACCCACCGCCACGGCGTTGGTTGCCGCAGGGGCAATCACCGTGTTCGCGCCAACAGCGGTGCTGCCATCCGCCTTCACCTGCGCATTGCCGCCCAGCGCAGTGTCATTCGGGCCTGCGGCGAAACTGCTGGCACCGACGGCCACACCATTGCTACCCGCAGCGCTGCCGCTGGTCATGGCGCCATTACCGATCGCCACGCCGCCCGAACCGCTCACCACGGAGGCGCTATTGCCGCCATCGACCGCAATCGTGCTCGGCATCGCGGCACCGCCGCCTGACGGTAGCGCACTGATCTCGTTGCTCAGCGTGGTGACGTCCTGGCTTTCCTTGGCGATGACATTGTTCAGCTGATACATGTTGACTGCATCGCCAGCATTAACGCCAGCGGCCACGCCGTGGATCATCGTACCGCCCGTGCCGCCGAGCGTGAGGTCACCCTTGCTCGGGGCGTCGTAGCTCACGGCCAGAGGATTGGCCGCGCCACCGCCGCCAGCGACAGCCGCGTCGAGCTGGCCAAGGTTCACGGCGTCGGTGGCCTGCGTGCCGGCCGCGACATTGGTGATCTGGCGCTCCGCGCCCGCGGCGCCCACCGAGACGCTGTTATCCCGATCGGCCAGCGAGCCGGCGCCCAAAGCGACGGTATTGTTGCCCGTGGCAGTCGCACCGGTACCGATGGCAGCCGACTGCGCGCCGAACGCGCCGGCCACGGCACCCAAGGCGATGGAATTGTCAGTAGCGGCATACGAACCAGCACTCGATCGCCACCGACTGTAGGCCGGCGGCATCGGCGGCGATGCCCATGGCGACGGCGTAGTCGCCAGCGGCGTTTGCGCCGATGCCTACCACCGTATCGCCGGTGCCTGTTGCCTGCGCCTGCGTGCCGATCACGGTGCCTTCGTCGCCGATGGCAGCCGCCTGCGTTGCCCACGGCAACCGTGGCATCACCAAGGGCTTGTGAGGCGGTACCCACGGCGACAGCGAAACTCGTGCCCGTCGCATTGGCGCTGTTGCCAATGGCCACGTTGTTGGTGTTGGAAGCGTTGGCCGCCACACCGATGGCGGTGGCGCCGTGCGCGGTCGCCAGTGCGCCCGGGCCCACCGCCGTGGCGTAGTCGCCGGTCGCCGCCGCCGCCTGCGGATTGCCGGAGATGTCGAAGTCCTTGGGGTTGCCGTTGGCATCGACGATATAGCCGCCGATGGCCACGCTGCTCAGGCCCGTGGCCTGGGCGTTGGCGCCGACCGCGGTGGTATTGAAATTCGCGGCGCCCGCACCGAAGCCGACGGCCGTGGCGTAGTTGTTGCCCGTCGTGGCGCTGTGACCGAAGGCGGAGGAGCCGATACCCGCGGCGAACGAATTGCCACCGACGGCCGTGGTGTAGTCATCGAGCGCGAAGCTGTTGTAGCCCATGGCCGTGCTTTCGGTGCCCATGGCCGTACTCAGCGCTCCGGCTGCCACGCTATTGGTACCGAGGGACACCGCATTGTCGCTGCCGTCGCCTGCGCCGTCCGCCGAGAAGTACGGGTCCGCAGGGTTCGATACCTGCGGCGTCACGATGGCCTGCGTGACTGGCTTGGTTGCTGTGGTCTGCGTCGTGGCCGCCGGCTGTCGTGTCGTGCTGTCCGCGGCGAAGACAGGCGTTGCCGACCATGCCATGCCGGCGGTCAGCGCCAAGGCGGCCATGCCAGCGCGCACGCGCCTGGCGCTCGCACCCTTTCCGCCCGCCTTGGCAAATTCGCTGGCCACCACCAGCATGCCGAGCGACGTGTTCCAGATCTTGCTGTGAATCGTGTTCATTGCCCTTCCCCCGAAAGATGAATTCGCGGCGCAGGATCATCGTGTCGCGCCTATGCGCGACGACGGATGTCATGCACCTTGAACGAGGACGTATGGACGTCCATTAATTAAACGAAACGGGCCGCCTGCGCGCTGCATGGGCCAAGACCATCGGCACCCAGCACCCGCTGGCAACCAGAGAGGAGTACGTGCGTCGTGCGGTCGGCGGGGCCATGGCGCGCCATGACCCTGTCCTGCTCCCTGTCAGGCGCCTTTCGCTCAGTACAAGCCGAGCACGCTGACGCCGGTAAATACGCTCGGGCTGGTCACGGTGATGAAGTACTTACCCGCGACCGGATTGCGGACCGTCACCGCCTCGGTGTTGGTGCTCGGATGCGCCGACACATAGTCGTAACTGGAAGCGCTGGCCGCGCTGCCACGCTTCACGTACAGGGTTACGTCGCCGCTGCCGCCAGACGTACGCACGGTAAAGCTCGTCGTGCCGTTCGGCACCACCAGGGTGAATTGCTGGCTGGAGCCGGCCGGACCCTGCGTGGTGACCGCCACGCCATTGGTCAACGCGATCGGGCGCAGCCGGCGGTGGTGCGGTCGTCGGCGGCAGGCTGGTGTTGCCCCAGGTATAGGCCAGCGCGTTGAACTTGCTGATATCAAGCGAGCCGAAGCCGGTGATCTTGTCCCAGCCCGTGCCAGCGTTGTAGCCGTAGGTCGTACCGGCATACGGTCACGCCGTTGTTGCCCGAGCGTCACGTCATGCAGCACGGCCGGGTTGTTCGGGAAGTCGCGGTACATGAAGCTGGCCGGGAAGCCGATCGTATTGTTGGCATACGGTCTGTGCGCGAGCGAACACGCCGACAAAGATCGGCGACGCCAGGCTGGTGCCGCCCACCGAATAGCGCTGGCCACCGATGATGATCTCGGCGCCCGTGACTGTCGACGCGTCGTACGCGATATCCGGAATCTGGCGCTTGGAGGCGCCCAGCGTGGTCTGCTGCCAGGTCGACGCCGTCTCGAACAGACTCGGTGCCACCGCCGGTCGCCCAGATGCGGTTGTTGCCATCGCCAGCGTCCTCGACGCCATCGTTCCAGGCCACTTCACCCGCCCAGACGCCGCTGTTGGTGCTCAACTTGGTACCACCTACGGCAATCACGTTCGGCGATGACGCCGGCTTCGCTGACGGAATACGTGGCAAGGCTGAACGGTGAAGGCAACACGGCGCCTGCATTGCGTCTCGAAGTCACCATTGGTAGTGACATAGACACCCTGGTCGCCCGAGGACACTGAGAACGTCTGACCTTGCAGCGCCGCCTGCGCAAAGTCGCGTCGTCTGCCTGCTGGGTGCCCGACTGGTTGGCGCCGGTTTCGTCCTCGCCGAGCGAGACGTTGATTACCTTGGCCGAGTTGTCGACCACGGCCTGGTTGTAGGCGGCGGTTATGCCTGCATCGGTCAGCTCTTCGTCGGCCGGGCCGCCCTTGCCGTTGGCCGCCGCGTAGAAGATCAACTGCTTGACGCCACCCGACGTGCCGGTGATGGACTGCGAGTCCAGATTCCACTCCACGTCCGAGCTGGAATCGTCGGAGAAGTCGACCGCACTGCCGAGGGTGACCGGGACGACTTTGACATTGACCGGGTTCATCGCGGCGGCGCTGGTCATCAACGCCAGGTCGCTCTCCGTCTGGGACATGTCACCCCAGGTGATGATGCCTACCGTGGTGTTAAACGCGGTTGGCGTGGTACCCGCGTCATAGATGCCCGGAAACTCGGTGGGCGAGTGCGTCACGTTCGCCACGGCCTGCGTCGTGGCAACCCGCGTATCCACCTTCGGGCCGAGATAGCTCAGCGTGTGCTTGGTGCTGACGTTCTGCAGGCCCACCACCGCGCCGACGATGCCGCTCAGTGCCTGCGGCACCATCACATCGGCATCGTTGCCGAAGTGCTGCTTGCCGTTATGGGTGTAGGTCTTCATGGTGGTGTTGAACGCGGCACCAACCGCCGTGGCGTTACCGTCGGCATACACCAGGGTGTTGTTCGCAGACACCGTGATGTGGGTAAAGCCGGACTGCTGCAGATGCGTCACGACCGCCTGCACCTGCGCGTCAGTCGGCGCATACGCGACCTTGAACTGCTCGGGGGTGAGGAACTTGCCGTAAGCGGCGTTGCCGGGCGTGTTGATGCTCTTGATGAGCGCCTGCATCTGCGCGGTATTGCGCAGGTTGAGGCTCACCGCGACGTGGAGCACCTTGGTGCTTTCCAGCGGTGACACGAGCTCCTGCACCTGTGGCTTGCCATGCACGTTGAGCACGTAGTGCGTAGTCGTTGTGGCAGGCGCGCCCGCGACGGCCGAATTCGCCGATAGCGTCTTCAACAGGGCGGCATGACTTGCGGTAGGAGCCCACGTCGTCGCCGCATGCGCCGACCACGGACTCAGTACAAGCGCGAGTGCCATCGGTAGCAGCGCCTTGCGGCAGGCATGCGAGCCCGCCTTCAACACACGAGTACAACTGGACATCTTGGTTCCCCGGTTATGCGAGGCCTACGCCACACCTTGCATGTGCGTGGACCTCAAATCGAATAGCGCGCCCTGAAGGCGCATCGTCAAGCGCGCTAGCTAACGACGATCCCGAGAACCCCGCACTCCGCATCGCGGAGCACCCCCTGGTATGCAGCGGCAACACGCTAGCCAGACGACAGCTTGAAAACAGCTTCGACCAACCGCGCTGCACAACACACGCACCCACGCCCACCCTTCCTCACGCTTGCTCACCGACCACACCCAGCCGCACGTCCGCGACTGGACCGGCGCAAGCGAAGGCGAGAAGAATCACCGAAGGAATTATGCAAATCCGCTTGACGCAGTGGATACTGGGCACTAAGAGTGTCAGCCCTTTCCACACGACCGCAGTACCCACGCCGTATGAATAACGGAAACCCGAAGATGGCCGCTCGAACGCCGAACCGCGCGTGGCGCATTGGCGTCCTGGAAGACGATGCACAACTGCGTGAAGGCATCATCATTCCCGGCTTGCGCTATTTCGGTTTCGAGGTGGCTGGCGCTGCGTCTGCGGCAGAACTCTACCGACACATGCTGAGCCAGCGCTTCGACATGGTGGTGCTCGATATCGGCCTGCCGGACGAGGATGGCCTTACCGTCGTCAAGCATCTGCGCGAGGTTTCCAACCTCGGCATCGTCATGCTTACCGGCAACACCGGCATGGATGACCATGTCAGTGCACTGACCAATGGCGCCGATGCCTTTCTCAACAAGCCGGTGAATATCGAAGTGCTTGCTGCCACGCTGCATAGCGTGGCGCGCCGTCTCGCCGCGGGACCGAACACAGGCCATCTCGCGACACCTTTTGGTGGCTCAGGTCATTGGCGCCTGGATACCGACGACTGGTGCCTGGTGACGCCAGCCGGCCAGGCCTTGCCGCTGACTGCCCCCGAGCGTTGCATCCTGCGCATCCTGATGGCCGTAAGAGGCGAGCCGGTATCGCGCGAGCGACTGATCGGCGCGCTCACCTCCGACATCTACGAATTCGATCCGCATCGCCTGGAAATGATGGTGCATCGTCTGCGCCGCAAGGCGCAGGACGCAGCGGGCCAGCCGCTGCCGCTATTGACTTCGCGTGGCCAGGGTTATTTGTTCGCCAGCGACGCTTGAAGACGCTGTTGCATGCGTGATGGCGTCATGAGACCCGTCGTCGGCGTTGCCTAGCAACGGCAGGCGGATACGGAAGCGCGTGCCCATCTGCGGCGCGCTGGAAACATCGATCTGGCCACGCGCAGCCTCGACCATGCTGGCGACCACGGCGAGCCCCAACCCGGTACCGCGACCAAACGGCTTGGTGGTGTAAAAGGGCTGAAACACCTTGGCCTGCACCTCATCGGTCATGCCGCTGCCGGTATCGACGAGCGTGAGCTGCAAGGCGGGCTCCACATCGAGTCGTTCGAGCGTCATGCTGAAGCGGCCGCCATCCGGCATGGCGTCGCGGGCATTGGCCGCGATATTGAGCACCATCAATTCGAGCTGACCGCGATCGAGGTGAACCAGCACCTCGTGCGCTTGCAGCTGCAGGTCCAGCTGGATGTAGCGCCCCAGCAGTTGGCGCAGCATCGGTTGCAGCTCGGTGAGCGCGGCTGCCGCGTCGAACACCTGGGTGACGCCCACGTCCTCGCGACTGAAGTTGAGCAACTTGCGGCTGATGGTCAGCGCGCGCAGCGCGGCGAGCTCGATGCCCTCCAGGGCATTGAGCAGGGCTGGCGTTCCAAGGTCGGCTAACTGCTCGCGTTGCGAGGCATAGCCCAGCACAACGCTGAGCACGTTGTCGAAATCATGCGCGACGCCGCTGGCGGCGCGGCCGATGGCGTCGAGCTTCTGCGAGTGGATCAGCTGCTGCTGCGTGCGTTCGCGCTCCTCCATTTCCCGCTTGAGGAGTTCGTTCGTGCGTGCGAGAGCCTCGCCGCGTTGCAGCGCTTCGGCCAGCATGGTGCGCAGCGCGCGCGTGGTGCTGTCGATGGCGAACGTGACCAGCAGATAGGCCGGCACCAGCATCGGCAGCGTGTGCAGTGCGTCCGAGACGCTGAGCTCTGGGCCAGGAACCCATAGCGCGTCCCCCAGCTGGCCGAGCGCAAACATGCTGATGATGGCCGTATAGACGGCCCAAAGCGTGCGACGCCCAAGCATGATGCCAGCCACCGCCAGCAACAGAGCGGGCGAGGGATCGGGAGGCGCGTGGCGATAGCCGGAGGTGACGTAGTCCGCCGTCAAAGACAGCAGGGAAACCCAGAGAAATAGTTGAACACCGCGATGAAAATGGCCGCGCCGGATCACCACCACGCCACCGAAGGCGGACAGCGTGACGACAATGTCGGTGATGAGATCGGTGATCTGATCGAGCGTCCAGACCGACGGCAGAGCGACGGCTGGCTCCCTCAGCGTGAAATAGACGCGACTGAACACCGATGCCAGGCCGAAGCCAATCATCAATAGCTGGATAAAGCGTGCGTTGAGGCGATCGACCGGGTTATCCGTAGGCGCCCGATCCAGCCATTCCCGCACCGCTCGTAGTCCTGGAATGGTCATGCTGTGGGCCCCGGAAAACTGCGACTTGCCACGCCATTCTTCCCTGCGCGGGCGCCGTGATCAAGCACAAGTTCCGTGAGGTTGGAGAGGCTCGTGCTCAACGTGCGCGAGCGTGCGTGACTTGCCTACTTGCGTCATCGAACCTCGGCTCGCTTCACAACGCGAGTGCGATCACGCGCTCTTTTCTAGGTTGCCGGAAGCCAGCGTCGGCAGGGTCAGGCCTAAGGGGAGGCCACCTGCTATTGAGCCGTGGGAGCGGCCGCGCAGCCAACGGTTTTGGGGAGGAATCTTGGTGAATAAGATCTACAGCAAAGTCTGGAATCCGGCGCTGGGCGCCGTCGTCGTGGCATCGGAGCATGCGCGCTCGGCTGGCAAGGGCCGTCGCGCCAAGGCATGCAAGGTTGCCGCCATCGTCGCACTCTTGGGTGCGACGATGGCGCCTTTCGCGGCCAATGCCTGCGCGGGGCTGTCCTGGCCGGGCAGCGGCAATACCGCTACCACCGACGCACTCACTTGCAGCGCGGTGATGGCGCAGAGCATCCAGGCGGTGACGCCGCCGACGGTGACTGCACCCACGGCAACCACCGCACCGGCCGGCACGAGCGTGAGCGATCCCACTGGATTCTGGTCGATCTCTGGCCCGAACGGCGGCTCGACCTCGCCGGCCAACGCGGGCGGCTACAACGATGTGGCCTTCGGTTCCGGCGCGAGCAGCATGGGCAGCAATGGCACCGCGCTGGGCACCAATGCCCAGGCCCAGGCCGACAACGGCACGGCGGTCGGTTACAACGCGAATGCCGTAGGAAATGCGTCCGCCGCTTTTGGTGCCAACGCGACCGCCACGGGTGCCAACAGCACCGCGCTCGGCGCGGGCGCACAGACCCACGCCGACAACAACACCGCCGTGGGTAACAACGCCATCGCAGTGGGCAATGCTTCCGTAGCGCTTGGTACCAATGCGACCGCGACCGGCCTCGATAGCACGGCCCTCGGCATGGGCGCCGATGCGGCCACTGATACCAGCGTTGCAGTCGGTCAAGGCGCCCAGGCGACCGGTGCCGCAGCCATGGCTGTCGGCACGGCATCGACGGCCAGCGGCGCCAACAGCATTGCGCTCGGCGACGGTGCGCAGGCTACCGGCAGCAACGCCGTGGCGCTTGGCAACAGCTCGAACGCCGGCGCCTCCAACAGCATGGTCCTCGGCACCAGCGCGACGACCACCGGTTCCAGCTCGACCGTGATCGGCTTTTCGGCGTCGGACGTCGGCATCTCCAACAGTGTCGTCGTGGGCGCTACTGCGACCATCACCAACCTGGGCCTGAGTACGGGCACCGCTGTGCCGGGGTTCTATCGTCAGGATCTGGCCATGGGCTATGGCGCAGAGCTGAATGCCGCTACCCAGTCGGTCGCCGTGGGTGCCAGCTCGCTCATCGCCGACCAGTCCGCCACGCCGCTTTCCATCACGGGCGGCACCGCCATGGGATATAGCTCGCAGGTGCAGGCATCGTATGGCACGGCGATAGGCGACGGTGCCAATGCTGGCGCCAAGTACGCCGTCGCCGTGGGTTATGGCGCCAGCGCCACCGCAGCCTCCTCGATGGCGGTTGGCACCGGCGCCTTTGCGCCGGGTGCCGGTGCGACGGCGCTCGGCGCCAACGCCCAGGCCCAGGGCGCCGGCAGCGTTGTCATCGGCGGCGGCGGCGGCGCGTACTCTGGCCCGAGTTCGGCGAATACCGTCGTGATCGGCAATGGTGCAGAGGTCGAGGAAACCACGGCCGGTTCAAGCGCTGGAGGTGGAGCGCAGCTGGTTACTGGCAGCGTGGTGATCGGCGCCAATGCGATTGCGTATGGTGGATCGTATGGCATCGCCCTGGGCTACGAGGCCGGCGTGGCCCAAGGCAGCGTCGACGCCATCGGCATTGGTGACCGCGCCATCGGCTACAACAACGGCGCCATTGCCATGGGCTCACACGCCTATGCAGTCGGCCCGGGCTCGATCGCTTTGGGCAGCGCGTATTCCGAATTTGGCACGAGCGGTCTTGCATCAAAGACCCCCGGCACCGAAGCCGTCGCGATTGGCTCAAGCTCTTATGCGTACAGTGACTACAGCATCGCGCTAGGTTCTGGAGCCAATGCTAGCGGCTCCGAAGCGTTGGGCGGTGACCCCACCGCCGGCTCGATAGCCATCGGCTACAAGTCGACGGCGGACGGTGATGGCAGCCTGGCCATCGGTCGCAATGCCATTGCCAATGGCGCGCTCAATACCACCATGACCAATGCCACCGCAGTCGGCGTCAATAGCGTGGCCTGGGGCACCGACACGGTGGCACTGGGCAACAACGCGATTGCGGCCAATACCAGCGACGTAGCGCTTGGCACCAACGCCTGGGCCGGCGGCGGTGGCGGTACGCGCAATATGGCGATCGGTAATGGTGCCACCGCCGGCAACCCCAACATCGTTCCCGACCCCACCACCGGCGCCTACGATCCGAGCCAGAACATCAGCGACTCGGTGGCCATCGGCGCAGCGTCCACCGCCGGTGCCAACCAGGCCATGGCCGTTGGCGTCAGCTCCTCGGCCAGTGGTGTGCAGTCGCAGGCCATCGGCAACAACGCGATTGCGGTGGGTCTGCAGAGCGTGTCGAACGGCTTCCAGGCCGACGCCGAAGGTGACTACTCGACCGCCGTGGGTTCGAGCAGCTATGCCGCAGGCGTTGGCGACACGGCCATCGGCAGTGGCGCAGTGACGCTCAATGGCGGTGGCACGGCCATTGGCTATGGCGCCACCGTGATGGCGAACAATGCCGTCGCCCTGGGCGCCAATTCCGTGGCCGATCGCGACAACAGCGTATCGGTCGGCAGCGTGGGTGCAGAGCGTCAGATCACCAATGTGGCAGCAGGTACGCAGGCAACGGATGCGGTGAACGTGGGGCAATTGACGGCAGCTGGCCTGGTCAACGGCAGCGGCAATCCGCTGACGGCCGTGACCTACGACGATGCCACCAAGGCCAGCATCACGCTGGGTGGCACAGGCGGTACGATGATCCACGGCGTGGCCGCTGGCGTTAACCCTACCGATGCCGCCAACGTGGGCCAGCTCAACAATGCCGTGGCGGTGATCAACTTATCCACGGCTGGATTGCAGACCCAGATCACCAATGCCATCGCCAAGGAAAGCCAGGACGTCACCACGCTGACCAACGAGATCAATGCGATACCGTTGGGTGGTGGCGGATCCTCCATGCCAGGCACGATTGCCGTGGATGGCAGCAATAGTGCCTCCGTGGTGAGCGGTTCGGGCGGCGTGGCGATCGGTAATGGCGCCATGACCAGCGGCAGCGCTGCGGGTAGCAACGGTGTAGCCGTCGGTGCCAGCAGTTTCGCCGCAGGCCCGAATGACACTGCGCTGGGCGGCAATGCGCAGGTGAAGGCGGATGGCAGCACGGCTGTTGGCGCGAACACGGTGATTGCCCCTGCGGCAACCAACGCCGTGGCGGTGGGTGAAAGTGCGCAGGTAACGGCCGCCTCGGGTACGGCCATCGGTCAGGGCTCGTCGGTGACGGCCGCCAATGCCGTCGCCCTGGGCCAAGGCTCCGTCGCCAATGTCGCCAACACGGTGTCCGTCGGCACGGCCACCAACCAGCGACAGATCACCAATGTGGCCGCCGGTGTAAACGCCACCGATGCCACCAACGTGAGTCAGCTCAACGCGGCCCTGGCGACGGCCAAGAGCTACACCGATACCAACGCGCAGCAGACGCTCTCGGCGGCCAAGGCCTATACCGACGCTGCGCTGGGCAATGTGCAAAGCCTGTCCAATCTGCAAACCCAAATGAACGATCAGTTCCACGACGTCAACCAGCGTCTGGATCGCGTGGGTGCGATGGGTGCTGCCATGGCGCAGATGACGGCCAATACATCGGGCCTTGCTGGTGACAATCGCGTGGGCTTCGGCGCTGGCAACTACAACGGCCAGGGTGCTTTCTCCGTGGGCTATCAGCGCGCTTTCAACTCGAACCACGCCAGCGTTTCGATCGGCGCTTCGGTCTCCGGATCCGAATCGCAGGTCGGCGTCGGCGGCGGCATCAGCTGGTAAGGCGTTGCGGGGCGTCCACGGGACGCCCCGCTTTCCTGCACACAACATTTGGGAACAACCTATGAATCGCTCGATTCTTTTTCGCCTTACTGCACTCGCAGCGGCCATCGGCCTCTCGTCGGCACATGCCGCCAGCCCGGCGATTTCGCCGGATGCGCTTGCCAAGATCAACCCGTCCTCACTGACTGCGAATCAGACCTTTGACGGCTTCATCGTCGTCTATCGTGATGGAAGCACGGAACAAGCCAACGGTTCGGCCGTCGCGCAGAACGTCAACGCTGCGGTGTCGCGCGCCAAGCTCGACGCCACGGCGTTCAGGGCCACGCCCTCCCAGGCGGTCCGCGTGACCTGGAAGCGCAAGCTCTCCATCGGCGCCGATCTCGTGCGTACGAATCGCAAACTCAGCCAGAACGAAGCAGCGTCCCTGATGCAGCAAATCGCTGCCGATCCGGCGGTCGCGCACGTGGAACCCGATTTGCGGATGCAGATCGTCAAGGACATCACCGCCACGGCTTCGGTGAAGCCCTTGGCCGTGGGTACCAGCACGCCGAACGATCCGAGCTTCCAGAGCTATCAGTGGCATATGAAGCCGGGCGACGGCAGCATCCAGACCATCGGCGCTGACAGCACGGGCTTCAATAACTGGGGCGGCAGTGACGCTTCGGCAGCCTGGGTCAACTACGACGGCACCGGCGTGACCGTCGCCGAGATCGATACCGGCGTGACCCAGCATCCCGATCTGAACTTGGCGCTCGCCAACGCGGGATATGACTTCATTTCGGATGCGGCGACGTCTGGTCGCGCCAGCGACGGTCGCGTGGCAGGCGGCTGGGATACCGGCGACTGGACCACCAGCGCCAGCCCCTGCGTCGTCGACGGCTCGGCCGCGCCGGAGAACAGCAGCTGGCACGGCACCCACGTGTTCGGCAACATCGGCGAAGACACCAATAACGGCGTCGGCATGGCAGGCGTCGCCCCGGGTTCGCAGGTCGTGCCGATTCGCGTGCTCGGCCATTGCGGTGGCTCCACCTCGGACATCGTCGATGCGATCACCTGGGCTTCCGGCGGCAACGTGCCCGGCGTGCCCAGCAATCCGAACCCGGCGCAGGTGATCAGCATGAGTCTCGGCGGACAGGCAACCTGCTCTGCCACCGATGTCACCGCGCAGGCGATTGCAGGCGCCATGTCACGCGGCACCACCGTCGTGGTGGCGGCCGGCAACAGTGGCGAGGATGCCTCGCAGTTCACCCCGGCCGGCTGCCCGGGCGTCATCGCGGTGTCCGCTGTGGGCATCAGCGGCAAGCGTGCGTTCTATTCCAACTTCGGCAATGACGTGACCATCGCTTCTCCCGGTGGCGGCATCTACGCCAACGACGCCAGCGGTGGCACGCAGGTCAACGCGGGATTCATCTGGTCCACGCTCAATGACGGCACCACCGTTCCTGGCAACCCCATCTACGGCGGCATGGCCGGTACCTCGCAAGCGACGCCCCATGTCACGGGCGTGGTGGCGCTGATGATTGGCGCGGTGCAGGCCGCCGGCCTGCCTGCACTCACGCCGACGCAGATCCAGACCGCCTTGATCGTGTCGGCACGCAAGTTCCCAAACCCACCGGACCATCCGATCGGCGCGGGTATCGTGGACGCAAACGCCGCGGTGCAGGCTGCGCTGAACGCCGGGGCGGCGGCGCCGTCCATCACCCTGACCAACGGCGTGGCGATGACGGCATCGGGTAATGCCGGTACTGCGATCCTGTACAGCATCAGCGTGCCGGCGGGTGCCACCAACCTTGCACTGCGCACGATCGGTGGTACGGGCGACGTGTCGCTCTACGCCAAACAAGGTATTCCGGTAGCCCCGAGCGGAGCCAACGCCGACTTCTCGTCGGTCAAGCCGAATACCAATAACGAAACAATTGTGCAGACGAGCCCGTCTCCGGGTATCTGGTACGTCAGCGTGGTCGGCGTGAAGGCATTTGCCAACGTGCAGGTGATCGCCAGCTACATCGCGCATTAAGTGAAGAAAGGCGAGGCGGCACGAAATGCCGCCTCGCTCAAATCCGCGCTGGATGACGCAAACAACGTCTGGTCGGCGAACGTCGTTCGTTTACCGAAGCCCATCAGTCGATGCAGTGCCGCGCAATAACCGATCAGGCACTGCTGGATGCCTCGGTGTGCCGAGCGGGAACGCTGAAAGATGTGGCGGGTTGGTTGGCCCGAATGGACGTTGCGGCGAGACATATCGACAGGTGCCGTACGAACCTCGCTGACGGCTTATAGACGAGGTCGTTAACGTAGTAGTCGCCAGCTCAGCGAGGCGGATGGCGTGACCTCGCGCTAGATCGCCCGCTGCAAACCTCCGCGATTGAAAGTATGCGGAAAATTTACGCTATTCGTCAGCGCCAGCATGGTGCCTTTACGCCCGTGGGTCGCAGCATGGGTCATTCGCCGACACCAGCGTACAGCGATGACCATCATGATACTCCGGGGCCCCCACCCCACCGGCAACGCTTTCAACGGCGAGCACCTGCGCAGCCTCCAACAACTGGCCCGCGAAGCGGGCCGTATCGTCGAGGTATGCGCTTGCACGGGGCTGCGCGATTTCATCGCCGGCCTGCGCGTAGCCCGGACCCAAACCCCGGAATTTGTGCTGCTCGATCCCGGTGAAATTGCACGGGAAGCCCAGGCACATCCCGAGGCAGGTCTGCACGACGCACTCGACGAACTAACGGCACCCTATATTGAAGTCCACGATGACAGCGACACGGCGATAGGAGCTGGACCCTATCAGCGCGGCGCCCCCCTGGCGACCATCATCATCAACGGCGATCTATCGACAAGTTACCGAATTGCACTGGGCATCGCCTTGCGGCAGCTGAGCACACTTCAGTGCTGATGAAGGCCGACAAGCGGCCAGCGCAGATCAGGAGCGGACGCGTTCAACCCGCGGCATGGCCACGGGCCAATCATCAGTGACCCGAACAAAATGAGCATGAGCACGGATCACGCCATCGTCGTGCCGGGTCATGGCCCTGTGGGCAATCGCGCGCAGCTCGTCGCCTTCGGGGACATGCTCGTCGGCGTGCGTAAGAACGTTGCGTCGCTCAAGCATCAAGGCAAATCGCTTGACGAGGTCCTGGCAGCCAAGCCGAGTGCGGAATAGGTCCCCGAGTGGGGACAGTTCGTCATCAATCCCGCTTTCTTTAATCGCCTGGTCTATCAGGGGTTGGATCGCCAAGCCCCAAAGCCTTCCGGCCATTGACGACGTCGGAACCCACGTGCTGGAAGTCTAGACTGTTGGGGTCGACGATGACGGCGGCGACCGCGCCGATGCCGATGTGCTTACGACGTTCAACCTAGACCTTAACGCGAGTCCCGTTGCTCATCGGCGACCAAACGCAAGAGGCTCGGAGCCATTGAGGATACCGGGCCTTCCATTCGGTGTTTTTTAAACGGCGGCACGCTGGTCGCGCCGGCTTATATGCCGCAACTTCCCGATGATGAAACCAAGGTTCCGCGACGTTCCTGGAGCAGCTTGTCCGCAACGTCAGCAAAGTCGAGACCGGGCCGGCAAACGAGCCGGCCCGGTGTTTATTCGCCTGGCTCAGGGCTTCTTGGTAGAAACCATTGAGCTATTGGCGCTGTTGCCCGACTAGAGCGACGAAACGCCCTGCAAACGGTTCTTCTGTACCACGTAACCCGATGGAATCGTGTAGAGATTGCCCTGCCCATCGGCCACATGCTGCGAGACGAAGGCCCCGCCGGTGCCTTGCCACACCCACGCGTCTCCGCTGCTATTGGTCCACAGGATGTCCGCCAGCCCATCACCGTCGAAATCTTCGATCGAGGCGATGCTGTATCCGCTCGCCACGTTGCGAACCTGGCGGTCGACTACTTGCGCACCGTTCATGATCCACCAGCCCATCTGATGGCTGCTGGAATTGGACCAGATGAGATCCGTCTTGCCGCTGCCAACCACTTCACCCGCACCTTCCAGTACCCAACCAGCCGGGAAGTTGCCGCCATAGGTCTTGGTGAAATTGCCCTGGCCGTCGTTGATCCAGTAATAGATGTCGTTTTTGGGACCCGTCCAAACGATGTCGATGTAGCCATCGCCATTCAGGTCAGCCAACCGCGGGGTGTAGCCGGCGGTAGCCGAAATCGTGTTGCCGACGACACGGGTACAACCCGTGCCAGGACTGAACCGGCCGAACATGAGGCCACCGCTGCAATTGATGCTCCAGAAGCCGAGCTGGCCAGTGGCGTTGTTGCGCCAGATTTCTTTGGATATGCCGGTGCTGTCGACGACACCGGAGCCCACCAGTACCCAGCCGGCCGGATTGGGTGCCACTTCATTCCTTATCCAGCCATAGCTATAGATCGACAAGGCCGCCGTGTTGGTGACCGGGTTGTAACTCTCCATGACAGTCTGGTGGGTCAAGGCTCCGGCGAACAGGTCGGTGGCAATCGCCGAAACCTGGTCGCCCGGCGCAAATACGCTGTCCCAGGGATTGGTACCGACGACCGTGCCACCGTTCATCCACAGCATCTGCGCATCCACCGCGCCGTTGCTATTTGGGATCGAATTGATCATCAGGATGGTGCTATGCCCGTCCAGCACGCCGTTCGTACCAATATGCTTGGACGTGCCGCTGCTGTTGAAACCGAACAGATCCCAAGTTGGCAAGAGGTTGCCACGCGTATCCTGCGCGGCGATGGCATTGACCAGGTGCTGCACGTTGACCGAACCCAGGCCAGTTGCGTAGTCGTAACCCGCGCCCGTCTTCCAGGGCGTGACCAGGGATGCCGCTCCACCGTTGCTTACCACGCCGAAACTGTCGTTACCCTTGGAATAGCAATCGGCGGTACCCGCTGCGCAGGGAACATCGATGTCTCCGACCGTCACGTCATGGAAGATACAGTTGGCGCCCGCGCCGTCGCTGCCGCAAGCGCTCGACGGAGACCCGACGCTGCCATATTGCTTGCGTGCCAGGTCATAGAACGTCGGCCCGATATTGCCATGACTGACACCGGCCTTCTGATTGATCAGGGCCTGGATGCCGGCCATCGCGGGTGCGGCAAACGAAGTGCCGCCCGCGCTGTTGAAGATGGCGTTGACGGGGTTGAGGTAATTGCAATCCGTGCCACCCTCCGACGCATCGGACATGCAGAAGATCAAGGCGTGGCCGTAGAGACCGTTGGCAGCGAACAACGCGACGTCGGGTGTGGCTCGCTGATTGCTCTGGGGCATCCCGAACACGCCCGTCTGCCATGACGGTTGAGGCACCAAGTAGCTCGGACCGCCGCCACCACCTGCGGTATCCAGGAAATTCAGACCCTGACCATTGTTGCAGGCCGTGTTCGGATCGGAGAATTTCAGTATCGGGTACAGCTGGCTGCTGGCACAGGAATCGTTCCAGGTCTGCTCCGGGATGTAGCCCAGTGCACTGGCGCCCAGGTTGCCGTTGCCCGGAGCCCAGTACTTGCTCGCGTTGTTGAAGTCATTGAAGTCCGTGCCGCCCACCGAAATGTTGTAGGGCGTGCTGGCCAGGCCGTTGATCGCGATGCCGAAGCTAGCCACGCTCTGACCCTGATCACAGGCGGCCGTGCCGGCGTCACCGGAAGATACGAATACCGTGACACCTCGGGCAGCGGCCAGACTCCATAAGTAATCGGCCTCGTTGGCATCACCCACCACTGCACTGACCAGCTCGCACTCACCGTAGCTCAAGCTCATGATTGCCGGTGGCGTAGCCTGGTTGAGCAAGTTCTGCGCTGCCAGGAAAGGACCGAAGTCGCTGCCGCTATCCGCGCAAGCGGCCAGTGTTACGTTCGCATCGGGCGCGGCTGCGCCGGCCCACTCGGCATCCAGTGCCGCCTCGCCCTCGTCCCCGTTGGTACCGGGATCCGCGCAGCTGGTGTCGCCCGCAAATGCGGCGGGATGGATCTGGCTGAACGTGCCCATGGCATCGGGTGGCAAGAACGTCTGGCGGAAGGTTGCCACGTCCTGGTTCAGCACGTCGGTACGCTCGAGTACCGCGACCGTCTGGCCCGCGCCGCGAATGGGCGTGTTTTCCGACCACAGCGGGTTGACGTTGTAAATCGTGTTGAAATCTGATGGCACGACGTCGTAGAAGACGTCGCCGTTCAACACGAAATTGAAGTTGGACGACTTGCCGCCCGCCGCCACCCACTGTCCTTGCTTGTTCCGCGTAACCGCTTGGACATTCTTGACCTGCGGCTCCGGGAAAATATTGCTGAGCGATGCGACGCCCGCGACCACGGGCGTCAGCGCGCTAGGCAGCTGCTGCTCGGTGGCGTTGGCAAAATGCGTCTTGCCATTGGCCGTGTATCGGTGCATCGACGTGTGAAAAGCGCGCTGCACTGCGGCGACCGGGCCAGAAAAGTGGACCAGCATTTTGTCGGGCGACACGCTCTTGACGCCCAAGCCTTGCGAGGTCAGCCAGGATTTTACGGTAGACACGTCCTGGTCATTGGGTCCGAACCTCTCGCCAACCTCCTTGGCCGTCAGCCACTTGTGATAATTGCCGGACGCTGGATTGTTGAGAGAGGCCAGGAAGCTCTCGAAGCTCTTCTGCTGCTCCGGACTGCGCTTGAGCAGCAAGGTCATCGACGGAATGACTTCCGTCTGGCCCATGGCACCCTTATCCGCGCTGACTAAAACCGGCAGCGGGACTGTCCCCTTCAGCGTGGTCAATTGATTGCCGCTGATCTTCGATGCATCGATGAGCGGCGTGCTCGCGGTGTTGTTGGCTACTGGCGCCGCTGCTGAGGCCTGTGCACCCCACGACAGGGTCCCAGCAAACGCAACCGCCAATCCCCCAAGCCATGGCTTGTATCTATTGAATGACATGTAGTCCCCTCCCCAGGAGATTCTGCAACGAGTGATGAAATAACTTGGCGGCTTCGCCGCTGACAAAACTTGTCTGACGGGCTTTTATCCAATGCCAGGGCCTACATCAGCAGCCGCAGCTTATCCTTGCGCTTTCCCTCCGTCATACACGGCTTTATTCGCTTAATCTCACCGACTTCTCACCGACGTGCATGGCGATGCCGCGCTTCCGGGAAAGGTCCGCGACCCGTCGCTTTCGACCATGAATCCCTGGACGCGGTGCGATACCGGCCAGCACGGGTTCTCTCGATCGTGCCACCGGCTTGGCGGGGTGCGTGTGTCCGAGGCCAGTCAGCTCAAGGATTCGGAATCGGTCGTGCCTCGCCTGAAACCACGGATCGCTGAGCGGGCCTGGTCGCCAGCCTAGCGAAGGAATTCAGTCGGAAAGGGCGGCGGCGGTGATGGCGCCAATTTGCTGGAATTCGCGCACCAAAAGGCGTATTCGTGCGCGGGTTGAGCCCTCGGGTGACGTGGCACACACCGGAACCAACGGACCAGGGACCAGGCGATGTCTAAGCAGTTGGTCGCCGCATTCGCGTGGATGCGCTTGTTTGGCGCGCCGAGCAGTCCTTGATGGATTGGGTTTGCGAAGAGCTTCTGCGGCATGCTGCACGGCGAATTTCTCAGCTCGACGTGGATCCGCGACGCATGATGTGCTTCGAGAGCTCGCACCAGTGCTGCAACGCGCCGTGGCCCCGCGGTGCCTTTCACGACAAGCCGCCGACCGCCGGTGGCGGAGCCGGACAGAAAAGCAAGATCTTCCACTTAACTCGCCGCCTGATTGGCTATAAGTACTATAGGCAAGTCGGCCAAAGTGCCCCGGCAAATACAACGAACACATGGGGGCATGAATGGCATCCACGCATCCGCGACATCTCAGAAGAATGAACTTATGCTTGCACGTCTCCGCGCCTGGATCGATCGCATACCTGTAGATGATCCGGTCGATCGCCGCAATGCACTCTTCATGCAGTGGCTACTGCTATTCGAGGGTCTTCGCACGCCTCTGAACAAATTGTATTTGGCATCGTTCCATTGGCAGTACCTGTACGATCGCTTCTACAGCAAGGCCCGCACGGGCACACGAATGGCCATTGCCGTTGATCTGGGAACCGACCTGGCAATGACCGCAGTGGCATGGTTGGGTCTGTACCTGATACGCACGGGTAAATTCAGACCGGCGGTGTCCTTATACCTCGCCGTCGTATTGGGCTCCGGGGCCCTGGCCTATGCCGCGTTCGGCTACCGAGCCACCGATGGCAGCATCACCCTGATCATGGTCCTTGCCTTGAGCGGCATGATGCTCGGTCGGCGCGCGCTATGGATCACGTATGCCGCCGAGGCGGTTGTCTTGATCGTAAGTATCGCGCCAACAAAAATCGCTTCCATTCCCCACGTCATGCCCTGGCTCGTCGAGGCTTATAACTCACTGCCAGTGCGCGCCCTGATGAGTTATCTGCTGATCACCGTCATCCTGGATCGCAGTGTGAATGCATTGCGGCAGAGCCTCGTCGAGGCGAACGCGCAACGCCGGCAGCTGAGTTGGGAGATGACAGAACGTGAGCGCGCCCAGGAACAGCTCCTGCATGCGCAAAAAATGGATGCCGTAGGCAAGCTCGCAAGCGGTATCACCCATGATCTGAACAATGTCTTTGGCATCATTCTAGGGTTTTCCACGGAGCGAGATCGCCTGACCACACCCGACGCCTTATCGGATGAAGACGTACAGATCACAGCAGACGCCATGGAAGGCATCGAGCTTGCCGCTCGCCGCGGTACGACCGTTTGCCGCAAGCTTCTCAACTTCAGCCGCCGCGACGCCACCCATGCGGAAACGTTCGACATCGCTTCGGCAATACACGAGCTTCACCCTCTTCTCAGGCAGCTGCTACCACCTTCGATCCTCTTGGACATACGTGTCCCCGACAGTCAGCTTCTTATCCGTTTTGATCGCAGCCAGTTCGCGCTCGCCATCATTAACCTGACGGCCAATGCTCGAGACGCCATGCCAAGCGGAGGCGCATGTACCCTTTCCGCCGAACGAGAAGGCACTCATGTGATCCTGTCCATTCTGGATACGGGTATCGGCATGTCGGCGAGCACCAAGGCCAAGATCTTCGAACCCTTTTTCACCACCAAGCCGATAGGAAGCGGCACGGGGCTTGGCCTTAGCGTGGTCTACGACCTGATTCAGCGCGCAAATGGCGACATACGTATAGAGAGTGAACCTGGCAAGGGCTCAGTCTTCCGCATACGACTGCCCATGGTGACGGCGTCCGCGGCGAGCTCCGAGCCGGGCGTGACAGAAGCTGAAGAGCATGGCTGGGCCCTCTTGATCGATGACGACAACGATCTGCGTAGCCTGCTGTCTTCGGTTTGAACGAAAGGAGCCTGCGAAGTGACGATAGCCAGCATCATTCCACGGCCAGCAGATAACCCGTGCCATGCGCGGCATCCAGCGGCAAGGACTCGCCTATCGTCGCGAGCACTTTTCGGCGCAAGCGATGAACCAACGAATCAAGACGATGGGGGTCAAACGAGCTGACATCGTCCGTTAGCACGCCTATCAGGGACTCTCTCAAGATGACCTGATTGCGATGCCGCATGAGCTTTTCCATCAGTTGCCGCTCGGTCTTGGTCAAGGTCACGCGGCCACCGGAAGGCGAGAACAGAAGCCAGGCGTCGGTGCTCAAGCGCCATCTATCTTCTACCGTTCGAGCCGACGGCCTCAACCTCCGCGCCACGCTATGCAATGTCGCTACCAGCACATCGATCTCGGCAGGCTTGGATAGGTAGGCATCCGCTCCTTCCGACAGTCCGCGCACACGATCCGTGTTTTCTGACCGCCCGGTGAGCATCACGATACCGGCAGTGGGAATATCTACGCGCAGTTTGCGTGCTACTTCAAAACCGTCGATATCGGGAAGGCCAATATCCAACACGAGGATGTCGGGATGTATGCCTGCCATCACCTTGCGCATCTCGGCCATGCAGCCCGCCGTGACCACGTCGAAGCCGAACTGTCGCAATTTCGGCGCGAGCACCCGATCGCGCAGCAAGTCGTCATCCTCGAGCAAGACAAGCCGCAATGGTCTTGCCGTATCGGCCGAATTGAGCGGACTAATTGGCGCAGTCACAACACACCTCAAGATCGAACTGTCTCTTTCGAGGATAGATGATCAAAGCCAGGCCCCCGCCTTGCCCGTCCGTGCTGAATGCATGGCAGCCGGTACCCCCACTACCCATAACGGGACTCGCATCCGAGCTTTGCGCAAAGCAGAGTCCAGGCGGCGAACAGCGCTCGCGCTGCTCCAAAGCGGCCACGGCTCCGCCAGAGTACAACTATTTCCCTCGAATCGACCAAGCCATTCGCCGACAGCTATGCCCGGCCCTGGAACACGAACTGCCTTTGGAAATAGCCTCTCATTCGGACATCGCCTTCGGCGGCATTCGGCGAGACATGCTGCGGCCGGCCTTTGATAGGGACCGAGGAGCCATGCTCTCTGGCGACGAGGGAAGTGTGCATGAGCAGCGGGCGGTAGGGTTGCCGGCGCGAAGCTGTGCCGGAAAGCAAATCTTGCCCCTCAAGATAGCCCGCTTTGACCACATCACTCGACCACTTAGCTAGCGGCACGTAGCGCGTCCCATGGTCGTGGGCCACGTGGTGTTGCCGTCGGCAGACGGCGCGGCGCCCGGTCCTTTTGCCCATATCGCCAGTTCACCGACAGGGTGCTCTTCAAGGCAGTCGCCCGCCACAGCCTGAAGCCGACGATGTTCGCCACAGACGGGCTGGATCGCGCGGCAGGGGCAGCGATCGCCCAAACAGCTGTCCGATTCAAACGCTTGATTGCGGCGACTGCAAACGAAGAATCATTAAAGACGGCCAGCAATTTCGTAATTGTTTATAGGCACTCCGTCCTATTCACTACGCGAACGCCTGAGACCGGGTAATGGGGACCGCCTTGCAAGATCTTGCGGACCGGGCTGGCGTCGTGATGAAAAAAATAAGCCGAAGGGCACGAGCCATCGGCGACATTACACATGCTGGGGGAGTGATCCAAGAATGAAGAGCAAGATGCAAACTTCGGTGTTGCAGGATGGCGCGTATCTGTCCTCCACCGTGTCGCTGTCCAGCCGTCGACTGACGGCCGCCGTTGCCCTGGGTCTGGCACTGATGTATGCGCCGACCATGGCCCTGGCGCAGGACGCCAGCCAGAGCACCGGCACCACGACGCAGGCGCCGGCGCCGGCCAAGGCAGATGCAAAGACCGATGCCAAGAAAAAGGACAGCGACAAGAAGGACGTCAAAGACCTCGACGGCGTCACGGTCACCGGCATCCGTGCCAGCCTGGAGACGGCACAGTCGCTGAAGCGAAACGCCAGCCAGATCGTCGATTCCGTTACCGCGACGGACATGAACGCCCTGCCCGATCGCAGCGTGACCGAAACCCTGCAGCGCATCAGCGGCGTGACGGTGGATCACTTCCTCGCCGACAATGACCCGGACCATCCGTCTGCCGAAGGCAGCGGCGTGCTGATCCGCGGTCTGCCCTACGTGGCCAGCCAGCTCAATGGTCGCGACAGCTTCTCGGCCAACAATGGCCGCGCTCTCGGCTTCGAGGACGTACCGGCCGAACTGATGGCCGGCGTGGACGTGTACAAGAATCCGTCGGCGGAAATCATCGAAGGCGGCATCGGCGGCACGGTGAACCTGCGCACGCGCATGCCGTTCGACAACCCGGGCCAGGTGGTCAGCTTCTCCACCGGCATCAACGAAGGCGACATGGCGCAGAAGAGCAAGCCGTCGGCTTCGTTCCTCTACAGCGACCGCTGGAAGACCGAGGACCTCGGTGAAATCGGCGCGATTGTCGACGTGTCCTACTCGGAATTGGCGTCGCGCAACGACGGCATCCAGACCAACCCGTATGTCATGCGTCCCGATGCGACGGACACGTCGTATTACGCTCCGAACATCGCGGCCGGCTCGCCCACGAGCACCGTGTACGTGCCCGGCGACATCAACTGGCTGGAAATGCAGATGCAGCGCCGCCGCATCGGCCTGTACGGCGCTTTGCAGTGGCGTCCGACCAACGACCTCGAGTTCACTTCGCAGTTCTTCCGCTCCGACTACAATCTGCAGTGGGACCAGCACAATGTGCAGACCAACGAGAGCGGCTACAACAACGTCCTGCCTGCGCCAGGTACCGAGTTCAACTACAACAGCCAGGGTATCTTCCAGAGCGGCACCATGGCGTCCGATGCATGGCGCGGCGCCACGTCTCTGGCTCCTCCCAACGGCATTCCCAACGGTTATGTGAATTACTACACCGATAACCGCATCCAGACCCAGTTCACCCGCACCACGGACTGGTCGAACGGGATGAAGTACAACATCAACGATCATGTGTTGCTGACGGCCGACCTGCAGTTGGTCAAGTCCACCAGCGACATGACCGACTTCTCGGTATTTGGCCAGTTCTACATGCCGCCGGCGAACGTGAGCGTGGTCGGCACGCCCAGCCTGACGCTGTCCGATCCCAGCTACCTGGCCAACAAGGCCAATTATTACCTGGGCGCGGCGATGGACCACCTGGAAAAGGACTACGCCGAGCAGCGCACCGCCCGCGTCGACCTGGAATACAACTTCCAGGACAGCAGCTGGCTGCAGTTCTTCCGTGTCGGCGTACGCGCCACCGATCGCGATGCCGAGAGCAACAACACCAGCAGCGGCTACAACTGGGGCCCGATCAGTCAGATCTGGAAGACATCCGGTTACACGTCGACGGGCCTGGACTGGTTCAACCAGATCCCGTCGTCGATGACCGAGCAGTTCACGATGTCGCAACTTCTACCGTGGCGCGAACCTGCCGACCACGCTGTGGTTCCCCAGTAACTCGCTGGTGAGCAACTACGGGAAGGCGATTCAGCAGCTGTATGCGATCGAGGCTGCCGGTGGTTGGCAGGCGCAGATCCCGGGGCTGCAAGGAGAAGACAATCATCTGAACGAAAAGACGCAGGCCGCCTACGCCTCGCTCTATTTCGGCAATGACAGCGCGCTGGGCATTCCTTTCGACGGCAACATCGGCCTGCGCTTCGTCAACACCGACGTGCGTTCCAATGGCTCCATCCAGTATCCCGCGGCCAGCACCATCGGCGGCAGCACCACCACCCTGACGCCGGCACAGCTGGCCCTGTTCAGCGGCGCCTATGTGCCGATCGATGGCAAAGGCAGTTACCACAACCTGCTGCCCAGCCTGAACCTGCGCTTCAAGCTGACCGACGACCTGCAGCTGCGCCTGGCCGCGTCGAAGGCGATGACGCGCCCGGATATCACCCAGCTCAACTCGTACATGAAGCTCGGCGCTTCGTGGGGTGGTCCGGCAGGTCAGGAGTCGACCATCACCGGCTGGACTGCCAGCACCGGCGGCAATCCGAACCTGAAGCCGATGGAGGCCAACCAGTTCGATTCCGCGCTGGAATGGTACTTCGCACCCACCGGTATGCTGTACACGACGGTGTTCTACAAGGAAATCAAGAACTACATCACCAACGAGATCACCACCGAGAACATCAGCGGCCAGGAGTTCGCGGTCACCGGTCCGCAGAACGCCGGTACCGGTCGCGTGAGGGGCGCCGAGGCGGGCTACTCGCAGTTCTTCGACTTCCTGCCGGGTGCATGGAAGGGCCTGGGCTTCCAGGCCAACTACACGTACCTCAATAGCAGCAAGATCTCCGGCACCACGTCGTGTGATCCCGACCATGCGAATGGTTCGTGCGGTGCGAATTTCGTCGTCACCAACCCACCGCTGCCGATGGCCGGCCTGTCGAAGAACAGCTACAACCTGATCGGCATGTACGAATACGGCAAGTGGTCGGCACGCATGGCCTGGTCGTGGCGCAGCCGCTACCTGATCACGCCCGAGGATTCGGGTGATACCTACCTGCCGATGTGGAACGATTCGGCCGGTACGCTTGACGCCTCGGTGTTCTATCACATCAACAAGAACCTGCAGATCGGCCTGCAGATGAACAACCTCACCAACACGACCACGCGCGTGCTGATGGGTCCGGCCACCTACGTCAACGGCACGGTGGATCCCAACCTCTACACCCGTGCGATCTTCCAGAACGACCGTCGTTACGAGATCGTGTTCCGCGGCACGTTCTAATGCTCGCTCAGGCCCAAAAGGCAAGCCGCTGGATGCTTGCCGGTCTGCTCACCGTCGCTTGCATGCACTCGCATGCAAGCGACGATGCCGTCGCGTACCGCTTCGCCAATGTCCGCATGGGCGGCGGTGGCTTCGTCAGCGGCCTGCTTTACCACCCCGCCGCCGATGGCTTGCTCTATGCGCGTACCGATGTCGGCGGCGCATATCGCTGGGACCAGTCGCGTGCGCAGTGGACGCCGCTGCAGGACTGGCTTCCCGCTGCCGACAATAATCTCTACGGCGTGGACAGCCTCGCCATCGATCCGCACGACGCCGATCGGCTTTACCTGCTGACCGGCACCTATACCTTCCCCGCTGCCGGCAACGGCGCGGTACTGATTTCCACCGATCGCGGCGCGCATTTTAGCCGCAGCGACCTGCCGTTTCCGATGGGTGGTAACGAGCAGGGCCGCAACAACGGTGAACGCCTCGCGGTCGATCCCAACGATGGACGCGTTCTTTTCCTGGGTTCACGCACCGCCGGCCTATGGCGCAGCGCGGACCATGGCGCGCACTGGACGAAGGTGGATGGGTTCCCCGCCATCGCCGCCAGCGCCAGCACCAACGCGACCCACGCGACACGCACGCAGCCGATCGGCATCGTGTTCGTGGTGTTTGATCCGACCAGCAGCGCGCCCGGACATCCCAGCCGCAGCTTGTATGCCGGCGTTTCCACCCAGGACACCAGCCTCTATCACTCCAGCGATGGCGGCCAAAGCTGGAGCGCGGTCGTAGGCCAACCCACCGGCCTGCGTACCCATCACATGCTGCGTGCCGGCGATGGCGCCTACTACCTCACCTATGGCGACGAGCCCGGCCCGGACAGCGTGCACGATGGCGCGGTGTGGAAGTACACGCCTGCCAACGGCCTATGGACTGACATCACGCCACTGCCGCGCAGGGCGGGCCATCCCAGCGGCTATGGCTGGGACGGCATCGCGGTGGATGCGAACAACTCGCAGGTGCTGATGACCGCCACGTTCGCGCATTACACGCCGAAGGATCTGCTGTTCCGCAGCACGGATGGTGGCAAGCATTGGCAGGAGGTCTTCGCGCGCTCGCAGTTCGATACCGAACATCCGGTCTGGCTGAAGGAACACACGCCGCACTGGATCGCCTCCATCGCCATCGACCCGCATGACGCCGACCGCGTGTGGTTCGTCACCGGCTACGGCGTATGGGCAGCAAACGACCTGAGCCAGCTCGATCATGGCGGCACGGTGCACTGGCAATTCCTCGACCAGGGCCTGGAGGAAATCGTCGCCAAGGCGATCATCAGTCCATCTGCCGGTGCCCACCTGATCAGTGCGATGTACGACCTGGATGGTTATCGCCACGATGATCTCAAGGTGGCGCCACCGCAGTTCGCCTCGCCGCCGCGCTACACCGATGCCGACGACGTCGACTACGCTGGCGGCAAGCCGAACGTGATTGTGCGCAGCGGCTGGCTACGCAAGCCTTCCAAGCCGGCCGTTCGCGCAGCCTATTCCACCGATGGCGGCAGCCATTGGCAGGCCTTCGCCGGCGAGCCGACGAATATGGAAGGTGTCGGCGGCGGCAGCATCGCCATCGCCGCGGACGCGGGACACGTGCTGTGGTTCCCGCGCGAAGCGAAGCACGGCTATCTGACTGTCGACTTCGGCCAACACTGGCAGGTGATCGACGGCCTGGAAGGCCATCTGCGCGTGGTCGCCGATCGACTCGACCCGCAACGCTTCTACGCGGTCGATGCAGAGCGGAAAGCGCTTTTTGCCAGCCACGACGGCGGCGCGCATTTCCAGCCGATCCATGGTGACCTGGGTACGATCGCGGCCGCGGCGTCGTATCTGCGCCTGCATGCCTCGCCCGATGTCGCCGGGCAGATTTATCTATCCAGCCACGAAGGACTCGTCCTCGGCAACGACGCGGGCGCGCGCCTGGCCAGCGCCCGCGAATTGAACAGCGTGGACGTCTTCGGCTTTGGCATGCCGGCGCCGGGTCGATCGCACGCAACGCTGTACGCAGCGGGCAAGCGCAACGGTGTAGCGGGCATCTTCCGCTCCACCGACGACGGCCAACATTGGCAGCGCATCGACGATGACGCCCATCGTTACGGCGAGATCAGCATGATCACCGGTGATCCTCGCCTGTTTGGTCGCGTCTATTTCGGCACCAGCGGGCGGGGCATTGTTTACGGCGATCCGGTCGAAGCCGGGAGACCCTGAGTCTGTAAGTGTTAGAAAAGCACGGCTCCCTTCCAAAGTCGTCATCCCCGCGAACGCGGGGATCCAGTGCCTTTGACGTTTGGTTCAACGTGGCGCAAGAGCAAAAGTCACTGGATCCCCGCGTTCGCGGGGATGACGGTGAGGAAACCCGGATGACGACCTAGCAAGAGTAACGCCGCGAGAGCATCCGGCTCTGACGCGAAGATTTTGAACGGGCGCCGAGTCGGCAGACACATCTAGCCGCCACGGCGCCGCCACGTGATCGGGTTGCTGTTCATCGGCATGTTCGAGCACGGCGGCACTGACCCCCACCTCTCATTGAAAGGCATCCCATGCGCAAGCCCTGGCTGAAACCCGCACTGTTGTCGTTGAACCTTGCGCTGCTGATCCAGCCACTTGCCTTCGCAGGGGAAGCGCCGGCGCCAGACAACACCGCCATCGAACGACGCGTGGATGGCCTGCTGGCCAAACTCTCGCTCGAACAGAAGCTGCAGTTGATCGGCGGCAAGGACAACTTCTACACCATTGCCCAGCCGGCCATCGGGCTGCCGCCGCTGAAGATGTCCGATGGCCCCTATGGCGTGCGCGTGTTCGGGAAATCGACCGCCTATGCGGCCGGCATCGGGCTGGCGGCAAGCTGGGACCCGGCGCTGGCCGAGCGCGTGGGCGAGGCCATGGGTCGCGATGCGCGTGCGCGTGGCGTGCACTTCATCCTCGGCCCCGGCGTGAACATGTATCGCTCGCCGCTCAACGGCCGCAACATGGAATATTACGGCGAGGACCCGTTGCTATCCGGCAGCACGGCCGTGGGCCTGATCGATGGCATTCAGAGCCAGGGTGTGGTCGCCACGGTCAAGCACTACGCGGCCAACAACTCCGAATACGATCGCCGCCACGTCGACAGCGTCATCGACGAGCGCACCCTGCATGAAATCTACCTGCCCGCCTTCGAAATGGCCGTGCGGCAAGGCCACGTGGGCGCGGTGATGAGCAGCTACAACCTGCTCAATCACGATTACACCTCCGAAAGCCAGGTATTGCTCACCGATATCCTGAAGCAGCAATGGGGCTTCGACGGCTTGCTGATGTCCGACTGGGGCGCCGTGCACGATGGGGCGAAGGCGTTCAAGGCCGGGCTGGACCTGGAAATGCCCAATGCCGAACTGATGAATGCCGGCCTGATCGCCGCCAGGCTCAAGGACGGCACCCTGACGCAAGCCGAGCTCGACGACAAAGTGCGCCGCATCCTGCGCACGGCGGTGCGCTTCGGTTTTCTTGATCGCGAGCAGACCGTTTCCAGCCTGCCGCCCGACAGTGCCGAGAACGACAAGGTCGCGCTGCAGGATGCGCTGGAAAGCCTCACCCTGCTGAAGAACGAGCATCAGGTGCTGCCGCTGGATGCCGGCGCGCTCAAGACCATCGCGGTGATCGGACCCGACGCCGATCCGGCCATCGCCGGCGCAGGCGGCAGTTCGCACGTGGACACGTTTCACGCGCAAAGCATCCTCGATGGCATCAGGCACCTGCTGGGCGACAAGGTGACGGTGCTGTACACCCGCGGCCTGCCCGCGCCGATGGACGTATTCAAGCAAGGTCGGTTCACGGGACCCCATAATGAAGCCGGCCTGCGCAAGGAAGTGTTCGCCAACGACAGCTTCGCCGGCACGCCTGCCACCAGCGTCGATGCGCACATCGACCAGTGGAAGCCGGAGCTGTGGACCAGCCCGGCCAGGCAACGCAAGAGCATTCGCTGGAGCGGTCGCTTCACGCCCGCGCACGATCGCAGATACCTGTTCCTCACCGCTGCTGCCAGCGAAGATACCTACACGCTCTATGTCGATGGCAAGCCGGCCGTCGAGCAGCCGCATCGCGAAGGCCAGGCGCCGCGCTATGCCACGCTGGCGTTGCACGCCAACCAGGCAGTGACGATCCGCCTCGACTACAAGCCCGACGTCGATTACAGCCGCATGGGTTTCGGCGTGGTCGCCATCGATGACATGATTTCGGCCGATGCAAGGAAGATGGCGAAACAAGCCGATGCCGCCATCGTGGCGGTGGGCTTCGATCCCGCTTCGGAAAGCGAAGCGTTCGACCGCACCTACGATTTGCCATGGGGCCAGGAAGCGCTGATCGAAGCGGTGGCGACGGCCAATCCGAAAACCGTGGTAACCGTGACATCCGGCGGCGGCTATGCCACCGGACGTTGGCTCGACAAGGTGCCTGCGTTGCTGCAGACCTGGTATCCAGGCCAGGAAGGTGGCACCGCGATCGCGCAGGTACTGTTCGGCCAGCATTCGCCGGAAGGCAAGCTGCCGATCAGCTTCGAGCGCGATATCGCGGACAATCCCACGCATGCGGCGTATGAACCCAAGTCCTTCACCTTCGGCCAGCCATTCGACGTGGCCTACCAGGAAGGCGTGTTCCTTGGCTATCGCTGGTACACCAGCCACCCCGAGCAGACGCAGCCACTATTCGCCTTCGGCCACGGCCTCTCATACAGCACATTCGCCTTTGCCCACCTCAGCGTGAGCAAGCCGGACGCGCAGGACAACGTCAGCGTATCGTTCGACCTTACGAACACGGGCAAGGTCGACGCCGCCGAAGTGACCCAGCTGTATGTGGGCGATCCTTCCGCGAAGGCGGCGCGGCCGGCGCGTGAATTGAAGGCGTACCAGAAAGTGCGCCTGGCCCCGGGCAAGACGCAGCATGTGACGCTGAAGCTCGATCGACGCTCGTTTGCCTATTACGACGTGGCAAGCCATGGCTGGAAGGTCGACCCGGGCATGTTCAAGCTGTACGTGGGCGATGCTTCCGATCACACCCCGCTGACGGCGGAGCTATCGCTGGCGCCATAGTGCCAGGCTGATGGCTGGTGGCCAGCCATTCGCCCCGGCCAAGGCCGGGGCGAAGCACGCGTTTCACGACGTCCGCAGCTGTTCCAGATACTGCTTCGGCGTGCAGTTGAACTCGCGCCGGAACACGGCGTACATGTACTGCAATGAGGTAAACCCGCTGCGCACGGCTACGTCAGACAGCGATACCAGCGGATTGGCCAACATGTGCCGCGCGGTTTCCAGCTTGTGGTCCAGGATGACCTGATGCACGGACTTCTTCAGCTCTCGCTTGAAGTGTTCCTCCAGCGACGTGCGTGAAATGCCCGCGTAGCAGGCCACCTGTTCGGTCTTGATCCCCATGCAGGCGTATTGACGGATGTAGTGGCGCGCGCGCATCACGTGCGGGCTGCGAATGCACTGGTACTGACTGCTGGCCTGCACATTGATGCCCGCTGGCGGCACCAGCACGCGCGTGCCGGAGTAGTCGCCGCCATGCAGCATCTGGTGCAGCAATTGCGCGGCGGTGCGGCCCATTTCTTCCGCACCCTGGATCACCGAGCTGAGCCGGATACAGCTGAGCATCTGCACGATGGGATCATTGTCGATGCCGACGATGGCCACCTGCTCCGGCACCGGCACGTCGGCCACGATGCATGCCTGCAGCAGCTGGCGCGCGCGGGCATCGGTGGCGGCGATGATACCGATCGGCTTGGGCAGCGAACCTACCCACTCGGCGACCTCTTCCTGCGCGCGGCCCCAGCCGCCGGCACTGGTGGGCGAGCCGTGGTAGACAAAACCCTCCAGCCCGTCCGCCGCGGCGAGACGGCGGAACCACATCTCGCGTTCGTGCGCCCAGCGGTTGTCCGGCGAGGGCGGTTTGCCGAAAAAGGCGAAGCGCTGCAGGCCGTGCTCGATCAGTTGATCGTAGGCCAGCTGCACCAGCTTCTGATTGTCGGTGGCCACATAGGGAATGCCCGCCGGATAGTGCGATTCGTCGGCGTACGAACCACCCACGGCTACGACCGGAATGGACAGGGCCGACGCCGCCTCGGCCACCATCGGATCGTCGAAATCGGCAATGATGCCGTCCCCACGCCATTGGCGAATGCCGACCGTGCGGCTGCGGAAGTCCTCTTCCATGAACAGGTCCCACTTCACGCGCGTGCACGTGATGTATTGCCCGATACCGGCGATGACCTGCCGGTCGTAAACCTTGTTGGCATTGAAAAGCAGTGCGATGCGATGAGGTGACATAGGGACCGTTACATAAGCAACCTATTACGAAGGGCATTACGCTGCAAAACGTAACGGAATAATCCACCAGCGACACGCTGCGGCGCATCAACGAAAATAGGTCGGAAGTCCTATTGATATATTTTCTTACTGGTCCCCTGCGACTCGCGCGATCACAGGAAGCATTAGTTTTCGCAGTTAGCGCAAGGTAGCGAAAATCGCGCATGAGTTTGGAACACCTGGTTCAGAACATTCTTATCTGGCGATTGTCGCGCGGTGCGGTCGCGGCGCCTTCTTTCTGACTCGCCCGCCCGAGCTATCCGGGCGCCATTGGGAACGGCCAACTCATGCAGGAGCGTGTCCAAGTTTTCGAAAACGCGTGCGCGCCGCGAACGTCGAGATCAGTGTCTTGGCTGTGCTTTCGTTTGCAGCTTTTTAGTGGACGCCATTATTGACATACGAACGCCAAGAAAACACTGACATTAGCGGTATGACATGGTCGTCCATCGGTGTGTTCCAGTAGCCCATGTCGAAAAGAAAATCTCTCACTCATCCATCGCCGTCTTGATTTAGTCTTCCACGGGTATCGGCCGTCCTGTCCATGCGGCGCCTCACTCGCGCCATAATCTCCGGTGCAGACCATTTTCCATAGTCGAGTGCCGCCGTACTCGGAGGCTCCTTTGTCAGCTGATCATGGGCCAA
The DNA here is from genome assembly GCA_963765335.1 of uncultured Gammaproteobacteria bacterium. Taxonomy (GTDB): domain Bacteria; phylum Pseudomonadota; class Gammaproteobacteria; order Xanthomonadales; family Rhodanobacteraceae; genus Dyella. Next base: position 61,761 of record CAVXWA010000011.1, on the reverse strand, counting down.
GGACGCCATCAGAAGTATCTGCGCGACGGCTAGCGAGACGTTGGACGCCCCCAATGGCTCTGTCCGCCCTCGAATGCAGACACCCTCAACGCAGCTATTCCCGGGTCGATCAATGGAGTCCATCCATCCCTAGGGATCAATCCCTGCATCGCCACGGACCGACTTGCGCCTAGGCATCAGCACCGCCCTGCAACTGCAATCCAGGCGGAGAGGCAGGCGAGCTTCTGTTCTTTCCGCCAGGGTTTCCCTAGGGGCGCGCCCAGAGCCTTCAGTCGGGCAGCGATCTGTGTCGATGGTATGCCGAGCGTCCTGGTTGCGAGATCGGGAAGCGACTTCTCGTCCAGCTCGGCAACCTCGATCCCACACTCACGCGTAGCGAACCGAAGCGCGTCACGCACGGCAAGGGCTTCGGCGACGGGAACATGTTCCGGCCAGGCAAGACTGTATTCGAGGACGTCGGTGATCCAGCCGGCGCGATTGACGAGCAAAGCGGCGACGATCGGCTTGCACATCGCTGCCTCCAGTTGACGGACAATCCTTCGCAGACCGTTCGTTGCCAGCAGTTCTTGACGCCTGCGCCCCTCTGCCACGGCCGCTGCCGCTTCGGCGCCAGCCCCGCCCTGTGGACCACGCGCCATGTCTGCCGCAACGCGGTAGGGCTCAAAGGAAAGCTGGTCGCCGTCGGCGCAGGTGTCGAGAACCGTGGAAATGACGACGCGAGGCTCGCCCGCCTCAACCGCGACGCCGACGACCACCGCGCCTCCTTTGCGCGCGCGCAAGCCGAGGCCGGCCATGTGCTGTGAGCGATTTTCAGATCGTGACATCGGCTTCTCCCGAGGGTCAAGCTGGATAGGGAATGTCGCAACGTCGCAGAATCGCAGGGTTCTTGCGTCCGCGTGGCTCGGCAGACGCGCGCAGCCAACAGCGCAGACCACATGCTCGTCGCCTCTCGCACTCATGCCTGACCCTCACTGAGGAGAAGTGGATGCGCGCGGCCGGCTGTGGCCGCCGCTCCATCGATCGCCGTCAGCGAAGCGACGACTCCAGCGCGAGCAGATTCTGTGGGCGGACGCGTATAACGCCACCGCGTGGACTGTCGATGTCCGCGATCAGCATGAACGAGATGGACACGACGACTGGTAGCACCAGCAGGAGTACAGGCTCAACCGTCAACTGGCGCGATCCGAAATAGAGCAGCAGGTTCGCGCCGAAGGCGATCGTCGCCATTAGCACCCATGCCGCGAGGGGAATCCGATTCCACCAGGCCGCCTGCGTATACCCTTCAGAGTTGAGCACATCGTTCATGCCCTCCACAACGAGCGCCATGATGGGATTCGGCTGCTGTTTCGCCGATGCCTCTACCGCAGCCCATAGACTGCTCTGGAGCTTATTCTTGCGATCGGCAATCTGACGAAGCTGATCGCTGTCAGTAGCCTCGTAGAACAGGATGCGCTGTTGAAGGTAATCGCGCAGCAGCGCACGCGCGCGCGCCGCATCGGCAGGCGCAAGCAGACCAAGTCGCACGTACTCCGTGCCAATGGCATTGGCTTCTGCTTCCTCGTAGTTCTTCCGCTGGTCATAGCGACCGATGGCCATCGAAAAACTAAAGCCAATGATGAGCGCAAGCAGGGTCAGTGTCGCTCCCTGCAACACGCCAAACGCCTCGCCCATTCCCTTCTCTTCGGTCCGATGCCACCGCGACAGCCTCATGCCCGCGCGCTCGGCGCCCCAAAGAAGGGCCATGGAAACGAAGAACAGCAAGATGGGGTGGTCCCTGATGATGATCATTCATCAAACCCTCAAGGCAAGCACCTGCGCACTTTCACGAGCCCCATTGCCATATCAAACACCTAGTGGCCTGGTGGAAGCAAGGTAAAGTCCGCCGATATCGGGTCGAGAGCCATGGGATGGACTCCTCCTCGGCAGATATGCATGCCTGACTGACCTTGCGAAGCATGCATTGGCCATGTGGACGACATCCACCCATCGCCCGGGTGCGGATTCAAGCGCTCAGCGACCCATGCCTGTTGGTCATGCGGCCCATAGGTGATGCAGCGACCGATGAATCTTCAGTTGCCCGTTCAGAAAGTCGTCCAGTGCCCACCTTCTCTTTGAAGTGACCGCGCCGCCAGGCAGCTCGCTTGGCAGCGATGGGACCATCCATGAAAGGACAACGCGATCGGCGCAGCTGCCAGCGTCGCCAGCGGGGTTTGGCGTAGCAGCCAATGGCCAACAAATTGACCGTCGTCGACCCAAAGGCATGACCGTTACCCGCACGCGAATCGACAACTTCGGCCATGCCTTGCCCGGTTGAGCGACTGATCGGCTGTGCTTCCAGGCTCATCCTGCAGCATGCGCATTGCGCGCTCGCGGACCCCAGCTGAGGACTTGTTCGACTTGTGCATGACTCAATCGACCCAGGAGTTGCAGCCTCCTCAAGACCCGGGGCGATTCAGCGTGCTTTAGCGCAACGGCGGTTTGACGTCGAACGCAATCCGGCCTGCGGGCAGCAAAGCGACCGAGATGACGGCACCGTTCTTTACTTCCGGAAAATGCTGGCTTCCCGGTGCCGGCGCGGTCCAGCCGCCATAACACCAGCCACTTGGACCTGCGAGCGCCGCGCCTTCATTGAGTGGCACCACCAAATTGATCTCGCCATACGGGTGCGAGTGATAGCCACCACGGAAGCTCCCCTCGGGGTTGCCCTGGGAATTATCCGTGCTGTCCATCAGCACTCCCGTGATGCTGAAAAAGAACGTCTCCGCGCTAGGCGCAACCAGTTGTGCGCGACGGTAACGTGGGCCAGCGATTTCAACATCGGCCACCCAGCCCTCGTTCAGGCCGAGGGTAACCAGTCGCGACAGATCTTTGTACAACTCGCTTTCAACGCCATATTTGGAATTCAGCCATTGCTCGACCTGCGTGCTCGTGGTCAGGTCCTTGACCTCTTGCAGCAGGGGGATCAAACGGGCAAAAAATTCGTCTTTGCTACTGGAGAATGGGGCCTCAGACATTTCTGCTAGTCCTTCGATTAAGCGTCATGCACGCGCGCGCAACCTTTCACGGAAACCACCTTGAGTGGCCCCTTTGGGTTTCTTTGCAAACCGGATCAGAGCTCTCGACCGACGGCGTCAGGAAGCTTGCAAGCGCTTTGAACTCATTCGTCGCAAGCATGACGGACTGCGAGTCGACCAACATTGCCCACGGACTTGTTCCGATGGAACGGAACAAATACTAAACCGATCGGTACGGTATGTCAAGTATCACTTGGATAAATGGCTTAAGAACACGACACGTTCCCACCAATCCGGATATACCGAACGGTGCGGTACGCACTTGCTGATAGCCTGAAGGCAATCCCGGTTACGGATCCCATTTATGCCCCCTTCGCTGACCCGCAAGCCCGCTGCTTCCACCCGGAAATCGAATCCGGCGACACAAAAAGCTTCGCCGTCGTCGCCGCCGGACAAGGCTGCCGCCGTGCTCGCGGGTGCCCGTGAGATCTTTCTTGCTCACGGCTTCAGTGCATCGACCACCGACATGATTCAGCAGGCCGCCGGAGTATCCAAGTCCACGGTCTATTCGCACTATCCAAATAAGGAGACTTTGTTTACAGCGGTGGTCGAGGCTGAGTGCGCATGCTTTTTTGAGGCCACGCGTAAACTGAAGTTCTCGGAAAAGGGCCTGGAAAGGATTCTTGAAGAAACGGCGCGCGCGTATCTGGACATCGTGCTATCACCCGAAGCCTTGGCGCTGTATCGGGTCGTCGTGGCTGAAGCCCCACGATTCCCTGAACTCGCCAGGCGCTTTTACGTTGCTGGGCCAGGAACCATGAACGGCATTGTCGCGACCTTGCTTGATGGGACCATGTCGAAGGACGAACTCGACTTCAGCAGCGTCGGACGAGACGCTGCAGCAACACTGTTTGTAAATATGGTTCGAGGCGAAGCGCAGATGCAATGTCTGACACACCCGAACTCACGCCCCTCAGCTGCCCAGCGCGACCGCTGGGCACTGAGGCGGTCGCAAGCTTTCTACGCGCATTCAGAAAATCCAAAGCACGGGCGCGTCGATAGCAGACGCAAGGACATGAGCTTGACTCCCACTACGTCTCTGGCGAGCGACAGTCGATCTTATGTCCCCGCGCGTTGATCCCAGCCGGCATGACGAGAAACGCGAGTTCGACCATTGCGCCATGTCCGTCGACCTGGTCATTAGAGCGCCGACCAGGGCGCGCGTCGAGGATGTCCCTACTGCGCAGAGGTCCGATCGAGGAAGCGTATCCCTGTCGCGGACAGGTTGTAGTGCGCACGTGCCGTCACACGGGTGTGCCGGCACGGTTAGCTGGTAAATCCCCCTTCAGCGGGGCCATCACCGACGGGCCCGCTCCGCTGCATCTTAACGAAGTCCGATGGAGAGCAAACAGGCGGTCGCCGGGATTTGGGTCACCCGGCACGCTACGGAGCATGCAGAGCCACCTCGGCGGTCAAAGGCGGGCGTCCGAGTGTCTGTAAGATGGACATCAGCGAGATCCTCAGACTGACACCGGACCCTGGCGGGCAACGCTGCGACCCATGTCCCGGCACGTGCATAACGATCCGCCGACCATGCCCCGCTCGGGCGAGCAACCGCACGAGCGGCTGGCCCGCGCCTTGCCGCTCTCGGGCACGCTCGGACAGGTGTATGTCGAGCGCCGGCGGATTCCGCTGGCGATCGCCGATGCCGCTGGCATGCGCTTCGACCCTGACTGGAATGGGCGGCCCGCCGTCCTCATCGGCATGCACGATCGCGAGGCCCGACTGGTCGCTGTACACGGCCGTTACCTGGAGACCCTGCGCGGACAGGACAAGATGTTCACGATAGGCGCCGGTGGCGGCGTGGCCAGCACCGGCGCGGGCTGGCATGGCGAGCCACTGATCCTCGTCGAAGGTATCTTCGACGCCCTGTCGCTGGCGGCATGCGGCTGGGACTGCGTCGCCACCATCGGGCGCTGGGCGCCGTGGCTGCCGGAAGTTTGTGCCAATCGCACCGTGTGGCTGGCTTTCGACGCCAATGCACCTGGCGAGGACGAAGTGGCCCATTACATCCGGCGCTTGCCGCGCTCGGCGCCGCACCGTCTGTTGCCACCACCCCATTGCAAGGACTGGAACACGGCGCTGCTCAAGCGCGGCCCGGCCGCCCTGGCCCGCTGGCTCCACGACAGCATCCAGGCCCGTGATACAACTGCCCGATGAGCGAGCGTCAACGTTTCGAGATCTATGTCAGTACCGATGTCGAAGTCGACGGACCGATTCCCGGCCCGCACTCGATGCTGAGCTTCGCATCGGCCGCCTATACCGCCGACAAGACTCTGCTGGGCACCTTCACCGCGAACCTCGAACTGCTGCCTGGCGCAAGCGGCCACCCGGATACGCTGGCCTGGTGGGAGCAGCACCCCGAGGCCTGGCAAGCGACGCGCACTCAACTGCGAGCGCCTGAGACGGCCATGACGGAATACACCGAATGGCTGGAGGCGCTACCGGGCGTTCCCGTGTTCGTCGGCTATCCAGCAGCGTTCGACTTCATGTTCGTGTACTGGTATTTGATCCGTTTCGTCGGGCGTAGCCCTTTCAGCTTCTCCGCGCTCGACATGAAGACGCTGGCCATGGTGCTGCTACGCAAGGACTATCGGCGCAGCACCAAGAACGCCATGCCCAAGCGCTGGTTCGACGACCAGCCGCACAGCCACGTAGCGCTTGACGATGCGCTCGAGCAGGGCGCACTGTTCTGCAACATGCTCAGCGAGAGCCGAAGGCGCTGACCGACCAAGGCGCCGCCGCCGGCTCGTCCACGCAGGGGCTCTGGCGTCGCCATGAAACTGCATCTGCCAGCGATGGTTTGCTTCCGCGTCACGCGATACTGCAACGCGCGCTGCGGCTTTTGCCTGGCTCCCCCCGATGGTGCGCACCCGCCCGCCCATGTGCTGATGCAACGGCTGGACTGGCTGGCAGGCCAAGGCGTGCGAACCATCCACTTCTGCGGAGGCGAGCCCACCATCCATCCCGCCCTGCCCGAGCTGCTCGCCCATGTGCGAGCACACGGCGGTGGCTCGCGGCTCACCACCAATGGCATCGCGCTGCCCGAGCGCCTGCTGCCGGCGCTCAGTGCGGCGCACACTCGGGTCAAGTTGAGCCTGCACGGCGATCGCGCGCACCATGACGCGGTGGTGGGTCGCGAGGCCTTCGATCTAGCCACACAGCACCTACGCTCCCTGCTCATGGCTGGCATTCCCACCGGGATACAGACGACCGTCGTCGCCGGCGGTGAATGGGTACTGGACTGGATGGCGGACTTCTGCCTGGCCGAAGGCGTGTCGCAATGGTGCGTACTGCCTTTCATCCCACGCGGCAGCGGCTATCGGACGCAAGTCGAATACGGCCTGACACCCGCGCAACGCGCACAACTGCATGAACGGGTTCGACGATTGCGGCATACCCTTCGCGGTCGTCTCGACGTGCGCTGGCTCGACTTTTCCGCACAACCCCTGCCGGTCGTCGAAGCCGACGGCCGCGTGCTGCTCGAGCGTGCGAGCGAATCGCTCGACACCCTGCTCTACACCATTCCCGGCTACACGGTACCGGCCAAGCGCATCCCCGACAGCAGAATCCAGTGATGACTTAGCAGCGTTCCGGCACCACCTGAAGCATGCACGGGTCTTGCCGACCTTTACCAATTAAGGCCGATCACCATATCCGCATCGGCGATCTGAAATGGCAGCGTATTCGGGTGTGTCTTACTCAAGGACTACACCCCACGTCCGCACCATCCCTCGCCGGCCGCGAGTGACACAAACTGTTCGAGCGATGTACCAAGATGTTCGATGGCGTTGAGTTGGGTTGGCCGGGTGACATCGTTCAACGAGGCCAATAGCCCAAGCGCTGCAGCCCTCCCCTGCTCCGTAAGCGCAAGGAGGATTTGCCGGCGGTCCGATGACGAGCGGTGGCGGCGCACCAATCCTTGTCGAGCTAGATCATCGATCAGTCTCGTCAAATGCGATGGGGCAATTTTCGTGTCGCATTTCAGTTCCGTCTGCTTGCACGTCGGCGCGCTTGAAAGGCGAACAAGAACAAGCCAATGCGACATCGTCAGCTGTTCATTCGTTCCTGAAGCACTATGCACCCACGTTTCCATCACATGGGTCGCGCGTTTCAACGTTCTTGTGACTTCCGCCACCTTGTAGATGGTCTCTGCCGCGGCTTGCGCGCCGACGTGCGAAAACGGTTGCTGTGCGAGCGTCGCGCGCCCATGTTGCCGGCGACCCGTATGCGTCGCGTGCTTGTTCATAGTTACTCCGCACGAAAGCTTGTTAGCGTGGCGCACGTCGGCCTACTCATCGATGCACCAGCAGCAGCCTTATTCCTATACTGGCGTAATTACTTCGCATCACCGGCCATATTCTTGTGAATGAGCTGAGCGACTTGTTCGTCAGCGTGTGCCAACTGCTGCTCATACACATCCGTACTAAACGCCGGCCGCGTGGGTACCTTCTGAGCAAGCATCGGGCCACTCTTGTCGTGCAAGTCCACCCTCGTGTTCAAAGACATGCCGACGCGTAGCGGATGTTGGTCGAGCTGCTTGGGATCGGTGAACACCACGCGTACGGGCATGCGCTGCACGATCTTGATCCAGTTGCCGGTCGCATTTTGCGCCGGCAGTAGCGAGAAGGCGCCGCCCGTTCCCACACCAAGCTCCAACACCTTGCCGTCGTACTTGACCGCGTGACCATAGATGTCGGAAGTCACTTCCACCGGCTGGCCGATGCGCATGTGCGTGAGCTGGGTTTCCTTGAAGTTGGCGTCGATCCACACCTCGTGCAGTGGTACAACGGCCATCAGGGCCGCCCCAGGCTGCACGCGTTGACCAACCTGCACGCTGCGTTTGGCCACGTAGCCCGTTACCGGTGCCACCATGGTCGTGCGAACTTCAGTGAGGTAGGCGGCGCGATATTGAGAGGCAGCGGCTTTGACATCGGGATGCGACGTGACAATGGTGTCGTCCACCAACACCTTATTGGTCTGCAGCTGCTGCTCGGCCGTCGTGAGCGAGCTCTCTGCCGCGGTCAGGGCATCTTTTGCGTGTGAGAGCTCCTCCGCGGAGATAGCACCGGAGCTAGCCAAGCTGACGCGACGTTCGTAGTCGTCCTTTGCCTTCTGTACCGCCGTTTGACGCACGGCCACATCAGCCTGCGCACCTGACACGGTACTGTACAGACCACGCACCTTGCGTACGGTGTTGGCAAGGTTTGCGGCGGCATTATCCAGGGCGACATTCGCGTCCGCCTTATCGAGCGTGACCAACACGTCACCCTGCTTGACGAAGTCGCCATCATCGGCACCGATGCTGACCACGGTTCCCGTAATCTGCGGCGTGATCTGCACGACGTTGCCGTTGACGTAAGCGTCGTCGGTACCTTCGTACCAGCGACTCTCCAGCACGTACCAAGCGCCAAAACCGATGGCGCCCACAAGGACACCTGCACCTAGGATGCGGAGCATGACGCTACGGCCATACTTCTTGGGTTGCGCGGCTTCTTTAGGAGCCGAAGATATTTGTGTAGACATGATGGCTGACTCAGGAGCGGTGATGAATGAGGGAAGATGAGTTCGCATCGGCGGCGACTGTCGACACGTCGGGAGCTGGCTGGCTCGGGTGGAAGCCACCACCAAGCGCCCTAATGATTTGCACGGAGTAATCGGTTTGCTCGGCACGCAGCGTGGCCATGCGATCCTGGGCGACCAGTAACTGTTGGCGCACAATGAGGGCCTCCAGGTAGCTGCCAATACCAGCCTTGTAGCGTTGCTCGGCAAGCGTCCAAGCATCGTTAGCCGCCTCGAATGCACGCTCCTGTGCGTCGATTTGCACCTGCAACGAGGTGAGTGCATTGCTGTCGTCGCACACTTCGTTCACTGCACGCACAAGCGTCTCGTTGTACTGCGCCACGGCGATATCGTATTGCGCGTCCTTGCTGTTCAAATCCGCACGGCGGCGACCACCATCAAAGATGGGCAGGCTGATCGCCGGGCCCGCGTCGTAGAAGCGGGACTTCGCTTGGAAGAGATTGCCGCCGCCGAGCGCGATGAGACCTGCCATGGCGCTGATGTTGACGTTGGGAAGGAACTGGGTCTTGGCTGCGTCGATGTCCTTGCCAGCTGCTTCCACGCGCCACCGTGCGGCAACGAGGTCGGCGCGATGTCCCAGCAATTCGACCGGTAGATCGGATGGCACGCTCACGACGCCGGGTGGCAACAGCTGTGGACGGGCGATCGTCAGGCCGCGATCAGGACCTTTGCCCAAGAGCACGGATAGCGCGGACCGTGCCGCATCGATCGCACGATCCGCTTGCGCCTTTCTGCCTTGTGCACTGGCAACTTCTGAATCGCTCTGCTTGAGCTGCACTTGACTATCGATGCCGGCGGCGACACGTCGTTGCGTCAGCGCGCGTACGTCGGTCGCCCGCTCGAGCTCCGCCAATGCGACATCTTGTTGAGTGTAGGCGTAACCGAGCTGCACGTATGCGCGAGCGACGTTCGTGGAGAGTTCGATACGCGCCGCATGTGCGTCAACCTCTGCAGACCGCTGCTGACCGAGGGCTGCCTCCCACGCCGCGCGTTCGCCACCCCAAAGATCCAGATCCCATTTGAAACTGGCGGAGACATACTTGGCGGTACGGTTATGCCCCTTGCCAATGGGTGGCAGCGTTGTCGGTAAGCGAACTTCGCTGACGCTTCCCGCGAGATCCACTTCCGGCTTGCGGTCAGCATCGGCCTTCGACGCTTCTGACTGCGCCTGGCGCGCCCGTGCATCGGCTTCTGCGAGACCCGGGTTGTCGTGCAGGGCCTCGGCAATCAGTGCATTGAGCTGGCCATCGCCCAATGAGGTCCACCAGTCAGCTTCAGGCCAAGCGGCGGGTGACACCTTGACGTCCGCGAGCGTGAGCTCAACCGCGAGAGAGTCTGGGTTGATGGGAGTGCCGTCCGGATGCAGCCCGCCGGTGCTGGCACAGCCTGCCAGTGCGAGGGTCATTCCGACCGCTGCTGCAATGAGCTGAACACGCATGGTCTTTGTCTCAGTAAGTGGGGGATTCGTCGGCTGGGGCGCGCGAGCGCTTCGCCCTTAAGAACGTTAGCGCTGGGTTTCGTCGTCAATGAACTTGCCAAGCAGGCGCAGCAGTTCCTTGAACTCGGATTTGCTGAAATTGCTCAGGCGCCGGTTGAACACTGGCAGTGCGATATCTGGAATCTCAGCGGCTATCGCCTCGCCTTTGCTGGTCAGCTTCAAATCGACGACACGGCGATCTATGTTGCTTCGGGAACGCGTGAGCAGCCCCTTTGCTTCTAGTTTGTCCAGCATGCGGGTCATCAGTCCGGTGTCGATGCTGAGATGCTTCGACATCTCGAAAGGCGTGGCGGCAATGCCACGACTGAGCCAGAGGATGATGCCCATCTGCTGGTTGGTGATATCGAGCTGCTTGACGGCCGCATCCATATCCGCGGTCAGCATGTTGCGCGCCTTCGTCAACATGAAGCCGATGCTGCGCGTCGCCGCGAAGGTTTTCTTTGTGTAATGTTCCACGTCGCACTCCTCGGAGCCGTTGCATACGTAGCCAGGCAATCTGTCATTGCTCGCCCGGTCAACCGTTCTATTTGCCTGGCATCAATGGCCGCCAGCTGCCGCCGCTCCAGCTGCCGCATCCTTGCTTGGATGCGTGATCCAGATCAGCGGAATGATCAGGACGAAGATGATGGCGGACATCCAGAAGATGTCGTTCAGGCCAAGCATGGCCGCCTGCGCGCCCAAGCCGTGCTCGATGAAGGCAAGTGCATTGGATGCACCGACCTTCAGCGTCGACTGCGCCTGCGAGATCGAGTCCGTGAAGATCGCGTTGTAGCTGTTGGCCTGTTCGATCAGTCGTGCGTGATGCAGGATCGTGCGGTCATTCCAGCTGGTGGCCAGCAGTGATGTCCCCACGGCACCTGCAAAGATGCGCACGAAGTTCGATAGTCCCGCGGCGGATGGGATCTTGTCCGGGGTCAAGCCAGACAGGATGATCGCCGTCAACGGCACGAAGAACAGAGCGGTCGGAATACCCTGCAGCAGCGTTGGCAGGATCAAGGTGAATTGATCCACGTCGGTGGTGTAATTCGAACGCAAGAAGAAAACAGCCGAAAAACCGGCGAAGGCCATGGTCGCCAAGATGCGTGCGTCGATCTTCATCATCATCTTGCCCATCATCGGCGCCAGCATCACGGCGAAGACACCTAACGGAGCAGTGACCAATCCTGCGTCGACCGAGCGATAACCGAGATACTCCTGGATCCATTGCGGCAAAATCACCAGGTTCGCGAAGAAGATCGCATAGGCGACGGAGATCGCTACGGTGCCACCGAAGAAGTTGCGTCCGGCGAACAGTCGCAGATCGACGATCGGCTTTTCTGCGGTTAGCTCCCAGATCACGAAGAATGCAAAGGTGATCAGGGCGAACACACCCAGCGCACAGATCACGGGCGAGTTGAACCAATCCAGATCCTTGCCTTTGTCGAGCATGATTTGAAATGCAGCGACCCAGCCGACCAGCGAAATCAGTCCAACCGTGTCTATCGGCAAGCGGCGAGCGGGCGACTCACGGTCACGATAGATCGTCCACACAACCGCGGCAGCGAACAGGCCAACCGGCACGTTGATGTAGAAGATCCACGACCAGCTATAACTGTCGGTGATCCAGCCGCCCAAGGCCGGGCCAGCGATGGGCCCGACCGTTGCTGTCATGGCCCACAACGACAACGCGCTGCCGCTCTTCTGTTTTGGAAACGTGGAGAGCAACAGCGCTTGCGACAACGGTACGAGTGGACCGGCCGCCAGTCCCTGTAACACGCGGGCCGCGAGCAAGACCGGGAGGCTGGGGGCTATGCCGCACAACGCAGACGAAATCACGAACAGCAGAATCGCCCCGACGAATAGTTTGACCTGGCCAATACGTTGGGTAAGCCAACCTGTGAGCGGGATCGCTACCGCGTTGGCGGCGGCGAACATGGTGATCACCCACGTTCCTTCGTCAACCGACACGCCTAGATCGCCTGACAGCGTCGGAATGGCGACGTTGGCAATCGAGGAGTCAAGCACGTTCATGAACGTGGCAAGCGCAACGGCGAAGGCGCCGAGGGCAAACCGGAAACCGGTTAGGGGGGCCGGGGACGGTACAGCGGGGGATGTGGATGCGTTCATGGAATCCGGTGCGGCGACGTAGGTGTCAATGCAACGCTTGGCGGCTCAACTATCTGACTAGTCAGATAACTAGTTAAAAAAAAGCGCTAGCCGTTTGCCTGACCAGCGTTTCGGCAGTGGCCATCTGGGCTTTCTTGGCTGGCCGAAGCGTTAGCGGCAACGGTGCTGGCAGGACCATCCGTGTAAGCGTCGTCGCGTTGTCCGAGCCCACGCACGTCGCGGCTCGCGCTACGACATTTGTATGGCGGCAGACAATAATGTTAGGCGACGAACAAGTCAACAAGTGAGCTACCGATCGTCGAGCAACATCTTATGTTGTTGTTTTTATGAATATTATTTCTATCGCAAGAAATTGTCTTGTAACATACAATCCTGGAACAGATAGTTTTGGCGAGAGGGAATGCTTTGACCGACGACGATTCGACCAGCGACCAGAACTTTCCCACCCCGTATCTGCGCGAGGCCTACCTGCGCCGGTTTCCGCTGGCAGCTGCCCAGCGCCTGGAAACCGTCTTCACGCTCAAATTGGTGAGCCAGCAGATCAACAACATGTTGAACGCGTGGCTGGAAGGCACGGCAGGTTCACCTGCGCGATTCATGGCGCTGGCCGTGCTTTGGGGTGCGGGCGGTCGACCCGTTCCGCATCAGGAAATCATTGCGGCCTTGCAGGTCAAGCGCGCCACGGTTTCCGCCTTGATGTTCTCGCTTGAGCAAGACGGCCTCGTGCAATCGATCGGCGATGAGAAGGACAGGCGCCGATTACTCGCGACGCTGACGGAGAAGGGTAAGAAGGTCATCACCAGCGCCATGGAGTTGAATGCGCACAGGCTGGAGAAGGTATTTGTCGACCTCTCGCCAGACGAACTGGATGTGATTCGAACGTCTGCTGCGGCGTATGCGCGATGGCTTCGTCAAGGTTTCCAACGAAAAGAACTGACGCTCCGTGCGCCCCGATCATGCTTCAGATCAGACGCCGATCCGCGACGCTCACTCCGATTCGTTATCGATCTCCCGTCCATTGGCCTTTTGCAGAGGTCGATGGTTGTCGGGAAAAATTCGGATGAAGGACGCGATCTGGTCGTTCGACATTTGAATAGGTTCCTTTAACACGACCCAATGCACGCCCTCCGTGCAGGGCGGCGTGGTCAGCGACCCTGCATAGACATAGGCCCGGTGATCGCGGGGAAGGATGGAGCCCACGTCCACCGCGATCGGCGGCGTGGTGCCCTGCGAAATTCCCTTGTCCGAGGCAGGAAGACTCCTGAGCACCGGCGCGAGGCTCTCGTTCTGCTTACCCAGCTTCACCACCACGCCAACCACAACGACCCGCTTTCTTGCATCCTCGTTGACGAAGTGGATTTCCAGCGGGAAGCGCATCCCGTCCGTGGTGTGCTCGCTGGGCGAATGAAAATGGAACTGTGACAGTCGATACGTATCGCCATCAAAGACCACGGTGTCCTTGGCATCGCTGACAATGGCCTGGACCGTATGCCCATTGTTTACCAGGGCGACCGCGCCCTTCTCATAGTCGATATGGAACTCGCCGGCCTTTCCGGATCTGGCATCACGTGACTCAAGATCAATGGGGGACTGGGCCTTGCCATTGCCACACGCGACGAAGTTCGGAGCCATCGCTGACCAATGCGAGGGACCGGTTTTCCCCGAGTACGACCAGTGTGGCGTCGATGCCCAATCGTCCGATGACAGAGGCACGGCCAACCCGGTCACTGAGGCCACCAGGACCACCACGGCGGTCAAACCGGCCAGGTGAAGTTTGGACGTATGCATGATCAATCCCCACATGCGGCGGTGGCCAAGCTGCGGCCCATGCTACGAGGCAGGTGAAAACCAGCTTGGCGCCGCGATTCTCGCGCGTAGACCTTCGCGCTACCGTGAAGGAAGGGTTGACCTCCACGTTAGGTTGCGGATTCAGCCTGTCGATACCGCCCGGCCTCTTCATTGCGACTAGCCATCGTCAGTCGCTTGGAAAAACCGCGGCGCTGCCGCATACGAAAGGCGGCTGCATCGGTTGCACGTGTAGCACGGCCGCCGTGATCGCTGTTGTTCTGGCTTATATCGACGTGACCTGCCACGCACCCGACCATCGCGACTCATGGGTTGGCCAATCACGACGCGCCTAAGGTTTCGGCTGCCACAGCTCGATCTTGTTGCCTTCTGGATCCAGAATCCACGCGAAGCGCCCGTTCGGGTCGTTGTCGTCGCGCTTCAGAATGACGACGCCTTTTGCGTGCAACCGCGCGAGTAGAGCGTCCATGTCATCGACCGCGTAGTTGATCATGAACGCACTGGTCGATGGCGCGAAGTAGCTCGTCGTGGCAGGGAATGCATTCCAGGCCAGCACCGGAGGGTGCTTAGGTGCGTCGTAGCGCAGTGCCGCACCGCCCCAGGCCTCCACCGGCAGTCCAAGCACGTCGCGATACCACGCGGCCAGCGCCTTCGGATCTTTCGCCTTGAAAAACACGCCGCCTACGCCGGTGATGTGTCCGGCCGGCGCGGCGGGCGCGGCTTCACCCGGATGGGCCATCAAGAGAAGTCCAAGGCATAGCACCAAGTTCAACCTCACTACCATTTGCTCGCTCCTTTGCGATGGACGTGGCCAGTGGTGACGTGCCGGCTCTATATAAGTCGGTGTGACGAGCCGGAATATAGTGCAATCGGTGTAGGTAGCCTCGAAACGCCGCTGGAGCAATGAATCCAATGCGTCGGAAGCCATGGGATGGACTCCACCCCACCCTCGGCATCTAAGAGTGCCAGGCTGGAGTTGCGACACAACCAGTCACCGTGAGGAGGAGTCCGCCATGAAGCTTAGGCGCGTCGGGGCGACATCGCCAAGCAGGTGTTCCCGTTGCATGTCGCGGCGGCCAGATAGCTGGTCGCCAGGGCGGGACCTGCACCGGCAAGCTACGAACATTTCGACCCAAACATGCGATGTTCACCGCTTCGGTTTCGAGCTCGCCGGTGCGCTTGAGCTCCCCAACGAATACTTGAGGAAACGCCGCCCATCCGGGTTCGAAGTAAGGTCTGGCTGGTCTTCCTGAATGGCGTAAAGCGACTGCAGATCTCCTCTGCCAGGGTTCTTTGATGCGCGGCATGGCAAGCCGGATGAATATCATCTAATTCACTCTCCATGGCGGATGCACCAGCGGCCGGAGGAGGCTAGATTCAAGTTGCACTCATTCCCGAGCACGACGGTAGATTGATTGAAGTAGTCGCAACTGCCTTAACTAACTCCGGCCTCTTTGGAAGACTAGGCGCCGCTGGGGTACTTCAACAGCAGCGCCTTGAAGCGTGGATCGTCGCGCAGGGGTTCCCAGACCGGGTCGAGCCGAAGCACCGCGCTCGACAGCACGATGCCAGCAGGCATGGACAGCACGCGTCCGATCAGGTCGATGGCCTGGTCGGGCTGGCCGACTCGCACGTAGAGCTGCGCCTGGTGCGCGAGCATATCCGCTCCGGTGAGGGCGTCCTCGGTGGCCGGCATCAAGGCGACGGCACGCTCGCCTTCAGCGACGGCCTCGGCTTTGCGCCCAAGGCCGGCATAGGCATAGCCCAGGGTGAGATGCAGGTCCGCGTCGTCCGGCCGCTCGGCAAGGGCTGCGCGCGCCTGCGCCGCCACCTCGGCATACGCCGCTGTCGCCTTGGCCGTATCGCCCGCCGCTTCCAGGGCCCACGCCAGGAAGAGGTGTCGGGGCAAAACGACGTTGTCCGCGTCGTCCCAGTACTCTGCCTTGTTCGCCTCGACTAATTTGATGACCCCGGCATAGTCGTGCGCCATCGAGCGCTCGAAATAGATGGCCATGACGTTGCCGGCGTAGGCATCGCTGCCCGGCGCAATCGCCGCAAGCGCGGCGCGCAGCGGTGCTGGATCGCCCTTCCACATCAATTCATTGAAGGCCAGCGACATCCGTTCGCCAATGGGATTCTGGCTTACCGCGAGGGCAGCGGAATAGGCCCGCTCGGCATCGGCGTAGCGACGCATGCTCTGATACGTCACGCCGAGTTGGTTGAACGCAAACTCACTATGCGGATCAAGTTCGGTGGCCGTGTGAAACAGCGCCACCGCCTCATCCCAACGTCCCTGGCGCCGGGCGATCGAGGCGATCAGGAGTTCGACCGTGGCACTGTTGGGCAACGCCTGCCGGGCCAACTCCAACTGAGTGGTGGCAGCGGCATAGTCCCGATGCCCCCAGTAGTCATACAGGCCCAGCGCGTAATGGGCCTGGCCCAGATTCGGCTGCAGCGCCAGGGCGCGATCGACGGCGGTCTTCGCCTCAACCAGTCGCGCGTTCGTACGATCGGGCCCAAAGAAATACATCTGCATGTGGGCGCGCGCCAGCCCGGCTGCAGCCAGCGCGAATTCCGGATCCTTGGTCAACGCCTGTTGATACAGCGGGATCGCCAAGGGCAACTCGGACGATGACAGCGTGGGATCATCGTAGGCGCGGTTGGCATGCGCGCCGGCTCGCAGGTACAGATCGTAGGCTTCGGCGTTCAAGGTCGGCGCCCTGTCGATACGCGCGGTCTCGGCAGACGTCAGTCGTACCTTCAGCGCCTCCGCCACGTTCTGCGCGACCTCGCCTTCCACATTGAAAACGTTCTCCAGCGTGCGCGTGTAGGCTTTCGCCCAGAGATGGTTGCCACTGTTCGCATCGATCAACTGCACATTGATCAGCACCTGATTGCCAACCTTCTGTACCGTGCCCTCGAGCAGCGTCGCCACATCCAATTGTCGCGCTATGGTCTTCACGTCCTCCGGATGGCTTGGGTACTTCTCGGTCGAGGTGCGGGAGATCACCTTGAGGCCGCCGATACCCACCAACTGGGTCAGGATCATGTCTTGCATGCCGCTGGCGAAATACGCGTTGCCCTGGTCGGTACTGAGATTCTCGAACGGCAGCACGGCGACGGACTTGAGATCCGCCACCGGCGCCGTATCCGCAGGGTGACGTGCGAATAGGTGGCGGCCAAGCAGTACGGCTGCCACTACGAACAGCCCCGTCATAACGGCAACGAGGCGCTTTTTGAGCCGGGGTGTCTTGGCTGGCCGCAAGGGCGCTGCCGGACTCGCTGCTATGGCGGCTGGTGGCGCGACGACAGCGCTGGTGAGTGCCGGTACGAACACAGGCTCGCTGATCGGCGAAGCCCCGTCCGTCACCAATTCCTCACGCGACGCACCGGATCGCACTTCGGCATCGAGGCGAAAGCCGACACCATGCACGGTATGCAGATAGTGGCTTTCTTCACCACTCTCGCCGAGCGCATGACGCAACATGGCGATGACGCGACTGAGTACGCCAGGCGTAACGTGGGTATGCCCCCACACCTCGTCGAGAATCTCGTCACGGCTCAAGACACGACCGGGTTCGCGCGCCAATAGGACGAGTACGGCGAATGCCTTGCGCTCAAGCCCGATCTCCTCGCCGTTGACAAACAAGCGATGGCCCAGGGTGTCGATCTCTATCGCACCGAACGCAATCCACGCAGCAGAGGCGGACTCTGCAGCCATTTGTTCGACCTCCATAGCCACTCCCGGTCCCGTTCAGGCTACACCAAGTCAGTTGCGAGCCTCGGCATGGCCCAAGTGTGAATTCCGTTATCGACTGAACAGCTTTCCAGTGCCATCGGCACCAGGCGCTGGCATTACCCACTTTTACGCTGATTTTGCGAACGCCGGATGTGTCCGCCATGGGTTAAAGCGGACTTCTCCAGCACGCCGACCTCCGGCTCCATCAGCGCCACTGTGGCTACCTGCTCGGCGCAGCGGTGCCGTCGGACCACTTGCCGGCAGGCATCATGAACACGTTCACCGGCTCCGGTGCGCCATGAAACTGCGGGTTCAGCATGACGGGGGACCCGGCCTGGTCGGCACCCCAATCCACGTTGGTGTCCGTATAAAACATCAGGTGTGGAATCCAGTGACCCGCCTGGTCGTCCAGATACCCTTGCTTGGACATCATGTAAGACATGGCTCCAGACTCCGGTGGCGGCAGTTGCTTGGCGGCGAGCGCGGCCTCGATGTCCTTCTTGATTTCCTCTCTGGATCGCCCGGCTAGCACCAGGGCTGTCCTTTTATACGTCATCGGCAGGATCGATCTGGCTGCCTCTGGATTGAAGCAGATAGGCCCACGTAATTTGGGATTCCAAAACTGGGGCGCATCGAATGGCGACATCCATCCTCGCTCGACGACGCATACAAAGCCGTTCTTGCCTTGGACTGCTGTTACATAGCCATGCGGTTCGAGGACCAGGACGGTGGCACCGTTGGAAATCGCCGCAGGCGCAGCGCTTCGCGCCAACGCTATTTCCGCGGCACGGTTAGTCATCAGGTATTGGGAAAGCGACGCCATGCGCGGGTAACTTGGTCGCGGTTGTTGCGTCGTGGCGACTGCGCTGAAGCCCAACGCAGCGAGCATGCATATCGCGCCCAAACATCTGAAACGATAGACTTTTCTCTTCATCTCCCCGCTCCCTTAGGCCGTTCCCATGCAAGGTGTTTGAGGCGCGCTCCAACCTCCGGGCCTGACGGTGCGTCTGGCCCAACAAAAAGCCTCTCTTCTAAACGACGAACCTGGGACTGGCAAATCGACATCCCCTGCTGTGCCGACGTCATATGGGGGATGCGGAGAAACGCGGCAGGTTGAGTGTTTTCCGCCCCGTTGGAAGCACTGACGTCTGCTCCTCAGGAGCCGCAATGACGGCCCCACAAACAAGTGCAACCGGCCATCACTTGCCGGGCGTTTCGCTATTGGGGTGGCGTCGATCTAGTAGTCGCCGGGAGGCGTTGCCACACCTCGCTTCCTGAAATCGAGTATGCGGATAAGCCTCCAGCGTCTGCCTGCTTGCCTCGCGCGCGTGCGCGATGCGGGTAGTCATGGGGGAGCATCGACGCGTTAGGTTGCCCACGCCGGGAGCCGCCGAGGATGCTCCGGTTTTCGCTATGCGCTCTGTTGGCGATCACTGCCCTGAGGAGCTCGCCGGCCCACGGATTTCCGCACGATGGGATATCCGCTAACGGCTGCGGATTCAGTCGGTTGATGCAACACGGGAACACTGTGCAAGCTGAAGGCGTGTTGCGATGGCTGGTCGTCAACGAGTCGAAATATTCGGCTAATTGCACTAAAGCGCGTAGTTGGACGGCGAGGCCGCTAGTTGCGAGAAGTGACCTCCGCACAGCCACGGCAGTACGGTTTGACCGGTACACGGACGTCCATGCGGCAGGCTGGCCGATGCTGCCGCCCTTGATTTCAAATTCACCTGGCCCTGACGCCAGTGCCACTAGAGTCCGCGCGCTCAGGTCCGTTGAGTGAGCACCCTCGGCTGGGTGCCACGCCTTTGTAACGGCCTTCCGGTTTCAGATGCGTGCCTCATCCACATGGGAGAGCGCTTATGGCTGGCTGGACTGCGCTAACCAATCCACCGAGTTTCTCCGCCAACCACATGATGTTGCTGACGGACGGAACCGCGCTGGTGCAGGAAATCGCTACGGCGAACTGGTACAAGCTCAGCCCGGACGCTTTCGGCAACTACGTCAATGGCCACTGGACCGCGCTGAAAGTCGGGCCCAACGGGCCAACGTACTTCGCTTCCGTTGTGCTGCGCGATGGCCGCGTATTCATGGCGGGCGGCGAGGACAACTTCGCTTCGAATGGCGTGGACATCAACGCCTGTGAAATCTATGACCCCGTCGCCAATAGCTGGACCACCATCAGTGGGCCAGGATGGGCGAACATCGGCGATGCACCCTGCTGCTTGTTGCCTGACGGCAGGGTGTTGCTGGGCAACATCAACGCTACCTCGACCGCCATCTACGATCCAGTGGCCAACAGCTGGTCGAAAGGCCCGAACAAAAACGACGCCAGCTCCGAGGAAACCTGGACACTATTGCCCGACCAGACCGTGCTGGTGGCCGAGTGCAACAATCATCCGGCCGCAGAGAAGTACGTCATCCCGGGCGAGAAGTGGGTGAGCGCGGGCTCTACGCCATCTGGGCACGACCTTGTGCAGTCCTCCGTGGGTTCCTCCAACGAAATTGGTCCGGCCATTCTCATGACCGATGGGCGGGTGTTTGCCATAGGCGCTTCCGGACACACGGCCATCTACGCCATGCCTCCCATCGCGGATCAGCCGGGGACATGGACCGCGGGTCCGGATTTCCCCACTGACGGTACCGGCGCGCCATACCGGGCTTTCGATGCGCCGGCCGTGCTGCTGCCGAATGGACACGTGCTGTGCTTGGCGGGTCCCGCCAAGACGGATGGCTGGGCAGGGCCATGCCACTGCTACGAGTTCGATGGAACATCACTCAACCCCGCGCCCGATCCGCCGAATTGCGGTAGCCAAACCGAAACCTGGCAGACGCGCATGCTGCTGCTTCCCACGGGCGAAGTGCTGTTGTCGGTGAGAAGCAACGACATTCGTGTTTATCAATCCGATGGCAGCCCCGATCCATCCTGGGCGCCGGAAATCACCAGTTGCCCCTCGAGCCTGAAGCCTGGCACCACGTACACCTTGCAGGGGCGGCAGCTCAACGGCCTGTCGCAGGCGAACAGCTATGGCGATGACGCCGCGATGGCCACGAACTTCCCCCTTGTTCGTATCACCAATGTAGCCAGCGGACACGTGTTCTATTGCCGAACGCACGCCTTCTCGACCATGGCCGTTGCTACCGGCAACGTCGTGCACTCCACCCAATTCGACGTGCCGTCCGGCATCGAGTTGGGGCAGTCCACGCTGTGCGTGGTGGCGAACGGAATCGAGTCCTGCATCTCGGTGTCGGTGGGCTACAAGTTGTGGAAGGAACTGAAGTGGGAGATCAAAGAAAACATCAAGGAGAACATCAAATCCGAGATCGACATCCAGAAGTCCCTGGTCGCGGATTTTCCCAAGTTAAAGGACTCCGAAGGCGATCCGTGGCAGCAATACGCCGGGATCCGCAATGGCTGCAAATCATCCAGATGATCATCGAGCGCACAGACCAGTTGCAGGCGCAGGTGATGGAGCTGCGTACTTTCATTACGGATGACGAGCGCCCGCAACCCGGCGAAGCGGCCCTGGCCGCCGAAGAACCAGCGCCGGTGAAGAAGCCGGCGGCGAAAGCGAAGGCCAAGAGCACTTCCCCAAAGGGTAAGGACAAGAAGAGGTAGCTCAGGGTGCTGGTCATCGTTGGTAGCGAACACGACCCGGTTGCCAGCGACCTGGTGGCTGCGTGGGCGCCTCACGCGGCGTTGCTTGTCTGCCAGGATCTCTCGACCCCAGGCTGGCGCTACTTCCTTGGCGACCGGGCTGCTTCAAAGGCCGTGGTCGGTGGTCACATCGTGCCCGAAAGCGACATTCACGGAGTCGTGGTTAGGCGACTTGGCGTACTGGCGAGTGAGCTCGTCCATTTCACCCCCGCGGACCGAGACTACGCGGCGGCCGAAATGAACGCGTTTCTGTTCTCCTGGCTATCGAGCCTTTCGTGCCCCGTATGGAACCGGCCAGCGGGCACCTCGTTATGCGGTCCCGATTGGCAGCCGCTTCAATGGATGCGTGCGGCAAGCCGAGCAGGCATCGATACGGAGTCCATCCACTGCCGGATACCGGCGTCGCGCAGTCGTGACGTCGACAGCGCGGCGTCCTCCGCTGAGCCCATCGAGGTCAACGTGGCGGGCGCGCGATGCTTTGGCGCTCCCGACGAGCGCTACGCGAACGCCGCAAAACGACTGGCTGCACTCGCCGGGACACCCCTGCTTAGCGTGCGCTTCCAGCCTGGGCGGCCCGCGCCGTGCTTTCATTCGGCGAGCACGCTGCCGGATCTGGCGGACAACGATCTCGCACTGGCCGTGCATGATCATTTCCTTGGTTATCACACGGATTCCTAGGCATCGCATGGTCCTGCTTTGGGGCATCGCTTCTGACGGCCCACTGGCGCACGTGCGCGGTGTGTTGCTGCGCGCTGGTGCCCCGGTCGCCTTCCTGGACCAGCAGCATGTACTGAAAGGAAAAATCGAGTTCAGGCTCGACGATGCGATGAGCGGAATCCTTCGTACACCCGACGGAGCGCTTGACCTAGGGTCTGTCACGGCCGTCTATGTTCGCCCGTATGACACGCTTCGCATGCGCGCGCTGCAGGGAGTCAAGGCAGAAAGCCGCCGCCTCCAGCGCGCGTTCGCCTTCGAACGTGCACTTACGTCCTGGCTGGAACTGACACCCGCCCGCGTGGTGAATCGACCATCCGCGATGGCATCCAACAATGCCAAGCCCTACCAACTGCAGTTGATTCGCGCCGCCGGCTTTGACGTGCCGGAGACCCTGGTCACCACTGATCCGCAGGCAGCCACCGAGTTCTGGCATCGCCACAAGGAAGTGATCTACAAGTCCGTATCTGGCGTGCGCAGCATCGTGACCAAACTGAGCGTTGATCACCATGAGAGACTCGATGCCGTGTCCGCGTGCCCTACGCAATTCCAGCAATACGTGAATGGCGTGGACTGCCGCGTACACATCGTGGGCGATGACGTGTTCGCCTGTGAAATCCATTCGGCCGCGCACGACTACCGCTATCCCCAACGCCAATCGGCGGACGTGAGCGTGCGTGCCTGCGACATTCCCACGGATATCGCGGACCGCTGCCGCGCATTGGCCAGGTCGCTAAGTCTCCTGGTGACAGGCATCGATCTTCGCCGGACGCCCGCTGGCCGTTGGTATTGCTTTGAAGCTAACCCGTCACCCGGCTTCACCTTCTACGAGGAAGCCACCGGCATTCCAATAGGTGCGGCAATAGCGGGCTTGCTCGCCAGCACTCACCAGAGTCGCCAGCCAGCCCTCGTGGGGTAGGTCATCAATGGCGTCGCTCCGATCACGGGCCCTGCGGCCAAACACTTCATGGCGATCCCTCGCATTAAGAAGTCGCCCCAAGGTAAGCGGCGCGCGACCGCTTGAATGCCGAGTTAGGCCAGTGCTTCAGGTGCAAGCGGAAGACATGCGCCGGCTCAAGGCGCTAAGACCTCAGACCATTCGTGAACATTGTATTTGTCCACGACGCCGTTCAGCACGAACGGATCGCCCGCAATGAATTCATCGGCAGCCTCACGCGAGGTGAAGATTCCCACCGCACCGAGCGGTGGCGAGCCAAACGGCCCTGCCATGAGGAGCGTGCCTCTCGCGTGAAACTCTTTTAGCCGACCTTGGTGGCCTAGGAGATTTGCTTGCACTTTAGGTAGACCGTCGGGGGCCAACTCGTAAAACATCAGAAACTTCATTCGCTTCTCCATGTTGTCTACGAGGAAAAGATCGGCCGAATTACCTAATAGACGGACGTGCGAGTTCGGTTATACATCTGCGCGCACTTGCTGAACCCGGCCCCTAAGGTACTGAACGTTCGAACGTTACCCGGCCCGCGTCCTGCTAACAATCCGGCACAAATCCGGACATCAGTTACTGCCCCGGATGTCTGGTTTGGGTCGCAAGCAATGGACGGACTCCTCCCCACCCTCGGCATCTAAGAGTGCCAGACTGGAGTTGCGAAACAACCAGTCACAGTGAGGAGGAGTCCGCCATGAAGCTTACGTGCATTGGGGTCGACATCGCCAAGCAGGTGTTCCAGTTGCATGGCACGGATCGATTCGAGCGAACGGTATGGCGCCGTCGCCTGCCCCGGGATCGCTGGGTGCAGGTGCTTCGTCGATGTCGCCGAGCCGGGCTGTGAGATCGGCATGGAGGCGTGCGGTGGCGCCCACCATCGGGCGCGGCAACTGCAGGCGCTTGGCTACCGCGTGAAGCTGATCGCGCCGCAGTTCGTGAAGCCCTATGTGAAGAGCAACAAGAACGACGCCAAGGACGCCGAAGCCATCTGCGAAGCGATGAGTCGCCCTGGCATGCGCTTCGTCACGGCGAAGTCGACCCGGCAGCAGGATATCCAGGCGCTGCATCGCGTGCGCGCCAGTCTGATGGAACAACGGACGGCCGAAGGCAATCAGATCCGTGGCCTGGTCGCCGAGTACGGCTTGGTCGCGCCCAAGGAGCTGTCATCGCTCCGCCGCGCGATGCCCTGTTGGCTAGAGGACGCCGACAACGGGTTGAGCGCCTGCTTCCGGCAACTCCTCGACGGCCTATGGCACGACCTTCGTGGCGTGGATGACCGCATCGTCGAACTGGATCACGCGATCGCCGACCTGGCACAAACCGATCCCGATGCGCGTCGCCTTCAGCAGTTGCGCGGAGTCGGTCCTCTGATCGCCACGGCGCTGATCGCTGCGGTAGGTGATGCCAAGCAATTTGCCAACGGTCGCCAGATGGCCGCATCGCTCGGGCTCACGCCTCGACAGCACAGCTCGGGCAGCAAGGATCGCCTTCTGGGTATCAGCAAGCGCGGCGATGCTTATGTGCGCAGCCTGCTCGTGCATGGCGCCCGCTCAGCGTTGCGAACAGCACCTACCAAGGAGGATCGACTTAGCCAGTGGGTCGTGCGACTCGCCCAACGAGCCCACCCCAACGTCGCTTCAGTGGCGCTGGCCAACAAAACCGCCCGGCTGGCCTGGGCTCTTCTATATCACCAATGTGACTACCAACCGACTCTTGCTGCCGCCTGAAGGAGACGTCCGAACACCACCTAACCACGATTGCTAAGCCCACCGCACGATGGCGAACCGGTCGAACCGGCGCTGGCATAACCCTGTAAGGTCCTGGTGCTTAAAAGCACGAGCAAGCGATTGGGAGCCGGCGCGCGACTAGCCCATCATGGCCCAGCACCGCAACGCGGTGCCGTAGTTAGAGGCCGGATATACGTGTGCAGTCGACACGGACGCTAGAGCACGGGGGCTTTGCAAAGGGGAGGAGTCCATATACGGGCCTAAGAAACCTGCTTCGCTTCCCACAGCCCGCCTGCTCGAACGACTTTACAGTGGTAGCAACCACTGTTGACGCCATCTAGGTTGTACCAGGCGTGTGTACCTTCCGCCTTTTCACAGTCCCGCCCCTTTTCTGCAATGCCAAGGTCAATCAAGAACCAGGGGAGATGCCGCCGAACGGTAGTCCGCCATCGGTATGGTGATGGCTTTCGCTGGATGCTCATTTGAAGCGCTTCTTACGTCGGCTGCGGGTCGTAAGCGGGCCCTACGATTCATCAGACGCAGTAGCGATTGCAATACCTGTAGTGGCCTCCCGACGCTCGCGGTCAGGAGGCGGCTGGCCGTTGGTTAGGTGTAAAGCACTCCGTCTGGCAGTCGAAGGCCTAGAGCTCGACTTCTTCCATGTGCTGGGCGATTTGCGCGCGCGGGGGCAGCAACGCGGTCCCCTCATGTGATCGATGTTAAGCAACATGTCGACCGATCGATACCAACGTGCAATATCTTCCCGCTTACGCGAGTGCTTTTATCTTTCGATGCCGACCATGATCGGCACGACCAGCAAAGTCCATGGAAAGTGTCTAAGTTCTCTCGATCAGTGGAGAGATGGAAAAACTCCGCACCCTGGACCGAAGCACCGTCTTTTTGCTCATCGATGGTGCGGCAACGCTAGTAGCGCCGGGCCCGCCGCATGGACTTCGCCAGCGACAACCGTAGCAACGGGAATTGTCGCAAGTCGGCTTTGTGAGCGATATATCGTAATGGGAGTGACGAATGAACAGCGTACAAGTCGAACAGAAGAGTTATGAGATGCCACCTCGGGAAGGAATCAGCATCGCGCATTTTCTCACGGTCGCCGATATCGACCGATCGGCTCGCTTCTACGAAACGGTCTTCGGTGGTCGCACTCTAAGCAGAGGGGACAGCAAGGGTGCGCCTGGTTACATTCAGATCGCCAATACGTGGCTGCTCGTCAACGTTGGTGGCGGACCGACCCCTGACAAGCCGTCCGTGACGCTCAGCGTGCTCGCTGATCCGGACAACATCAGCAGTTTCATGAATATCCGCGTTGCGGATATTCATGCGTGCTACAAACTATGGAAAAGTCGAGGAGCCGAGTTCATCACGGAGCCGAAGGATAAGTACGGAGAGACGCGCTGCTACATCCGCGACCCTGACGGTTACATTATCGAGGTGGGACAGAGCAAGCCGGATTTCACTTACGGTTAGTGTTCGGCCGGGATGGGGTACGGGCGTGTATTCCCGAAGACACGCCATCAAAAATTGTCGGCGCTACGCCGGGTTACCTGTTCCGGCTCTTCAACTATCCCACGACCCGGCCCGCGGCAAGATCGCAGTCAAGCGCTCTCTTCCTTCAACGTTGGAAGGTCCACTGTGGATTGCGGATTCAGCCGGTGGATGCAACACACTGAAGACTGCGCGAGCAGCAGAACTATGCGAAGCGCTTCCAGGGACTTCTCTTTCACGACGAATCCCCTCGACGGGTGGCCGCTCGGCGAGCCGACAGACACCGGGGTGTGGACACGCACGTGGGTGGAAAGTTCTCGAGGTGAGGAGCAAGCCAGCTGACGTCAATTCCACGAAACGCAACAAGCGTGTGCCCGGCTCGCCATCCTCAACATGAAAGTGGCCGGCTGCCCGGCCACCCTTCAAACATTTCACTGAAGCAAGATCAGTGGCTCGTACCAATGCTGGTGTTCTGACCACCGGCCGCCGAACCTTGCAGACGGCTCGCCTGCACCTGCGTGCCCGCTGGGATCACCAACGGCTTGCCTGCGGCGTCGGCGACCCTGAACGACTGGAAGCCACTACCATTGCTCTGCCACTGATAGACGTCGCCGGCCGTACCCACCCACAGGATGTCGGCCAGGCCATCGCCGTCATAGTCGGCGATGCTCGCCATGGTATAGCCAGGAGCGACGTTGACGGTCTGTTGTGACTGCACGGCGAAACCGTTCATCCGCCACCACGCCATCTGATTGCTGGCAACGTTGGTCCAGATCAGATCGCTATTGCCATCGCCGTCGACATCACCCGCACCAAACAATACGAAACCAGCCGGATGATCGGCAATACGGTGAGTGGCGAATCCGCCCTGCTGGTTGTTGATCCACACATAGACGCTGTTGTCGATCGTGCTGGTCCACACGATATCGGCGTAACCATCGCCGTTCACATCAGCCAGGGTCGGCACAAAACCCGCGGCCACTGTGGTGATCGGCGAGATGGTGGCTTCATATTTGAACATGGTCCAACTGTAGGCAACCTTCCACCAGCCAAACTGGTGCGTCGTCGCGTTGAACCAGAACAGTTGCGATTGCTTGCTGCCATCGGGCGTACCCACGCCGATCAATTTCCATCCGGCGCCATAGGCACTGCCGATCGGCAGCGTAAAATAGTCGCCGCTGCCGTCGCCGTCCCACAGATACAGGCGGTTGTCCGGCCCGGTCCACGCCAACTGGCCAACACCGTTCCCACCAAGAATATTGCCGACGGCACCGATGCCATAACCAGTGGCAATCGATCGAGTCGCTGTCTGCACAACCACCGAGCCCTTCATGCCCAGCGAGGTGAACGTGCCCTTGACCGGATCCACCAACGCGATATCGCTGAATCCATCGCCGACGCCATGAGAGGAGGACATGAAGTCGTACGGAGCCACATAGCCGCGCTGGAATGGCCCATAGAACTTGGCCACTGCGTGCACCAGGTTGGTCACGTTGACGCTGCCCAGACCAGTAGCATTGTCATAGCCCGCATTGGTCATCCAGGCGGGTGCCAGCGTGACCATGCCACCTGCATTGGAAACGCCAAACGTCTCAACCTGTGCGCCCGAATAGCAATCCCTGGAACCGGCCAGGCAGGGTTCGGCGATATCGCCCACGGTGATGTCGTTGAACACGCAACCACTATTGATCGTTGCGCCGTTGGAGGAATTGCACGCGGCCAGCATCGCCGTGTTGGGCGAGCCATTGGTGCCATATTCCTTGGCCGCAAGAGCATAGAACGCCGGCAGGATATTGCCGCTGCCAGGCAGCAGATAGTGACTGCCGTTCTGCCCCACGGCCTGGTTGATCAACGCCTGCACGCCCGCCATCGCAGGTGCGGCGAACGACGTGCCGCCGGCACTGTTGTAATACACGTCGTCGGGGTTGCTGTAGTCACAAGGCGTGCCACCGACGTTCGGATCGGACATGCAATACACCAGCGCGTGACCGAACAGGCCATTGGCTGCGAACAACGACACATCCGGCAGGGTGCGGAAGTTGTAGTTGCTGCTGCCGTACACGCCTGTTTGCCATGGCTGCTGGAACCAGTTCGTACTGGCACCGCCGCCACCGCCGACGGTATTCAAGAATGCCTGCTTCTGGGCCTGACTAAGGTTATTGCAGGACTCCACGGCGCTGCCAAAACCGATCAAGGGATAGATCACGCTGCTCGCGCACGAGTCGTTCCAGGTCATCTCCGGCACGTAGCTGATGGCAGACGAATTCAAGGACAGGTTGGTCGAGGTCCAGTACTTGCTCGCCTCCCCCCGATCATGGAAATCGGTACCGCCCACTGCAACGTTGTACGGCGTGGCGCCCAAGCCGTTCACCGTCGCACCCTGGAAGGACACCTCCGCGCCTTGATCGCAAGCCACCGCACCCGCGTCGCCTGACGAAACGAATACCGTTACGCCCTCCATCGAGGCGGTTTGCCAGAGGAAGCCGGCGAGACTGGCCATGCCATCCGCAAAGCCTTCCGGCTCACACTCGCCGTAGCTCAGGCTCAGAATTCCCGGCATCACCGCAAAGCGGCTATCCGTGCCAAGGGTGATATTTTCCGCCGCCTGGAACGGGCCAAAAGTGGCTCCGCCCTGATCGCTGCACGATGCCACCACGATGTTGGCATCCGGTGCGGCCGCGCCGGCCCATTCGGCGTCCAGCGCCGCCTCGCCTTCGTCCGGATACACCTCGCCCGGATCGGGGCAACTGGTATCCGCCGGATAAAGGAGTGGCTGGATATAGCTCACCTTGCCGGTGGCATTGGCTGGCAAGAATGCCTGGCGGAAAGCCTGGATGTCGGCCGGCAGCACGTCCGACTGCTCAAGCACGACCACCGTCTGCCCCGCACCGCGAATCGGGCCGCCCTGTCGCCAGAGCGGATTGACGTTGTAGATCGTATTGAAGTCCGCCGGTGCCACGTCATACGCCGTACCGGAATTCGTTCCAGGCGGCACGGTGAAGTTCGGTGCTGATGCGTCCTTGGCTGCCGTCGTCCACTGCCCGCTCTTCTTGTCTTTCTTCACCAGTCCGACATTGTGATAGAGCGGCTTCGGGAAGAAGTTGTGCAACGGAGCCGCATTCTGCACCACCGCCTGCAGTGCAGCCGGAATCTGCTCCGCACCGGTGTTGGCGAAATGCTGTTCGCCGTTGACCGAGTAGCTATGCAAGCTGGTATGAAATGCCATGCCCAGTGCTCCGGCGGTGCCGGAGAAGTGAATGGTCATTCCCGTCGGCGATACCGAATTGACGGTCAATCCCTGTGACTTGATCCATTGCGTCACCTTGTCGATATCCGACTGCGCGGGTCCGAACATCTGACCGATCTGCGTCGGCGTCAGCCAATGATGGAAATAGGGTGAGCTTGGATTGGTCAACTGGGCCGAGTAAGCCTCTGCCTGCCTCTGCTTGTCATCGCTTCGCTTCAGCAGCAGCGTGACGTTGCGGATCAGCTGCGAAGAAGGCAGCGGACCCTTGTCGTATTTGGCGACCGCCAACGCGGGCCGACCACCCTGCACGGTCGCCAGCTTGCCGTTGTCGATCGCAGCCTGGATTCGCGGACTGTCCGGCTGATAATCCGGATAAGCATTTGTTGCTTGTGGTGTCGCTGCAGACCCCACGGGTGACACGACGCTCCCCAGCGTCATCGCCAGGGCTACACACCATGGCCGATACCGTTTTTCAATAAACATCAGATATTCCCCGAGGGAAAATGAGAGACGCCACCCAAGGCCAAGCGGGACGCTTTGCGCCGTCATAGATCGTGGCCTAAGCCTTCCTGTGATGTCTTGCGCGGTCGCCCCCTCTTCGGCGCCCGGGCCACCAGACGGTATAGCGAGTAGCCGCTTTTTCCACGCACCGAAAAATTCGCTACCACTCACCAAAATCTTTCAATGCGCCCGCGCATGTACGCCAAACCGCCTGTTTAAGGCACCGTTTGTAACGGCCGTCCAAGTCGGTAGCCCTTTAGATGTCCATCCTGACGCTGGCACGGCAAGGACCGACAGCCGATGCAACGATCCAGCGTCATCGCCGAGACACTGGCATCGCAAAGAAATGGGAACCGCTCTCGCTGTATCGCCTGGTAGGGGTGCGTCAACTGCGATGCCGGCGATCCAGATGGCCGATCCACGACGCCAAAAGCAACCATTATGCCGCTGGCGACACTTGGGCAGCTACGACTCCAGCGTCTCGCAGGACACACGCTGGATGCCACAGATGCGGCCCGACAGGCGTCGCACAGCCTGTTATGCGCACCGTTTGGCAAGGTTAGGAGTATCCACTCCGGGTCGGGTGCAGGCATAGGCAACGGTGCGCACTTGCGTAGAGCTGATGTAGCCAAACGCCTAGCTCTGGTTGAATATCCCCTTTCTGCTTGCACGGCGAAGGTGCCGCGCAACCGACGTAGGAACCGGCTTGCACAGCGCATGTGTTGCAGGAGTGCCGCTGCGTCGTAGAGATCGAACTGCTAGCCAATTTCCCATGGGTGGGAAAGAGATTCCACATTCTCTCATCTAATCAACGAATGGCCGTGCGCGCAGAATGCGCCGGAGTTTCCTTGCCACTCTCGCTGGAGAACCCGTGAAAAACTCTCGCACCATCATCATTACTGGTGCCTCGCAAGGCATCGGCGCCGGCCTCGTTTCCCGATTCCTTGACCGCGGATACAACGTTGTAGCCACCTCACGAAAGGTCAGTGAGTCCAAGGCATTACCCGCTTCTGACCGCCTTGTTCGCGTTGACGGCGACGTCGCTGACCCTGCCACGGCAAACGCTGTTGTCGAGGCGGCACTGAAAGCCTTCGGCTCGGTCGATGCACTCGTGAACAACGCCGGCATCTTTATCGGCAAACCGTTTGTCGATTTCCCCATCGAAGACTATCGCAGGCTGCAGTCGATCAATGTGGATGGCTTTCTGTTCATGACTCAGCGCGTGGTGCGCCAGATGCTGGTTCAGGGCACGGGTGGAAGCGTTGTCAGCATCACCTCACCGCTTACGCAGAGCCCAATTGCCGGAGCCATGTCCACTGTTGCCATGATCACCAAGGGTGGCATTGAGGCTGGTTCGCGGAATCTGGCGATGGAATACGCGACGCAAGGCATTCGCGTGAACATCGTGGCTCCGGGCATCGTCGACACGCCGATGCATACGGATAGCCCCAAGGATGTCATTGCGATGATGTCGCCCATCCAGGGAATTTCGAGTGTGGATGAAATCGTCGACGCCGTGGTCTTTGTCACCGAGGCACCGCGCGTGACTGGTGAGACGGTACGTGTGGATGGTGGCGGCCATCTGGGGAAATGGTGATGAGCGCCAAAAACGTCACGAGCGTGGAACAACTGATTTCGCTCGAAGCCATCAGGAATCTGCGTGTCCTCTACTGCCATCATTTAGACAGTGGCCGGATCGACTCCCTCACCAAACTGTTTACTCAAGATAGCATTGTCCAGGTGGATCGAGGCCTCTGGAGAGGTCGCGAAGAGATCCACGCCGGCCTGTCTAAAGCCTTCGCCGAGTATGACGTCGAAGGGCGCGGCACGTACCCTTTCGTACACCTGGTTTCCAACCAGTGGGTTGAACTACTGGACGAAAACCGCGCCGCGGGTCGCTGCCATCTGCAGTTCTTGCTGACCGGACGCGCCACCGAGGTAAACCCACTGGTACTCATGGGTATCTATGCCGACGAGTACCGCCGAGTCGATGGTCAATGGCTGATCAGCCGTACGCGTCTGGACGTCATCTGGCCAAAGCTCGACGTCGCGGGCGGTGAACCCGGTAATGGGCTCGTGCTGCCGTCTTGATCCGCTCGACGCGGCCTTACTGAGGACGAAGCGAAGAAGCCCTGCGGCGCCGGGTTTCTTCGCCTAGTCCTTTCCGTCTGCGCCACGCTTTGGCGCAGAATATCCGCCCGCTGCCGTTGACTGGTTCGATGGGATAATGTGCAATTCCCGGCTATGGGATAGCGCTCGCATGCTTGATCTCAACGACATTGCCGTCTTTGTACGGGTGGCCCGGCTAGGAAGTTTCAGCCGCGCGGCGCAAGCGCTGGGTATGCCGGTATCCACCGTCAGCCGCCGGATCAGTGTGTTCGAAGGCGAACTTGGCGTAACACTGCTGCAGCGGACCACCCGCAAGCTGAGTCTCACGGAGCAAGGCCGGGCGTATCTGGATCAGTGCGGCGAACCGCTGGCGCAGTTATGCGCGGCCGAGAGCGTGTTGACGCAGACGCAAAAGCAGCCCGAGGGACTGCTGCGGATTTCCGTGCCCGTGGTGTTCGGGAAAGCAGCGTTCCACGACTTTCTGTCCGACTTCATGAAAACCTATCCGCTTGATCAAAGTGGATCTGTTTGTCACCAACGTGTTTCTCGACCTGATTGCCGAGAACATCGATGTGGCGATCCGGTTCGGTGAACTGCGCGACTCCACGCTCGTTGCCCAACGCATCGGCAAGAGCGTTCGTTATCTCGTCGCCACCCCGTCGTACCTGGTGAATCGTGCACCACTGGAAAAGCCAGAGGATCTCATCGAGCATGAGTGCGTCATGCTGCACGGTCGCAACAATGAGGCTGAATGGCATCTGGTAAAGGGACGCAGGCGCGCCAAGGTGCACGTGCATGGGCCATTTTCAGGCCGCGATTTCGAGAGCGTCAGCGCGTTCGTCTATCGCGGTCATGGCGTGGGTCTGATGCCATCCGTTTATTGCGACGAAAAGGTCGCCAGCGGCGACCTCGTGCGTTTGTTGCCCGACTGGTCCTCGCCCGAGATCCTCATTCATGCGGTCTATCCCACGCGGCGATATATGCCCTCGCGGCTATTTGTGTTTCTGGACGCATTGCGCGCTTGGTCAGCGCGATTCTTCCCTGCCTAAAACAGCTCTCCCTTTCACAGGGGAATGTCCACTCTGGGTTGCGGATTCAGCCGATGTATTGCGCTGCGTGCCTCAGTAGCCATTCGCCTTGATCGTCAGCACCATCCCGCCGAGCTTGCTGTCTTCAACAAAATTGATCCGGATGTTGCTGCCGCGCGACTCCGTCCCGTAGTAAAAGCTCGCGTCTACACGATCCAGTTCGATACGCGGAGAAAAGCGGGTCGCCGGCGATAGGCAGGCGATGGCGCTTTTTGCGTTGTTGCCAGAGAACTCGATGGCGCCATGCTCCATCAGATAGTCGCAGACAGGTCTAGCAGGACCGTAGTCTGAAAACGTACACCATTTTTGCGGCGAACTCTTTGTCGGGTGAAGGCGAATCCCTGAAGCCGTGCCCCAGGACGTATGAAACTCCAGCGTTTTTGACTCGTCCTTCTTGACCGACGCAACGAATGCCCTGAGAGGAGGACACAAAGGATCCCCTTTGGCTTTTGTTGCTCCAAGGCAAGGGAGGCAGGCCGTGGCGAAGGCCACGGCGATGAAAGCCTTGATCTGAATCTTCATTTGCCCCCTGATGACCCTTCGGTTGATACCCCAAGGAGGGTCCGCTTCGTAACTTGCCGGTGCAAGTCCCACCCTCGCGGCCAGCTACCTGGCCGCCGTGACATGGTCACTGACAATGGGGCGGAATACCTATACCGGGTCGGAAGCAGACCTTACGCATTTAGCCGCACTGCCCTCTCCAAGACTCCGTTTAGCCGCTTTGAGGGACTCACAGTTGTAGAGCCACCGGCTTTACCGATAGATACTTACTTGCCGCGGAACCGATCAGATCGGGTCTTCGATCGACCTGGCGAGCTCGGTGAAAAGTTTCGGGCCGGCCTCGGTCATGTGCCAGCAGTCTTCCAGGCGGATGCCGAATTCGCCGGGAATGTAGATGCCAGGTTCGTCGGAAAAACACATGCCGGGTGCCAGCGGCGTGGCGTCGCCATGGACGAGATAGGGCGGCTCGTGGCCGTCCAGGCCGATGCCGTGGCCGGTGCGGTGGGGAAGACCGGGCAAGTGGTAGCCAGGGCCCCAGCCTTCCTTTTCGTAGTAGGCGCGCACGGCGTCGTCGATGGCACCCACCGGGGTGCCCAGCTTGGCGGTGGCCAACGCGAGCTGCTGGCCCCGCTTGACGGTGTCCCAGACCTTTCGCTGTTTCACGGTCGGCTGGCCCATCACCCAGGTGCGCGAGATGTCCGATTGATAGCCATGCACGGTGCAGCCCACGTCCATCAGGATGACCGAACCCTCGTGCAAGGTCTGCGGCTGGTGCGAGCCATGCGGATAGGCGCTGGCCTCGTTGATCAACACGAGCGCGAACTCCGGCGCGCCGCCCAGGGCCACGGTGGCGGCGTTCATCATGGCGGCGATCTCGTCGGGACGCATGCCGGGGCGGACGTTGCCATGGACGTAGCGCAGCGCCGCCAGGGTGACGTCATTGGCGGTTTGCATCAGTGCGAGTTCGGCCGGGGACTTGATCAGCCGAACGGCTTTTACCAGGGCGTCGCCGGAAACCACAGAATAGGCGCCAGCGCTTGCCTCGCGCACTCCGTCGACGATGAACAGGCGCGTCGTAGCTTCGAAGGCGATCGGGCCGGAGGTGACGCCGCGGTCGCGAAGCGCGCCAACAAGGCGGGCAAACGGGCTCTCATGCTCATTCCAGGGCCGCACATCGCCGCCCACCGCCAGGGTCTCGCGGATCGAGGGCTCTTCGAAGGCCGGGGTCACGACGACGATGTCACCGCGGGCCGGAATCACGGCAGCCGTCGTACGCTCCGAGCGATGCCACTGCACGCCGGTGAAGTAGTCCAGGCTCGAGCCCGACTCCAGAATCAAGGCGCCGATCTTCTGGTCGACCATCAGCCGTTGCAGCTTGGCGATCCGGGCCATGCGCTCCGCCACCGAAATTGGCTTGGCGCCGCCGGTCATGGAGGCCAATCCGGCCAGCCCGGTAGGCGCAGCAGGCACGGCCTGCGCCGACCGGCCGGCCAGCATAAGGGCGGTGGACGCGGCGGCCGTGGCGGCTACAGCTCCAGTGAGAAAGTCGCGACGACGCATGAAGGCTCCGGACCGATACCAAGGGTGCCTTGCAGTATGAAGCCGGAGTCGGCGACGCGACTACTGTCTGGCCTGGTGACGAATCGCGCTTGCGCCATCACCACGACTCTGTCTAGCAAGCGGTGATGCTCATCGCCTGCGCTCAAGGTGATGCGCCGTGCCGCTCCAGCCGGACCCGACACGCCCTCGACTTTTTGCAAGACTACTCATGGCCCTGCACATCTCTCTGCTCGGAGTGTCCGTTTCGGGTTGTGGTCTCAATGGGTCAACGCAACACCCCGACGTTCTGTCAGCAAGGGGCGGGTTGAGAGGTTGCTCGGAACCTAACCCATTGCCTTAGAAACAGAAAGCTCCAAGTGCCCAAATTCCCGCGACCGATTGGACTTATTGGCATGGCAGGATCGACTACGGATTGTCGAACAGCGCGTAGGCCTTTGAAGCGCTGCTCCAGTGGGTTCGCCGGGGTGTTGCGTTGACCGGTTGAAACGGCAGTCGGAAGCAGATGTTGGCGCCGTCGAACGCCGACGCTCGAATGAGCGACTACCTCCGCAAGACACTCTGAAAGCGAGTGCCTCGGGGTAGTAGGGGTCGCTTACTTCGTATTCCGCTTCTTTTCCTCCTTGGCCGCCTTCTTTTCTTTCATCGTCTTGGCCGGCTTTTTCTTTTCGCCTTTCTTCGAATCCATACCCTTGCTCATGTCACTTCCTCGGTCATGGTTATAGTCGGTCGAGTCGCGCCTTGGACGTCTCATCCCCTAGTTACCGGGGCTTGCGCTCACGTGACATCTCGCGAGCGCAAGGTTACGCCAAGCTGCAAGTCCGTAAAGCTTTGCAGGCAGGGATCTTCGCACCACCGCAAAGATCCCATGTCCGCTGCTGACGAATTGTCAGGCTTTCACTAGCACTACGGCAGCCTGAACTTGCGCGTGGCGCGTAGTGGCCAGATCGATGTGAAGTGGGTGCCGCCTACCACGCGGAAGGCGGCCGAAACGCCGTTCAGAACGCCCAATCCATCCAAAACGTCTTTTGCGCGCCGAAAGGAATGTCGCGGGTCAGACGCGAGCATGAAAAGATTGATCTCTTTTGGGCTGACATCGTAGCCCTCCAGTTCAACTGCATCGCCCAATGCCTCCTTCAACTTGCCCTCAATCGCCGCGAGAAAGGCTTCGTCGGCCAGAGACTTGCGCCAGAACTTGATGACGAGCTGATAATCCATGGGGCGATTGTAGGCCCAATACCCCATTGGGCGGCCCCAGCGGGTGCCGCCCGTATCCGTACTCGCAGGCTCACCGTAATCGGGGCCGCAAAGTCTGCTTCGGGTTGCAAGCGGACCTTCCAAGCTTGCCGACGCGCTAGCCGATCACCCCTGCAAGTGGGACCGAAGGTGCCTTCAATACCGACTCGATCAGCCTTGCCCCCTCAGCTACTAGACGGCAAAACCGTGAATCGGTTACACAGAAATGTGTTTCCTGCAGCGTTTTTTGTCTTGGCATAGGTACTTTCGCGGATCGTTAAAACTTCGCCTTGAACGCAACGCTGGTCCTCATGGAGGAGGTCGACGAAACTACCCGCACGCGGTGGGGTATCGCCCTCCGCCCGCTTTTCTTCTCCGTAGCCAAGCCAATAACTGACCCAGTCAGTGGGCTTCTTGGTTGCGCTCGTGGCCGACTTTCCGGCCGCGAAACCCAGATCGTAGCTAGCACGATCGATAGGTTTGAACTGAAGGGCGTCCACCGGCAAAGCGTTCTTCTGAGGATCCGGATTTCTGTCTGGGCGCGCGCTCGAACTGTAGCTTCGCTGCACTAGAAAGCCCACGACGACGATGAGCCCAACCGTAAACAATACCAAGCCTTTCGATTGCATAAAGTCCACCCTCTTTGTTGGAAGACAGCTTCAAATCGACGAGTGTGTAGTTGCGTAAGCCAAGCATCTGTCCACTTTTTGGTGTGGACATGGCATCTAAGTCCAAGAGACGCCGACGACACTCCATTCCCGGTACCAAGGCAACCTCGTGGATCCCCTCGGCATGGATGACAGCCTCGGAATCGGAGGTTTGATGGCCTTGCGCGATTCCCGGCCCGTGCCGTGTGGCGAGATCAATGGCCTTTGAGAACGCCGAGCCTGAGTCGCAAGCTGGGACGACGCCATCAAGCTCGAAGCTGGCAGTTCCTTCGGGACGCAGAAATCCCTGCCCGACGGCCAAGACTGACCAAAGCCCCATATCCCCCCCTTGTCCTCGTGTCCGCCCGCCAAAAAAGCAGACGACGCCTAGAGTCCCCGGTGCGCAGTATGGCAACTCTTCAAGCCGTCGGGGAGTATCGCCATGTCCATGCAGCCCAATGGCCGTCCGCTGACCTCAGGGAATCGTGGAAGGGGCATTGGGCAGAGGTTGCCACTGAAGCTTCGGGACATCTTTGGGGGTCAGGGTCCGACCTCACCCAACGCTTCCCCTGGGGATAGTCGGCAAGGCAAGCCGGACGGGCTTGCGCTCGGTACTCATGGCTCCCCCTAACCAAAGCATGTTTGCCCTGTCGCCCATGCCTGCCATGGGTCGGAAGCGTACTTTCCCAGCATGAGTCAGTGGCGGAAAGCGTTCTTGCGTGCGCGCTTGGCGACGTACATTGCAGCATCAGCCTGGGAAATCAGCGCTTCAGGATCGCGCAATTCCGGTGCTGCGACGATGACACCAATACTCGGTCCGGCATAGTCGATCATTTGATCTTTCAAATGGAATCGGCCGGTAGTGGCGACCTCAAGTCGGGATCGCAGTGCATGGACCGCGGCAGTCGCGTCAGCACGAGACGATGTGGCGAGCACCACGAATTCGTCGCCCCCCAGACGTGCGGCAAAGTCGCCTGAGCGAAGTGCGCCCTGAAGTCGGCCAGCGATGGCAACCAGAAAGCGATCACCCGTGTCATGTCCGTACTCGTCATTGATCGCCTTGAACTGGTCAAGATCAATGAAGGCCACCACAAGCGCCTGCTGGTCGGGTACGAGCGACGCGAGGCGGTGATTCATCTCATCCATCAGTGCGCGTCGATTGGGCAGCTGGGTCGTGGTGTCCACCAGTGCGCTGATCGCCAGCACGTCGTTCGCCTGTCGCAACGCCTGCACCAGTCGTTCGCGCTCGACCTGCTGGGCGATCAAGCGTGAAAACATCTGCAGGACCTGCTCGGCGCCCTCGGCCAACGGCTGGCGCTCCCCGCTGGCGGCACAAAGCGTGCCGTAGAGCGTGCCGTCATCCGTGCGCACGGCGGTGCTCGCATAGGTCGCAATACCGAGTGTGCGTGCCGGCGCGGAATCCGCCCAACAATGGGCGACGTCATCGGTATAGGGCAGGCTCTCCTCCAGGGCACGCTTGCACAAGGTGCCTTCCCACGGCACGGACAATCCCTCGGGAATCTCGAGCCGGCGTGTGTTGCGTGCAAACAGGATGTATTGAAAGCCCGCTTCCTGATCGATCGCGGTCAGGTAAGTGGATTCGAGTCCAGTCACGGTCTGGAGCAATTCCAGCAGCGGCCGCACCAGCTCTTCGAGAGTGCGCGCGTGAGTCACCGAATCTGCCAGCCTGCCCATGAAGGCGGCGGCCGGCGCGTTTAACTGTGGCGTTTGCATAGTCACAATGGTTATCGACTGGAATGGAAGTGGATGAAGACGACAATCGAGGCGGGTTGCCCCATTTCAGCTTGCAGCGACGAATGTTGCAACGCACGGCGAGGCAGGCCGGTGAATGCGTGCCGGCTGGGATACGGGCAAAGTCGAGCGCTCCCTTCGCGGCGGTGACAAACCCCCTGCTTTGACGGAGAAAATCATGCGAAAACCGGGCAGGTACCCGGCCTGGCGCTTTGTGTCATGATTTCTCAAGGTGGCATGAGTGGCGCGTCTCCAGGACGCCACCGAAGTTCCAACAGCCATGAACACCGTTGGGGCCGGGTCGGTGGGCCTGCGCTTCGCCAAGGGGGTCGAGCGTGCTGCTGCGGATCAACCTGATACTGCTTGTCGCATTTGCGCTCGGCATGGTCGCGATCTCCCTGGTCGTGACATCGACGCTGCAGGAAAACGCGACGCGCGAAGTGCTCGCCCAGGCCGGCTTGATGTTGGACAGCGCTGCCGCGATTCGCTCCTACACCGAGACCGAGATCGGGCCGTTGCTCGACGACAAGATGGTCAGCGCGTTCCGCCCGCAGAGCGTGCCGTTCTATGCCGCGACGCAGAATTTTCTCACCCTGCACAAAGAGCACCCTGACTACTCCTACAAGGAAGCCACGCTCAACCCGACCAATCCACGCGACCGCGCGACGGACTGGGAGGCAGACATCGTGCAGCGCTTCCGCAACGACAGCGCGACCAGGGAAGTGAGCGGAACACGCGACACACCGATGGGCAAGACCCTTTACCTGGCACGCCCGATCCGCGTCGATGCCGGCTGCCTGGGTTGTCACAGCCTGCCTTCGGTGGCACCCGCAACGATGCTCGCACGCTATGGGAGCGACCATGGATTTGGCTGGCAGCCCAACGAGGTCGTCGGCGCGCAAGTTATCTCGGTGCCGTTCGCCAGTGCCGAGTCGAACGCGGGACGCGTCCGCCGCGACGTGCTGACCGCCATCGCCGCGATGCTCGTCAGCGTACTGCTGGTCGTCAACGCCTCACTCTACGTGCTGGTCATCCGCCCAGTGCGCCGGATTGCGCGGATAGCTGACCAGGTGAGCCTTGGCGATACCGCCGCCGCGGAATTCCCGCGTGGCGGAGGGTCTGAGGTGGCGGCGTTGTCGGCCGCCTTTAACCGCATGCGCAAGAGCCTGGACAAGGCGTTGCAGATGCTGGGGATGCTCTGATCTATTCCGCGAGGGTGCCATGGTCTCCAGAAAGTTCGCAGGTGGAAGTGCGTGGCGCAGCGCAGGCTGGCTGCCTGGGCAAGCCGCGCGCTGCCGCCTGCGGACTTTCTGGAGGCCACCCGAAGGGCCGGGCTGCCTGCCCACCATGGCCGCGCCGCGCCGTCTCGACAGGGCGCCAGTCTGCCTTCGCCGACGCAACACACGGTGGCAGGCAGACAGCACCGGTGGCACCCACGTGGCATACATCAGAGCATCCCTGGGCTGAGCCATGGCACACGACCTGTTCGTCAGCTATTCGCAGCCGGATCGGGAAGCGGCATTCACGCTCGTGCAGCGCCTGGAGGCGCGCGGCATCAACGTATGGATCGCGCCGCGCGACGTATCCCCGGCAGCCGACTGGGCCGCTGAAATCATTGATGCGATTTCCAGTGCGCGGCTCATGGTTCTGGTTTTCTCCGGCAGCAGCAACGACTCGGGCCAAGTGCGGCGCGAGGTAGAACGGGCTGTGCACAAGCAGTTGCCGATCCTTCCGTTTCGGATCGAGGATGTGCTGCCATCGAAGAGCCTGGAGTACTTCCTCAGCACACAACACTGGATGGATGCGTTCCCGCCACCACTCGAACCGCACATCACTCGCCTGTGCGATTACCTCGATACAGCCCTCGGCGGGTACGCCGCCCACGCCCTCCCCACCGAACACCGGCCATCGCGGGGCACCGAGCCAACCGATACCACCCATGCGGCCGGCGACGTCGATGCGGCGCACTTGCGCCTGTTAGAGGCGGAACTCGCCAAGCGCATCGGGCCCGTGGCCGGACACCTGGTACGTCGAGCCACTCAGGGCGGCGGCGACCTGGATACCCTGGCGCGGCGCCTCGCAGCGGAAATTGACGGCGAGCAGGAACGACGGATCTTCCTTGAAGCCTGCTGGCGGATCGGCAAGAACAAATAGCGCGCGGAGCGATGATCGTGCATGCCCCGGTTTCCGCGCCAATCAGCGCGCGCCATGCATCAGCATGTTGATCCGCGGCGAGATCAACAACGACCGTACGCCCGCCCTGCCCAGCAGCCAGAAGCTGAAAGTGAAGCCGCAGAGCGCCCCAGCGGCGGTCATACCGTTTGCGGCGCTGATTTGGCCGGCCAACAATGCGGACGGGCTGCTACCCACCGCCAGTGCCGCGCGTGACCAAGCCCGCAACACAGCGTGTGGGCGTAAGTCTGTCTCAGGCGCATCGCGAGTTAACTACAAACAGGCACCAGATCATGCAAGGGCTTCGACGAAAACGGCCCGCATCGCGGCGCATTGCACAACGCGCGTCACCACGGGGATCCGTCACTTGCTGCTGGCATCTGGCGCGCGCGTTCGGTAGAGCAGCAGATGATCGGTGCCCGATTCGGACAGCCAGACCTCCCCGCGGCGTCCCATCATCTGACGGACGTTGGAGTTTGGGCGCGGCAGCGTCAATACATCGAATCGCTCCGTTCGCGGGTCGAAGCGCACCAGCGCGTTGGCGCTCCATTCACTCAGCCAGACGATGTCCTGGTCGTCAACGAATATCGCGTACGCGTGCGGATCGTGTCCCGGCAAGGGCCATTCACGCCATTGATGCGTTGACGGGTTGAACATGCCGACTTTTCCTGCGGTCCACTCGCTGACCCAGACGCGCCCTTTCGAATCGGACCATACACGGCGTGCACCCTGGTTCGGTGTCGGCGGATCGATGACCTGCGCCGCGCCGCTTGCGGGGTCGATGTGGCCGATATAGCTGCCAGCCAGCGACGCGTAGTAGAGGTTTCCATCGGGAGTCACGCAGATGCCATAGGGCCCGCGTCCGCGCGGCGCATCAAAAACGCGCATCCGGCTGCTCGCCGGATCGAGTTCGCCGTAAATGCCGTTTTGCCCGGTAAACCACAGGTGCCCCCGCTTGTCGAAGACCGCTGTGTTGAGATTGGCGTTCGATCGGTCCTTTGGCAGCGGGAAACGCGTGACGGCGAGCGTTCTGGGGTCGACTCGCACGATCGCGTTCTGGCCGCCATCGGTGATCCACGCAGCCTGATCGGGACCGACGATGACGCCGTGTGGCGCCGCGGCGTTGCCAAGCGGAACCCAGTCGACCTTGCCGCTGCGCGGGTCCACCCGCCCGACGGCACCCCGCGCCTGTGCGGTGTACCACACGGTGCCGTCAGGTGCGGGCGCGACATCGTGCGGAGCGCTGCCCGCGGGCACAGCGAACGATTCGAAGGATGGAGGTTGCACCTGTGCCGAACCCAGCGCGGGCAGGCCACTCACCAGGGCCACGGCTAAAAACGGCACGAGCCAGGATTCGCGCATCCTGTGTACCGCCGTGACGACTTTGGTTCTCGCGATATCCAGCACGGCCACCTCCCTGCTCTCGGGATATGTTTCAAAGCCTGCAGCCCGCTTTATTCTGGCACTTATTTACGCCATGAGATCGGCATACAGCCATGGCACCTTACGGCTCTCCACCTTGCTCTTGCCAATGCTTGAACCTCGCACACATCTCCTGTGTCCAGCGGGGCTCACCGCTCGACGCTGGCGGCATATGACCACTGGATACCGATTTATATATCGCTTCCGCGTTCCGGAACACGCTGTCGCGGTCACTGAGGTCCATGCTCTTTTTCATATGATCAACGTCCATGCTGGTGAACATCGGGCGAATATCGCGGGCAAAACTGAGAGTGATTGGCGCTGCCATTTTTCATCTCCAGATTCGAGTAAGAGGCCGTAGCTCTAAGCGAAGGAAAGTCATGGATGCCCATGACTTCTCCGCCATCTCATTCGCGCTGGGATCCCAGCGCTTCAGCACGCCAGGAACAAGCACTGGCCAAGGTCCGCCAAGTTTCGGATGCTGACTACCTCAGCTTGCTCGACATCAAGCGCGATCGCAATGTCATCGCTCCGCCGAAGGTCGGCATGTAGGAAGGCAAATGCCTTCCGGTATCCCTTGCGCTTGTACCCATCTCTGCA
Organism: uncultured Gammaproteobacteria bacterium; assembly: GCA_963765335.1. Taxonomy (GTDB): domain Bacteria; phylum Pseudomonadota; class Gammaproteobacteria; order Xanthomonadales; family Rhodanobacteraceae; genus Dyella. The sequence goes on along the minus strand of CAVXWA010000011.1, from coordinate 18,575 downwards.
CGTCGATCCTGGGCCGCTCTCCTACGTCGCCAACAAAGCCGATGGAATGCGTTTTATGTCTTCAATGGAAAGTCCGTTACGACCGCCTTGATAGGGCCCCGCCATCGATCTCCGCGACGTCCGCTTTGGGTTGCCGACATTAGCCCGCTCGTGAAATTCGCGCCGAAGCGCTGGTTCCCGCCTTGGGTTAAAAGCTAGCGGCGCTCGGGGAAGGCAAGATTCATACGCCAGTATTTCTACGTAGAGGGACTCAGTGAATTCACGGTCGCGCACGTTCGCTCTGCGGGGTCTGCTCTGCTGTGCAACATGCCGCGAGGATTCGCACTCTCGCAACAACGCTTATGACCCGGACAACCACACCAGGTAGCGCGACGAGCGCTAAGGGGGACACCCCCGCCAGCCCCGTCGAGGGCACGCGTCTGACCGAAGGCTATGTCCGCATGATCGCGCGCAACGTGTACTTCTGGGCGTGGCCGGTGGTGACGAACTCTACTTAGATCAGTTGGGCCCGGAAAGCTGACGGCGGATCAACTCCTTTACCCAAAATCCGAGACACGCGGCATCGAGCCTTTGGAGTTCCCAGGGAAGTGCCACGGGAAGCCGTCGCAATGTTGGGTCTCCGTGGCCAAAGACCCTGCCCAGGATCACGTCCGCATGACGGCAGGTAATGTTCAATCTCGCAGTGAGTGTGCGAGACGGCCGAGGGGCCCATCTCTACTTTTTGGCACAACTCAGCTTGGCGCGGGCGGCGTTAAATCCTCGCGTCAGCTTTTCTCTTTCATGGGGCTGAATAAAAAGTTGGTGACGTGCAGCGCCAATACGGCGCCGCCTGGGTTTTCTACGCGCTGTTCGACCCCTCACTGGAGCCGGAACAGTGAGTGCCTGAAACCAACCACACGCAAGCCGTGCGCCGTCCGTGTTCTCCCACAGATAGGAGTTCGTTCTCATGGCTAGTTACCGATTTGGAAAGCACCCGCCAAAGCAGGACTATCGCACTATTCGCCTGCGGAACTATCTGACGGCACAGCTTGCTCCGCCACCGCCGTCTTATGACGTGCTACCTGTTGTCTATCAGAACCTCGGCATCTCCGATCCAGCCGTGTTATTCCCAATGGACGGAAACGATACGTTGGGAGACTGCACTATCGCCGCACTTGCCCATGCGATCACCGTCTATGAAGGCAAGGTTGCAAGGAAAAAGGTCATGCCCAAGCAGTCTGTAGTAAAGCTGTATATGCATCTGACGGGAGGTATTGATTCTGGACTCAACGAACTGGACGTCCTGAACTACTGGCGCCAGTCATCGGTCTCTGGAGACAAGATCCTGGCCTATGCCACCGTCGACGTGAAGAATCACACGCACATTCAACAAGCAATTCAGCTCTTCGGTGGTGTCTATCTGGGGTTCCAAGTCCAACAGAATTGCATTCAAGAATTCGATAGTCGCCAACCTTGGACACCGGGTCCGCTCACGCAGGACGGCCACGCGGTGTTCGCCGTTGGGTATGACGCCACGGGCCTGACTGTGCTCACCTGGGGAAACACCCAGAGTGCAACTTGGGCTTGGTGGGACGAATGTGTGGATGAAGCGTACGCCATCCTTCCCCCGCAAGCTAAGGCAGCCGATTTTGCACCGGGGTTCAATTTCAGCCAGTTGAAAGCCGATTTGCAGGAAGTGGCGAACTGACGGCTCGCAGCGCGACATTGACGCGTTCAACGATTGGCTTCAATGTCGGTCTGGTGCGATATCTCTTCAAAGCAATTTTAAAACCGGCGGCAGTCCCTGACTTCCGCCTCGGGGGACAGCGCATTTTCCAGGTCCAGTCCACCGACCACTGGCTCCCATTCGTTTTCACGTGCTTCCAAGCACTCGAATTTTTCCGGATTGTGCCGGCACTGTGCGGCCGGTTCACCCTCGTGCAGGTGGCTTAGCAATCGTGGATAAGAGGCCCTTCTGGACCGGCGCTCAACGAGCGCCGGTCCAGTCGGCTAATTTACCTAGTGCTTGGTGATCGCCACCGCTGGACCGGCGACGGGCGCTACCGTCTTGACACCCTGTACACGATTCTTCTGCACGACATAGCCATCCGGGATGGTGTAGACGTTGCCCTGGCCATCCGCGACGTGCTGCGAAATGAAAGAACCGCCGAGGCCCTGCCACACATAGGCGTCGCCGCTGGCGTTGGTCCAAAGAATATCCGCCAGGCCATCGCCATCGAAGTCTTCGATGGAGGCGATGATGTAGCCGCTCCCTACGCTACGGACCTCGCGGGAAACCACCTTGGCACCGTTCATGATCCACCATCCCATCTGGTTGGTGGATGCGTTGGACCAGATCAGGTCGGTATTGCCGCTGCCGACGATCTCGCCAACGCCTTCCAGGGTCCAGCCAGCCGGGAAAGTGCCGCCATAGGTCTTGGTGAAGTTTCCCGTTCCGTCGTTGATCCAGTAGTAGATGTCGTTCTTCGGACCCGTCCACACGATGTCGATATAGCCATCGCCGTTCAAGTCAGCCAGGCGTGGCGTGTAGCCGCTTGCCGCGGTGATGGTGCCGTCGATCGTACGCGTGCAGTTCATGTCCCAAAGCTTGCCGAAAAAGATCGAGCCGGAACAGTTGATCGTCCAGAAGCCGAGCTGGCCGCTGGCGTCATTGCGCCAGATTTCCTTCGACACGCCCGTGCTGTCGACGACACCCGAACCCACCAGCGTCCACCCTGCCGGGTAGCTCGGGAGGTTGAAGGTCACTTCTCCCCAGCTGTAGACAAAGAGCGACGGGGTGTTTGTGGTCGGATTGTCGGTCTCCATCACGGTCTGACCCACCAGGAGGCCGCCGTTAAACAGGTCGATGGGAACCGACTTCACCTGGTCGCCAGGATGGAACACTCTGTTGAACGATTCGTTATCCGTAATCGTTCCGCCATTCATGAGCAGCATGGACGCGTCGCCCGTACTGGTCTTGATCAACAGGATGGTGCTGTGCCCATCGAGCGGCACGGCTTCTTCGCCGGGGGCGATCGGAGCATTGCCGCTGACGTTACCAAAACCGACGAGGTCCCACGTGCGTGGAATGTTGCGGCGCGCATCCATCGCGGCAACGGCGTTCGCCAGCTTCTGCACATTAACCGAGCCCAGGCCAGTGGCGTAGTCGTAACCCGCGCCAGCCTTCCATGCTGGATCAAGTGAGTCCGCTCCGCCGTTGCTCACCACGCCGAAGAAGCCCTGGCCCTTCGTAAAGCAGTCCGCGGTACCCGCGACGCAAGGAACATCATTGTCGCCGACTGTCACGTCGTGGAAGATGCAGTTGGCGTTGGTGCTGTTGTTGCTGCAGGCGGGCGCCGGCGAAGCGACACTGCCGTATTGCTTACGGGCCAGGTCATACAGCATCGGCCCAATATTGCCATGCGTCGTGCCGGCGTTCTGGTTGATCAATGCCTGGATGCCCGCCATGGTCGGCGCGGCGAAGGAGGTGCCGCCGGCGCTGTTGAAGACCGTAGCCAGGGGATCGAGATAATTGCAGTTGGTGCCGCCTTCCGAGGCATCCGACATGCAAAAGATCAACGCATGGCCATAAAGACCGTTGGCGGCGAATAACGAGACGTCAGGAAGACTGCGCGAGGTGGTCTGCGGCATACCCGCTACACCGGTCTGCCACGGTGGCTGCGCCCATAGGTAGCTCGGGCCGCCACTGCCACCCGCCGTGGTGAGGAAGTTAAAGCCGTTCGACGAGTTGCACGACGTAACGGGATCGGAGTAACCCAGCAACGGATAAAGCTTGCTACTAGCGCAAGAGTCGTTCCAGGGTTGCTCTGGAATGTAGCTCAATGCACTGGCCCCAAGCGCTCCATTGCCTGGCGCCCAATACTTGCTCTGGTTGTTCAGATCGTCGAAGTCGGTACCGCCGACCGATACGTTGTAAGTCGAGCTACCCAGGCCATTGACAGCGATGCCGAAGGTGGACGCAGACAGGCCCTGATCGCAGCCGGCCGAGCCGGCATCGGCGGAGGAGACGAACACGGTGACACCTTCGGCCGCAGCCATCTCCCACAGGTTGACTGCTTCGTTGGAATCGCCCACCGCAGCGCTGATCAGTTCGCATTCGCCGTAGCTCAGGCTCAGGATCGCCGGTGGCGTGGGCTGCAACAGCAGATTCTGCGCGGCGATGAAGGCACCGAATTCGCTACCGCTGTCAGCACAAGAGGCCAGTACCACGTTGGCATCGGGGGCGGCTGCGCCGGCCCACTCAGAATCCAGGGCCGCCTCGCCTTCATCGGGACCGGTGCCGGGGTCGGTACAACTGGTATCGCCAGTAAACGCCAGCGGGTGAACCTGCGAGAACACGCCCTGGGCATCGGAGGGCAGGAAGGTCGTACGGAACGTCGCGACGTCGGCATTCAGCACGTCGGTATGTTCCAGTACGGCCACCGTCTGCCCCGCGCCGCGAATGGGCGTGCTTTGCTTCCACAACGGATTGACGTTGTAGATGGTGTTCAAATCGGCCGGAACGACGTCGTAGAAGACGTTGCCGCTAAGCGAAAAATTGAAGTTCGAGGACACGCCACTGGCCGGCTCCCACTGACCCTTGGCATTGCGCTTGACCGGTTGGGATTTCGTGACCAGTGCCTTGGGGAAGAAGTTGCTCAGCGACGCCACGCCGGCGACGACAGGCGTCAGGGCGCTGGGCAAGTGTTGTTCGGTGGCATTGGCGTAGTACAGCTTGCCACCGGCTGTGTACTGGTGGATTTGGGTATGGAAGGCTGTCTGGACTGCGCCAACCGAGCCGGAGAAACGGATCATGGTCTTGGTGGGCGACACCGATTTGACCGCGAGGCCCTGCGAAGACAACCACTTCTTGACCGTTTCCATGTCCTTGTCATTGGGCCCGAACATTTGACCAAGCTGGCTTGGCGTCAGCCACTTGTGGTAGTTCGGCGACGCCGGATTGTTCAGCGAGCCCAGATAGCCCTCAAGCTGCTTCTGCTTATTGGCGCTGCGCTTGAGGATCAACGTCATCGCCGGTATTTCGTCGGTCGTCCGCTTAGCGCCGGAATCCGTGCTGGTCAGCACATGCAGCGGAACCGTTCCCTTCAGGGTGGTTGAGCCCCCATTGGCGATTTTTGACGCATCGATACGCGGTGCTTCAGCATCGCTACTCGCCTGCGCGTGAGCGGCGGATGCCAAAAACGCAGCCGCCATGACGCTGGCCCTTAAGGACCAAGTCGATCTTTTAGTCATTGTTCCACCCCTTTCATTGCGAAATGGTAAGAGAGATCTTTCGCTCTTCTGTATCCACACTTGCACGTCTACCCGAAAGCTCCCCGCCGCCAGGTATTCGCCCTTGCTACGCCGCCGCCCTTCCTCAATGCGCGCCAACCACCACGCTCAACATTTGCGCTTAAAGCCCGACTCCATCGCGATTTCTGTTGTGCAACGACGGGTCAGGTAATCATGGCGGATGGCAAATGATGTGGCGCCCCGCGACGTCTACTTCTGACCTGTCACACTTTGAATCGCCTAGCTGGAATCGCTGCGAAATATGAAAGACACGGTAGGACGCGCTGCCGCTTGGCCGATATCGCCGCTTTTTCCAACTTCGTTCTTGGCCATGTGTTGAATCACATGCAGCCTCTCCCGAAGTGCGCCATATCGACACCGACAAAACGGTACTGATGAGGCCAACATTTCGGGTATAGGCGATCAACAGCGGCCCGAGATTAGCCCCAATGCTTGGTTCCGTCACACACAGCAAATTGGCCGAATATCCACGGAATTCTCACGGCAGGAAGCAGAAATATCGCGAGTCGGCGCGGCAATCAGTCAGCGATGCATACGAGCACATCGATCGGTTACGCGAGAAAATAAGAGAGGTCGATGGACGTTGTCGCCGTTTGAAACCGGGCTTGGTCGGCAACCCAACGAAGACCCTGTGGATCGCAGCGGTGCCCTGTTCATGCAGTGGCTGCTGTTGTTTTTAGGGCCACGTATTCGGCCGACCAAGGCATACGCCGCATGGTTCCGTTAGGCATACCTTGAAAGCCATTTTCACAGCGGGGTGCGCTCACCGCCGACTGCATTTCCTTGGAGCTGACATCAGAGGCTGCCGACACGTTCCGGATATCCAAGTTCGATCGGAATTTTGCAAGTGCCGTGAAACTAATCAACTTGGAACTTCAAGGCGTTGCGCGATTCATCGATGCGGCGCCGGATAGGCCATTTACACTGATTCGCGTGGTTATTTGGGCGGCGACAGGCGAACGGGATCCGCTGACGCGGTGTCCGCTTCCGAAAACACTACTGCCCGTCGATGCGACGCATTGCTGGCGTCGAGCTCCGCCACATGCTCATGAGCTTGAGTAAGTGATGCCATAAGCCGTCCTGCCAATGGCGGGAGCGTGCAGGCGAGCCGTCATCGGCGCTCTTCAGACAGCACGGAATCGCGCGACGCAAAGACGACAGCTCTTTGGCGCGACTAGCCCCTGCTCGGCCACCAGGCCACGGATCTAGTTGCCTTTGGCTGTCCGTTGATCGATTAGCTCGGTTCGAACGCGATGCGCCGCCTAGCAGATCTCTTCCGCATCTTTGGCGTCATCTTGGTTGCGCTTCACGTACGGATTCGCGCACTTAGGCGCCATCCGCTTCATGCGAAGACCGCACACTTACAGCTGTCTTGCCCGGTTGTTCGCGCCGGCGCAGGCCTCGAAGCCGTCTCGCATCCAGGCTCCGCTGCCTCACTCATCGATCACGCAATGTCCGCTTACATCGCCTTCTTGCGTTGATTCACAGCGTGGACCTGAAACACGTCCCTGGCCAGATCATGACCACCTTTTCCACGGATCAAGGCATTGCATTTATCTGCTTTTTCAGATATTGGTGCATCAGATAATGACAGGCCTTGCTGGTGGCCGGGTCGATAAGGCCCTTCCATTACCCCCATCTACTGGCCTTGTTCGGGTCAAACTCAGCTCGCGGGCCGCCACTGATCGCCAAGAACAATCATTAAAGAACTTTGAGCATGCCGAGATGAACCACTACACCAGCAAAAACTTCGCGCTCACCAAAAGTGTCGGATTCCTGTTGAACAAAGCACGCAACATGATCATCACCGAGATGGACGCCGGCCTCAAGGATCTGGATATCACCAGTCAACATATGGGCATCCTGCTTTCGCTGAAGAGTGGCATGGCAACAACGCCTTTTGAACTGTCAAAACTGCTAGGCATCGATACCGGCCTAATGACGCGCATGCTGGACAAGTTGGAAGAGAAGAAACTGCTAAAACGCTTACGCAGCGTCGACGATCGGCGAGTGATCAACCTCCAAATGACAGCCAGCGGTGAAGCCGTGGCCGCGCAGCTTCCGCAGATCGCACCTCAGGTTCTCAATGCACGCGTGAAGAACTTCACCAAAAGCGAGTTCGATGAGCTGCGCCGACTGCTCGGAAAATTTATTGGCGATATCGAGTAGCGCCTACTTACCAGACTCTTCGCACTCACCCACCAACATCATGCCTGGAGCGCATCGCCAATGCGTTTCAAGGGCGAAATCGCCCTTTTTACCCGCTTTCTTCAGGAGCTAACGGATCCACTCATGTCTCAACGCAGCTTTCTCGTTACAGGTGCATTCAACGGAGTCGGCCGCGCATGCTCTGAGCGCTTAGCCGATGCCGACCACCATGTTTCAGGCGTGGGGTGCGGTATCGACGACACAAGGCTTCCGAGTAAACCCGTTTCAATCGACCAGGGTGCGCCATCGCATTTGGCAAACATCAATGCGATTTTTTCCTGCGTTGATCGCTCTCTTCGTTGGGTATTTGACTTGATGGAGACGTGTCGTGTCGTTGTCGTCCAACTCACCTGAGTTGAATGACCATGCTGCATCGCTGTGCATCCTACTCCTGGAGGACGATGCGCTGCTTCGGGATAGGGTTTTGGTACCTAAGCTTCGGAGATTTGGCTTCGAGGTGACGACGGCCGGTCGTGTCAAGGAAATGCACGAGGCCATGGCCAGGCGAATGCCTGACATCATTCTTTTGGATGTGGGATTACCCGACGGCAACGGCTTCGATGTGGCTCGAACGTTGCGCGCGGAACACTCTGGCATCGGAATCGTCATCCTAACCGGGCGTTCGCAGAGTTCGGATTTAGTACGGGCCCTGACCGAAGGAGCTGATGCGTATCTCTCCAAGCCCGTCGAAATCGATGTGCTTGTCGCAACGCTTCAAAGCGTTGCCCGCCGATTGATGTCGCCGACGCGCGTCGACGGATCGACGTGGCGTCTGAGCCCTGATGCATGGTTTCTCTTGTCGCCAGCCAGCGGCAAGGTGAGGCTGAGCAGCGCGGAGCGACGCCTTCTACACGCCCTCATGAAGCAACCCAACGAGGTTGTTTTACGAGAGTCCCTCATCGCTGCATTGACGGACGACGTGACTGGATTTGATCCTCATCGGCTTGATGCGGTGATTTATCGTCTGCGCCGAAAAGTACTCGCCAATCTGGGCGAACCTCTCCCACTGGATGTCGTCCATGGAACGGGATTCGTGCTGGCGATTTGACCGAGGTGCCCGTGGCATTCGGCATTTTTCCTCTTCGTTATCGCGATTGGGGAATTATTTTTCGTTGCCATCGCCAGCCATTTCGTCTGATCGAACGTAAAGGCGAAGGTCAGTGAATTGCCGATACCTGCTTGGTCTTCAGCAGGCGTGTGCAGCTGGAGCATGGCGGCGAAGACAGCACCTGGGTCGCTGCTGAAATTTGGGTGGATGAAAAGACGTGAGGCCGGACATACTTGTCCGGCCTCACGCGTACTACACGACTTGCCAACAATGCATGCAGGCCGACTTGCTTACGGCATGGTATAGCCAGCCGTGGCCGATCCCTGCAGGCGGGTGGCCTGCACTTTCGCACCTGCCGGAATCATCAGCGGTGCACCCGTGGCATCCGTGACCTTGAACGACTGGAAGCCGTTGCCGGTGCTCTGCCACTCATAGACATCGCCGGCGTTACCGACCCACAGAATGTCGGCCAGACCATCACCGTCGTAATCGGCAATGGAAGACATGGTGTAGCCCGGCGCCACGGCACGGATTTCCTGATCCGCGACCGTGAAGCCGTTCATGATCCACCAACTCATTTGATGGGTGCTGGGATTGGTCCAGATCAGATCGGTCTTGCCATCGCCATTGAGGTCGCCTGCGCCATACAGGACGAAGCCTGGCTGATGGTCGGCGACACGGTGGCGCACAAAATCACCCGCCTGATTGTTGATCCACACGTAGACGCTGTTGTCGTTCGGGTTGGTCCAGACGATATCGGCGTAACCGTCACCGTTGACGTCAGCAATCGTCGGCACGTAGCCCGAGGTAGCTGCCAGCGGCGCGGGTGTTTCCATGGCCCAGTGGTATTGGCGGCCACCTAGCTTGAACGTCAACGTCAGGTCTAGCTGCCACCATTCGATCTGGCCGGTAGTGTTGTTGCGCCACAACAACTCATCCTTGCCGACGCCGTCGAAATCGCCGGCCCCGACCAGGCTCCAGCCGACCGCGTAAGGGCTGCCAACCCCATGGGGTATATAACTGTTCTTGCCGCCATCTCCGTCAGATAGCCAGACATACAGCTGATTGTCCGGGCCAGTCCAGGCCAGGCTGGCCAGGTTGAATCCCGTCAAGGCAAACTTCGGGGCTGTACCGGCGAGATCATCCCAGTGCTGGTAGAAAGCACCGATGGCCCCGATCGTGTAGCCCTTGGCAACCGACTGCGACTGCACTTGCTCGGCGACGCTGCCCTTCATGGCGATACTGGTGAAAATGCCGGCGACCGGATCGACCAAAGCGATATCGCTGTAACCATCGACGCCCGGAATATAGGGACTCAGGAAGTCAGCCGGCGCGGCGTAACCCATCTTGCGTGGCTGGTCGTAAGCCACCATCGCCTTGACCAGATTCGCTGCATTGACCGTACCAAGGCCGGTGGCATAGTCGTAGCCGGCACCGGTCAACCATGCGGGCGCCAGGCTGACATCGCCGCCGTGGCTCAGCACGCCAATTTTATTGCCCGGCGCGCCAACATAACAATCCGACGTTCCTGCATAACAGGGCTCATCGATATCGCCCTGGGTGACGTCATTGAACACGCAGCTGCTGCCGATCGCCGCGCCATTGGACGAATTGCATGCGCTCAGATTGGCGTAATTGGGCGATGCGTTGGTACCGTATTCCTTCGTCGCAATGTCGTAGAACGCTGGCGTAATATTGCCGTGACTCTGGCCTGCCGCCTGGTTGATTAGCGCCTGGATACCTGCCATCGCCGGTGCCGCGAAGGACGTGCCGCCGGCGCTATTGAAGTACACGTTGTCCGGGTTGCTGTAGTCACAGGTGGTACCACCTGCACTCGGGTCCGACATGCAGAACACCAGCGCATGACCGTAGAGACCGTTGGCCGCAAACAATGCCAGATCCGGCTGCATGCGCGTGGCGTTCGATGGCGCACCGTAGATGCCCGTCTGCCAGATGGGCTGCGAGTAGAAGACGCTGGGGCCGCCACTGCCACCACCGGTATTGAGGAACCTTTGCCCGGCGGCGGTATTACACGCGGTGAGGCGATCGCTGAGCTTGAGCACGGCATCCAACTTGCTGCTGGCGCAAGAGTCGTTCCAGGTCTGCTCCGGGATATAGCTCACCGCCGACAGGCCACCTGGCAGATTGGTGGACGTCCAGTATTGGGACGTCTGGTGGTAGTCGTCGAAGTCCGTGCCACCCACTGACACATTGAATGGGGTCGAGGACATGGCGTTGACGTTGATGCCGAACGACGCTGCGTGCTGGTTCTGGTCGCAGCCTGCCGAACCCGCGTCACCTGATGACACATATACCGTGACGCCCTGGGCCGCGGCCTGCTGCCAAATCAGGCCAACTTGGTCAACCACATTAGTAATACTGAGAACTTCGCACTCGCCATAACTAAGGCTGAAAACCGACGGCGGCGGCGCAGAAGTATTGTTGAGCATGTTCAGCGCCGCGGTGAACGGACCGAAGCTCGGGCTGTTGCTGTCATCGCAAGAGGCGAACACCACGGTCGCATCCGGTGCGGCCGCACCGATCCACTCGGCATCCAGTGCCGCTTCGCCTTCGTCACCGTTGGTACCCGGATCCGGGCAACTGGTGTCACCGGCGAAGGCCACTGGATTGACGTAGTTCACCACGCCCGTGGCATTAGCCGGCAGGAATGCCTGACGGAACGTCGCAATATCCGCCGGCTGGACGTCCGTGCGCTCGAGCACGGCCACCGACTGCCCAGCACCACGGATCGGGGTCACCTGGCTCCACAACGGCTCGACGTTGTAGATTTTGTTGAAATCCGCAGGCACCACGTCAAAGGTGGCATTCGGGTCCACAGTACCGGGCGGCACGGTGAAATCGGGGCTGGTGGCTACCTGATTCCACTTGCCGCTGTGCTTGTCCTTATGGACCACACCGACGTTGTGGTACTGCGGCTTCGGAAAGAAGTTGTCCAGCGAAGCGACGCCCGTGACAACCGGCGCCAGCGCCTCGGGGATCTGCTGCTCGCTGACGTTGGCGAAGTGCGACTCGCCATTCATGGAAAAGCTGTGAAGCTGGGTATGGAAGGCACGACTCACCGACGCCGTCGTGCCCGAAAAGCGGATCATCATGCCCGTGGGCAGTACTTTGTCGACCTTAAGACCTTGCTTGCCTAGCCAGTTCGTCACCTGGTCGATATCCGCCTGGGCGGGACCGAACATGGTGCCGATCTGTTTGGCGGTCAGCCATTTGTGGTAGTTAGGCGAACTCGGATTGTTCAGTTGATTGACATAGGCGTCGAAGCGACTCTGCTTGTCCGGGCTGCGCTTCAGCAACAAAGTCATGTTGTGAATCAGCTTGGTGCTTGGCGCCGCGCCCTGGTCAGTTGCGATCTGCGCCTTCAGCGACCGACTTCCCGCCACGGTGGTCAATCGAGTGTCATCGATCGCCTTGGTAATCCGGGCCGCATCCGGGGCAAGGCCCGGGGAAAGACCTGCTTGTGCATTGGTCGCCTGAGCGCCAAGCGGCGCCCCGACAGTGAGCGCCAGGCATATCGCCCAAGACGCCATCCTTCCTTCTCCACATCGGGTATGCATATCCCCTCCCCATTTTTAAGCGAAAGCAGCTCTAGCCGGGCCGCGGATCGTGGCCCAGTGCTGGTGATGTTGTTGCCCCGTTTCCTCCCCCCGTGGCCATATCACGATGACACTGCAATGACGCTGCAATGACATGGCCAGGCTCATCCGAGCGTATGCGAACAGCCTGTTCACCGTCACCCGCAATTAATTCGCTCGACTTACCAAATCTCACCAAGCAGCATGAGAGGTCAAATGGGGATTCCCTTGGCTATCGGAGCCGGCAACCCTCGGGTACGTCCTGGACTTTGTGTAGACGGGCCATTGGCAGGACACTGCCACCTGACCCGGAGACACCATGAGTCCGCGCAACCACGGAGTGCATGACGAGCTGCTTAGCAGCCTGTCGGCAAACTACAAGAAGCCGGAAGGCCTGATCGGCAAAAGCGGCCTGCTCAAGCAATTGACGAAGCTGCTAGTCGGGAAGGCGCTGGATCCAGAGATGGCCGAACACTTCGGTCACGACAAGCATGAGCCGCTGGCCAACCCGGTTGGCAACACCCGCAACCGACGCAGCCGCAAAACTCTCAAGGGCGAGTTCGGTGAGCTGCCGATCGAGGCTCCAAGTGATTGCCACGGCAGCTTCGGGCCGAAACTGATTCTCGAGCACCAGACGCGCTGGAGCGGCTTAGACGACAAGATCCCGTTGCTGCATGCGCGCATGCATGACGGTGAGTGAGATTCAGGCACACCTGGCCGTCTTGCAATCGCCCTCGTTACACGGAGACGAAAAAGTCCAGTTCGGGCCGGAAGCGGGCCTTCCTGGCGATCCGATAGACCATCGCAGCCGCGACCCGAGAGCTTAGCTCCAAGACCCTCACGCGAGTGATTTAGGCGAGCGCGCGGGTCTGCCAGCAACGGCAACGACGACGCCGGTTATGAGGCCAAGAATTGCTCCGACGAAGGCGGTCCAAAGCACCGTTGAAAAACGCCGCCCGGTCGTCCAGGCGAGAACGTTCAACACCATCGCACCCTCGACAGCTGAGATGACGCAGATATGGATTGGATCAAATCTCTCTAGACGGCGAAGGAGCCAAACGGTTGGCACCCCGAAAATGAGCACGCTCGCGTAGGCCACGCCGAGGCAGATGAGGCCGGCGGCCAAACCTGCTTCGAGATCGTCGAACCCAGCCAATCCTTGCGTTGCCATTGAGTGGTATTTTTGGATATTCTGTTGTTTAGCAGAATTGCGCCGCCCGTGATCGAGTAAAGTGCAATTCCTCCCACCGGATGCAGTTGTGATGTTGTTTGAGATTGTGTTTCCCGCGATTATGAGCGACGAGCCGCCATTCACCAGAATTCCACCACCGCCAGAACCCAGACTAAATCCGGAATTTTGAAAATTGTTTGTAATCCGGTTATTCAGAATCCGAGGTGAGCCACCCAAACGGCAACTCCATTGCCACCAGCTCCTGCCTGATTTCCATTTATCACATTGTTTTTGATGATCGGCGATGACGATTCAATAAGTATGCCCCCACCGTAGACGAGGGGATAGGTGCTTGTATTCCCGTTCTGAATTGTGAAGCCTTTCAGAAGTGCGGCAGATGTTTCGCCCGAAACAAATCTCACGACCGGGCCGGTCGCGGTGCCGTTGACGACCGTTACAGCGCTGCCGCCGGAGCTAGTGACGGTAATCGCTTTGCCTGAGAAGTTTATATCCTCGTTGTATGTACCCGGGGCCACTAACACAGTATCTCCATTAGTCGCAGCTTTAATGCCACTCTGAATAGTCGGCTGGTCCGGGGCCGGGAACGTGGATCGTCCCGGCAAACACGAAAGTCGCAAAAAAGGTTGGAATGAGTATTACCGAGACGCGAGCTGTCGGGTCATCGATCACCTCGGACCGGACGAGAATGATACAACGACATTCGTCGAGAGCCAACAACATGCGCCGCTCACCGGCGAAAAAATCGCCATTCCACTCAAGACGCCCCGGCAGGGCGGGTGAGCGTAATCGCCTGTTCTCAGTAGTTAATCTCGGTGTAGTCTTACCGAGATCGAGCAAGCAGCCCGAAATCACGCCGGACAAGCCCATCGAGGAGGCGTACTCGTTTTCCAAGGACAAGATTGGCAGGGAGCTGGGCTATCCACTCAAGCGTTCTCTCTTGGATTCCGCTCTTCACTCGGCATCGGTGTGTGCGGCAGTGTACTCCGTACGCTATCTGGGACATCGGCACTCCAAATATTGTTCTGGATGCGAGTTTCGTTCCTGAGTGGCAAGGGCACCCTACCGTTCGCGGCAGATGCCTGATAACGGTTTGGGCTGTTCCAAGCCAACAGCGGCACGCGGCAGAACAGCTATTGGTCGCGGAGTGTCTCCCAATCCTCTGCCGTTGGCTGGCAAGGAGCCAGAATGATGGGAACGTTTGGCGCGGCACTGAGCACACGCTGAGCTTCGAGATTCAGGACGGCAGACTGCGCCATTCTGACAGTAGCAGTCGGTAACTGTTGAAACATCGCCATTACACTGGAGCAGCCGACAAGGCTGTGAATCTAGTGGGGTGAAAGTCCCCACACCACCAATTGCCTGGGCAGGTGGTTAGCATATCCGATGCATGCGGAGGCGACGAAGCATGTTCAGCTCGGACGTAAAAGCCTCGGCTGCCCTGCGGCGATAAGTCGCAGCGGTAGGAACGATTGGGGAGGCGAGCAAACCTGAGGGCCTGAACATAACGAAATGGCTGCAGTCTCGAAAAGGCGATCCGTCATGAAATCGTTTGGACGGGGAAACGCGGGAAGCCGACCTCGATAGTGTACGGGGGAAGGCCGATGACGTGGAGGAAGAAACAGGCAGGTGCACTCCACGGGACCGCCGTGACAGGGGCCCAGGCACGCAGGGAAGGATTCACAGAGATAACGTCGGGAAGGTCCCGCCAGCAGCAGGGGCTGGTTGCAACCTGCAGAGACTCCTCGAACGAGGCTTAGGCCGAAGGAGAGGAGAGCGAGCGGGATCGACGAATGAGTCTGTAAGAGCTAGGACCGGGGAGTAATGTCCTCGCAGGAGGCGGTACACGTCTCCCTGATCAAGGTAACGCCAAGATCAGGCAAAGAGACTCTGGGTACTTGGTGGTTCCATTTTCAGCGCGGTGGTCGGACACAGAGCCGACATGAGCCGACGCATGAGATGGAACTAAGCTGCGAGCAAACCATTCGCAGTCGGGGCGTATGCGAACCAGCGCTTGAACCTCGCGGCGAATGGGAAGGCTCACAGACGAGAGGCCAAGACTTCAAACCGGACCTGGGAAATTCGGCCGTCCGGCATTATAGGGGGGCCTTCGAAAACGTAGCCATGGTGGAAATGAGAACCCAACTCGCAATCGAAAGAGCGGGCTTGGTAACCCTCCACCTACAGCCGGCGCGTCGGAGCTCTATCCCAACCAGTTGTTGTGCGGCGATCAGCCATCCACAGTATGATTTCCTCGTGTTAAGGAAGATCAACCTCGAAGGCGTCAAGGTGATTGTGACCTTCCTGCTTTGTCTCTTGGGATTGGTCTGCCTCTGGACGTATTGGATACATAAGTTCGTCAGAAACTTCTAAGCGGTCGTGAAGACTTCGCTAACTGTTGCAAAATCCCCAATGCCCTCATTGACCTTGGAAATTTCTAGCCGTCCTCTCTTTTTTGCCAGTTTCGTCGCCGCTTGAGGTTGCCAGTGACATCCTTCCCGGTAGCAATGTCTTCCAACAACTGATCGAGTCGAGCCGCCGCGCTCCTCAGCACTTGCCCGTCCGCGTCCACTGCGGCCTTCAACCATCTGATCGAGTCGGGCCGCCGCAGCCTTCAGCGTCCGCACTTCATCATCGGTGATCGGCTTCTTCACAGCTTGCTCGTTCGCCCGAACCAGGCTCACGATGCGTTGCCGGAGATCGTTTTCCTTGTCTTTTTCGTTTTCGTTATTCATGGCCCGAGCAAGAAGCAAAACACAGAAAACGGCACCGACCAGATGTCAATTGGTAACGAATCGCGACTACACTTGTTGCCTGCGAGCGGGGTTAATCGTCTCGCGTTGGCGAAACAAGACTTCTCGACTACGCTTCTCGGTCCTGCCCTCATGGCATACTTGCATCTGAAACGCGGTGCTGGGATACTCCGTTCGTAGTCCCTCAATTTGGGAGGGGGGTACACATTGGACTGGAAGCAACACGGCGTGAAAATTGTGCGGGCCGGGGAACTCGATACCAACACACCGCAGAGCCCTGGAATGACGCGGGCTGCCGCTATCACGAACGCGCGTACAGGGGCCAGTAAGTTGTGGGCTGGTACGGTCGTTGTTCAGCCGCACGCCAAAACCGCTCCGCACCATCATGGCGAACTGGAGACCGTCGACTACGTCGTGCGAGGCCGTGCCCGCATGCGGTGGGGTGATCGCTTAGAGTTCTGCGATGAGGCAGACCCGGGAGATTTCATTTACGTTCCGCCCTATGTCCCGCATCAGGAAATTAACGCTCGTCCAGATATGCCGTGTGAAGCAGTGATCGTCAGAAGGCGAGGAGGATTCCAGTGGTCGTGAATCTCGACGTCCAGGAAGCCCTGAGCCTGTAAATGGAGCGCGACGTCAAAAGCCATACCCCCCCTCGTCATTAGCGCCCAGGGACCAGACCAGACCAGTCGGCGACCGCACGCTGTGATTGTTGCAAAATCCTTTACGCTCGTTGACCTCGTTCAAAACGTGAGTCGCCTGTTCCAGAGAGGTATCGGAGATGGCGTCTCATCGACAGGTCAGTGAGCGTTATCGTTCAGCAGTTATTCTGGACGGCGAGAGGGGCTCACTCTCGGTTTCCTCAATTTTGTGCCTATTAGTTCTGACAGTTGCCTGCCAAGATGGCTCTCAACTCAAATGTTCATTCCGATCAGGAGAAGAATCCCATTATGGCCGTCCGACCACTGCCTTTGGCTATGACTGAACAAATCCCCTCGCGGAGATATGGTAAGGCCCGTTCCTCACAAACAAAACACAATTGCTTTATCTGCGACAAGCCGGTTGATATCAACGCTTCCAATGAGGAAGCCGCCGGCAAAGCCATGCACGGGGAGTGCTATGTTCTCAGGCAAATGCTGATGCAGTCCACCGACCCCATAAACTGCCCGCGTGCTTAGCAGGTTGTAAATTGCCACACTGTCGCTCCGTGATCATGCTCAAGGCCGCGTTATTGCAGAACGTTTCAAGCCGCGGGAGGTGAATGCAGCCCGTGCCTAGCGAAGCACTGCGAAATCTGGCCATTCCGCTACTGGCTGGCCTGAGCCCATCTAGAAAGCGGATGTCTTAGCTCAGGCCCGAACTGTAAAGGTCATGCCGAAAACGCCGGTTTGTACGGGCGGGTATGAGGCGGAACACCTCTTCGTCGTGGTAAGCGGACGAGTCAAATACAGCCGGCTAGCCGCCAACGGGGACGAAATCGTCCTTCGGCTGTCTACGCCGGGTGAAACTTTCGGACTCGCCAGTCTTCTACCGGACCCGCCGAACTATTTAGGCACGGCTGAAGCAGTGCTTGCGGGAGAGTTGCTTGTCTGGAATCACCGCCAGGCTTCTCAACTCTCTGATCGCTATCCCCAGATCAAGACGAACGGGTTGCTCATTGCCCTTCAACTCCTGGGCACAATATCCGATCGACACGCCGACCTATTCGAAGGCAAGGCGAATCTTCGTGTGGCACGGGCTCTGATTGACGTTGGCCGGCGAAGCGGCGGACTCCATCCCCAGGGAATCGATGTTCAAATCACGAATGAACAATTAGGATCCTTGGCCGATGTCAGCAGGTTCACCGCCAGCCGCGTACTCAGCAGTTGGAGCAAGGCTGGGGTAGTCACCAAGGAACGCAATATAGTTCACATTCATTCCCCTGAAGGTCTTCTCTCCTGCTGACCCCTCTGTTCCGCTAACCCGCCTCTGCTAACCGTCTGTTAACCCATCTTAGTGCGCTATCGCAACAACGTCGTAAGCGCAACGCCTATCCTGAATAAGTCGCAGGTAATAGGAAAGATTATGGATAGCAGCAATTTTAGTTCTGCAGTACCCGTGCGCATTCTTCTGGTGGACGACTACGAGCCTTTTCGGAGATATGTTCGGTCGTTACTGATGAAGCGGGCAGAATGGATCGTCCTCTCGGAAGTCTCGGACGGTTTAGAAGCCGTTCAGAAAGCGGAAGAACTGCAGCCTGACCTGATCCTGCTGGACATCGGCCTCCCGACGCTGAGTGGAATCGAGGCGGCCCGGAGAATCCGTAAGCTTTCTCCTGGCTCCAGAATATTATTCGTGAGCCAGGAATTGTCCGCTGATGTGGTGCGCGAAGCCCTTGCCACTGGCGCAGCTGGCTACGTCGTCAAGATGCATGCGGGAAGCGAGCTACTAATTGCAGTGGACGCCGTGCTGCGGGGCGGGCAGTTTGTGGGTAGGCGATTGGCGGACCA
>CAVXWA010000010.1:0-354798 GCA_963765335.1 uncultured Gammaproteobacteria bacterium | reverse complement strand
CGGCCGCCGCTCTGCTCGGACAGCGTCGCGAGCATGCGCGCCAGGATCGCGGGATGGCGGTTCAGGACGTTGTCGATGAAGCTGCCGACCCTGAGCTTGGAAGTGACCGCCGCGGTCGCGGTCAGCGTCGTCCAGCACTCGAGCACGGGATTCGTCTTCTTGCCGCGCGATCGAGTGGTCCCACGACCAGACGCCCTAGAAGCCGGCCGGCTCAGCCTGGCGCGGCGTCGCGCCACCAGGCGACGTGACGCCGATCGTCGTCAGGTTGAGCCCGATCGGGATCATTGCCGCGTCAGCCCAGCGAGGTGCCGGCCTCCAGCGCGATCTCGATCATGCGTCGCGTGGCCGCCTCGAGCTCGTCGAGCGACATGTAGTCCAGGCCGACCGACTGTCGTCCTTGACGAGCGTGTCGCTGACGGTCAGGATGCAGCCCGCCGCGCACGTCCCTGCCACTGCCGTGCGCGCGGGCCGCGAGGTAGAACAAGGCAGAGGCCTCCATCTCGACGGCGACGACGCCGCGGCTGCCACTTCGTCGACGTAGTCCGCGTCGGTGTTGTAGAAGACGTCGACCGACTGGACCGGCGCCGATGACGGCTCGATGCCCTGCTTGGCCGCGGGCCGTCAACCAGCGCCCGGGTCACCTCGAAGTCCGCGGCCGGAGCGTACGGATCGCCGTGCAGGTACGTCCGCGTCGCGCCATCGACCGGCGCCGCGGCCGTGGCGACGACGAGGTCGCCCGTGTGCAGGCCGCGGCCGATGCCGCCGCACGTGCCTGCGCGAATGAAGCGCGTCACGCCGAGATTGAGCAGCTCTTCCATCACGATCGAGAAGGACGGCGTGCCCATGCCCGTTGTCTGGACGCTGACGGGCACGCCGTGGTACGTGCCGGTGTAGCCGAGCATCGAGCGGTGCTGGTTGACGAGGCGTGCCTTGTCCAGGCCGCCGTCGAACAGGCCGGCGATCATCGTCGCCCGGCCGGGATCGCCGGGCAGCAGGACGAGCGGCGCGTAGTCGCCCGGCTCGGCACGAAGGTGAATCTGTGGCATGGCCGGGAGTCTAGCCGCCGACTCAGCCGCCTGGGTACGACGTCCGTGGCGTGCCCAGCGGCAGGCGCCACAGCGTGTGCCACGCCTGCTCGGGCGTGTGGCCGATGAGCCACGCCTCGCGCGCAACGTCGCGGATCGGCAGCAGCGCGGGCAGTGCGTGGGCGGCCGCGTCGAAGTAGTCGTCGGGAACGTCGGCAGCGACGGTCACGTGGGGGATCACCTCGGCGTGCGCGCCCTCGTACGGCGGGTAGTCGGGGAACGCGGCCGCCAGCGCGTTGGTCAGCCTGCGGAACGGTTCGGCGGGCTCGGGCACGAGGTAGACGACGTTGGGCCACCGACCGACCGCGCGGAGCACGAACGGGAAGGCGGGTTCCAGCTCGACGATCTCCTCGACCCGGCGGCGGACGTCGTCCTTCAGGTCGAAAGGCGGCATGAACGGGTAGATGAGCGTGACGTGGGCCGGGACGCCGTCCGCCGCCGACGGATCCATTCGCTCGCGCAGTCGCTGCACGGCGACGGGCACGCTGACCGGGACGATGATCGCGCTCTCGCCGATCGTCTCGCGCCGGCTGGCCTGGCCCAGTTCCACGGCACCGGGCTTGGTGTCCACGGGCGAAGCGTATACGGTGCGTCACCGCATGGAAGCAGTCAGCCTTGAGTTCCGCCACGTCTCGCGGCGCTACGCGGATCTCGTCGCGGTCAAGGACCTCAGCTTCGAGGTGCCGGCGGGCAAGATCTGCGTCCTCGTCGGTCCGTCGGGCTGCGGCAAGACGACCACGCCTCAAGATGGTCAACCGGCTGATCGAGCCGACCGGCGGCCAGATCCTCGTCGACGGCCGCGACGTCATGGCCGAGGACCCGATCGAGCTGCGGCGCGGCATCGGCTACGTCATCCAGCAGGTCGGGCTGTTCCCGCACCTGACCGTCGGCGAGAACGTCGCGATCGTGCCCGGCCTGCTCGGCTGGGACGCAGCAGCGCATCAGCGGCGCGCGTCGACGAGCTGCTCGACGCTCGTCGGCCTCGACGCCGGCAGATATCGCGATCGCTATCCCGGCGCAGCTGTCCGGTGGCGAGCGCCAGCGCGTCGGCGTGGCCCGCGCGCTGGCCGCCGATCCGCCGCTGATGCTCATGGACGAGCCCTTCGGCGCGGTCGACCCGATCGTGCGCGAGCGGCTCCAGAACGAGCTGCTCCGCCTGCAGGAGCAGCTGGCCAAGACGATCGTGTTCGTCACCCACGACATCGACGAGGCGATCAAGATGGGCGATCTCGTCGCGGTCATGGACGTCGGCGGCGTGCTCGCCCAGTTCGGGCCGCCGGCGGAGATCCTGACCAACCCGGCGTCTGATTTCGTGGCGCGCTTCGTCGGCGCCGACCGTGGCCTGAAGCGCCTGTCGCTGTCGCGCGTCGGCGACCTCAACCTGGTGCCGCCCGGTGCCGACTTCAAGCCTGCGCCCGGCCAGCCGCTCGTCGGCCGCCGCGCGACGCTGAAAGACACGCTCTCGCAGATGCTCGACGCGGACGTGTCGGCTGCGGTCGTCGTCGATCGCAACCAGCACGTGCTGGGCGTCGTCACCTACGACCAGATCGCCGCGGCCCTGCACGACCAGGCTCCGGGCGCGCCGGCTTCTGCGCGCGCCGATCAACCGTGACGCCGTCAGTTCCGCATGGGGCGCGGAATCCAACCAGGATTCCTGGCCATCTCGGTCAATTGCCGCTTGCGGCGCGAGAAACGACCAGTCCCGTGGAGAATCGGTCCAGATTCCGCACGTGGCGCGGCAACTGACCGGGCCCGGTGAATCGTCGTCCGAATCCGCGCCCGGTGCGGAAACAGGCGGTGGACGGCGACTGATGCTCGACTTCGCGTGGATGGCGGACCACCTCGACGAGCTGGCCTACCGCACCATCCAGCACATCTGGCTCGCGGCCATCGCCGTCGGCATCGGCTTCGTCATCTCTTTCGCGCTGGCCGTGCTCGCCGTGCGGCGGCGCGCCGACCTACGGACCGATCCTGGCGGTCAGCGACATCCTGTACACGATCCCCAGCCTGGCGCTCTTCGCCGCGCTCGTGTCGGTCACCGGCATCACCCTTCTGACCGTCGAGATCCCGCTCGTCATGTACACGCTCGTGATCTTCGTCAGGAACATTGCCACCGGCTTCGACAGTGTCCCGGCGGACGTCCTTGAAGCGGCGAACGGGCTCGGCTACACCGGCCGTCAGCGCCTGTGGCGCGTCGAGGTGCCGCTCGCCGTGCCGCTCATCGTCGCCGGCGCTGCGCCTCGCGACGGTGTCGACGCTGGCGCTGGTGACCGTGACCTCGATCCTGGGCGACTCGTTCGGTGGCCTCGGCTTCTTCATCCTCGAGGGCTACCACCGCAGCTTCCCGACCGAGCTGTACTTCGGTGCCGTTCCCTCGATCCTGCTCGCCCTCGCCGCCGACCTGCTCCTGGCGCGCCTCGAGCGCCGGCTCACGCCGTGGGCGCGCCAGCCCGATCGCGGCCGATCCCGGCACGCTCGTGCGGACATCCGGCACATGAACATCCTCGCGCAGACCGCAGCCTGGTTGAGCGACCCGATGCACTGGTCAGGCCCGAACGGCATCCCTGATCCGACTCTTCGAGCACGTGATCATCTCGGGCATCTCGCTCGTGATCGCGCTCGCCATCGCGTTGCCGATCGGGCTGTACATCGGCCACACCGGGCGGCATACGAATTTCGCCGTCAACTCGGCCAACCTCTGGCGCGCCCTGCCGTCGCTCGCGGTGATCGCCATCGTCCTGCCGCATCACCACCGCGCTCGATCCCGCAGCTCGGCTTCAAGGTCTATCCGACCGTGCTGGCCATGGTCGTGCTCGCCGTGCCGCCGATCCTGGTCAACGCCTATGCCGGCCTGGCCGGCGTCGATCGCGACATCGCTCGAGGCGGCGCGCGGCCAGGGCATGAGCGAGCGCCAGATCCTGAGTCGCGTGGAGCTGCCGCTGGCCGTGCCGGTCCTCGCCACGGGCATCCGCTCGGCGGCCATCCAGGTCGTGGCGACAGCGACGCTGGGCGCCGTCTTCGGCTTCGGCGGACTGGGCCGCTACCTGGTCGACGGCATCTCGCAGAACGACACCGGCCAGATCATGGGTGGCGTCGTCCTGGTCGCCGTGCTCGTGATCATCACCGAGCTGCTCATCGCCCTGCATCCAGCGCGCCCTGACGCCGCGCGGATTGCGCCTGCCGCGACAAGCTGCGAGCGTTGCGCAAGCCGCGACGCTGATCCGGGGGCTGGACAATCCGCGTACTGATCTGTATAGTCCGTCGATCAATTCCGGGGACTAACCGGATCAAGTGCTAGAGGAGGTTACCCATGCGGCTACCCCGCATGCTTGCCCTCGGGGCAGCTGGGCTCGTGCTGTTGAGCGCCTGCTCGCTGGGTGGGGGCAGCAAGCCAACGATCAAGATCGGCTCAGTCGGCTTCTATGAAGCCAAGATCATGGCTGAGATCTACGCCCAGGATCTCGAGGCCAACGGCTACACCGTCGACCGCACCGGCATTGGCCTGGGCGATCGCTCGGTCGTCGCCCCGGCCATCGAGAACGGGCAGATCGACCTTCAGCCGGAGTACATCGGCAGTCGCATCTCGTACTAGCAGGCGGCACGCCCACGGGCGATGCCGGCGTGCCAACCTGACCGCGCTCCAGGCGCTCGTCAGTCGCCAAGACCCTGACCGTCCTGAACTACACGCCGGCGGTCGACACGAACGCGTTCGTCGTCCGACCCGACACGGCGAGCCAGTTCCATCTGACCAATCTGAGCGACACGACCGCAGTCCAGAGCCCAGCTCAAGTGGGGCCTGGCGACCGACTGCGCGACCAACCCGCTGTGCGGCGCGCCGGGCGGAGCCCTCCAGGCTCAGTACGGCCTGACCGCGCAGACCATCGCCGGCGCAACGCTGCTGTCGGCGTGCGACACGCCGATGGCCGACGCGCTCAAGGCGGGCACGATCGACGTTGGCGAGCTGTGCTCGACGCAGCCCGACATCGTCGTCAACGGCTGGATCGTCCTGAACGACGACAAGCACACACAGCCCGCCGACAACATCAGCGCCGATCGTGCGCAATGACTTCCTGGCCAAGGTCGACCAGGCTTCGTTCGAGAAGCTCCTGAACGACGTCTCGGCCAAGATGGACACGGCCACGCTGACCAGCCTCAACAAGCAGGTCGCCGTCGATCACGCGGATGTCGGCGGCGGTCGCCAAGGCCTGGCTGCAGGCCAACGGCTTCCTGCCCAAGGCCAGCTGAGAGACCTTCAGGTCGCCACGTGGCGCTGATGGACGGCTACCTCGACCTCGCCGATTGGCGGCGCCGGGTAACGGAAATCTTCGCCACGTGGCGGCACGAGTTCAGAGACGTGATCCCGAGGGCGCGACGAATTGGTTTCGCGCCGCCAAGGACGAGCTGTTTCGTTCGCATCCGCAGACACCGCTCAAGCCTGAGGACAGAGCCCGCTTCGGCGGGCTCTCCTATTTCCCGTACGACCCTGCCTACCGGATGACGGCCGTCGTCGAGCCGCGCGGCGCGACCGCCGGAGCGGCCGGAGTTCGCGCTCGCGCATGCAGCTGCCGGCGAGCGTCACGCCCGAGTTCTCGTTCCGGCTCATCGGCCGTGCCCAGCTCAGCGGGCCGCTCGCCGGCGCCGTGCTGCCCGTGTTCTGGATGGAGGGCTATGCCGGCGGACTGTTCGTGCCCTTCCGCGACGCGACGAGCGGCGCGGACACGTACGGCGCCGGCCGCTACCTGCTCGACACGGTCAAGGGCGCGCGACCAGGGCGGCGACTGGACGCAAGAGCGAGCTCATGCTCGACTTCAACCTCGCCTATCACCCGTCGTGCACCTACGACCCGAAGTGGAACTGCCCGCTCGCGCCGCCACAGAGCCGGCTCACGCTCGCCGTTGACGCCGGCGAGCGGCTCGGCACAGCGCACTAAACCCCGCCCACGATGCGTCGGTGCCGTCCGCGTCGCTGCGGGGTACCAGCTAAGCGCTGGCACCATCGTCGGATAGTCCGCGGCGCACCAACCCTGCCTATAGCGTCCGCTCGCGATGTAGGTGCGGTCAGGCTGCTGCGGCGGGATGAATGCGACTTGGCGAATGGGCCTGCGCGTGGGCATCGTCGCGGGCGCCTGACGATGCTCGCTGGCCGCGTGCTGGGCACCGCCGTGTGTCGCCAACACCGTGTCGGATCAGCTTGTCGCCAGGCCGCCGAACGAGGCCACCCGCAACACCGAATCGGTCATCGAGGGCCTCGTCGACCCAATGATCGGCGGCGAGCCTGACGCCAGCGACGTCCCGCCGAGCAGGCCGCGGCGATCAACCACGAGCTGGCGAGCTCGTCGGCACCGGCCAGCTGCTGCGCATCAAGGTCTGGGACCCGCACGGGCACGGTCGTCTACTCAGATCTGCCGGCCCTGCGCGGCCAGAACTTCGGGGTCGCGGACGATCTCGAGGCGGCGTTCGACGGCCAACATCGACCGAGTTCAGCAAGGGCCAGGACGACGAGAACGTCTTCGAGCACGGCCTGGCCAGCGAGCTGCTGTCGATCTACATGCCGCTCCACGGCACAGGCGGCGGTGACCCGATCGGCGTGTACGAGATCTACGAGGACGCCGGCGCCGATCGTCGCCAGATCGACACCACGCGCGTCGACGTGCTGCTCATCGTCGGCGGCTGCGGCGCGGCCCTGATGCTCGTCCTGTTCCTCGGCTTTGCCGGCGCATCGAAGCTGCTCTCGCGCCAGAACGTCGCTGCTCCGTTCGAGCGAGCGCCGCTTCCGGTCGCTCGTCCAGAACAGCGCGGACGTGAGCATGGTCGTCGACCGCAACGGCCGCATCGCCTACGAGAGCGACACGGTCGAGCGCGTGCTCGGCTACGCGAGCGCCGAGCGCGTCGGGCAGCCTGCGTTTGCGGCGGTCGCACCCGGATGATCGGCCGTCCGCAACGCGACTCGTGGCCGAGGTGCTGCGCGCGCCGGGCAACGAGGTGTCGACCGAGCTGCGCATGGTCCACGCCGATGAAGTCGGTGCGCTGGATCGAGGTCGTCCTGCGCAACCTGACCGACGACCCGGCCGTCGACGGCGTCGTCGTCAACTACCGCGACGTGACCACGCGCCGGACGCTGGAAGACGAGCTGCGCCACCAGGCGTTCCACGACTCGCTCACCGGCCTGGCCAATCGCGCGCTGTTCCTCGATCGCCTGCAGCACGCCATGGCGCGCCAGCGCGGCGTTCGCGACGCCCGCTCGCGGTGCTGTTCATCGACATCGACGACTTCAAGACGGTCAACGACAGCCTCGGCCACGGCGAGGGCGACCCGCTCCTCGTCGCGCGTCGCGCAGCGGCTGCGCGACGTGCTCCGGTCCTCGGACACGATCGCCCGCATGGGCGGCGACGAGTTCGCGATCCTCGTCGAGGACTCGCTCGACGGCGACGCGCCCATGGAGGTGGCCCGCGCGCCTGCTCGCCGCCCTCGAGGCGCCGTTCGGCCACGGCGCGAACGAGCTGTTCGTGCGCGCCAGCATCGGCGTCACGGTTCGGGCGACGTCCGAGGAGTCGCCCGAGGACATGCTGCGCAACGCCGACATCGCGATGTACACGGCCAAGAGCAACGGCAAGAACCGCATCGAGACGTACGAGCCGGAGATGCACACGGCGGCGATGACGCGCCTCGCCCTGCGCGGCGATCTCGAGCGCGCCATCGAGCGCGACGAGTTCTACCTCGTCTACCAGCCGATCGTCTGCCTCAGCGACGAGCGCCCTGACAGGTGTCGAGGCGCTGCTGCGCTGGCAGCATCCCGAACGCGGCATCGTCAACCCGACCGATTTCATCCCGCTCGCCGAAGAGACCGGCCTGATCGTCAAGCTCGGCCGCTGGGTGCTCGAGACAGTCGTGCCGCCAGGTCGCGTGCCTGGGACGCGGCAGCGGCGACGCCCGGTCGTGATCAACGTCAACGTCAGTGCCCGCCAGGTCCAGGAGCCTGACTTCGTCGCCCAGGTGGCGACCACGCTGGCGACCACGCGCCTCGACCCGGGCGCGTCTGACGCTCGAGTTCACCGAGAGCGTGCTCATGCGCGACACCGAGCTGACCATCAGCAACGCTCCACGCCCTCAAGGCGCTCGGCGTGCGCCTCGCGATCGACGACTTCGCCCACCTCGCCGCCAAGGCCGGTCTTGAAGTGGCACAGACATGGAACGACCCTCTCGGCATGTTCGGCGTGCACTACCTGGTCCGTGCCGGTACCAGGACGCGCGAGGCCGTGGCGCAGGGTTGAGGTCTGGCTGTTCCGGCACTAGGGATGCTCTGATTAACTCTGCGTAGGCGTCACCGGTCCTGTCTGTTCGCAGACCACAGGGGCGTCGGAGAAGGCAGACTGGCCGTCTGTCGAGCCGGCGCACCGAAGGGATGCGGACAGACAGGGCCGGCCCCAACGTGTTGAATTCAAAGTGATGGGGTGATGTCCAGAAGGCCCGCAGGCGGTGCCGCGCGGCTTGGCAAGACGGCCAGTCTTCCCGGCGCCACGCAACACCGCCTGCGGGCCTTCTGAACATCATGACGCCTGCGCAGAGTTAATCAGAGCATCCCTAGCCGGAGCAGCCGGTCGACGCTTCACTTCATGGGCTGAAAATCAGCACCACGAACACGGCGAACATCGACAGGTGTACGGCGCCTTCCAGCATCGTCGTGCGCCATCCCGAGAACGTCAGGCCGCTTAGCACCAGCGTGGATGCGAGCAACACGATGCTGGCGGGCGGCAGACCGAGGATCACCGGTTTGCCCGTGAACAGCCCGATGGCCAGCACCGCTGGAACGGTGAGGCCGACCGTGGAAGCCGCGCCGCCCAGGCATAGGTTGATCGCACGCGTGAGCTGGTCGCGACGAATCGCTTGCAGGGCCGAGATGCCCTCCGGCGTGAAGACCAGCATGGCGATGATGACGCCACCCAGGGAAGGCGGCGCGCCGGTGGCCTCGATGCCGTAATCGAGCACCTTGGCCAGGCTCTTGGACAGGATGATGATGGGCAGGATGTTGATGAGCAGCAGCACCATGTGGCGAGCGAATTCGCCCTTGCTTGCCTTGCGCGGTGGCGGCGGCGGATCTTCCGGTTCGTTCAAGTCCGACGTGTCTTTCGGCGCTACGAAATAGCCCTTGTGTCGCCCGGTCTGTAACCAGAGAAACATGCCGTAGAGCGCGATGGTGAGGATCGAGAAGGAGGTCGCCTGCAGCGGCGTCAACGAGCCGTCCGAGGTGGACGCGGTGAAGTTCGGTAGCACCAGCGCAATCGTGGCCAGCGGAATGATGACCGCGAGATAGGCCGAGGCGCCGTGCAGGTTGTAGCTCTGCTCGTGATGGCGCATGCCGCCAATCAACAAGCCCAGGCCGACCACGCCGTTGAGCACGATCATCAGCACCGCGAACATCGTGTCACGCGCGAGTGTCGAGGTGTCTCCCGCACCGAGCATCACGGCGGAAATCAACACCACTTCGATAATCACGATAGATAGCGTGAGTACCAGGGTGCCGAACGGCTCGCCGAGCAGGCTGGCCAGTTCCTCCGCTTCGTGCACGACACCAAAGGCCACCCATACGATGACGAAGAACAGCCAGGCGAACAAGGTCAGGCCGACGGTATGCGTATTGAGTTCGGCCATCCAGTCCGAGCCGAATACCAGGAACAGCATGACCGTGATCCAGGCGATGCCCGGGCGGATCAGCATCCTGGCGCGGAACCCGGGTGGGGCGTCGGTCGGAAGTAGGGAGTCGTGCGTCATCAGGCGTCCTGCTCAGGTGATGTCGAACCATGTGCCGCCCCAATCGGCTGGGGCGACGTCGGCAATCGATTGCGAGAACGTCCAGCGATGACCGCGGCGCCGTCGAGCACCAACTGGGCCCGATGATCGCCGATGCGCAGCCGTTCGCGAAAGCCAAATGTCCGGCACAACCAGTCGACTGCGGTCCGCACATCAGCATAGGCCAGTTCGGGAATGATGATGCCCGGCGGCATGGAGCGATTATGGGTCATACGTCCATCCTCCCATGGCGTTGTGTCGAATCATGTGACGCGTGCGCGCCGATGAGTGCGCACACTTCAGTCGGCGATTTCCAAGCCCTTGATCAGGCGCTTTGCCAGCCGTGGCTGGCGTAGCTGGTCCAGCCACCAGGACAGCGCGCGCCCTTCGTGATCGCCGCGCCAGGCGACGTAAAGCGTATTGGGTTCGCGCGGATCGGCCATCTGCTTTTCCACCAGCTCGCCGCGCTTGAGCAGGCCGGCGACACGCTGTCGAGGCAGCCAGCCGACGCCCAGATTCTGTCGTTGCGCCGTGATCTTCGCGTGCATGCTTGGTACGGCGAGCGTGGCCTGGCCGCCGACCAGGCCGTAGGCACGGCCTTCTGTATGGCGCGAGGAATCGGCCACGACCACGCCGCGATGCTGGGCCACGGTTTCGCGCTGCAGCGGTTCCTGCGCTTTGGCCAGGGGATGTCTCGGCGACACGGCGAAGACCCAGTCCATCACCCCCAGCTCGAACCAGCGCAGCTTGGGAATGGCCGGCGGTTCGTTGGTGGCACCGATGATGAGGTCGGCACGACCGTCGCGTAAAGCCTCCCAGGTGCCGCTCAGCACTTCGTGGGTGATGCGCAGCGCCACGCCCGATTCCAGCGCGTCGAAGGCACGGATCACTGGGGTGAAAATCTCGAACTCGAGCAACTCATCGCTGACCAGCCATAGGCGATCTTCCCAGCCGCCGGCAATCTGTTTCACGCGGCGGGTCAGGCGCGAAACATCCTGCATCAGCCGGGCGGCTTCCAGCGCCAGCAGCTGGCCGGCCGGCGTGAGTTGCAGCCGATAGCGGCGGCGGTCGAACAACAGGGCATCGAAGCGTGCTTCGAGTTGTCGTGCCGCGTGCGATATGGTGGATGGTGCCTTGCCTAGCCGAACGGCGGCACGTGACAAACTGCCGCTCTCGCGAATGGCTTCCAGCAACGCCAGTTCGTCCTCGGACAACATGTTCGGCCCCTTCGAACGAGTATCTGGGGCGATAGTACGGCAGCGGTACGGCAGTGCCGAGTGCCGAGTGCCGAGTGCCGAGTGCCGAGTGCTTCCAGGATACGTCACCGTCATCCCAGCGAAAGCTGGGATCCAGTGTCTTTAGCGTTTCGGCGTCCTGCACAGGCGCTGGATCCCAGCTTTCGCTGGGATGACGGTACGGTGGATTTGTATGCTTGTGGCCAAGACCGTATCGAGGTGGTGGCCAAGACCGTGCCTGGTTCAAATATCACCCAGGCCGCCGTGCCCCCAGCGAAACCAGTACTTCCTGCGCAGCACGCAAACGTTCCGTTGCCCCCGGCAGTTCCAGGTTCACCTTGAGTTTGTCCTGGCCGTCGAGCTTGTAGATACGCGGCTGGCTCTGGATCAGCCGGATGATCGCCATCGGATCGACCTCAGGCTTGTCGCGGAAGGTGATGCGTCCGCCGTTGGCGCCGAAATCCAGCTTGCGGATACCCAGCGGCGTCGCCATCAGCTTCAGGCCGGCCACGCCGAACAACTGCTTGGCGGCATCGGGCAGCAAGCCGAAGCGATCGATCATTTCCACCTGCAGGTCGCGCAGGTGATCCTCGTTGCGTGCACTGGCGATGCGCTTGTACAACGTCAGGCGCGTGTGCACATCGGGCAGATAGTCGTCGGGGATCAGTGCGGGCAGGTGCAGCTCGACTTCGGTCTCGTGCTCGCTGGTGAGATCGAAGTCGGGCACCTTGCCGGACTTCAGCGCGCGCACCGCGCGTTCCAGCAGCTCGGTATACAGGCCGAAGCCGATCTCCTGGATCTGGCCCGACTGTTCGTCGCCCAACAACTCGCCCGCACCGCGGATTTCCAGATCGTGGGTGGCCAGCGTGAAGCCGGCACCCAACTCTTCCAGCGACGCCAGCGCTTCCAGGCGCTTCTCCGCGTCGGCCGTCATCGCCTTGCGGTCGGGCACTACCAGATAGGCATAGGCGCGGTGATGCGAGCGGCCGACGCGTCCGCGCAACTGGTGCAACTGGGCCAGGCCGAAACGATCGGCGCGATTGATGATGATGGTGTTGGCGGTCGGGATATCGATGCCGGTTTCGATGATGGTGGTACACACCAGCACGTTGAAGCGCTGGCGATGGAAGTCCGCCATCACGCGTTCCAGTTCGCGCTCGGGCATCTGGCCGTGGGCCACGCCGATGCGTGCTTCGGGTATCAGTTCCTGCAAGTCGCGCGTGGCGCGTTCGATGGTGTCCACCTCGTTGTGCAGGAAGTACACCTGGCCGCCGCGCTGCAATTCGCGCTGGAACGCTTCGCGAATCAGTGCAGGCTCCCACGCGGCGATAAACGTGCGCACCGCCATGCGATGCGCCGGTGGCGTGGCGATCAGCGAAAGATCACGCAGTCCGCTCATCGCCATGTTCAAGGTGCGCGGGATCGGCGTGGCCGTCATGGTCAGCAAGTCGACTTCGGCGCGCAGCTTTTTCAGTTGCTCCTTCTGGCGCACACCGAAGCGCTGCTCTTCGTCCACCACCACCAGGCCCAGACTCTTGAACTTGATATCCGGCTGCAGCAGCTTGTGCGTGCCGATGATCACGTCGATCTGGCCGTCAGCCAGGCGCTTCAGTGCATCGTTCACTTCCTTGGTCGACTTGAAGCGGGACAGCACGTCCACGCGCACCGGCCAGTCAGCAAAGCGATCGGCGAAGTTACGGTAATGCTGCTGGGCGAGCAGGGTAGTAGGTACCAACACGGCCACTTGTCGGCCGGCCGTGGCGGCGGCAAAGGCCGCGCGCAGGGCTACTTCGGTCTTGCCAAAACCCACGTCGCCGCAGATCACGCGGTCCATGGCGCGCGGCGCGGCCAGGTCGGCCAGCACGGCATCGATGGCCTGCAACTGGTCGGGCGTTTCCTCGAACGGGAAGCTGGCGCCGAATTCCTCCACCAATTGGCGATCAATCGACAACGCCTCGCCACCGCGCGCCTCGCGTTGGGCATAAATGGCCAGCAGCTCGGCAGCCACGTCGCGTACTTTCTCGGCGGCCTTGCGGCGCGCGCGTTCCCACGCATCGCCACCTAGCGAATGCAGCGGCGCCAGTTCCGGCGCAGTGCCGGTGTAACGGCTGACCAGGCCGAGCTGGGCCACCGGCACATACAGCTTGTCACCCTTGGCGTATTCGATGGTGAGGAACTCACCCTCCATGCCGCCCAGCTCCATCGACACCAGGCCCTGATAGCGGCCCACGCCATGGTCGACGTGCACGATCGGCGCGCCAATGGTCAGCTCGGTGAGATCGCGGATGATGCTTTCCGGATCGCGCGCGGCGCCGCGGCGACGCTTGCGCTCCGTGCGTACGCGTTCGCCGAACAACTCGCGTTCGGTGAGTACGGTGATAGCGGGGGCGGTGAGCGCGAAACCCTGCTCAAGCGCTGCGATGGTGATGGCGACGCGCAGCTCGTGCT
Organism: uncultured Gammaproteobacteria bacterium; assembly: GCA_963765335.1. GTDB lineage: Bacteria > Pseudomonadota > Gammaproteobacteria > Xanthomonadales > Rhodanobacteraceae > Dyella. Next base: position 341,244 of record CAVXWA010000010.1, on the reverse strand, counting down.
TGCCTAGAAAGCCCTGCCAGCCTTCCACGGTGTCGGGCTTGAGGCCGGCGCTGGCGAGTTGTTCGATCAATGCTTCGCGACGGCCGGCCGAATCGGCGGCGATCAGTACGCGGCCTGGATAGCTGGCCAGGAAATGGCGCAGCGAGGTGCCGGGTTCCTCACCCTTGCGATTGAGCGGGAGCTCAGGCGCCGGCTGCGTGCCGCTGGACTGCGCATGCTCATGGCCGCTCTCGACCAGCTCGATGCGCAGGCGCTTGTTGAGTTGCTCGCGCAGCAGTTCGGGTGGCAGATACAGCTCGGCCGGTGGCAACACCGGACGTTCGATATCGTGTGCGCGCTGATCGTAGCGCTCACTGGTTTGCGTCCAGAACTGCTCGGCCGACTCCAGCGCGCTTTCGCCCAGCAGGAAGACGGCGTTGTCAGCCAGATAGTCGAACAAGGTCGCGGTCTGCTCGAAGAACAGCGGCAGGTAGTATTCGATGCCGCCTGGCGTGACGCCTTCCTTCATGTCCTGGTAAAGCGGGCAGCGGCGTACGTCGATCGGGAAGCGCTCGCGCAGATGCGTGCGGAAGTCCTTGGCGGCGTTCTCGGTCAGCGGAAACTCGCGTGCGGGCAGCAGCTCGATGCGCTCCACCTGTTGCTGCGAGCGCTGCGTTTCCGCATCGAAGCTGCGAATCGATTCCACCTCGTCATCGAACAGCTCGATGCGATACGGCTCGGCCGAGCCCATGGGAAAGATGTCGATCAGCGCGCCACGCACGGCAAAGTCGCCCGGCTCAGCTACCTGCGGCACGTTGCGATAGCCGGCCGCCTCCAGGCGTCGCTGCTCGGCAGCCAGGTCCAGCTTTTGGCCCTTCTGCATCATCAGGCCGGAGCCGGTGATGTGGCTGCGCGGGGCAATGCGCTGCATCAAGGTGGCAATCGGTACCACCAGCACGCCGCGTTGCGTGCTCGGTAGCTGGTAAAGCGTGGCGACGCGTTGCGAGACGATGTCCGGATGCGGGCTGAAGACGTCGTAGGGCAGGGTTTCCCAGTCCGGGAAGTGCAACACGGGCAATCCGCCGGCAAACAGCCGCAGCTCGTCCTCCAGAGCGTGGGCGCGCTGGGTATCGCGGGTCACCGCTACCAGCAGGCCGTCATGGCTGCGCGCGGCCTCCGCCACCAGCAAGGCGCGTGAGGAACCGTGCGGCGACGTCCAGAAACGGCGCTGCTTGGGGCTGGTGGGCAGGGACGGGTGCGGGATTTTGTTGGGCATGCGGACGCTGCGTGTATGGCGGCCGCCGTCGGGCCGCGCCGGGAAAGCGGGCAAGTGTAACGCGACCGCCCCGGAAGTCCGGGGCGGTCGTCTCATACAGGGGGCGTCAGAGGCGCAGGGAAATCTGTGTCGTACCCGGCTCGTCCGGGATCAGGCGGCGGGTGAAGCCCAGGTCCTTGCATAGATGCAACATGGGACGGTTTTCCAGCAGCACATAGCCCCAGATCTCGTGCAGGCCGCGGCGGCGACAGTCGTCGACCAGACGCTGCATCAGCAAGTGGCCCAGGCCCACGCGGGCCCAATCGGGCTCGACCAGCACCGAGAACTCGGCGCTGTCGGCGGCGTCATCCACATAAATGCGCCCCACCGCGCGAATCTCGGCGGGCTTGACGGTTTCGTCCACCAGGACGAAGGCCGACTCGATCGCCGGATCTATGCGGCACAAACGCTGGGCCATCGAATCGGGCAGCTCGCTCATCGAATGCAGGAAACGGCGCCGGATGTCTTGCGGCGACAGGCGGGCAAACTGCCGCTGCAGGGCCGCGACGTCGCCTGGTTCGATATCGCGCAGACGCAACTCTCGCCCATCATGCGTGCGCACCAGCTCGCCCTTGGGCAAGCTGGCCAGCTGCGGACGGGCGAAGCGCTCGGTGCTACGGCGGGGGATCACGGCGTGCCGATGGTTGCTGAGGTCGATGGCGGCGTTCATGTCCATACTTTAGCGTATTGAGTGCACTGCAACATGAACAAATGCCTTGTAATATAGACATTTTTCGCGGCGCGATGTCGCATTGCATGTGCCCGACAACAAGGGGATGTGCCCTGCAGACAAAGTCTGCCCCGCGTTCCAGAATCGCCCGCATCGCTTCGGCCCTGGCCGAGGCCCCAGGAGGCAAAAGAGCATGACAAAGGCGTCCAGCGGGTTGACCGCAAAGCAACTGGAGCAATGGTGCGGCCGTTGGCCGGGTGTCACCCGGGATATCAAGTGGGGCGGCGATCTCGTTTTCAGCGTAGGCGGCAAGATGTTCGTGGTCACGCCCCTGGACGGCGCCGAGGGAGGCCGGCTGTCCTTCAAAGTGGAGGACGAGCGGTTTCTGGAGTTGACCGATCAGCCCGGTATCATCCCCGCCCCTTATATGGCCCGCGCACACTGGATCTCGGTGATCGAGCCTCAGCGTTTCGCCACGTCGGAGCTGGAAGCCTTTATTCGGCAGGCCTATACGCTGGTGCGCGCGAAACTCACCAAGAAGTTGCAGGCGGAATTGGGTGCCTGGCCCGCGCCCCCGGAGAAGAAGTGAAGCAACACATCGGCAGCATTGCCCTGGTCGTCGCGGATTACGACGCCGCCATTGATTGGTACACGCATGTGCTGGGTTTTGAGTTGCTTGAAGACACCGATATGGGTGGCGGTAAACGCTGGGTGATGGTGTCGCCTGCCGGCGCCGGCGAAACACGGCTGCTGCTGGCGAAGGCATCCACGCCGGAGCAACTGGATCGCGTGGGCGATCAGACAGGTGGCCGCGTGTTTCTCTTGTTACACACCGACGATTTCTGGCGCGATTACGAGCGCATGAAAGCCGCAGGCGCGGTGTTCTGCGAACAGCCGAGAGAGGAAGCCTACGGCACGGTCGTGGTGTTCCAGGATCTCTACGGCAACAAGTGGGATCTTTTGCAGCTCAAGCGCACTTAGTCCATCACGTCCGGCTCGAAGAAACTCCAGCGGATATCGGTGAACTGCGCTTTCATGGCGCGTTCTACCGCGTTGATCGCCTGGATCAGCGAGAGCTGATCCCGTGCTGGCGCCATGCGCGCCTTGACCGCCACCATCACGTCCGGCCCCATCTGCAGCGTGATGAGGTTCAGTACCACATCCACTTCTGGGCGGTCATTGATGAAGGCCAGCAAATCCTCGCGCTGCTTGGGCTCCAGTCCTTGACCGATGAGCAGCGCCTTCACCTCGCTGGCCACGGCGACGGCCACGACCACCAGCAGTGCACCGATGACGATGGTGCCTGCGGCATCGAACAGTGGGTTGCCGGTCATCATGGTGGCCAGCACGGCGACCAGCGCAATGCAGAGACCGAACAGGGCCGCGAGGTCCTCGCCGAAGATCACCAGCAACTCGCTGGAGCGGGTTTCATGAAACCATCGCCACAGGCTGCGGCCGTCACGCACCTTGTTCACTTCCTTGAGGCAGCCGTGCATCGAGAACGATTCGGCTACCACGCCGAAAGCCAATACGCCGATAGCCAGCCAGGGCCATCTCAGGGGCTCGGGATGGGAAAGCTTGTGGATGCCTTCGTAGATGGAAAACATGCCGCCCACGCTGAAAAGCAGGATGGCGACGAGAAACGACCAAAAATACAGTGCACGCCCCCATCCGAGCGGGTACTCGTCGGAGGGAGGGCGGTCCGCCTGGCGCATGCCGAGCAGCAGCAAACCCTGGTTGCCGCAGTCCGCCAATGAATGCACCGCCTCGGCCATCATCGCGCCGGAACCGGTGATCAAGGCGGCTGCGAGCTTGCTCAGGAAAATCACGAAATTCGCGCCGAGTGCGAGCAGGATCGCCCTCAGCGAATTGGCGTGGCCAGACATCGGATCGTCTCCTTGATCAGAGCATCCCTAGTGTAGCGACGTGGTATGAGCTATCAAGGCGCCTGCACAGGCACGATGCAATGCAGGGAGCGGCGCGCAGGCAAGGCCATGCGCGCCCGAGTGCTGCTTCAGTACGTTGTGCTATCGATTTCGCGACCGTTGATCTTCTGCGGCGGACGGTGGTTGTCGTGGAATATCTTGGCGAAATTCCCGATCTGCGCGCGAGACATCTCGACCGGCTGTGCCATCACGATCCAGTGCACACCCTCGGTGCAGGGAGGCGTAGTTAGTGAGCCCTCGTAGACGAAAGCCTTGTGCTCGCTCGGCAAGATGGCGGCAAGGTCTACCTGTGCGGGTTCGCGGCCCTGCTCGCCGGCCGGCGTTTCATGGGCGGGCAGAGCATTGAAAACAGCAGCCAGTGCCTTGTTTTCGGCACCCGCGCGTACGAGTACGCCGACCACCGTGATATGGCCTTCGGCGTCCTTGTTCACGAAATGTATTTCCAGGGGAAAGTGCTTGCCGTCGATCGTGTGTTCGCTCGGCGTATGGAAATGGAACTGCGCCAAGCGGTAAGTGGCGCCTTCGAACGTAACGGTAGAAACGGCGCCACCGACATCGGCTTGTACGGTGTGGCCGTTATTAAGCAAGGCCACGGCGCCGGGCTCATAGTTGATCCGAAATTTGCCGGTTTTGCCGGTTTTGGCTGTGCGCGAATCAAGATCGATGGGCGATTGGTGCTCGCCCTTGCCGCAGGCGACATCGGCGCCATCGAGGCTGCCCCAGTGACCGGGACCGTTAGCGCCGGCATAGGACCAGTGGTGTGCTGGTGAGGGCGAGGCAGGCTGGTCTGCTGCCGACACCGAAGCACTCGACAACACCAAGGTGGCCCATCCCAACGCTTGAAACCAGGCTTTACGCATGACACACCTCTCCTAAAGTGGTTTGACTGAAGCGACGACCGGCATGGGCCGGAACGTTGCGGTGGAGGGCTTTCGTCCATCCTTCGGTCGTGCATCGCACTTCATGCCGGATACGGCGTTGCGTGGGCAGTACGATCCCTCAGTGAATGCCGACACCCACGCCCAGGCCGAAGCTGATGTTGGGATGGCCGCTATGCATCTCCGCGGCTGTCCACAGGTGGGACTGCCCCACGCCAACCAGCGGGTAGACGTAGCCGGCTTGGCCCACTTCGCCGGTGCGGCTGCCGCTGACGCGGCCGGCCAGGGTGATCAAGGCGCCAGCCGGATAGTCGAACGATTCCACATAACCGGGCATCACCGCGATAAAGCGGCCCCAGCCGCCACCCTCGGCCTTCGGGCGCTGCGAGCTGTCGAGCGGGTAGCCGACGATTTCGATCTCGCTGTGGTCGGGAAGGTTGCGCACGTCCACAATGCGCCCGCCCCAGATGACATCGGCATTGACATAGCGCTCGGGTTCATGCGCCACGACATCCGGCGTGGTGGCGACCGTGTTGGCGGATGGCTTGTAGATCGGTGCCGGCGCGCAGGCGGCCAGGGCCAGCAGGCTCGCCGGCAGGGTGCCGCGGATCAGGACATTGGCAAGGCGTTTGCGCATGGCGGGCTCCGGGCATCTCAGGCGGCGATAAGGCTGAGCTTAGCGGGCACGCGATGGGGGCGGTAGCGGGTGAGTGTGCGCCGTGTCAGACGTTTAGCTGGCAGTGTCCTGGACCAGCCAGTCGAGCCGCCATTGGGCCTGCTTTTCCTGCGACAGCAGGCGCGCCATGGCGCGCATCGGCTCACGCAGCGTGTCATCGAGCTTCCACGGCGCGTTGAGGATCACCATGCCCGAGCCGTTGAGGCGCAGCGGCGAGTCGTCGGGACGCACCATCAGCTCCGCCCGCAGTACACGCCGGACCCCGCAATGCTGCAACCAGCGATGGAACGGCTGTACCTGACTGCGCAGCTTGATCGGATACCAAATGGCGTATACACCCGTGGGCCAGCGCAGCAATGCCTGCTTGAGTGCCTTCTCGATCACGCGGTACTCGGATTCCTGGGCCTCGTACGGTGGGTCGATCAGTACCAGGCCGCGCTTCTCCTGCGGAGGAATGAAACTCTTGAGCGCTTCATAGCCATTGCGCTGATGCACATGCACGCGCTGATCGCGATGGAACAATTCACGCAGTCGCTCCGCTTCCTCGGTGTGCAGCTCACACAGCTGGGCGCTGTCGATATCACGCATGGCGCGCGCGACCTGCAGCGGCGAGCCGGGATACAGCTTCAGCCCTTGCTCGTTGCCCGGCAGTTTGAGAATCGAGTCGAGCCAGCGGCGCAAGAGCGGCGGCAAGGCGCCTTGGTGTTCCTGGGATTGATGCAGATCGGGGAACAGCAAACGGACGATGCCGTCCTTGTACTCGCCGGTCTTGCTGGCCTCGAAGCCGTCGAGGGCGTAGCAGCCGCTGCCGGAATGCGTGTCGATGAACCCGAATGGCGTGGCCTTGGCCTGCAGCGCTTCGATCAGCGCAAACAGCACCGAATGCTTCAGGACATCGGCGAAGTTACCGGCGTGGTAGGCGTGACGGTAGTTCATAGGGGATGGGCGCCATTTGGCGGGCAATTATAGGTGGAAGTGAGAAGTTGCGCTTTTTGGCGCAGGAACCGGCTCAGGCAGGGTGCGCCGGAAGGTGCTTCTAGCGCCGAAAGGGCTCGTGAAGCCAACTCCAGAGTTGAGCTGGCCGCTATCGGATGGCTATGCTCCGGCTATGTCCCACCACCTTTTCCGCCGCCTGCGTCGCTGCCGCGCCTTGTTCGCGCTGGCACTGTGTGCGTGGCTGACGCTGGCGAGCATGGCATGGGCGCAGGAAGGTTGCTGCACGTCGATGGGCTCATCCATGTCGATGACGATGCACCATCCGGCAGACACGCAAGACCACTCGCCCGGGCATGCCGCAGCGGCAACGCCGGATTGTGCTTGCGCGCATGCAACGGCCCAGGTGCCATGTTCCCTCGCGCAGGGATTGGCGCGTGCATTACCCCACAACACGGGATGGATGACCGGCCGCGAGACAGCGCCGCAGCCCGTCTACGAACCTCCGCTGCGGCCTCCGGTCGCCTGATTCTCCGTTCGCTGCAAAGGGCCGACTGCTCGGCCGATTCGATATGCCCGGCACGCGGGTGCGAATGACGGAGTCATCCAATGGACCAGCAAGAACCGCGCGGTTTCCAACTGCCGCGTAGGCGTTTCGTACAGGGATTGGCCCTTGGCGGGGTAGCGGCAGGGCTTGGCCTCTGGCGCGATAGTGCGCTGGCCCAGTCCGCAGCGCCTCGTACCGAATTGCGCGGCAATCATTTCGAGCTCGAAATCAGCGAGTTGCCGGTCGACTTCACCGGCCGCCGTCGCATCGCCACGGTCGTGAATGGACAGCTGCCCGCGCCGCTGTTGCGCTGGCGGCAGGGCGAAACGGTGAGCGTGCGTGTGCGCAACCGGCTTCCGGTGATGAGCTCCATCCATTGGCATGGCATCGTGTTGCCTGCCGACATGGATGGCGTGCCGGGCCTGAGCTTTGGCGGCATTCCTCCGGGCGGCGAGTACGTTTACCGGTTCACCGTGAATCAGTCCGGCACGTACTGGTATCACAGTCATGCGGGTTTCCAGGAACAGACCGGGCTGTACGGTCCCATCGTGATCGAGCCACGAGAAGGCGAGCGCCATGCTGTGCAGCGCGACTACACGATCTTGCTGAGCGACTGGACGGACACTGACCCCGAAACGATCTACGCCAACCTCAGGAAGCAGAGCGGCTACTACAACTATGGCAAGTCGACCGTTGGCGACTTCCTTCATGACGTAGGGCGCGACGGGATTTCGCAGGCGCTGGCGCAGCGGCAGATGTGGAATCGCATGCGCATGGATCCCACCGATCTGGCCGATGTCTCGGCAGCCACGTACACCTATCTGCTCAATGGCCAAGCGCCTGCCGGCAACTGGACGGGCCTGTTCGATGCGGGCGAAAAAGTGCGCCTGCGCTTTATCAATGGCGCATCGATGACATTTTTCGATGTGCGCATCCCCGGGCTGAAGATGAGCGTCGTCGCCGCGGACGGCCAGGCCATCGAACCGGTGAGCGTGGATGAATTTCGCATCGGCAATGGCGAGACCTACGACGTCATCGTGGAGCCCGCCGCCGATCGTGCCTGGACCATCTTTGCGCAGAGCATGGATCGCTCTGGTTTCGCGCGTGCCACGCTAGCGCCACGTGCTGGGATGGTCGCCGAGGTGCCTCCGCTCGACCCGCGCCCGTTGCTCGGCATGAGCGACATGATGGGTGCGATGAACCATGGCGGCATGGGGCACGAGGGCATGAGTCACGGCATGGCCGGCATGGATATGGGCATGCCTGGTATGCCCCTCACCCCGATGACACCCGACGATGGTGCGGCACCGCTCAAAACCGGGCCGGAAGTGGATATGCGCGTGGCCATGCCGCGCGGCAATCTCGACGACCCGGGCGTAGGTCTGCGTGACAACGGTCGCCGCGTACTGACGTACGCTGATCTGCATGCCGTCAATGCGCCGATATCGCCGCGCGTGGATCGGGAGATCAGCTTGCGCCTGACCGGCAATATGGAGCGTTACCGCTGGTCGTTCGATGGCATTCCAGCTGCCGAGGCCGGCCCGCTGCAACTGCGTTACGGCGAGCATGTGCGCATCGTGCTGGTGAACGACACGATGATGGCGCATCCCATCCATCTGCATGGCATGTGGAGCGAACTTGAATCGCCCGACGGCGAGTTTCAGGCGCGCAAACACACGGTGGTGGTGCAGCCCGCGCAGCGCGTGAGCTACCGGGTGAGCGCCGACGCCCAGGGGCGCTGGGCATTCCACTGTCATCTGCTGTTCCACATGGCGGGCATGTTCCGCGAAGTGGTGGTGGCATGAGCAGGCTAAACGTCCTTCCGGCTGCGCTGGCTTTGCTCGCCGCGCTCCCGACATCGGCATGGGCGCAAAGCATGAACATGGCCGATATGCCCTCTATGTCGATGTCCACGCAGGACGATCCACAGGCAGGCCATGCTGATTCACACACCGATCAAGGGACGCCATCGCAATCGACCATGACGGCGCCCGCACATGACGGTCACGACATGGCCACGGCAGCGCAAAGCACGCTTCCGCCCAACGACCACGTTCCACCACCGCCGCCACAGAGCGCGCCCCATGCCGTGTCACCGACGGAGATGGCCGACTCGATGGAAATGAATCCGTCGCCGCCCCTGGGCATGCTGCTGTTCGATCGCCTGGAGCGTAGCCGCAGTATGAGTGGCGACTACGCCACCAGCTGGGAGGCAGAAGGTTGGTGGGGCAACGGTATCGATCGCCTGTGGCTGAAGACAGAAGGCGAGCGGGATAGCGAAGGAACCCAGGATGCTCGCATCGACGTGTTATGGAGCCACGCGTGGACGAGCTTCTGGGATTGGCAAGTAGGTGTGCGTCAGGATTTCGGGCAAGGACCGAACCGCCAATGGGCAGCATTTGGTGTGCAGGGGCTGGCACCGTACTGGTTCGAAACGCAGGCCACGTTCTATGTGGGTGAGCAGGGACGCACGGCGGCGCGATTCGAGGCCAGCTACGACCTGCGCTTCACCCAGCGACTGATCCTGGCACCGAAGCTTGAGTTGAACTTCTATGGCAAGGACGATCCGCGGCGCGGCATTTCATCGGGTCTGTCCGATGTCGAAGCCGGCTTGCGTCTGCGCTACGAGTTCAGCAGGAATTTCGCACCGTATATCGGTATCAACTGGACGCGTCGCTTCGGTATCGAAGATGGCGTGATGGATGGCCCGAGCCTGCACGCGCGCGAAACGACGTGGTTGGCTGGCGTCAGGCTTTGGTTCTGAGGGGACTGCTCATGAAAGTTTTGGCCATTTTGCTGTCTACGTTGGTAGCACTGACGGCGGCTTCGGCCGTGTTTGTCTGGTCAGGCGTCTATGACATCGGGGCAGATCGCCCGCACTGGCCGCTGACGGCGTGGGTCATTGCGACCTTGCGTGATCGCTCCATCGCACATCAGGCCACCGGCATCACCGTGCCCGATCTGGATGATCCACAACGCATTCGCCGTGGAGCCGAGCATTATGCGGAAATGTGTGCGGCCTGCCATCTCACGCCTGGTATGCATGAAACCGAGCTTCGCACGGGCCTCTACCCGCAGCCACCGGATCTATTCAAGCATGGTGCGCATGATGCGGCCGAGGCGTTCTGGGTTATCAAGCACGGCGTCAAGCTCACCGCAATGCCGGCCTGGGGCTTGAGCCACGACGATGCGGCGATCTGGGATATGGTTGCCTTCGTGCGCAAGCTGCCGACGCTCGATGAGGCCACGTTCGAGGCGATGGCGGGCGTGCCGGTCAACAACGGTCACGGTGGCCACGAACATGCGCATCATGACGAGCCTGGTGCGCAGGGTCACGACGATCACCACGAGAGCCATGACGATGATGGCCATGATCACGACGATCACGGCTCGCATTAGGGCCAGTACACACTCTCCGCGCGGAGAGTGTGTACTGGCCCTGGTCGTGCTGTTGGCGCAATACAGCCTGCCTGGGTGCGGCATCCACGCGGTCTATCCGGGAAGGCAGTCGCCCGCCAAGATGCGCGCGTTCATTGCGTACATGCGTGCGTGGTTGGCAGAAAGCGCGTAGCGCGACCGGGTTTTGATGGGGCAGGTTGGCGCATTTCTCGCAAGCGGCAACAGCTATCCCTGGAAGATGAAAAACAGATACGCGACGAAGAGCATCAGGTGTACAGCACCCTGCAGTACATTCGTGTGACCGCTCGAAAAAGTCACCAGGCACAATGCGAGCGTAAGCATGAAGAGCAACAGGTCGGTGTGCTCGAGCCCAAGCACGATGGGATGCTGGGTCAGATGGCTGATCAACAAGATCAGCGGAATCGTGAGGCCGATGGTCGACAGCACCGAACCCAGGAAAATGTTCACCGACCGCTGCATGTGATTGGCACGCGCAGCGCGTACTGCGCCGATGGCTTCTGGGGTGGCCACCAGCACCGCCATGGTCAAGCCGGCGAAGGCAGCCGGCCACTTCATGGTTTCAACGACGTAATCCACCGGTTGCGCCAGCTTCTCCGCGAGGAATACGACCTGGGCCATGTAGACCACGAGCAGGACCACATGCGTCAACAGGCGCGTGGGCGAGCCGTGATCATCGACTGACGGGGTGTTTGCGCCATGCCCGGATCCTGCAAAGTACGCACGATGCCGCTTCGTCTGCAGGGCCAGGAAAGCGGCGTACAGGCCGACGGAGATGATCGCTATGAACGACTCCTGCGCAAAGGACAGGGTCGGCCCCGCCGTCGTCACGGTGAAGTTCGGCAGGACCAGGGCCAGCACACCGAGCGGAATCACCACGCCCAGGTACGCGTTGGCACCCTGCAGGTTGTAATGCTGCTCATGGTGTCGCCATCCACCCATGAGCAATGACAATCCGACCATGCCATTGAGGATGATCATGGTGACGGCGAACAAGGTGTCGCGTGCGAGCGTCGGGTTGTTTTCGCCATGCAACATGATGGCGGTGATGCTGATGACCTCGATGGAGGTGATCGACAGCGTCAGGATCAGCGTGCCATAGGGCTCGCCAAGCTTCTCTCCGAGCCGGTCCGCATGGCGCACGACGGCCAGGGCCGCACCGAGTATCACGAAGAACAACCAGGCGAAGGCGAGGCCAAGCTGTAGCGGTTGATCCAGCCTTCCCAGCGGCCGGTCGCCGAAAATCAGGAACACCACACAAGTGGCCACGCTCAGGGCCAGAAACCACTCGACCCTGAAGACCGACGGCACGCTGCTGAGCCTCATCCTAGCCACCCCGCCAAGGTTGGAAGAACCCGTACGCTCGTTCCGGCGTACTTTAGCCGCAGTCGTGCGGGGTTTGCGGGCTATTCGACGATGCCGTGGCTTTCGGACGTGCCCAGCAGCTCGGGCTGGGAGGGAGCCGCTTGCTGGCGGCTGAGCAGCGGATGGATGAAGACGGCAGCCAGGATCACGGCGACGCCCGCGTAGAACCAGCCGTCCAGTTGGCGTTGCTCGCCGAGCAACACGATAGCCAGCAGGATGGCGTACACAGGTTCCAGATTGGTCACCATCTGCGTGCCGAAAGCGCTCATATGGCGCAGGGCCACTAACGCCAGCGCAAACGGTAGCAGGGTGCAGCCAAACGACAGCAGCATCAGCAAGGCCGCATCGTGCAGGCTGGGCAGCACGAACGCGGGGCCAACGTGCGGCAACAGCGGGGCCAGCAAGGTGAGGAACAGCGTACCCGTGCCCAGCTCGATACAGGTCACCGTGAGCGGATCGCCATGCTCAACCAGTCGCTTGTTGTACGAGCCGAACAGCGCCACCAACAGCGCAGACAGCGCACCAACGGCAATACCCAGACGCATCTCCGCGGGCACGCCGCCGACCACCATCGCCACGCCTGGTACGACCGCGACTCCGATCAGCAACTCGCGTGGATCGAACTTGCGACGCGCGATCCATGGTTCGACCAGGGAGAGAAAGACGGGTCCTAGTGCAATGCACGTTGCCGCCACCGATGCGTTCGCCAGCTTGATCGCGGCGTAGAACGTCAGCCAATGCAGCGACACCAGCACACCGATGCCGGCGTAGGCCCAACGTAGCCTTGATGGCATCGCCCTCAGGCCGCGCCACACGCTCGGAAACAGGAACAGCGCCGCCACCACCAACAGCATGCGCCACCACACCAAGGGTAGGGCGGGCAAGGTAATCAACTTGCCGAGAATGGCCGTGAAACCCCACAGCAGGACGCAGAAATGGATCTGCCAGCGGGCCTTGGTGACGGGTTGCATGAATACGTGCCAGCGGGGAGGGGACGCCGCATTCTAGCCGTCGTACGGGCGTGCACGGGAGCCTGCGTGCACGGGACCAGCGCTGCGGGCCGGGACTTAGGCGTGGGCGGCGCCGAACGGTACTTGGCAGCCCACGCCGCATGGCCAGTAACCTCGCGCAGGCATGGCTCAGCGTGGGGCCTTAGCCTCGCGGACCGGGATGGTGATGCTGCACAGGTCGACTTTGCCTGCCGGGAATTGATAGAAGTCGTCGCGGCGATTGCGCTTGGCATCGACCAGGGCGGCGAACGTGGCGCTGTCGGTGCGCAGCACTTCGAGCTTGGTGCGCTGCGCCTCGGGCAGGTCGGACATCAGCCGGACCGAGCTAATGGTCACATGCTGCGACGGCTGTTCGTAGAAACCCAGCGGACCCGTGCCGCGCGGCAGACCGGACAAATACTCCATGCCCTGCAGCACACGACCGACCACGGCGAGGTTGCGATCCAGTCCACGCGGCGCCTGGCCAATCACGGCATAGAGCTCGCTACCACTGCCACTTTGCGGATCGTTGTCGCGTCCCACGCCCACCATGCCGTAGCAGTGGGTCAGCCACTCCTGTCCGGTCGCCTCGTTGCGCGCCACCGGAAAGCCTTCGGAGAAGCCTACATCCGGTGCGTAGACGTCGCCGTCGGGCAGGGCGGTGAACGGGAGCTTCGCATCCATCGTGCGGGTGTACTCGGGCGGCAGGGTGGACTTTGCCGAGCCCAGCGACTTGAGCTTGCGCTTGTCGCTGTTGTCGTCACTGGCCGGATCGCCCCACTGGGTGACGAAATTGTCGTGCACGCGAACGATGGCGAGTTGGTCGTAGTAATGCTCATGCGCCATGGTGCGGATGTTGGCCGCGTGTAATGGCGTGAAATCCGGCGCCAGCTCGATCACCACCTTGCCTTGCGGCAGCTGCATCACCAACAGGTTCTGGGGGTTGGGCGCGCGCCACTCTTCCGGCTTCGACTTGGCCAGCAGTTCTTTCGTGGTCGGTGTGTGCGCCGGCGTGGTTTCGTCCGCCGCGACATCAGCGGCGAACGAGGCGATGGCAAGCGTAAGGGCGACGGCAAGGCGTAGGCGCGGCAACATGAGATCCCCCGGAGTGAAAGATCGCAAGTTAGCAGAGTCTGTCGCGCATGGCGTCCGGGTCTTCCGGCACGGACGCGGTGCCGCTTACTAGAAGCCCAGATCCGATAGCGAAGGGTGATCGTCGGGACGGCGCCCAAGTGCCCAATGGTACTTCCTTGCTTCGACTGCGATGGGGGCATCGTTGATGCTTGCGATACGTCGACCCATTAATCCCGCGGCATCGAATTCCCAGTTCTCATTGCCGTAACTGCGATACCACTGCCCACTGTCGTCGTGCCATTCATAGGCGAAGCGAACGGCAATGCGGTTTTCACGGAATGCCCAGAGTTCCTTGATCAGGCGATAGTCGAGTTCGCGTTGCCACTTGAGGGTAAGGAAGGCTTCAATGTTTTCGCGGCCCTGCAGAAACTGGCTGCGGTTCCGCCAGTGACTGTCCGGTGTATAGGCCTGAGCCACCAGCGATGGATTGCGGGTGTTCCATGCATCTTCCGCCAGTCGTACTTTTTGAATGGCAGTTTCGAGAGTGAATGGGGGGAGTGGTGGTCGGCTCATGATGGTGCCTCTGGGGTAACGGCTGGCCAATCTTGCCGGTACAGGCAGCGTACCTGCCGACCGGGCCGTGGACGCGCTGGGGAGTCAGGCCGCTTTCGAGGGCGTGACAACGGGAAAGTCTATATCCGTTTTGGCTACTTCATTGATGTAGTTCGCTCGCGTGTTCAAGGCCACTTGCCTGCCAATCTGATCCAGGCGGGGCAAGCAGCGGCTTCCGCCCAGGCGCATCGAAGTGCAAGCGATCAACCCGATGGGCGCCGGAGGGCAGGCAATCCTCGTGCGGCTTCTCTACAATGCCCGCCCCTTTTTGGTGGTCCAGATCGTATCCATGGATATCGTTGTCAACGAAGAACTCAAGACCTATATCGACCCGCTGACGCCGGACGAACACGAGGCGTTGGAGCGAAGCCTGCTTGCCGAGGGTTGCCGCGATGCGCTGGTGCTGTGGGGCAATATCCTGGTAGATGGACACAACCGTTACGGCATTTGCCGCAAGCACGACCTGCCATTCCAGACAGTGCAGAACAAGCGTTTTCAGTCCATGGGCGACGTGCACTTGTGGATGATCGAGCAGCACCTTGGGCGCCGCAGCGTTTCCGACTTTCAGCGCGGTGTGCTTGCGTTGCGCAAGCGGGAGATTCTGGCGGAACGTCGGGCACGCGTGCAGGAAGCGGAAGAGCCGGCGAAACCGGTGGTCGAAGCATCGGCAACAGCGGCTGACGAAGCAACGTCCGACGTGTCTCCCTCGGCTGCCTCACCGCCTGTGCCGTTGCCGAGTCGTCAGGCGATTGCTCGAGAGGCGCGCCTGAGCAACAACCAGGTGGTGCTGATCGAGAAGATCCAGAAGCAAGCCGCGCCCGAGGTGGTGGCGGCGGTGAAGTCGGGCACGCTTTCGATCAATGCGGCGGCGGCGGTCGCAAGCCTTCCCGAGGAAGAGCAGCGCGCAGCAGCGATAGCCGGCAGCGATGAGTTGAAACAAGCCGCCAAGCGTGTGCGCGATTCCCGCCGCAAGCCGCCCAAGGAACCCGCTATCCAGGAAGCGGCCGAGGAGGCCGACCCGGCTGAGTTGGAGACTTTGCGCCGGCGCGTAGCCGAACTGACATCCGAAAACGAGGCGTTGCGCAGGCAGTTGTCTCTGCTGCAGGGCAACGTCGATTGAATCGCAAGTTTGGATAGTGCGGGCGCTGGCAGACCTGCTCTCGTCCAGCCTGCGCTCACCGGAGGATTGAGTGAAGCGCTCGATCCTTCGCCATCGATCCGGCGTCGGCCCTTCCTCACCTCATTCCGGCCAACGTCGGATCCAGAGCTTTCTTGTGGCGCACGTCCTGGCGCTACGCCGCCGGGCGCTGTCGTCTGCCGACAGGTGCAGGGGCGCGAGCATGCTTCGGCCCATTTCAGCCATCGCCCAAGAGGGAGGCGACAGGCGCCGAAACGTGTCGTCGAAGCACCATGCATGTGGGGTCAGAAAAAAACGCCGCGAGACGCAAGATATTACGCTTCACAATTGCGTAACTGATGCTGATAATGACAACCATTCTTATTTGCAGTTGTTGTCTCGCTACTTTCGTTCTGGCTGGTAGAGCAGGCGAGGGGTGTTGCTGACCGTCCTATCGACTCACTGAAACCACTTATGCCGAACCTGCGAACTCGTCCCCTGCATGCAGCCCTGGTCGCCGCTTTGGTTCTGCCCCTCTCGGCGTGGGCGCAGTCGGCCACGCCGTCAGACCCGCCGAGCTCGGACAATGCGACCAAGACACTGGGTGCCGTTCACGTTACCGGCAGCGTCATCGGCAACAGCTACGACACCGATACGTCGACGGTCGGCGCCAAGGTGCCGACCGCATTGCGCGATATTCCCCAGTCCGTCGTGGTGATCAATCGCGATCTGCTCAACGCCCAGGGTGCGACCTCGCTGGCCGATGCGCTACGCAATGTACCGGGCATCACGATCACCGCAGCAGAAGGCGGCACCATCGGCGACAACATCAACTTGCGCGGCTTCAGCGCACGCACGGATATCTATCTCGACGGCTTTCGCGATCGTGGCCAGTACTACCGCGACACCTTCGATCTCGCCGCGGTCGAAGTGCTCAAGGGACCATCCTCGATGCTGTTCGGGCGTGGCTCGACCGGTGGCGTGATCAACCAGGTCAGCAAAGTGCCGGAACTGCGGCCCAGCGCCGAGGTGTCGGCTACCGTCGGCAGCGACGATCATTACCGCGTAAGCGGCGATTTCAACACGCCGCTTTCAGCCACCTCGGCGGGGCGCCTTAACGTCTTCGCCCAGGACATCCATTCCACGCGCGACGTGGTCTCCAATCGCGACGGCGGCATCGCTCCATCGTTGCGCTTTGGCATCGGTACGCCTACCGAGATCACCTTGTCGGCGCTGCTCCAGCGCAATATCGACCAGCCGGACTACGGCCTGCCGCCCGTCAACGGTCGTCCCGCCGCGGTCAGTCACGCCAACTATTACGGCTTCACCACCGACCGCACCACGCAGACGATCAACGCGTTCAGCGCGCGACTCGATCACCATTTCAACGAAGACCTGCAATTGCGCAGCCAACTGCAGTACAGCACCTATAAAGTGGATGCGCGTGAAACGGCGCCCAATTCGGTCGTGACCAATACCGGCGTGACGCTCAACAAGAACGCTGGCAATCCGACCGACTTGCCATTGCAGGATCTGCTGGTGCAGCTGGCCAGCCACGATCGCGTCATCCACGACCGTTCGTTCGACAGCCAGACCGACCTCATGGCCACTGTCGATACCGGCAGCGTGCACCATGAGCTTCTCACCGGGCTCGAACTCGGCCACGACAACTACGATAACCAGGGCTATACCCGCAATCATCTGCCGCTGGTATCGCTGCTCGATCCGGGCACGCAGGCTCAGCCGGCCAATGTCACCACCAGCATCGGCAATCACGCCTTGGGCAGTGCCGATACGGCGGGCGTGTATGCGAACGACACCATGCACTTCAACGAGCAGTGGCAGTTGGTGGCGGGCTTGCGCCGTGACCGCTTCGCCGCCGACCTCAACAACACCATCACGGCGCCGCTCAACGCTTCGCAGACGGTCTATTTCACCAGCGTGCGCAGCGGCCTGATCTTCCAGCCGACCCACGAGCAGTCTTACTACCTTTCCTACGGCACGTCGTTCGACCCGTCGCTGGAAACGCTCACCGTGACCAACGGCACGCAAGCGCTGCAGCCGGAGAAAAACCGGTCTTACGAGGCGGGCGGCAAGTGGGATTTCGCGGATGACCGCCTGCTGCTGAACGCAGCTGCATTCCAGGTCACCAAGACCAATGCCCGCACCCAGACGTCCACCGGCGAATACGAGCTGGAGGGCACGGTGCGCGTGCGTGGCCTCGAGTTGGGCGCCACCGGCCGGCTGACCGAACGGTGGCAGGTCTTCTCCGGCTATACGCGACTCAATTCGGAAATCGTCAAGGCGCTGGATGGCACCCAGGGCAATGTGCTGGCCAACACGCCACGAAACAGCGGTACGGTCTGGAACACCTACAATGTCTCCAGGCACTGGGAGGTTGGCGGCGGGGCGACTTATCAATCGTTGCGCTACGCGGCTAACAACAATCTGGTCAGCGTGGGTGGCTATACCCGCTGGGACGCCACGGTCGCGTACCATCAACCGAAGTACGATATTCGCCTGAACATGCTCAACTTCACCGACAAGAAGTATTTCGTCGGGGTCATCCAGTCCGACGGCGGCCGCTCGATCCCGGGCCTGGGTGCCACCGAATTGCTGACCGTGACTTATCGGCTTTGATCGCAAGGGACCGAATGCCATGCTGGTAGTGATTCCAGGCATCCTCGATGGCGAGCAGTTGACGCTGTTCCGGCAGCGGCTGGACAGCGCTGGGGCGCCATGGGTGGATGGGCGCGCTAGCGCAGGCCATCAGGGCGCCCAGGTCAAGCGTAACCTTCAGATCGCCGAAGAGACGCCCTTGGCGAAGGAGCTGGGCGACATCGTCCTTGCCGTGCTGGAAAGGCATCCGTTGTTCATCAGCGCGACCTTGCCCCATCGGGTGTATCCGCCAATGTTCAATCGCTACGAAGGCGGTATGCATTTCGGTAGCCATGTCGATGGTTCGATACGTCTTGTTCCGGGCAGCCAGGAGAAGATCCGCACCGATCTTTCGGCCACGCTGTTTCTGGCCGATCCGCAAAGCTATGACGGCGGCGAATTGCAGATCGAGGATGTCTACGGTACGCAGTCGGTAAAACTCGCGGCAGGTGACATGATCGTCTATCCGGCCAGCAGCCTGCACCAGGTAACGCCGGTGACCCGGGGCGCTCGCCTGGCGTGTTTCTTCTGGGTGCAAAGCATGGTGCGCAACAACGAGCAGCGCGCCCTGCTGTTCGACCTGGACCGGAGCATTCAGCGTCTCAACGCCAGTCAAGGCGATCCGGCCGCTCGCGTGGAGCTGACCGGCTGCTATCACAACCTGATGCGCATGTGGTCGGACGTTGCGTAACGGCGCGATGGGCCGCTGACATCGTCGTCATCTCCGCGCTTGCGGAGATGACGACATGAACGGATGTCGCGAGCTTACTTCGAGATCAGCAACAACAGGGACTGGCCGCACTGACTATAGGTGGTGCCGGCACCGCCGATGGCGGCCTCGTTGCCGGGAGTGACGAATGTGTTCGAACCGTCATTCCAGTTGCAGGTATCCGTCACGCGGTACCAGCTCGTGCCTGAAGGCGGTGCTGGCAAGGTGAAAGTCACGCTGCCGGACCAGCCGTTATAGGCGATGTACATCGAGTTGGTGTCGCCAAGCAAAGGCCCGTTGATGGCGTAGGCGATCGCATAGTTGCTGGCGTTGTTCCAGTAGCTGCTGGTGGCGACGGCACCGCTCGGCTGATACCACACGACCTCGCTGGTGCTGTACCACGTTGCCGGACGCAGCGCGGGGTGGGCCTTGCGGAAGGCGATCAGCCGTTGGGCGAAGTTGTAGAAGTTCGACTGGTCGGTGGTCCAGCTGTAGTTGAGCCAGTTGGCGCTCGAATCGAGGTTGTATGCGTTGTTGTTGCACTGGAGCGTGCGCAGGTATTCGTCGCCGCCTTGCATCAACGGCGTTCCCGCCGACAGCATTTCGAATGCCATACCTGTACGCGCCGCACGTCGCTGGTCGAGCGCGGTACCCGTGCCCGCCGACATGCCCTGGTCCCAACTGTAGTTCGTGCTGGTGCCTCCATCGGAGGGGCCATAAGGCCACGCTTGACCATTGCTGGCGCCGTTGCACGAATAGACGTCCTTGAGCGTCATGCCGTCATGGACATCGATGAAGTTCGTCGAATTCCAGGGTGAACGGCCACTGGCCTGAAACAGATTGGATGAACCGGAGAAGTTTGTCGCGTCCTGGCCGATGGAGATCGCCATATTGCCCAGTTCATTCTGCGCCTGGCGGAAGCTGTCTCGGAAAGCGCCGTTCCATTCCGACCAACCTCTTGGAAAACCGCCGAGTTGATAGGAGTTGCCGCCGATGGCCCATGGTTCGGCAAACAGATCCAGTCCGCTGCCGCCTGCCGCCGGACGCGCGGTGAATTCGCGCAGGATGCGATTGATCGCTACATTCGAATCCGCGGCGTCGAAGTTGTAGCCGCCATTGGGGCAGTTCGGGGCGGCGGCCACGGCGCTGCCATTCAAGCAACTATTGCCAAGCACCGAGCCGAGGTCGAAGCGATAGCCGTCGACGCCCATGGTGTTGGCCCAATAGGCGAGCGAATCGACGATCAGGTTCTGGGCAACGGTATTGTACGTATTGAAATTCGCGCCGATGCCGGTGTTGTCATAGAAGTATTGGTTGCCCGAGGTGAGCTCGTAGTAAGTCGCGTTATCCAGGCCGCGCCACGAATAGATGGTGGCCGTGGTTGGGTCGCTGCTGGTCCAGGTGCCGCCTTCGGCGGTGTGGTTGTAGACCACGTCCATGTACACCTTGATGCCGGCATTATGGAAAGCCTGCACCATCGCCTGGAACTCCGCCGTAGGTCCGCCAGGCGCTTTGTTAGAGGCATAGCGGCGATCCGGGGCGAAGTAGTCCTCCGTCATGTAGCCCCAGTAATTCTGGTTCGCGTCCGAATTCGGGACCACGTCGTTCGCGTCATTCTGGGTTTCCTGCACGGGCAGGAATTCCACGGCGGTGACGCCAAGGCTGGCCAGATAGCTCGCCTTGAGCCCGGCTCCGTAATAGGTGCCCTGATAGGCGGTCGGAATGCTCGGGTCCTGCTTGGTGAAGCCGCGTACATTCACCTCATAGATGACATCGTCCTTTTGCGCGCGGGTCGGCTTGGTACCCGTGCTCTGCACGCTGGGCGCCAGCACAATGCCCTTGGGTGCGTACGTTCCGCTATCGATATTGCGGTAGCTGGCACCTGAGGCGAATACATTGCCGTTCTGGTTCGAGGGGTTGAGCGGGTCCTGACTGACCTCCAATGCGTACGGATCCAGCAGCAGCTTGTTCGGATTGAAGCGATTGCCATTGGCATCGACATCCGAAATGAAGCCCGCCTGGGAGCCCTTGCCCCAGCTCGCGTTGTACGGCCAATTCGGTCCCCAGGCGCGATAGCCGTAGTAAACCGGCCCGGTGATGCCGGCGGCCTGGATGGCGGACACCGGCACGGTTACCGACCACACGCCGTTGCCTGCCGGGCTAAGCACATAGGTCGTCGACTCCTGCGCGCCGTAGCCGCTCGCATAGAGGTAAAGCACGATGCGCGAGGCTTGCGAGGAATAAACCTGGAACGTGATGCTGGTCTTCTGCGCGTTATAGCTGGCGCCGAGGCCCATGCTGTTGATGGCTGCTTGTGCAGGCATCAGCGGCGCGACGGCGAGGCACGCGGCTACCAGTAAGGCGGCGAGGATCTTCGAGCACTTCATACGGGTCTGCCTCCATCCTGCTTCGTTGATGATCAGGTGCTACAGAGTCGACGTGATGGTGCGCAGTCCATGGCGCAGGGGTGTTGGGTGAAGCGACCTGTCGTGGTCTTCGCGATATCGAAGGCCAGCATCCATGGAGCGCTGCCTGATCCGGAGTCAGCCGAGCAGCGAGGCGTGAGTCGCATCGTAGGTAGCATCGCAATGCAGCAACCAGCGTATGCATACGTATTCATTGAGCCGGCGATCACATGGCGTGATTTCCCATCTCCCATTCACAGGCGGCTTGGCAATCCAAGGCGCGCGGACGCGGGTGGAGTGTTGCGTACGAGGCGGCGGTATCGGCTGATACTCGGTTATGGTCCGATTCGACATCCTCGGTGCCTCGCGTGATCTTCGACATGCGAGCTCGTTTGCCGAGGTGACGCCGACATGGCACCCTCAGTTGCCCCATCTCCGGACATCCGGGCGTCTGTGCTATCCAGGAGTACCCATGCCACGCACCTTCCTTACCATCGCGCTCGCTGCGAGCGTATCCGTCACGGCGTTTGCCGCGGTGCCTTCAGGCGAGCAGCCCGGTCTTGCACAGATTCGCGAGAGCGACTTGCGCGCCGATATCGGTTTTCTTGCATCCGATGCCTTGCAGGGACGGCTTTCACTCCAGCCCGGCGATGATGCTGCCGCACAATGGGTCGCTTCGGAGTTCGCCAAGGCCGGGCTCAAGCCCGTGGCAACCGACGCGCAAGGACATCCCAGCTATCTCCAGGCGGTACCGCTGGTGGAATACCGGCCCGATGCCCAGGCCACCCGGCTTACGCTAAAGCGGCAAGGGAAGAGCTCGGAGTGGAAGAACCCCGATGTTTCGGGCGCCTTCCCCGAGGATCGCGACGTCGATGCGCCGGTGGTGTTTGCCGGCTACGGCATCACGGCGCCGGAATTGGGTTACGACGATTACGCCGGTCTCGATGTCAAGGGTAAGGTCGTGCTGGTGTTCGATCACGAGCCGCAGGAAACGGACGCCAACTCGATCTTCAACGGCACTGGCAACACGCGCTATGCCACGGGCTACGTCAAAGTGCTTAATGCGCAGGAACATGGCGCCGTTGCCGTGTTGATCGCGCCCGAGCCGAACCACAACCATCCCTCGGCGCAGGAGATCCGTGCGCGCATCGGTCATCATGCCGAACACGCAGCGAATCCGATTCCTTCCCAAGCGCTGGTGGATAACCCGCTGCATATTCCGAGCATGGTGATTTCGGCCGACGTTTCCGGCCAGCTACTGGCAACCAGCGGCAGCACGCCGGCCGCCCTGCAGAACGCCATCGACAAAGACCTCAAGTCGCACTCGATGGCGTTGCCGGATACGGCCATCAGCCTGCACCTGCACAACAGCGCGCGTCGCGAAGCGATCGCCTGGAACGTGGTGGGAATGGTCGAGGGGAGTGATCCCAAGCTGGCGCCGGAAACGATCATCATCAGCGCCCATCATGACCACGACGGCGAAAGCGACGGCAAGATATGGCACGGCGCCGACGACAATGCGTCGGGCACGGTAGGTGTGGTGACCCTGGCGCGAGCTTTTGCCGCCAATCCGGCCAAGCCCAAGCGCTCGATCCTGTTCGCGGTATTTGCGGCGGAGGAGCGTGGCCTGCTCGGTGCCTACTATCTTGCGGCGCATCCGCTGCGTCCGCTGGAAACGACGCGGGCCATGATCAATTTCGACATGATCGGCCGCGACGAGAAGCCCAGCCCGCAGACTGACGGCTTGATCCAGGTTCCTGCCGATACCAGCAACCGCCTTAACCTGATTGGTGCTGCTTACAGCCCCGACTACCAGCGCACGGTGGCCAAGCAGAACGAGCAGGTGGGTCTGGTGCTGGACGATCGCTTCGACCACGAGTACGCGCTCAACGTGTTCTTCCGTTCCGACCAGTTTCCGTTTGTATTGCACAACGTGCCGGCATTCTGGTGGTTCACCGGCTTCCATCCGGACTATCACCATCCCAGCGATACCGCCGACAAGATCGACTATCCGAAGATGGCGAAGATTCTCAAACTCGCTTATCTCAGCGCATGCCAATTCGCCGACGAGTCCACGCCGCCTCGCTTCGTATCCCATCCCAGCGGGCAGAAGGCCAACTAAGCGGCGCATGTAGGCCAGCGCGGGCGCGATCCCCGAGCATCTGCCTTGGCTTCGTCGCGCCCGATCCGGCTCCGCTGTTGCGGAGCGCCTGACTGCGGGTGTACGTTGCAGCGGCAATCTCTTCGTTTGGTGTAGCCCGCCCCGCTTGAGAGTGACACCGGCGCTCCCTGGTCGTCGTTCGTACCGGTCTTCTGGCACACGAGCTCACGAGGAGAATTCCATGCATCGTTTGATCAGCAGATGTCTGTTTATCGGCTTCGCCCTGGCCGCTCCGCTGGTTATGGCACAGAGTGGCGCGCCGGCAAAGGAGCCCGGCCGCGCAGTCATTTCGCTCTATCGAGTGGCGCCCGGCAAGCACGTGGCGTTCCTCAAATGGATGGCAGATAGGGATGCCATCGATCAGCAGCTTGGTTTGCCGCGCGCGCAGTGGTACGCGCATTTTCAGGGCGATTCCTGGGACTACATCGCCATCGCCCCTGATTTGACCGAGGCGCAACAGAAGAAAGAGGACGACGCCGTGAAGACCAAAGGGCTGGCCATCGGCCTGAAGGCGTCTCTCGAGTTTCGTCAATTCATCGCCTCGCATACGGACACCGTCTCGATTGGGCCATTGACGGCCAGCGACCTCGCTGCCAGGGCGAGCAGTCCCTGAGATGCATTGCATGATTGGGGAGGACTGGACCTCCCCAATCATCGGTGTCTTGGCGTGGGGCGATCACGAGCCATCTGTCTGCCCTACGCAGGCGGGCGCGGGATCGAGAGATAGGGCGACATGCCGGCGTGCCTGTGAAAGACTTGCCGTTCGCGCTCTCCGACGCAGGTTCACATGGCACCCAGCAAACCCTTTCCCCACGCAGACTTTCTCAGCAGACTGGAGCAGCTCGGCACGGCCACACCCTTGCCGGCGGGTCTGCCGCTGTCCGCGCCGTTGAGCCGCATTCTGATGGCTGCGGACGGTACGCGAGAGCTGACGAAGGCAGCTAGCTGTCTGATCCATCTGTTAAAGGCCCAGAAGGCGGTGTGGCAGGCATCGCTCGCTGGCGAACTCGCTGCCGATGAGCTGCGTCGTTACCAGAAGTTCGCCAAGCCCGGCCAACCATCACCGCACATCGTCCAGCTTCGGCAGCGGCAGGCCGCCGCTCGCCAAGCTTCCAGTGTGTCGAGGCAGGCGTTCATCAAGGTCGCCAAGGCCTTCGTTCGAGAGGCCGGGGTCGAGGTTCCGCCGAGCGTGTCGCTTGAGGTGTTCATCGTCAGCTGGATCGAGGCGAGTATTCCCGCCGATGCCGTCCCCGCAGCATCGGTCATCCAGACTGATCGCTAAGCGAAGCGTGCTGGCTCGTTGGGCCGCACGCCGCCGCAACACGAGCCGTCCCTAGTTTTTCCTGGTTATTTTCTGGCCTTGCACGCCAGCGCCGGCCATGAGCCCGCGTTGCCCGAAGATGAATACGTACACGTCCGAGCTAAGCGTCTGGGTCGTCGCCGACTTGGCCATGCCCTGGTCGACCACGACGATGCTCGGCCCCACACCAACCGACCAACCATCGCTCTTGTCGAGGTATTCGATCGCGGCAGTCGTCGTGAAGAACATGACTTGAGAGAACGATTGCGCGCCTGCCTGAAATCCAAATGAAGCCGCCGAGAGGTTGAACGTGCCGACCACTTTGCCACCCTGGATCAGTACACCGTCGCCGCCTTGTCCGCCGACCATGAAGCCAGCCTTGAGGATGCTCGGGAAGACCAGAATGGCCTTGGATTTAGCCGCGAACTCCTTGGCCTTGGGCTCGGATGCATACAGTGAATTCAGCGCGGCAAAGCTGTCGCTCCTTAACTTCGCATTTTTCGCTTGGTCCTTGGACGAAGCCTGGGGGGCTCCAGTGAACGGAGCTGCCTCGATGGTGGAGTAGGCGACCAGCATGAAAAGAATAGGGACCAAGGCAGCAAATCTTATTTGCTTGAACATGGCGTCGACTTCCTCTGGAGAAGAGATCGGTGAAGGAGCGTGGCAACCTGAAGATGGACACTTGGCCGCTACCGGATGGCGCGTCCGTTTATCCGCAAATCGCCCGGGTGGGATGCAGATCGACCGGGCATGCGCATGCCAGCGCGCCTCACTACCAAGTAGAAACCCATGGAGTCGGGAGCGCCAGCGAAAAAGTACCAGCCTGCGCTACGTAGTTTTGCGGATGCGAGGCGCCCAATGTTGAGGCGGATGTCTACCGCACCGTTCCGGAGCGAAGGGCGGAGGGCGTCAGACCGCGATCAATCGGTGTTCGGGCGGGACGCGCACCTCATCGCCTGCCGTGGCGCGTGTACGTGCAAGCCACTCCAGCCATTCGCTGAGCACGATGAGGGTCCAGATCGCGCGTGAGTGGTCGTTGGAACGCAGGCAATGTTCCGTCATCAACTCTTGTGCGGCGTCGGTGACGATGCCCGCGCCGGCAAGCGCTCGGCTGGCCAGCCGTGACCTCGCCCAGTTGTACAGTGGGCCGCGAAGCCATTGCGCAAGGGGCACGGAAAGGCCTCGCTTGCGCCGGGTTATCGCGGAGCGAGGCAGGTAGCGCTGGGCATAGTCCTTGAGGAACACCTTGGTGGTGAGGCCGTGAACACGGTCTTCCAGCGGCAACGTGGCGGCATACTCGATCACCGTCTGATCGAGAAATGGCGCCCTGATCTCCACGCCATGACACATGCCGCCACGGTCCGCCTTGGCCATCAAGGCATCCGGCAGCGAGTGCCCGAAGTCATAACCCTGGAGGGCGTCGACCACGGCGCCCAGGTCGTGATCCGTGAAGTCGATGGGCGGCTCAACGCCAAGGCGTCGCAGCCAGTCGGGCGAGATGCTCGCGGTCCACAACAGGTGGCGCGTCAGGCCATCGAGCTCCTGGCCTCGTACAAAGCGCTTTAGCAGAAACGAGACAGTGACCTTCTTGTCGCTCACCGGGAGTCGCTCGACGAGGCGCCGGATGCCCGATCGCAATACGCCCGGAAGGCGCGCGTAGCGGCCGGCCAGGTGCGCGCCCAGGTAGGTGGGGTAACCGCCGAATAGTTCATCCGCACCCTCACCGGCGAGCAGGACGCGCACATCCTGGGCCGCTCGTCGGGTCACCAGCGCCAGCGGCAGCCAGGCCGGGTCGGCAAGCGGTTCTCCCGTGGTCGAGACCAGATGGCGGATGCCGTCTGGCACGTCGCTAGGCGAAACGGTTACCGGAACGAAATCGCAACCGAGGTGGGCGGCCATGTGCGCCGCCTGGCCGCCTTCGTCGAACGAGGCCTCGGCGAAACGGATGCAGTAGGCAGAGAGTTTCTTGTCCGGGCGCAAGCTGCGCGCAACAGCCGTCATCAGGGCAGAGTCGATGCCGCCGCTCAGCAGAACGCCGTAGTCGACGTCGATATCACTCTGTCGCTGCACCGCGTTTCGAAAGATCCGGTCGAAAGCATCCTTGCTGGGCGTGGACTGCTTGGCGACGCCAATCGGCGACGTCCAGTAACGCACATATCGCGTACCCGCCGGTTCAATGACGATCATTTCACCGGGGCGGACCTTGCGATGATCTTCCAGCAGGCTACGCGGCGATGGGCAATATCCCGAGCGCAGATAGTGGGCCAGCGAGGCCGAATCAAGCTGCGCGGCTGGGCCTTGAGCAGCTACCAGGGCTGATAGCTCCGAGGCGAAAAACACCGCGCTGTCGGAGGTCGAGTAGTAAAGATGACGTTCGCCGGCGCGGTCCCTCGCGAGAATCAGCCGTTGATTTCTCGCATCCCACAGGGCGATGGCGAATACCCCTTGCAAGTGCTCGAGGAAGTCGAGCCCCTTTTCGAGATAAAGCGGTGCAATAACCGCTACATCGGTGCTCTGGGGGATGACGTGTCCGCTTTGCTCGAGCGTGCGCCTCAGCTCGCGGTGATTGTCGATCTCGCCGTTGCAGGCAACGACGATGCCGTCCGGATGTTCGATCAAGGGTGGCTGCTGCTGGTCGACCCCACGGATCGCCAGGCGATTGACGGCCATGACCATGTCGCGACTCGAAAAAACTGCGTTTCCGTTGGGCCCGCGATGCGCCATCACCCGGAGCATGGCCTGCGTCTTCAGCTCCATGGCGGGAGTCGATTCGCCGGTGATCCGATTCAATATGCCGCCGATACCACACATCGATAAAAGCCCTCGAGCCTATGGGGTGAAGCGTAGATCAGCCTTGGATGCGCAGCAGCGCGTTGCCGCGCCAAGTGCCAAGCGGGTCCGCTGCATGTACCTGGCAGCTGGCCAGGGCGGGTTGAATAGCGGCCGCATCAATCGCGTGATCAACAATCACCAGTGTCTGGTGCTGTTCGCGTATCGCCGAGCAGAGTGACGCCGCACCTTCCGGTGTGCGCCAGGCGACGCCATACACCGGCTTGTTCAGATAGAGACGAAGCCCCCACGGAGTCTGTTCCTCGATGGCATACATCGCATCCGTATTCACGATGACGATGACGGCGGCGACGTCCTGTAGCGGAGCCATCGCGGCGATCTCGCGCGCGGCCTGGCGATTGTCCTCCGCCGGATGCATGGCGTAGGCCGCGGCACCCTTGGCAACCACGAGCGCGATCACCCATAGGCATAGCATCGCTCGCTGGCGCGGTACCTGAAGATCGATCCTGTCGCGAAGCTGAAGTGCGACCAGTAGCGATAACGGCAGGAACAGCGGGAGCACATAGAGCGGCAGCCGCGACTGGGAAAGACAGAACACCACAAAGGGAACCAGAAACCACAGCAGCAGGAACGGTTCGATGGCGTGCTCGCGATACCAGCTGCGCCAGTTAGCCCGGGAAATGCTTGAGCGCACGGCGCGAATCAAGCCGGGCCACCATGGGAGCGACCCAAGTATCAGCACGGGAAGATAAACAACGGCCCAGCCCAATAGACCAGGATGCCGGCG
The DNA here is from genome assembly GCA_963765335.1 of uncultured Gammaproteobacteria bacterium. Lineage (GTDB taxonomy): Bacteria > Pseudomonadota > Gammaproteobacteria > Xanthomonadales > Rhodanobacteraceae > Dyella. The sequence continues at coordinate 312,916 of CAVXWA010000010.1, read as the reverse complement.
ATGCACCGCGGTAAAGATGCGGCCGTACACCTCCTGATGGAGGAAATAGTGCAGCAGCCAGGGATAGCGCAAAGCGGCGAGCAAATACCACGTAAAACCAACCACCAGAAACGTGGCGATGCCCGTCAGCGTGAATAGGCGTCCCATGCTTCGCCAGCCACCACGGCTGGCGGCATAGATCAGGATAGCGAGTATCGGCAACAGCCCTGGTGGGCCCTTGGTGAGGAAGGCCAGGCCAAAACCCAGCCACATCAAGGTCACGCCCTGGCGTCGATCGCGTTCGCTCTCGAACACGATCGAGCGTACGAAGCCAAGTACGGCCAATCCTTCGACCAGCGTGAGAAATACATCGGTACTGATGATGTTGGCGGTGAAGAACGGGAAAAGCGTGCAGCCGTAGATCAGGCCCGGCAGCCATGGTTTCTCCGGCACCAGCCGTTTCCCCATGGCATAGAGCACCCACATGGTGAGTACGAAGGAGATGGCATAGGGCGCGCGTGCCGCCCAGGTGTTGCGTCCAAATACCTGGAGTGACGCCGCAATGACCCAATAGGTGAGCGGCGGCTTCGAGAAGTTCAGCTCGCTCGGGCTGTAGGCGGGCGCAAGATAGTTGCCGGAATCGAGCATCTGCAGCGCGGCACCGACGTAACGGCCTTCATCAGGACTCCAAAGCCCTCGTGTTCCCTGAAACGCGAAGCCGAGCACCAGCCCAAGCAAGATCAACCACAGCAAAGACCGATGCCGCGAGCCGCCCAGAAGGCCTCGCGAGCTGTCTTTACTGAGCGCACTATCGGACATGTTCGGATTCCTTGAGGCGATTCGAAGCGCGCTGGCCATCGGGGATTTCACCCCCGTGCCTGGCGTGTTCTGAGCATGTGCAAGTTGCGTATGAACACGAGCAAGGTCACGGTTTCTCCGATGATGAAAACCGGCTCCTGCCGATGGATCGCGTAACAAAGAATGATCGAGCCGCCAGCGACACTCAGGTACCAGAACGCGCCGGGTATGACGCTTTTCCCGCGTGCTTCGCTATACAGCCACTGTACGAGAAATCGGGCGCCGAAGAGCGCCTGGCCCACCAGGCCCGCGGCGATCCACAAGGATTGGCTGTCGATATGCATCAGTTCAAGGCCTCACGGCGTTCCTGCCGGTTTTCGCGCAGGCGCAGCTGAAGATTTCTCAGGTAGATGAGAACACCTCCTGTTTGTCCAACAATGAACACGGGGTCCTGTTTGTGGATGGCGTAGCCGAGGAGGGTCGCGCCGCCAACGATGCTGGCGTACCAGAAGATCATCGGTATGACGCTCTGGCGCTTGATCTCGCTGTAGATCCATTGCAGCAGGAAGCGAGCGGAAAAGATCGTCTGCCCGGTCAGTCCAACGACCAGCCATCTGCTGCTAGGGCCGTCCATGCGCGTCTCCCGAAGCCATGCCAGGGGCGTACGCGCTCGCGGCACGGTGCAGCGCCGAGGAGATCGCTAGCAGCACGCCTTCGATGAAGTGGATTTTCATGTCAGTCCCCGTGCAGGGCGGGCCAGCGATGGGGTGGCCTTTCTCAGTGCCAGATCGACCATGTCCAGCGCGACGACGTCGACACGCGCCAGGAGGCTTTTGGCGAAAGCGAGAATCTGCCGTTTGATGGCCTTGATGAAGCGGGCAGCCACTTTAGTATGCGCCACTGGCGTGCCCAGACGGGCACTGAGCGATAAACGTGCTGCGTCAATGTAGCGTGCAGATGTGGAAAAGCGTTCTGGCATGGCGACTATCGCGACCGACTGGAAATGTCAGAGCATAGCGAGGCCAAAAGGCTTTTTGGGCTACACGCGCAACAATAATTCGTTGCCGACCATTCGGTCCGGTACGCGGCCGGACAGGGGCTCGAATGGCGTGGAGCTAAGGCAAAACTAAGCCTGACTGAGGTAGGCGGGAGTTAACTTCGTTATCACGTACTCGGGCGTATCCAGGACTCGTCATGCCGGAGGCGCCCATGAAAAGACTAGCAATCTGTGCATTCGCCTTGGCGCTAGCCACCGGGCTTGCGGGCCTGGTCCAGGCGCAGAGCACTTTGGCTCAGAACACGCGCGTCGTATGTGAGGACGTGCAGGTGAGGCAGACCAATACGAACGATCCGAACCGTATTACCGGCACTGCCATTGGCGCCGTGGCGGGGGGCGTCGTCGGAAACCAGATTGGCGGTGGCAGGGGCAGAACCCTTGCGACCGTGGGCGGTGCCGTGGCCGGTGGCGCCGTCGGCAATCGGGTGCAGAGGAACAACCAGAACAATAACGCCACGGTGACGACGGAACGCCACTGTCGCGAGGTCCGGCAATGATGAGCCGCTCAACGTTGGCTTCCTCCTGAGCAGATCGCGCTGCATCACTTGACGGAAGATCTGCGGTGAGCGGAAAACGGACGTCCAAACGTACTGAGGACGCAGCGGCATCAAAGGTGGCTAGGACGGCTCACACACGATCGGCACAAGCGAGCCTTGGGGTCGCTGCTCCCGATGTGGACGGCTTTGACGAGCCGACGGTGGCACGCTACGCGTAGCAGGGCTATCAATTAACCTTGCTGGCTCCCTAGGACAATGGAAAGCCGAACATGCAAAATCCCCATGCGCTGACCAAGGGTATTGATCACGTCGGTTTGACCGTGGCCGACCTTGAACTCTCTCGGCGCTTCTTCGTGGAGTGCCTTGGTTGGACCGTCGTCGGCGAGAATCCTGCGTATCCGGCCGTGTTCGTATCGGACGGACTCATCCGCCTGACCCTATGGCAAGTCGACACGTCCGATGGCTATACGCCGTTCGATAGGCGAAAAAACATTGGGCTCCATCACGTCGCCTTGAAGGCGCCCAGTGAGCAGGCGCTTAGCGAACTTTTTGTGCGGGTATCGGCCTGGCCGGGCGTGGTGGCGGAGTTTGCTCCCGAACCGGTGGGCAAAGGGCCGAAGGTCCACTGCATGGTGCGCGAACCCGGCGGAGTACGCGTGGAATTTGTCTATAACCCGCAGGCTTGACGAGTCGTGTGTCGCGGCGTTGCTGCAGCGGGTGGCGCGTCATGGTTGGCGGTGACGGCAAGTGCCGCAGTCGCGAGCGGTTGGGGTGAGCACCGGCATCATGGTGAAGGCGAAGCGATTCTTTCGATTAGCGGAATACTGATTGCCGCGCGGCATGTCTTTCGCTGCGCGGTTGGCGCAGCGTACATTCCCATGCGTTTTCGGATGCTTGTGCCCACGGCGATGGCCGCCCCTGGGGATGAGTCAGGCAACGTGAGTGTGTCAGGTTCGACAGAAGGCGCTACTGAGAGCCGGCGTAAGTTGCCGGACGGATGGGTGCTTACAGCAAAGTGGCGATGGCCGCTGGGCATACGGTCATCGATTCGGCGCTTCGGGCAAGCCACATAGCTTTCTTCGAGGTAGCCGAGTGGCATCACTGCAGGAGTGAACGGTTATGGCGACTCGGGTCCCTTCGGCTCTACTCGGTCTGCTCGGCATCAAAGTGCCGATCATCCAGGCCCCGATGGCTGGCATTTCCTCGCCCGCCATGGCGGCGGCGGTGAGCAACGCCGGTGGCCTGGGTTCGCTTGGCATGGGCGCCATGAGCGCGGACCAGGCGCGTGACGCCATCAGGGAATTTCGCCGGCTGAGTGACGGGTCTCTCAATGTGAATCTCTTTGTCCATCGGCCGGCACAGGCCGACGAGGCCAAACAGGCCGCCTGGTTACGGCGACTGGCCCCTGAATTCGATGGTGTGGAGGCGTCACCTCCGCGGGTACTGAAGGAGATCTACAAATCCTTCCTGGTCGATGACGACATGCTTGCCATGCTGGTCGACGAACGGCCGAAGGTCGTGAGTTTCCACTTCGGTCTGCCCAGGCCGGACCAGATTGCCGCACTGCATGATGCTGGCATCGTGCTCCTGGCGTCGGCCACGAATGTGCAGGAAGCGCGGTCTCTTGAAGCCGCGGGCATCGATGCCATCGTGGGTCAGGGTTATGAGGCAGGCGGACACCGTGGTGTATTCGATCCTGACGCCAAGGACGGCCAATTGGGCACGTTCGCGCTCACCCGGCTCCTGGTGCAAAGCGTGCGCGCTCCGGTGATTGCGTCCGGCGGCATCATGGATGGCGCCGGCATCGCCGCCGCGCTCGAGCTAGGGGCCAGTGCCGCGCAACTCGGAACGGCGTTTGTGGCCACCGACGAGTCGCTGGCGGATGCGGGCTATCGAAAGATCCTGGCGAGTGACGCCGCCTATGCGACGGTGATGACGCGGGTTATTTCAGGGCGGCCCGCGCGGAGCTTGGCCAATCGTTTCACACGCTTTGGCGCGGGCGTAGCCGACGATGTCGTTCCCGATTATCCGATCACCTACGACGCAGGCAAGGCGCTGAATGCGGCAGGGCGTGCGGCGGGAGAGGCCGGTTATGGCGCGCATTGGGCTGGTCAGGGCGCGCCCTTGGCCCGTTCCATGTCCTCACAGGCACTCATGCAGACGCTCATCGGCGAACTGGACCGCGCCCTGGCCTGATCTCGTGGTGGCACCTGCCGTGAAGAAGGCGTTGTTTCCAGCCCGATGCACGACGGCAGTGTTTGTCTCGCCAAGGCGCGGCTAGCGCGCCTGGTGAGCCTCGTTTCGATCCAGGGAGGCCACGTTGGCCATACTCACCATTGATCTGCGTAGCGGACGATCCGACGAACGACTGCGAGCGCTTGCTGCGGGGTTAATAGACGCAGTCAGCAAGCTCACCGGCGAGCCGCGCGAGCAAGTCGTTCTCGTCATCCACGAAGGTGGCGGTCATCACGTCGTGGAGAACGGCGAGCATCTCCCGGATTTCACCGGCGTTCGGTTGGAGGTCTAGCAGTCTGTTCAAAGTCTCCGCGGCGGCCACAAGCACACCCTCCCAGCCTCCCCCTGCGGTCGCAGGGGAGGGTCGGGGAGGGGGCTTGCGACCAAACAGAGACTTTGAACAGGCGCCAAGTCCCATTTCGCACCATCGATTTCCCAAGCCGCTCGCCTCGTGCCAGGTCTGGTGGGCCGCTTGCGTGGGAGTAGGGGCGTCCGCTAGCGCACAACCTGACGGAGGCCATGCAACCCAGCCTGGGCGCGTGCCGTGGTTTGTCAGCATGGTTCTTCACGAGCACGATACGTCTAACTTCAAGGAAATCGGCTGTGGCTAGCCGAATTCGCAGGGTCGTAGGACACTTTCCAGGCTCCGTTCTCCATCGCGCACCCGTCAGGAATGTATATGGACCGCATAGATGCCATGAAAGTCTTCGTTGCGGCGCTGGATGAAGGGAGTCTCGCCGGCGCCAGTCGCAAGACCGGGCGGTCGCCAGCGGCGGTGAGCAGGGCAATCACCTTTCTTGAAGATCATGTCGGCGTGCCACTGCTGCACAGGACGACACGTTCCATCAAGTTGAGTGAGGCAGGCGAGCGCTATGCCACGGCCTGCCGAAAGCTGCTCATGGATCTGGAGGAGGCGGACCGCAGCGCGGCAGGCGAGCGTTCCGTGCCGCGTGGAACGTTGACCATTACGGCTACCGTGTTCGCCGGCGTGGAGATTCTTCGGCCCATCGTCGATGCGTTCATGGACGAATACCCCACCGTCAACATTCGACTGCACATGCTGGAGCGGGCGGTGAATCTGATCGACGAAGGCATGGACCTGGCCTTGCGTATCACACATCTGCCCGATTCGACGCTGGTCGCCCATCGCATTGGTGAAGTGCGTCGGGTGATTGTGGCTTCGCCGCGCTATCTGGCGACGCATCCCCGCATCTTGGAACCCGCTGACCTTGGAAAGCACCAGATCATCGCCATGGCACATATGGGTGTGGAATCGTGGAGCTTCCCGCCTCTGGAGGGGTCGTCGGTCCCTCGTTCCGTCTCGATAACCCCTCGACTGGTGATCAATAACGTACGCGGCGCCATTGCATCGGCGGCGGAGGGGCACGGCGTGACGCGTCTGCTCTCGTACCACGTGGCGTCGGAGATCAAGCAGGGTTTGCTGCGCGTCGTACTCGACGACGCGGAGCCTACGCCACTCCCCGTTCACATCGTGTCGCCGTATGGACGGTTGTCGGTGCCGAAGGTGCGTGCCTTTGTCGACTTCGCGCTGCCGCGCCTGCGTTCGCGCTTCGCGTGCCTGGCGAAGGAGGCGGAGACGCTACCCGAAGCGCCGATTCCACCGCGGCGCGGAAGAATGTCTGCCGAATAGCGGGGATTCGCTAATCCGCCATGCGCGCCTAGATTAGGGACATCGGAGCGACAAGCCCGATAGACATTAGCTTGAAGTCCCCTACATCTCGGAGTGCATTCAGTATGAACAGTCAACAGAAAGTCGCCATCGTCACTGGCGCGTCGCAGGGCATCGGCGCGGCTCTGGTCAAGGCCTTCCGCGACCGCAACTACCGCGTCGTCGCCAACTCCCGCTCGATCAAGCTGTCCAGCGATCCCGACGTGATCGCGGTGCCGGGCGACATCGCTGACCGCGCCGTCGCGCAGCGCATTGTCACGGAAGCGCTGTCGCGTTTCGGCCGCATCGACACCCTGGTCAACAACGCGGGCATCTTTGTCGCCAAGCCGTTCACGGACTACACGGCTGAAGACTACGCCAACGTGTTGTCGGTCAACCTCACCGGTTTCTTCCACATCAGCCAGCTCGCGGTAGCGGAGATGGAGAAGCAGGGTAGCGGCCACGTTGTCAACATCACCACCAGCCTGGTCGACCACGCGATCGATGGCGTGCCGTCGGTACTGGCTTCGCTCACCAAGGGCGGCCTCAACGCGGCCACCAAGTCGATGGCCATCGAGTACGCCAAGCGCGGCATCCGCGTGAACGCGGTGGCGCCGGGCATCATCAAGAGCCCGATGCATGCACCTGAGACGCACGGTGCGCTCGCGGGTCTGCACCCGGTGGGCCGCATGGGTGAGATGTCTGACATTGCTGACGCCGTCATCTATCTCGACTCGGCTGGTTTCGTCACCGGTGAGATCCTGCACGTTGACGGTGGCCAGAGCGCCGGCCACTAAGGCGAAGCGGGGTGGGCAGCGTGCCCACCCCATTTCTCAAGGAGACAGTCATGCCTTTCGTGAACATCAAGATTACCCGCGAGGGTTCGGCACCTGGCCTCAGCGCAGCCACCGCAGAGCAGAAGGCTGCCTTGATCAAGGGCGTCAGCCAGTTGCTGCTCGACGTGCTGAATAAGCCGCTGGATTCCACCTTCGTCGCCATCGACGAAGTGGAGCTGGAAAACTGGGGCTGGGGTGGTTTGCCGGTCCCCGAATATCGCAAACAGCAACAGTCGAAGCAGAAGTAGTGCTGGCGGTTGCGCGGCCTCGTCGCGCAGCCGCTGCCTTATTGAAGGTGCCGTGGGGCGGACTCGGCGTTCGATGGCGCCGGGACGTGTGCTGTTGAGGGTTCCAGGATGTCAGCGCAGATGAAGTCGGCGAGCTATGGGCTACAGCCAGGTGCTGGCCGGGCCAGTTACGCTGAACGCAACGCCGATTACTGGAAGCGCAATCTCGCGGTCAGCACGTTCGGCTCGTTCACCACGCTGGTGAGCCTCAGCATGCTGCTGCCTTTCCTGCCGCTCTACGTCGAGCAACTTGGCGTGCAGTCGGCTTCGGCGGTTGTGCAATGGTCGGGCGTTGCCTTTGGTGCGACCTTCCTCGGCACGGCCGTCACTGCGCCGCTATGGGGACATCTGGCCGATCGTTTCGGTCGCAAGCCCATGCTCGTGCGGGCAGCCATCGGCATGGCCGTGTTGATGTCGCTGATCGGCATGGCGCACAACGTGGTTGAGCTCGTCGTACTTCGACTCGTGGCGGGTCTGGTCGGTGGTTACGCCTCGGCTTCAGTCGTGATGATCGGCACTCAGACACCACCGGATAAATCGGGCTGGGCACTCGGCGTGTTGTCCACGGGTGCATTGACCGGAAACCTGGTGGGGCCGCTCGTGGGCGGCTTCCTCCCTGGCCTGGTGGGGATCCGCGGAACCTTCTTTGTGGGCGGCGCGATGATTGCGCTGGCCGCGGCGGCAACCATCTTCCTGGTCAGGGAAGATTTCGATCGCGCCCTGGACGCCAAGGCGAGCGTCGCGGAGAACGCCACACCATCGATCAGCACGGATCGCTGGCTGATTTTCAGCTTGCTCGTCACGGCGATGATGGTGTTGCTGGCCAATATGTCGATCGAGCCGATTATCACCGTGTATATCGGGCAGCTTGGCGTGCCGCGTAGTCACCTGGCACAAACGGCGGGCTTCGTCATGGCTGCCTCCGCTTTCGGCAGCATGCTGACGGCTGCCCGGCTCGGTGCGTTGGCCGACCGTGTCGGTAGTGGCAAGGTCATCGTGGGCTGTTTACTGGCGACAAGCGCCCTGATGCTGCCGCAGGCTTTCGTGACCCAGTGGTGGCAGTTGGCTTTGTTGCGCGGGCTCATGGGCATGACGATCGCCGGTCTGCTCCCTTCGGTGGCCAGGCTGGTGCGCCATGCGGTCGACGAGAGCAAGGCCGGCAAGACGCTGGGCTATCTGCAGTCGGCGCAGTTTTCCGGACAGGTGATCGGCCCCCTCGTCGGCGGGCAGATCGGTGCCTGGGTGGGTTTGCGCGAAGTGTTCTTCGTTACCGCCGCGCTACTGGCACTTTGCGCGGGACTCAATCAGTGGATTCGTGTGCGGACAACACAACGAGGCCGTTCATGACGGCGGTCGTGAGTGACGACATGTCCTTGGTTGAGGACGACGCGACTCGCCGCGAACCGTTGAGTGCGCGTTGCGGCGGGATTTGCAGGTGGCGCACCGATGGCGACGTTGACTCGGCTCGATACGCGCCAAGCCCAGCGTTCATTGGGTTCCGGTAACGATGCCGGCGGCAAGCCAGTCGGCGAGCAGTTGGCCGGCCATGGCAATCCCGGCTTCTTCACCGAGACGATCGACCAGGGCATCACACCAGGTGGTGAAACGGTCGTCGTCGCGTAGCGACAGGAGTGCCTCGTGTTCGATCGTGTCGACCAACCTGAGGCGGGAGGTGAACTCGCGGCGCCAGACGATCAGGCCGCCCGGCGTTGGCAGCACTTCGCTTTCCGGTGGCTCCGCGCCATCCTGAAGTGCAGACCAGATAGCTTCCGCATTGGTCGTCGCGGTGTGCTGTCGCAAGCTGGGATGGAGGCAGATGCGAGCCGTGTCCCAATCAACCGTCTGCAGTTCGTCACTGGACATGCGTATCGCGTCGGCTGCAACGAACGACTCCGACAGGGCCCACTCGATCCACGCCAGCTCGTGAATGTCAGGGTTTTGCGGAAATCTCGCCTGCAAGGTCTCGTCGAAGTCGATGCCGTAGGCATCGAGGGTCCAGGCATGCGGTGGGTGACTGTCGATATGGGTGATGGCGGCGTCCAGAAAGGCTTCGTGCCCGAGCCAGGCGCGCAGCTGCGGAAAGCTCAGCTGAAGGCACCCGACCAACTGCGCGCGATAGTTGTTCTGGTAAATGTCCAGACCCGCCGTCGCCTTGGCATCAAGGTGTCGAAGTGTGGCTTGGCTGGATGAAGCCGTCAGCCAATCGCGGAAATCCCGTTGCAGCGTGGAAAGGTTCATGCGGCCTCCGACATCCACTGTTTGTTCCGCCCGATATCGCGTGCGATGTCGAGTTCATCGAGCAGGTCGACCAGCGGAGGGATGGCATCATCGCGCTCGATCATGGTCGCCACGGGACCCAGGATCGTGGTCGCCTCGGCGTACAGTGACCAGACATCGTCACAGACCGGTTGGTCGTGGGTGTCGATCAGCAGTTCGGGCCACTGCGTGTGTCCCGCAAGATGAATCTGGCGTACCCGCTCAACGGGAATGCCACGAAGATACGCATGCGCATCCAGTCCGTGGTTGCGCGAACTGACATAGACGTTGTTGATATCCAGCAGCAGGCCGCAGCCGGTGCGGCGCGACATTTCGCCGAGGAATTCCCACTCGGTCATGGCCTGTCCCGGGAAGGCGATATAGCTCGAGGGGTTCTCGAACAACATCGATCTGCCGAGGGCGTCCTGCGCCGTCATGATGTTGTTGCAGACAATCTCCAGCGCCTCTTCGGTGTAGGGCAGCGGCAGGAGATCATGCGAGTTGAAGCGGTCGATGCGCGACCAGCTCAAATGATCGGACACGAACAGCGGATCCATTTCATCGACCAGCGCCCGCAGGCGACGGAGGTAGCTGTGATTGAGGCCATCCGCTGAACCGATCGACATGGATACGCCGTGCAGCGCGACGGGATGACGTTCGCGCACCTGGCGCAGGATATGTCGTGGCTGCCCGCCGTCGACCATGAAGTTTTCCGAGATCACTTCGACAAAGTCGACGGGTACGTCGGTTTCGAGGAAGTCGCGGTAATGCTCCCGGCGCAAGCCGAGTCCGTAGCCTGCAAAGGTGGGAATGGAGGTGAGCATGGCAAGGTTCCTTGGCAGGACAGGCGAAGGCTGGACCCGCGTGGTGCGGGTCCAGCGGTGCGATCACTTCGGCTCGGTCAGCGTGCCGCCGGCGGCAACGCACTCGGTCGGCGTCTTCACGACGACGCCCTGGCCCTTGCAGCCGTTGAGGCCCTTGCAATCGTGCTTGGCCGTTGCGCACAGGCTCTGGCCCTTGCAGGAATTGACGCCGTAGCAGCGGGCCGGCTCCTGCTTCTGGGACCCTTGGTCGGCGGCGTGCACCGGTGCATGGAGCGAGGCGAGAGCGAGGGCGACAGCAGCGGCGGCAGCTGCAAAGCCGCTACGTGACTTGGTGGCAATGGTGGACATGGCGATACTCCTAGGGGTGGGTCCGGAGGGACCGTGATGGTTGGCGTGGGGTTATTTCAGGCTCTTCGCCGCGTCTTCGATGACTTGTGCAACCTGTTCCGGCTGCGACATGTAGACGAGGTGGCTGCCTTTGATCTCGGTGACCTTGGACCCGGCACGCTGGTACATCGAGCGCTGAAGGTCGGGGCTGTACACGCGGTCTTCGGTCGCAAGGACGGCCCAGCTGGGCTTGTTGCGCCAGGCGGCTACCTCGGTGATGGCGCGGAGCGCACCGACCGTTCCCGGCACCTGCGATACGGCCAGGAAGTCGGTGCGGTTCTTGGTCAGATCGTCGCCAAAGTCGGCGCCGAACTGCTTTTCCTTGACGTAGATGTAACCGTCCCAGGAGGCCTGAAGATCGTTACTGGGCTCGGGCATGGACTCGACAAGCTGGAGCGTGCTTTCGCCAATGGTCGGTGCTACGGCGGCCACGTAGACCAAGCCCTTGACCTTGTCGCGATTGCCGGCCTGGCTGATCACGGCGCCGCCGTAGTCGCTGCCGACCAGCAGGGTCGGACCGTCTTCCTTGCGCAGCTGCCGGTTGACCGCCTCGGCGTCGTTGAGCAAGGTGTCGATGCGGGGCTGCACGATGTTCACGGTGTAGCCCTTGTGGATCAGGATGTCGTGCACGACATGCCAGCCCGAACCGTCGACGAAGGCGCCAGGGACGATCACGATGTTCTTGACGCCGGTGGGCGCCGCGTCGGCCGCATGTGCGAAACCGGTCGATGCCATGAGGGCAAGGGTGAGACTCAACAATTTACGCATGGTGGACTCCCTTCGGTGCCCGTGATGGAAAAGCTAGTGATGGGGACGTGCCCTGGCGTTGCGTTTCGCGGCGTTCGCGCCGATGGCGCAAGACGTGGTCGAGTGACCACTTTCCACCACCGCGAGCGATGATCGGCAGGAGCAAACCGGCCCAACTCAGATGCGTCGGCCAGGCGTCCGGATAGACGAAGATCTCGATCACCGTTGTCATGCCAAGCAGTGCGAGCGCGGACGCCCGCGAGAACAGCCCCAGCACCAGCAACACGGGGAAGAGATGTTCCGCTCCGGTCGCCAGGCGTGCCGCCCATTCCGGCGAAATCAGCGGCAGGTGGTACTCCGAGGCGAACAAGTCGTAGGTCGACGGCTTGATCGACAGGAACCCCTCAACCTTGGTACGACCCGACAGGAAGAACACCGAAGCGATGCCCACGCGGGCAGTCAATAGCAGCAAGGCATCGGGGAGAACCCCCGACCACCAGGCTTCGAACGTCGAGCGTTGCTCGCGCGGTCGCGCCATGGGCATCGCCACCAGCTGCGTCGTGGAAATCACGACTTGGCCTCGAGAGAGCCGTTGCCTTTGGGTGTTTTGGTGGTGGTGCATGTCCCTTTGTCGACGAGCACCCAGGCGTTGCCCTGATAGTTGGCTTTTGCCGTGCCCGCGCAGCTCGTGCCGGGGCCGGCGGCGCAATCGTTCTTGCCGGCGAGAGCGACGCCATAGCATTTTTCCATCGGCTTCTTGGCGTCCTCGGCGTGGCCGACCGAGGCGAGGCAGGCGAGACCGAGGGCAAACGTGGCGGCCAGCGTGGCGTGTGTGCGTTTCATGGGGTTCTCCTTGGATACGTGGGGTAGCGCTCGAATCGGAGCGTGCTTCAGACGAGGGAGGTGACGACGTCGATGTTTCCGCGGATCGCCTTGGAATAAGGGCAGGTCTGGTGGGCGCGATCGACGATGGACTGGGCCTCCGCGCGATCCAGCCCGGGCAGGCTCACGTTGAGGCGCGCCTGCAGGAAAAAGCCCTTCTCGGCCGTGTTGGCGAGGTCCACCTCGGCGTCGACCACGGCATCGGCCGGGAAGCGGACGCCAAGCGCCTGAGCGTTGCGCTGCATGGCACCGAGGAAGCAGGCGGACCAGCCCGCGGCGAACAGTTGTTCCGGGTTGGTACCGGTGCCTTCGGAGCCGGGCAGCGACAGCTTGATGTCGAGGCGGCCGTCGCTGCTGCGCGACTGGCCTTCACGGCCGCCGCTGGTATGGGTCTTGCCGGTGTAGAGAATGGCGTTGTTCTGGGACATGATCGGTTTCCTGGTTGAGTGGCCGCTCGCCCCGAGTGGTGGCGAGGGATCGGCTGGTGGGCATAGAAGACCGCCGCGACGTATCCGCGGTGTGTCGCGCCGAGAGCCAAAAGGCATCGCAATGTGTCGCGACAGGGGCTGGATACATTCCGATACAAAAGTCTCAGCCGACCTGTGCAGCTCGGTCCGGCGGCGCTGTACATACAGATACAAAAAGCCGGTAAAGCGGACACGCCTGAGATAAACGGAATCGATTCAATAAGCCGCATGGCGGTGCGCTGTGGCACTGCCCCCTGTTCGCGAGGCAAGCCTTATGAAATCCCTGCGTGTCGCTGCTGTGCTGGCCGCTCTAAGCGCCGTGTTCATCGCCGTCTGGCCCAATGCCTGGAGCACGGCCAGCGCGCAGGAGCACGCGCCTGGAACGCTGGCCCCGGACATCGCCGGTGCGGACCGTTGGCTCAATTCGCCGCCGCTGTCGCTGGAAAAACTTCGCGGCAAGGTCGTGCTGGTGGAGTTCTGGGCACGTGAGTGCATCAACTGCATTCACGTGCTGCCCCACACGAAGGCGCTTTATGAAAAGTACGGCAAGGACGGTCTGGTCGTCGTCGGGGTCCATACACCCGAGTACGACGAGGAGCGGGATCCGGCGAGCCTCCAGGCGGCCCTGAATGAGTTCAGCATCACCTGGCCGGTTGCGGTGGATAATGACTATCGCATCTGGAACGCCTACGACAACCGCTACTGGCCGGCCGTCTATCTGATCGATCGCGATGGTCGCATCGTGTATAGCCACTTCGGCGAGGGCAACTACGAAGAGACCGAAAGGCGCGTTCGGGTGTTGCTTGGCGAGACGTCATAAGGCATGAGAGCGACGTAATCCTTGGGATGGGTAAAGATGGACCATATCGATCACATTCTCGTCGTCGATGACGACCACGACATTCGTACGGGCGTCGCGGACTACCTGCGTAAGAACGGTTTGCGCGCCAGTGCCGCCGTGGACGGCCGCGACATGTTTGCGCAGCTGGACACGTCGGCATTCGACCTGATCGTGCTCGACATCATGATGCCCGGCGACGATGGTTTGGTGCTCTGCCGCACCTTGCGTAGCGGCAAGCATCGCGCCGTGCCGATCCTCCTGCTTACGGCGCGGGATGACGAAACCGATCGCATCATTGGCTTGGAAATGGGCGCTGACGACTATGTGGTCAAGCCATTCTCGCCACGCGAGCTGCTTGCGCGCATCAAGGCAGTAATTCGGCGCACGCGCATGTTGCCGCCGAATCTGCGCATCACCGAGTCGGCGGAAATGCTGGCGTTCGGCCGCTGGCGGCTGGACACCGCGGCACGTCATCTGATCGACGAGGGCGGCACGATCATTTCATTGAGCGGTGCCGAATTCCGCTTGCTGCGGGTCTTTCTGGATCACCCGCAACGCGTGCTGTCGAGGGACCAGCTGCTCAACCTGACCCAGGGCAGGGACGCGGAGTTATTCGATCGCTCCATCGATCTGCTGGTGAGCCGGCTGAGAAATCGTCTCGATGACGATGCGAAAGATCAGTCCTATATCAAGACCGTGCGTAGCGAGGGCTATGTGTTCTGTATGCCGGTCACCGTGCCTGGGAGCGATGCATGAGCGCGGAGGCCTCGGCCGTCGCCAGGCGCTGGCTGCCACGCAGCATGGCCTCGCGCCTCTATCTGATCATCCTCGCCGGCCTTATGCTTGCACAGGGCCTTTCGCTCGCGCTGCTGTTCTATGAGCGCTATCAAAGCGCCACCTCCGTCATGCTTAACACCGTGGAGCATGATGTCGGCACCTCCGTCGCCGTGCTGGACCATTTGCCGGCGCAGGAGCGTGCGAACTGGCTCGGGCGATTGCAGCGCGACAATTACCATTACGTGCTCGGTCCTGGTCAACCCGGCATTCCGTTGACCTCGGCTCGTTCGCGCGAAGTGACACGCTTGATCGCCAAGGAAGTCGGCGCCGACTTCCGCGTGCATAGCGATGCCATCGCCGCTGCGCCGGAGCGTTACCAGGTGCACTTCATCTTGCGCGATGGTTCGCCACTCACGCTCGCCATAACGCCGCGCCTCATGCCCGTAGCTCAATGGCTCCCCGCCGTTTTGGTTCTGCAGGTGCTGCTCTTGCTGTTGTGCACGTGGCTTGCCGTGCGGCTGGCGACGCGCCCCTTGAGCCACCTGGCGAAGGCCGCGGAGTCCATGATGCCTACGGCTGACGGAGCAAGCATGAGTGAGGAAGGACCGACCGAAGTTGCCCAGGCAGCCGCGGCCTTCAATGCCATGCAGGAACGTATCCGTAGCCATCTGAAGGAGCGCTTGCATATCCTCGCGTCGATTTCTCACGACCTGCAGACACCCATTACCCGCATGCGGCTACGCGCCGAGGCGTTGGAAGAGGGTGTGGCGAAGCAGAAGATTCTCGATGATTTGCGCGCCATGGAACACCTGGTGCGCGAGGGTGTGGCCTATGCCCGAAGCGCGCACGGTGGATCGGAGGCGCCGGTACGCATGGATGTGGGCGCTTTTCTCGAGAGTCTCGTGTTCGACTATCAGGATGTGGGGCGGCCGGTTTCCCTCGTGGCGTCCGTCAGCGGTCCTACCATGGTTCGCCGGCAGGCGTTGCGGCGCGTACTGGGTAACCTCATCGACAACGCGATCAAGTACGGTGGCGTCGCCGAGGTCGCCGCCTGGCGGAACGGGCAGGGCGCCCTGTGCATGGCGGTGTCGGACCGTGGACCCGGCATTCCCAACGAGGAGCTGGAGCAGGTACTGCAACCGTTCTATCGACTGGAGGCATCGCGAAACCGCGATACGGGCGGTGCGGGACTAGGCTTGGCCATCGCGGCACAGCTGACGCGCTCCATTGGCGGGAACCTGACGCTTGCCAACCGCGAGGGCGGGGGCCTTACAGCGACCATCACCTTGCCTTGACGGTCCTCGTCGCCGGCAAGACGCTTCTGCTAGGCGGCACCCGATATCTCGTTCGCGGATGATTCGTGCCGTACCGGCCCGTGCGCCTGCCGCCTCATCGCCTGAGGCGGCTTGCCGAACGTGCGAACGAAGGCGCGCCGCATGCGCTCGCGATCGTCGAAGCCCACTTCGCGTGCAACGACCTCAACGGGATGCCGCGTCTGTTCCATCATGAGGCGGGCCGCTTCCACCCGCAGGTGTTCCACGGCCTTGGCGGGCGACTGGCCCGTCTCCGCGCGAAACGTGCGGCTGAACTGCCGGGGGCTAAGGTTCGCAGCAGCGGCCAGTTCTTCCACCGTGAGCTCCGACTGGAGATGGCTTTTCGCATAGCTCAGTGCATTCTGGATGCGATCCGATTTGGGCTCCAATTCCAGCAGGGCGGAGAACTGCGACTGCCCGCCTGCGCGACGGTGATAAACCACCAGTAGCTGGGCCACCTTGCGCGCCACTTCGGGGCCCAGATCTTTTTCGACCATGGCCAGTGCAAGATCGACACCCGCACTCATGCCCGCCGATGTCCAGGTCGGTCCATCGACGATGAAGATGCGATCCTCTTCAACGTTTACTTTGGAGTAGCGCTGCTTGAGCTGAGGTGCGAGTAGCCAGTGCGTGGTGGCACGACGCCCGTCCAGCAGGCCCGCCTCAGCCAGAAGAAAGGCACCAGTGCAAATAGCGGCGATGCGCCGCGAGTGGCGGGGAGCGTTCCGAATGAACTTAAGCAAGGCAGGCGTCGAGTCGGGAATGCCAACACCTCCGCCGACCAGCAAGGTATGAAAGCTGCGTCGGGCAAAGGCATCCGTTTGCATCGTCATGCCGAACGAGCCAGGTACCGGGCCGCCCGTTTCGGATACGTAACGGATCTCATAGACCCTCCGCTCCATGGTGAGATTGGCGAATTCGAACGCGGACACCGCTGCCAGGCTCATGGCCTGAAAGCCCGGATAGACCAAAAAACCGACACGATGCACGGCGAACCTCCTTCATGGCATAAAAGGTGGCATGTATGACATTTAAGTCTACGCCGTTTGCGCCTACAAAGGTCACGTGACGCCGGCATCCAGCTGGCGCAAACGGAGATCTCAGCATGAATTCATTGCACAAGGGCACGGTCCTTATCACCGGCGCTTCCACCGGGATTGGCGCGATTTACGCAGACCGCCTGGCGCGCCGCGGCCATGACCTGATCCTGGTGGCGCGCAATCGCGAACGCCTGGATGCGCTTGCGCGTCGACTGACCGACGAGACGGGGCGTTCGATCCAGGTATTTCGGGCAGATCTCAACGATCCCGCCGAACTCGCCAGCGTCGAAAGGCTGTTGCGTGAAGACCGGAGCATTTCGGCGCTGGTCAACAACGCGGGTTTCGGTGCGGCCACGCCGCTGCTTGCTTCTGATGTTGCGCGCATGAGCGAGATGATTTCGCTCAACGTGAGCGCACTCACGCGTCTCACCTACGCGGCAGTTCCCCGCCTCATCGAACGCGGCGGTGGCACGGTCATCAATGTCGCCTCCATCGTGGCCGTGGCGCCGGAGATCCTCAATGGCGTGTACGGCGGCAGCAAGGCCTATGTACTCGCCTTTACGCGCTCGCTTCATCACGAGCTGGCTGACAAGGGCCTGCGTGTGCAGGCTGTCCTGCCGGGCGCGATCGCCACCGAGTTCTGGGACGTGGTTGGCCATCCGGTCGACAAGCTGCCGTCGGGCATCGTCATGTCGGCGGCGGACCTGGTGGATGCGGCCTTGGCCGGCCTTGATCAGGGCGAGGTCGTCACCGTTCCCTCGCTACCGGATGCAGGCGACTGGACAGCCTACGAAGAGGCGCGCCAGAAGTTGCTGCCCAATCTCTCGCGCGACAAACCTGCCGCGCGCTATGAGATGGTGTAAGTCGCGAGGCTGAGCTGACTGACGTCCATGGGCCCTATACTCGCCAGCCTCGAGCTCGGGCTGGCGAGCGGGTCATGCCCGATGCGGCGATCGGCGGCACGACGCGATGATGATCGCTTCCTACTTGATCAGTTCGACCAGCGGCTTTCCTTTTTCCACGACATAGGTCGCGAGTTCCGACGCGTTGTCGTGGCCAACGTTTTTCGCGCTGTGGATGACTCCCGCCGGGACGAACAGGACATCGCCGGCCTTGAGCGTCATCGGAGGTTTGCCCTGAAGCTGATACTCCAGCGAGCCTGCAAGAACGTAGATGATCTCTTCGCCGGGGTGCCTATGATTCGGGGCAGTCACCCCCGGGTCGAGGTCGACGCGCACCTGGATCGCCTCCCATCCCGGAATGCTGAGGTCGTGCCGTTGAAGGTCGGTGCGATGGACTCCCGCTTGCTGCGCCCGTCCCACCTGAGGCGCCACCGCACTGGCAATGGCCAGCACGATGACGGCCGAAATTTGCGTCGCTTTCATTTGAGCGTCCTCACTGATCGGTCAAACGTTCGTTGTCGACTTCCACCAGTTGATCCAGGCGCAGGGTTTCGCCGGAACCCAACGAGAGGTATTCGGCACCCGCGCGGGCATATACATCGGTAATGGTCGCCGAGCGATGCTGCACGAGGCCTTCTGTATCGCGAAAGCGAATCTGTGCCAATTGGCGCGTTGTCGCGAGTGTCTCGAGCAGATCGTGAAATTCGCAGCTGAGCGGGACGTAGGCGGACGGGTGGGTAGCCATGGCGTGAGTGCCTGCGGTCGTGGGAGCGTGGCGTATCGCCATGGTTATGACGTTGCCAGTGACATCGGCCGAACTGATCATTGCCCTCGCCGGGGCAGCTTCCATTCCGGTCGGATGAAGTGACACGTGTATCCGTTGGGATAGCGTTCCAAATAGTCCTGGTGTTCCGGTTCGGCTTCCCAGAACGGACCGGCGGGGGCAATCTCGGTGACCACCTTGTCGGGCCAGAGACCGGATGCGTCGGCGTCAGCGATGGCGTCCTCGGCTTCGTGTCTCTGCTGGTCGTCGAGATAGAAGATGGCCGAGCGGTAGCTCAGGCCTACATCGTTGCCCTGACGATTCTTCGTTGTCGGATCATGGATTTGGAAAAAGAACTCGAGGATCTGGCGATAGCTGAGCCGGCTCGGATCGAACGCGATCTCGATCGCTTCCGCATGTGTGCCATGGTTGCGATAGGTGGCGTTGGCTACGTCACCACCCGAATACCCCACCCGCGTAGACAGCACGCCCGGGTAGCGCCGCAGCAGATCCTGCATGCCCCAGAAGCAGCCGCCAGCAAGGATGGCCGTTTCGCTTTTCGTCGTCATGATGTTGTCCTTTCTAGGTGACGGTGGAGCGTATCAAGCCGCCATGCGATGCAGGGCGCAGAGCTTGTTTCCGTCTGGATCGCGAAGATACGCCAGATACAGCGGACCCGCTTCGGTGTCGCGTACGCGGGGCGGATCCCGATCAGATACACCACCGTCGGTGATTCCGGCGACATGCCGGCGATCTCGGCCAGTGCGATACGCCAACTCCGCCACTCATGACGCGCTGTCGCGCCTAGCGTGGGCGGAGTGGGAGAGGGGAGCGGCTTGCCGACAGCCGCTTCGACGCCAAAGCATCCGTCGAGTCGGGCCGGCGGTGCGCAACGAGCGCCTGGAAGCTGTTGAAGCCAAGGAGTAACGGCTTGTGTACCCATTCGGTGATCTAGAGACGCCGCGGCACGCTTGCGGCAGCCCGGCGTCGATCGTGCGAATCCTGACGGCCCATTTTAGCCCTTGATAAAGGCGAGCAGATCCGCGTTGATCACATCCGCGTGGGTCGTCAATGCGCCATGGGGAAACCCGGGATAGATCTTGAGCGTCGCGTTTTTCAGCAGCTTCGCTGATAGGACACCGGCGTCCTTGTAAGGCACGACCTGGTCATCATCGCCATGCAAGACCAGCGCTGGCTGATGGATAGTCTTCAGATCCTCGGTGAAGTCAGTTTCTGAAAACGCCTTGATGCAGTCGTAATGAGCTTTCGTGCCGCCCATCATGCCTTGGCGCCACCAGTTCTGGATGATGCCTGCGTCGACCTTGGCGCCCGGGCGGTTATAGCCATAGAAAGGTCCTGAAGGAACGTCCACATAAAACTGGGCTCGATTCGCGGCGAGGAGCGCGCGGAAACCATCGAAGACTTCGATCGGGGTTCCATCCGGATTGTTCTTGTTCTTCACCATGATCGGTGGCACCGCGCTGATGAGGGCGATCTTCGCCGTCCGCTCCTGCCCATGGCGGGCCACATAGCGCACCACTTCGCCGCCGCCCGTTGAATGACCTACATGGATGGCATGGCGCAGATCGAGGGCCTCCGTGAGCGCCGCGAGATCGGCAGCGTAGTGATCCATGTCGTTGCCATCGGCCGTCTGGGTGGAGCGACCGTGCCCGCGCCGATCGTGCGCGATCACGCGATAGCCGTGACTCAGGAAGAACAGCATCTGGGTATCCCAATCATCGGCCGATAGTGGCCAGCCATGACTGAACACGATGGGCTGCCCCGTGCCCCAGTCCTTGTAGAAGATCTCGACGCCGTCTTTGGTGGTGATGGTGCTGCTCATTCGGAATACTCCAGTGGTCACATGCGGTGTCGCAGTCGATGGGTTCGCGCCAGCACCAAGGTTTGCCGATAGAAACGGCATCGCGATCGCAGCGGCGACCTTCGTGCGGATGCCTTCGCCGTAAACGCTGCCAACGCGCCAAAACCACGAAGCCGGCCTCCCGCGCGAACGGGCAGTCTGAAGCTTCAAAGCATGGGATCAACGCGGTGGCGCCGTAGTGTCGCGGGAGCATCGCCGCTTGCGGGTCAACACGACGTATACGGCGATTCCAGCGGCGATGGCGGCGCGCGCCCGTTCGATCCGGGCTTGCGCAGGTATCCCACGCGGAAGCCGGATCTATTCTGCTTCGCCGGACCCGGCAGATTCGCGGATGCGCATGACATAGCGCTTCGGCGATAAACCAACGATGCGTTTGAAGGCATGACTGAAGGCGCTCTCGGAGGCATAGCCCAAATCCTGCGCCAGCTCGGCTACAGGTGCGCTCCGGCGGCGTAGGGCTTGCTCGGCCAAGCGCATTCGCCAACGCGCCAGGTACGTCAAAGGTGCCTCGCCCGCCACAGCCCTAAAATACGAAGCGAAGCTGGTGCGCGACATGGCGGCAGCGCGAGCCAGTTGCTCCAATCGCCAGGAGCGTCCAGGCTCGCCGTGCATGAGGCGTAGCGCCGGCGCAAGGCGTGGATCGGTCGCGGCTCGTAACCAGCTCGCCTTTAGCTGCCCGCCCGCAACAAGGTAGGCACGAAGTGCCTGGACAAACAGCAAGTGCGCCAATTGCGTGGTCGCAAACGCCGAGCCGGGCAATCCCTCCCGCTCAAGCACCAACTGGTCGATGACCCAGCGCAAGGCACGCGCCTCCGGCACCGACCCGCGCACATGGACAAACGGCGGCAGTACATCGGCTAGCAATGCGCCATGAGCGGGATGCAGACGCACGTGTCCCCCGATCTGCAGCACTTCACTGCCAGCGTCTCCTGCGCTTCCTACGGCAACGATGGCCTCGGTGCGTCGATCGAACACCGTCTGGGCATCGAGCGGTGGTATCGCGAGGTTGCTCGCCAGCACGAATCCCCGCGCCGCTGCCAGCAGGAGAACATCGCCGGACTCGATCCGGATCGGTTCGTTGTCGCCATCAAAGCGAAGCCAGCAAGCACCATGCGCGGCAGCGAAGAATTTGATCTTGTCGGGCGCCGGAAACCGGATGGCCCAATCACCGGTTGCCGCGAAGCCCCCCGACATCACCGACTGGACGTTGGCCAGCTTGAGCACATCTGAGAGCGGATCGTCGTTCATCCTTGAACGATTGCGCATGTATTGCGGACTTTCAAGTATTCATCGTCCGGCATGGCGCGAATACGCTTATGACCTCCCGCACAGGAGCCACTCCATGTCCCACGTACAAACGCCTCTCCCGTCCGCCTTCGGCGCCGGCTCGACTGCCCAGGACGTGCTCGCCGGCATCGATCTGTCTGGCAAGACAGCGATCGTCACTGGCGGCTACTCCGGCATCGGCAAAGAGACCACGCGGGCGCTGCGCGCGGCGGGCGCACGCGTCATGGTCCCGGCGCGCGATGTCGGCAAAGCCAGGGCCGCGTTGGAAGGCATGGATGTCGAGATAGCGGCTATGGATCTTGTCGATCCTGCATCGATCGATGCCTTCGCCGAAGCTTTCCTGGCGTCCGGCTCTCCGCTGCACATCCTGATCAACAGCGCCGGGATCATGGCCTGCCCACTGACGCGGGATGCACGAGGCTATGAGGCGCAATTCGCCACGAACCACCTGGGACACTTCCAGCTGACTGCCCGCCTTTGGCCCGCACTGGTACGCGCGGGTGGCGCGCGCGTGATCGCGCTGTCGTCGCTGGGGCATCGCTATGCGCCAGTGGACCTGGACGACCCTCATTTCGAACGACGTGCTTATGATCGCTGGATCGCCTACGGCCAGTCCAAGTCGGCCAATGCGCTATTTGGCGTGGGAATGGACGCACGCGGCAAGGTTCACGGCGTGCGCGCCTTCTCCGTCCATCCGGGCCGGATCGCCACCGACCTCTCGCGGCATATGAGCGTGGAGGAACTGCAGAAGATCGGTGCACTCAACGAGCATGGTCGCCCCATCGTCGACCTCGAGCGAGGCATGAAAAGCACGGCACAAGGCGCGGCGACGAGCGTCTGGGCGGCGACCCATCCGCAGCTCAGTGGGCTGGGTGGCGCCTATTGCGAGAATTGCGACATCGCCGCCCTCGCACCGGATGACGAAGTCACGGCACCCGGCAGTGCCAGCATGGCCTCGGGCGTTCGTCCTTGGGCTGTCGACCCTATCGCCGCTGACCATCTGTGGACGCTTAGTGAGCAGATGACGGGTGTAGGAATCTAGCCGCAATCGCGAACGGCGGCAGGACGCAGTTTTGGGGTGCCTTGACCACGGGGCAACATTCGGACTGTCTAGAATGCCGTCATCGATACGATGGCTGGAGCAGTCGGATGTCCGAAGGATCTGATCAGGTTGTCGCCTGGCCGGGAACGGTCGTGTTGCGGCCGTTCTTCGAACAGCCGGCAACCACGGTGGCGCCCCAGTTGCTCAATAAAATCCTGGCCTGCGCAGATGGTCGGGCGGGTCGTATCGTGGAAGTGGAAGCCTATGTCGGGTCAGTTGATCCGGCAGCGCACACGTTTCGCGGAAAGACCGCGAGAAACGCCATTATGTTTGGCCCCGCAGGACATATGTATGTCTACTTCACCTATGGCATGCACTGGTGTTGCAATTGCGTGTGCAGGCCGGCGGGCGAGGGCGTGCTTATTCGCGCGCTTGAGCCCTTGCTTGGCCTGGATCGAATGGGCGAGGCGCGTCCCTGGGGAACAAAGCACCGCGACCTGTGCCGTGGGCCGGCTCGCCTAACCCAAGCCATGGGCATCACCGGGGCGCAAAATGGCATTGATCTCGCCGGCGCGCGCGATGGCTACGCCATCGTTGATGACGGTATGGCGCCACCCGAAAGCCTGGTGGGTGGACCTCGAGTCGGCATCCGACTGGCAAAAGACCTGCCGTGGCGATGGCGCGTGCCGAATAATCGGTACGTATCAGGCCCCGTGGCAACAAGCGTCTAATCGGGCTTGGTCTGGTTCGCTTTTGATCGATCCGGACGTGCTGCCAGATAGAGTTCACGGTAAGCCTCGACCAGCTGATCGAGCGTAAACGCGCGATTCCGGCCGCTGGGGTTGGGTAGTACCCAAATGGCAGAGCGCTTGATGGTCGCGGGCTGCAAACCCCAGGCGACCTCTCGTTGACCGGATAGCGCGGCGTACGCCGCCTTGCCGAGGAAGGCGACGAAACGCGGTGCATAGCGGCCAATCTTTTGCTCGAACTCGGCGGCAGACGACATGAAATCATCTGGCGACAGTTGGTCCGCCCGCGCCGTTGGCCGTTTGACTACCGACGTCAGGCCACAGTGGCTTTGAAGGATCAGGCGATCGTTTTCGGGCAGGATTTCCTGCGCAGTGAAGCCGGCGAGATGAATGACTCGCCAGAAGCGATTCGCGCGTCCAGCAAAATGATGCCCCGTGGCCGCCGCCATCATTCCGGGGTTGATCCCGCAAAACAGAACGGCCAAACGGGGAGCGATGATGTCGGGGAGGGAATCAAGCATGACGCGCCTGACGCATCCGATGAGCCCTATGCAAATTCGCGCGTATCCCATGCAGGCTTAGCCGTTCAAACGCAAAGCGTACTCTCCGCCGCCGACTGGTCATCCGCAGATCACGCTCACCGCCTTTCGCGCAAGCTTCCTTAGGTCCTTCCGCGGCACGCCCGCCCGGGCACGGATGGCAATCGTATGCATGGTCGCGGAAGCGAGCACGGCGAGCGCCCCAGGATCAGCGTCTTCCTTCAGTTCTCCCGCATCGCGTGCCAAGCGCAGGCGCGCCTCGAAATCCGCATCGAGCATACGCAAGCCGTCCATGACGATGCGCTGGATTTCCGGATCGTCGACCGCTTCGGTGATGGCCGTACCCACCACGAAACACCCGCGCGCGTGGCCATCGCCAGAGAAATAGATCGCCAGCGCCGCGTCATAAACGCTCATCAACGTGTCTTTCAAGGACCGATCGCCTTCGAGCGCTTCGTGCATCACAGCGAATTTGAGGTCCCAATAATCGGCCAGTGCCTTGAGATACATCGTGTGCTTGTCGCCAAACGCCGCGCGCAGACTCGGCCGGTTCATGCCGGTCGCAGCCGTGATGTCATCCAGCGATGTGCCGGAGTAGCCGGCCTTCCAGAAGGCGTCGGCCGCCTGTCGCAGGGCCACCTCCGGCTCATAGGCGCGTGGCCGCCCGCGGGGTCTCTTCGCGGCCTCAGTTTGTTTTGTATCGTTTCGCATAAAAAACTTGACCTCCAGCTTTTGCGAGAATATTATACGTAGCAGTACAAAAAGCAAGCGGGCGAAGGCGGCCCGTGACGCTGGTTACGTCACCACGCGCCGGCGAAGGCGTAGAGGGGTGGCGGCGTGAATAGCTGGCTTGCCTGGCGGCGGCCGCTCGAGCATGAGTGACAAGCAGGTGGGTCCGTGCCGGGCTCCGCCGGCGAGCGGCTGCGAGGGTGGCGGCAACGCAACGAACGATGGCCGGTACCGGCGTAATTCCCACGGTGATTTCGGATCTTATGATGCGCAAACAATTCGATGAGATGGCTAGCGGCCTGGATTCAGGCGATCAAGGCGAGACGATGCGCCGGAGTATCAGGGCGAAGCTGCGTTGGCCGCTGATGGTCGCGCTGCCGCTCTTGCTGATCGTTGGCGGTGGGGCGAAATACCTGGCCGAGGAACGTTACGTAACGACCGATGACGCTTTCGTTCGGGCAGCGAAAGACTCCATCAATGCCCGGGTTTCCGGGCAGGTGGTGGAAGTCGCGGTGAAGGACAATCAGCGTGTCCGCAAAGGCCAGTTGCTGTTTCGCATCGATCCGGAGCCTTACCGGATTGCCGTCGAGCAGGCAGCGGCGCGGCTAAACAGTGCGCGCCTTCAGGTGGAGGGCCTTAAGGCGACGTATCGCCAGCAGTTGGCTGAGCTTCAATCAGCCAAGGATTCGGCCGACTTCACCGGGCGCGAGTTCGACCGAAAGAAGGCGCTGCTTGCTTCGGATTTCGCATCACGCTCCTCCTATGAGCAGGCCGAAACCGATTTGAAGGTTGCCCGGCAGCACATTGCTTCGGTCCAACAACAGGTGGCCAACAGCATCGCCGGTTTGAATGGCGACCCCGATATCGACGTCAATCAACACCCGACGGTTCGCGAGGCTAAAGCGCAGTTGGATCGGGCGCGGCTGGACCTCTCCTATGCCGACGTGGTGGCGCCCGATGACGGCATCGTGACCAAGGTCGACGATCTGCAAGTGGGCGATTTCGTCAATGGCGGCGCCGCCGTGTTCTCGATGATGTCGAGCCGGGACGTGTGGGTAGAGGCGAATTTCCGCGAAAGCGGCTTAACCCATATGCGGCCGGGCCAGGCGGCAACCATCGATGTCGACGCCTATCCGGGACATCGCTTCAAGGCTCACGTCGTCAGTATGAGCCCCGGCACGGGATCCGAATTCGCGGTACTCCCGCCTGAGAACGCGACCGGTAATTGGGTCAAGGTGGTGCAGCGTCTGCCGGTGCGCCTTGAATTGGATGCCGTCGATGCCAAGTGGCCGCTGTACTCCGGCATCAGCGTCAACGTGCGCGTCGATACGCAGCAGGCGGCGCCTGCGCTGGGAGCGACTCGGTGAGCACCCTCTTTAACCCGAGCAGGGTGGTGTGGCGGCATCGCGCCCTCATCGCAGCCGGCCTGCTCGCGACGTACATGCAGGCGTACAACATCTCGCTCCCGAACGCGGCGGTACTACATGTCCAAGGCGCTTTGTCGATGACCGATGATGAGATCGGTTGGGTGTTTTCGTCGTACATAGCGGGAGGCGCCATCGTGATGCCAATGACACATTGGCTCGCAGGCAGGTTCGGGCGCAAAACCGTTTTTCAGGCTTCCATCGCCATCTTCGCCGTCGCGCTGGGCCTCGCCACGCTGGCGACGACGCCGCTGGAGTTCGTCTTCGCCCGAATCCTTCAGGGCGCCGCGAGCGGCACGCTTGCTCCGCTATCGATGGCCATTCTGTTGGATGAATTGCCGCCCCTGAGACATGGGCACATTGGCCCGGTGTGGAGCGTTACGGCGATGCTCGGGATCGTCAGCGGTCCGGCCATGGGCGGCTGGCTCAGCGAATACTACGGGTGGCGTTCACTCTCCTATCTCAGCCTTCCGATCGCCGGCGCCATCTTCCTGACGATGGCTCTTTGCCTGAAGGAGAAGAAGGCCGAAAAAAGCCCGGCTTTCGATTTTTTTGGATTCGCGACGTTCTCGATCGGCATCGCGGGGCTGCAGATGATGCTGGATCGTGGCGAACGCATGGAGTGGTTTGCGTCGACCGAGACTTGGGTCGAAGGCATGGCTGCGGTGCTCGGCTTCTACCTCTATGCCGTGCATGTGTTTACCAGGAAAGACCACTTCCTCAACACGGCGGTACTGAGAGATCGCAATTTCAGCCTCTCCACCGTGATGTTCTTCGTGTTCGGCTTCGTCCTGCTACCGACCTTGGCCCTGACGTCGCCAATGCTCGAAGAGCTGCTCGGTTATCCGGCCGACACGGCCGGTTACTTGACGATCCCGCGCGGAGCTGCACTGGTGGCCTTGTTGATTCTGACCTGGCGCGTGCCGCCGCGGATCGAAAACCGACTGTTCGTGCTGGGCGGCATGGCTCTGGTGATCTACGGCAACTGGCGGATGCTTGGTTATTCGCCGTTGATGGATTCGTGGCCGGTAGTCGCCGCAGGCGCGCTTCAGGGCGCCGGCCTCGGCATTCTGCTACCCGCACTCAGCAGGGCCGCCTTCAGCACGCTCGATCCGAAATTCCGTTCGACAGGCACCGTCCTCTTCAACCTGTCGCGGCTATATGGCAGCACGATAGGCATCGCGATCGTGCAGATCTACTTCTACAGCAATACCCAGAGTATGCACCTGGCCCTCGCCAAGAACTTGAGGCCCTACGGCGCCGTTGCCCATGCGACTGGCCACCTTGCGGGAATGCAACTCGCCTTGATGAATGAACTGGTCACTGGGCAGGCAGCGATCATCGCGGTCATCGGCCAGTTCAAGCTCTTGATGATCGCCATGCTGATGGTGAGTCCGCTTGTTCTGTTTCTTCGCAAACCGCGTACCAGTCACTGACATTCGTGGAGCTGCAAAATGAAATTGGCTAGATCGATCCTGTCCGAGCGCATGCTTCGGATGGCAATGGTGGCTACGTCCTCACTCGTGCTTCTATCAGGATGCATGGTGGGCCCCAACTTCGAGCGACCGGCGGCGTCTGCGTCGAAACACTACGATGTCGATGCCGAAACTCAACTTGCCGGCGGTGGCGGGGCGGTGGGCACGCAGCACGCCGACTTCGACAAGCAGATTGATGGCGACTGGTGGTCTACCTTCCGTTCCGCGAAGCTTGATCAAGTGATGCGGAAGGCGATCGAAGGCAATCTCGACTTGGAAGCCGCGGATGCAACGATCGCTCAGGCGGACGAAGGCATTGCGGCCGCCGCGGGTGGGCTGAAGCCGCAGGTGGATTTTGGCGCTCAGGCTGGTCGCCAGCGGTCCGATGGCACCGGCTCGCCATCGACGTCCAACTTCTACGCGGTCGGCCCGACGGTGAGCTTCGACTTCGACATTTTCGGCGGCACCAAGCGGCTGGTCGAGGAGCGGACGGCACTGGCCGATCTTCAGAGGCATCGCTTCGACGCTGCCTACCTGACGGTGACGGGGGACGTTGCCAGCCAGGCTATCTCGCTGGCAGCCGCGCGGGCGCAAATTGACGCGGTTCAGAAGCTGCTCGCCGATGATCAGAAAAACCTCGAGCTCGTCCGCACCGCGCACCAGTACGGCAGCGCTACGCAGGTCGATATCGCGCTGGCCACGACCCAGCTCGCGCAGGACGAGACCCTGCTACCGCCACTCGCCCAACAGCGGGACACGGCGCGCCATGCGTTGTCGGTCCTGGCGGGTAAAGGCCCTGCCGACTGGGTGGCACCAGAATTTGATCTCGACGATTTCGCGCTGCCGGCGCATCTACCCGTTAGCCTGCCTTCCGAGCTTGCTCGCGAACGGCCGGATATCCTCGAGGCGGAAGCCGAGCTCCATGCAGCGAGTGCCGCGATCGGCGTAGCCACGGCCGATATGTACCCTCACCTACAGCTCTCGGCGTCGCTCAGCCAAGTAGGTCCAGGCGCTGGGATGGGAACACTGTGGGGCATCGCCGCTGGGCTCACAGGGCCGATTTTCCATGGGGGAACCCTCAAGGCAAACCGTAGCGCCTCCGTCGATGGCTACAGGGCGTCCCTTGCCGGCTACCAACAGACGGTCGTCAAGTCGCTGGGTCAAGTGGCCGACGTGCTGCAGGCTATTAACCATGACGGCGAGGAATATGCCGCTCAGGACCGCGCCTTGAATGCCGCCGCGACAAGCCTGCGGTTGAATCAGGAAGGGTACCGGGCAGGCGAGACAGGCGTGCTCCAGGTACTGGACGCCCAGGGGGCCTACCAACGGGCATTGATCGGCCAGATACGGGCGAAATCGGCGCAGTACCTCGACACGGTGCAGCTCTCCGTCGCCCTCGGCGGCAATTCGAGCGAAGCCTTCGAGCGAACTGCAGCGGATCGCGGCGAACGACTGACTTCCAAATGAGCGCTCTGCGGGCCAGGGCCGGCAGCCGGAAAAAGCAATGGAGCAGCAGGTCGCGCGTCGATCGTCGCCGGGGTGGTTCCAACGGCCCGTGTTTTCACGTGGTGGCTGCTGCGCGCGGACTAATCTACGAAGCTCCCTCTGGCGATATGGAATGATCTGAAGCCGTCGACGTCCGTTCGCGCATGCAGCATCGCGTTTGGCTGCGTTGATATGCGGAACTTCGCCAGCGGATTACGCCACTTGTGCGACAGGTGGCCCCACAATGGAGTACAAGCATGCACCGTTCTAACACCCTCCGTGACACGACCATTCCGCTCGCTGGAGGAAAGGGGGCAATCCCTGCTCTCGGCTTTGGTACGTTGATAGCCGATCCCGTCGCGGCCAAAAAGGCCATCAAAGTGGCGCTAGAGATAGGGTTTCGGCATATCGATGCGGCGGAGATCTACCGTAACGAAGACGTGGTCGGGTCCGCCTTGCAGGAATCATTCGCGGAAGGAACGGTCTGGCGCAAGGATCTCTTCGTCACCACGAAGTTGTGGAACAACAATCATCGTCCCGAACGCGTCAGGCCTGCCCTCGAAGCGAGCCTCCGTCGCCTGCAACTCGATTATGTGGATTGCTATCTGATCCACACGCCCTTTGCCTTCGCGTCTGGCGAGGAACAGTATCCGACAGGCGAAGACGGGCTGCCGATCTATGACTCCGGTGTAACGCTGTTGGAGACGTGGCAGGCGATGGAGCGCCTCGTGGACGAAGGCTTGTGCAGGTATATCGGCTTGTCGGACGTGCGCCTTGACGCAGTGAAGGAAATTGTCGCGGTGGCCCGAATCAAGCCTGCCGTGGTGCAGGTCGAATGCCACCCATATCTCCCCGAATGGGAGCTGCTCGAGTTCTGTCAGCAGCACGGCATCGTGCTGCTCGCGTTCGCGCCGTTGGGCCATGGCATGGAACCGAGGGTGGTGAATGATCCGGTGATCACGAACATCGCGCAGCGTGTCGGTAAGACGCCTGCGCAAGTTGCGCTGGCCTGGGCTCTGCAACGCGGTACCGCGTTCCTGACCACGTCGACCAACCCTGACCACATCATGGAGAATTTCGACATATCGCCGCTGCCGGAAGACGCCTTGCAGGAGATGCAGCACGCCATCACGACGAGGATCCGATTAAACCAAGTTGTCGATACCGGATTGCCCGGGTTTGTCCCGCGGGCAAAATGAAATGAGTGCCGGGCGGATCCGGCAACTCCGAGGACGGCGGTGCAGTGGGAGGTGCTGTCCGCTGGTCCCCGGGTAGCCGGCGATGCCCGCAAGCGGGTGATGCCGGGCGCGTGAGTGACGGTATCCGCTGCACACCAACAGCGCTAGATGGCGCTTGAGGTCAGGATCATGGCCATACTCCTGTCGGTCAATGTCGGTCTGCCGAAAGACATCCTTTGGCAGGGAAAGGTGGTCCATACCGCGGTATGGAAAACGCCTGTGACAGGACGTGTGATGGTCCGACGCTTGAATATCGACGGCGATGGCCAGGGTGATCTTGCAGGGCATGGCGGCGAACATCGCGCGGTCATGGTCTACCAGCTTGAGTCGTATCGATACTGGGAAACCTATTTGCGACGCGCCCCGCTGGATTACGGCGCATTCGGAGAGAACTTCACCGTTGATGGTCTATCCGATCAGGAGGTCTGTATTGGCGACCGCTATCGCATCGGAGACGCACTCCTCGAAGTAACGCAGCCTCGGGTGACCTGCTATCGGGTAGGCATTCGGATGGATAATCCGCAGATGGCTTCTCTGCTTGTCTCGCATAAGCGCCCGGGGTTCTACTGCCGAGTGATCGAAGAAGGATGGGTCGGCGCGGGGGATCAGTTCGTCAAGGAGCGGTCGGGTGATGGCATGACGGTGGCAGATGTGGATGCCCTGTTATATCTGCCCGGCCATCCGCGAGAGGAACTTGAGCGTGCCGTTCAGATGCCGGCGCTTAGCGAAGGCTGGCGCCATTCGTTCGCCGCCTTGCTTGCTGCGGGGCCGACAGAGCGGGGCAACGCCGGCCTCACCGGCGCGGCCCTCGAACCGCTCGCCTGGAATGGCTTCCGGGATGTGCGGATAGTTGCGACGCATGACGAAAGTGCTTCGGTGCGGTCGTTTAGGGTTGAAGCGGCCGAAGGCGAAGCGCTCCCGCCTGCACGAGGTGGACAGTTCGTGGTGGTCAAGATGACGCCGCCGCCTCCTCGTCTGCCGTTGATGCGCAGTTACTCGATATCCGATGGCTCCACGCCGGGACGATACCGTTTTTCCGTAAAGCGAGACGCCGGCGAAGGAAGTCGATACCTGCACGACGAAGTGCGCGCCGGCGACCTTTTGAGCATCAGTGCAGCACGCGGGACGTTCTGTCTGAGCGAGGAGCTGCGTCCGGTGGTTTTCTGGGGGGCGGGAATCGGGATTACCCCTCTCCTGGCCATGCTTCACGAGCTGGCTGCACGGCGCGACGCCATACCCAGGATGGTTTACTGGGTGTACGGCGCCAGAAGTGGCGATGAAAACGTGTTTGCTGAGGAAGTTGATGACTTGCTTGCACGTCTGAGTCAGTTCAAGCGACTGATCGGCTTCAGCCAGCCGAACGCGACTGACCATCTCGGCACGCAGTTTGATGTCAAAGGGCGCATGGACGTGGCGAGGCTCGCGGTGCTTCACATCCCTGATGATGCGCAGTTCTATTTATGCGGGCCGCCGGCGTTCCTGTCGGCAGCGCGCAGTGGTCTCCGCGCCGCCGGCTACGCCGATGCCAACATTTCATCGGAGCTGTTCGGGACGCTCGATGCTATTCGACCTGGCGTTACGTCCCTCGCTGCCACGTTCCCGCACCCGCCGAAAGACGAACGCGCTGAGGGGGTAGTGGTCTCATTCGTGCGGAGTGGTCTCGAGGTCCACTGGAATGGCAACTACCCCAGCCTATTGGAGCTCGCCGAGGCATGCGATGTACCCGTTCGCTGGTCGTGTCGTACTGGCGTTTGCCACAATTGCGAGACGTCACTGATCGGTGGGCGGGTGACTTACTCGACGGAGCCTCTGGAGGCGCCGGCAGAAGGGCGGGTGCTCATATGCTGCTCGTCGCCGGTGGGCGATCTACAACTCGACCTCTAGCCTATTTCTTCGAACGCCCTGGCGGCATTGAACGTGGCTTGGGTGCGAGCCGCGACCCAGCAAGTGGTGGAACGGTTTGCCGATCCCTCTTGTTTGATCTTTTTTCAATCAAGAGGCCAATCAAATCGACTCGACGTTCTCTGGAATGCTGCCTAGCTCGTCGATTAGCACGCGCGTGTTTTCGCTGTAGTCCACCGGCACCGTGATCAGATGCACGCCGCCAGCGTTGAACGCCATCTCAAGCGTAGGCAAGAGTGCATCGGCCGCCCCTATGCGGTGCCCTTGCGCACCGTAGGCCTTGGCATACAGCTCGAAGTCGGGGTTGCCGAAACCCATGCCAAAGTCGGAAAAACCATCGGCAGCCTGCTTCCAGCGGATCATGCCAAAGGCACGGTCCTCAATAATAAGCACCACCAGATCCAGACCCAGACGGACGGCCGTCTCCAACTCCTGGCTGTTCATCATGAAGCCGCCGTCCCCGCAGACCGCCATAACGCGGCGCTCCGGATAAAGCACCTTTGCCGCGATCGCAGAAGGAAGGCCTGCGCCCATCGTGGCCAACGCGTTGTCGAGCAATAGCGTATTGGCCACATACGTGCGATACCCGCGGGCAAACCAGATCTTGTACATGCCGTTGTCCAGGCACACGATGCCATCTTCGGGCATGGCACTACGGACATCACGCACGATGCGCTGCGGAACAAGCGGGAACGCTGCGCAATCGCCTCGCTCGCCGATACGTTCGAGAATGCGCTTCCGTAGAGTCAGCATGTTCGGATCAATATTCACACGGCCGGCAAGACGGTCGGCCAGCGCGGTCACGCTGGCGCCTATGTCGCCAATCAGCTCGGCGTCTGGATAGAACACTTGCTCCACATGGGCGGACTCGTAGCCGATATGGATGACTTTCGGGCCACCGGTGATTCCCCCCATCAAAAATGGAGGCTTCTCCACGGTATCGTGGCCAATCGCGATCACCAGGTCCGCGCGCTTGATCGCGCTGTGAATGTAATCGTGTTCAGAGAGCGCAGCCGTACCGAGATACAGATTCGAACCGCCCGTGACGGCGCCTTTGCCCATCTGCGTGTTGAAGAATGGGATTTGCAGCCGACGTACGAAATCCGAAAGCGGCTCCACCAGGCGCGGCCGATTACCCGCGGCACCGACCATGATGATGGGGCATGCGGCCTTGGCGATCATCTCAGCCGCTCGCTCTACGGCCATAGGGGCCGCAATGGGATGGTCGATTCGGTGCGGCGGCACGAGTCGCACCTCGGCCTCTTCCACGGCAATGTCTTCCGGTAACTCCAGATGCACTGGCCCCGGTCGCTCTTCGCTGGCCACGCGAAATGCATCGCGCACCAGGGTAGGTATCGATGCCGCAGAGACGATCTGCCGCGTCATTTTCGTCAGCGGCCGCATGGCGGCGACGATGTCGACGATCTGGAAGCGCGCCTGCCGCGCGCTCTTGATGGCCTTTTGCCCGGTGATGATCAGCATCGGCATGGCGCCTAGATGCGCATAGGCTGCACTGGTGGTGAAGTTCAGCGCCCCGGGCCCAAGCGTCGATAGGCACACGCCAGGATGACCGGTGAGTCGACCTTGGGTTGCTGCCATGAACGCGGCGGCTTGTTCATGGCGGGTGAGCACGAGCTCGATTTTCGATGCCCGCAAAGACTCCACGAAGTCCAGGTTCTCCTCGCCGGGAATACCATAGATGCGATCGACGCCTTCGTTCTCCAGCGACGCAACCAGCAAGTCAGAGCCCTTGGCCATGGTCATTCACCTCAAGTGGCAGCTTCCGGAGTCGACTGGAAACCGCGAAGGCGACGTCGCCTATCGCGACGTCGCTTGCGTCTGTGCCAATCCGCGCTGTGCTCAACGGGCATTGGGTGGCATCGAAGCTGCGTGTGGTTCGTTCCGTGCACTCAATAGCGCAAATTCAACTCGGGTACCTGGGGCCGACTGATTTCGTAGAGATGTTGGAATTCCTCTTCCGTCAGCTCGTCGGGGGCATACACGGCGACACAATCCCATGCGCGATCCGTCGGCTTCGGTTGTCGTGGTCCGCCACGAAGCGAGAACGTGACGCCATCGCGCTCAAGAAGCTCCGGCGCTTCTTCCAGGTGTTCGGTTCTGACAAGCTGGGGCGCGATCAAGAAAATCGCTGAAATCATGGCTAACTCCTCGTCAAAGACTTCATTCATGCGCACTCCCTAGGACGACAGCAGCTTCCCCTGCCATAGCAAGCGGACCGTCGCCGCGATCATCAGGAGGACAATCAAATTCCCGCCGATGAACAAATACGGCGCCAGGATGGCAAACGGCCCAGTTTCGCCGTGCTCGATGAGTCGCAAGGGCGCGGTTGCCAGAGACGTTACGCCGAAGGTGAAGCCCCAGTAGCTCACCGAAAAAGGCCGTGCCGCTATCCACGGAAGGATGCGTATGAGCACGACTGCCTGCATCAAGCCATAAGCAAGCATGGCGTGAATGAACATGTCCGGCGGACCAACGGTCAGATTGATATACGCCAGCGCTCCAACCGTGGGCGGTGCCAATTGAATACCCATGGTTGAGCGAATGATGGGCGGTAGGGTCTCGGAGGCATAGAGGCGGTGCAGCAGCATGGCGTCGACGGCCAACCAGGTGAATGCGCCGGCGCCGAACGCGAGCTGCCCCCAATCAGCGTAGCCCAAGGCCGCAGCGGCGGCCGCCGCGACGAACGAGCCTCCCACGACGGGCAGATAGAGCGCAGCCGTGATGTGCGCGTTGTCCCGCCCACCTTCCCACAGGCTGCCTGTTAGCCACACGGCGAAGGCAACGGTATAGATGAAGCCCACGACGAACAGCACCAGGGCTGCCGCCCGCGAATACGGCAACGCCGCCACCGCGATCACCATGGTCGTTAGGCCGGCGAGACCAACGAAGCAACATTGGACCGGATGGCTGAGTTCGCCGAGTGCTTCGGCGCGCGCAAAGATCCACTTACGCACATAGAGGGCCAACAGGATTAGCCAGACCAGCGTCGCGACCAGCAGCAGCACCTCGCCGATCAGCGACGGCAGGTGCCACACGCGGTGCGCCGCGCGCCAGGCGCCACCCAGCCCTCCGATGCCAAGCACGATGCCAAAGAAGCTCGCGGGGACAATCGGTAGCTTGCTCAGCAGTGCCATGGCGGCGCGCCTCGATAAATCGCTGCTACATGCGACGCGCGTCTCGCGCCAGGCCGTTTGAGAAAGCACCTTTCCGTGCGATCTCACAACCCTCGCACAGTTCGCCGCGCGCCAGCCTGCATCCGAGCATCGCTTACGTCCCATGCGCGCAAGATGACACGCGTACCCTTGCTGCCTATGGATTACAGCGCGCCGTGGACACGCGCCCACCTCTCCCAGAGCCTACTCGGCAGGCAGCCCAACCGCCATTGCACCAAGGTGTCACCGATACCTAGGTAACCACGCTCGCATCTTCCGGCCGCCCGCAGCGCGCCCCATGTCGTTGCCATTGATGGCGGAGGGATGCCATGCGCCAGCCAGATACCATCTCTTCCGTGAAAATCCGCAGGAGTACATCGATGCCCCCGATGGCGCGCGTTCCAAGCCATCACGGAAGACGACCCCTGCGCGCCACCGTGGCCACGGGGCCCATCTCGAGATCCTCCTCCAGTTATCCCGGTCACTCACGGCGATTCGAAATCAAGCCTACGGAAGATACGGCGCGCACTCGTCCGCCGCGTTGCAAGCCGGCGCTGCCATGCTCGCGACCGCGTCCGTATCGCGAGACGAATTCCGCCCCGGCGGCGCGAGCTGCGAGGGATAGTCGACGTCCCAATCGGCGCGGCCGTTGATCCGGCTGCCCGACTCGTTACGCTGGTCGTCGCTGCGCGACCCGGGCATCGACTGGCACTGCGACGCGGTATGCGCCGGTCCTTTCACGTCAACGGTCTGCCCAGCCAGCAACGGAGTGCCGACCCATCCCAGCGCCAGTATCAGGGCCCTGGCGACGATGCGTTTGTGTGATAGCGCGGTAAGCGTGGAGAAGCGTGCGGTGTTCATATGTAAGAGTTCCGATAGTGGTGGCGACTGAATCGCCGTGAACGTGGTTTCCTTTGTCTGTGGCGTGCCCGGATTGCACATGCGCCATATTTGTACCGATGTGAATAATATTCTTCAATAGGATGCTGGTCAAGCTTTTTGTTCATGAAGGTACAAAAAGATGGCGCCGAGAAAAGCCCCTAGGTGACCAGGGGGGGCTACGGGTGCGTGAGCCTCTTAGGGAATCGCACGTCTGGGCGAGACGGCTGAAATACACCCGCACGAAATCGCAAAGCACCCGCGCAGCGGTGCTTCGGTCGGACTGGCACTGGCAAGATCCTGATGGTCCTGGCGCCACGCGCACGACGAAGTCTTCGGGAGCCGATGCGCGGCTAGCCCATCATGGCCGGCTATCGTTTGGCGGTTCGGTCGTTAGAGGCCAGGCATGCGTGTGCCGTCGGTACAGGCCCCGAGGAACGGGATGCATGCCATGGGGGAAGACGACCGATACTTGGCCGTCGAGAGGGGCAGCTAAACGAATTCCCGACACTAGAGAGTGACGACGGCGTGTTCCATCCACGCGTTCAGATCGCTCTGTTCAATGGATGCCAGGGCATCGAGAAAACGCCAAGAGAACGATCCAGGACCTACAGCCTGTTGCCCCGCCAACTCACCCGCCAATTTGAAGTAAGCCAAGGCTGAAACGGTAGCGCCAAGCAAGTGGGCGGGGCGGTCTCCCGCAAAGGCGCCGATCATGCAGGTCAGCGAGCAACCCAGCGCGGTGATCTGTGGCATCAACGGCGATCCGCCAGTCAAACGGGCGGCGCAGTCACCGTCCGTCACGAAGTCGGCTGCCCCCGTGACTGCAACAATGGATCGACGATGCTTGGCCACGCGTACGGCAGCATCCTCGGCAGCCGCCACGGTATCCAGACTGTCGACGCCACGGCTCTCGCTGTGCCCACCGCTCAAAGTAATGATCTCCGACGCGTTGCCACGGATAATCGTGGGGCGCAGCTCAAGGAGCTCGCTGATGGAGCTTCGCCGGAAGGCCGTGGCGTGATGGGCTACCGGGTCCAGCACCCATGGCGTACGCGAGGCATTGGCGCTGGTTGCCGCCAATTTCATGGCGGCCAACCAGGGTGAGGAAAGTGTTCCAATGTTGATCGTCAGCGCGCTGGCAAGGGATGCGAATTCCGCGACCTCTTCCTCCGCATGCAGCATCGCTGGCGATGCTCCTGCAGCGAGCAGCACGTTGGCAGCCATATTCATGGCAACGTAGTTGGTGATGCAGTGTACGAGCGGGGCGGTCGCCCGCATCGATGTGAGCTCGTCGCCCTGGGTTATCGACATGAAAGCATTCTCCTGGCAGAGCCGTGGTCTACCGCATAGAGCACAGCCAACCCTGTGTTGAACTGGATCGAGCACGGTCTTCGGCGCTCCCTGACACCCATCATAGGCTGGAAGTGCCGTCATCTCGGGAGTAGTCCAAGCCAAGGCGGCGATGGCTCGCAAAATGGAGATCAGCCGTTGTAGCGCTTTGGCGGGACAATTGCGTGCGCGAAGACGAATTCACGCGGCAATGAAATGGTGCTGACTACACTCGACAGCCGATATCGAGCCGCGCGACGAATGCACTGCACCTACCAGGCGAAGTGGTACTGCGATACGCAGCTTCTTCGAACTTGTGGGCAAGCAAGTCGCCGGAAAATGAAGCTCATCCACGACAGTTAAGCGAGGATCAGCCATGAAGCGCCATAGAAAGCTCACGATCGCGGTGGCCACGGGCTTGCTCGCCGTCCTGGGCGGTGCGGCCCTTTACGCGCAGGACAAGAACAACGACAAGTACGCACTGGTATCGCCGGGTGGAATCGCGTTCGCTGACTTCCGAGGATACGAGGACTGGTCGGTGGTCTCTTCCGCCCGGACCGACGAAGTGCTCAAGGTGATCGTCGCCAATCCGATCATGATCAAGGCGTACAAGTCAGGCATTCCGGGCAACGGTCAGCCCTTCCCGGATGGCTCCAAGATCGTGAAGCTCCAATGGAAGCCGAAGAAGAGCACGGAGGCCCCCTTCGTCGTGGATGTGCCAGACGTCTTCTCGCAGGCGTTCGTCATCGAAAAGGACAGCAAGCGATTCCCGAAAAGCGGCGGATGGGGTTACGCGCTATTCAACTACGAGGTCGCATCCGACACGTTCAAGGCCGATCCCGCGGCGCTCTCAGATTGCGGGCACAAGTGCCATGTGAAAGTAGAGGCAAAAAACTACATCTTCCACCCCTACCAGAAGCGTTGAACCACGCTTGCACTCGACTTGGAATACCGCGCAGGCTTTAGCGAACTTCACTGGCACATCACCATGGCAGCGACGTCCGCCAACCAAAGCCCGTGCCTGCTTTCTTTCGGAATTGCCGGGAAGGGACGCGTTTTTCGTGTGATATTTCGTCGTGGCAGGCCGACCCAGCCGTCACGCGCTCGACGACATAAGCCTTGGCCGCGTCGATGCGGCCATTGGCGATTTCGTCTCTCCGAGGTCCGAGGGTGATGTGGTTCGTCAGGCTCCTTCCGGGGGGCGTCGCGGTTCGTTCCAGCGTTTGGCCATTCATTTCGGTGTGCACGGGGAATCGGTTTGCCGCGTTCTGCTTCCTCCGGCCATACGCCGAGACGCTTAGGCATGGACAGCAGGTGACTTCACGAGTCCTATGGTCGCCCCGCGGCGTGCCGCGTTATGGGCGCGGCGCGTCGCACCTGGATGTAAGGTCGCTGGGGTGGCAAGACGTCGTCACAACGCCAGAAAGTTCCGGCGTTGGAGGGGATGAATGACGCGGGACACCACTAGTCGTCCTCAATCGATTCCCTGATGGGCGAGCCACGCTGCATGATCGGCAGGTGTATCGATGTCGAAGGCAGCTGACGGAAGCTCGTGACGATCAACGCGGTCGCTATAGTGTTGGAGCAATCGTCGGGCGCCGTTGGGTCCTCGTAGCGAGGCCAGCTCGTCGAAGTAGGCCCGAGGGAACAGGCAAGGCGGTCCAAGGTGGCCTTCGCAGTGCGCGGCCTGGATGCGCCCGGGTGCAGTGGTGTGTGCTTCGACCAAGCGTTTCAGGTCCGCGGCCCTGATGCCTGGCTGGTCCGCCAGCAGCACCAGGAGCGCGTGCGGCATGGCTCCCATCGTCATGGCGGTTCTGACGCCAAGTCCCAGAGAACTACCCATGCCAGATGTCCAGTCGGGGTTCTCGGTGAGTTGCACCGGCAAGCCGGCGAGGCATGGCTGGACCGTGTCTGCATAGGCGCCGGTCACCACGACCACCGGTGTGAGACCGGCGTCGAGCGCAGCCATGGCAGCACGGCGCACCATGGGAATGCCGTCGATGGGCAGGGTCTGCTTGGCCGCTCCGAATCGGCTGGCGTTGCCTGCGGCGAGCAACACGGCGGCTACGCGTTGCCCATGGCGGTTCATGGATGTATCGGGGTTTGCGAGTGGGATAGTGGCCCGCCGTCTCTGCCGTTGCGCACGGCCAGAATTTCGGCGGCGACCGCCAGGGCAATTTCATGCGGCGTCTCCGATCCGACGTCCAGCCCTGCGGGCGCATGCAGTCGCGCCTGTGCCTGGGGAAAAGCCTCTCGCACACGTGCAGTTCGCTGACGCGATCCAATCACGCCCAGGTAGCCGACCGGCGTTTCCAGCAGGGCCTCGAGGTAGGCCAGATCGCGCTCCAGGCGGTGCGTCATCACGACGGCAGACGTCGCACTGTCCAGCACTACTTGCACCGCGAGTGCCCGCGGCGAAGCGTTGATGTGCCGAATGCCGTCGGCCTCATCGGCGGTCTCCTGGGTGTAGTCGACCAGCGTGGTTTGCCAGCCCAGTCGCACCGACAATTCGGCGAGCGATCGCGCGCTGGCACCGTCACCAACGATGACCAGTGCGTGCAGCGGGCGCTGCGATTCGACGAGGACGTCGTAGCGTTTTCCGTTCGTCACCACATGCCGCGTGGCCGCCGCGTTTGCTGGTGTCGCACGGATCGGGAGCAGCTCAGCAGCGATTCGATCGCGAAAGGACGGGTCTTCGATATTGCTCCACTGGACGCCATCGCCCTGCAGCAGTCGAAGCGGGCGGGGAGCGAGTGCCTGGCCTTCCACCGCATAAACGGTGGCCATGGCACCGGCGACGCGCCGCGCATGCAGGTGCGCGATCGTTTCAAGGAAGGCCAGGTCACGCGGCTCTCGCAGCGGCTCGATGAGTACTTCCAACTCGCCGCCGCAGCCGGTTTCAAGCATGACGTCGAGGTTTGCATGGCGACCGTACTCCACGAGCGCCGGTTGCCCACAGTCGATAACCCGTTGCGCGCGAAGCGCGATGTCCCGCTGCGGACATCCACCGGACAACTCGCACACCATGCGTCCGTCGCGCAGCACCAGCATGCTCGCGCCGGCGCGGCGGAAGGTGGATCCGCGCGTCTGCGTGATGGTGACCAGCGCCGCACCTTCCCGACCCGGCCCCAGGGTTAGTGCCCGGGCCGCGCGGTAAAGCGGGTCGAACTCTTGGGCGACGTTCATGATTCGAGGCCAAGGAGGGTCCGGCTGTCATGTTCGGTCATAAAGGCCGGCCAATGCCAGCGGCAGCTGGCGGTGTCGATCGAGCCCAGGATGGGCTCATCGGGCGCCATCGGCTGAGCGGCAGCCACGTCTTCACTTGTCTTTTCTTTCCGCTGGAGGAAGATTTCAGACTGTTTTCACCCCCCAGCGCGGGGCATCCCACGCGGTGATGACAGAACGCCAATGACGCAACGCCTCGGTTCACGGATTCACGGTCCGGGCGAGCCGCGACGACGCAACCTCGCAGGGAGATCCGCATGATCGTCCTTTCTATCAATGGTCAGGAATCGCAGGTGGATGTTCCCGATGACATGCCACTGCTGTGGGTGATGCGTGATGTCATTGGCCTGACCGGCACCAAGTTCGGATGCGGTATTGCGCAGTGCGGCGCGTGCACCGTGCATCTGGACGGCCAGCCGGTTCGCTCCTGCGTGTTGCCGGTGAGCAGTGCGGTAAACAAGCAGATCACGACCATCGAAGGCATCGGCGCCACGGATGTCGGTAAACGTGTGCAGCAAGCGTGGCTCGGCATCGAAGTGGCGCAATGCGGCTACTGCCAATCGGGCCAGATCATGTCGGCGGCGGCGTTGCTCACGCAGACGCCGCAACCGACGGATGCGGACATCGATATGGCCATGTCCGGCAACCTGTGTCGCTGCGGCACCTACGTTCGCATACGAGCAGCCATCAAGCAGGCCGCAACGGGACAAATCACCCTGCCGCAGACCATCGCCTGAGATCTGGCGACGTTGCTGCGGGGACGTGGTCACGGACATCAGACACTGACCGAGAGCTAAGTCATGGCTATTCGCGTTACCCCTGTTCAGGACGACGATGGTCTGCAGAATCCGTCCCGCCGCGAGCTGATCAAGCGTGGCGGTCTGGTGGTGGCATTCATGTGCCTGAGCGGCCCCATGCGTGCCTGGGGACTGGCGGACACGACGCGAATCGACCAGGGCCAGCCGCTGTTTGCGCCCAACGCCTTCGTTCGCGTCGGCAACGATGGCAGCGTGCAACTCGTGATGCCGAGCATCGAGATGGGGCAGGGCGCGTATACGGGCCAGGCCACGTTACTGGCTGAGGAACTGGACGTGGGACTCGACCAGATCACCGTCGAACACGCGCCACCCAATCGCAAGCTCTATTCCAACCCCCTGTTGGGCGACCAGGCGACTGGTGGTTCGACCACCATTCGCTATTGCTGGTCGACCCTGCGAAACGCGGGTGCCGTCGCGCGCTACATGCTGGTGAGCGCCGCGGCGCAGCGTTGGAAGGTGGATGCTTCGCAATGCACGGTGGCACGCGGTGTCGTCACTCATACGCCTAGCGGTCGCACGCTGCGCTATGCGGAGCTGGCCGATGCGGCGGCGCAAGTGGCGCCTCCCGACAAGGCGCCACTCAAAAGCCCAAGCGATTTCCAGCTCATCGGCAAGCCGCTGCGCCGGGTGGATACGCCAGGCAAGGTGGATGGGAGCCTGCCCTTCGGCATCGACATACGCGTACCGGGCATGAAGGTGGCCACGGTGCAGGCCTGCCCGACGTTTGGCGGGCGGCTGGCAGCGGTGGACGATACGCGTGCCCGCGCGGTTCCCGGCGTGCTCAAGGTGGTCAAGCTGGACAATGCCGTGGCGGTTATCGGTGAACACTTCTGGGCGGCCAAACTGGGCCTGGACGCGCTGGACATTCAGTGGGATCGCGGTGCCAACGGCAGCTTCACGACGGAGCAATTGTTCAAGGACATGGCCTACGCCTCCGAGCATGGCACGCCCATAGTGGCGCGCGATGTCGGGCACGTGGACGGCGTCAGCGGCAAGCTGGTTTCCGCCACCTACCAGTTGCCGATGCTCGCGCATGCCACCATGGAGCCGATCAACGCGGTGGTCCATGTGCGGCCCGATGCATGCGAAATCTGGGTGGGCTCGCAGGTGCCTGCGCGCTGTGTCGACGTGGCTACGAAGATCACCGG
This sequence comes from uncultured Gammaproteobacteria bacterium, assembly GCA_963765335.1. Classification (GTDB taxonomy): domain Bacteria; phylum Pseudomonadota; class Gammaproteobacteria; order Xanthomonadales; family Rhodanobacteraceae; genus Dyella. Next base: position 270,032 of record CAVXWA010000010.1, on the reverse strand, counting down.
CCTGCCGGCCGAGCGCATCGTGGTGCACAACCAGTACATGGGTGGCGGCTTCGGGCGGCGTCTGTTCGAGGATTCCGTGGAGCAGGCCGTCGCCATTGCCAAGCAGGTGGACTATCCCGTCAAGGTGATCTGGACCCGCGAGGAAGACATCGCGCAGGACCGCTACCGTCCCGCCTATTACGACCGGATCTCCGCCACGCTCGACGGCCAGGGTAAGCCCGTGGCGTGGACGCATCGCACCACGGGCGCCTCGGTGTTGGCGACCTTCGCTCCCTCGGCCATGGGCAAGAACGGACTCGATCCGGACCTGGTGGAGAATGCAGCGGACCTTCCCTACGAAGTGCCGAACATGCGCGTGGAATGGGTGCGGCATGACATGCCCTCCGGTCTGGCGGTCGGCTGGTGGCGCGGTGTGGGACCGACGCATACCGTGTTCGTCGTCGAGAGCTTTGTCGATGAGCTTGCGCATGCCGCAGGCAAGGACCCGGTTGCCTATAGAAAAGCCATGCTCGGCGACCATCCGCGCGCCCTGGCCGTGCTGGAGCTGGCGACGGAGAAAGCGGCTTGGGGGCAGGGCCCGCTGCCGCCGCGACACGGGCGCGGCGTGGCGCTGGCCGCACCGTTTGGCAGCTACCTGTGCGTGGTGGTGGACGTGGAGGTATCGCCGCAAGGCGAGATCAGCCTGCGACGCGCAGTCACAGCCGTCGATTGCGGCATGGTGGTCAACCCGAACACCGTGGAAGCGCAGATCCAGGGCGGACTGGTGTTTGGCTGGAGCGCGGCGCTCTACAGCGGCATCACCTTGAGGGAAGGCGCGGTCGAGCAGCGCAACTTCAATGACTACCGTGTGATGCGACTCAACCAGACGCCGCCGATGGAGGTTCACATTGTCCCCAGCAAGGAGCAGCCGGGTGGTATCGGCGAAACCGCCACCGTCATGTCCATGCCAAGCTTGTTGAATGCTGTCTTTGCGGCGACCGGCGTGCGCGTAAGGACGTTGCCGATCGACACGTCGGCGCTGGTTGCGGACAACAACGCGCTCAAGGCCACCTTGTCTGCAGCGACGCCATCGGATATTCCCGGCGATATTGCCTCGGTTGCGAGGATGCTTGTATGAAGATCGGTCGCCTCATCGGTGTGCTCGTCATCGTGATCCTGCTGGGTGTGCTCGGTTTCGTTGCCTATGCCTTGCTCACCGTGCGCAACGGCGGGAACGATCAGGCGCTTCAGCCAGCCAGCGCCGGTGCCCCGGCCAGCATCACCGACCCGCTGGCGCGCGGTGAATACCTCGCGCGCGCAGCCGATTGCGCGGCATGCCACACGGCGCCTGGCGGCCAGGCCTACGCCGGTGGCGTGGCCTTCAAGCTGCCTATGGGAACCCTCTATTCCACCAACATCACCGCGGATAAAGAGACGGGCATTGGCACCTGGAGCGACGACGATTTCGTGCGTGCCTTGCATGCGGGCGTGAACAAGCAAGGCAGGCCCCTGTATCCCGCCTTTCCTTACACGTCTTACACGGCGCTCAGTCGCGAGGACATTCTGGCCATCAAGGCCTATTTGTTCAGCCTTCCCACGGTTCACGCGCCGGCGCGGAGCAACGACCTTTCATTCCCTTACAACCACCGCTGGGCGGTTGGCTTCTGGAATGCGTTGTTCCTCAAGAAGCAGCGTTTTGTGCCGGAGCAAGGCAAGTCCGAAGCTTGGAATCGCGGCGCCTACCTGGCCACTGCGCTTGGTCATTGCGCCGAATGCCACACGCCAAGAAACAGCGCCTTTGCGCTAAAGACCGGCGAGGACCTTGCGGGTGCCGAGTTGCAGGGCTGGACCGCCTACAACATAACCTCGGACAAGGATCACGGTATCGGTGCATGGAGTGACCAGGAGCTGGCCGACTACCTGGCCAAGGGGCACGCAGCAGGGCGCGGCACCGCTTCCGGCCCCATGGGCGAAGTGATCGAAAACAGCCTGCAATACCTGACGCCGGAGGACATATCCGCCCTCGTTGCCTACCTGCGCGAAGTAAAGCCGCAGCAGGGCGGCATCGCACTTCCGGCGGTAACGGCCACGGGCAGCGGATCGGCGAAAGGCGCAACCGGCCTCGGCGAACAATTGTTTGTGGGTGCTTGCGCGGGGTGCCATCTCGACAACGGGCAGGGCCGGCAAACCGACTATGCCTCACTCGCTGGACTACGCTCCGTCAGAGATCCTCATGCGACCAACCTTACCCAGGTGATCCTGCATGGCTCTCAGCTGCGTGTGGGCGCTCAACATGTCTTCATGCCGTCGTTCGGTCGCGCGTATTCAGACGCCGAAATTGCCGCCTTGTCGAACTACGTCGTTCATCACTTCGGCGGGCAGCAGGGCACTCTAAGCGTGGAAGACGTGGCGAAACGCAGATGATGCGCGTGCACCCGCCGCACCAGGTGTGGCTGGGACGGGGCTTGTGGCCGCCACAGAGCCCTTGAACAGGCTCCCATGCAGCCGCGAAGCTTGGCGTCCGCACGTTCGCTGCGCTGGCTTAGAATGGCTGCCTTCGGCCCAGAGCATCCCTAGGCCTGTCGCCAACGAATCTTGTGTGATCAGGAAGAACCTATGAGCGAGATCGACGCCCGTCTGGCAGCCATGGGATTGACGCTGCCGCCTCCTTTCACGATACCTGCCGGACTGAACCTGCCCTTCGAGTTCGTCCAAGTGTGCGGCACAAGAGTACTCATCTCTGGCCACGGACCTCAGGGGGAAGATGGATTAATGGCAGGACCTTTTGGCAAGGTTGGCGCGGAACTATCGGTCAGTGAGGGCTACCAGGCAGCGCGACTGGTCGCGCTCTCCATGCTCGCCAGTCTCAAGCGCAGCATCGGCGACCTGGATCGGGTGCATCGCTGGCACCGTATCTTTGGGATGGTCAACTCTGCGCCCGGATTCACTCAGCAGCCGCAAGTCATCAATGGATTCTCGGACCTCATGCTTGACCTGTACGGAGCTGAGCGCGGAGCCCATACCCGCAGCGCCGTTGGCATGGCGGAGCTGCCGTTCAACATCCCGGTGGAAATTGAAGGCGAGCTCTCGCTGTTCCCTTGAGGTATGACCGTTCGCGCGCGGCGGATCCTGCGGCTAGCCGGTCTGTCGGTGAGCCGCATTCGTCAGCAACCCAAAGCGGAAAGCCCACGCGCTGCCATTCAATGATGAGCAAGTCCCGGCCAATCGGGCGCATCCCTGATCAACGTCAATCCTTGGCGAAGCGCTTCCTGGAAGCTCTTGACTAGATGGTTTTGCGCCCCCGCAGGTCCCGCTACCGGCTCTTTTTCCACCACGAGCGGATGCGTCGCATCCATGCGCCCGCTTGGTCCGGGTTCCATACGAAGGTCGCCACGCTTTTCGGCGGCATCGTGTAGTCGAAACGGGTCTTGCCCTCCGCCACCGAAACGTGGCGAGCATCTGCATTGCTGTTCACCATCACCAGAACGATCGATCCGTCGGAGGCATTTTGGAATGCCACATTGTCGATGCCCTTGTCGGTAGCTGTGGATCCCACCCGGACGGCGTCGGGCAAGACAAACTTACTGAAGTGCGCCAACGCGTAGTACTCGTCGTTGCGACTGACCGCCCCCGTGTGCGAGTCGATCGTGATCACGCCCTTGCAGGCGGCGCACCCGCCGAAATGCGGGCCGTGATTTTCGTCGAGCGCCAGGTTCCAGTACACGACGCCGCGAGCCCACTGCCTGATCCCGGCGATTAGCAGGTCCCGCGAAAACCACAGCAGCTCGCCGTTTATGCTCGACGCCCAATCGCCCCCGGAACACTCGGTGATGTAGGCATCCTTTTGCGCATACACTCGATGTATGCGGCCCTCCGCATAGGGGCTGCCTTCGTAGCAATGCCAGGCAACGCCATCGACATAACGCGCAGCATCCGGACTGGCCAACACATCCAACGGCTGCTCAGGATGGCTCCAGTTGTGATCCCATTCCAGGAGCCGTGTTTTCGGCCTGCGGTTTGCCAGCTTCGGGCCGAGGTATTGCGCGACGATGCGCGCCCGCGTAGCTGCAGGCATTTCCATGCCCGGATAGGTGATCGGTATGAAGCCGGGCTCGTTTTGCAAAGTCAATGCGAAAATGGGGATGCCATAGCCGCGGTAAGCGTCGAGGTACTTGACCAGATAGTCCGCGTACGTACTTTCGTACTGCTCCAGCAACTCCCCGCCAATCAGGTTTTCACTGGTCTTCATCCACGCCGGCGCGCTCCATGGCGACGCGATGATGCGCAGTTCCGGATCGATGGCAAGGACCTCGCGCACTGTCGGTATCACGTCGCGCAAATTGGACGTGACATTGAAATGCAGCAATTGCGGGTCGACCTGGCCGAAGGGAACATCATCCAGGGTATAAGGCTCCAACGAGAAATCCGAGGCGCCAATGGTCAGGCGCATCATGTTCAGGTTGAGGCTGGGCGGTGGGCCATACAGCTCCTGCAACAAGGCACTGCGCTGCCGCTCATTTAGGTTGTTCTGCAGCAACCACGCCGATGAGTCCGTCATCGCCGCCCCGAAACCGACCATGGTTTGATATTTCGTGTGGACGTCGATGGTCACATCGACGGGCAACGAGCCGCGGGCGCTCAACGCAATGTCGGGTTGCTGTACCAGCTTCAGTCGGCGATCTGCCGTGCTCAGCCACAGGTTGACGCTGGGTACGATCGGCCGCGTCGAAGGGGTAACTTTGGGCCCTGTCGCGGGAGGCTGGAAGCGTGGCGCATACAGGACAGCCAGCGTGAGCAGGGTGAGCAAAGCAATGAAGACGTTAGCCGCCTGACGGGAATCCGACTTGCGTTCATCCATGGCGTGCACAAAGCCCATCGCTCACGTTGCAGTTCACTTGGATCACTAGGCTCCCGGGCTTTCGCATCAAAACCAGAACAGGGTCGGGTTCATTTCCCTCGAACCCGGGAGTAAACCCGACACCGCATTCGCAGCATAACGAAACTGGCGCCGTTTTGACGGCGGACTCATGCTGTCGTCGCAACACTCATAGACTGCGTGAGCAGGAGGTGTGTTGCAACGGCCGCTTGAATGCGCAACCCGGGGTAGATATTCGGCTTTTAAGAGGCGCGGGTGAACGTGAAGCCCCCACCATCGATCAGGTTAGGGATAGGTTGCGAGGGCTATCTCAACGACGCCCTGCCGATCGAGCCGGGCCAGGGCACGTGCGGTGAGGATCTCAGCTGCTCGATTCGCTTATCCCAGTACTGTCCGGGGAAAGTGCGGATCATCCCGTGCAAGTCATTGATGTGACGTAATTAAGCGTCGATTTTCGGGTGTTAGCGATTTCAGCGCAGTAGCCTCAGGCTGGCGGCGTCTCTGTGGAGGGGCGTTGTCATGCACGAAGGCCAGTTCGTCTTTACGCAACTCATGCAGCATCTACCGATGCATACGTTTCGGCGCCTCGTCGCCAAGTTCGACGGCAATCGCTACGTGAAGCGCTTTACTTGCCTCGATCAGTTCCTGTGCATGGCCTTCGCCCAGCTCACCGGACGGGAGAGCCTGCGCGATCTGGAGATTTGTTTGCGCGCTCACCAGGCCAAGCTGTATCACCTGGGCATTCGCGGACGCGTCGCACGCAGTACCTTGGCCGACGCCAATGAGCAGCGCGACTGGCGCATCTATGCCGAGTTCGCGCAGAGCCTTATCGCCACGGCGCGACGCCTCTACGTCAACGAGCCGCTCGCCATCGATCTGGCGCATACCACCTATGCGCTCGACTCAACCACGATCGAATTGTGTCTATCGGTGTTTCCGTGGGCGCGCGCCATGCACCCCGGCAAGGGCGGCATCAAGCTGCATACGATGCTCGATATTCGCGGCGCGATCCCCACGATGATCCATTTTTCCGAGGCCCGCCGGCACGACGTCCACCTGCTTGACGATGTCACGCCCGAGCCCGGGGCCATCTACCTGATGGATCGTGCTTACCTCGACTTCGAACGCTTGTATCGCTTCCATTGCGAAGGAGCGTTCTTCCTGATGCGCACCAAGAAGAACCTTCGCGTCTACCGGCGCTATTCCCACCTGGTGAACGATCCCACGCTGATCGGCTGCGATCAGACGGTCATGCTGGCGCGCGATATCGCTCGCGACAAATACCCTTGTCCATTGCGCCGTGTGCGCGTGCGCGATCCCGATGACGGCCAATCCATCGTCTTGCTGACCAATCACTTCGCACTGCCCGCGACGACGGTCGGCGCGTTGTATCGCTATCGCTGGCAGATTGAAATCTTCTTCAAGTGGATCAAGCAGCACCTGCACATCAAGACCTTCTTTGGCACCTCGTCCAACGCTGTCAAGACCCAGATCTGGATCGCCGTGGCGGTGTACGTGCTGATCGCCATCCTGCGCAAACGCCTGCAGCTCTCCGCCTCGCTCTACGAACTTCTACAGATTTTGAGCGTGACGCTTTTCGAGCAAACCCCGCTGGAAGGCGCCTTGCGGCCGTCGTCTCTACACATTCAACCGGACGAGTCGGCTAACCAATTGATTTTATTCTCTGATTAACCGGACAGTACTGGCTTATCCAAAAAAGGCAGCACTGACCTTGAATGGCAGCCCGGCCGCGTTCGACAGTGGACATCGGCAGCTCGGGCCGCCTCGCTACGAAGTTTGTAAAAACGCCCAGGGATGGTAATAAAGCGTGCCCTTACAGCCGAGCCCAGACATGATCGACCTGCCGCCGTTTCATCTCGCCTTTCCGGTGACCTCGCTGACGAACGCGCGTGCGTTCTATGGCGAACTGCTGGGTTGTCCGGAAGGCCGATCCAGCGAAAGCTGGGTGGACTTCGATTTCTACGGACACCAGATCGTGGCGCATCTCGCGCCTGATGAAGCGCGCGCCGTCGCCGCGCACGACGTGGACGGCGACGATGTGCCGGTTCGCCACTTCGGAGTGGTGTTGTCGATGGGTGATTGGCAGGCATTGGCAGAACGGCTGGAAGCCAAGGGCACGCGCTTCGTCGTCGCCCCGCATATTCGTTTCCAAGGACAGCCCGGCGAGCAGGCCACCATGTTTCTGCTCGACCCCTGCGGTAATGCCCTGGAGTTCAAGGCGTTCGCGGACCGTTCGCGGTTATTCGCCAAATGAAAGCAGAAGACCTGCAGCGACTGGTGACTATCACCATGCCTTATGGCAAGTACCAGGGCCGCCTGATCGCCGACCTGCCGGGCGCCTATCTCGCCTGGTATGCCCGCAAGGGCTTTCCACAGGGCGACCTGGGCAACTTGCTGGCCTTGGCGCTTGAGCTCGATCACAACGGCCTGAAGTCGCTGCTCGACCCGCTGAGAAAGCGGAAGTAGGCCGGACCCACTAGCCAGGCCTCAACGAGGTATCGTCGCCGCAGATCTACGCTGGGCGCTTTTGCGCCTTGCGTCGAAGGAATGAGTGACTGGGGATTTGCCACGCGGCCGCGGCTGCAATCCAGGCGCGGGTTTCCGTCAACAGTTCATCGGAAAGTTTTGGGTCATCACTCAGCCGCGCCAGAATCAATGCGCCGACCATGGCCGCCCAGCTACCGATGGCCTGCTGGCGTTTTTCGGGCAAATCCGAACCCGGCGTGCGCTGGGTCAGGCGCTCAATCTGCTGTCGGAGTCCCACGGTCATCGCCGCGCGCGCCTGGGGCGATTGGCGGATGGTCTCGGCGGCAAGTCCTGCCGTAGCACACCCACCCTCCAGATCGTTGCAATGCTGCTGCGATAGGTAGCGTGCGACAAATTCGGCCAGATCAAGCTCTTTCTCGGCTCCGGCAGCAAGGGCGTGCGTCAGGGTCTCGGCGATCAGTTCATCCTTGGACTTGAAGTAGCCGTAAAAGCCGCCGTGGGTGAGTCCCCCGGCCAGCATGACCTCGGCCACCGTGACGGCCTCAAACCCCTTGGCCCTAAAGAGCCGGCTGGCTACATCAAGAATCCTTTGGCGCTTCTCGGCGACCTGCTCACGACTGACTTTCATCTCGACCTCCGTTGACCTCTTGAAATTATACATGATTGTCATCATGATTATTTTCATGATATCGATCATGAATAATTCGTCAGCAGAGGATCAACCCATGGCACGCAAGCCCTCCGTTTTGATTACCGGCGCCTCCACCGGCATTGGCGCCAGCTACGCCGACCGCTTCGCCAAGCGCGGGCATGACCTTGTACTGGTCGCTCGCGACCTCAACCGCATGAATGCATTGGCCGAGCGACTGCGTCGCGAGACGGGCGTCGCGGTCGACGTGCTGCAGGGCGATCTTACCGACGTGCATGACCTGGCCAAGGTGGAGGCGCGGCTGCGCGAGGACGACCGCATCGGCATCCTGGTGAACAATGCAGGTACCACCATTCCAGGCGGCTTCGTCGATCAGAGCCCGGAGGCCGTGAGCGGCCTCATCAGCCTCAACATCACCGCATTGGCGAGGTTGGCGAGCGCCGTGACACCGCGCTTCGTCGCGGCGGGCGAGGGCGCGATCATCAATGTCGGCTCGGTCGTTGGGCTCGCTCCGGAGCTCGGGCTGACCGTCTATGGCGCAACCAAGGCCTTCGTACTCTTCCTCACTCAGGGTCTTCACCTCGAGCTTGGTCCCAAAGGGATCTACGTGCAGGCGGTGCTGCCCTCGGCGACCCGCACCGAGATCTGGGCGCACGCGGGAAAGGATGTGAACGAATTGCCGGCAGTCATGGAGGTCGAGGACCTGGTCGATGCGGCGCTGATGGGTTTCGATCGCCAGGAGACGGTCACCATCCCGCCGCTCCCCGACGTGCAACAGTGGAACACCCTCGAAGCCGCCCGGCAGGCCATGTTGCCGAATTTCAGGCAGAGCCAGGCGGCGGCGCGTTACCGCAACGCAGCCTGAGTCGCGCCGAGGCCAGTAACCGGCAGGCTGCGCGTGGACGATGGCGCACGGGCCATGCGCCGCCACGGTTTTGCTTCTGGCAGCCTGCCGGATAGCGATCTTGTAGCGCACCTCGCCCGAGGATTATTCAACGGCGCGCAAACCCTTTATGCGCATGCGTTGGTGTCTCGTGGCGCGGGAAGCGTCTGGGCGGCAAGGTGCTTTCGACCCAGAACCGTCATCAAGAAGATTCACAGCGCCTGTGGCACACGACCAGCGTAAGCTGTCGTTGCATAGTGGTTAGCGTGAAAGACGCCTATGGCGCGTTGAAGTAAAGCTCGCGCCGTGCCGAAGGAAGGCCAGGCCATGCGATTTCGCTTAATTTCCAGCTGCCTGTTTTGCCTCGCGCTGTCAGCGTATGCGGCGGAGCCGGCGTCGCGCCCGGCTGATCATCCGACGATCAAGTTGGTGCTGGATGGCAAGCCGGCGGATCTGCTCGATCAAGCGGCGTTGGCAACCATGCCGCGGGCAAGCGTGAAAGCCGCTGCGCAAGACGAGCAGCCGAGCACCTGGCAAGGCGTGACGCTTGAATACATTGTGAGCCGCACGTGCGTGGCGTCGGGTGATGCGCTAACCGGACGTGCCCTGGCGCGACTCATCCGTGTCACCGCGGCGGACGGTCATCAAGTCGTGTTCAGCGCGGCCGAGCTTCACCCCGATTTTGGCAATACCCAAGTGATCTTGGCGGACTCGAGAGACGGCAAACCGCTTGCACCGGACAGCCCCTTCAGGCTGATCGTTCCCACGGACAAGCGCAGCGATCGTTGGGTGAGTTTCGTCACGACCATCGAAGTCGTCGATGCATCGACGCCGTGAGTTTCTGCGCGCGACTCGCACTTGCCGATAACGGACGCGCCGAGTTCGATGGCTCACCTCTCGGCCAAGGTCCCGTGCGAGGGTTTCAGCGGTAGCGCAGCGCGTCCACCAACACCGAAAAAGCGGGCGAGGGTTGGCGCCGACTCGGGTAGTAAAGGTGATAGCCCGGAAACGATGGACACCAGTCGGCCAGCAGGCGCCGCAACCTTCCGCCGGCGACGTCCGCCAGCACCATGTCCTCCGGCAGATAGGCCAGGCCGAAACCATCCAATGCAGCCGTATGGATCTGACGGATGTTGTTGAAGGCCAGGCGCCCATCCACACGCACATTCAGGACGTGACCGTCCTGCTCGAACTCCCATGCGTAGAGCCCGCCGTGGGTGAGGAAGCGGATGTTGATGCAGTCGTGCCCGGTGAGGTCGCGCGGCGAATGCACAAGTGGATGCGAGGCGAGATAGCTGGGCGCACCGACGACAGCCATTCGCATGGCCGGACCGATCGGCACGGCGATCATGTCCTTGGCCACTTGCTCGCCCAAGCGGATGCCCGCGTCGAAACGTTCGGCGACGATGTCGGTCATGGCGGAGTCGCTGATCACCTCCACCTTGATGTCCGGGTAGTTCGGCAACAGTTTGCGCAGTGCCGGCCACAGGATGGTCGTGGCGGCGTGCTCGGCGGTGGTGATGCGTAGCGTGCCCCGGGGCTTGTCACGCAGCTCGCTCAGGCTCGCGACCGCCGCATCGATCTCCTCGAAATTGGGCGACAGCTCCCTGAAGAGGCGTTCGCCCGCCTCGGTGGGGGCGACCTTGCGGGTCGTACGGGTGAGCAAGCGCAGGCCAAGCCGGGCTTCCAGGCCCCGAATGGTATGACTGAGTGCGGATTGGGACACACCGAGTTGCGCGGCCGCGCGGGTGAAGCTCCGCTCGCGCGCGACCGCCAGGAACGCCAACAAGTCGTTGTAGTTCTCGCGAGTCATGGGCGAACCAGGGTCATTAATGAGCTGGAATCATAAAAGCATTCGTATTGCGAGGACTAATCAAATCAAACGGCTTCGCGCAGACTTCCACTCATCCCGATTTCTCGCAGGAGCAAAGCATGCAAACGCGCACTCTTGGCCATAGCGGCCTCACCGTCTCGGCCATCGGCTTCGGCTGCATGGGCCTTAATTTTGCCTACGGCCCTGGCCTGGGCAAGCAAGAGGCTATCGGGTTGCTGCGTGAGGCGTTCGAGGCTGGCGTGACCTTCTTCGACACGGCCGAGGCCTATGGCCCATTCACCAATGAGGAGTTGGTGGGGGAGGCGCTGGCCCCGATGCGTGACCAGGTCGTGATCGCCACGAAATTCGGCTTCGAAAACGGCAATGCGCAGGCCGGCATGGACAGCCGCCCCGAACGCATCCGGGCCGTCGCCGAAGCCTCGCTGAAACGACTCCGGACCGATCGCATCGATCTGTTCTACCAGCATCGCGTCGATCCCCAGGTGCCCATGGAAGACGTGGCCGGCACCGTCAAGGAGCTGATCGCGGAAGGTAAGGTCAAGCACTTCGGGCTGTCGGAGGCGGGGGTGCAGTCGATTCGTCGGGCGCATGCGGTGCAGCCTGTCGCAGCGCTGCAAAGTGAGTATTCGCTGTGGTGGCGTGAGCCCGAGAAGGAAGTGCTGCCGACTTGCGAAGCCTTGGGTATTGGCTTCGTGCCGTTCAGTCCGCTCGGCAAGGGCTTTCTCACCGGCAAGATCGATGCGACCACGGCGTTTGCCAAGGATGACTTCCGCAACCTGGTGCCCCGGTTTTCGCCCGAGGCGCGCCAAGCGAACCAGGTGCTGGTCGATCTGCTAGGCGAGATCGCGGCGAGCAAACAGGCCACGCAAGCACAGATCGCACTGGCGTGGCTGCTGGCACAGAAGCCGTGGATCGCACCAATTCCGGGCACTACCAAGCGTCATCGCCTGCAGGAAAACATCGGTGCCGCCGCCGTCGAACTGCATAACGACGAACTGCGCCAGATCGATGACGCCCTGGCCCTGATCCAGGTGCAGGGCGATCGATATCCAGCGCATCTTGCCGCGCGCGTGGGCAAGTGAACATTTGAGGCCGATTTTATCGAGGTTCCCATAGGGGAGTGGATGCTTCGAAAGACTTAGCCAGCGGTATCGTTTTCCAGAAGCTTGAGTGCGTCCAAGATTCTCTCGGCCGTAAAGCGCAGCGCAAGCGCGAGGTGCACCGCATTTTTGGGCGTCAGGTCGTAGCGCAGCGCGAGACAGGCCAGGTCGCCAAGCGCTTCCAGGTCGACTTGCGCGTGCCTGATCATCTTGAGTGTTTGCGTTGATGTTCTCTGGCGATCGTCGCGCAGCAACGCGGAAAGGTCCGAGGAAACATCTTTTGCGGCCATCGACATCGTCTCGGCGGTGGCCTTGGGCAGTTCGCCGCCAATGACTACATCGTTGGCGAGCGTCCAGAACGCATGTGTGACGGCGAGCGCCCGAGCTATCGGGCCTGGTGGACTCATACCTGTCGTTTCCCCTCAACGGCGTCCGTTGACGCGCCGGGAAAGTGTCTTAAGCCGAGTCGGGTCTAACCATCACGAAGCTTCGTGAGGAAGGGGGCCGCCGGGCGCTTCCAAGTTCCGCCATGGCATGGTTATGCTGGCGTAAACCCAAGGGTAGACATACCGTGCGCGAACTGTATCCGGAGATCGAACCGTACCTGACCTATCGACTGGCCGTCGACGATATCCATGAATTGTATGTGGAAGAGTGCGGCAACCCGGACGGCTTGCCCGTGGTCTTTCTGCATGGCGGCCCTGGTGCGGGCCTATCGACTTATCATCGTCGCTTCTTCGATCCGCAGCGCTTTCGCATCGTGCTGTTCGATCAACGCGGCGCCGGCAAGTCCACGCCGCATGCGGACTTGCGCAACAACACGACATGGCATCTGGTCGAAGACATCGAAGCGATCCGCGAGCACTGCGGTGTCGAGCGCTGGGTAGTCTTCGGCGGCTCCTGGGGTTCGACGCTCGCACTCGCCTATGCGCAGAAGCATCCCGAACGGGTGCTTGGACTGGTGCTACGTGGCATCTTCCTTGGCCGGCCCGCCGAAGTGCGCTGGTTCAACGAGCTCGATGGCGGCGCCTCATGGATCTTTCCGGAGCGTTGGGCCCACTTTCTGGCGCATATCCCCGTGGAAGAACGCGGCAACATGGTTGAGGCTTACTGGCGTCGTCTGGATAGCGACGACGAGGCCGTGCGCCTGGCTGCCGCCCAGGCCTGGGGCTACTGGGAAGGCGGCAGCACCACGCTGGTACACGATCCGGAAGAACCCGGAAGTTTCGAGGATCCGCAAGTGGCGATAAGCGTGGCGCGCGTCGAGGTTCACTATTTCCGTCACGGCGTTTTTTTGGAGGCCGACCAGCTGCTGCGCGATATCGAACGCGTCCGCCACATTCCGGCGACCATCGTGCACGGGCGCTACGACATCATCTGCCCGGTGAAGAATGCCTGTGACCTGGCCGGGGCCTGGCCGGAAGCCGGCTTGCATATCGTGCTGGCTGGCCATAGTGCCGCCGATCCGGCGATTGTTGACGTCCTGATACAGGCTACGGATACGCTTGCCGATCGTTACATCTAATGAGTCACCGTCAAGACGACGTGGCCCGCTCGGTTATTCGGTAAGCGTGGAGTATCGTGGTTTCCTTGTCGCAACGGGAGACATGTCATGGTCAGCGTGGCGTTGTTCGTTCGCCTTGAGGCGAAACCCGGAAAGAGAAAGACGTCGAAGACTTTCTCTTGAGTGGGCTTGCACTTGTACAGGAGGAGCCGGCTACCACGGCGTGGTTTGGCATTCGTTTGGGGCCATCGACGTTCGGTATTTTTGACGCCTTCCCGAATGAGGCCGGTCGGCAGGCGCATCTTTCCGGCAAGGTCGCGGCGGCCTTGATGGCAAGAGCGGGAGAGTTGTTGTCCGCGCCACCATCGATCGAGAAGGTTGACGTACTTGCCGCAAAGCTGCCTGGCTAGCCAGGCTCCCTGCTAGGGATGCTCTGATTAACTCTGCGCAGGCGTCATGATGTCCAGAAGGCCCGCAGGGGGTGTTGCGTGGCGCCGGGAAGACTGGCCGTCTTGCCAAGCCGCGCGGCACCCCCTGCGGGCCTTCTGGACATCACCCCATCACTTTGAATTGAACACGTTGGGGCCGGTCCTGTCTGTCCGCATCGCTTCGGTGCGCCGGCTCGACAGACGGCCAGTCTGCTGTCGCCGACGCCCCTGTGGTCTGCGAACAGACAGGACCGGTGACGCCTACGCAGAGTTGATCAGAGCATCCCTAAGCATCAGCGCAGCTTCGCCTGCCTTAGGTGATTACGCCGCGATCGGCGTACTCACGGGCCTGCCCGCCAGCCATAACGCGAGGTTTCTGACATAGCGCTCGATCGAGCGCTGTGCCTCCGGTGCGTGCGCGAGGGCGTCGCCGGGTGCTTCCGTGACAAAACTTGGCGCACCCATCGATGGGTTCCAGTTGTAGTCGGCAAAATGATGGAAGGTGGACTCGGCAATGGCGGGTCCGCCATCGGACGACGGCTCGAACGCCACCACCAGATTGAACTCCGCCCCGCTGAGTTTGCTGCAGCCTTTGGCGATCACGCGAGCCGATGCATCGTCAGCTGGTTTGCCCACGGCGCCCTCGTGCGGATGCGCTGGCAAGGAATGCACGACGCCGCCGGGTGAATCCGGATCCGTCAGCACGGCATGTAGCGGCTCGCTGATCGCCACATGCTGGAAATCGCCGTTGGCACCCGAGTGATAGTTGGGCCACAGAATGTCCGGGGTGAACGTGTCGTCTCGATGATGTCGTGACGCATCGGGATCGGGATGCCTGGAATGGAAGAAATGCGCGGCGCCCACCCCTCCCAGCGTGCATACCGAGCAGCCGAGGTCCATGTGGTCGCGCGTCACCAGCAAACCGCCGCCGCGTTGGCGAAAGCGCGTGATCGCCTCGCAGTCTGCTGTGGTGAGGCCGTCGCCCGTGTCCACGGCAAACAGCCACATCTCATCGAATGAGGTGGCGTCGAGCTGCGACAGCACGCTGTCTGGCGAGCCGGGTGGATCGCGGTCGCGCGCAACGACTTCAAACAAGTTGTCACCGGCAGCATCGCGCAGGTTGGAGAGATAGTCGTGCAGAAGACTGAAGCGTCCGATGTGCCAGTCATCGTCGAACGTAGATATGGTCGTCTGCAAAAGGATCCTGCTTGGTGTGGCCATGGCGCCGGTCCTCTGATCAGTAATAGCGTGGAATCGGACCGAGCTGCGGCGTCATGCGGTCGCGCAAGTCGAACATGACTTCGTCAACGTAGCACCAGCCCCAGCCCTCCGGCGGATCGTAGCCTTCGATGATCGGATGCTGCGTGTGATGAAAATGCTTGGTCGCGTGCCGATTCGGTGAATCGTCGCAGCAGCCCACGTGTCCGCAGGTGCGACAGATGCGCAGATGAAGCCAGACATCACCGGACTTCAGGCATTCCTCGCAACCACGCGCGCTAGGCGTGACATGCTGGATCGTGGCGAGATGGCTGCAATGGGGCGTCATCAGCGACTCCGTCGACAGCGGAAGAGTGCCGCTGTTTACCATAGGACGGCGTGAAGATGGCGCAATGCAGGTTCGTCAAACTCGGCTTGCATGCGCTACAACGGATCGGTTCCGAGTGGCTTCAAGTAATAAGTTGGTCGCTTAGGCTCACCAAGCCGCGAGACGATAAAGAGTTCACGGCTTGTGTACGCTTGCGACTGCATGTCCCTCGTACGATGGCGTGCTGTGCTCCAACGCATCGCAGAGATGAAAGTGGGGCGTGGCTGCCGGACGTCGTGACGGTTTTGAAGGCGGGTTTCACGCGGCCATGGCGATGGTTTGTCGATTTGCTCCGTTGCCGTTCGTTGTGGTTGTGAGCAGGGCGCCCATGGGTAACCAGCGCCGTGTCTCCGTGGTGTACATGCCCATCGTTCCGGCGCGCACAGCCACAGGGCTGTCGAAGCATGCCGGGATCACAGCTTATTCATACCGTCCCCTCGCAGGAGTAAGCAGCATGCAGTTCATTCCGTACCTTAATTTCGACGGCCAATGCCGTGAAGCTTTCGATTTCTACGCTGCTGCACTCCATGGCAAGGTCACTGCGCGCATGACTTACGGCGAATCCCCCATGGCTGGCGAGTTGCCGTCCGAGTTCCATGGTCGCGTCATGCATTCGCAGCTGGAAAGCGCGGGCGGCATCCTGATGGGCGCCGACGGTCCGCCGAACAGTCCGCCGCAAAAGGGGCTCGTGAATATCATGGTCGACACGCCCGACGAGGCCGAGCGTGCGTTCAAGGCCCTGGCCGTGGGAGGGGAGGTGGGCATGGATATGCATGAAACGTTTTGGGCCCATCGCTTCGGCATGCTGACGGACCGTTATGGCAAGGCGTGGATGGTCAATTGCCTGAAGACGCCGGGCAGCTGAGAACTCAACGATCGGGCGGTAAAGCTTGCGGCCCGATCTTGACCGGGAAGCCGACGACTCCATCCCATCGGCCAGGCTTGGTCGTGTCGCCCGTGCCATCGCCAATGGCGGCGTGAGTCTATGGGCTAGAAACCACTTTGCGTAGACGCTTGTGCCCACTCGGGTTGTTCCAAGGCCACCGTTTTGTATGGCGTGAGTCGGGCTCCGCATTGCGTCTTGTCGCCAGACCTGGGTAAAAGGATTGCCGACGTTTGCGCAAGTGGCTGGCTGCATGTTGCCGTCATGCCCCCTTGGTCGCGTACGCTTCGTGGCCCCCAACGTCGCGCTTCAGCCAGGAGATGGTTGCCATGGAACATCGGATCGTGACGCTGCCGCCTTTCAGCGTGGTTGGCATGGATCACCTGGTGCGCGGTTCGGTCGATGGGATTGGCCAGCTGTGGCAGCGCTTCATTCCGCGCGAACACGAAATCGTTGGTCGCACGGAATCCGATGTCGCCTATGGCGTATGCAGCCTTCTGCAGGACGGCAGCGCGCGCTACGTGGCTGGCGTGCCCGTATCCGCTGATGCATCGCCACCTGAGGGCATGGTGAAGTTCGATGTGCCGGCACAGAAGTACGTGGTGTTTATCCACCGCGGCACGGCGCCGCAGATCGGCGACAGCTTCCAGGCCATCCATTCGCGCCTGCTTGCCAAGCTGGGCTTGCGCGCCCGGAGCGGCGTGGAGTTCGAGCGCTATGACGCTCGCTTTGCCGGGCCAGACGATCCCAGCTCGGAAACCGACCTCTATATTCCCATCGAATGACGCGCGCTCAGGCAGCCAGTTGGTTGATGTAGGCGCCGGTCAGCGCCTCGTTGATGGTTGCGGTCATCTGGCGTGCCAACTCAGCATAGCCCTCGGCGCGAGGCACGCGTGCCCGTTTGGGCGCGCCGCCGAGCAGGTCAATCTGGTGGCGGTTGCAGGCGTCGGAAAGGCAGGCGAACACGCAGGCGCGCGGTGAATCCAGAAAGACACGCATCTCGATGATGGCGGCGGCGGTGACAGCTTCGGCATCGTCCGGCACGATCATGATCGAGAGCGAACGATTGCCCGTGCGGCGGAGCTGACGGAGGCATTCCTCCAGCTCGACCTCCAGGCGGTGTCCTTCCGGCAGCTGCAGGTCGCGAAAGAATACGAATTCCATTTCGGAAACGATCTTGCGCACTTCATTCTCAATGCGACCCAGGAACCCCGTGCGCAAATCCTGGCGCGTATAGCGCACCGGCATCGTGGACACTTGGACGTCGTTCTTGCGCACCAGGGTGGAGTGGTTGATGCGCGTGAAGGTCAGCCCGGCCGCCTCGTAGCTCTGCTTGGCATTGTGCCCGCTGATGCCGGCGAAAGCGGCCCAGGCGGCTTTGAGGTAAGCGATATTCGGCGCCGATTGCAGCATACGTATCCCGTCCTGATTGGCAACGGCCTTGGTGGCCTCGATAAGCAGGCCACGTGGCTCCTCATGGTCGAGGCATGAGCGGGTTATCGGCGCCTTCGCGGCAAACTTCAGTGAGGCGTGGGCACTAGCACGCCGCTACAGCGATGCCGTCTCATGCCGATATCAAGTGACGCGCCACAGGCGTTTCGCCTCCTCGGCGATAAGGCCTGGGAATTCCTCCGGAAAGAACAGCTTCGCTTCGGGTACCAGGCGAATGCCCTGGGACCGGGGAAACGTGTGGTCGAGGTAGTGGGCGTCCGCTTGCGAAAATATGTCGTCGCTTGCACCCCACACGATGCGCGTCGGAACCTCGCTGCGCTTCAGCGCCGCTTCGATCCCGGCGAGCGGGTTCGGCTCCAGCGCAAGGTGGAACGCGTGGTATTGCGCTCGCCGTAGGGGTGAGCTCACCAGCGGCCTAACGTAGTAGTCGATGGTCTCGTCGGCGAACTGGCTGGGGTCGCGATAGACGGCCGCGCCGAAGGTCGAGCGCGCCAACGCCTTGTCGGTAAGCCACTGGGCGGTGGCATCCGCCAGCGTTCCGGCACGCGCCATGTTGATCGCCGGCTTGACCTTGGGCGGGGGACTGTCAGGCTCTACATCGCCATTCGTCAGCAACAGGGTTCGGACGCGCCCCGGATAGCGGGCCACAAACAGCTGGGCGACCGCGCCACCACTATCGCTGGCGACGATATCGACCTTCGCGATGGCGAGTGAGTCGAGCAATGCCGCAAGCATGGCGACCTGGGCGCTGGGTGCCAGCGATTGATGCTCGGGAATCTGCGAGTACCCGAGACCCATGAAGTCCGGAGCAACGCATCGCCGGTAGGCGGACAGCCGATCGATGGCGCCGCGCCACTGAAAGCCGTTGAGCGGGGCGCCGTGCAGAAACAAGGCCGCATCGCCCGAACCGCGCGCGACATAGGCGATCTTGCCGAACGGGAGATCTGCATAACGCCGCGCTGCCGCGAAGGCCGCCGCGTTGGTCGGCCGCGAAAGACTGGCGTTCAGCGCATCACGCGCTGTACTCACGCGCGACAACAGCGGGGCGGCGACACCAGCGACGACGGTGGCACCGGTCAATTTCAAGAACTGTCTACGTTTCATTCCACGTCTCCAGGCGATGCGTGCTGTGGCCTGGGGGCATGCTGGCACTGGCCTTGCCATGGTGCGCGCACAAACGGCTGGCGCTGGGTACAGACGGATGATTTTCGGCACTTGAACTTGACGCAGGCGGGTAGAAGGATCGCGCCATGACCGACCGACCTTCGTGCTACCCCGGCCCGCCGGCTGCGCTGCTGTCTAGCGTCGGTCCGGAGCGCTTGCCGCTGCTCGACGTGCTCACCTCGCCGGTTCCTTCCGGATTGTTCGATTCACCGCGGGACAGCCGCCATGTGCTCTGCCTGCATCTGGGCGATCCGGTCCCGGTGTCCTATCGCGCGGGTCATGGCGAACGGCGGGGCGTTCGCATCCACGGCCAGTTCTGCGTCGTACCCGCAGGCGCGAGCACTCGCTGGACGCTGTCGCGGCCGGCGCGATCATTGCTGCTACGGCTGACACCGTCGCTGATGCTGGATACCGCGGATGCGATGGGCCTGGGCTCACGAGGAGCGGAACTCGCACCTTCGATCCATATTCGCGACCCCCAGATCGAACGCATCGGTTGGATCATGCAAGCCGAAGACCATGATGCGTATCCGGGCGGGCGGCTATTCGCGGACGGCCTGGCCTCTGCGCTCGCCGCGCGCCTGCTTGCGTTGCAATCGCGCCAGGCAGGTTCGGTCTCCAAACCGGGGCGCGCATTGCCGGCATGGCGGCTGCGCCACGTGATCGAGTACATCGAGGCGCATCTCGATGAAGACCTCGCGCTGGCCGAGCTTGCCGGCGTGGCGGGCTTCAGCCTGTCGCACTTCAAGCCGCTGTTCAAACAAGCGGTAGGCATGCCGGCCCATCGCTTCGTGCTCGAACGGCGCGTAGAGCGCGCGCGCACGCGCCTGCTCGAAGGGGGCAGGAGCCTGACGGAGATTGCGCTGGAAGCGGGCTTCGCAGACCCGAGCCACATGGCCCGCTGCATGCGTCGGGTATTGGGGCTAAGCCCGACCCAAGTCGCCGATTCGATTCTATGAGTCGATGACAACGCGCAGGGGGCCATCCATCGCGGCCATGATGGCCTGGCGATCCGGCAAGGTCGGCGATGGCAGGTCTGCGGCCTATGTGATCAGAGCCCCGGATACCGGCGGGCATGACTTCTGCCCTACGGCGGCTTAAGGGTCGTGCAAGCTATAAGTGGATGGTCAGGGATGATTGGAACCTGTCGACATCCCGGCTTGGCCCGCGACCCCGTGGTTGAAAGCTGCCGGGATGACGGTCAGGTGCTTATGCGATGAAGGCTGCTGCGCCGGCTTGAGCCGGCGCGATCAACTGCGTGACCATCAACCCCTGGGGAGTGAAGAACGGCATGACTCGATTGAAGATGCGGCCGCTGCTGACGGTGGCCTGCTTGCTGGCAATATTTGGCAGCACCATGGCGAGTGGCGAAGAAGGTCACGGTGACGGCGGCATGCTTGGGTTTACGCCGTTCGGCGCAAACGACCAGCGTAGCCTCGAGCAACGCTTCGACGCGCAGCTCGACCCCGCCGACCAGCGGGCCTGGCTCAAGCAGATGTCGTCCGAGCCGAACCAGGTAGGCGCGCCGCATGACAAGGCCAATGCCGAGTTCATGCTGGCGAAGTTCCGCGAGTGGGGTTGGGACGCGCATATCGAAACCTTCAGCGTGCTGTATCCCACGCCGAAGAAGGTTGCACTGGAATTGCAGGGCCCGCATCCCTACACCGCCAAGTTGAACGAGCCGGCCGTGGATGGCGATGCCACCTCGAGCATCAAGGAAGGTGTGCTGCCGCCGTATAACGTGTATGGCGGTGACGGCGACATCACGGCGCCTCTCGTCTATGTCAACTACGGCATGCCCGACGATTACAAAGAGCTGGCCCGCCGCGGCATCGACGTGCGTGGAAAGATCGTCATTACGCGCTATGGCGGCGGCTGGCGTGGGCTCAAGCCCAAGCTGGCGCAGGAGCACGGCGCCGTAGGCTGCCTGATTTATTCCGATCCGCGCGATGACGGCTACGGCGAGGGCGATACCTATCCGAACGGTGGCTGGCGTCCGGCCGATGGCGTGCAGCGTGGTTCGGTCGCCGACATGCAGCAATACCCGGGCGATCCGCTGACGCCGGGCATTGGTTCGACGCCGGGTGCCAAGCGGCTGGCGCTCAAGGATGCGAAAACGATTCTGAAGATTCCGGTGCTGCCGATTTCCTATGCAGACGCCACACCACTGTTGCAGTCGCTGACGGGGCCCATGGCACCGTCGGGCTGGCGCGGTTCCTTGCCGCTGACCTACCACATCGGTCCCAGCTCGGCTCCCGTGCATATGACGGTGCTGTCGGATTGGGGACAGAAGCCCGTATACGACGTGATCGCCACGATCACCGGTTCCAGCGAGCCCGACCAGTGGATTGTGCGCGGCAATCATCATGACGGTTGGGTATTCGGTGCATGGGACCCGCTGGCCGGCAATGTCGCCCTGTTAGCCGAAGCAAAGGCCATTGGCGCGCTGTACAAGGAGGGCTGGCGGCCGAAGCGCACCCTGGTCTACGCCAGCTGGGACGGCGAAGAGCCGGGCCTGCTCGGATCGACTGAATGGGCCGAGACGCATGCCAAGGAGTTGCAGCAGAAGGCCGTGCTGTACCTCAACTCGGATACCAACGGCCGTGGTTTCTTGAATGCTGGCGGCAGTCACTCGCTGCAGCATCTGGTCAACCAGGTGGCGGCGGGCGTGACCGACCCGGAAACCAAGGTAAGCGTGCGCGAACGCATGCGCGCTCGCATGCTGGTGAAGGGCAACGGCAAGAATGCCAGTCCCGGGGAGAAGGATGACGCCAAGCTGGCGGCGCAGGGCGGCGACCTGCCAATCGAGGCCCTGGGTTCGGGTTCGGACTTCAGCGCCTTCCTCGAGCATCTCGGCGTCGCCTCGCTCGACCTTGGCTTCAGCGGCGAGGACGACAACGCCGGCATTTACCATTCGCGCTACGACTCGTTCGATCACTACGCGCGCTTCGGCGATCCGACGTTCGAGTACGGCGTGGCTTTGTCCAAGGTGGCTGGCCACATCGTGTTGCGCACGGCTGACGCCAGCGTCGTGCCGATGCGCTTCGGCGATTTCAGCGACACGCTGGATCGCTACGTCGACGAGTTGCACAAGCTGGTCGACGACACCCGCACGGACACCCAGGAGCAGCACCAGTTGCTCGATCAGCATGCGTTTGAGCTGGCCGCTGATCCGACCCGTCAGATTGCGCCACCCGCGCGCGATTCCGACGTGGCGGACATCAATCTCGCCCCGCTGGATCAGGCCGCAAAGCAGCTGAAGCAAAGCGCCCAGGCCTACGAGGTTGCGTACAAGGAACGCGCCAGTACCGGCTTTGACATGCCCGCCGCACAGCAGCGCCAGTTGAATGCGCTGATGGGGCAGATGGAGCAGGCTTTGAGCGACCCGGCCGGCCTGCCCACGCGCCCGTGGTTCAAGCACATGATCTATGCGCCCGGCATGTTGACCGGCTATGGCGTGAAGACTGTGCCCGGTGTTCGCGAAGCCGTCGAAGCGCGCCGCTGGAATGAGGCCAATCAGTACGCAGTCGTTACCGCCAAGGTGCTCGACCGCTACCGTGCGCAACTCGATCAACTGACGGCGTTGCTGAAAAAAACCTCGTAACTCGTCGGTCGCGGTTCAAGCTGAAAGCGAAGGCGATCCAGTGATGGATCGCCTTTTTCTTTGCGAGGAAGGATGCGGAAGCGCCGGTCGATGGTTGAATCGTCGGTTCGGCTTCGCCGGTTTCAGTGCCTAGTCCCGACGGTGTCTTGCGGTGCTCGGCGCCAAGTTCCTGGGCCGCAAGTCCACGATCTGCGATGCGTGAGCCTTTGCTTCCCGTGGGTGATTTGACAGGGTCGACATATCTACGGGCGACCCGTGGCGGACCTCCGATATTTCTGAGAAAGTCTCGCATCGAAGCTCGCAGGCAGGCTTGCGCCCATGACGCAGAATATCTACGACAACCAGGACTTCTTCGACGGCTATAGCCGTCTTAACCGCTCGATCGAAGGTCTGGATGGCGCACCGGAGTGGCCTGCGCTACGGGAACTTCTGCCGAACCTGCGAGAAACCCGCGTGGTGGATCTCGGCTGCGGTTACGGCTGGTTTTGTCGCTGGGCGCGAGAGCAGGGGGCGCAGCATGTGCTTGGCCTGGATGTGTCGGAGAAGATGCTTGACCAGGCACGGGCACTGACCACGGACGAGGCCATTACGTACGAGCAAGCCGATCTGGAGATGGTGGACCTTCCCGAGGCGAGCTGTGACCTGGCCTATAGCTCGCTGGCGTTCCACTACATCGAGGACCTGTCCTGGTTGTGGAAGAACGTTTATCGCGCCCTGGTACCGGGAGGCCGGATGGTCTTTTCCATCGAGCACCCGATCTATATGGCGTCCATGCACCCGGGATGGATCGAAGGCGCTTGCGGTCGCAAGGTCTGGCCCGTCGACAGCTATCAGGCGGAAGGGCGGCGCGTCACCAACTGGCTCGGCAAGGCCGTCATCAAGCAGCACCGCAGGATCGGTTCGCTGCTCAATCTCCTGATCACGATCGGGTTCTCCATTGCCCATGTCGAGGAGTGGGGGCCGACTGAAGCGCAGGTCACCTTGCGCCCGGACCTCGCCGAAGAAAAAGAGCGCCCGATGATGCTGCTGGTAGCGGCGGACCGATAGCGTTGCCTCACCACGAGGCCTGATTAGCGTCGAATCTCAGCCATGCGACTTTCAGCTCGTCCTGTAGGAGCGCACTCTGTGCGCGACTGGCTACGCCTCAGTTCCCATAGCCATCGCCAGCGATGGAAACAGGGGCCAGCGCCGGTCGCGCACTGGGTGCGCTCCTACACCAAGCACGCTCCAGCTGAGATTCGACGCTAATCAGGGCCATGAGGGAGGTCTCGATCGCGCGCATCTGTGCGGCCTGCTCATGTCATCGCCGGTACGGGCCGAGTCTAGCCTTCGCTTTCCGAAGTCAACAGGTAAGCCACTTTCCGGTGTTTCGGTAGCTGCTTGATCTCCCACTCGGCGCGCGACGCCTCGGCCCGGTTCTCATAAGCTTTCGCGCCGATCAGTCGTAGAGGTGGATGCGCGCGGGTGTAGCGCGCACCACGCCCGGCGGCATGCGCCTCGTAACGCGCGGCCAGGTTGTTGGTGATGCCAGCGTAGAACGAGCCGTCCTGGCATTCGATCAGGTAGAGGCACCATTGGCGCTCGTCCAGCGTCACGATTTTCGTCGTCGTCATGATGCTCGATTCACGACGAGCGCGAAAGCGACGGGCTTTCGAGCAGGTTCCTCGGCGTCAGGAATATCTTGGCAACGACGGCCACGATCCAGCCGAACACCAGCATGGCGGAGAGGTTGGCGATAAAACTGTACATGGTGAAGTGCGGCGTGGCGTGTAGTGCCGAGAGCGGTACCACCACGTAATTCATGACGAAGAAGATCACGACGCCGTACCCAACACCCCAAGTGGGCCAGTTGCGCGTCTGTCCGATGCGACGGCGCGTGGCGAGCACGAAGACGGCGGCGATGATGATCGACATCGCCCATTGCAACAGCATCCCAAGCACGGCGACGGAGGGGCCGCCTGCAAGTGAGGTCTTGCCGAGCACACCGCCTGCGATGTACTTGAGGATCACCAGCGGGTTATAGCCACTGATAACGGAAGCGGCGCCGATATCCAGGGTGCCTGCAACGAGGCCGCCCCAGAGGGTGGCGGCGAGAACGGGGTGGCGCGTACGGGTCATGGGAGTCTCCAAGGGCGTGCGTCCAGGGCCGATACTCTAGTGAGCTGTCATGCGGATGGCGATAGGACTTCTTGCATGGGGCATCATGGCTCCATGAGCGCGTCCGCGGCCAGGATTAGCCCGGTCGATTACAAGCTGACGTTTGCGCGGAGCCCCTGGGCTGCGATCCAGGGAAGGGCAACAAGCGGAGTGGCATGGTGAATGATGGTGCCGAGTTTGTCGGCGGCGTTGCTCTCGATAGCCCGGACGCCCAAGGCCATGAGATCGAAGTCCACCAAGCCCGCCGGATTGATGCCTCGATACCAATGATGTGTATCCGCTTGCGCAGCCTGCAGCCGCTTGGCGCGATCCTGCAGCAGCGCTACCAGGGCGTCCTGCGCCGGCTCATCGAAGTCTCCCTGGGCGGCGGCATCCCATACCAGCAGATAGTCCGCTACCCGAAGGTCGCCGATGATAGCAGTTGCCGCGAGATCATCGAGACTGCGTCGGGCGTAGTGCCGTACGTTCCTGATGAGTTCGTTCGCCTGCGGATCATCAGGCAAGGCCTGATAGAGGTTGAGCAGTTGGCGGGGCGACCACGACGCAGCGGCAAGGTAGGCGCGTCCGTTCGCCCGCGGCGAGGGCGTAGTGGCTTTTGAGTAGCGCCATTCAAACAGGCTTGTGATCTGCAGGAGATCGTCCTCATACCGCGACACCCAGCCGGGGCCTTCGGAGAAATGGAGCAGCAGGTACCCGGCAAACAGGCCGATCCCTGCCCAGGCGTCACCCGCTTCGCGCAACAGGGCAGTCGCCCGATCGTACTGTTCGAGCATCAAGGCGAGCGATGCCGCATCGCGCAACAGGGTCCCCCGGCAACCCAGCCGGACGGAGTCCGCGACATAGCCATTGTGGTTTTGCGCGTCGGCGCGCTGTATCAGAAAGTCGATACGGCTCGTCGTGCCCATCGGTGGATCCTGCAGGGCTTCCATCAGAAGTACTCCCGCATATTGGTAATGGCCGAGGGAGGTGCGTATTGCGGGTTTTCATAGACATCGGTGGGAGCCGTGCTGTCCTTCGATGGATCCCACCATTCGATGCGTTCGATCTGATTGGCCGGAATATAGACCTTTGCAGTAATTTCGCCTTCCAGCTGATAGCGTGACCACCGATGGTAGACGTTGAGATCCCGCACGGATTCGGCAACGGCCGATAAGTCGACCGCGGGGTTCAGGCCGACGATGACCCAGCCGTAAAACAACGTGCCCGGGTGTTCAAAAGCATGCGTGGCAAAGTCGAGTGCGGTGTCCTTGGCCGAATACATGAAGTTCGCGCCGAGCAGCGCATCGCGTTCGATACAGCCTGAAGCAAGCGAGATAAAAGGGCTTTGGTGGCCGAAGTTGTCGTAGTCATGGAGGTGACGATCAAGATTGTGATCGGTCAACTCGGGAACGACGTCGGAAGGTTGGAACACGCCGTTCTTGACGCTACGCAGCCAGTTCGACTGGATGCCGGTATCGCCATCGAGCCATTGCCGTGCATCTGCCCAGCTCAGTCCCCTGCTGTCTTCCCCCGAAATACCCTTGATGAACTTCTGGATGTACATGCATCAGCTCCTGAACCGGGCCAGCACGTCCAACACGAGATGAATCAGTTCGTCGGGGCGGTCGGTGATTCCAAAGGCGTGCACCGGGCAGGGCCGTTTCGCTGCGCCGACATAGAAGATCAGCGGCGGCGCGCTCTTTCGGCCGGCCAGCGCATCGGAGAAGTGGATGCCTGCCTGGTCGTCGCCGCCGCGGCTGATGTCGGATAGCACCAGGTCGTAGTTGTTCATGTCGAGCTTGGCAAGGGCGTCGGTGCTCGTGAGCGCCCGCGTGATATCCATGCCGGCCTGTTCGAACAGGCGCGACTCGTTGACGATGCCGGCGGGTATGTCATCCACCCATAGAAGCTTGGCACCCTTGGTCAGGCTTCCAGAAGCCGCCAAACGACGGGCCGCCCTGCTGAGTGCATCGTTGCCGATGGTTTGTCCACGCGCCGTAGCGGCAGCTTCCAGATCATCGCGAAGCTCCAGCTCGACGCCCGCGATGCTCACCTTGTCCACCCGCCTGAGCAGCTCGCGAACGGTATCGCGACCTACCCAGAGCAGCACGCCCACCAGGACAAGCGCCCAGAACAGATGCGGGAGCAGCGCGATAAGCGAAGTCCACGGACTCTCCGGGGCATCAGCCGATCTCAGCATGATCTCGCGCATGGTCCTGTCCTTGCCGATGCCGCGAGTCTCTACACGAGCTTCGGCTGGGCCTACCAAAAGACATGAGGGTGCTGGACAAGAGCCCGAGATGCACCTCCCCAGCGAACACGGAAGCTATTCCCAAGGCCGTGATTTTCACGTTGAGCCCCTGGGGCCGGTGGACAGCTTCACGAGTACGGCTTTCATTCCCGTTGGCGACCCGGAGGGACGACTGTCGCGATGGCGCCATGCACTGGGATGCGCCGGCTGCGAGATACGCCAGGCCGCCTACGTTCCCCACGTCGCCCTGGGCTTATGCCAACGCAAGGTGACGGCGAAGGGTGTGCGGGCACGCCTGTGAGAAATCGACTCACCGCCCAAGTCGCCTATGGTGACCGAGCTGCACTACGCCACTTACAGCGCACAAACTCACTTCGGTCCGTTGGAGAGCCACCATCGTATGGAGCTCCCATCAGTGGCTGAATAGGGAGGGGCGCCTAGGCCGCCTTTCGGTGGAATGGCCTCGGTCAACGAATCAACGAAGATGCGTTGCAGAACCTGTTTCCGCACGGGCCGGCATCCCGACGATAGCGATTCCTGTCGTTCCCCTGGTCGCGCAGGTGTTCTGCCATGGCCATCAGGCTTTCAGGTGAGCATGGTGTGTGCACGAAACGGCAGGTGGGTGGCGCCTGTGCTCTCGATGGCCGGCTCGGCTTTCAACAGCCTTTCCTTGTTGCCATCGATGATCACCAGGATATGCCCCGACGCAATCTCGGCCTTGAATTTGCGATGGATGACGTCGGGCACTTCGGAGCCGACCAGGGCGCCCGTCCAACAACCCATGGCAGCAGCAGCGACGGCAATCGCGCCGGCGCCTGCCAGCGTGACGCCTAGCGGCGGAATCGCGACGGCGACCAGGCCAAGCACCACCCCGGTACCGCCGCCGCAGGCAACGCCGCGCAGGGCGGCGGGGTAGAAGTCGGTGCGGCCAGTCATCAGGTGATCGGGAATGTCGTCTTGTTCGATATCGTCGCGGGCGATAAGCGAAATGTCGTTGTCGGGTATGCCCGCCCGCAAGGCGGCATCCATGGCAGCGCGCGCGGCAGCAAGGTCCGGCGTGCTGAAAACGCAACGGGATTTCATATGACCCTCCAGCCACGTCGGCGCAAGGTGCCCACATGCCAGAGGTGGAACTGCTTGGGTGCCGTACATGGCAGCAGGCTGGGAACCCGGTTACATTCTTGCGCGATAGCGGCAACGCTGCGTGATGGCATTGTTATCGCGGGGGCGGGTCCAGCCAGACATCGCGTCGGGTCACACCCGCGGGGCACCGTTTGGGCCACGCGTCCCCGTCGACGTGATGTCGCCAGTCAAGCCAACGGTGGCACGTTATCTACCGTGCTTGTTTGCGCTATGTTGTGCTGCTTTCCTTCGAAGTTTCGCGCATGGGCTCTCGTCGTTCCTCACCTCCTGATAGCCAACCCGATCTGCTGGGAGATGGGCCGACTGAAGCTGCCGCGATCCATCGACTGTTCTTTGCCTTGCTGCCGGGGGAGGCGGTAAGCGGTCAGATCGAACGTGCCGCTCGCGACGTGGCGGCGACGCAGCATCTGCGAGCACGGCTTATCCGTCCCACCCGCTATCACGCCACCCTGCATTTTCTTGGTGACCACCCCTTGCTGCGCAGCGATATCGTCACGGCGGCGATAACCGCGGCGGGCAAGGTGCACAGCTCGCCGTTCGAGCTGGTGTTGGACCACGCGGCAGGCTTCCACGGTCGCGAGCCGCCGTGCGTGCTGCGCTGCTCGAACGTGCCATCGACACTGCAAACGCTGTGGCAGGACCTTCGCCAGTCGCTGATGTTGGCCGGGCTGGGGGCGCAACTGTCGCGCAACTTCACCCCGCATGTGACGTTTGCCTATAGCCGTGGTGCGGTGCCGCAGCCAGCGCCGATCGAGCCCATCACATGGCGGGTGGAAGGATTTGCGCTACTGCACAGCGTGGTGGGGGGAGGCGAGTACCGGACCCTGGATGCGTGGCGGTTTTCCGCGCGCTAGGGATGCTCTGATCAACGCTGCGCAGGCGTCACCGGTCCTGTCTGTTCGCAGACCACAGGGGCGTCGGCGACGGCAGACTGGCCGTCTGTCGAGCCGGCGCACCGAAGGGATGCGGACAGACAGGACCGGCCCCACATGTTGAATTCAAAGTGATGGGGTGATGTCCAGAAGGCCCGCAGGCGGTGCCGCGCGGCTTGGCAAGACGGCCAGTCTTCCCGGCGCCACGCAACACCGCCGGCGGGCCTTCTGGACATCATGACGCCTGCGCAGAGTTGATCAGAGCATCCCTAACCATCGCCGCGCGGCCGCCCAAAATGGTGTGAAATATCTTTGCAACAAGTGGTGCATCCCGGCTCTGGAACACGACATACTCACGCTTCCTTCCGCCGCTGGTGAGATGCTCCATGTTCAAACCGTTGTTCGCTGCCCTGCTGACCGCCTCGGTCGCCATTTCCGCGCAAGCAGCCACGCTGGACCCGAACCAGGCCCAGGCGCGCGACATCTTCAGCCATCTCATCGCGTTCAAGAGCGAGATCGGGCAAGGGCAGGTGCCGGTGATGGTCAAGTATCTGGCCGACCAGTTCCGCGCAGCTGGCTTCCCGGAGTCGGACATCCATATCATTCCGCATGGCGAGACGGCGGCCATGGTGGTGCGCTATCGCGGCAACGGCACGGGCGGCAAGCCGATCGCGTTGATGGCGCATATGGATGTGGTGACCGCCAAGCCGGAAGACTGGCAGCGCGACCCGTTCAAGCTGACCGAGGAAAATGGCTACTTCTTCGGCCGCGGGACCGAGGACATCAAGAGCGGCGTCACTGTGTTGGCGGCGAATTTCATCCGCCTGAAGAAAGAGGGTTTCGTGCCTACGCGCGACCTGATCATCGTCTACACCGGCGATGAGGAAACCACGCAGGACACCATGCAGGACCTGGTCGAGCACCATCGTGACCTGGTGGATGCCGACTTCGCGCTCAACACCGACGCCGGCGGCGGCGAGCTGAGCGAAACCGGCAAGCCCCTGGTATATGGCCTGCAGACGGCGGAGAAGGCGTATGCCAGCTTTGAACTGACTGCGCGCAACCCGGGCGGCCACAGCTCGCTGCCGCGCCCCGACAACGCCATCTATGAACTGGCCGACGCGTTGAAGAAGGTCCAGGGCTACAGCTTCCCGGTGATGTGGAACGACACCACGCTGGCCTCGTTCAAGGCGCTGGGAGTGACCACGCAAGGCAAGGTGGGTGAGGCCATGCGCGCGTTTGCCCAGGATCCGCATAACAAGGCGGCGGCTGATGTGCTGGCCGCCGAGCCGTCGGAAGTGGGCAAGACCCGCACCACCTGCGTCGCGACCCTGCTGCGCGGTGGCCACGCCGATAACGCGCTGCCGCAGTCGGCGACGGCCACCATCAACTGCCGCATCTTCCCCGGTGTGGCCGTCGCCACCGTACAGAAGACGGTGCAGGACCTGGTGGGTCCGAAGGTCGAAGTCAACCTGGTCGGCAAGGCCATCTCCAGCGATGCCTCGCCATTGCGCCCTGACGTGTTGGCGGCGGTCACCAAGGCCGTGCATACGATTCGCCCTGGCGTGGCGATTACCCCGGAACAGGAATCGGGTGCCACCGATGGCCTTTATTATCGCGCCGCGGGTATTCCCACGTACGGCGTCAGCGGCATGTTCATGAAGAACAGCGACGCGTTTGCGCATGGTCTTAACGAGCGCATTCCGGTGTCGTCGTTCTACGACGACCTGGCCTACTGGCATGTGTTGCTGACCACGGTGGCGGGTCCGTCTTCTGCCAATTGAGCCGTCGGCGCCTGTTCACGCTTCGCGCATGCCCATGCGTGGATCGTGAACAGGCGCCTAGCGTCTGTTCAATGCCAAAGCGCGGGCGACGCGGAGGCTTTGAACGGACTCTTATGCCAAAGGGCATGGCGCGGGTTACCCTGTAGGGGCGCACAATGGCGCGCCCCTCACCTGACTACGGAGTTCGTCATGCGTCCGACCGTTCTTGCAGTGCTGGTTGCTCTCGCTTTCCCTGTCACCGTGGCGGTGGCTGCGCCACAGGCCGCCTCGGCGGGTGCCGTTCCCGCGTACGTCATCGCGGCCATCAACGATCCGGTACGAAAGGACGACACCGTAAACGACGATCGACGCAAGATCGCCGCACTGGCTACCTTCGCCGAGGTGAAGCCGGGCCAGAAAGTGGTGGATCTGATCCCGGGTAGTGGTTATTTCACGCGCGTGTTCAGCGCCATCGTGGGGCCGACGGGGCGCGTTTATGCCGTGTGGCCGAACGAATATGGCAAGGAGGCCAAGTCCGATGTGCAGGCATCCAAGGCGCTGGTTGCCATGCCGCATTACGACAACGTCGGTGTGCTGATGGTACCGGCGGCGCAGTTCAAGACGCCGGAGAAGGTCGACCTGGTGTTCACCTCGCAGAACTACCACGACTATCCGGATGCCTTCATGGGCAAGATCGACCCGGTGGCGTTCGACAAGCAGGTATTCGATTCGCTCAAGCCTGGTGGCGTGTTCGTGGTCGTGGACCACGTGGCCGAAGCAGGCTCCGGCATGCGTGACACCGACACGCTGCACCGGATTGATCCGGCCATCGTGAAGAAACAGGTCGAGTCGGTCGGTTTCGTGTTCGACGGCGAGAGCGACGTGCTGCGCAACCCGGCCGATCCGCACAACATCAAGGTATTCGACAAGTCGATACGAGGTCATACGGACCAGTTCGTCTATCGATTCCGCAAGCCCGGATAATGGTTTGACTGATTCAGAACGACCCAACGCGACGGAGGGTGCGTCCGCGCCCTCCGATGATCCGCCCCCGGTAAAGCCTATCGAACCCGATGCCGGCGACTGCTGCGGTCAAGGCTGCGTGCCTTGCATCTTCGACTTTTACGAGGACGCGCTGACGCAGTACTACGAGGCGCTGGCGGCGTGGAAAGAGCGCCATCCGGGGCAATCGCCGGACTGATCGACCTCTTTGATGTATGGCTTGCGCACCAGATGGGGGCATGCACGGATGTGCCTGCATCGAAGCGATGCGGGGTCTCGAGAAACTTTCCAAGGTGCGTCATCCCAGCGGGAGGCAATTTGGGTTTCCATGCGGGAACGAACCATGGCCAACATGAAGGGACCGTGTAGGGCTGCTCGCGCACCATCTCGTGGATCGCAGCCATATGCGGCAAGCTATGCGACCGTGGGCAGACCGAGCTCGACTGGGCTATCACGATGCCGACCCGCTGCTTGTCGCAAGGACTTTCCCAGATGCGCCACCCATCCCTGCGTGTGTTCGCCTTTGCCATGCTGTTCTTCGCCACGCAGGTATCGTTCGCGCAATCGACGCGGAAGACCGTCGTGCTGGAGGATCTGACCTGGACGGAAATCCGTGACCAGGTCCAGGCCGGCAAGACCACCATCATCATTCCCATCGGCGGTACCGAGCAGAGCGGGCCCGGCATCGCCGTCGGCAAGCACAATGCGCGTGCTGCCTATTTGTCGCGGAAGATCGCGGAAGGGTTGGGCAACGCGCTGGTCGCGCCTGTGATCGCCTACGTCCCGGAAGGCGGCTATGCGCCGCCGACCTCGCATATGCGTTTTCCCGGAACCATCACGATTTCCGACGCCGCGTTCGAACAGATGCTGGAGTCCGCGGCGCAGAGTTTTGCCGCGCATGGCTTCCGCAACATCGTGTTCCTGGGTGACCACGGTGGCTACCAGAAGGATCTCGACCTGGTCGCCGCACGCCTCAACAAGGCATGGTCCGGCTCCAAGCTGCGCGCCATCGTGCCGCCGGCGTACTACGAGACCTCGTCGGATGGTTATGCCCAGATGCTGCGCCAGCGCGGTTTTCGCGATGACGAGATCGGTACCCACGCGGGTCTGGCGGATACCTCGCTGCAGCTGGCGGTCGCGCCGCAAATGGTGCGGCTCGATCGCCTCCAGCACGGCCCCAAGCTGGGCCCCGCCGATGGCGTCTACGGCGGCGACCCGCGCAAGGCCTCGGCTGAGCTCGGTCAGATCGGCATCGATGCTATTGTGTTACATACCGTCGACGCGCTCCGGAAAGACACCCAGAGCCGCTGATTCCCTTGCGGGAACGACACCCGGACTCCCCCCAACTCATACGTTGTTTGCCCATGGCCATCGCTACTTCTATGCGCTCATCCCGTCTGTTCCGCCTGTCATCGTTTGCGTTTGCCGCAGCATGCCTGGGCGGCAACGCCCTGGCGGCCTCGTCCGTCACCACCGTTCCCGGCATGCCGCCGGTGATCAATCCCGCCAACATGTACAGCGAGGCAGGGCTCGATCGCCTGAGCCCCGCCGTGGCGAAGGATCCGGCGCGCATCTATGTGCCCAATCTGCGCTCGAATGACGTCTACGTCATCGATCCGACGACGTACAAGGTCGTCGACAAGTTCAAGGTCGGTCGCAGCCCGCAGCACGTCGTGCCGTCGTGGGATCTGCGCACCCTGTGGGTGACCAATAACGCTGAGCGTGGCACCGACGGCAGCCTCACGCCGATCGACGCCCGCACGGGCAAGCCTGGCGCGAACGTTCCGGTCGATGACCCGTACAACATGTACTTCACGCCGGACGGCAAGGAAGCCATCGTCGTGGTCGAGGCGCACGCGCGCCTGGATTTCCGCGACGCACACACCATGGCGATGCACTCCAGCCTGCAGGCACCGGAGTGCAAGGGCATCAACCATGCCGAATTCGCCATCGACGGTACCTACGCGATCTTTACCTGCGAATTCACCGGCAAGCTGACCAAGATCGACCTGGTGAAGCGCCAGGTGGTGGGTTACCTGGACCTGGCCAAGCGCGGCATGCCGCAGGACATCCGCTCGTCACCCGATGGCAAGACGTTCTACGTGGCCGACATGATGGCCGATGGCGTCTACCTGATCGATAGTGCGAGCTTCAAGCAGGTCGGCTTCATCAAAACCGGCGTGGGCACGCATGGCCTCTACCCGAGCCGTGACGGTACCAAGCTGTACGTCGCCAACCGTGGTTCGAACAAGATTCATGGCCCGCGCAACGGCAAGGGCAGCGTGTCGGTGATCGACTTTGCGTCCCAGAAGGTGGTGGCGAACTGGCCGATCCCCGGCGGCGGCAGCCCGGACATGGGCAACGTCAGTGCGGACGGCAAGACGCTGTGGCTGTCCGGCCGCTTCGACGATGTGGTCTACGCATTCGACACGACCACGGGCCAGGTCCGCTCCATCAAGGTGGGCCAGGAGCCGCACGGCCTCACCGTGTGGCCGCAGCCGGGCCGTTACTCGCTGGGCCATACCGGCATCATGCGCTGAGCGTGAGTACCGATCCGGCCGCCTTGATCCAGCGGCAGCTTGAGGCTAAGAGCCTGTTTGCGATCTCCGCGTAGCCCGCGTTGAGCCCGTGTGCCCGCCAGGGAGCGGTGCGTGGCGAAGCGCCTGCACGCGGGGAGGCGCCATGGATGGCGCCGGCTTTGAGGAGCGAGGACTGGCCGTCAGGTCGAGCCGCGTGCCGCTCCCTGGCGGGCACACGGGCTCAACCCTCCGGGCCGGGTCTGTTTGCCCGCAGGCCATCGTCATCACTCGGTCGTGTACGGACGTACACTCCCTCCATCTTCCTTGGCCTGCGCGCAAACAGCTCCCGGCGCGGGCCACGCGGAGATCGCAAACAGGCTCTTACGACAAGGATGTCGAAGCCTGGCTCGCTACCTACGCAGCCGACGCCGAGCAGCATGTGCTGCACGGCGAAAGGCTGGCGCGGGGTCATGACGAGTTGCGCCGTCGCATCCTGCTCCGCCTTGCGGAACCCGATCTGCACGCCCGGCTGCTTAGCCGGGTCGTGATGGGGCACGTGGTGGTCGACCTCGAAGAGGTCACCCGCAACTTTCCCGAGGGCAAGGGCAGCATGGAGATGCTTTGCATCTACGAGATTGCAGACGGCCGCATCGCCAAGGCATCGTTCGCCATGGGCGTGCCCGTACTGCGCACTTGATGCCAGGGTAGCGCGCAGGCGCGCGCCACCTTCCCTGGAGAGGCTCCGAGCCGGCGGCCTATGCTTTCTGGCCTAT
Source organism: uncultured Gammaproteobacteria bacterium (assembly GCA_963765335.1). Classification (GTDB taxonomy): domain Bacteria; phylum Pseudomonadota; class Gammaproteobacteria; order Xanthomonadales; family Rhodanobacteraceae; genus Dyella. The sequence continues at coordinate 235,124 of CAVXWA010000010.1, read as the reverse complement.
TTCCGGACAAGCCCGACAACTCCCTAATGAGCGCCGCCGCCCGGCAGTTGCTCCAACAAACCGATACGCCATGACGTAGGACGCGTCGCTTCGGCTTGGCCGGGCGTATTGCATCCGTGGTGTTGCCGACCGGGAACGCAAAAAACGTCATGCGCCGTGTGCCGCCGTTCGCTACCAGTCTTCTGCAAGCGGTGTCCATCCGCTGGACTGCCGCATCGACGCCGCGATGGCATCGATGGCGGCCGACTCGTCCAAGCACGCGCTTACTCAGTGACGATTCGCGCGCTGCAAAGCGTGGATACCGCGTGCGCACCCAGTCCTTCCTTTCCCTGTGCGTCCATGCGTAGGCGGTCACAGGTCATCGCAAGTAAGTCACTCCTGTTGCGAGTTGCCTGCGTCGTGGGCGGCCTTCGCGTGTGGCGGGTGCCGCAGTCAAACCAACCCAAACCAAATGGGGGCCCAGGCCCCGAGGGAGGTTTCATGAAGAGCACGAGATTCTGGCTGGCGTCAGCGATCGCACTAACATGCATGTCGGCCGTGCATGCGCAAGAGCCGGGCAAGGCGAACATCATCCGGGTGTACACCGACGTGGTGGCGCCGGCGGATCAGCAAGCCTATGAGGCGGGCACCAAGGCGTTCAACCAGTGCCTGGCCCAGCACGGTTTCAAGTTCGAATGGGATGCCTGGGCGCATGAAACCGGCGATACCTACAGCTATTCGTTTACCTCGCAGCCGGTTAGCTGGGAAACGTTCGATGCGATGCAGGCCGCGGGCAAGGCATGCGATCAAGCGCTCCGCACCAACGTCAATCCGCATTTGAAGAGCGAGACCAGCGCCTTCATGGAGGTCATGCCCGAGCTGACTCACATGGCCAAGGGAGCAAGCATGACGGCGCCCTTCATCGAAGTGACGTACTTCAAGCTCAAGCCGGGTCACGAGGCCTCGGAGACTTTCACGGATGCCGTAAAGAAGATTACCGCTGCCGCCAACAAGGCGAACTGGCCAGGCCACTATGTGGTCGGCAAGGTTCGGGCAGGTGCGGATGGCGCACCGGATTTCGTCGTGTTGTGGCCCGCCAAGAATTGGGGGGAAGTGGGCAATGAAATGAATCCGACGCTGTGGAAGATGGTCGAGGGCGTCTATGGCAAGAACGATACCGCGGCGCTACGCAAATCGTTGAACGATGTCGTCCAGGAATCGTCTTCGCATGTCGACAGCTACAATACCGATCTGACTTACAAGCCGACCAGCAAGTAAGCAATAGGAGCGACGCGTTGGCGGCCCACATTGTGGGCCGCTTTTTTTTCTTTTTTTGGGCGCGCTGGGATCGAGCATCACGTCGCGCCGTCAGCCAAGGCGCGCGTGCCGGCCTTGGCAACTTCCCGGCTATCGACAACGCGCGACCTAACGGCTTGCCGGTGTGTTGCCGGCCAAGGGTTTCACAAAACGCAGCGTCATACGGTCGGATTCGCCAATGCTTTTCATTTTTTCGTGTTCATCCTCGGGGCCGGCCAGGTCCGGCGGCAGGCGATGGATGTTGATGTCTTCCGGGTCGGTCGGGTTTGCATTGATTTCCGAGACGCCGGAGAGTTGGAAACCGGTCTTGAGTGCCAGCGCGATCAGATAGTCCTCAGGGATGCGGTGCAGCGCGCCCGCGGTCACGCGTGGATCGGCGAATGGTTTGGCGCGGTGTTCAGTGAGTCCGAATACGCCACCGGGCTTGAGTACATCAAACGCGGATTTGAAGACGGCTTCGAGCGTGGCGGGACTATCGATGAGCCAGTCATGGGTATTGCGAAACGTGAGCACCATGTCGGCCGAGTTTGCGGGACCAAGACTCACATGGTCGGGCGGCGCGAACGGAACCATGCCGGCGATATGTCCGAACACGGCAGGATTGCCCTTGAGCTTGGCGGTAAATTTTTCCGCCTTTGGCGAAGCGGCTTCTATCAGATGGCCGTGCTCATAAAGAAAGGGCGCGAGTATCTCGGTATACCAGCCACCACCGGGCGACAGTTCGATCACCGTCATGTCCGGCCGGATGCCAAAGAATTGCAAGGTTTCGACCGGGTGCCGGTAGGCATCGCGTGCCTTGTTCGGTGCCGGGCGCCATGAACCGTTGACCGCCTGCTGAAGCAAGGCGGTGGTGTCGTCGGTGGAGGCGGCGCTGGCCGCGACGGGGAACAGCAGGGTAACGGCAAGCAGGGCAAGCGCTGTGCAGGTTCGGCGGAGCATGGCGTGTCTCTCCCGGCGATGGTGCGCAAAGACTACGCCTAATTGAGCCGTGCGGCAGGGCGCCAAGGGGAGGCAGGGCTGGCATTTGCCGCAGGTGTCCCCACATCGTTGGCTTCCTTGCCGAGGACGCAAGCATGATTCCCTTTTCTGTACTCGATCTGGCACCGGTGACTGAAGGCAGCGACGCGACCCAGGCATTTGCCAATACGCTGGATCTGGCACGCCGTGCCGAACGCCTTGGGTACACGCGCTACTGGCTGGCCGAACACCACAACATGCCGGGCATCGCCAGCGCGGCGACGGCGGTTTTGATTGGGCATGTGGCGGGTGGCACCTCGACCATCCGCGTGGGCGCGGGCGGCATCATGTTGCCGAACCATGCGCCTCTGCAGGTAGCTGAGCAGTTCGGCACGCTGGCGTCGTTATATCCGGGCCGCATCGACCTGGGTCTGGGGCGGGCGCCGGGTACGGATCAAGCTACCGCGAGGGCTTTGCGACGTTACTTCGACAGTGCGGATGCGTTCCCCGCTGACGTGCAGGAGTTGCTCGCTTACTTCGAGCAGGCCACGCCCGAGCAGCCGGTGCGTGCGGTGCCGGGAGCCGGCGTCGATGTGCCGGTGTGGTTGTTGGGGTCGAGCCTTTTCAGCGCGCGCCTTGCTGCGGCCATGGGGCTACCGTTTGCGTTTGCCTCGCACTTTGCGCCGGATGCGATGGATGAAGCGTTGGCGTTGTATCGCCGGGACTTCCGCCCGTCGGCGCGCTTGCAGGTACCCCACGCGATGCTCGGCATCAACGTGGTCGCCGCGGCCAGCGATGCCGAAGCGCGACGCCTGTTCACCACCCAGCAGCAGAGTTTCATCAATCTGCGTCGTGGAAGGCCGGGGCTGATTCCGCCGCCGATCGACGATATCGAAAGCTACTGGACGCCCACCGAAAAATTCGGCGTGGAACGCGCCTTGGCGTGCGCGGTGATCGGCGACGCAAAAACGGTGAAGCAAGGTATCGAGGCGTTTGTGGCGCGGCATCGTCCCGATGAATTGATGGTCACCGCCAACGTGTTCGAGCACGAAGCGCGTTGCCGTTCGTTCGACATCGTGGCGCAGGTCAGGGCGAGTATCGCGGCAACTGAGTGATGCGCACGCACGGGCCAGCTACTGCGTAGCGAAGTTCTTGCGCAGATCCTGCTGACAGCGCGCCAGTAGCATGGACGGGAACTGGGCAATCGAGCCGTCGGTGAAGTCGGCCTCGGCATCCACCAGTCGATGTTCGGCGAGCAACTGGTGCATGGCCAGCCGCTGAGCCGCATGAAGCACGCGGCTCATCGGTAAGGCCATCGCATGCCGACCGGTGTCGGCGTGCTCGATCAGCGCATCCAGCACCGGCGGCGGCAAGTCCCAATGGCGGCCCACTTGCACGGTGAGGCGCATGGCGACCTGGGCACATCCTTGGACAAAGGCGGGCGAGCAGCTGGTCAACGTCACCTCCAGGTCTTTTTCCAGCAGGCGTGCCACGGCGCCAAGGCCGCTATACCCGACCAGGCCAGCGAGATAAGCCTCGAAAGGGTCGCACTGACCCTTGCTGAGAAAGACGGCGGCATGGGCGCTGCGTTCAGCGTGGTCCCACAGGCGTTGCCCAACGAGCTGCCCATTGGCGCCCGCGCTGGCCATCAGGATGGGTTTCATCACGTAGGACGTCACCACGTGGCGCAGGCCGATCTGGCCAAGCAGCACCACGGCGTGTTGCAGGCTTCCGACCGGATGGGCGGTGCGGTAGGTGATGCTGCCGGTGACGCGCATGACTTCGCCCACCAGCACCGGGTCACGGCGAATCAGGTTGGCCAACTGGGCGCCATTGAGGTTGTCGCTCTTCATGGCACGCATCAGCTGGGGCAGTACCGTGGGCATGCGCGGCAGCGTGCGCACATCGAAGCGGCCACTGTCGCAGAGCTCCGTCAGGCGCTGGAGCAAGGCTTGCTCCCCTGCGGGCGCGGCGCTATCCCCCGTGCTGGGTGGCAGGTTCAGAATGAAGCGGTGGAAGTGTTCCTCAACCTCGTCGCCCGACACGGTGCCATGCGAGGCCTCAATGAGGTTCGGCGTGTTGCGATCGAACGCAGCCTGACGCGGCGCTGGGGTTGCCGGCGCGCGTTCACGTGCGAAGAGTCGCCACCAGTTGCCCTTCATCTTGCCTTCCGCTCCCCGTGCACGCCTTCGCGTCGCTTCTGTATCGGCTACTTGCCGGAAAGATGTAGCGCGGATTTTCCGCCTTGCGACGCGTCGCGCAGTAATCGTCAGCGAGCCGTAAGCCAGTCGGCCGCGCCGCGCCCGGCAAGGTGGCCGCTGGCGAAGCAGGCGGTGAGCAGGTAGCCGCCGGTGGGTGCCTCCCAGTCCAGCATTTCGCCGGCGCAGAACACGCCAGGCAGGGCGGTTAGCATCAGCTGGTCGTTGAGCGCCTCCAGCTGGACACCACCGGCGCTGCTGATCGCCTCGGCGATGGGGCGCGCCCGTTTCAGCGCGAGCGGCAGGCGCTTGATGGTGCGCGCCAGCATTTCGGTGTCGTGGAATTGTTCGCGGGTCAGCACCTCGTGCAGCAGGGCTGCCTTGACCCCGGTCAAGCCCGTCTGGCGGCGCAGGTGCTCGCTCATCGTGCGGCTGCCGTGGGGTTTGGCAAGGTCGCGCCTCAAGCGTTCGAGAGGGCGGTCGGGGGCCAGGTCGAGCTCAAGCGTGGTCCTGCCATGCGCGGCAATCGCCTCGCGCAGCGGGCCTGAGAACGCGTAGATCAGGCTGCCTTCGATACCGGTGGCGGTCGTCACGCATTCGCCCTGGCGCGTGTGCTCGATGCCGTTCGCGTCGCGAAAGTAGATGGCGACAGGCTTGAGCGGTGCGCCGGCAAAACGACTGGCAAGGTGCTCGCTCCAGCCGATATCGAAGCCGCAGTTGGACGGCGCCAGCGGCGTGAGCGGCACCCCGCGTGCGGCCAGCCATGCTTGCCAGGTCCCGTCAGAACCTAGCTGCGGCCAGCTGCCGCCACCCAGGGCCAGCACGACCGCGTCGGCTTTCACGCTGCGCTCGCCATCTGGCGTGGCCATGCGCAGCGCGCCGTCGTCGGTCCAGCCCAGCCAGCGGTGATGCACGTGGAAGCGCACACCGCTCTCGCGCAGGCGATGGACCCAACCACGCAGCAGGGGCGCGGCTTTCAGATCGCTGGGAAAGACCCGGCCGGAAGTGCCGACGAAGGTCGCTACGCCCAGGCCTCGCGCCCACTCACGCAAGGCATCGGCATCGAAACACTCAAGCCAGGCGCCGACCTCTTTCGCACGCGCGCCATAGCGCTGCACGAAAGCGGGCTTGGGTTCGCCATGCGTGAGGTTCATGCCGCCCTTGCCGGCAATCAGGAACTTCCGCCCGACCGAGCCCTTCGCCTCGTAGACATCCACTTCCACCCCGGCCGCGCGCGCAGTTTCCGCCGCCATCAGGCCGGCCGGGCCGCCGCCAATGATGATTAGGCCGGGTAGGTGGGACGATGCAGGCATGAGCGGGCTTCGTGACTAGGGGCGACGATAGGGTGACGGTACCCGGCTGATCAACCGGGCCCGAGCAGCTCAGTTGGCCGGAGCCATGCGCGTCTGCGGCTGTACGGCGGCGCCGGTGCCGGCGGAATCGCCCATCAGCTGCAGCTCGCCATCCTGGATCAGGCATTGCAGGCGCAGTGTGCGCTCGGCCATGGCAGTCAGCGTGGCCACGGTATCGGCCGGCACGTCCAGCACGGTGAGATTGCGGTGACGGGCCAGCGCACTGGCGTTCTTCTCCCACCAGATATCGGAGGCGCGGCCGCCGTAATTGATCACCACCACCTGCTCGGCGCGGCCGCAGGCCTTGCGGATGCGGGCCTCGTCCGGCTGTCCCAGCTCAATCCATTGCTGGATATCGCCGCTGTAGTCCTTGCGCCAGAGATCGGGTTCGTCATCCGCGCTGAGCCCCTTGCCGAATTCCAGCCGGTCGTCGGCATACAGCGCGAACGCGAGCAGGCGCACCATCATGCGTTCCTCGGTCTCGGAGGGATGGCGCGCCAGGGTCAGCGCATGGGTGGCGTAGTAATGCCGGTCCATGTCGCTGACCTGCAGTTCCGCCTTGTAGATGGTGGCATTCAGGGCCATGAGGGCGTCCGGTGAGGGTCAACCGCTCATTGTACGTGGCCCTGGTGCCTGGCTGGGCCTACTTCGGAGACAGACGGTCGATCAGCGGCTTGATCAGGTCCATCGGCAGCGGGAACACGATGGTCGAGGACTTGCCGCTGCTGGACATGTCGGCCAGCGTCTGCAGATAGCGCAGCTGCAGCGCCTGCGGCTGCTGCGACAGCATCGCGGCGGCATCGCGCAGCTTCTCGGCGGCCTGCATTTCGCCTTCGGCGTGGATCACCTTGGCGCGGCGCTCGCGCTCGGCCTCGGCCTGGCGGGCGATCGCCCGCACCATGGTTTCGTTGAGGTCGACATCCTTGATCTCGACGTTGGCTGACCTTGATGCCCCAGGGGTCGGTGGCTTCGTCGAGGATCTGTCTGCAGGCTGTGGTTGATCGAGTCGCGCTGCGACAGGATCTCGTCCAGCTCGTGCTGGCCGAGCACCGAGCGCAAGCGCGTCTGCGCGAGCTGGCTGGTGGCCTGGAAGAAGTTCGCGACCTGCAGCACTGGCCTTGTCCGGCTCCACCACGCGGAAATACACCACCGCGTTGACCCGCACCGAGACGTTGTCGCGCGAGATCACGTCCTGCGGTGGCACGTCCATCACCGTCACGCGCAGGTCGACGCGCATCATCCGCTGCACCATGGGAATCAGGATCACCAGTCCCGGCCCCTTGGTGCCGGTATAGCGGCCCAGCGTCAGCACGACGCCGCGCTGGTATTCCGGCAAGCACCTTGACCGAGAGGAACAGCAGCGCCGCGATCCACACCAGATCACACCGACGAAGTGAACATGACAACGTCTCCTTGTGGCACATCGCGGACTATCAGCGCACGGCGTCTACCCGCAGCAACAAGCCGTCACGCCCCACCACCCTTACACGCGCACCGGCAGGCAGCGCGGACTCGCATCGGACGCGCCAGTGTTCGCCGCGATCCGCGCCCAACTTTCCCCGCCGGCATCCACCGGCTCCAGCAGTTCTCGCCGACGCCAGTCAGCATTTGCGCATCGCCGTTGAATGGCCGCGCTCGCCGCGATCGGATCACCAGTCGCAAGCAGCAGGGCCAGCAGCGCCGCTGCGGAAACCGCGATGCCAGCGATCACGCCCAGATTGACCGCGTAGCCAGGCACGCCGGTGTTGAACAACATGATCGAGCCGACCACGAAGGCGATCACTCCGCCGAGGCCGATCGCGCCTACCGACGGCGTGATCGCCTCGGTCAGCAATCAATCCGACGCCGAGCACCATCAGCGCCAAGCCCGCGTAATTCACCGGCAGCAGTTGCAGCGCATACAAGCCAATCAGCAGACAGATGCCACCGGCCATGCCCGGCAACAGCGCGCCGGGATGAAACGCCTCGAGCACCAGCCCGTACGATGCCAGCCAGCAGCAGCAGGTAGGCGATGGTCGGGTTGGTGATGATCGCCGAGGAAACGCGTGCGCCAGTTCGGCGCGTAGTCGCGTACGGACAAGCCGGCGATCTTGAGCGGCAACCTCGTTGCCCGCCCACGCGCACCTGTCGACCGTCGGCTCGTGTCAACAGGGCATCGGTATCGGCAGCGATCAAGTCGATCACGTGCTTCTGCAATGCCTCGTCTGGCGGTCAGCGTGGCCGCGCCGCGCACCGCCTGTTCCGCCCATTCGGCATTGCGACCGTTGAGCTGGGCCAGCGAGCGGATGTAGGCGATCGCGTCATTCATGACCTTGTGCTCCTCGGCATCGGACACGGGCTTCGCGGCCGAGCCCGCGGGGGACGGGGCATTGCCCAACGGCAACGGGTTTTCACCGCCAAGCTGCACCGGCGTCGCCGCGCCAAGATGCGTCGCTGGAGCCATGGCCGCCAGGTGGCAGGCGTAGAGAATATAGGTGCCGGCGGAAGCGGCGCGCGCACCCTCCGGCGCGACAAAACCCAGCACCGGACGTTTCGCCGCGAGGATGCTGGCGATGATCTGCCGCATCGAATCGGACAGGCCTCCCGGCGTATCCAGTTGCAGCACGATCGCCGTTGCCCCGTCGCGGGTGGCTCGGTTGAGGGTGTCGTCGACGTATTCAGCAGCAGCCGGGCCGATCGGGCCGCTGAGTTCGATACGCGCCACGAAGCCGCTGGTGCGCACGGCACCGCCAGCGGCCTGTCCGGCTGCTGTGGACACGGCGAGCGCCACGACGAGCAGGGCGCTTGCCAACATCCCGATCCATCGCGTCACGCAGTGCCTCCTCATGGGTGGCGATATCAGATTGCGCCGAGAGATGTTGTTTCGGTGTGAGACGGGGGCGCCCGGCGGCTGGATTTTGCGGCTACCGCTCGCCGTCATCCCTGCGAACGCGGGGCAAGCACACAGTGAACTCGAGGTTCCCTCACCGTTATCCCCGCGAAAGCGGGGATCCAGCGTCTTTCGCTCTTGATCTAGCGTGACCGCGACCGGGCTCGCCTGCGGCGGGCTTCCGTCCTCCTGCCGGAGGTCGGGTTACTTTCTCTTGCTTGCCCAAGAGAAAGTAACCGACGGAGAAGGGCACTCCGCTTGGCGCTTGCCGAGCAAAGCTCGGCAAGTCCGTGAGGGTCGGCCGGGCTTTTCGACAGGGCATCCTGCCCTGACGAAAAGTGCCTGGCATTCATGCCAGGCACCCCTGACGGGGCCTGATCGTCCGCGCCTCACCGCCGCACAGGGGCCCGAAGATCAAGAGGGCGAGCCGCCATTGTAGGAGCGCACCCTGTGCGCGATCACGGCGTCACCGCTCCGTTGGCTTTTCGCGCACAGGGTGCGCTCCTACATAGGAGACCAGGCACCGCATGGTCGTGCTTTGGCTCGGCTCTGCTCTGCCGCTCGTCGCGCACCTATGGCGCGGCGGGTGGGTGGAGGAAAAGCCCGCAGGGTGGCCGGCAGGGATGCCGGCCAGTTTGTCGTCAGGGCAGGAGGCCCTGTCGACAAACCTCCGTAACCCACGCGCGCACCTGGAGGGCGCAGCCCGGAAGGCGAGCCCGGTCGCGGGAATACAACCCAACCGACGTAACCACTCAGTCGGGCCCGCCGTCCATCAACCCGACGGCGCATCAATGCTCGTTGATCTGCAACTTCTCCAGCAGCAGATTGAGCTTGCCCTTCATGGCGTCCTCCGGCCGCGGCCCATCCACGCCATAGAACGCCGTATACAGCACCCCCGGCTTCGAATCCGCCGACACCGGCATGCCGCCCACCGTGCCGATAAGGGTCATATCGTTTTCGCTATACGGAACGCCATCGTCCGGATGGCTGCGGCGAAGCACCTTGCCCCAGTAGTTGCGGTAGCTGTCGTCGAGATCGTCTGACGGCGAAACGTGGCGGTTGACGCTGATCTTCTCGGCATTGTCGATATTGGATTTCACGACGACGTTGGAAACATCCCACACGACCTTGCCGTGGTCTTCGAAGTAGGACATGCCCAGCACCAGCTGGCTGTCCTTGTCGATCTTCTGCAGCGCGGGCGTATAGGAGAAATCCATGCGCTTGGATTGATAGCGGAAGTCGTTGTCGTAGTCGAAGTGAATCGCGATATCTGATAGCACCGCCGGCAGCAGTTCGGTATTGGCGAGATACTCCTTCCACTGCGCCAGCGTGCCGCTGTAGGCGACGTAGACGAAGTTGGCGAGCGCCTTGAGGTCGCCCATCTCCTCATGCTCGGATTTGGCCGTGACGACGCGGACCATCGCTGCGTAGCCATCGGGAACCGGTAGCAGGAAGGCGACGAGCTTGGAGTTGTCATAGGCCATCGGCCAAACACGTACCTGCCAGTGACGCTGGTAGGCATCCGTAAACGTCTGTTGCTCGGTGGGCTTGCCCAGCGACGTCACCTTGACCTGCTCAGGACCCACGCGGCGTTGCAGCGGCGCGCCCTTGAGCAAAAGATCCATGACCAGCTTGGGATCGCCATAGAGCTGCTTGCTCGACACGTCGTCCGGCTTGCGTAGATGGAACATGAGCTGATTGCCCACGACCGCCTTGGACACGTAGCCGTTGTGCGGGAGCGTGCCCTTGCTTTCGCTGGTGCTGGTGGCCACCCAGGTGCCGCTGCTGTTGCGATGAAGCAGGGTCGGGAATGGGTTGAGATTGGAGCTGCTATGCAGCATGCGGCTGGAACCGGAGCCTTTCGGGAACATCGTGTCGGCGTTCTCCGCCAACAGGTCGTGCAGCTGTTGGTCGACGTAGGCGTCGTACAGCTTCTGAAACGTCGCGCTGAAATCCGCGAAGCTCTTGGGCAGCGGGAACTGCGCCTTGAACGTACCCGAGTGTTTGTCGTCGATCGCGTCCAGCTGGTACAGCTGGCGCGTGTCCGCGACGGCGAGATCGGCCGGTGCCTTCAGCACCATGTCGATGGGCAGGGCGTAGTTGAGATTCTCGTCGGGCGATTTCATCAGCACGACGCCAATGACCTTGCCATCTTTGTCGAGCAGCGGGCCACCGCTGTTGCCGGGTGATGCCGCGGCAGAGAAGCGCATCCATTTCCAGCGACCGTTTTCCTCTTCGGGTGTCTGCGAGGTGTACAAGCCATCGCGAATCACGATGCCCGTACCCAGCGCATTGCCGACGGCGTAGACGACATCGTTCATGGCGGGCTGCGTATTCACTTCCAGCGGCGCGATCTTAGGTGCGTTCTTCAGCGAGAACTCGACAAAGTCTTCCTGCAGCGAGTAGCGCGTGATCTTGTCGATGGCGTAGACGTTGCCGTTGGCATCACGCACGGCCGGTTCACCCATCAGGTTGCTGATGCCTATCGCCAGTACGTGGCCGGCGGTGACATAGCGGTTGTCACCTACGGCAAACGCCGTGCCCACGGAGTAATACTTGTCGTTGCGCAACTGGAACGGCAGCTGGTCCAGCGGCAATGGCTTTTCGTAGGTAAGCGTGTCGTCGACCGGCTTGGGCACCACAACCTCGAACGTCGCAGCCTGCACCCTGGGCAGTACCGCTGGGTCGAGCGTTGCCGCGCCGACCGCTGGCGCGACCCACAGGGCCAGCCAGGCGAGCCAGGCCACGGCGGGCCGCGACGCCAGCCGATTCGGGAAAAGCATTTTCCGCGCGCTGCCTACCCGTTTTTCCATGTCCTGCCCCTGTCTCGTATCCGTCGCGCCTTGGGGGCGCGATCCCCGGGCCTGCGCCCATTCGATGGGAAGTGTAGCGAAGGTTCTGGCTGGGGAAACGGGGTAGATGCAGGTGCCAGGACAATGCCTCGAATGAGTCGGTGATCGGCCACGCCAGACGGCGCAAAAGCCGGCGAGAGACTCTAAGCTGGAGACTTCTCGGTGGAGCCACGCATGCCCCGTTCGATCGCCGCCAGCACGTTTCATCTGCCTCCCGGGCCCTGGTCGACCGTGCTGGATGGCTTGTGCGCGCAGTTTGCGCAAATCCCGCGGGCGCATTGGCTGGACCGGTTCGAGCGGGGGCGGGTGCAGGATGAGGACGGCCGCGCCCTGCAGGCGGATGCGCCGTACCGTGTCGGCCTTTGCGTGCGTTATTTCCGCGAGGTGCTGGACGAGGCGCCCATTCCCTTCCACGAGACCTTGCTGCATGTCGACGCGCACCTGGTCGTGGTCGACAAGCCGCATTTCCTTCCAGTTACGCCAGCGGGCGGTTTTGTTCAGGAAACGGTGCTGGCACGGCTCATTCGCACGCTCGACAACCCCGATCTGGTGCCCTTGCATCGTATCGATCGGCATACGGCGGGGCTGGTGATGTTTTCCGCCGATCCGGCCAGCCGCTCCGCCTACCAGGCGTTGTTCCGGGAGCGACGTATCGAAAAACAGTACCGTGCCTGGGCACCTGCGCTGCCGCAACGGGAGTTCCCTTACGTTCGGCGCTCGCGCATCGTTGCCGGCGAGCCGTTCTTCCGGATGCAGGAGGTGGAGGGCGAGGCCAATAGCGAGACGCGCATCGATGTACTGGATCGCGCCGGCCACCACTGGCTCTATGCGCTGCAACCGATCACCGGGAAAAAACACCAGCTGCGCGTGCACATGAGCGCCTTGGGGGCGCCGATTCGGCATGACACGTTCTACCCCGGACTGACGGAGCGGGCGGCAGACGACTATGTGCACCCGCTGCAATTGCTGGCGCAGGCGCTCTCCTTTGTCGATCCGATCAGCGGCAAACGGCGTCAGTTCCTTAGCGAGCGCGAGCTGCTTTCACCCTAGGGAAGGCGTTTCGCCTGGCGGGCAGCTAAAATGCGCGTCCACTGATGAGTTGGATATTCCCTGCGTGATGGCTGCCGTGTTCTCCGCCGCTGCCCCCGATGCGGCGCTGGAGGCTTTGTTCGTTCCGTTTGAGACGGGGCTGCTTAGCCTGCCGGCCGACGGGCGCGCGTTATTCATGCGTGCGCGAGATGGATTCCGTCTGCGCGAGATGGCACGTCCGGCCTGGGTCTGCGAGCAGACCTTCAAGCCGTTCGCCGATGCGCTGGAACGCAGCGGACTGAGGCTGGGTGCGCCCGATAGCGATGAACGGTACCCCTTGGTGCTGGTGTTGCCGCCGCGGCAACGAGATGAGGCGCGCGCGCTGTTCGCACAGGCCATGCGCCGTGCCGCTCCGGGTGGGGTGGTGTTGGCGGCGATGCCCAATACCGAGGGCGCCAAGTCGGGCGAAGCGGACCTCGCTCGCCTTGCCGGCCCGCTGCAGGTGATCTCCAAGCACAAATGCCGCGTGTTCTGGACCTCGCCCCTGGGCGATGCGGCTGGTTCGGAGCTCCTCGACGAATGGTCTGCGCTTGATGCTCCGCGACGCAACGCCGCGGGTTATACCAGCCGCCCGGGACTGTTCGCCTGGGATCGCGTGGATCCAGCCTCAGCCCTGCTGGCAGCGCACTTGCCGGCTGATCTTTCAGGACGGCTGGCGGATCTTGGCGCGGGCTACGGCTATCTCGCCACCCAGGTGCTTGCACGCTGTGCAGGCGTGACTGGCATCGACCTGTACGAAGCGGAACGACGCGCGCTGGAGCCGGCACGACTGAATCTGGAAGACGCGCAGCGTGCGTGCGGCAGGACGGTGACGTTCGCCATCCATTGGCACGACGTGACGCAGGGACTGCCTCATCGTTACGACGCCATCGTCAGCAATCCACCTTTCCATCAAGGCCGCGCGGACCTTCCAGAACTGGGGCGCGCATTTATCGATACGGCGGCCGGCGCGCTATTGCCGCATGGACGCCTGTGGCTGGTGGCAAATCGCCATCTGCCCTATGAGGCCACGCTGGCCGCACGCTTTACCGAGGTACGTACGGTGACGACGCAGGAAGGTTTCAAGGTGATCGAAGCACGCGGAGTACGCGCATGAAATTGGTCAAGCTGATCGCCAATCTAGGTTATGGCAGCCGCAAGGACGTGGCGCTGATGTTTCGCGAAGGACGCATCACCGATCCCGATGGCGACGTGTTGTACGCCGATGACAAGGTGCCGCATGAGCACATCCGCGTCGACGACGAACCGCTCGATCCGCCTGCGGGCCTGATCCTGATGATGAACAAGCCACTGGGCGCCACCTGCTCGCGCAAGGATCAGGGGCGCGTGGTTTATGACTTGCTGCCGCCACGCTATCGGGTGCGCGATCCGGCACTTTCAACCGTTGGTCGGCTTGATCGCGACACGTCCGGCCTGCTTCTGTTCACTGACGACGGCGCACTGCTGCATCGAATTATCTCGCCGAAGTCGCAGGTGGCCAAAGTGTATGAAGCCATGCTCGCGCAGGATCTGCGTGGCGACGAAGGCGAGCTGTTCGCCAGCGGCAGCATGATGCTGGAGTCGGAAAAGGAGCCGCTGGAGCCGGCGATGCTGGACGTGTTGTCGCCGCGCCATGTGCGCCTGACCCTGACCGAAGGACGCTATCACCAGGTACGCCGCATGTTCGCTGCCGTCGGCAACCACGTGGAAACGCTAGCGCGAATTTCCGTAGGCGGTCTCACGCTCGGTGATCTTCCGGCAGGCAAGTGGCGCGCGCTGGACGGGAACGATGTCGCAACTATTTTTGCGGGGCCGGCATCGTCCGGTTGAGTACGACTCAGCCGGTTAGATACTCGCGGCGGCGCGCCAGTTCGTCTTCCCTGCGCGAGTGGGCGCCAGGCTGCCAGGACACCAACTGAAAATGGCCGCAATCGTCGTCTTGAGTAATCGGCGCATCCTGCGTATCCCGGTGGGGGAGCATCCCTGCTACCAGCTGCATTCCGCGCTGAAAGGCGGAACGTGCAAGAAGCATGTGCATAGTGAGACTCCCGACTGCCCCTGTGCAGCCGCGTTAGGCCACTCTAACCATCTTCACCCGTCATATACAAATGCCAACGGGCACTGAACAGGAGTAGCTGCATGCCGCGGCGCAGCATAAACCGTGCGCGGGAGTGAGGGCGCGATGTCACTGTCATAGTTCACGGCACGTCTTGCATCAAACGCACCCTAGCCAAACATCAGAGCACGACGCTTCACATCTCGGGAATTGGGCGGCACATGCATCACTTTCGTTTCGATAACGCTTTCACTCGTGAACTTCCTGGCGACCCGGAATCGGGAGCGCGTCAGCGGCAGGTGCTGGGAGCGCTGTACTCGCGCGTCGAGCCAACGCCAGTGGCGTCACCGCGCGTCGTCGCCTATTCGCACGAGATGGCGCAGACGCTGGGTCTGAGTGAGCCTGATATTGCCAGCGCCGATTTTGCAGCCGTATTCGGTGGAAATGCGTTGTTGGAAGGCATGCAGCCCTATGCCGCGAACTACGGCGGCCATCAGTTCGGGGTCTGGGCCGATCAGCTTGGCGACGGACGTGCCATCTCGCTGGGCGAAGTTCTCGACACACACGGAATGCGTTGGGAGTTGCAGCTGAAAGGCGCCGGTCGCACGCCGTATTCGCGTGGTGCCGATGGGCGCGCTGTCTTGCGCTCCTCCATTCGCGAATTCCTCTGCAGCGAGGCGATGCATCACCTCGGCGTGCCGACCACACGGGCTTTGAGTCTTGTCGTTACCGGTGACGCCGTCGTGCGCGACATGTTCTACGACGGCCATCCGCAGGAAGAGCCTGGTGCCATCGTCTGCCGCGTGGCGCCCTCGTTTATTCGTTTCGGCAATTTCGAGCTGCCCGCGGCGCGCGGCGAGATCGAACTACTTCGGCAATTGGTGGAATTCACCATTCGTCGTGATTTTCCCGAACTGCAAGGCCAAGGTGAGGCGCTGTATGCCGAGTGGTTCGGCCAGATATGCGAGCGCACGGCGGTGATGGTGGCGCACTGGATGCGCGTAGGCTTTGTGCATGGTGTGATGAACACCGACAACATGTCCATACTCGGGCTCACCATCGACTACGGCCCGTATGGATGGGTCGACAACTTCGATCCGGAATGGACGCCCAATACGACAGACGCAGGACGTCGCCGCTATCGTTTTGGCCAGCAACCGAATGTGGCGTGGTGGAACCTGAGTCGCCTCGCCATGGCGCTGGCGCCGCTGTTCGACGGCGTGAAGTCATTGCAGGCAGGATTGGATCACTATGCGGCGACATACGCCGCCGCAGATCGAGAGTCGATCGCTGCGAAGCTGGGCCTGGCCGAATGCCGCGATGACGACGTCGAGCTGATGCGTGCGCTTCATGCACTGCTGAGTGAAAGTGAAGTGGACATGACGCTGTTCTTTCGCGCACTGGGCGATATCGATATGCAGGCGCCTTCACTCGAGCCGCTGCAGGAAGCGTTCTACGACGAGCTGAAACGAGTCGATGCTGAGCCCGCGTTTCTCGCATGGCTGGCGCGCTATGCGGCGCGCGTCGCCGCCGACCCGTTGACGCTTGAACAGCGCCGCGCGCGCATGCAGGGCGCGAACCCGCGCTACGTGCTGCGCAATTATCTGGCGCAGGAGGCCATCGATCGCGCCACGGAAGGCGATTACGACGGCATCCGCGAATTGCTGGATGTCATGCGCCGCCCTTATGACGATCAGCCGGGCCGGGAGCGTTATGCCCAGAAGCGCCCGGACTGGGCACGTCAGAAAGCGGGCTGCTCGATGTTGTCGTGCAGTTCCTAGCGAAGCGCGCTATCCAGGAACTGTCGCAACTGCGATGCGTTGAGTGCACCGGCTTGTCGCGCGACTTCGCGCCCGTCGCGTAGCACCAGTAAGGTGGGAATGCTGCGTATGCCGAAGCGCGTGGCCAGGGCAGGTTGCGCGTCAGTATCCACTTTCACCATTCGAAGCCGCGGCTCCAGGCTGCGTGCCGCCTCGGCAAAGACCGGAGCAAAGCCGCGACACGGACCGCACCATGTCGCCCAGAAATCCACCACCACAGGCAGGTCTCCACGACCGGCCACGGCATCAAAGTTGGCGGTGGTCAGCTCGAGCGGTTTGCCCTCGAACAACGGCTGCTTGCAACGGCCGCACGTGGGGTGCTCGCCAAGTCGCTCGTCGGGAACTCGATTGAGTGCGCTGCAATGAGCACATGGGACACTCAGTACGTTGGACACAATGGACTCCAGGTTGGAAACTCACTGGCACACCAAATGGTGCTGGCACGGCGTCGAAACAAGGTGTGCATGGGCGGCCCAAGATGAAGCTACCTGGCTATGAGGGCGGGAAACGCAAGTCGATCGACGCTTCCGCCATCCGCAGTGCGGTAGCGCTGGTGGGTGCGTGCTGGACGCTGCCCAACACCTTGCTGGGCTTGCTCGCAGGGATGGCCTGCGTGCCGTTCGGAGCGCGCATGCAATGGCGCGGGAGGGAGCTAGCGGTGTCGTTTCGTCGCATGCCCTGGCCCGGCCCCGGTGGTGCACTGACGCTCGGCAACGTGATCCTTTACACCGGTGACGAGTTGGACACGCCTTGCTTGACCTACGCCCACCGTGCGGGTCTGTGCCATGAGCCATCGATTTCGCTGGCCGATCACGAGCGGGCGCATGTCTATCAGTACATGGTGCTCGGGCCGCTGTTCCTTGTCGTTTATCTGCTGGGTGGCGGCGTCAGCGTGCGCAATCCGTTCGAGCGTGCCGCGGATCGCTATGCGCAACATGGGCGAGGGTGGTGGCCTTAAATGGTGAGCGCTCAAGCGTTGTTGCCGCCACTGTTGTTAGGTGCGGGACGGGGGCGTGGCGCAGGACGGTTGCTGCCTGGTTGGGGCGGGCGATTGCCGGCACCGGGCGGCTGCTGGCCCTGGCCAGGCGGTGGTCTGCTGCCTGGGTTCGCGGGGCGGGTATTGCCATGGTTTGGCGGGCGGCCACCTTGACTCGGTGGATGATGGCCACCCGGCGGCCGCGTGCCAGGACCAGCGCCGGGCGGCGGCGGCCGATGGCCGCCAGGTGGATGCGGCGGTGGCCGATAACCAGGAGGGCGTGCCGGTGGACGCGGTGCGATGGGTCGGTGATACCAGTAGTCGCGCTGGCGATAAAACGGCCGGTCGCGGTAATGGCTACCCCAATACGACCCGATCACGAAAGGGATGATCGGGATGCCGATGCGCGCGCCGTAGTCCATCACGACTACTGGCTGGTTTTGGTAGGTGTACTGGATGAACGTGCCGGCCACCCAGCCGCGCGTGCCCATGGTGATGACATCGCACCACTGCCAGCCCGCCGTGCATCCCTGGATGGATAGGCCCGTACCCATCGGAACGACCGCGATGATCGGATAGGCGCTATCGGGTCCGGCGCGAAGATGGACGTTGGCGGTCACGAAGCCGCTGGTAACCTGCGCCGTGGCGGGAAGGGCAAAGCCTAGCGCCAGTAGGCCGGACCAGACGAGGCGTTTCATCGGTGCATCTCCCGAAATCCTGGCTCGATGAGACTGCGCCCCTTGCGAAGCCGGGGTCAATGTCAGCGGCGCGCTGCCATGTAGCGATGGCGGCGCAGGAAGCCCGAATCCGCGCACGATGCTCCGTTGGCATCGCCATCACGTGAGAAGGTCAGGGCCATGATTCATGCCACTTCAGCGAGCTGTCCCTGCACCTCGTTGATGGAATGCCGAATGCGCTGGCTGAAGATGGAATCTTCATGGTGGATCAGTATCAGCCGCTCCGTTGCGCGGGTCATGGCGACATAGAGCAGGCGTGCCTCTTCGACCTCGTCCTTGCCAGGCTTGGGGAGCGAGCCCAAGCCGGGGATGATCACCAGCGGAAATTCCAGCCCTTTGCTGGAGTGCATGGTCACCAGTTTGACGGTGTCGTCGACCACGAACAACGAGCTCTTGCCGTTGCCCTCCGCGAGGCGACTGGGTATCTGCGCGCGCTGCAAGGCCTCGTGCAGCTTCTCGCCCTCCCAGCCGTTGCGGAAAATCACCGCCATGTCGGACAGGTGACGCCCGCCTGCGTGCTCGTCACGCAGGCGCTGGATGATCGCAGGCAGCTGGTCTTCCATGCGCTCCACACGGATCAGCTCCGGCAACGCGCCGCGACGCCCAGCGCTTTCGGGGGCGATCAACGGTACGCCGTCGTCCTCTTCCGCACGCTCCAGCAACAGCTCGTTGGCGAAGCCGCGTGCCACCGAAAGGATCTCCAGCGTGTTGCGATAGTTGAGCTTGAGGATGGTGGTGCGGCCCTGCGCCTGCACACCCAGGCTTTTCCAGCTGAGCTTCTTGCGGCTGGCCTGCCCGTAGATGTTTTGCGCATCGTCGTACAGCACCAGCAGCGAATTGGTATGGGGGTCGATCATCTGCACGATGAGCTTGTACCAGTCCGGCTCGAAGTCGTGGCCTTCGTCGATCAGCACAGCGCCGTACTGGAAGCGCGGAATCTGCCCGCTGTCGACGCCGGCAATCACTGCGGGCGGAAGCTCCTCGGCGAAGTGTGGCCCGTCGGTCGGCAGCGGCACGTGGTAGGCCGTCAGCATGCTGCGGCACCACTTGTGGAAGTTGTAGACCTGCACCTTGTCGCTGAGGCCGCGCTCGCCCATCAGCTGGTCCAGGCGTGCAGCCAGCGTCTTGTTGTAGCAAAGCACGAGGATCGGCTTGGACAGGGCCCGCGCCAGCTGCATCGCGCGAAAGCCGAGGATCATGGTCTTGCCCGAACCCGCCACGCCGTGAATGATGCGGTGCTCGTCGCCCAGCGAGCGCGCCAGCAGCTCCTGCTGCGCGTCCATCACCTTGATCAGGTCGGGAATCTCCAGCGCCTTCGCTTGGCTGCGCTCGCCCTGGCCAAACAGGCCGAACTGGCCCTCGCCCAGCTCCACGCGGATTTCCGGAAACAAGTGCCAGCGCACGCGATCGATCTGCGGCAAGGTCAGGGCGGTGGGGAAAATCTGCGGGAACATCGCCCACAGTTGTTCCTGGAATGCTTCGGGCTCGACCGATTCGTACATCTCGTCCTGGCAGATCACCAGGTGGGCGGGAATCACCGTCTCAAGCTGGCCGGCGTCGAATTGCTTGCGGCTGATATTGGCCAGCACGACGCCATAGCCCCAGGGCATCAGCAGCTTGCCTTCGTACATATGTCCTGGCGGGTGGCGTAGCGCCGGATCGCGCTGCAGCACCTTGTAGATCTCGCTGGCGTAGTCACGTGCCTGCATCAGCGGGTTGTGCTCCTTCACGCTGCTGTTCCCGGCAAGCAGGGTGAACAGCGTGCGGTCGGCCTGCTGGATGGTGCCGGGCTTCCAGTCCTTCACCTCCAGCACCAACAGGCCACGGCGCGGATGGAACACGATGAAGTCAGGGCGGCGCTGCCTGGGGCCGACAGGTACGTCGTACCAGAGCAGGTAATCGTCTTCGAGCTTATGTTCCAGCCGCTCCGAAAGACGTTTCTCGCCACTGGTCATCTGCGGCAGACAGCTGTTGCGGGTTGGAATAAGCGTCGCCAATGAGAGCCTTCCTGATGCCTTTGCGTGGCCTGCGCCAGGAGCTCTTCCGCCCCCTGACGTTCCGATCCGGGCGACGTTAGCCGATCGGCGCGGCCTGTCAATCTGGGCGAGTGGCCGACACCCCGTGGGAGGCGAGGGGTATTCGGGATATCCACCAGGGCCCCTGGCTGCTCGAGGCGTCGCTCGTGCAGGTGCTAATCCCAGCGTTGCAGCGCCTCGGCAGGGACGCCAACACGTGCGCACGCACGGCTGGCAATGCCATCGTGCAGGGCGGCGCGGAAGATGGGCGACACCGACCATAGCGCGCGCGCTGCGAGCCGCGCTTGTGCGCGCTGCAACGGCGATCGCTCCAGCAGCGTCTCCGCCCACGACGGCAGCAGGGCAGCGCCCGCCTGCAGGAACACATCTCGCGACAGACCGGCGATGGGCACGGGCAGACGCACGCGCGACAACACGTCCAGCACTTCGCGCGAGCGCCCGCTGAAATGCAATTCGGGTCGAACCTGTCTGAAGTAGTGGTTGACCTGCGCCTCCGACGCCGGCACTTCACGCGCGCCAAGCGCTTCGGCGACACGTCGCACCTCGTCGTAGTAGCGATCAGCGGCACCGGCCGGCAAGGTGATGTGGCTGTATCGCCGATAGCCCTGCAGGAAGCTATAGGCCTCGGTTACATGTACCCAGGTCAGCAGGTGAGGGTCATTGGCGGAGTATGGACGTCCATCTTCGGCAAGGCCCCGAACCCGTGAGTGGATGGTCTTGACGCGCTCGATCAGGGCAGCCGTTTGGTCGCGGGGCGCATACGTGGTGCCGCTGACGAAGGACGTGGTACGGCGCAGGCGTCCGATCAGGTCGTCGCGGAAATTTGAGTGATCCCAGACGCCGGCCAGTGCCAAGGGATGCAGGGTCTGCAACATCAGCGCGGCGAGGCCACCCGCAAGCATGCCCGGGAAATCCGCATGGACGCGCCACGTGGCGCTGTGCGGACCGAACAGGCCAGGGTCACCGTGCGGATGATCGTAATCGACGAGACCACCACCGCCACGCGGGAAGGCGCTCAGCACCCAGCGGCGGATCGGTTCTCGGGCAGGCAGGGCCAGCAATGTCCAGGGCGAGGGCATGGCGCAATTCTAGCGTGTAGTTACAAATGCATCTTTTGCACGCGACAAATCGCTGTGTTATCTCTATCGCCCATGACGACCGCCTCCGCCCGCCAGTATTTTTGGTATCACGGCTATCCGATGCCGCTGGCGGAGGGTTGGGCGCGACTGTCGTAACGACAAGACACCATTCCCGAACATGCCGCCAGCCCACTACTGGCGGCTTTTTTTTGGGCCGCGAGTGGGATCCTCCAGGAGAACACCGTGAACCAGCCCACCGACGATTTGCGCATCCGTGCCCTTACCACGCTCAGCACGCCCGCTGAGGTCATGCGCGACTGCGTGCTGACCGGTCGCGCCGCCAACACCGTCGCTGCTTGCCGCCAGTCGCTGCATGGCATTCTGGCCGGCGACGACGACCGCATCGCCGTGGTGATCGGCCCATGTTCGATACACGACACGACCGCGGCCATCGACTACGCAAAGCGCCTTGCAGCACAGCGCGATCGCTACGCCGACGAACTGGAGATCGTGATGCGCGTGTATTTCGAGAAGCCGCGCACCACGGTGGGCTGGAAAGGACTGATCAACGATCCGGACCTGGACGGCAGCTTTCACATCGACAAGGGCCTGCGGCTGGCGCGTGGCCTCCTGCGCGACATCAACGAACTTGGCGTGCCTGCCGGCTGCGAGTTCCTCGACATGATCACGCCCCAGTACATCGCCGACCTGGTGGCGTGGGGAGCCATTGGCGCGCGCACGACGGAAAGCCAGGTGCACCGTGAGCTGGCCTCGGGGCTTTCCTGCCCGGTGGGCTTCAAGAACGGCACCGATGGCAATGTGAAGATCGCCGTGGATGCGGTGCAGGCGGCGTCGCAGCCACATCATTTCATGGCGGTCACCAAGGATGGCCAGACAGCCATTGCCGCCACCACGGGCAACGAGGATTGCCACGTCATCCTGCGTGGCGGCAGCGCGCCGAATTACGACGCGGTCAGTGTCGATGCGGCTTGTCTCGTCATGACGCGCGCGGGCCTGGACGGACGGGTGATGATCGATGCCAGTCATGCCAACAGCGGTAAGCGGCCGGAAAAGCAGCCCGCGGTGGTGGCTGATATCGCAGCGCAGCTCGCGAAGGGTGAGCGGCGCATCGTAGGCATGATGGTGGAAAGCCACCTGCTCGGTGGGCGCCAGGACCTCGTGCCCGGGCAGCCGCTGCGCTACGGGCAGAGCATCACCGATGGTTGCATCGATTGGGACGCGTCGCTCGCCGTGCTTGAGCGGTTGGCGGAGGGCGTGCGTGCACGTCGCGCCGTGTTCGCGCCGCGAAAGGCGGCCGTACGTGTCTGACTGACCGGTCAGCCCCAGCCTTCGCGCGACGTGTTTTGGGGATCGATGGTAAGCGTAAGTCGTGCGGCTTGCGCTTTACCTGTCTCGGTCGGCGTCAAGGCGGCGATCGATAGTTGGCCATGCTGTGTGGCGTAGACGTTGTCTTCCTGCAGCGTGGTTCGTGTGATGCCGTGTCGCTGGTAGGGCGCGTTTTCCATCGCGGCGATGCTGGCCCGCTCTTCGAAGAACAACTGGCCGGTGTGCACGACCTGGCCACCCCGGTAATGGCCATCGGTCAGTTCGCCGCCGACATGCAATTTCATGTGGATGTGGTTGCAGCGCCCCATGTAATAGCCAGGGAAAATCGTGTGGAACGTCACCTCGCCGCGCGCATCGGCAACCTGCACGCCGCGCAGGAAGGTGTGCTCGTCAGTCGCCACGCTCTCGGGCGGATGAGCACCCATGTCCCTATGGCCGCCGGCGCCCGGTGGTGGACCCGGCGGTAGGCCTGACGGTGGCGGTCCGGGCGGCGGCCCCATGCCGGGGCCTCCTGGTCCGCCTTGGCCGCTAAATCCGGAATATTCGCCCTGCGCATCGCAATGCCACACCTCCAGCGCCGTACCACTGAGTGGACGACAGGTGCGGCTATCGACAACCTCGAAACGAAGCGTAAGTGGCATGCCGGGCCTGCCTTCGGTGATGTCTTGCCGAAACAGCGCGCGATCGAGGTAGTAGGGGCCTTCCGTCTGCTCGGCACTCAGTCGGCACGCCTGGCGTCCATCGGGCAACGCGCGCACCATGTGCGACCAGGGAAGTACGGCGATACCGCCGAGACAGAATTGTACGAAACGGCGTCGATTCTGGACGGTCATCGGGAAGGCGCTCGCGTGAAAAGCATGCCATGTAGGGCGCATGGCAGCACCAAACAACGCGGCACCAGGCGGATGGGATGACAAGGCGATGCCTATCCCAGCCGCCAGGGGCATCCCTAGGGATGCTCTGATCAACTCTGCGCAGGCGTCACCGGTCCTGTCTGTTCGCAGACCACAGGGGCGTCGGCGACAGCGGACTGGCCGTCTGTCGAGTCGGCGCACCGAAGGGATGCGGACAGACAGGACCGGCCCCACGAATCGAATTCAAAGTGATGGGGTGATGTCCAGAAGGCCCACAGGCGGTGCCGCGCGGCTTGGCAAGACGGCCAGTCTTCCCGGCGCCAAGCAACACCGCCTGCGGGTCTTCTGGACATCATGACGCCTGCGCTGAGCTGATCAGGGCATCCCTAGCTTTCCAGTTGCGCGTCGAGCGTGATCTTTGCTTTCAATACCTTGGACACGGGGCAAGCTTCCTTGGTGGCCTTGGCGATCTTGTCGAACGTGGCGGCGTCGATATCGGGTGCCTTGGTGCGATTCGTCAGGTCGACGGTGGTGATCGAAAATCCATCGCCATCTTTGTCCAGCGTAACCACCGCCTTGGTGTCGATGCGCACCGCTGCGAAGCCCGCCTGTTCGAGACCCGCGGCGAGTGCCATGGTGTAGCAACCTGCATGTGCCGCGCCCAGCAATTCCTCGGGGTTGGTACCGGGGCCGTCTTCGAATCGCGAACGAAACCCGTAGGGCGCATCGCGCAGTACGCCCGTAGCCGTCGACACGGTGCCTTTGCCATCCTTCAGGCCGCCCGACCAGGAGGCGGAAGCGGTTCTTTTCATGATCAATCCTCGCCGTGGGTCACAGGTGTCGGCGGAAGTT
The DNA here is from genome assembly GCA_963765335.1 of uncultured Gammaproteobacteria bacterium. Classification (GTDB taxonomy): domain Bacteria; phylum Pseudomonadota; class Gammaproteobacteria; order Xanthomonadales; family Rhodanobacteraceae; genus Dyella. The sequence continues at coordinate 210,775 of CAVXWA010000010.1, read as the reverse complement.
TGCCGACATCGTCATGCATGAAACGCGAAAGCCGGATGTCGATACCTTCACGCCGGATTCGCCAATGGATGCTTTAATCTTCCGCGCCCTTGTTCTGTCTACGGAAGCGTTTCATGTTCGCCGAGATCAATCACAACCCGAGAGAGCATCGTTTCGAGGTCAAGGTCGACGGCATTCCCTGCGTGCTCGATTACACGCTCTTGGACGGCGTCATGACGATAACGCACACCATCGTGCCGTCGGCGGTGGGTGGTCGCGGAATTGCCTCGAATCTCGTGCGCACCGCGTTGGACAAGGCGCGTGCAGAGCACTGGAAGGTTAATCCGGCTTGCTCCTATTCGGACATCTGGATGACGCGCCACCCGGAGTACGCGGATCTTCATGTCTGAAGTACGCGGTCGCCCCATCCCTGCGTTATGAATCTGGCCAGCACGGAGCTTCACTGGAGCCTGCTGCAGCGGCATCGCAACGAAAACGGCTTTAAGATGCGTCATGCCCGCGAGTCGGGTCATGGAGAGACTGTCTTGGTGATGAGCCGTTCGACCGCAGCCGGGGATCGTGCATGAATTCCCCAACCGACAAGCACAAAGTGGATCAAGTTTCGGGTTGGCACTGGCGACCCTTGCGTGAACTTCGGGTGCGTCCACGGCTGGCCATTGCTGGCGTCATCTTCCTGGCGGTCGGACTGGTGTTATGGCGCTGGTTTCATCTGCCGCCTTTCGCTTCGCTACTACTCGGCTTCGATGTCGGTGCGCTTGTCTATTTGATTGCGCTTGCCGTGCTGTTCAACCAGTGTGGAACGATCGATCAGATGCGACGTCAGGCGAAGGCGCAGGATGCGGGGCGCTGGGGCGTGCTGTGGAGCGGTCTGGCACTCACCGGCATCGTGGCACTGGCGCTGACCACGGAACTGCATGCGGCCAAAAGTGGTGGCGCCCAGGCATTGCTTATCGCCGCAGCCAGCATCGTGCTGTCATGGCTGTTCATGAATTCCATGTTCGCCATGCATTACGCCCATGGCTTCTATGGTGACTACGGCAAAAAGCACGAAGGGCTGGAATTCCCAGGCACCCAACAGCCGGATTATTGGGATTTCGCTTATTTCGCGATCGTGATCGGCATGACGTTCCAGGTGTCGGACGTGCAGATCACTAGTCGCTACCTGCGTCGCGTGGCGCTGCTACACAGCGTGATCGCGTTCTTCTTCAATGTATTCATCATCGCCATCAGCGTGAATATCGCGGCAGGCTTGGCTGCCTAGGCCGTCGTTCGCCCCGGGTGGGCCGGGGCGAATAACCTGCAGCCCTCAGTCGCGAAAATTGTCGAACTGCAAAGGCAGCTCGACGTCGGCCTTGCGTAGCACGGCCATGGCCAGCTGCAGGTCGTCGCGCTTCTTGCCGGTGACGCGCAGCTTGTCGCCATTGATCTGCGCTTCGACCTTGAGCTTGGCTTCCTTCAGTCCAGCCACGAGCTTCTTGGCCACGGCCTGTTCGATACCCTGCTTGACCGTGATCTTCTGGCGGGCACCACCCAGGTTGGTTTCCGGGTCTGCAGCGTCGAGTGCGCGAATATCGATCTTTCGCGACGTCAGTCGGCCGCGCAGGATGTCCAGCATCTGCTCCAGTTGGAACTCGCTGGGGGCGCTCTGGGTGATCACGAACTGGTCCAGTTCGAACTTGGCGTCCGTGCCCTTGAAGTCGAAACGGCTGGCCAGCTCGCGGTTGGCCTGGTCCACGGCATTGGTCAGCTCGTGCTTGTCGACTTCGGAAATCACGTCAAAGGAAGGCATGATGGCGGCTCTGTGAACAGTGAAGATCATGCAGTATAAGAGCTTGTTTACGATCTCCGCATAGCCCGGGCCGGGTCTGTTTGCCCGCAGCCTCGCGTCAGCGCTCAGTCGTGTACGGACGTACACTCCTCGCTCCCCAGCACCGGCGCCATCCATGGCGCCTCTCCGCGTGCCCTCGTTCTTCCTTGGTCTGCGCGCAAACAACTCCCGGCGCGGGCCATGCGGAGACCGTAAACAGGCTCTAAGCGATGTTGCGGCGACTGTCGGATAATGCACGACTTGTGCAAGAGGATTGGGTGATGAAGGCGGTGTGCGCGTGAAGGTGGATGTGCTGATCATTGGCGCCGGTGCCGCCGGGCTGATGTGCGCGATAGCGGCCGGCCAGCGTGGCCGGCGTGTGCTGGTGGTGGATCATGCCAACAAGGTCGGCAAGAAGATCCTGATGTCCGGTGGCGGACGCTGCAATTTCACGAATCTCGGTGTCACCCCGGCCAGTTACCTTTCGGCCAACCCGCATTTCGCCAAGTCGGCGCTGGCGCGCTATACGCCCTCGGATTTCATTGCGCTGGTCGAGAAACATCGCATCGCATATCACGAGAAGGAACTTGGGCAGTTGTTTTGCGACGACTCGTCCAAGCAGATCGTTCGCATGTTGCTGGACGAATGTGATCTGGCTGGCGTACGTATCGAAACGAGCTGCGGTGTCGAGCGGGTGCGGCGGTCGCAGGAAGGGTTCAGCGTGATCACGGCGCGTGGTGAGGTGCATGCCGAGTCCCTGGTCGTCGCTTCCGGTGGCCTGTCGATTCCCAGCATGGGCGCCAGCGGCCTTGGCTACGAAATCGCCCGGCAATTTGGCCATGCCGTGTTGCCGGTCAGGGCAGGGCTGGTCCCGCTGACCCTGAGCGGCAAGCATCAAGAGCACTATCAGGACCTATCCGGCGTGGCGCTGCCCGCGGTGGAGGCACGTGCGGGCAAGCGTTCGTTCCGTGCGGGCCTGCTGTTCACGCATCGCGGCATCAGCGGGCCGGCGATCCTGCAGATTTCGTCCTACTGGCTGCCGGGCGACGATCTGCGTATCGATCTGCTGCCTGACCAGGATGCCACCACCTGGCTGCCATCCCAACGCGTCGCGCGCCCCGCCGCCGAGCTGAAAAATGTACTGGCTGATCTGTTGCCCAAGCGTCTGGCGCAAAGGCTCTGCGAGCTTTGGTTCGAGAGTCGTCCCATGCGCCAATATCGCGAGGCAGAGTTGGCGAACATCGGTGCACAGCTGCACGACTGGCCCATGGTCGCCAGTGGCACGGAAGGCTATCGCACGGCGGAGGTCACCTTGGGCGGCGTCGATACCGATGGTCTTTCTTCGTCCACCATGCAATCGAAACTCGTGCCCGGCTTGTTCTTTATCGGCGAAGTGGTCGATGTCACGGGCTGGTTGGGTGGCTACAACTTCCAATGGGCCTGGGCATCCGGGCAAGCCGCCGGTGAAGTGGCTTGAGCACCCGTTTCGCATGACTTGAACACCGCAAGTGCTTCACTCTCCCGATGCACTAGATGCAGGAGCTTCCTATGAAAGTCGGCTTTATCGGTCTTGGTGCCATGGGCAGTGCCATGGCCAGCAATCTCATCAAGGCGGGTCACGAAGTGACCGTGTGGAACCGGTCGCCGGGTGCCACCGAGCCGCTGGCATCGCTGGGTGCCAAAGTGGTCAAGAGTGCGGACCGAGCGGCGCAGGGTGAAGTGCTGTTCAGCATGCTGGCCAACGATCAAGCCGTGCGCGACGTCATGCTAGCCGGTGGCCTGCTCGATGGCGTGGATTCGGGCACGGTGCACGTCAATCACGCCACCATTTCCGTTGCGCTGGCAAGGGAGCTGGCTGACGAGCACATCACGCGTGGAATCGACTATGTCGCTGCGCCGGTATTCGGTCGTCCCGATGTGGCCGCGGCGGGCAAGCTGAATATCCTGGCCGCGGGCAAGCCGGCGGTGATCGAGCGCGTACGCCCATTGCTGGAAGCGATGGGCAGCCGCATCTGGCCGCTAGGCGACGCGCCGGAGCGCGCCAACGTGGTGAAAATCGCGGGTAATTTCATGCTTGGCGCAGCCATCGAAAGCATGGCCGAGGCATCGGTACTGGCGCGCGCGCATGGTGTCAGTGCGGCTGATTTCCTGGAAGTCATGACCGGCACCTTGTTCGCCGCGCCGGCCTATCAGGGCTACGCCAAGCTCATTGCAGCGCAGCGCTATAAGCCAGCCGGATTTGCGCTGCCGCTGGGCTACAAGGATATCGGCCTTGCTCTGACTGCCGCTGACGCTCTGCGAGTGCCGCTACCGTTGGCGGGCTTGCTGCGCGACAGCCTGCTCGAAGCGCTTGCTGCGGGCGACGAGGACGTCGACTGGTCGGTGATGGCGGAAGTGGCAGCGCGTCGTGCCCGCCTCGACGAGCGAAAACTCTAGGAGCCTGTTCACGATCCCTCATATTTCCTTACCGTCATTCCAGCTTTCGCTGGGATGACGGTTAAGGTGAGAGAGAGAGCGTAAGCGGGCTCTAACGCGCCTGCCGACGCTGGGTGAGCCAACGGTCCAACTGGTTCGCAAACGCCTGCTTGTCGCGTGCATGAAACGCCGCCGGACCGCCGGTATCGATGCCGGCGCCGCGCAGTTCTTCCATGAAGTTGCGCATGCCCAATCTCTGCGCGATGGTCTCGGCGGTATACAGCTCGCCGCGTGGATGAATGGCCAGGCCACCTTTCTCGATCACCAAGGCGGCGAGCGGGATGTCCTGCGTCACCACCAGGTCATCCGCGCTGACGTTTTGCACGATTTCGTTATCGGCGACGTCTAGTCCGGCGGGTACCTGGATGGATCGAATGAGACGCGAGGGTGGCGTGCGCAGCCATTGGTTGGCGACCAGGGTGACGGGAATCTGCTCTCGCTCGGCGGCACGAAACAGGATCTCCTTGATCGCCACGGGGCAGGCGTCAGCGTCCACCCAAATTTGCGCGTTGGGGTTCAATCCTGGCCGTTCCAGTGCAGGGTGCCGTCAATGATGGTGTGCGTGCGCCCGCCAATCCATACGGTGTTGCCGTCGATACGTACCACGAGACTGGCGTCGTGACCGATCTCGCGGCCCTGGCTGACCGTGTAACCGCGAGCCAACGGGCCCGTGGGCTCGGCATGGGCTATATAGGCAGCGATCAGGCCGTTCGCCGCGCCGGAAGCGGGATCTTCCACCAGGCCGACGCCAGCGGGGAAGGCCCGCACCACGAGCTGGTAGGCCGGGTGCGAGCTGCGCGCGAACACACACAAGCCCAGGCTGTCGGTGGCGCGCGCCAGGGCGCCGATGGTCGTGTGGTCGGGCTGCCAGCGTCGCAGACTGTCTTCGTCCGAGCACTCGGCTAGCCACCAGTGACGGCCGCCGGCCACATAGGCGGGAGGCAGGGTACCCAGTTCGATGCCGGTCAGTGCGTCATGCAGCAGCGGGTGGGCATCGCGGCCGGTTTTCTCGACGGTCGCGTGGGGTGATTTCAACAGCAACTGGCGTGAATCGCCGCTACCCTCGATCCGGATGGGTAGCACGCCGGCGCCGCATTCCTGCCACAGCACGCCGTCGACCGGTGTGGCCAGGCCACAGAGCAGCACGGCATGTGCACTGCCGATGCTGGGGTGGCCGGCAAAGGGAATTTCCTTGTGCGGCGTGAAGATACGCACGCGGTAGCTGGCATCCGGCTGCGTCGGCGGCAACAGGAAGGTGGTTTCCACCAGGTTGGTCCAGCGGGCAAAGGCTTGCATGCGAGCATCGCTCCAGCCGGTAGCGTCAGTGACGACGCCCAGATGGTTGCCGCCGCCGCGCGTGGCGGCAAAGACGTCCAGATGCAGGTAACGGATCGACATGGATGTGGTCTACAGGCGTTGGGGGGAACGCGTGAAAGTCGCGAATCATAGTCCGGATTGCCCCGGAGCGCGCGGTATTTCGCCCCGGGCGGAGTCGACAAGTGGTCCGTGCGCAGCCAAGATGACGCTCTTTGTCATTGCCCCTCGGGCCTTCTGGAACACCGAATGATCACCTTGATCATCATTGGCATCACCTGCGTCGTCTCGTTCATGGCGTTCAACAACGCGCGCCTCATGAACGACCTGATCCTGTGGCCGCCTGCCATCACCCGCCATCGCGAGTACCACCGGCTGGTGACCTATGGCGTGATTCATGCCGACGGCAGCCATCTGTTGTTCAACATGATCACGCTGTTCTTCTTTGGCCGTGTCATGGAAGGCCTGTACACGGCCACTCTGGGCACGCTGGGCTTCGCGCTGTTCTATATCGTGGCGCTGGTGGTTTCGATCCTGCCCACGTACCTGAAAAACCGCCGCAACCCCAATTACCGCAGCCTGGGCGCATCGGGGGCGGTTTCGGCGGTGCTGTTTTCCTACATCCTGATCGCGCCATGGTCACGCATCGTGGTGCTCGTGCTACCCATGCCGGCGATCATCTACGCCGTGCTGTATGTGGCGTATTCGGTCTACATGGACCGGCGCGGTGGCGGCAACGTCAATCATAGTGCCCATTTGTGGGGTGCGGCGTTCGGCGTGATCTTCACTTTGCTGATCCGCCCCGACGTCCTCCCGCATTTCCTCGGACAGCTGGCGCAGCCGCGATTTTGAAGCGCCTGCGGGCAGGCATGGCTGGCAGGTAAATATTCCCGGTTCGGGTCGTCTGCGTTCAGTGGGCACTTAGCTATCGGGGTCTAGCGTAGAGCTACCCACCCCTGAGGCTTCGGTCATGAAACGCATGCTTGTCGGCATCGCCCTGGTGGCCGCCACCTTGGCGATTTCCGGCTGTTACTACGACCCGGGTTACAACTACGTTCGTCCGGGCGTCGCCTATGGCGGCGATGCTTACTACGGTAACGGCGTGGTCTATAGCGGCGGCTACTACCCGGGTTATTACTACCCGGGCTACTACGGCTATTACGGTTGCTGCTACGGACCGACGGTGGCCGTCGGCATTGGTGGCTGGTACGGCGGAGGCTACTACGGCCGTTACTACGGCCATGGCGGGTACTACGGACACGGCGGGTACTACGGACACGGCGGCTCCGGTCACTACGGCGGCCACGGCTGGAGCGGCGGACACGCTGGCCACGGCAGCAACGGCCACTGAAGTCAGTGCACAATGGCGGCATGAGGTTGTTTGCCTTGCTGCCGCCTATCAGACCAATCCTTGGGCCCATCGTCGTTTTGGCGGTGGGCTTTATGCTTACCGCCTGCAGCACGATGGGCTACTACGCCCATGTGGCGGGCGGGCAGGGTGCCTTGGTGTTGCATCGTGAAGCTGTCGCCAAGGTCATGGATGACCCCGCCACCGATCCGGCAGTGAAGCAGCGGCTGGCAATGTCGCAGCAAGCGCGTCGATTCGCTTCCGAGCATCTCGGCTTGCCTGATAACCGCAGCTATACCAGCTACGTAAAGCTCGATCGGCCTTATGTCGTGTGGAACGTCCTCGCCACGCCGCGCTACTCCGTTGAACCAATCCAGCATTGCTTTTTCATTGCCGGTTGCGTCGCGTATCGGGGCTATTTCGAGCGTGACAAGGCGAAGGCTGAAGCAGCGCGGCTGGAGGCGAAGGGCAACGATGTCTACGTCAGTGGCGTCAGTGCGTATTCCACGCTGGGCTGGTTTGCCGACTCGATCCTCAGCAGCATGATGCGTTGGGACGACGACGAACTTGTTGGAACGATTTTTCACGAGCTGGCGCATCAACTGCTATATGTGAAGGACGACAGCGCGTTCAACGAGTCCTTCGCCTCGTTCGTGCAGGAGCAAGGCTTGCGCGAATGGCGGCGTTCACGCGGGCTGCCGCCTCAGGACGACCACGTCAAGGCGATGGACGATGGGTTCACGAAGCTCGCGCTCGATCTGCGCGATCGCCTGAAGACCCTCTATGCGAGCGGTGTCGGCGAATCCGCCCTCGCCGCCGGCAAGGCGCACGAAATCGAGGCATTTCGCATGCGCTACGCGCAATGGCGTGAGCGCGAGTGGCCGAGCGAACATGGCTACGACGCGTGGGTGGCGGCGCCGATCAATAACGCGCGGTTGCTGCCTTTCGGGCTTTATGACCGCTGGACGCCGGCGTTCGCCGTGATGTTCGCGCAGGCCGAACAGCAATGGCCGGCGTTCTATGCCAGCGTGCGGGGGCTTTCGCGGCTTGCGCCGGCGCAACGTGAAAAAGCCCTGCAACAGTGGCTCGACGCGGCGGCTCCGACTAAGCCGGTAGCCGAGGATGAAGCTGGCCGCGTCCCGGCTGATCTTCGCTAGCGGGTCGACCTTAGGGTTTGCAGTTGATCTTGCGGCCACTCATGTGGCGCAAGTAGGCAAGCAGCGCATCCATATCGCTATCGGACAAGGCCTGCCTGTCAAAACCCGGCATGCGGGCCTGCGGCCATTGGCGCAGTGATTGCGGATCGCGGATATAGGCGCGTAGCAGATCCCCACGAAGGTATTCGGTCGGGTTGTGCGGAATGTTGAGGTCGGGCCCGAGTCGCGCATCACCCTGGCCATTGAGCGTATGGCAGGCAAAGCAGGTGCGTTGGAAGACCGTAAAGCCTTGCTGCACGATGCCATCCGGCTTCATCGCGGCATCGGGTCGGATGGCCGGGAAGCGCTCTGCCACAGGAGCAAGCCTGCGGATGGTTGCCAGCTGGTAGGGCCATTGCTCGGGGCCGATCTTCATGGACGACGGATCGGTCCACACCACATAGAACGGCCCCGCATCGCCCTTGCCTTCGGCAAGCGCCGGCCAGGGATGCGTCGGCTCTTCAATGGCCAGCCACGCTTCGGAGCCATGCGCATTGCGGATGAGTGCGGCGGGTATCTCAGCGGCGAAACCGTCGGTGGCCACGAACAGCAGGGCATCCTGGGCCGACGCGCCTTCCAGCAATGCCTTGAGCGGAACGGCGCGATAGCGCATGGGGCGCTTGAACGCCACGTCAGCGGGAATGCTGATCGTGCGCGCATCGTCGCGGGCGAGTAATTGCGTCGTGTCATAAGTCCGCACGGCCTGGCCGAGATCGATCTTCAACTCCGCCGCGTGCAAGGGGAGGGCGAGGCCAAGGACAAGCAGGGACAGGCAGCGCAACAGCGAGGTCATGGGATATCCAGTGGTGGGCGCCGCCGATTGTAGAGCCAGCCGAAACCCACCACGGCGGACCTGGATAGATCGTTGCGGCGGCCACATATGGGTATCGTTCTGAACAGTGCGCTGGTGCGGCAGAAGCCAAAGCGCTCAATGATTTAGAGCATTCTTCGGGCGAGCATTCATCGCCGCCATCGGCTCCAGCTTGCCAGAAGCTGAACGAAACCGAGGGCGCCCTTGAACTAGATCAGGGGCGGCCACACTAATGTCTCGTATCGCCGTGACGGCGACAAGAAGTGGTGCAGCAAGATCGCGCCACTGGGGGGTCGGTCCATATCCCCTCTTTGTTTTTTGAGACCGGCCTGACAGAACCTCGGTAGTCCCTCCCCTGACTACCGAGGTTTTAATTTTTCTGGCGACCACGACGCGCTCGCTTCACAGGTACCTGGGCGGGGATAATCGTGATTACCGCCGCGCCTCGTGCGCCGCCTTGCCGCTTGAGCGACTCATGATCGTCACCTCTCTGCTCGACACCGACCTGTACAAGTTCTCCATGATGCAGGTGGTGCTGCACCACTACCCGGCAGCGCAGGTCGAGTACAAGTTCAAGTGCCGCAACCCCGGTACCAACCTGGTGCCCTATATCGACGAAATTCGCGCCGAACTCGATGCGCTGTGCTTGCTTCGTTTCACCACGGACGAACTGGACTACCTGCGCAGCTGGCGCTTTATCAAAAGCGATTTCGTCGACTTCCTGGGACTGTTCCAGCTCAACGCGAAGTATGTCGATATCCATCCCGCCGCAGATCGTCCCGGCGAGATTGAGATCCGCATTCGTGGCCCGTGGCTGCACACCATTTTGTTCGAAGTGCCGCTGTTGGCGATCGTCAACGAAGTGTATTTCCGCAACACCCAGCCAGGGCTTGATCTCAGCGAAGGCAGGCGCCGGCTGCGCGAGAAAATTTCGCTACTGCGTGACACCGAGGGCTATCAGGCCTGCCGAATCGCTGACTACGGTACGCGTCGCCGCTACTCCCGCGAGTGGCATGAAGAAGTGGTGACCACGCTGCGTGATGGCTTGGGGCAGCAATTGGCGGGCACCAGCAATGTCTTTCTGGCTCGACAACTCGGGTTGACGCCACTGGGCACGCTCGCCCACGAATACCTTCAGGCGCATCAGGCGTTGGGGCCGCGCTTGCGCGATTCGCAGATCGCGGCACTGGAAACCTGGGCCAAGGAGTATCGCGGTGACCTGGGCATCGCGTTGTCGGACGTCTATGGCTTGAGCGCATTCCTGCGCGATTTCGACATGTACTTCTGCAAACTGTTCGACGGCACGCGGCACGACTCCGGCGAGCCATTCGCCTGGGGCGAGCGTGTGCTGGCCCACTACCGCGCCAATCGCGTCGACCCGCGGAGCAAGGTGCTGGTGTTCAGCGACGGCCTGGATATTCCGAAGGTGATGGGTCTGTACGAACACTTCAACGGACGCTGCCAGCTGGCGTTTGGCGTGGGCACCAACCTCACCAATGACGTGGGACCGGAAGCTTTGCAGATCGTCATCAAGATGATCCGCTGCAATGGTCAGCCGGTCGCGAAGTTGAGTGATTCGCCGGGGAAGAATATGTGCGAGGACAGCGCTTACGTGGCCTATCTGCGGCAGGTGTTTGAGATTCCGGCAGAGCCGGAGATGGCCGTGGCCGGGTAGGGCGTAGCGCCCCCTCACCGCCACACAGGGGCATTGATGGTCAACAGGTAGGAGCGCAGATTACGGCGTCAACGCTCCGTTGGCTTTTCGCGCACAGGGTGCGCTCCTGCAGGAATCCATGCACTGGGATTTCGGACATCGCGTCAGCGAAACAACAGCGCCACTCAGAACGCGGGCAGCACCGCGCCCTGATATTTCTGCTCGATAAACGCCTTCACCTCGGGACTATTGAGCGCCTTCGACAGCTTCTGAATGCGCGGATCATCCTTGTTGTCCGGGCGGGCGACGAGGCCGTTGACGTAGGGTGAATCCTTATCCTCGATCAACAGCGCATCCTTGATCGGATTCAGCCCGGCCGCCAGCGCGTAGTTCGTATTGATCAGTGCGAGGTCCACCTCGTCCAGCGTGCGGGGCAGCATGGCGGCTTCCAGCTCGCGGAACTTCAGCTGCTTGGGGTTGGCCACGATATCCTTCGGCGAAGACAATGCGTTGCTGGGGTCCTTCAGGGTGATCAGGCCATGCTTGGCGATCAGCAGCAGGGCGCGGCCGCCATTGCTGGGATCGTTGGGCAAGCTCACCGTGGCGCCGTCGGCCAGCTGATCGATGGATTTGAGCTTGCGCGAATAGGCGCCGAACGGCTCGATGTGTACGCCAGTCACCATGATCAGGTTGGTGCCGCGCTCGCGATTGAACGCGTCGAGGTACGGCCTGGTCTGGAAGTAATTCGCATCGATGGTTTTTTCCAGTACCTGGACGTTCGGCTGCACGTAGTCGGCGAATACCTTGATCTCAAGGTCTACGCCTTCCTTGGCGAGGAGGGGTTTGACCTGCTTGAGGATCTCGGCGTGCGGCACGGCCGTAGCGGCAACCACCAATTTCTGGCTGCCGGCGTCACCGCCGGGCTGGGAAGACGAGCAGCCCGCCAGCAGGAGCAGGGCGGCAGCGATGGCGATCAGCTTCTTCATGGTGGGATGCCTTGGTGCAATGCACAAGAATAGCCGTCCATACCGCTGAATGCAAAGACGGGCCACGCGGAGATCGAGAACAGGCTCCTAGTTCGTGGTGTAGTGCGCCACGATGCGGTCGCCGAGCATCTGCAGCAGCTGCACCAGCACGATAAGCAGCACCACGGTGACCAGCATGTAGTCCGACTTGTAGCTCAAATAACCGTAGCGATAGGCCAGGTCGCCGAGACCACCCGCGCCGATCGCACCGCCCATGGCGGTATAGCCCACCAGGGCGATGGCGGTGACGGTGGTACCAGCAAGCAGGCCTGCGCGCGCCTCCGGTAGCAGTACGTGACGCACGATCTGCCACGTGCTGGCGCCCATGGCCTGGCTCGCCTCGATCACGCCGCGCTGCACTTCGCGCAACGCCGTTTCCACCAGTCGCGCGAAGAACGGCGCGGCGCCGATCACCAGCGGCGGAATCGCCCCGCGAATGCCAAGCTTGGTGCCCACCAGCACGTAGGTGATCGGCATCAGCACGATCATCAGGATGATGAACGGAATCGATCGCAGGATGTTCACCACCAGCGAAAGCACGACGTACAACTTGGGCATGGCGCGCAGCTGGCCCTTGCCGGTGAGATACAACAGCACGCCCAGCGGTAGGCCGATGGTGACGGTGAGCAGCAGCGAGCCGCCAAGCATCAGCAAGGTGTCGATACAGGCCTGGCCGAGCTCGCTCCAGTCGTCGATATTGGGAAACAGGTTTTGCATCAGTGGCAGGCTCACGATTTATTCTCCGGCGACGACGGCTTGATTTCCTCGACCTCGATGCCTGCCTGACGCAAGATGGCGAGCGCTTCGTCGACACGTGCCCCCTGCATGGCCAGCGTGAGCTGTCCATACGGCAGGTCCTTGATGCGGTCGATGCGGCCGGCGAGGATGTTGAAGTCCACGCCGGTCTCGCGCGCGACGCGACCCAGGGCGGGTGTCCAGGTAGTCTCGCCACGGAACGACAGCCGCATCACTTGCCCGGTGACATGTGCGAACGGTGCTTGTTCGCCTGCCGCTTCCTCGGGCAGTGCTTCGTTGACGAAGCGTCGCGTCGTGGGGTGCTGCGGATGCAGGAAGACATCCACCACCGAGCCTGTTTCCACGATCGTGCCGGCATCGAGCACGGCCACGCGGTCGCAGACGCGGCGAACCACATCCATCTCGTGGGTAATCAGCACGATGGTGAGCTTGAGTTCGCGATTGATCTCCGCCAGCAGGTCCAGCACCGATGCGGTGGTCTGCGGATCGAGCGCGCTGGTGGCTTCGTCGCACAGCAGGATCGACGGACGGTTGGCCAGCGCTCGCGCAATACCCACGCGCTGCTTCTGTCCACCGGAGAGCTGCGAAGGGTACTTGTCGGCGTGCGCAGTCAGGCCGACGCGGGCAAGCAATTCATCCACCCGTTTGCGCATAGTCGCCGCGTCGTTCTCGCCCGCGAGCCGCAACGGGAACGCCACGTTCTCCGCCACGGTCTGCGAGGCCAGCAGGTTGAAGTGCTGGAAGATCATGCCGATGCCCTGGCGCCGCTGACGCAATTCGGCTGCGGGCAGGGCCGTCATGTCGGTGTCGTCGATAAGGATGCGACCACCGCTCGGGCGCTCCAGTAGGTTGATCAGACGTATAAGTGTCGATTTGCCCGCGCCGGAATGGCCAATGATGCCAAACACCTCGCCGTCGGCGATCTCAAGGTTGAAGGGCTGCAAGGCGGAAACGTCCCTGCCGTCGACGCGGTAGGACTTGTGGACGGCCTGAAATCTGATCACGGGTTACCTTCGGGTGGGAGCCGGCGATGCCGGCCGGCGACAAGCATAAATCATGTGTCAGTCGGGTTCCTTCCCCGCAGTCATCACGGAACGTTATATCGATATCGCCGTGGTGACGTACTCGGCATTAGACTTGACGCTTCTTCCAGCAGGATCGCCGCGATGACTTCCGTCTACGACTTTTCCGCCCGCGACATTGATGGCAACGAGCGTTCGCTCGCCGAGTGGCGCGGTCAGGCCATGCTGATCGTCAACGTGGCCTCCAAGTGCGGCTTCACGCCGCAATACACGGGGCTGGAAGCGCTATGGCAGACCGCGCGCGACAAGGGCCTGGTCGTGCTCGGGTTTCCCTGCGACCAGTTCGGTCATCAGGAGCCGGGTAACGAGGCGGAGATCCGCAATTTCTGCTCTACCAGCTACGACGTGAGCTTCCCCTTGTTCTCCAAGATCGAGGTGAATGGCGACGGCGCGCATCCGCTCTACAAGTGGTTGAAGAGCGAGGGCAAGGGCATCCTGGGCAGCGAGTCGATCAAATGGAACTTCACCAAGTTCCTGATCGATCGCGATGGGCAGGTGGTAAAGCGCTACGCGCCTACCGACACGCCGGAGAAGATCGGCAAGGATCTTAGAGCCTGTTTGGAATCTCCGCGTAGCCCGCGTTGAGTTCGTGCGCCCGCCAGGGAGCGGTGCGTGGCGAAGCGCCTGACTGGCTGTCAGGTCGAGCCGCGCATCGGTGCCTGGCGGGCGCACGAACTCAACCCTCCGGGCCGGGTCTGTTTGCCCCCATGCCTGCGTCATCACTCGGTTGTGTATCGACGTACACGCCCTCGTTCTTCCTTGGCCTGAGCGCAAACAGCTCCCGGCGCGGGCCACGCGGAGATCCCAAACAGGCTCTGAAGTCTCAGTTGGCCGGTTGAGCCGCCACACTGAGTGACGTGGCCGCCTCGCTGTGGCTCCGTAAGCCGGCAAGCATCACGGCAATGGCGTCGATATCGCGACTGGCGCTGGGAGCGCCGGACGGTGGATCGTAATTGTTGAGCATGATGGCGAACGCCAGTCGTTCGCCATCGGCCGTGGTGACGTAACCGGCCAGGCAGTGCACGAAGCTCATGCTGCCGGTCTTGGCGCGCACGTTGTTTTCGGCCGGCGTGTTGCGCATGCGCCATTGCAGGGTGCCATCGACGCCCGCGATGGGTAGCGATTCCTTGAGGGCTGCCGCATAAGGCTGTCCGGCAAGAAATGCCAACAGGCGGGCCATGGCATTGGGCGTGGCGAGGTTGCGTCGCGACAGGCCGGTGCCTTCCTCGATGAGGCTGACCGACGGCGTAATGCCGGCGCGCTCAAGCAGCTCGTGCATGGCGCGGATGCCCCAACGCTCGGTGGTGATGAATCCGGTGCTGCCCTCGGTCTGTTCTGCATAGGCCTGGGCCCGGACACCGGCAAGCAGGAGCAGGTTCTGCAGGTAGAGGTTCTGTGAGCGTTTCAAGCCGCGCTGCAAGATCGCCCCGACGGACGGCGACAGGACTTCTGCCAGCGTGCGTGCCTCGGCGGTACGTGCGGTATCTCGGCGAGGCCACTGCAAGGGCGTCAGTTTTCCGTCTAGCTCTATGCCATGGCGAATCATGGCTTGCAGCAGCAAGTTGCCTGCGTAACGCGCGGGATCGGGCACGGCAAGCTTGTAGCTTTGTGCCGGCGAGCGCGCGGCGATGTTGCCGAAGGCGTAAAGCGTGGCATCGCCCGGGGCGCGGTAAAGATTGATGTCGTTGCGGGTGCGCGGCTCGCTGGTGGTGACCTCGCTGATCACCTGGGGCATGGCGTCGGCGGGATCAAAGCTGACGACGGCGTGCCCGCCGGCGGCTGCCGCGGGCGTCACGGTGACGTCGACCTGGTTTTCCCGCACGCTCAAGGCCGTCGCCGGTACGGCAAACCAGCTCTGCAGATCGACGGCCTCCCAGCCGGACCCCATGACGGGACCGGCGAAGTAGGTGGCATCTGCAATCAGGTCGCCATGGACCTGGCGCAGGCCCCGCGCGGCCAGCTGGCTGGCCAGCTGGTCGGGCCAATCGCTGGTCGATGCGTCCGAGCCGAGGGTGGGGTCGCCCATGCCGTAGAGGATGAGTGGTCCGTCCAGTCGGCCATTGCGGATCTCTCCGCTGGCCATGACACGGGTCGGAATGCGGTAGTCCGGATCCAGCTCGCTCAGCGCGATCGCGGCGGTGAAGAGCTTCGCGGTCGAGGCCGGCTGGAACAGCTGGTCGGCGTGGTGCATGTAGAGGGCGTGGCCGCTGTCGAGCGAAACGACCGAGATGCCCCAGTCGGCACCCGCAAAGCGCGGTTGGCCGATGAGCTCGTTGATCTGGGTCGCCAGCGAGGGCGCTCGGGTCGGCGCCGGCGGCGGGGAAGCCGGCTGTGGCGCTGCCGCCAAGGACCCGATTGAGAGGAGCAAGCCCATCAGTCCGGCGCATAGAACCGCGCCAGCACGGCTGCAAGATGGACGTCGCGGCATGACCATGGGGCAAGTATCGCCAATCGCCTGGGGCGCTGCTAGCCGATGCCGCTTAGACCCAGTCTGTTAATCTTGGCACTTCGTGCCGGGCCTCCCGGCGCCCCATTCCCCATACGAGAACGTCATGCAGATCGCAGAAAACACGGTTGTTTCCTTCCACTACACGCTGACCGACGACCAAGGTCAGGTACTCGACAGCTCGCAGGGTCGTGAGCCGCTGGTGTACCTGCAGGGTGTTGGCCAGATCGTGCCGGGCCTGGAAAAGGCGATGGAAGGCCGTCAGGTCGGCGACCAGTTCAAGGTGGATGTGGTGCCGGAAGAGGGCTACGGCGTGCGTCATGCGGAGCTCGTGCAGGAAGTGCCGCGCGAGGCCTTCCAGGGTGTCGAGGACATCCAGCCGGGCATGCAGTTCCAGGGTCGTGGCCCGCAGGGCGTCATCAACGTCACCGTGACCAAGGTCGAGGACGACAAGGTCCACATCGATGGCAACCACCCGCTGGCCGGCCAGGCACTGCACTTCGACGTGGAAGTGACCGAGGTGCGCGCTGCCACCGAGGAAGAGCTGTCCCACGGCCACGCGCATGGCGAAGGCGGCCATCACCACTGATGCCCTTGGGCGGCGTTGCCATCAGCGCAGCGCCGTCCTACGCGTGCATCGGGTCAGTACCAGTCGAGCAGCGACAGACCAAGGCCCAGGTAGGTGGCGTTGTGGTTGTAGTCGATCATGCTCTCGCCGTAACCCTTGAACAGCTCCATATAGCCGCGCAAGTTGCCGACGATGGGGAACGCCCAGGTGAACTGCGCCGCGCCGTGACTCTCGCTGCCGCCACGTAACGAGTGACGCAACATCAGGCCGAACTCCTGGCCACGCCATTCGTGCACGATCTGCATATCGGCACGACCCATATAGTTGCTGATGTCCGGGTTGTCGTCGTTGCCACGACTCTCCGGGATGCGCCACCACGGACGCAGCATCACCGTCCAGTTTTCACGCTCGAATCCCACATAGCCCATCACGCGGTTCCAGCTACGCGACAGCGGATCGGACTGGCCATTGGATTCGTGGTTCAGCGCGATGCCGAGCAGCCGGCCATTCCATCCCGCCACGTCGTAGTTCGTGTTGAAGACGAGAATGGCTTCGGGCTCGTAGTTCGTTTCGCGAAAGGGCCGCGAGTTCGCTTCGTTATAGACCTGCCAGCGCGAGGACTGGGTATAGGCCACCCAGAGGTCGCCTTCGTCGCCGAATACGCCTTGCCAGACCTTGGTCTTCAGGCTGAGCTGGAACTTGCTTTCGATGTTGTCCAGGTCCTGCGGTTTTTCCACCGTATTGTTCGGATTGGGACTGGTCGGCTGGCTGTTCTGGTTGCTGCTGGCAAAAAAGGGCATCACGGTGATCGGCTTGTAAGCACGAACGTTAAAGGTTCCGAGCTTGCTTTCAGGCGATAGCTCCCAACGGCTGTCGAGCAAAGAGACCGCTTTCTGATCGGATGACGGAGTGGTTTCCGTATTCGCCTTAGCCTGCTCATGTCCGAACATGTGGCCTTGACGTGCGGATGGCTCACTCTTTTTTTGCGCCGCCGGCAGATTTTGGCGACCCGTGGCGTGGTCATAACAGGCCAGTCGCTGCGCATCGTTTTCCAGCGCGGTACACGCACGAATATCCATCGGGTCCGGCGTCTGTGCGCGTGCGGCGACGGCGAAGCCTGAGGCGAGAGCCAGGGCCGCAAGTGAGCTCGGTTTTATCATCAGGGGCTCCATCCATGTCTGGCATACGATCGGATTGATCGCTGCCTGCGTGCCAGCCGCATACCATCAAAAGCATGCGTTGCATGTGACGACGCGGACCACCAAGGCAGATGGCCCGCGTCGGGAGCCTTCATCTTACTTATTTCTGCGCCTTACTTATTTGTTGCTGAGCCAGTGCTCGTATTGGGACTTGGTGATGTGCCCGGTCTTGCCTTTGTCGACATACGCGAAGTCATTGGCCAGCAGCGGATACGCGGTGGCCTGATCCACTGTGATATAGCGCGAGCCGCCAGACAGCTGTTCGAAGCTGGGCGCAGGGCCGGCCGCGACAGGCGGGACCGTGGACTTCACCGTCAGCTGCCCCGTTGGGATACTGAGTTGCGCGCTACTGGTGACGCCGCCGGGCGATGCGGCTGGCATGGGTGCGGCAGGTGCAGGGGGCGTGGGGGACATGGGTGCTGGCTGATCCTGCGCCAGCAACGAGCCGGCCAACATCATCGAGCCGGTGGTAAGCAATGCAAGAAAAGTTTTGCGGTATTTCATCTCGTGACTCCATGCCAGAATGCGTGGCTTGTGGACGGAGGCGCGGTGGATGCCATCATGGCAATGTCGTGTTTTTGATTGCTTCCGCGCCAGGCCCAACGCTAGCAAAAGCACAATAAATGCCGCCCCAATATAGGCATCGCGATCACGTGAAGTCCTCGTTACCGTTGTCGATTCCTTCATCCTTCACGGCCATCTCGCTGAGTTTGGCGCAGACGCAGCGCCTTCATCTGGCCGCGCAAGGACTGTTGCATTCGCCGCGCGCACGACCGCGGCCCGCAGACGTACTTGCCGCCATCACACGCATGCGACTGCTGCAGATCGACAGCATTCATGTAATCGCGCGCAGTCCCTACCTCGTGCTTCATTCGCGGCTTGGTGACTACGATCCACAATGGCTGGACGATGCATTGGAAGCGGGGCGGCTCGCTGAGAGCTGGGCTCACGAAGCCTGTTTCGTGCCGTCGGCGGATCTTCCGCTGCATCGGGCCTGGCGCATGCAGCGATCCACGCATTGGGCGCACAAGCATGCGGCGCGCATGCATAGCGAACATCGACTAGGTATGGATGGTCTACTCGATCGCATTCGCGAGGCAGGGGCGATGCGCGCGGCGGATTTCGAAGGGGAAAAGCGTGGCGCGGGTGGCTGGTGGTCGTGGAAGCCCGAAAAGCGGTGGCTGGAGGCGCTGTTCGCCATGGGCGAGTTGATGGTGACGCGCCGTGAACGGTTCCAGCGCGTTTACGATTTGAGCGAGCGCGTCGAGGCCAAGCTCGATCCACCCATGGACCGAGGCCTGCTGCAGTTGGACCACGACGCCCTGCGTCAGCATTTCATTCTCGACAGCGTGCGTGCCTTGGGTGTCGCCCAAGCGCGCTGGATCGCTGACTACTACCGGCTAAAACCGTCTGTTACCGATCGTGAACTCGCACCACTGGTGGCGAGTGGAGCACTGCTCGCCGTGCAGGTCGCTGACTGGAAGGTGCCAGCCTACGTGCATCCCGAACATGCGGATCTATTGGCACAGGCCGCGCAAGGCAAGCTACGTGGCACGCACACGGCATTGCTGTCACCGTTCGATCCTGTGGTGTGGGACCGCTCACGTGCGCAGGCGCTGTTTGGTTTCGAATACACCATCGAATGCTATGTGCCGGCACCCAAGCGCGCTTATGGCTATTACGTGCTGCCCATCCTGCATCGGGGGCGTCTGATCGGCCGCCTCGATGCCAAGGCGCATCGCAGTGATGGCGTGTTCGAGATCAAGGCGTTGTTCCTGGAGGCGGACGTTGAGCCGACACAGAGCCTGCTTCGCGCTGTGGCCAAGGCGATAGCGGCCACGGCACGATGGCATGGCACGCCAGCCGTGCGCCTGACGCGTACCCGACCCTCAAGCGTAGCGACGGCCCTGCGGCCACTGTTGCGCGAGTCCTGAGCGACGATGTCAGCGCGCGTTGCCGGCGGGCGCAGCAGGGGCAGGGCTTACGGACGCGCAGGATTTTCCATGTAGCACCTGGCTGAGCTGTCCAGCCATCGCCGCGCAGCGTGCGCCCAGTAGCGGGCGGACTTTCGGGTCCTGCGCGTCCTGCAGCAGGCTGGCGCGCATGGTTTGGTAGTGTCCTTCGAGCTGGTCTGGCGGAAATACCGCCGCGGCGCGATGGCAGACCAGATAGTCGGCCAAATACTGGTCGCAGGCGGCAATGCCCGTTGTGACGCTGCTCTGCGCGGCTCCGCTGGTCGCGGCAGGCGTCGGGGTGGCCGTGCTCGGACGGGTTTGCGGGTGACTGGCGCAGCCCGCCAGGGACAGGCCGGCGGCGAGTAGGGCGAAAAAGGCAAGGCGGCAGCAGTGGGGTGTCATGGTGCTTCTCCTGCGCAGGAAACGGCCTATCCTGGGCGCTTGGCGTGGCAGTTCGGTGTATTTTGGGAGCTACGGGGAAATAGCCCCGTCCGTTAAAGAGCGATGAAATGCGAAGACGGCGTGAAAATCAAATGGGTCTTTATCCGACCCAACGGGCATCCATTCAGGTTGGGAAAAATGCCTATTCGCGTTGCAAGCGCTAAGCAGCTATGATGCGCTCACTGTGTTTGCCGGGGTCACCAGAGTTTTGTGACCCGATGCAGCTGATCTCGATCTAGCCTCATCGCCTCACCCCTAGGGTTTCCTAGCACACCAGTAAGCCGGCCAGCGCATGTTGCGCAGGCTGAGTCTTTCAATCCTAAGGAGTGATTCAATATGTCTGATCGTCAGATCGGTACCGTCAAGTGGTTCAACGACGCCAAGGGTTTCGGCTTCATCAGCCGTGACAATGGCCCGGACGTTTTCGTGCATTTCCGCGCGATCCAGGGCAATGGCTTCAAGAGCCTCCAGGAAGGCCAGAAGGTCAGCTTCAAGGTTGTGCAGGGCCAGAAGGGTCTGCAGGCCGACGAAGTGATGGCCGCCTAATTCCCGGTTAACACGCAAGAATAAAAAGCCAGGCAGATTGCCTGGCTTTTTTTATATTTGAAGTAAATGTCGTTGAAATGTGAAGAGATTAGGGTCATTCACTTGCATTAAAGAAATCCGTTATGCTTGGTTCACTGTGGTTGCTCGGTCACGTGCGTGCCCGGTGCGCGACTCGAAAGGGTCCACATCGCTTCACCCGATCCCTGCATGCCCAGTAAGCCGTCGGCCATAGGGGAGGCTGACTTGTCTCAGTATCGAGTCAGATCGGAGTGAGTCATGTCGGATCGTGAAGTTGGCACAGTCAAATGGTTCAACGACGCTAAGGGTTTCGGCTTCATCAGTCGCGAAAGCGGTCCTGATGTCTTCGTGCATTTCCGGGCTATTAGCGGTTCGGGTTTCCGTAGTCTGAAGGAAGGGCAGAAGGTGAGCTTCAAGGTGGTGCAGGGCCAGAAAGGCCTGCAGGCCGATGAGGTCGCCCCAGCCTGACGTAATCGTACCGATGGAAATAAAGGCCGGCGCAAGCCGGCCTTTTTCATGCGCCGGCCTTTTTCATTGCGGATGGATTAGTTAGCCTGCAAGGCTTAACTTGCCAAAAGCAGTCTTAATGTCCGTTCCGTTATCGCCACCGGCCCCTATCACCTTGCCCGCTGTCGCTGCGGATGGCGCGACGGCAGAAGTGATTTTGCAAATGCCCGCAGGCGAAGTTCGTCATGTGTTGTATTGGCTGCCGGCACTAGGCGTATCGGCCAGGCAGTATTTGCCACTGGCGCAGGCGCTCGCGGAGCGCGGCGTGGCCGTGGCTATCCACGAGTGGCGTGGTATGGGTTCCAGTAATCGTCGTGCCGGTCGCCAGCAGGACTGGGGCTACCGGGAGCTGCTGCAGCACGACGTGCCGGCCGGTCTTGCTGCCGTACGCAAACATTTGCCCCGGGCGAGCTATGCCATGGGCGGGCACAGCCTCGGTGGTCAACTCGCCTCGCTATACGCCAGCCTTCATCCGTACGAGGTCGCCGCGTTGCTGATCGTGGCGAGCGGATCACCTTATTGGAGGCAGTTTCGCTACGGCCGTTTCATAGGGCTGGCTTTTGTCGCCGTCCCCTTGCTGGCGCAGCTGTTTGGGCGGTTTCCGGGGCGTCGAATCGGTTTTGGCGGCAATGAAGCCCGCCGTGTGATGACCGATTGGGCGCGTAGCGGCCGCACCGGCCGCTACGCTGCGCAGGGCATGACCGAGGATTTCGAGCAACGACTCGGCGAACTCGATCTGCCTGTGCTGGCCTTGCGACTGCGGGACGATTGGCTTGCACCCGAAGCATCCCTGGCGTGTCTGCTCGGCAAGATGGGCTGTAGCCGGCGGGAACAGCGAGTCATTACGACCACTGATCTGGGCGGCAAGCCCGCAGATCACTTCAGCTGGATGAAGACACCGACGCCCATCGCGTCGCGGGTGGCGGACTGGTTTGACGCGGTTTCGACGGGGATCGGCGACGCAGGCACTTGAAGCCCGTCCTCTGCGTCGGCATGTGGAGCGGATATCCCCACCGGCAGGACCGATGAATCTCTACACACCCCTGACGCAGCGCAGCCTCGAATTGCGCAACCGACTCGTGGTCGCCCCCATGTGCCAGTACTCGGCCGTCGATGGCATGCCCGATCACTGGCATTTGGTCCATCTTGGCAGTCGTGCCGTCGGTGGCGCCGCATTAGTGATCGCCGAGGCGACGGCGGTGTCCGCCGAAGGGCGCATCTCCCCGGGCGATGTCGGCCTGTGGAACGAGCAGCAACTCGCCGCATGGCAGCCGATCACGCGCTTCATTGCCACGCAGGGAGCGATTCCTGGGGTGCAACTGGCGCATGCGGGGCGCAAGGCCAGCGCCCAGCGTCCCTGGGAAGGTGGCAGGGCGCTCGCTGCCGATGAAGGTCCGTGGCCGACGGTTGCACCGTCCGCACTGGCGTTCGATCGAGACTGGCACGTGCCGGAGGCGCTGGACGAGCAGGGCATTGCCAAGGTCATTGCGGATTTTCGCGCGGCAACCAGGCGTGCCTTGGCCGCGGGTTTCAAGCTGATCGAGATCCATGGTGCGCATGGCTATCTGCTGCACCAGTTTCTTTCACCGCTTAGCAACCATCGCACGGATGCTTACGGCGGCAGTTTCGAAAATCGCATGCGGCTCATGCGCGAAGTGATTGTTGCCGTGCGGGAAGAGTGGCCGCAGCACTTGCCGTTGTGGCTGCGCATTTCGGCTACCGACTGGGCGGAAGGCGGCTGGGATATCGAGCAGAGCGTGCAGTTGGCCAAGGCGGTAAAGTCGCTGGGCGTCGATCTTGTCGATGTGTCCAGCGGTGGCTTGATTCCCGGGGTGAAGATCCCGCTGGCTCCCGGCTACCAGGTACCGTTCGCCGCGCGTATTCGTCGCGATGCCGACGTTGCCACAGGTGCGGTAGGGCTCATCACCGAATCGACACAGGCGGCCAGGATCATTGACGATGGCGCAGCCGATGTCGTGCTGGTCGCGCGCGAAAGCCTGCGCGATCCTTATTTCCCGCGGCGTGCGGCGCAGGAGTTGGGTGTCACCATCGAAGCGCCGGAACAGTATCAGCGGGCCTGGTAAACCAGGGCCCTGGCAACCAAGGAGCCAGACAGTGGAACAGCAACCGATGTTGATCGAAGGTCGTGTGCACGACCTGGGTGATGGCTTCAACGTGCGGCGCCTGTTGCCGGTACTGCAGGCGCGACATGTCGGCCCGTTCGTGTTCTTCGATTACATGGGGCCGGTGACGTTCCTGTCGGACAAGGGCATGGATGTGCGGCCTCATCCGCATATCGGTCTGGCGACCGTCACCTGGTTGTTCGAGGGCGTGATCCGTCACCGCGACAGTCTCGGCAGCATCGCCGACATTCGCCCCGGCGAAGTGAACTGGATGACCGCGGGACGCGGCATCGTGCATTCCGAACGGACCCCGCCCGAGGCGCGTGGCGGTGGGCAACGCACGCATGGCATCCAGGTATGGGTCGCCCTGCCGCAGAAAGACGCCGAGGTGGAGCCCGAATTCCACCATCACGGCGCATCGGAGTTGCCGCGTATCAACCTGCCGGGTGCCGAGCTGGTGTTGATCGCGGGTACGGCGTACGGCCAGGCGTCGCCAGTGAAAGTGTTCGCACCGATGTTCTTTATCGAAGCGAAGCTTGAGGCGGGTGCCGAACTGCCGTGGCCGGAAGAGCACGTCGAGCGTGGCGTCTGCGTGGCCGAAGGCGACGTCGAGTGGGATGGCCTGACAGTTCCCCCCATGCAGGCGGCTGTCCAGACCGGTCCATCCGCGCCGCCGTTGCGCGCCCGCACCGCCAGCCGGGTCATGCTGTTCGGCGGCGCACCGCTGGATGGCGAGCGTCACCTGTGGTGGAACTTCGTGTCCAGCAGTCGTGAGCGCATCGAGCAGGCCAAGGCGGACTGGGTGGCGCAGCGCATGGGTACGGTGATCGGCGACGATAAGGAATACATTCCACTGCCGACGTGATCATGCTGCAGGCCCGCATGCATCGGCCTCGGTGGCAGATTACCCTGAGCGCAACTCAGCAACGGTCAAGCGCATGTCCGGCTACGCCAGCTTTCGCGAGTTCTATCCGTTCTATTTGAACGAACACAGCGACCTTCGCTGTCGGCGCATGCATTTTGCCGGCAGCACGCTGGTGTTGCTGGTGCTCGTCATCGCGCTGCTCACCCGCAACGCGTCGTGGCTATGGCTGGCGCCAGTCGCCGGCTACGGCTTTGCATGGATCGGGCACTACGTGTTCGAGAAGAACCGGCCCGCCACCTTCACCCATCCGCTCTACAGCCTGATGGGTGACTGGGTGATGTATTGGCAGATCCTGCGCGGAAAGGTATCGATCTGATTCCTTGGAGCCTGTTCAACGTCTCTGCGTGCGAGCCATGTATCCATCAAATACATAGCCGCTGGGATGACGGCGTCTCTTGGAGACTTTGAACAGGCTCCTAGCGGTACTGCTGGTGGCAGGACTGACAGACCTCGTCGATCGGCTTGATCGCCGCCGCCAGGGCCGCGCAGTCCGCCGGAGCGACCTGCAGCGCAGCCTGGGTCTTGTCATGCAGCTTGGCTGCCTCGTCCAGGAACGGCTGGTCGACGCCAGGGAACGCCTCGCCAATGTCGGCCTGGGTTTCCAGCAAGCGGGTCAGATGTTGGCGTGATTGGGCCGCGTCGCAGCGCTGTGCCCTGATGGCAGTGTGCAGCGCACCCGCGTGGTGAGCCATCACCGACATCACGGCGTGGGGTAGCGGGTGCCGTTCGTGCAGCGTGTTCATGACGGACACCGTGCCGATGATCCCGATGACGAGTCCCAGCAAGATCGAGATGGCAACACGCATGCAGTGGCTTCCGGTGGCGAACGCTAAGGGCCGGCAAGCATAACCTGCCGCTCGCGTCGCAGGTGCTGCGGTAGCCGCCCACACCCGCTAAAATGTCCTATGTTCAATGTCTTGGAAGTACGTCCCGTGATGCATCCCGAAGGCGCGGCAGCTTCCGCCGCCGCGCGCCATGCGCCCGATGGCGCGCCCGCCGGTGAAGTCGCCTTTCCGTATGAGCGCTTCGCCGGTGTGGAGCGGCTATACGGTGTCGGTTCGGTCGCAGCGGTTGGCCCAAAGCCATGTCTGCGTGATCGGTATCGGTGGCGTCGGCTCGTGGGCGGCCGAGGCCTTGGCACGCAGCGGCGTGGGTCACCTCACCCTGATCGATGCCGACGAAGTGTGCGTGTCCAATACCAACCGTCAGCTGCACGCGCTTGATGGCCAGTACGGCAGGTCCAAGGTCGGCGTGATCGAGGAGCGTCTGCGCGCGATCAACCCGGCGATCAAGATCGATGCGATCGAGCGCTTTCTGACGCCTTCGACGCTCGACGAGTTGCTCGATCGTGGCTACGACATCGTGCTGGATGCCTGCGATGCGTTTCGCGTCAAGCTCGAAGCGATTGCCTGGTGTCGTCGCCGCAAGCTGCCGATGGTGTCGGTGGGTTCGGCGGGTGGCCGCACCGATCCCACCCAGATCCGCGTGCGCGACCTGTCGCGTACCGAGCACGATGCCATGTTCAGCCTGATCCGCAAGAAGCTCCGTCAGGACTTCAACTTCCCGCGCAATCCGGATCGCTACTTTGGCGTGTCGGCCGTGTACTCGTTGCAGAACGTGCAGTATCCGCAGCCCGACGGCACGGTATGCGGCACCCGCCCACCGGGTGTCGCTGGTGCCGATGCGTTGAATCTTGCCTGCGGTGGCGGTCTGGGCGCGGCCACCCATGTCACCGGCGCGTTTGCCTTTGCAGCGGTGGCGAAGGTGATGGAAAAGCTGTTGGGGAACTGAGGCGGCGTGACCCCTCACCCCAGCCCTTCATGGCGGGGGGAGCGTGTGAGAGGTATGGCAAGCATCCATGCGGTGCCGCCTGTTCGGCATTCATGCCTCACCTGGTAAGCACAGCGCGAGATGCGCTTCAACGCATCTCGCAAGCACGGTGCTTACCAACCCATGTAATGGCCGCCGTTGATGGCCAGGTTGGAGCCGGTGATCCAGCCGGCGTCCTCGCCGGTGAGGAAGCACACCGCATGCGCGATTTCTTCCGGCTTGCCGAGGCGACCCACCGGGATCTGCGCGATGATCTTCTCGCGCACCTCTTCCGGCACCGCCATCACCATGTCGGTACCCACGTAGCCTGGCGATACGGTATTCACCGTGATGCCGAATTTCGCGTTTTCCTGAGCCAGCGAAATGGTGAAGCCGTGCATGCCCGCTTTGGCGGCCGCGTAGTTGGCCTGGCCGTACTGGCCCTTCTGGCCATTGATCGAGCTGATCTGCACGATGCGGCCCCATTTATGGGTGCGCATGCGTTCGATGACGGGGCGGGTGACATTGAAGCAGGCGTTGAGGTTGGTATTTACCACTTCCATCCACTGCGGATAGGTCATCTTGTGGAAGGTGGTGTCACGCGTAATGCCGGCGTTGTTGACCAGGATCTCCACCGCCCCCAATGAGCTCTCGATGATGGCGGCCATCGCCGCGCAGGAATCCGGATCGCAGACGTCGCCGGGAACCAGCAGCACCTCGATGCCTTCCTTCGCCATCATCGCCTTCCATTGTTCCGCCTTGGCCTGGTCGCGATAGTTGGTGGCGACTCGATGTCCCTGCTTGGCGAGATACCGAACGATGGCCGTACCGATACCGCCTGTGCCGCCTGTGACCAATGCCGTGCGCTGCGTCATGCCTTGTCTCCGATTGTGCCTGATGTCATTGCGACCCGGATCGTGCCACCGGGAGCAGCCATGTTTACCTATCTATCATGGCAAAACGTCTACGGGGAGCACGCGGTTCGACCGCAATGTGCGGCGGGTCATAACCGAGCCTCTTTATAGCGTCTTATTCCGCCTCGCGTTCGTTGCAGTGCGGCAAATTTTCAGGGGCGAAGCGATCGAGCGCATAAGCCAGTGCCAGACCTGGCTCGATGATGTCCGGCGGGACCGGAAGATCGAGAAAGGCGAGGGCGCGTCGCAACGCAGGCATAGGGTCGGTCGGATCCACCGGATGAGCCCGTTCGGTCTTCGACAGCTTGCGGCCACTGGCGTCCAGTGCCAGCGGCAAATGCAGGTAAGCCGGCGTGGTCAGGCCCAGGCATTGCTGCAGGTAGATCTGCCGGGGCGTCGAATCCAGCAGATCGTTGCCGCGCACGACCTGGGTGATGCCCTGGAAGGCATCGTCCACGACGCAAGCGAGTTGGTAGGCGTAGTAGCCCTCGACGCGGCGGATGACGAAATCACCAGCCGTATGGCGCAGGTTCTGAGTCTGGCGGCCCTGCAAGGCATCGTCGAAGCTGATCTCGATATCCGGCACGCGCAGACGCCACGCGGGCGTGCGGTCTTCGGCGGGAGGCGCCAGGCATTCACCATCCAGGTGCAGGCCACCGGCCAGGTCATTGCGGCTGCACCAACAAGGAAATACCTGGTCGGCGGCCTTCAACTGCTCGAAAGCCCGGTCATAAGCCGCGATGCGTTTGGACTGGAACAGCGCCGGTGTGTCGGCCAGCAGGCCAAAGGCGGGCAGCGCCGCCAGGATGCTTTCGGCGGAGCCGGGCATTTCCCGCGGCGGGTCGATATCCTCCACCCGCAGCAGCCACGATCCCTCGGAATGACGCGCGCATAACCAGCTGCCAACGGCGGCGACGAGCGAGCCGAAATGCAGGTGGCCGGTGGGCGAGGGGGCGAAGCGTCCGCGATAACTCATCGGG
This sequence comes from uncultured Gammaproteobacteria bacterium, assembly GCA_963765335.1. Lineage (GTDB taxonomy): Bacteria > Pseudomonadota > Gammaproteobacteria > Xanthomonadales > Rhodanobacteraceae > Dyella. The sequence continues at coordinate 182,876 of CAVXWA010000010.1, read as the reverse complement.
ACATTTTAAGCAGGCCAACGGATGAACGCGGAACCTTACCGACGCAAACCAGGTCAAAAAGCCCTTGAAACCGAGCGCGCTAGCCCCGAATCTTGATAGGCGGCCTTAGCCGCACTCCCTTTCATGACTGCCCGAGAGACAGCCATGCGTCGCATCGCATTGTTCCTGCTTACCAATATCGCCGTCCTGTTCCTGCTCAGCATCGTCTGCCATTTGTTTGGCGTCGATACGTGGGCCGCTTCCCGTGGCTACGGTGGCATGGGCGGGTTGCTGATCTTTGCCGCCGTATTCGGCATGGGCGGCGCCTTCATCTCGCTGGCCATGTCCAAGTGGATGGCGAAGATGTCCACCGGTGCTCGCGTGATCGAGCAGCCGCAGAACGAGGCCGAACGCTGGCTGCTGGATACCGTGCGCCGCCATGCACAGCACGCTGGCATCGGCATGCCCGAGGTGGCCATCTACGACGCGCCGGAGATGAATGCGTTCGCCACCGGCATGAACCGGAACAGCTCGCTGGTGGCGGTGAGCACCGGCCTGTTGCAGCAGATGGACCGCGAGCAGGTGGCGGCGGTGCTGGGTCATGAGATCGGTCACGTCGCCAACGGCGACATGGTCACGCTGACCCTGATCCAGGGCGTGGTGAACACGCTGGTGATCGTCGCCGCGCGCGTGGTGGGTCGCCTGGTCGACAGCTGGCTGTCCGGCGGTCGCGACAATCGCGACGGTGGCGGCATCGGCTACTTTGTTTCCGTGATGGTGCTGCAGCTGGTGTTCGGCCTGTTCGCCTCGATGATCGTCATGGCGTTTTCGCGTTGGCGCGAATTCCGTGCCGATGCTGCGGGTGCCAAGCTGGCTGGCCGCGGCGCGATGATCTCTGCGCTGCAGCGCCTGCAGGTGCAGCACGGCGAAAGCACGTTGCCGCAAACGATTGCCGCGTTTGGTATTTCCGGCCACCTGGCCACCGGCCTCAAGCGGCTGTTCATGAGCCATCCGCCGCTGGAAGAGCGCATCGCCGCGCTGCAGGGCGCGTCCTCGAATGCTTGATCATTCACCCTCTCCCGACCTGGGAGGGGGTTAGATAAGGGGCCGCCCTGCCGGCCCCTTTGTGTGTGGCAAACCCCCTCCTGTTTGATCTCTTCACGAGCCTTTCCGCATGACGAATACCGCGCCCGAAACCCGCAAGTTCGAAGCCGAAGTGGCCCAGGTGCTGCACCTGGTGACGCACTCGCTGTACTCGCACAAGGAAATCTTCCTGCGCGAGCTGATTTCCAACGCCTCCGACGCCTGCGACAAGCTGCGCTTCGAATCCATCGCCAATCCCGAGTTGCTCACGGGCGACGGCGAGCTGCATATCGATGTCAGCTGGGACCCGGAGGCGCGCACGGTGACCGTGCGCGACAACGGCGTCGGCATGAGCCGCGACGAAGTGGTCGCCAATATCGGCACCATCGCCAGCTCCGGCACGCGCCGTTTCCTGGAAGCGATGAGCGCCGAGCAGAAGACCGATGCTCGCCTGATCGGCCAGTTCGGCGTGGGTTTCTACTCCTCCTTCGTGGTGGCCGATCGGGTGACGGTGCTGAGCCGTCGTGCCGGCCAGCCGGCTGGCGAGGGCGTGAAGTGGGAGAGCGACGGCAAGGGCGAATACCAGCTCGCGCAGGTCGAACTGGCCGAGCGCGGCACCGCCGTGACCCTGCATTTGAAGGCCGATGAGGACGAGTTCCTCAAGAGCTGGGAGCTGCGCTCGCTGATCCGCAAGTACTCCGACCATGTCGCGTTCCCGATCCGCATGCCGAAGGAGCAGGACGGCAAGCCGGGCGACGAGTGGGAAACCGTCAACGACGCGTCGGCCCTGTGGGCCAAGCCGCGCAACGAGATCTCCGACGAGGACTACCAGAGCTTCTACAAGTCGTTGGGCCACGATTTCAACGACGCGCTGGCCTGGACGCACAACCGCGTCGAAGGCAGCCAGAGCTTCACCACGCTTGCTGTACATCCCCGAGCAGCCGCCGTTCGACCTCATGATGGGCGGGCGCGACGAGCGCAAGGGACTCAAGCTCTATATCAAGCGCGTCTTCATCATGGACGCGGCCGAGGAGTTGCTGCCGAACTACCTGCGCTTCGTGCGTGGCGTGGTCGATGCGGACGATCTGCCGCTCAATGTGAGCCGCGAGATTCTCCAGCACAACCGCCAGCTGGAGCGCATTCGCGCGCGCCTGCGTCAAGCGCGTGCTGGATCTGCTGGAAAAGCTGGCACGCGACGAGCCCGAAAAGTTCGCCACCTTCTACAAGGCCTTCGGCAACACGCTGAAGGAGGGCATTGCCGAAGACCAGGCGAACCGCGAGCGCATCGCCAAGCTGCTGCGTTTTGCCTCGACCAAGGGCGACGGCGCGGCGCAGAGCGTATCGCTGGACGACTACATCCTGCGCATGGCTGTGGGCCAGGACACCGATCTGGTACATCACGGCGGACAGCTACACGGCGGCGGTCGGTAGCCCGCAGTTGGAGGCGTTCAAGGCCAAGGGCATCGAAGTGCTGCTGATGTTCGATCGCATCGACGAATGGATGCTTGGCAGCCTCAATGAATACGCGGGCAAAAAGCTGAAGAATGTCGCCAAGGGCGAACTACCTTTGGACGAAGCCGACAAGAAGCAGCAGGAAGAGGCCAGCAAGGCCGCCGAGCCGGTGCTGAATAAGCTCAAGGAGCTGCTGGGCGATCGCGTGAGCGAAGTGCGCGTGTCCGCGCGTCTCACCGACTCACCGTCGTGCCTGGCACTGTCCGACTACGAGATGGCACCGCACCTCGCACGTTTGTTGCGTGAGGCCGGTCACGACGTGCCCGACAACAAGCCGACGCTGGAGATCAATCCTCAGCATCCGCTGCTCAAGCGCGTGGAGGCCGAAAGTGATCCGGCCAAGGCCGCCGACCTGGCCAACCTGCTGCTGGATCAGGCAGAGATCTCCGCCGGCGCACAGCTGCCCGATCCGGCGGCTTTCGTGCAGCGGCTCAATCGGCTGATCGTCGGCTGAGCGTTACCCGTCATTTCGGCGACCGCGGCGAGTTCCGGTGGAGCGCGCGCCGGAATGACGGGCCTACCGCCCGCCAACAAGCGACTCCCGATCCCACCAAAAGCCGCCTATAGGCGCTCGCTATACTGCGTCCCTTCCGTTCGAAGGGATGTCCATGGGCACCTTGCTGTTGCTGTTTGTTTGCCTGCTCCTGGGCGCGCTGGTCGCGCGCTACGCGAAACCGCCCGTCGGCATCGTTCACGGCATCAATTGGTGGGTCATCAACATCGCGCTGCCGGCCTTGGTGCTGGAGCTGGTGCCGAAGGTCAGGATCGACAGGGAGCTGTGGTTTCCCGTGGCGGCCATGTGGGTGGTGTTCTTCGGCGGCTGGCTGTTGTTTGCCACGCTGGGCCGTTGGCTGGGCTGGTCGCGCGAGCGGATCGGCGCGCTGACCCTGGTTTGTGGACTGGGCAATACGTCGTTCATGGGTTATCCCATGATGCAGGCGCTGCATGGCAAGGAAGGGCTGGCGCTGGCGGTGGTGGCCGACCAGCTGGGTTGTTTCCCGTTGCTGGCGTCGGCGGGTGTGGCGGTCGCATCGCTGTATGCGGGAAAAGTACCGCAACCGAAGGTGATCGCCCGGCGCATTCTTACCTTTCCCTCGTTTCTGGCGCTGATCCTGAGCGTGATCGTAGGCGCGCTAGGTGGTTGGCCGGTCTTGCTGGACAGTGTCTTCACGCCGATCGGTGCAACCCTGACACCGCTGGCCCTGTTTTCGGTGGGCATGCAATTCAAGTTTCATCTCGGTGAGCGGCAGCTTTCCGCGCTGGCGCTCGGCCTTGGCTGGAAGTTGGCGCTCGCGCCCTTGGCCTGCTGGCTGTTGGGTATGGCGGCGGGCGTCGGAGGGCTTACCCTGACGGTGGGCGTGCTGCAGGCAGGTATGGCGCCGATGATTTCGGCAGCGATCCTTGCCGACGAATACAAGCTGGAGCCTAGCTTGGCCAACACGATACTCGGCGCCGGCATCGTGCTGTCGCTGATCACCGTTCCGCTGGGTAATGGGTTGCTCGGCGGTTGAGTCTTGGAGCTCCGTGGGCCGGGAGGCACGCCAGTTCGATCTGGAGATGCAGCTTCATTCGCACGACGTGCCTGCATGAGAGGACGTTGATTAGCGTCGACTCTCGGCCATGCGACTTCCCGCTCGTTCCAAGAACGTAGCTATCCTGTAGGAGCGCACCCTGTGCGCGATGGGCTACGCCCCAGTTCCCATAGCCATCGTCAGCGTACCGCGTAGTTGGCCCGCTGGCGGCAGCGATGGGAACAGGGGCCAGCGCCGGTCGCGCACAGGGTGCGCTCCTACATGAAGCACGCTTCAGCTGAGATTCGACGCTAATCGGGTGAGAGGAAGCGCTGAGGCTGCTGGTGTCCTCCACATGGGCGACAATAAGCCCATGTCATCAGCTCAATCGCAAACCACGGGGCCGGTGCGCGCCGACGTATGGCTATGGGCCGCCCGCTTCTTCAAGACACGTAGCCTTGCCAAGCAGGCGATCGACGGCGGCAAGATCGACCTCAACGGCAGCGGCTGCAAGCCGGCCAAGGCCGTGCAGGTGGGCGATGTGCTGCGCATCAGCCGAGGCGTGGAGCGTCTGGAGGTGGAGGTGCTGGCGTTGTCGGAAAAGCGAGGCCAGGCCAGTGCGGCGCAAGCGCTTTATCGCGAGAGCGAGGCCAGTGTGGCGGCGCGCGAGGCGGCGAAGGCTCAGCGTAAGCTAGTTGGCGCCATGGCGCCCCCGGGCCGGCCGAATAAGCAGGAACGTCGAGAATTGCGACGGCTTAAAGATTCCATGTGAGTCACCCATCGCAGAATCCGGCGCGAATCTGCGGGAGCATCAACACCGGCGAGAAGCCGCACAAAAGTGCGGTTTCGGATCGACGTGATGTGGAAGGGGAAGGCGATGACGGGCTTGGCATTCTTAAAGCGACTGCTTGCTGGCGCGACAGAGGGGCGGGCGCCGGGGGTATTGCGTAAGGCCGAACAGGGCGCGCGCGTGCTGGTCGTTGATGATTCGGCCACTATCCGGGCCGTGTTGGGGCGCATGCTCGAGGTTGAGGGCTATGCCGTGACGCGAGCCGCCGATGGCGAGCGGGCTCTGGAGATGGCGCGCAGCGAGCCGCCTGACCTGATCTTTCTCGATATCGTGCTGCCGGGTATCAACGGCTTTGCGGTGCTGCGTGCGCTACGTCACGACCCGCTCACTCAGCACGTGCCGATCGTGATGATCAGTGGCAATCAGCAGGCTACCGAGCAGTTCTACGTTCAGCGCTTTGGCGCCGACGACTTCGTCAGCAAGCCGTTCGGACAGGCCGAAGTGGCTCGCAGTATCGACCGACTGGTTGGATTTGGGCGCTTGCCGGCACGCCAGCCTGGCGTCGTCGTGGCTCTGTCCGCGTCCGCCGAAACGATCCCGGGCTTGCTCGCCAACGCGACGTTGGAGTCGCCGCCCGCGAATGTGTCGAACCTGGCCGCTTGACCGCGAAGCGAAGCGCGCGGTTCTAAGCGAAACAGTACGGCGATCCTAGCGAATCGCCGTACTGCTCGGCGCCGGGACCTCACCGAGAACGCGGTGTGCAGCGCTTGATACCCAGCGTTTTTCCGACACCCGCGCCATGAGCAGGATCGGCCTAGGGATGCTCTGATTAACTCTGCGTAGGCGTCACCGGTCCTGTCTGTTCGCAGACCACAGGGGCGTCAGCGCACGCGGGGAGAGGACATGGATGTCCTCGGCTTTGAGGAGCGAGGAAGGCAGACTGGCCGTCTGTCGAGCCGGCGCACCGAAGGGAAGCGGACAGACAGGACCGGCCCCGACGTGTTGAATTCAATGTGATGGGGTGATGTCCAGAAGGCCCGCAGGCGGTGCCGCGCGGCTTGGCAAGACGGCCAGTCTTCCTGGCGCCACGCAACACCGCCTGCGGGCCTTCTGGACATCATGACGCCTGCGCAGAGTTAATCAGAGCATCCCTAGATGAAGCGCGCAAGCTGGCGACAGATGATTTCCTTCGTCACGCAGGGCGGGTTTCACATCGGCGCAACAGCCACTTGTCGACGATCAGGATTCTCATACGAACGCGTGGAGAGTAGCCATGGCCGAGACGATCGAGGAAGGGTCTTTGGTATTCGTCGCCGATGGCGAAGATGGCATCGGTTCCGTACGCAAGGTCCTGGCCGACGAATCCGCGCTGGTCGTCTACATCGAGAATGGCGGTGATTTCGTGATACCTCGCGCGGCTGTGCGGGCGGTGCATTCCGGCAAGGTCATGCTCAATCTGGATGAACTGTCGCGACCGGTGCTCGAAGCCATAGGCAATGCCAGGAAATCGGAATACCCGCACTGACGCTGAGATCAGTCACGAAAGACTGGCGTGAAGAACGCCCTTGCGAGGCAGGGATAATCGGCGTCAGCAAGCGGCGCGCATCCCTAAGGCATGCGCGCCTTGCTGTATCAGGCGAGTGACTTGAGCCGGTAAAGCGCTTCCAGCGCCTCGCGTGGCGACATCGCGTCGGGGTCGATACCCTCCAGCGCCCTTTCGACCACGGAAGGCTGCGTCGCGAACAGCCCCAGTTGCGGTGACTCCTGCGCGGGAACCTTGGTGGTTGCCGAGGATGCGTGCTGATACATGCCGCGTTCGAGTTCAGCCAGCGTGCGACGTGCATCGGCGATCACCGACTTGGGCAGGCCAGCCAGCGCGGCCACTTGGAGGCCGAAGCTGCGATTGGCCGGTCCTTCCTTCACCGCATGCATGAAGACCAACTGCTCACCGTATTCGACGGCGTCCAGGTGCACGTTGGCGATGGTCGGGTATTCGTTGGCCAGTTCGGTCAGCTCGAAGTAGTGCGTGGCAAACAACGTGTAGGAACGACTACTGGCAGCCAGATGCACGGCGGCGGCGCGTGCCAGAGCCAGGCCGTCATAGGTGCTGGTGCCGCGTCCCACTTCGTCCATCAGCACCAGGCTGTGTTCGGTGGCGTTGTGCAGGATATTGGCCGTCTCGCTCATCTCCACCATGAAGGTGGATTGTCCGCGCGAAAGGTCATCTCCCGCGCCGATGCGGGTGAACACGCGATCGATCGGGCCGATCACCGCGCGTGATGCCGGCACGTAGCTGCCGATATGCGCGAGCAGCACGATCAGCGCGTTTTGGCGCATATAGGTGGATTTACCACCCATGTTCGGGCCGGTGATGACCAGCATGCGGCGGCCGTCGTCGAGCAGGAGATCGTTCGGCTCGAACGGTTCCTCGCGCACCTTCTCCACGACGGGATGGCGGCCGCGTTCGATGGCGATGCCGGGTTCGTCGGACAGTTCGGGTGCGCTCCAATCCAGCGTGGTGGCGCGCTCGGTCAAGCTGGCGATGACGTCCAGCTCGGCCATCGCCGAGGCGGCATTTTTCAGCGGTTCGAGCTGGGCAATCAGCGTGTCGAGCAGCGCTTCGTATAACGCACGCTCGCGCATCAGTGAGCGCTCCTTGGCCGAAAGTACCTTGTCCTCAAACGTTTTCAGTTCTTCGGTGATGTAGCGCTCGGCATTCTTGGTGGTCTGGCGACGCGTGTAATGCGTGGGCGCCTTGTCCGCCTGACCCTTGCTGATTTCGATGTAGTAACCGTGCACCCGGTTGTAGCCCACCTTGAGGGTGGCAATGCCGCTGGCGGCTTTCTCGCGTTCTTCCAGTTCGACCAGATACTGGTCCGCGTTGGTGGCGAGCCGGCGTAGTTCGTCCAGCTCGGCATCGTAGCCGTCGGCGATAACGCCGCCATCGCGTTGCAGCACCGGCGGTTGAGCGACCACGGCCTGGGCGAGCAGGGCGGCGGTGTCGGCGTGGTCGCCAATGCGCGCAACCAGGGCGTGCAGTAGCGGGCTATCCAGCGACTCGATGATGGCGCGCAGCGATGGGGCGGCGGCCAGGCCGTCGCGCAGCGTGGACAGATCGCGCGGGCGCGCGGAACGCAGGGCGACGCGCGCGAGGATACGCTCCAGGTCGCCGATGCCGCGCAACTGCTCGCGCAGGGTTTCGAATTGGCGACTGTCGATCAGCGTGCCGATGGCTTGATGGCGGCTGCGCAGCAAATCGCGCGAACGCAGCGGGCGGTTGAGCCAGCGGCGCAGCAGACGTGCGCCCATCGGCGTCACCGTTTCATCCAGTACGCCGAGCAGGGTGTGTTCGGTGCGGCCGCTGGGGTGCGTATCGAGTTCCAGGTTGCGGCGGGTCGCAGCGTCCAGCGCAATGGTGTCGCCCGCGCTTTCCACGGCCATGCCGGAGAGATGCGGCAGCGCGCTTTTCTGCGTTTCCTCGACATAGCCGAGCAGGCAGCCGGCTGCCGCAATCGCCAGCGGCAAGCGGTCCACACCGAAGCCGCCGAGGTCGCGTGTGCCGAAGAAGCGGTTGAGCTCGCGGCGTGCGGCATCGCTGTCGAAGTGCCACGGCTGGCGCTTGCGCAAGCCGGGCAAGTTGCTGACGAACTTGGGCCAGACCATGTCTTCGCCCACCAGGGTCTCGGCGGGTTGCAGGCGTGCCAGTTCCGAGGCCAGCGCTTCGGCGCTCGGCACTTCGCTGAGCAGGAAGCGACCGCTGCTCAGATCCACCCAGGCCAGTCCGTAAGCACCGTGCGCACCCGTGGCAATGGCCATCAGCAAATTGTCGCGACGCTCTTCAAGCAGCGCTGCGTCGGTCACCGTGCCGGGCGTAACGATGCGCACGACCTTGCGCTCCACCGGCCCCTTGGACGTGGCGGGGTCGCCGATCTGCTCGCAAATGGCCACCGACTCGCCCAGGCGTACCAGCCTGGCCAGATAGTTCTCCGCAGCGTGATACGGCACGCCGGCCATCGGAATCGGCTGGCCAGCCGACTGCCCGCGCTGGGTCAGCGTGATGTCCAGCAGCCGCGCGGCCTTGCGCGCGTCGTCATAGAACAGCTCGTAAAAATCGCCCATGCGGAAGAACAGCAGCACGTCCGGGTGCGCGGCCTTGGCGGCCAGGTACTGGCGCATGAAGGGTGTGTGGCTTTCGAAATCCTGGGCTGCCATAACATGCTGTTCTGTCGGGCCAACGCGATGGCGTTGGCCGTGGCGGGAGGGCGATGCACGCCCCTCGAAAAATGCCCGCCAAGATAACCGAATTGCCCAACTCATGTATTCCGGCGGGGGTGGCCTCCCTTGCGAACGCCGTGCCGAAGACTCGCGCATTGAGGCAACGCAAAGGGGCACAGGCAGGCCCGTGGGAGGAGTTGGCGTAGGCGTTTGCGGGTTCGTTGCGTGCCCCCTCCCTTGACCTCTGGCACGGTTGTGACGCGGAGAATCCGGCCTGTAGGATCGACCGCTATGTCTACTCCCTCTCGATCTGCCTCCTGTCTGGCGGTAGCGCTGGTTTTTGCGCTCTCTGCTCCCTTCGCTTTCTGCGCAGGGAAAGAGGCGCCCAAATCATCGGCTGCCGATACCGTCACGCTCTATGCCGGGGCCACCGTTATCGACGGTACGGGCGCGGCGCCGCGTCCCGATCAGGACATCCTGGTGCGCGGCGAACGGATTGTGGCGGTAGGGCCGCACGGTTCGCTGGCCGGCTCCCAAGGGGCAGGCGTACGCACAGTCGATGTGCACGGCAGTTACGTGATCCCCGGCCTGATCGACAGCCATGTGCATATGGCCACGCCGCCGAACGCGAAGCGTGCCCAGGCCAGCTTGCGGCGCAATCTCTATGGCGGCGTCACGGCCGTGCGCGACATGGCAGACGATCTGCGCTCGGTTGCCGAGCTGGCTCGTGCGTCGCGTGCCGGCGAGATTCCCGCACCCGATATCTATTACGCCGCCGTGATGGCGGGACCGGATTTCTTCGCCGATCCGCGCGTGGGGGCGGCGAGCTTCGGTGTGGCGCCGGGCAAGAGCCCGTGGATGCAGGCCATCGACGAGAAGACCGATTTGCGCGAGGCGGTCACGTTGGCGCGCGGCACGTCGGCGACCGCCATCAAGGTGTATGCGGACCTGCCTCCGGATCTGGTGGCGGCGATTACCCGCGAAGCGCATCAGCAGCATCTGATGGTGTGGGCGCACAGCGCCGTGTTCCCGACGCGTCCGGCCGATGTCATTGCGGCCGGCGTCGATGTGGTCAGCCATGCCTGTTATCTGGCTTATCAGCTGGAGCCGGTGATGCTGAAGTCCTATGAGGACCACACGCCGTTCCACGACGCGCTGCTGGCGCCGAACGGCGATGATCCGGTCATCGCGGGTCTTTACCGCGACATGCTCAAGCACGGCACGATCCTGGATGCGACCGGCAGTCTGTTCGTCCGCTATGACGCCGAGCGCAAGGCGCACCCCGACAGGCATCCGTTGCGTTGCACCGGGCCGACCACCATTCGGCTGGTCCGCCAGGCCTGGCAGGCAGGCGTGCCGATCTCGACGGGCACCGACAGCGACGGCGGCGTCAGCGATGCATGGCCGGCCGTGTTCGACGAGATCTCCTTCCTCGCGCATGACGTGGGCATGCCGTCGCTGCAGGTGATCCACGCGGCCACCCTGGTCGGCGCCGAGGCTGCAGGGCAGGCGCGGGACACGGGCTCGATCGAAGCCGGCAAGCTGGCCAATTTCGCGGTGTTGTCAGCCGATCCGCTGAAAGACATCGGCAACTCCGCAGCGTTCGCATGACGGTGAAGCGTGGGCATGCGTATCCGCGTGCCGAGTATCGACCGGTGACGAAGGACGAGATGGGCGATGGCGATGACGATTGATCGGCGAACGTTTCTAACCGGTGCGACGTGGGCGGCGGCCGCTTCGATGCTGCCTTGGGAAGCGCATGGCGCGGTTTCGCAGAGTACAGGCATGGCCGACGGTGGCATCATCATCAACGCATTGGGTGGCTTGGATGATCCCAACCGCGGATCGGATGCCCTGGTACCGGAGTTCACGCCGCGCGTACTCGCCGAAGCACGTGCGTCCGGACTCACCGCGGTAAACATCACGCTGGGATATGTTTCCGGGTCAGATGACCCGTTCGAGGCCAGCGTGCGCGACATCGCCGCCACCGATGCCCTGGTACGCCAGCACGATCGCGACGTGATGAAAGTGCTGTCCGCTGCCGACATTCGCCGGGCCAAGGCCGAGAACAAGATCGGGCTGATTTACGGCTTCCAGAATGGCGCCATGATGGGAAACGATGCCAAGCGCGTCGACATCTTTGCCGACCTGGGCGTGCGAGTGTTTCAGCTCACCTATAACCCGGCCAATCAGCTGGGTGATGGCTCGATGGCGCCGGAAAACCGCGGCCTGACGCCGTTTGGTCACGAGGTCGTCGCACGGCTCAATGCGCGCCACGTGATGGTCGATCTTTCGCACAGTGGTGAGCAGACCTGTCTCGATGCCGCGCGGGCTTCCACCGCGCCGATCTCGATCAACCACACCGGTTGCCGTGCCGTAACCAATCTGCCGAGAAACAAGACCGATGCCGAGTTGCGATTGGTGGCAGAGCGCGGCGGCTTCGTCGGCATTTACTTCATGCCGTTCCTCAACGTCTCCGGCCATGCCCATGCCGAGGACGTGGTGGCGCATATCGACCATGCGGTGAATGTCTGCGGTGAGGATCATGTGGGCATTGGCACCGATGGTTCGGTGACGCAGATCGACGATCTGGACGTTTACCGGGCGGCGCTGGCCAAGGAAATCGCGCAGCGGCAGCGCGGCCGGCATCAGCGCAGCCGGCGAACGCCCGGATACTTATCCGTTCGTGGTCGATCTGCGCGGACCGCAGCAGTTTCACAAGCTGGCGCAGTTGCTCGCTGCGAAGGGTTATTCCACTGGACGAATAGAAAAAATCCTCGGGGCGAATTTCCTGCGCTATGCCCAGACCATCTGGGGCTGAGCTTGGTGATCGGAGGCCGTTCGTCAAGGCCTTGGCCTGGCAGCCCGAAGGGGGTAGAACAGGCGGCTGCGCGTTGGCGCGAAGTCCGCTTTGCCCAGGAGTCCCCCCATGGAGTTGTCTGTTCCCACCGACGCCGATCTTATGGCTCTGGCCGAGCAGGTGGCTGCAAGCGTCCAGCAACGGCGCCTTATGCTGGTGACGGCCGAGTCGTGCACGGGCGGCTGGATTGCCAAGGTACTGACCGATCTGCCCGGCAGCTCAGCCTGGTTCGACACCGGCGTGGTCACCTACAGCTACGGGGCCAAGGAGGCGCTGCTGGGGGTCAATCCACGCACCTTGGAACTCACGGGCGCGGTCAGCGAGGAAACGGCGTTGGAAATGGTGTCGGGAGCGCTCGCCAGGTTTGGCGCAGGCGTGGCCGTGGCCGTTACCGGCATCGCCGGCCCCAGTGGAGGTACCGTGGAGAAGCCGGTCGGCACGGTATGGATCGGCTGGAAGCGCCGTAGCGGCTATGCCTACGCCAAGCTATTCCGCTTCGACGGCGACCGCGAGGCCGTGCGCCGGCAGACCGTGGCCGCGGCGCTCAATGGCCTACTCAAAGCCCTGACGGACTGAATCGCCAAGGCCGCCCTGACCTGCTTGACCGTTATGGGATACTCCCAAATTACAGATCGCAGTCCGTGAGACTACCCACGGGCATCATGCACTCATTCACTGCCACCCCAGGATTCAAGACGATGGATGACAACAAGCGCCGCGCGCTCACTTCCGCCCTCGGCCAGATCGAGAAGCAGTTCGGCAAGGGCGCGGTCATGCGTCTGGGTGACCGTACCGACGACGTCATGGAAACCGTTTCCACCGGCTCGCTGGGCCTGGATATCGCCCTGGGCGTCGGCGGCCTGCCGCGCGGTCGCGTGGTGGAAATCTATGGTCCGGAATCTTCCGGTAAGACCACACTGACCTTGCAGGTCATCGCCAACTGCCAGAGGAACGGTGGCACGGCGGCCTTCGTCGACGCCGAGCATGCGCTGGATCCCTCCTACGCCGCCAAGCTGGGCGTCAATGTGGACGACCTGCTGGTCTCGCAGCCGGACACCGGCGAGCAGGCGCTGGAAATCGCCGACATGCTGGTGCGCTCGGGCGCCGTGGACGTGGTGGTGGTCGACTCGGTCGCCGCCCTGACGCCCAAGGCTGAAATCGAAGGCGAGATGGGCGACTCCCACGTCGGCCTGCACGCCCGCCTGATGAGCCAGGCGCTGCGCAAGCTCACCGCCAACATCAAGAAGTCCGGCTGCCTGGTGATCTTCATCAACCAGATCCGCATGAAGATCGGCGTGATGTTCGGCAGCCCGGAAACCACCACCGGCGGCAACGCGCTGAAGTTCTACGCCTCGGTGCGCCTGGACATCCGCCGCATTGGCGCGGTGAAGAAGGGCGACGAAGTGGTCGGCTCCGAAACCCGCGTCAAAGTGGTCAAGAACAAGGTGGCGCCGCCGTTCCGCCAGGCCGAGTTCGAGATCCTGTACGGCGAGGGCACCTCGCGCGAAGGCGAGATCATCGAGCTGGGTGTGGCCCAGAACCTGATCGACAAGTCCGGCGCCTGGTACAGCTACAAGGGCGACCGTATCGGTCAGGGCAAGGAGAACGTACGCCAGTTCCTGCGCGACAACCCGGCCATCGCCAATGAAGTCGATACCGAACTTCGCGCACGTCTGCTGGCTACCAGCGGCGGCAAGCCGGCACCGATCTCCGAAGAAGCGATGGAAGAGATCTGAGCATGGGCGAGCGACGTCTGCGCATCCTGCTGATTGGCGCCTCCGGCACCCTCGGCAGTGCCGTAGCGGCCGAGTTGGAGCAGCGCCATGAAGTCATCACCGCCGGACGTCAGTCCGGCGAGGTGCGCATGGACCTTACCGATGTGGCCAGCATCCGTCAGGGGCTGGCCCAGGCCGGTGAGCTGGATGCCGTGATCAGCACCGCCGGTCGCGTCACCTTCGCGCCGCTGGCGGACTTCGCAGCTGCGCCGTTTGGCGAGTCCAAGCACACGCTTGGCATCACCGACAAGCTGATGGGCCAGGTCAATCTGGCCCTGGCCGCGCGCGACCATTTGCGCGATGGCGGGTCGATCACGCTGACCACCGGCATCCTGTCCGAGCAGCCGATTGCCCAGGGCAGCTCAGCCAGCCTGGTGAACGGTGCGGTGGAAGCGTTCGTGCGGGCGGTGGCCATCGAGCTGCCGCGCGGCTTGCGCATCAACGTGGTCAGTCCGAACGTGCTGGTCGAGGCGATGGGCGATTACGCGCCGTATTTCCGTGGCTTCGAGCCGGTGACCGCAGCCCGTTCGGCGTTGGCCTACAGCCGCAGCGTTGAAGGCCTGCAGACTGGCCAGGTCTACAAAGTTTTCTAAGGCAACGGCCCCCGCTGCCATGAAACGCCGTTCCGATGCTGAAGACAGCAAGAAACCCAAGCCCAGCGCCTATAGCAAGGCGCTGGGCCTGCTGGCACGCCGAGAGCACTCCCGCCGTGAGCTGAAACTCAAGCTGCGCCAGGGCGGCTACGAGGGCGAGGAGGCTGGCGCGGCACTGGATCGCCTGGGTGAGCAGCACTATCAGGACGACGACCGTTTCGCCGAGATGCTGGTGCGCAGCCGGGTGGCGCAGGGCTATGGCCCCATGCGGCTGCGGGCCGAGCTGAAGAGCCATGGGCTCGCCGATGCCCGCATCCGCGAGGTACTGGATGCCGCCGAGGTCGACTGGACGGCCGTGGCAGCCGCCCAGTTGCGCCGCCGCTATGGCGCCGCGGCCACGTCCGACCACGAGGAACGGGCCCGCCGGGCGCAATTTCTCTTGCGTCGGGGCTTTCCCGCCGCCACAGTACAGAGTGTTACCCACGCCGACGTGGACGACACAGCCGACGGTGATTCCTGAACCCATCATCCAGCGATGATGGCGGGGTGGCCGCGGCGGTGCGGTCCTGGCGTGACTCCTCCTTATGGCCCTCCCCAGTCGCATGAAAACCGCCGAAATCCGATCGACTTTCCTCGATTATTTCCGTTCGAAAGACCACACCATCGTGCCGTCCAGTTCGTTGGTGCCGGCCAGCGACCCGACTCTGTTGTTCACCAACTCGGGCATGGTGCAGTTCAAGAACGTGTTCCTGGGCAGCGAGAAGCTGCCGTATACGCGCGCGGCCGATGTGCAGCGCTGCCTGCGCGCCGGCGGCAAGCACAACGACCTGGATGCGGTGGGCTACACCGCACGCCATCACACCTTTTTCGAGATGCTCGGCAACTGGTCGTTCGGCGACTACTTCAAGCGTGAGGCCATTGCCTACGCGTGGGAGCTGCTGACCGACGTCTTCAAGCTGCCCAAGGACAAGCTGTGGGTCACGGTGTATCACACCGACGACGAAGCCTACGAGCTGTGGAACAAGGAGATGGGCGTGCCGGCCGAGCGCATCGTGCGCATTGGCGATAACAAGGGCGCGCCGTTCGCTTCCGACAATTTCTGGCAGATGGCCGACACCGGCCCCTGCGGTCCGTGCACCGAGATCTTCTACGACCACGGCGCCGATATCGCTGGCGGCCCGCCGGGTTCGCCGGACGAAGACGGCGACCGCTATATCGAGATCTGGAACCTGGTGTTCATGCAGTTCGACCGCGCGCCCGACGGCACGCTGTCGCCGTTGCCAGCACCGTGCGTGGATACCGGCATGGGCCTGGAGCGCCTCGCCGCGGTCCTGCAGCACGTGCATTCCAACTACGAGATCGACTTGTTCGAGCACCTGATCAAGGTGGCTTCCACGCTGACGCATACCGCTGATCTCGCCAACAAGTCGCTGCGCGTGATCGCCGATCACATCCGCGCCTGCTCGTTCCTTATCGTCGATGGCGTGCTGCCGTCCAACGAAGGTCGCGGCTATGTGCTTCGCCGCATCATCCGTCGCGCGCTGCGTCATGGCTGGATGCTGGGCGTGCGCGGCGATTTCTTCTGGAAGATGGTGCAGCCGCTGGTCGAGGAGATGGGCGAGGCTTATCCGGAACTCGTGGCCAAGCAGTCCTTTGTCGAGGAAGCGCTGCGTACGGAAGAAAAGCGCTTTGGCGAGACGCTGGAAAACGGCATGCGCCTGTTCGACACGGTTGCGGCCAAGGCCGAGACGACGATTCCCGGCGCCGATGCCTTCCGTCTCTACGACACCTATGGTTTCCCGGTGGACCTGACCGCCGATATCGCGCGCGAGCGCGGCATGTCGGTGGACATGGACGGCTTCGAGCTGGCGATGAAGGAACAGCAGGAGCGCAGCCGCGAGGGCGGCCGCTTCGAAGCCAAGGGCCAGATGCCGGCCGAACTCGCCAGTCAGCTGGCGCCGACGGCATTCCTCGGTTACGAGGCGCTGGCGGGTGAGGGCAAGGTCATCGGCATCGTGCGTGCCGGCAAACAGCTTGATCAGCTGAGCGATGGCGAAGAGGCCCTGGTTATCCTCGACCGCACGCCGTTCTACGCCGAGTCCGGTGGCCAGGTGGGCGACACTGGCGCGCTGGTGAACGGCGCCGGTCGCTTCGACGTAGGCGACACGCTCAAGATGGGCGGCGTGTTCTTTGGCCATGCCGGTCGTTGGCATGGTACGCAGCCACTTCGCGTTGCCGACGCCGTCGAAGCAACCGTTGATCAGGCGCGTCGTCAGGCCATCGTGCTGAATCATTCGGCCACTCATTTGCTGCACGCTGCATTGCGAAAGGTGCTCGGCGAGCACGTCACGCAGAAGGGCTCGCTAGTGGCGCCGGAGCGTTTGCGCTTCGACTTCTCGCACTTCAAGCCGCTCAGCGCGGACGAACTGCGTGAGATCGAAGCCCTGGTGAATGCCGAAGTGCGGCGCAACGCGCCTGCCGAAGTGCATCAGATGGCCTACGACGCCGCGATCGAGTTTGGTGCCATGGCTTTGTTCGGCGAGAAGTACGGCGACGAAGTGCGCGTGCTCAAGATGGGTGAGTTCTCCACTGAACTGTGTGGTGGCACGCATGTCGGTCGCACGGGTGATATCGGCCTGTTCAAGATCGTCAGCGAAGCGGGCGTGGCGTCCGGTGTGCGCCGTATCGAGGCCGTAAGTGGCGCCGGTGCATTGGGCTATGTGGGCGAGGAGGAGCGCCGACTTGGCGAACTCTCGCAGCTGCTGTCTGCCCATGGCGACGACGCTGTGGAGAAACTGCGCCAGCTGTTCGACAAGCAGAAGAAACTGGAACGCGAACTGGAGTCGCTGCGTTCCAAGGCCGCCGGTTCGGCCACGGCCGATCTGGCTTCCACGGCCCACGACATTCATGGCATCAAGATCGTTGCCGCCCGCCTCGAAGGTCTGGACGCCAAGGCCTTGCGTGACAGCGTGGATCAGCTCAAGCAGCAGCTTGCCGATTGCGTGATCTTGCTGGCCGGTGCCGTGGATGGCCGCGTGTCGTTGGTGGCCGGCGTGCATGGCAAGGCTTTGGGCCAAGTCAAGGCCGGCGACGTCGTTGCCCATGTGGCAGGACAGATCGATGGCAAGGGTGGTGGTCGTCCCGACATGGCTCAGGGCGGTGGTAGCGACACGAGCGAACTGCCCCGCATCCTAAGCGGCCTGACAGGCTGGATCGGCGAGCGGCTGGCCTCTTGAGGCCAGTCAACCATTAAGCTGACGGTCCCGTTTACGCATTGCGCTGCCCTCGGACGCTCGGCTAGTATCCAAACACTGCCGGCACCGAAGTGTTGCGACGGTGTCGCTCGACATGGCATCTACAGAGGGATGCCTGGTCTGTGAAACCGGGGAAGGCGGTAGGGCCTTCGACGGGTAAGATCGTCGAACTGCCAGACGGTGAAGCTCAGGGGTGAGGCATAACCGTCTGTTGGCCTATGACCAAAGTATTCATGGAGTGGCAAACATGTTGATTCTGACCCGCAGGGTCGGTGAAACCTTGATGATCGGTGACGAGGTGACCGTTACCGTCCTAGGCGTGAAGGGCAACCAGGTGCGTATCGGCATCAACGCGCCCAAAAACGTGGCTGTGCATCGCGAAGAGATCTATCAACGGATCAAGAACGAGCACGAGCCGGATGGCAGCGCTTCCAGTGAGTCTGGCGAGCACTGACGATCAATTAAAGCTTTACCTCGAGCGTGCCGGTTAGTATCCTTGCCGGCTCCGCAGAGATGCGGACAAAACCGGAGAGATGCCCGAGAGGCCGAAGGGGCTCCCCTGCTAAGGGAGTATAGGGTCAAAAGCCTTATCGAGGGTTCGAATCCCTCTCTCTCCGCCAGATACGCAAAAAGCCCCCTAGCGGGGCTTTTTGCGTATCTGGCGGAGAGAGAGGTGTGGACGAACCCTCCGGTTCGACAAAATTGCCTGGAGCAATTTTGGACAGCCGCAGGCTGGCCCTGGAGCGCGCAAGCGCGGAAGGGTGAGGCCCATGGATGGGCCGAACAATCCCAGACTCCACGCAACCGAACGTCAGCCTGACGAAGCGTCTAGCGGGGCTCAAGCGTATCTGGCGGAGAGAGAGGTGTGGACGAACCCTCCGGTTCGACAAATTCGTCTGGAACGAATTTGGACAGCCCGAAGGGCTGGCCCTGGAGCGCGAAGCGCGGAAGGGTGAGGCCCAAGGATGGGCCGAACAATCCCAGACTCCACGCAACCGAACGTCAGCCTGACGAAGCCACTAGCAGGTCTCAAGCGTATTTGGCGGAGAGATGTCGTGGACGAACTCTAGCGGTTACTCGGCATATCCTGTGCCTCGCCCTTCGGGCCATCGGCTGCGCCGATGTTCGCTCCAGCATCCTGCCTCCGCAGTCGACAAAATTGCCTGGAGCAACAAGGACAGCCGCAAGCTGGCCCGAACAATCCCACGCCCCACGCGACCGACGAAAGTCCGCCTGACGAAGTCCCTGGTCGAGGCTCCCGCGTACCGGTCAGCGCGTGCTGAACGCCATAGAACCAGCCTCACAACCATGGACCACCCTTCGCCTCCTCCAGCGTTACCTTAAATACCCCAACCCTCGCGGAGGGTGCGCCATGGACAAGCTCCGGCTTGATCATCCAGCCTCGCGGAAAGGCCGTCGTTTTGTTGGCCTGGTGGCGATTGCCATCGTGCTGGCGTTGGGCGCCGGCATGCCTTCCATCGCCATCGCCGACGTGTCGGCCGACATGGGCGTCTACGTGGGTTACCCGCCACCACCGTTGCCGCTCGACGACCAGTCACCGATTCCCGGGCCTGACTACATCTGGATACCTGGGTACTGGGCCTGGAGTGACGATGGCTATTACTGGGTGCCGGGTTACTGGGTGCTGCCACCTTTTGTTGGCGCGTTATGGACGCCGGGCTATTGGGGCTGGTTTGGACATGTCTGCGTCTTCCATCGCGGGTTCTGGGCGCGTCACGTAGGCTTCTACGGAGGTATCAACTACGGCTTCGGCTATCCGGGCAAGGGCTATACCGGTGGTCGCTGGGGGCCTGGCGGCTTCTACTACAACCGTGCGGCCAACCGGATCAATGATCCTCGCATCACGAACGTCTATGACGGGGCGGTAGCGAACAACGGCGTACCCAATCGCGCGAGTTTCAATGGCGGCCAGGGCGGGGTGACTGCCCGTCCGTCCGCGCAGGATCAGGCCGTCGCACGCGAGGCGCATGTAGCGCCCGTGGCCGCGCAAATCCAGCACGTAGCGACGGCCAGCCGGGATTCATCGATGCGAGCCTCCGCCAACCATGGAGCGCCGCTGGTCGTGGCGGCACCGGCAGGTGTGACGGATGGGCTGAGTGCAGCCAGTACGCGCGGCGCAGCCGGACAGGCGGCTCGCCCCACGGTGAACTCACAGCGCACGCTTCCCCAGGTGCCGGTCTATCGCCGCGGCATGATGCTGAGCTCGGCGGGTTTTGTGCCGCGCGCTTCCAGCGCCTCGCGCTCATCAGCAGCACGGGCCGCAGGAGGTTTTTCGTCAGGGACAAACAGCGCTACGAGCTACACACGAACGGTTCCAGGCTATGCGAATCGTCCGATGAGCGGCCCGGTCGCGTATCGAATGTCTGCTGTGCACGCGACACCCGCAAATCACCCAGTCCAGGCGGTGAGCGGCGTACATGCTTATGCTGGTGCTCATCACTGAAGACAGTGAGTCCCAGCCGGCCGGGCAAAGGCTAAGAGACCTTCTCCCACGCGGTGCCAAAGGGGGCTATGGTCTGCTCAATGGCATGGGCTTCCGCCACGTCAATGGCGCGGGCCGGGATGGCCCGGGCTCAGGCCTGCACCAGTCCGCGCAATTCGGTGCCGTCTGGCGTGACGCGAAGCACGGAACCGTGTTCATACCAGTCACCCAGTACGATGCGCTCAGCCGGCTGGCCGTCCAAATCGAAACGGTGCGTTGCTGGACGATGCGTGTGGCCGTGGATCAACCGGGTCACGCCGGCCTTGCGCATGGTGTTGGCCACGGCGTCGGCATTGACGTCCATGATGGCTTCCATGGCGCTTCCTGTGTGTGCGCGGCTCTCCGCGCGGGCCTTTGCGGCGAGGGCGCGGCGCGCGTCCAGCGGCATGGCCAGGACCTGCGCCTTCCATGCCGGCGAGCGCAGCTGTTTGCGCACGGCCTGGTAGGCCACGTCGTCGGTGCAGAGCACATCGCCATGCATCAGCAGGGTGGGGCGGCCGTAGAGGTCGTTCACGGTGCCGTCGTCCAGCAGGGTGAAGCCGGCACGTTGGGCGAAGTCCTCGCCGAGCAGAAAATCGCGATTGCCCACCATGAAGTACACCGGCACGCCGCTCTCGCGCAGCGCACGCGTGGCGCTGGCAATGCGGGTGGGAAGTTCGGCATCGTCGTCGTCACCAATCCAGGCTTCGACCAGGTCGCCGAGAATGTAGACGGCATCCGCGGAGCGTGCTTCATCGCCCGCGAGATAATCCTCGAACAGGCGAGTGATCTGCGGGCGGCTATCGTCCAGATGCAGGTCAGAGATAAACAGCGTTGCCATCGACGTGCTCAACCTTTGACCTTGCCGTGCGGCTTGTCGCTCTTCCCGGCCTTGTCGGTGGCGGGGGCGACAGGCTGGGCGGCGCTGTTTGCCGCAGCGGGCGCTTCCTCGCCAACCACGTTGGCGCTATCGATCACAACCAATGGGTTGGGTACATCACCGGAGAACGGACCGAGGCCGCGCGTCGGCAATCCGGCAATCTTGTCGACCACATCCATGCCCTTGATGACTTTGCCGAATACGGCGTAACCCCAGGTCAGGCCGCTCTGGTTGCCGACAAAGTCGAGGCGGCGGTTGTCGACCAGATTGAAGAAGAACTGCGACGTGCCTGAATTCGGGTCGGCGCCACGCGCCACCGCCACCGTGCCGCGCAGATTGGAGAGGCCGTTGTCGGCTTCGCTGGGAATGGCCGAGCGTGTCCGCTTGGGCTGCAGGTCGCGCGTATACAGCCCTCCTTGCACCAGATAACCCAGGATCGCGCGATGCATCACCGTGCCGCTGTAGAAGCCGTCGCGCACGTATTGCAGGAAGTTGGCCACGCTCTTGGGCGATTTGTCGGGATAGAGCTCCAGCGTGATGTCGCCCTGGGAGGTATGCAACACCACCTGCGGATGTGGCTGCGGGGCGGGCGCGGTTGCCGGCTTGGCGGCCTGCGCGTTGAGCGCAAGCGGCGAAATCAGCAGGATGGCGGCGAGCAGGAGTCGGGACATAGCGGATAGGGCGGCTTGTGGCATCGGGACATCATACGCGGCGGAGGCATGGCGTGGTTCGGGACGCCGACCGGCCGTGCTGGAATGAGTCAGGACGGATGGACTTCCAGCAAGAGGCCGAGTTCGTTCAAGGGCGCTTGTTCCTGCTCCAGGTCGGCTTCGCTGAGCGGATGTTGGTCCAGCCAGGACGAGGGCACCGTCAGGCGCATGCGATGGCTGGTGGCGGCCAGCTGCATCTGGGGCAGCGATTCGGCGCGGCGCGCGCGACGGAACAGCACGGCCAGCCGCAACAGGGCAGTGATGTAACGCGCCAACTGGCGATAGCGTTGCGGTAGCGCGGAGAACATGGTCTTGTCGGGCCGGCGCCGGTGCGACTCGACGATGGCGGCCAGCAGCTGCTGCTCCTGTCGGGAGAAGCCGGCCAGATCCGCATGCCGCAGGATATAGGCGCCGTGATGATGGTGTTGGCTGTGCGCGATGGCCAGGCCGATCTCGTGCACGCGCGACACCCAGGACAGCCACTCGCGTGCCTCGCCATCGAGTTTCCAAGAGCGTGCGATCTGGTCGAAGAACATCAGCGCGGTGGATTCCACGCGACGCGCCTGGGCGCGGTCCACGCCATAGCGATTGGCGAGCGAGTCGATGCTGGCGGTGCGCGGATCGGTACCGCCGGCGCGACCAATCAGGTCCCACAGCAGACCTTCGCGCATCGAGCTCTGGCATACGCGCATACGTTCGATGCCTAGCGCTTCGAAGGCGGCCTCGAAGATCACTACGCCGCCGGCAATGACCGGCGCGCGGTCCTCCGCCAGCCCTGGAAGTTTTAGTGCACCGATTTGTCCCTGCGCCAGCAAGGCATCGCGCAGTTGGGCAAGCGAGGCCGGGGTGATGCCATCGTCGGAAAACTTCATCGCCTGCACGACCGAGCCGATGGACTTGGCCGTACCCGAGGAACCATAGGCTTCGAGCCAGCCGGATTCGCGGTAGTCCTCGGCAAACTGCTGCAGCAAGACGCCGATTTCTCCATTGGCGCGCTGCCACCGTTTGCGATTGAGCTTGCCGCCGGGGAAGAAGCGCAGGGTGGAGGCGATGCAGCCAGCCTGCACGCTTTCCGTGTGCAACGGCGCGAAGCCGCGTCCGATGATGAACTCCGTACTGCCGCCGCCGACGTCGATGATCAGCCGACTTTCCCGTGAAGCGGGCAGGTCGTGCGACGAGCCAAGGAAGATCAGGCGGCCTTCCTCACGGCCGGAGACAATTTCCACGGGATGTCCCAGCGCCGATTCCGCGGCCGTCAGGAACGACTGTGGCGAGGCCAGTCGGCGCACGCTATTGGTCGCTACGGCACGTACGCGAATGGTGGGGACGCCCGCGATGCGCTGGCCGAAGCGGGCCAGGCAATTGAGAGCACGGGCACGATGCTCCGCATCGAGCGTGCCGTCAGCGCGCAGGCCGGCGGCCATGCGAACGGTCTCACGCAGGCGGTCGATCACGCGTGGCTCACCGTGCTCCACCCTGGCTACCACCATGTGATAGCTGTTGGAACCCATGTCCACGGCGGCGATCAGCTCGCCGTCCTTGATCTGGGTCTGATCGCCTTGGCTCATGCGGGGCTCGTTCCGGGCTGCAGAATGCGGATTCTCTCATGCAGCACCGGATGCGCGTAGCGCTGCTTGTGTGCGGGAGCTATTTCCCGGCGTCGAGTTTCGGACATTGCTCGAAGGTCGCTTAGAAGAGTTGCTCACCCACGCGAGCATGCTCAGGCGTCATTTTACGGTGGGTACCAGTAGGGACAGCAGCCATTGTTGGGCGCTGTGCGGTGCCTCATGGCCCGGCTCGGCACGGGTGTAACGACCATGGCCGTCGAGCAGCCACGCCTCAGTGTTGTCAGCCAGGTAGTTCGCCAGCGTTTCGTCGTAGACCCGTTGGGCCAAGGCCGGTTCGAGTATCGGAAACGCGACCTCGATGCGCCGCCTGAGGTTGCGCTCCATCCAGTCCGCGCTGGCGCAATAAATCTCCGGCGCTCCATCGTTGGCGAACCAGTAGACACGGCTGTGCTCCAGGAAGCGGCCGACGATCGAGCGGACGCGGATGCGCTCGGAGATGCCGGGCAGGCCGGGGCGCAGGGTACACGCGCCGCGCACGATCAGGTCGATCTCAACGCCTGCCTGCGACGCACGGTACAACGCCTGGATCACATGCGCCTCGTTGAGCGCATTGAGCTTGGCCACGATACGCGCTGCACGCCCGGCTTCCGCGTGGGCGGTCTCACGCTCGATCTTCTCCAGCACGCTGCGATAGAGCGTGAAGGGCGAGTGCAGCAGGTGTTTCAACTCGATCACCGGCCCCAGGCCCGACAACTGCTGGAACACCTTGTGCAGGTCTTCGCCGATGTCGGGGTGAGACGTCATCAGGCCGATATCGGTGTAGATGCGGCTGTTGGCCTGGTGGTAGTTGCCGGTGGAAAGGTGCACGTAGCGGCGCAGTACATCGTCCTCGCGCCGCACGATCAGCAGCATCTTGGCGTGTGTCTTGTAGCCGACCACGCCGTAGACCACCTGCACGCCGGCTTCCTGCAGGCGCGTGGCGAGGCGGATGTTGGCTTCCTCGTCGAAGCGCGCACGCAATTCGATCACCACGGTGACGTCCTTGCCATTGCGCGCGGCTTCCACCAGCAGGTCCACCAGCGGCGTGTCGACGCCGGCGCGGTACAGCGTCTGCTTGATCGCCAGTACGGCAGGGTCCTGGGTAGCCTGGCGCAGCAGATCCACCACGGCGGCGAAGGACTCGTAGGGGTGATGCAGCAGCACGTCGCGTTGACGCAGCACTTCGAACTTGCAGCGGCTGGCATTGAAGGCCGCCGGGAGCTGCGAAATGAAGCGAGGGAACTTCAGCTCCGGGCGATCCAGCCCGTCATAGATGGTGCCGGCACGGATGATGTTGACCGGACCGTCGCAGCGATAGACGTCGGTCTCCTCCAGCTCGAAGTTGGCGATGAGCATGGCAACGATCGCC
This sequence comes from uncultured Gammaproteobacteria bacterium, assembly GCA_963765335.1. Classification (GTDB taxonomy): domain Bacteria; phylum Pseudomonadota; class Gammaproteobacteria; order Xanthomonadales; family Rhodanobacteraceae; genus Dyella. The sequence goes on along the minus strand of CAVXWA010000010.1, from coordinate 158,256 downwards.
TTGGGGCAATCGTTGTTGATCTCCAGTCGAACCGGGCGCGCATAGCCGCGTCCCACCAACTCCTCGGTCAGGGCGCGGGCGAGATTGTCGACCTCGGCTTCCTCCACCATCAGCTCGCTGTTGCGGGTGACGCGGAACTGATACGAGCCGGCCACCTTGAAGCCCGGGAACATCAGATCGACAAAGCCCTGCAGAAGCTCGGCGAGGAAGACGTAGTTGTCGCCGCCATCGCAGACTTCATCGGGCAGACGCACGATGCGCGGCAGTGATCGCGGTGCGCGCACCAGCGCCATATGGCCCTCGCGCCCGAAGGCATCGCGACCCTTCAGCACGACCGCGATGTTCAGCGTCTTGTTGAGGATGCGCGGGAACGGGTGTGCCGGGTCCAGCCCCAGCGGTGAAAGCACCGGCAAGACCTCGTTCTCGAAATAGCCTTGCAGCCACCGGCGCTGGCGCGTCGTCCAGTGCTTGCGCGTGAGGAAGTGGATGCCCTCGGCGTCGAGCGCCGGGCCAACCTCTTCCTGCCAGGCCACGTATTGCTCCGTCACCAGATCCAGCACGCGCTTGCGGATGCGGGTCAGCAGTTCGCCAGAGGGCAGTCCGTCCGGCCCCGGTGCGGCCGAGCCGAACATGTGGTGATGCTTGAGCATGGCCACGCGCACCTCGAAAAACTCATCGAGGTTATTGGCGACGATGCTCAGATAACGCAGGCGCTCCAGCAGGGGCACGCGAGCGTCGCGCGCCTGCGCCAGCACGCGGAAATTGAATTCGAGCGCGGCCAGTTCGCGGCTGAAGTAAAGCTCAGGAGCGGCACGATCGGGGACAGGCAAGGGAGTGGCGGGTTTGCGGCGCATTCCGCCATTCTGGCCCAAGCAGCGACTTAGTACATGGCGCACTGCCGCGTAGCGTGACGGCCGTTCAGTCGCGGCCACGCCTGTGCGTCGCGCTTACTCCGGATCGCCCGGTACGAGCAGGCGTTGGTTGTTGAACCAGCAGGAGAATGTGGAGCCCTGGCCTGGTTCGCTCTGGATGTCCAGGCGAGCCTGATGCAGGTTCAAGACGTGCTTGACGATCGACAGGCCCAGGCCGGTGCCGCCGCTCTCGCGCGAGCGACTGGACGACACCCGATAGAAACGCTCGGTGAGACGCGCCAGGTGCGAAGCGGGGATGCCGTAGCCGGTGTCGGTCACGGAATACACCGCGCCGTCGGTCGTGCGCCGCCAGCGAATCACGATGCGCCCGCCGGTCGGCGTGTAGCGCACCGCGTTGCTGACCAGGTTGGAAAGGGCGCTGTGCAGGTCCTTGGGCGAACCCAGCAGGTCGACCTCGGCTGTGGATTCGAGTGTGACCTGGTGGCGGCCCTGGCTGAGCGCCTCGGCCTCCTTGCGCAGGGTAGCCAGCAACGGCGTCATCGGTACGCGCTCGTCCTGTACGTTCTCCTGGGTTTCCAGGCGGGACAGCGTGAGCAGGTCCTCGACGATCTGTCCCATGCGCTTGGATTGCGCACGCATCTCGTTCAGTACAGGCGCGAGCTCCGGCACATCTTCCGGATCAATCAGTTCGAGATAGCCGTGAATCACCGTGAGCGGGGTGCGCAGTTCGTGGGACACGTTGGCAACGAAGTCGCGGCGAATCTGCTCCAGTCGCGTGAGGTGGCTGATGTCCCGCGCCAGCAGCAAGCGTTGGCGGCGACCGAACGGCAGCAAGGTCACGTTGATGTGCCGGTTCGGATGGCCCGGTGCCGCGACATCGTTGAGCGGCTCGCGCGCGCCTTCCTGCAACCAGGTAGCGAGCTCGGTCGTGCCCAGCCGCTCATCCAGATGCGCGCCGCGGTCTTGCGGGCGACGCAGGCCGAGTAGTTCTTCGGCAGCGTGATTGAACCAGCGGACATGCTGCTCGTTATCGAGCAGGACGACCGCATCCGGCAGGCTGCCGGCGGCACTGCGCAGATCGCGCAAACTGGAGGCAATGCGGCGGGAGCGCGTCATGAAGCGGTCATGTTGGAGAGAAGTCACCGTGGAGCTTGTCGTCATCATGAGCCGTGCTTGATGACGGATTCGGGTCAGTAGCAAGACGATTTCGGCGATCGCGACCAAGGCCACGCCCGTCGCCACATGGCCTCCTGCAAGCCAGCCGGCACTGGCGCCCGCGAGCAAGCCGGCAGCGAGTGCGGCCGGCAGCATCAAGGAGCGGTCGAAGGGCTTTGGCATGGGCAAGCGTACCTGCTGGCGGTTACCCAGCATCGGCAAAAGTCGACGCGCCCGCAAGAGAAGCGGGCGGGTCAAACGCTGGCGGAGAAGCGATAACCCGCGCCACGCACCGTTTGCACCATGTCGTCGAGCTTCCATGGTTCAAGCGTTTTGCGCAGGCGGCGGATGTGTACGTCCACCGTGCGCTCCTCCACGTACACGCTTCCGCCCCAGACATGGTCGAGCAGCTGCGCGCGCGAATAGACGCGTTCCGGATGGGTCATGAAGAAGTACAGCAGGCGATATTCGGTGGGCCCGATCGTCACTGGCTCGTCACCGGCGAACACGCGATGCGCGGGGCCGTCAATGCGCAGACCGCCGAGTTCCACCATGCCCGAGCCATCATCGCCCTGGCTGCGACGCAGCACGGCCTTGATGCGTGCGACCAGCTCGCGGGTGGAGAAAGGTTTGACCACGTAGTCGTCGACACCGGCCTCCAGGCCGTTGACGCGATCCATCTCCTCGCCGCGCGCCGTGAGCATGATGATCGGGACTTCCCGGCTCAGCTCCTCCTTGCGCAGGCGACGGGCCAGATCCAGGCCGCTGGTGCCGGGCAACATCCAGTCGAGCAGGATGAGATCCGGCACCTGTTCGGCGATGGCCAGTTGAGCCGCTCGTGCATCAGCGGCGTGAATCGCCTCCATGCCAGCCTTGCGCAGAGCAAAGGCGACCATGTCGCGGATCGAAGCTTCGTCTTCGACGATCAGTATGCGTTTATGCACGCGTGAGTCCGCTTGGTATGGCCTATGACGCAATTATTGCAGCTTGATTATGTTACGCCGCGATGACATTTCACGCAGTCACAACGTGACGGCGGCGTCATAAAGCCACTTTCGGGTCAGTGAGCGGGTGCGCTGGCACTGAAGCAGAGCCGGCCCTGGCAGGCTCCCCCGTTCTGCAGGGGCTGCTGGCTGCGGCCATCCGGGTTGTCGTCGGTCTGCACCCTTCGCTTGCGCAGCTCCATCACCAGCGGGGTGAGGTCGCTGATGCGGGCCTGGATGCGGGCTCGGGCGTAGTAGTCCAGGTCAGGTCGCTGCAGCAGGCGTTTCAGCTGCTCCATCGCGTCGAACGGGCGCCCGGACAGGTAGGCCGCATCGGCAAAGGCCTCTCCCGCGCGGATGGGGTCGCCGGCCTTGTCACTGGCTCGCGCAAACGTGCGATAGAGCTCAGGCTCGTCGTTGTTGTCCAGCATGGGCATCAGCATGACGGCTGCCTGCCTGGCGTCCTCCGGGTTGCCGCCCTCCGTGAGTGCCTTGGCATAACTCATGGCGATGGCGCGGTTGCGCGGAGACTGTGTATTCAGGTCGGCGTAGAGGGTAAGCGCCTCTGCCCGGCGGCCAGCCTGGAGCTTGGCGTCGGCCATGGCCAGGCGCACGATCTGGTTGTCTGGATGAGCCGTCAGCAGTGGCTGCAATTCATCCATGGCCTTGGCGCCGCGATTGCTGCGAATGAGCGCCAGCGCGTAGCCATAGTGATTTGCCGGCGTGTTGAAGTCACGATTGGTCTGCAGGTTGGACGCGTAGTAGGTGGACAGTTGCAATGCGTCGCCGGATAGCACGCGAATGCGTTCGCGCATCAGCAGGTAGGTGTCCAGATCTCCCTTGCGGGTGTTGCTGGACAGGCTGGTGGGGTCCTTCACGTAGAGGATCGGCGCGGTGCTTTTCTCCCACTGGGTCTTGTCCAGGGTGGAGCCCGATGGGCGCCGCTTCTGCTCGGCGATCAGTGCGGTGGCGCGGGCGTTGGCATCGCTGATGCGAGACTGCGTTACCGGATGGTCCTGCAGGAACGAGGGCACACCTCCCAGGTCGCCACCCGAGCCGACACGCATGGTGTCTTCCATGCGTCCGAAGAACGAGGCCATGCGCATTGGGGTCGAAGCCGGCGTTGGCGAGTGTCTGGATGCCAGCTCGATCGGCCTCGATTTCGTCCTTGCGGGTGAAATTGATCTGGCGCTGCATCAACAGGCCCTGGCCACCCAGCAGGATCGCACCGGCGGCATCGCCGGCACCGGCGCCGGCGCCCGCGGCGATGGCACCGAGCAAGACGAGCGCCATCAGCGGTGTGTCCTTCTTGGAGGCCTCGAACGCGCGCTCCAGATGGTTTTGCGTGATATGCCCGATTTCGTGGGCAATCACGCCGGCCAGCTCGCTTTCGCTGTCGGTGATGATGACCAGGCCGGAATTGACCACGATATAGCCACCCGGCGCCGCAAAGGCGTTGATGACCGGATCTTTTGCGATGGAAAAGACGAAGTGATTCTTGGGCTTCTCGCTGCCGGCGACCAGGCGATAGCCGAGGTCGTTGATGTAGTCGTCCAGCATCGGGTCGTCCACCATCATGTCCAGCGCCCGCATCTGCCGCAACATGGAGGCGCCGTAATCCTGTGCTTCCTGCGGTGAAATCAGGGCGTTGGCCGAACTGCCCAGATCGGGCAGGCGCACATCCTTGTCCTGGGCGCTCGCGCTGAGCGTCAGGCCGGCACAGAGCAGCACGGTAAGCAAGCGCGGGAGCGAAAGCCCTCCCATAGCCCGCGTGTCACCGGGCTGTGCGCCACCACGCATCTTCTTGCGCTTTTCGAGCCCGGGAGCCGGATGCTCCAGGCGGGGACTTTTTGGTGTGGCTGAAGAGGCGTTGGGCATACGTGGTGACATGCGCATAGGTCAGCGACAATACCACTTGTGACCGTCACTTATGGTGTCGGTTCAGTGTTCCCTTGGCTTGTTTCCAGGGTGGGGTATCCCCATTTTGGAACGGCCGTATTTTTTCGGTTCCGGAGTTCCCCGTGTCCAAGATCGAGATCTATTCAACTGCTGTTTGCCCTTACTGTGTCTCCGCCAAGAACTTGCTCAAGTCCAAGGGGCTGGAGTGGAGCGAAGTGCGCATCGACATGGACCCGGACCAGCGGGACTTGATGCTGGCGCGCAGCGGTGGCCGCCGTTCGGTGCCGCAAATCTTTATCAACGACCAGCACGTGGGCGGTTTTGACGATCTGGTCGCCGCCGATCGCAACGGAAAACTGGCCGAACTGTTGGAGACCAGCGCATGAGCAAGCCCATCGATGAACAGGGCAGCAAGGATCGGGTTGCCGAGTTCACGGCGTTTCGTCATCGCATGAACGAGCGCATCCTGTCGGAGGACAACCAGGTAGTGCGGCGTTTCTTTGCGCTGGATACGCAGACCTACAAGGCCGGCGCGCTGGACGTGAAGACCAAGGAATTGCTGGGTCTGGTGGCGTCCATGGTGCTGCGTTGCGACGACTGCATCAGCTATCACGTTGCCCAATGCAAGGAAGTCGGCGTCACGCGCGAGGAGTTCTTCGAGACGTTTAGCGTGGGCCTGGTGGTGGGCGGCTCCATTGTCATCCCGCATCTGCGGCGTGCGGTGGATTTCCTCGATCAGCTTGAGTCGGGTGAGGCGGCGGAGACTGCGGCCGACTGTGCCAGCCATGCGTGAGTGAAAGTCCGGGTGGCGACCACTCCTTGTCGCCACCTTGACGTGTACGAGTTTATCCAATGCAGCGTGCGAGCATTTGCAACGGCGGTGACGTGCTTTTTACTGGCCGTGATGCAAGTCATAGGCGATAATTGACAGGATTTATCATCCTGTAAGCCCCCGCTGCAGGGTTGCTCGATTCTTATTTCAAGGAGTGTCCCCATGAGCAAGACCATTGCCGTGATTCCGGGCGACGGCATCGGCCCCGAAATCATGAACGCCACGCTGCGCGTACTCGACGCACTGGACTGCGGGCTGTCCTACGAGTTCGTCGAGGCTGGCATGGTCGCGCTGGAGAAGCATGGCGACCTCCTGCCGCAGTCGACGTTGGATTCCATTGCCAAGCACAAGGTGGCACTGAAGGGCCCGCTGACCACGCCGGTGGGTGGTGGTTTCACCTCCATTAACGTCACGCTGCGCCGTCATTTCGATCTGTACGCCAATGTGCGTCCGGCAATCAGTTTCCCGGGCACCAAGGCGCGCTTCGAGAACATCGACATCATCACGGTGCGCGAGAACACCGAAGGCGCCTATCTGTCCGAAGGCCAGACGCTGTCGGAGGATGGCGAGACCGCGATCTCGATGGTGCGCAACACCCGCAAGGGCAGCAGCCGCATCGTGCGGTATGCGTTTGAGCTGGCCGTGAAGAAGGGCCGCAAGAAGGTGACGGCGGTACACAAGGCCAACATCATCAAGACTGCTTCGGGCCTGTTCCTCAACGTGGCTCGTGAGATCGCCAAGGAATACCCGCAGATCGAGTTCAACGAGATGATCGTGGACAACGCCTGCATGCAGCTGGTGATGAAGCCTGAGCAGTTCGACGTCATCGTGACGACCAACCTGTTCGGCGACATCCTGTCCGATCTGTGTGCCGGTCTGGTCGGTGGCCTGGGCCTTGCCCCGGGCGACAACATTGGTGCCGAGGCTGCCATTTTCGAAGCCGTGCATGGTTCGGCTCCGGACATCGCAGGGAAGGGCATCGCCAACCCGTGCGCGCTATTGCTGGCAGCGGCCGACATGCTCGATCACCTGGGCATGGTGGACAAGGGCAACAAGATGCGTGATGCGATCCGCGACACGATGACTCACGATCGCGACAGCGTGACGCCGGATCTCGGTGGCAAGGGCAGCACTTCCAGCTTCGGCGATGCCATCGTCAAGCGTGTGCGCGCTGCCTGAGGTTTCGTTTATCGCTGTATGGAGCCCCTCTTCGTGAGGGGCTTTTTTTTGCGAAATTTGCGCCATGTTAATCGTAGAAAATCACACTCTTGCGGCCTTTCGCGGGTTTTTGTCGCAGCTCTTTACGCAGCGACACTCGTAAAATTGCAGGCCGAATTTCTGCTTCTTTACGTGCGATGCAAGCCTTTTCCGATCTGTATACGACGCTGTTGAACTGGACGACCCTGCATGCCGTTCATCCCGCACTATTGGCCTTGCATCTCTCCTGGTTGCTGAGTCAGGCACCGGATATCGCTGAATACTTTCTGCTGACGGTCGTCCAGGTGGCGGTGATCATCATCGTGCTTCGACCGTTGGAGCATGTATGGCCGGTGGAACACTGGGAGCAGCGCACCAGTACGTTCATCGATTTTCAATATACGTTGCTGAAGCTGCTCCTGATCCTGCCGCTATTCACGTATCTGGTGCTGTTCCCCCTGAACCAGTGGATGGGAGGCGACAGCGATGGCAATGGCGCGGGGTTGGTCAGTATTCAGGCGGGCGTGCCATGGCTGGCCCGCCATCCGGTCGTGCTTTTCGTCGTGTATTACGCCATCTACGATTTCGTCTATTACCTGGTGCATCGCCTGCAGCACGCCATTCCCTGGTGGTGGGCGCTGCACAGTCTGCATCACAGCCAGCGACAGCTCAGCTGCTGGTCGAATGACCGGGATAATTATCTGGACGATATGCTGGAGGCCTTGATCGTCGCTGGTGTGGCTGCGCTTATCGGTGTCTCGCCTACCGAATATGCCTTGTTGGTATTGCTGGGCGAGTTGTTGCAGAACCTTGGGCACACCAATATCCGCCTGCACTTCGGGCCGGTGCTGGGCAAGATCTTGGTGGACCCGCGTTACCACCGCCTGCACCACATGCGCGTGGATCCTGAGCGCCCCACGCTGCACGACTGCAACTATTCCTTCGTGTTCCCGATCTGGGACATCCTATTTGGCACGGCACTCTTCGGTGAGGCGGTGAGGCCCACCGGCGTGTGCGATCCCATGGTCGATGCGGACAACGAACGGGGGATCGTCGGCCAGCAGCTGCGCTCCCTGCGTCGCTTCTGGGGCGCCATCACCTGTCGTGCAGGTTGGATACCGGGCGACGTGGCGTTCGATGAGCGCTATCGCCCGATCTCCACGCGGCACATTGACCTGCACGAGATGAACTTGCTTCATCGCGATATGTCTACGACCGCTGCGACAGTGCCTCAGAGCGCGCCTGAGGCCAGGGCGCTGTGGCGGCCGGGGCCCGAGCATGTGGCGAGCCAGCCTCTGGAAAGGCGTGGCGGGTCCAGCAGGAATAGGGGGCTAGCGAGCGCTGGGCGGCGGCCTTCGGTAAGACGCTTCAGGGGCGCGACGACGTCACCGTCTCATTATTCAGCGGAAGAACGGCCAAGGCGCCAGGAAGATCAACCAAATCAGCACTAGCATGCCCAGATACTTGGTCGCGCGAAACAGCTTGGGGTGCTTTCGCTTGAATGCGCGGTTACGCTCACGGCTGCGCTGGTTGAGCGCGAATACGCGATTGACGAAACCGGTCTTCTCTTCGGGCGACTCGGTGTTAGGCGAGGCGGTGATCTTGCCCATGAAGGCGCCCACGCGATGATTGATCGCACTCATCCAGCGCGTGCGTAGCGGACGTTCCACATCGGCAAACAGGATCACGCGAGTCTGGTCCGTACGGTTCTCGGCCCAATGCACGTAAGTCTCATCGAACACGACGTCCTTGCCGTCGCCCCAGCTGTGCATTTCACCGTCGACGAAGATGCGGCAGTCTTCCGAATTGGGCGTGATCAGGCCCAGGTGATAGCGCAGCGAACCGGCAAACGGGTCGCGATGCGGATTGAGCTTGCTCCCCGGCGGAAGCAGGGCGAACATCGCCGCCTTCACGCTCGGAATCGAATTGAGCAGGGCGACCGTCTTCGGGCACAGCGTTTCGGCGGAGGCCAGCGGTTCGCCGTACCACTTGAGATAGAAGCGCTTCCAGCCCTGCTTGAAGAAACTGTTGAAGCTGGCGTCGTTGTTCTTCTCCGCAGCACGGATGTAGCCCTCGTCGAACAGATGCATGGCCTCTTCGCGAATGGTCTGCCAGTTGGCCTGCAGCAGGTCGAGCTGAGGAAAACCGCGGCGATCGAGGATCGGTCGCGCCGGCACGGCTGAAAACGCGTACATCAGCAGGTTGTACGGCGCGAACACCGCCGAGTGATCCACCAGCTGGCGATCGAAGCGCAGCCGGCTGCGGCCGCGCAGGTGTACCAGCAGTACACACAGTACAAACAGCGACAACAGGAGCAGCAGGAATAGGCGCGGGGCAAGAATCATGTCGGGGCATCGGTAAGGAAGCACGGCCATTCTACGCCGGGGTGAGACCGCCCATCATCCTGTCATCCCATCATGATGAAAGCTTGGCCTGTTGTTTCCGGGTCAGCTCGACATGCCGCTGGGGGCTGAGCGGCGAATAGTTCGGTTGCGGGACTCGGCCTTTGTGGCGCAGGGCCGCGATCATATTCGCCGTGGGATAGCGACCGTCGGCAATGGCTTCGGCGTCGATGGCCTGCACCCGGTCTATCACGGCACGATCCTGTTCGACCTCGGGCGAGAAATTGAAGCCGATGCGGCGCTCGACGAATGGCATGATCGCTCCACCGAAAGTGAAAAACAGTTCAAAGTCGAACTCGGCCAGCAGACAAGACACCACGTCCTGGGCCCGCACTCCTTCGTTCGAGTAGGCGGCGTGGTCGATCGGTCGATAGCGGTCCAGACGGTTGTCGAAGTGCCGATCAAACTGTTGCTCGGGTGTCAGCGTGGGCCAGACATCCTGTATTTCCGCCTCAACGTCCGGCCACAGCTGGTGGCCATTGCGGCCAATGATGTCGGAGCTGAGCAACACGCCATCGTCGGCAAGCGAAGCGCGCAACGATCGGCAGAACGTCTCCAATGCCGTCACGTGATGAAAGAACTGGTTGACGATGATGATGTCTTGCGAGCGGTGCTCAAAAGGGACGTTACAGTCGAACGTCTCGAAACGGATCGATGGGCCAAGTCCGCGTGCACGTGCCGATTCATTGGCGCTGCGCATCAGCGCCGGATTGAAATCCACACAAGTCATCTGGACTTGCACGGATGCGTCGCGCAACTGTTCGGCGAGGCCGATCTCCATGCTCGCGGCTCCCGTGCCGAGGCTCAGCACGCGCACTGGATGCGCGCCGGATCGTGCCGCCTTGAGGATTTGCCCAAAATAGAAGGCCTCGGGCGAATTAATGCCCAGTCGAGTGGCCTCGGGCGCGAGATATTGCGCTGACCAGTAGTGGAAGATGGCCGGTAGCGTGTCGCCCTGATACTGGGGGGTCAGGGTAAAGGCTACCCGTTCGGCGAGTGCCTTGAGACGGCGCGCGGCAGGTGCAGGGAGCGTGCGCGATGCCCACGAAATGACACGCTTGCCAATGATGCGGTGGCGATAGATGAAGGCCCGGAGTGTCACTCTGAATTACTTCCTGGAAGGGCGCGGCATGCTGCGCAGTTCGTCAGTGTTTCAGAACATGAGCGTCGCCGCCACCGGGCCGGTAGCTACGCTCCAGCGCTCGGTGGACATAAGCCACGGCGCGGCGCACGGCTGAGCGTGGCGTGTTTCCCTTGGCGAGTTCAGCGGCAATCGCGGAGGCCAGCGTACAGCCGGTGCCATGGCCTTCGATGGGCATGCGCGGATGGCGAATCTCCATCACGCCGCGATCGTCGTAGTAGCGGTCCACCACCTCGCGCTCGTCGGAATGACCACCCTTCAGCAGGACGGTGCGGGCTCCTAGGCCTAACAAGGCTTCGCCGGCGTGGTCGTAGTCCTGAGGCGTACGCAGCTTGCGGCCAAGCAAGGCCTCGGCTTCAGGCAGGTTCGGGGTAAGTACGTCGGCAAGTGGAATGAGTTCTTCGACCATGGCTTGCACGGCGTCCGTGTCCAGCAGGCGTGCGCCGCTGGTCGCGATCATCACCGGATCGACCACCAGCCATGCCGGTTTGCGCACCGCCATTTCTTTGGCCACCAGGCGAGTGACCGCGGCACTGCCCAGCATGCCCGTTTTCACGGCGCCGATCGGAAAATCCTCGAACACGGCGGCGATCTGGCTGCGGATATGTTTGAGCGGCACGGTATGTACAGCTGTAACGCCACGCGTGTTCTGGGAGGTGATCGCCGCGATGACCGACAGCCCGTGCACGCCGCGAGCGTGGAAGGTTTTCAGATCAGCCTGGATGCCCGCACCACCGCCGGAGTCGGATCCGGCGATGGTGAGGGCGATGGGTGGTGCGCTACGTGACATCGGCAGAGCTTATAGCGCCTCCGACGCGAAATCCGCCAGACGCGAGCGCTCGCCGCGGCGTAACGTGATGTGCGCCGAGTGATCCCAGTGCTTGAAGCGGTCCACCGCGTAAGTGAGGCCGGACGTCGTTTCGGTGAGGTAAGGCGTGTCGATCTGCTCCACATTGCCCAGGCAGATGATCTTGGTGCCGGGGCCGGCGCGTGTGATCAGCGTCTTCATCTGCTTGGGCGTGAGGTTCTGCGCCTCGTCGATGATCAGATAGCGGCTCAGAAAGGTGCGCCCGCGCATGAAGTTCATCGAGCGGATCTTGATGCGCGAGGCAAGCAGGTCGTTGGTGGCCTGACGTCCCCAGCTGCCACCCTCCTGGGGGTTGGTGAGCACTTCCAGGTTGTCGGTGAGTGCGCCCATCCACGGCGTCATCTTTTCTTCCTCGGTGCCGGGCAGGAAGCCGATGTCCTCGCCTACGGAAACCGTGGCGCGCGTCATGATGATTTCTCGATACCGCTGCTGGTCCATTACTTGCGCCAGGCCCGCGGCGAGCGCCAGCAAGGTCTTGCCGGTGCCGGCCGTGCCGAGCAGGGTGACGAAATCCACATCCGGATCCATCAGCGCATTCAGTGCGAAATTCTGTTCGCGGTTGCGCGCGGCAATGCCCCAAACGCTGTGATTGGCATGGCTATGGTCATCGAGCAGTACCAGCGTGGCCTTGGCATCGTCCACGTGCAGAACGCGCATTTCCACGCTGTTTTCGCCGGGCAAGAACAGACACTGGTTCGGATACCAATCCTCGTCCTTGCGCCGGTCCAGCTTGTAGTAAGTGCGCCCGCGTTCGTTCCACGACTGCACTTCCGGGTGGCGATCCCAGAAATCCTCGGTGAGTTCAGTTGAGCCGGTAAAGAGCAGCGCGAAATCGTCCAGCGCGCGATCGTTCTCGTAGTCCTCTGCATGGATGCCGTAGATCGTGGCCTTGATGCGAAGATTGATGTCCTTGGTGACCAGTACCACGGCACGATCGGGGTTCTGGTCGCGCAGTTCGATCACCGCCGACAGAATTTGGTTGTCCGCCTTGCCGTGGCCGTTGGTGGTGCGCTGTTGGAAATAGAGGCGGCCCACCGCGGTGCCGCGCTTGAGATTGATGCCTTGCGGATTGGTCAGCTCCAAGCCATTGCTGATGCCATGGCCATTGCCGCGTTCGATCAGCTCATTGAGAAAGCGGCTGACCTGGCGACCATTACGGGAGACTTCCGAGGCTCCCTTTTTCTTTTCGTCCAGTTCCTCCAGCACCGTCATGGGGATAAAGACGTCGTGCTCTTCGAAGCGGAACAGCGAGGTCGGATCGTGCAGCAACACATTGGTGTCGAGAGCGTAGATGCGCTTGCTTCCGGTCATACGGAAGGAACCTCTTCAGAGTGCGAGGTGGATGAACCGCGGCATGCGGTATACCGCGGGGAGCCGGCCTCGGCGGCCGGGGTGCCGTAAACCACGCCAGCCGTCCATCCGGGAGGACGGTCAGTGGCGCGGCGGGAAGGGCGGAGGGAGGTCACTTGGCGGGGATGGCGTCGAGCACGGCTTGGGCGTGGCCCGGAACCTTCACGTTGCGCCATTCCTGCACCAGCTTGCCCTCGGGATCGATCAGGAACGTACTTCGTACGACACCCATGTGACGTTTTCCGTACAGCACCTTCTCGTGGATCACGTCGAAGGCCTGGCACCAGGTTTCGTCCGGGTCGGAAACGAGCGGAAAGGGCAGCTCCTGCTTGGTGGCGAAGTTGGCGTGGGATTTCACCGAATCGCGCGAGACCCCGATGATTTCTGCGTGGCGCTTCTGGAAGGCCGGATACAGATCGCGGAAGTCCTTCGCTTCATTGGTACATCCGGGCGTGCTGTCTTTCGGATAGAAATACACCACCGCCCACTGACCTTTGAGACTGTCGAGTTTCAGCTCGCCGCCGTCGCCGGTGGAGCCTTTGAGCTTGGGGACTTTTTTGCCGACTTCGGGCATGACTTCTCCTGCGAAGCCGTGGCCGACTTCGACTGATATGTGGGAATGGGGAAATGCAGGACGGTGGGGGCTGACGCGCGGGCAGGGGCTGTGCGCCTTGCGATCGGTGCTGCTCGACCCGCCTGCTGCATACGTGTGCTCCGGTGCTGCCTGGAGACAGAGACTAGCGCTTGCAGCGACGGATAACAGCCCTTGCAAGGCGACGCTACGAACGGCATTCTCAGCAATCCGGCGGCAGCCTTAAAAATGCCGCCATTGCGTGCATCCCACGGGCCTCAGAACTTCACCGGGTCCATGATGGCGTCCAGATTCAGGCCATCGCAGAACTCAAGGAAATCATCGCGCAGCGCTGCGATATGGGTCTGTGCCGGAATACCGATCGTGATCTGCGCCTGGAACATTTCCGCGCCCGTCTGCATGGCCTGGTAACGCAGCGAGCTGAGCTGCTCGATGACGATGTCGCGGCGATCGAAAAAGTCGATGATCTTCACCAGGATGCCCGGCCGGTCGGCCGAGATCACCTCGATCAGATAAGGCAGCAAGTGCGAATGATGTTCCCGTGGTCCTGTGCGGTAGTGGACCAGCCGCAGGTCCTCTTCGCGCGCCAACTTGGTCAGTGCCGACTCCAGCTTGGCCACGGCGTCCCAGGCGCCCGTGGCAAGCAGGGTCAACGAGGTATCCGAGCCAAGGGTCGACACCCGTGCGTCAGCCAGGTTGCAACCTGCCTCTGCAATACGCCGGGCCAGCGTCAACAAAGGGGTTCGTGGGGCTGGGGTCAGCGTCTGGATCAGCAGCTGATTGTCAGTGCCGGTTCGCGCGGAGGAACGATTCAAGGAAATCCACCTGTGGCAACCCCCGTACGCCGCGGGGTGGCGGTTGACTGGCCGAGCTTACTTGCCGCCACTGGAAGGCCGCAAGTAAGGCCGTGTCGCACGGCTTTGACGGGCCGCCGCGAGCCGACATGGCGTCCGCCCGTTGTGCGGGGCTGCCCCATGGACCATCGACAGTCGTGGCTGGTGCCAGCGCGGAGGTTGGGCGGCACCCCCGGGTTCAGGGATTGGGCTCTAGGGATGCTCTGATTAACTCTGCGTAGGCGTCACCGGTCCTGTCTGTTCGCAGGCCACAGGGGCGTCGGCGACGGCAGACTGGCCGTCTGTCGAGCCGGCGCACCGAAGGGATGCGGGCAGACAGGACCGGCCCCAACGTGTTGAATTCAAGGTGATGGGGTGATGTCCAGAAGGCCCGCAGGCGGTGCCGCGCGGCTTGGCAAGACGGGCCAGTCTTCCCGGCGCCACGCAACACTGCCTGCGGGCCTTCTGGACATCATGACGCCTGCGCAGAGTTAATCAGAGCATCCCTAAGGTCCTGTATTGGCCGGAGAAGGATTTCCGGTAACATGTCGGGCTTGGTTTTCAGCCGGAGCCGGTTTTGAACATTCGCGGAAGCATCTGTGCGCTGGTCTCGCCGTTCGCGGCGGACGGGGCACTCGATCTGGCGGCATTCGGGCGGCTGCTCGACTACCAGATCGAGGGCGGCACGGAAGGCGTAGTAGTCGCCGGGTCCACGGGCGAGGCACACATGCTCGAGCACGACGAATTCGATCGTCTGCTCGCCTTCACGGTCGAGCGCGTCGCGGGCCGTATGGTGGTGGTCGCAGGTACCGGCGAGGCGGGCACGGCCAAGACGGTGGCGCTGACCCGTCGAGCTAAGGCACTGGGCGCCGATGCTGCGCTGGTGGTGGCGCCTTACTATGTGCGCCCCACCCAGGAAGGTCTGCGTCGGCATTATCTGGAAGTGGCGGAGCAGGGCGGCCTGCCCGTGCTGCTGTACAACGTTCCCACCCGCACGGCCTGCGACTTGCTGCCGGCAACCGTGGCGGTTTTGCGTGAGCATCCGTCTATCGTGGGGATCAAGGAAGCGGTCAGCACCGACGAGCGCATTCGTGCCTGTGCGGAACTTGCGCGGCCGGATTTCGTCTATCTGTCCGGTGACGACGGCACGGGCGCCAAGGCCATGTTGGCCGGGGCGGCTGGTACTATCTCGGTGGTAGCCAATCTGGTGCCTCGCGCGTTTCGTATGTTGTGCGACGCAGCCACGGCGGGTGACCGGCTTGAGGCCCAGCGCTGTGATGCAGTGCTGGCACCGCTGGTTGAGGCGCTCAATTGCGCGCCGAACCCGATTGCGGTGAAGGCTGGGTTGCCATCGTTGGGGCTGGGTATGGCGTCGCCACGTCTGCCCTTGGTTGAACTGGAAGACGGTCCTGACCGCGCGCGACTACGCGAAGCGCTGGCGGGTCTGGCATCCTTGGCGAATGCGGCCTGACGTTTTGGCCAACTGATACTCTTACGGAATTTGCTTACATGAAGAAAACCCCGCTTGTCGTGGCCTTGCCGGTTTTGGCCGTTTCCGCCTTGCTGCTCTCCGGCTGTGGCATGTTCCGTTCGCACAAGGCCTGGGAAGCGGCCAAGCAGGAGTCGCCGCTGGAAATTCCGCCGGGCCTGGATACGCCATCCACCAGTGCTGCGTTGGTCATTCCTGAGCCGGGCGCCAACAACCCGACCGCCAATGGCGCGACCGCCCGGCTTGGCAAGAGCGGCGGCACGATCGCCGACGGCTTCGTGCTGAACGACAATATCGACAGCACCTACAGTCGCGTGGGCCAGGCACTGGAGAAGGGCGATATCGGCGAGGTGGTTGCTCACGACGATGCGGCGCATACCTACACGTTGAGCGTGGTGGCCTCGGATGAGCCGACTGCCAAGAAGGGTTTCTTCAGCAGCATGTTCAACGGCAAGTCGAAGCAGACGGCCGACGCGCCGGGCGCTGCCCCGCATCAGGTGCAGCTGACCATCGGTGGCAGCGGCGAGAAGGCTAGCGAGGTCCGCGCCCAGGGCGATGCCGCTGCGGTGGCCAAGGTGGTCGATACGCTCAAGTCGCGCCTTGGCGGCACCTGAGTAAGACACGCGCATCAAAGAAAACGCCGCCCTCGGGCGGCGTTTTTTCTATCTGGTAACCGGCTTTTGCGAAGGCGCCCAGGACCAGGGCGGGACTTTCAGCGCTCGAGCAGGTCGAGCTTGCCGGGCTTGTTTTCCCAATCCTTGGCGTCCGCCAGGCCATCCTTGCGCTCGGTGATCACCGGCCAGCTCTTGGCCAGATCCGCATTCAGCGCCACGAAGGATTCCTGCCCGGCAGGCACGTCGTCCTCGGGGTAAATGGCATTGATCGGACATTCCGGCTCGCATAGGGTGCAGTCGATGCACTCGTCCGGATTGATCACGAGGAAGTTGGGACCCTCGTGGAAAGCGTCGACAGGGCAAACCTCGACGCAGTCGGTGTACTTGCACTTGATGCAGTTATCGGTGACGACAAAGGTCATGCTGTCGCGCGCCTGTTCTGGAAGCCGGGGCCCGTGCCAGGCCGGAAGTGGCGCTCCCTACGAGGTTCGAACTCGTGTTCCCGCCTTGAGAGGGCGGTGTCCTAGGCCACTAGACGAAGGGAGCGAAATGCACCGGAGCGCGCTAGTATATCGGAATTGTTTCGCCCGGCAATGCCCGAGGACGACTTTTGTCCCGCCGTGAGGAACGATTCCGCCTGGTCCGTGTAGCCATGGTGGGCATGGAGGCGGCGCTTGGCGCCGCCACTGATCGCTTTGAATGGCGCCACGCGCCGCAAGGATCCACACCGCTTGAATCACGACGCAAGGACCAACGCCACGGCTGCACTGCGCATCATTCCGCGCGAGCAACACGTGATTTCGCGCAAGAACATCAGCAAGGCAGCGTTGCGCGTGCTGTATCGCCTTAATGAAGCCGGCTATCAGGCCTACCTGGTCGGCGGCGCTGTGCGCGACCTGTTGCTTGGTGGCCACCCCAAGGATTTCGACGTCGCTACCAATGCCACGCCGGAAGAGGTGAAGAAGCTGTTCCGGAACTCGCGCCTGATCGGGCGTCGTTTCCGCCTCGCCCATGTGGTGTATGGGCCCGAGATCATCGAGGTGGCCACGTTCCGCGGCACCGGCGAAGAGGACGCCAGCGAAGGCGATCGCCACATCGTCGATGGCCGCATCGTGCGCGACAACGTCTGGGGCAGCATCGAAGAGGATGCGATACGCCGCGACTTCCGCGTCAATGCGCTGTATTACGACATCAGTGATTTCTCGGTGCGCGACTACGTCGGCGGCATGCCGGACGTCGAGAACCGCGTACTGCATCTGATCGGCGACCCGGCCACCCGCTACCGAGAGGATCCGGTGCGCATGCTGCGTGCCGTTCGTCTCGCCGCCAAGCTCAATTTCCGCATTGATGCGAAGGCGTCGGCGCCGTTCGCTGAGCTGGGCCCGCTGCTGGCCGATGCCGCCCCGGCCCGCCTGTTCGACGAGTCGCTCAAGCTGTTCCTGGCTGGCCATGGTCTCAAGAGCTTCCACATGTTGGAGCAGACCGGCCTGTTGCAGTTCATGTTCCCGGCCACGGCGCGTGCGCTCAAGCGGGGCGACCAGGCGCTGCGAGCCCTGATCGAACAGGGGCTGGCCAATACCGACGCGCGCCTTGCCGAAGGCAAGTCGGTGACGCCGGCCTTCCTATTTGCCGTGCTGCTGTGGGGTGAAGTGCGCGATCTGGCGCACACCTGGATCACCAAGGGCATGGAGAGCACCGCAGCGTGGGATCGTGCCGCGTCACAAGTAGTGGCTGAGCAATGCCAGCGCGTGGCGATACCTCGCCGCTTCACCCTCACGATGGAAGAGATCTGGGCATTACAGCCGCGTTTCGAGCAGATCCAGCGCAAGCGTGTATTTCGGCTGATGACGCATCCGCGCTTCCGTGCCGCGTTCGATTTCCTGCTGCTGCGCGCAGCGGAGTCGCCGGCGATCAACGAGCTGGGGCAGTGGTGGGCGCACGCGCAACAATTGCCCCACGAGACGCTTGCTGCGGCGTTGGCCAATGTCCCGCAGGGCGCCGCGGGCGAACTCGCGGCCCCGGCTGCAAAGCCGCGCAAGCGCCGCCGTCGCAAGCCGGCCGGTAAGTCGGGTAACAAATCGGATTCGGTGTGACCGAAGCTTTTATTGCGCTGGGCAGCAACCTGGGCGATGCGCGTGCCCAGGTGCTGGATGCCTTCGATGCGTTGGGGCGTCTGCCCGGTACGCGCTTGCTGGCGCGTTCGCATCTCTACCTCACGCCGCCATGGGGCGTGCTGGATCAGCCTCCGTTCGTGAATGCCGTGGCGCATATCGACACGACACTGTCCCCGCACGAGCTGCTGGATGAGCTGCTGGTGATCGAGCGTGCCGCGGGGCGTGTGCGTGACGGTGATCGATGGGGGCCGCGTACGCTTGACCTGGATGTGCTGCATATGGACGACGTCGTCCTGTCGGACGAACGGCTGAGCTTGCCGCACCCGCGCATTGGTGAGCGTGCTTTCGTTCTGTTGCCGTTGCACGACCTCGCGCCGGAGCTGGATTTGCCTGGTCAGGGGCGGGTGGTGGAGCTGCTGGCGGCGCTCGATGTTTCCGGATGTGAGCGTTTGCCTTGAGCCCTTCACGCCGCGCGCGGGATAATCGTTCTCTGTTTCCGCTCTGAAGGAATCGTTGTGTACGTGCAGAAAACCAACGCACCCACGCGCAAGCCGGTTACCGTGCCGTCATTGCGAGCGATGAAGGCGGAAGGTCGTCGCATCGTCATGCTCACTGCCTATGACGCCACGTTTGCGACCCAGCTGGAACTGGCTGGTATCGATATCGCACTGGTCGGCGATTCGCTGGGCATGGTGATCCAGGGGCATTCGAGCACCTTGCCGGTGACGCTCGACCACATGGTTTATCACACCAGCATCGTGGCGCGCGGTTTGTCCTCGACCCTGCTGGTGGCGGATATGCCTTTCATGGCCGATCGCGATGTGGCGCACGCGCTTGAGGCAGGCGCCCAGCTGGTGAGCGAGGGCGGCGCGGCCATGGTCAAGATCGAGGGCGCCTCGCCGCATATCCTCGAGGCCATCGAGGCCTTGGTGGAGCGAGCGATTCCGGTGTGCGGGCACCTGGGCCTGACGCCGCAGTCGGTGCACAAGTTTGGCGGGTTCCGCATCCAGGGGCGCGAGCAGGAGGCGGCCGACCGCATGGTGGCGCAGGCTCAGGCGGTAGAGGCTGCCGGTGCCACCCTGCTCGTGCTCGAGGGCATCCCGACCGCGCTAGGCGAACGCATCACGCGCGCCGTTTCCATTCCAACCATCGGCATTGGCGCCGGCCCGCATTGCGATGGCCAGGTGCTGGTGCTTCAGGACATGCTGGGTATCACGCCGGGCAAGCGCCCGAAGTTCAGCAAGGACTTCCTCGCAGGACGCGACTCCGTGGCTGCAGCGATCGCGGCCTACGCCGAAGACGTGCGCAGCGGCGCCTTCCCGGCGCCCGAACACTGCTTCGAATGAAGCGATAGAGCAGAGCAAACATGCAGACTGTGCAAGACGCTGCGGCGCTGCGCGCCATGATCCGCGGTTGGCGCGGGCAGGGCCTGACGGTGGGTTTCGTGCCCACCATGGGTAACCTGCACGCCGGTCACCACTCCCTCATCAAGCTCGCCCGCGCCCGCGCCGATCGGGTGGTCGCCAGCGTGTTCGTGAATCCCACCCAGTTCGGTCCCAATGAGGACTTTGAGCGTTATCCGCGCACGCTCGTGCAGGACCAGGGTGGACTGGCCGAGCATGAGTGCGATCTGCTGTTCGCGCCGGAAGTGGCCACCATGTACCCGTTCGGCGCGCAGAACAGCGTGAGTATTCACGTGCCCCAGCTCACCGAGACGCTGGAGGGGGCGCATCGCCCCGGGCATTTCGATGGCGTGGCGACGGTGGTCTGCAAGCTGTTCAACCTGGTCCAGCCCGACCTTGCCGTGTTCGGCCAGAAAGACTTCCAGCAGCTCAAGGTGATTGAGCGCATGGTGCGCGACATGTCGCTGCCGGTGAAAATCATGGGGGCGCCGACGCTGCGCGCCGACGACGGCCTGGCGCTCAGCTCCCGCAACCAGTACCTGTCGACCGCGGACCGCGCGCTGGCGCCGCAGGTCTATGCCACCTTGCAGCAGATGCGCGACCTGATCGCCAAGGGCCACGCCCGTACGGTGGTGGAGCAGGCGGCGGCGTCCAAGCTGGCGCGGGCTGGCTTCGAACCGGACTATGCGGCCATCCGCCGCATCGAGGACCTGGCCGAGCCCGCCGATGGCGAGCGCGAGGGCCTGGTCGCCCTGATCGCGGCCCGGCTGGGCCAGACCCGCCTGATCGACAACTTGCCGTTCGACTGAGCGTCCCCATATTCGGCCCGAGAGACCGGGTAATCGGCCGGCAATGTTGCGATGCGGCGTTGCCCGGCTGGATAATATCGAGCTACGCGGGCTGTACCTGCCGGAAACGAAGTCATGAATCTGAACATGCTCAAGGCCAAGATCCACCGTGCGACGGTGACCCACGCCGAGCTCCACTACGAAGGCTCCATCGCGATCGACGGCCTGCTGCTCGATGCCTCCGGCATCCGCGAGTACGAGCAGATCCACGCGTGGAATATCAACAACGGCAAGCGCTTCGTCACTTACGCGCTGCGTGCCGAAGAGGGTTCCGGCATCATCTCGGTCAACGGCAGTGCGGCCCACCGCGCCCAGCCCGGCGACCTGATCATCATTGCCGCGTTCGCGCAGATGTCCGAGGCCGAAGTCGAGCAGTTCCAGCCGACCCTGGTCTACGTCGACGCCGACAACCGCATTTCGCATACCAACCGCTCGATTCCGAAGCAGATGGTCGCGGCCTGAAGGGCTGCACCCCGCTGATGGGCGGGGAATGACCGCAGTGCAACATCGGGCTGGCATCAAGGGCTGGGAGCTGCGTAAGATCGGCGTTCCCTCCCGCCACCCATGAGAGCCCATGTCGCCCGAGCGCCGTTCGTCCTTTCTGGCAGATCACGTTGACCGCCTTGCACGCACCCACCTGCGTGAATTGCTGAAGGACACCACGCGCGGCAAACGCCTGCGGCATCGGGCGGGCCCGATCCTGCTGGATTTGAGCCGCCAGAAGCTGGACGAGGCGGCGCTGGAAGCGCTTGGCGCACATGCCGAGGCCAGCGGTTGGCAGGCTGGCCCGCGACGCCATGTTCGCGGGCGCGCCGATCAATACGTCCGAACATCGTGCGGTGCTGCATACGGCGCTGCGTGCGAGTGGCTCCAAGCTGTCGTCGCCAGCACCTCGCGATGCGCTGGATGAGATCGAGCGGACGCTGCAGCGTATCGGCGCCCTGGTGCAGGCCGTGGGGCAGGGGGATGCCTCCAGCTTCGGTATCGCGCCCGGCATCACCGACGTCGTCAACATCGGCATCGGCGGCTCCGACCTGGGGCCGCGCCTGGCCGTACGTGCGCTCGCGCCGTTCCACGTGCCGGGCTTGCGCAGCCACTTCCTGACCAATGTCGATGGCCAGTCGGCGTATGAGCTGATGCACGCGCTCGATCCCAAGCGCACCCTCGTCATCGTGGTCTCCAAGACCTTCACGACGCAGGAAACCCTGCTCAATGGCGGCGTGCTGCGTGACTGGATCAGCCGCGCCTATGACGGCGACGCCAGCGCCGTATCGCGTCATTTCCTCGCGGTGAGCGCCAACGTTGCCGCCGCGGAAAGCTGGGGCGTCCCGGCGGCGCAGGTCTATCCGATGTGGGATTTCGTCGGCGGGCGTTTTTCACTGTGGTCGGCCGTCGGCTTGTCGTTGGCACTGGCCATCGGCATGTACAACTTTCGTGCCTTGCTGGCCGGTGCGGCGCAGGTCGATGATCACTTCCGCAGCGCGCCCTGGCATGAAAACCTGCCGGTGCTGTTGAGCCTGGTGGAGCTATGGAATCGCAACGCCCAGGGCCGCGGCAGTCGTGCCGTGGTGCCGTATGCGGATCTGCTTACCGATCTCACGTCCTACCTGCAGCAGCTCGAGATGGAGAGCCTGGGCAAGCAGGTCACGCCGCAGGGGCAGCCGGCAGCGCAATCGACCTCGGCCGTCGTGTGGGGCAGCGTAGGCACCAATGCACAACACGCCTATTTCCAGGCGCTGCATCAGGGCACCGACGTGGTGCCCCTGGAATTCATCGGCGTGGTGAAGCCGGCGCACGACTTGCGCGCCAATCACGACGCATTGCTGTCGAACCTGCTGGCGCAGGCGGCGGCATTGGCGCTGGGCAAGACCTTCGATGAGGCGTTGGCGGAAGCCAAGAACGGCGACGAGTCCGCGCGCCGTGTACTTGCGGCACAGCGCACCTTCCCTGGCGATCGACCGAGTACGGTGATCATGCTCGACGCGCTGACGCCGGAGAGCCTGGGTGCGTTGATCGCGCTGTACGAACACAAGGTGTTCATGCTCGGTCACCTGTGGGGCATCAATGCCTTCGACCAATGGGGTGTCGAGTTGGGCAAGTCGATTGCACGGCAGATCTTGCCGGCGCTGGATGGCAGCCTGGACGACACGGGTTCGTTTGACTCGGCGACGCGCGCGTTGATCGAGGCGATCCAGGAGCGGAGCGTCGCCCTCGAGACGCACGACCGCTGATCGATCAGGACATCCTTACTCGGCACGTCGCTTTTCCTGGGTCGTCATCCCAGCGTTCGCTGGGATGACGAGCAACAAGGAGCGCAAACACTGGTCCGTCGCAAAGCCTCTAACAGGCTCTTAGGCAGGATGATGTGCCAGCGCCCACGCTACGTGCTCGCGCACGACCGCGGAAGGGTGGTCAGCGCGAGCCAGCAGCGCCTGCCGTACATCCTGCGAATGTGGCGCATTGCCCAGTGCCACCGCGATATTGCGCAGCCAGCCCTCATAGCCGGTGCGGCGTATCGCCATGCCTTCGGTGCGTTGCAGGAATTCCTGTTCGCTCCAACCGAAGAGCTCAACGAGTTTGGCGCCATCGAGTTGGTGGCGTGGCGCGAAGTCGGGCTCGGTAGCGTCCTGCGCAAATTTATTCCACGGGCAGATCAGTTGGCAGTCGTCGCAGCCGAAGATACGGTTGCCCATGGGCGCGCGCAGTTCCTCGGGGATACTGCCGCGCAGCTCGATGGTGAGATACGAAATGCAGCGGCGCGCATCGAGCTTGTACGGCCCGACGATGGCCTGGGTCGGACAGATGTCGATGCAGCGACGACAGCTGCCACAGTGCGCGCTGGCCGGTTCGTCGATCGGCAAGGGCAGGTTGGTATACAGCTCGCCCAGGAAGAAATACGAACCTGCCTGACGATTGATGAGCACCGTGTGCTTGCCGATCCAGCCGAGTCCGGCATTGCGCGCGAGTGCCTTTTCCAGCACCGGGGCGGAGTCGACGAAGGCGCGATAACCGAAATCGCCGATCGCTCCATGAATGCGTTCGGCCAGTTTCTGGAGCCGGTTGCGCATCAGCTTGTGGTAGTCGCGTCCCAGCGCATAGCGCGCCACGTAACCGGCCTCGGGTTCGTCCAGCACGTTCCACGCGTTGCGTGTCCCTGGCGGTATGTAGTCCATGCGCACCGAAACCACGCGAACGGTGCCTGGCTCCAGTTCGTGCGGGCGACTGCGTTTGTCGCCGTGACGGGCCATGTAATCCATTTCGCCATGGTGACCGGCATCCAGCCAACGCTTGAGGTGCAACTCATCCTCGCCCAAGTCCGTCCCGGCGATGCCGGCATCGGCAAAGCCCAGCTCACGCGCCCAGCGCTTGATATCGCGGGCGAGCGCAGCGTAGTCGGGAGAGTGAAGGGAGGTCGCGGACATGTGCTTATTGTAGGTGCTGCAGGCATAGGTCCAACGGCGGGCATGCCTATAATTCCCCGATGACCGCCAGCACCCACCGCCACGAACTCTATACCGTCGACCAGGTGCGGGCACTCGATCGCCGCGCCATCGATTCACTGGGCATCCCGGGTTACGAACTCATGCAGCGCGCCGCCGCGGCTGCGCTGGTCTGTCTCCGGCAGCACTGGCCGCGTGCGCGGCGCATCGCGGTGTATTGCGGCCCGGGCAACAACGGTGGGGATGGTTTTTTGCTGGCTGCGCTGGCGGGTGAGGCTGGCCTGCATGCCGACGTGATCGCGCTGGGCGAGAGCCAGGGTGACGACGCCATCCGTGCTCGCCGCGAGTTCGAACAAGGCGGTGGCACGGTGCATCTATGGCAAGGGAGCGGCGAGTTGCCCTTGGCGGATGTGCACGTCGATGCCTTGTTCGGCACCGGGTTGCGGCGTGCGTTGGCGGCCGACGTGGCGCAGCTGGTGCGACAGATCCAGGCCGGTGGCGCGCCCATCCTCGCGCTTGATGTGCCTTCGGGCGTCAATGCGGATACGGGTGCTGTGCCGGGCGAGTCCGTGCAAGCCGATGTCACCGTCACGTTCATCGCCGCCAAGCGGGGCCTCTACACGGGGCAGGCGCCGGGTTATGTGGGGCAGGTGCAGTTAGAGCGCTTGGGCTTACCCGAGGCGTTGTGGCAGGAATGCCACGCGGATGCCGAGCTGCTGCAGGTGCAGACCCTGCCGCCGCGCCAGCGTCAGGCCCACAAGGGCAACCATGGCCATGTGCTGGCCATTGGTGGCGAGCACGGCACGGCGGGGGCGATTCGCCTGTGCGGCGAGGCCGCCCTGCGTGGTGGCGCGGGCCTGGTCAGCGTGGCGACCCGCAGCGAGCATCTAGTGGCGCTCAATGCTGCGCGGCCGGAATTGATGGCGCACGAGGTGAACGGGCCACAGGCGCTCGCGCCGCTGCTCGAGCGCGCCACCGTGCTGGCGGTAGGACCCGGATTGGGACAGGGCGCCTGGGGCCACGCGCTCTGGCTGACCGCACTGGAAACCACGCTGCCTCTGGTGCTGGATGCGGACGGCCTGAACCTGCTGGCGCGTGAGCCGCGGCAGCTGGCGGGACGCGCCGTGCTTACGCCGCACCCCGGTGAGGCGGCGCGCTTGCTGGGCTGCGATACCGCGACGATCGGCGCGGACCGTTTCGCCGCCGCGCGCGAATTGGCGCGTCGCTTCAGCGCGGTGGTGGTCTTGAAAGGCGCTGGCAGCCTCGTGGCAGAACCCGAGGGGCGAGTGGCGGTATGTCCCTGGGGCAATCCCGGCATGGCTTCAGGTGGCATGGGCGACCTGCTGACGGGGATCATCGCGGCCTTGCTTGCCCAGGGGTGCGAGGCATGGCAGGCGGCTTGCCTGGGCGTGGGATTGCACGCGCGCGCGGGTGACCTTGCGGCCCGAAAGGGTGGCGAACGCGGCCTGCTCGCCAGCGATCTGTTGGAGCCCCTGCGGTTCCTCCTCAACGGCAAGGACTCGTGATGAACGGCCATTGGGAGCTTGCCGACGAAGCGGCTACGGCCGCGCTGGCCCAACAGCTGGCCGGTGTGCTCGATGAAGGGCTGGTGGTTTATCTGCACGGTGATCTGGGGGCCGGCAAGACCAGTTTTGCGCGAGCATTGCTCGGGGCGCTGGGTGTCGGCGAGCGCATCAAAAGCCCTACCTATAGCTTGGTCGAGTCCTATCGCGCGAAGGATCGGGCGGCGTGGCACCTGGATCTCTACCGCATTGCCGATCCGGGCGAGCTCGAATGGCTGGGGCTGGATGCGCTGTCGGACCCCGCGGCCCTGGTGCTGGTGGAATGGCCTGAACGAGGCACCGGCGCCCTGCCGACGCCCGATCTGATCTTGCATCTCAGCTATGCCGGCAGCGGTCGGGCCGCCGCCATGGAGGCGCGCACGGAGCGGGGGGCACGCGTGGTGTCCCGGCTGTCTTGAACGCTGCTTACAGGCGGCTTTTCGTGCCGCGTTTTAGCTAAGTATCGGTACTCCTTGAGATTTTTCTTGCGGGCTTGCTTTGGCAGGAAGCCTTCAGTTTGCGTGGCTTGCGGCCGATAGCTGGAGGCGATCTGACAAAAGACCTGCAGGTTATGGATATTCAAAGGAAAACCTCTTGCAATCGGCAGGCGAGTGGGCTTCAATTCCGCACCATGAAGGGATATAGGACGCATCCTGCTTTGCTTGGTGCCATGGCCTTGATGGCTCTGGTGCCTTTTTGCGTTGCACGTGCGGCCGATGTGAAGTCCGCCCGCGTCTGGGCGGGCCCCGAATACACCCGTGTCGTGCTCGATGTGTCCGGCCCGGTGACCTACAAGGTCAAGCAGGATGGCGACCAGCTGACGGTGGACGTCAGCGACAGTTCGATCAGCAGCGACTTCAGCTCCCCCTCCGCCCAGGGGCTCTACAAGGGGCTCAGTGGCGAGCGACAGGGCAGCAATGTTCGCCTTACGGCCAGGATCGACCCCTCCAGCAGCATCAAGAGCTTCCTGCTGAAACCGCAGGCGGACTACGGCTACCGCCTGGTCGTGGATCTTTATCCCGCTGGCGGCGTGGCGTCCAAGCCCGTCGTGCGCGGGTCGGATGACGACGGCCCGGCGACCGTGGCCGCAGCGCCAGCCGTATCGGCGCCTGACCCGGCGCCAACCTACACGCCGTCACCCTCGCGTAGCGGCAGCAAGTCCGGCCTCAAGCCAACCCAGAGCGGCATGGCCTCCACCCGGGCGGCAGCGGCGCTGTTGAACGGCGAGCGCAAGGTGGTGATTGCCGTCGATGCCGGCCATGGCGGCGACGACCCGGGCGCTCACGGTCCCGGCGGCACGCTGGAGAAAAATGTCACGCTGGCTGTCGCGCGCCAGTTGGCGGAGCAAATCAACCAGCAGCCCGGCATGCGTGCCGTGCTGACGCGCAGCACGGATTTCTTCATCCCGCTGGCGCAGCGTTACCAGATCGCACGCAACAACTCCGCTGACCTGTTCATCTCGATCCACGCCGACGCCTTCGTCAATGGCGACGCCAAGGGTTCATCGGTGTGGGTGTTGTCGCCGCGCGGCAAGACCAATATGGCCGCCCAGTGGCTGGCGGACGGCCAGAACCGCGCGGACCTGATCGGTGGCGTCACGCTCGATGACAAGAACGACGGCCTGGCCGCCGTGCTGCTGGACCTGCAGCAGGGCTATTCCATGCAGGCCAGCGAATCGGTGGCCGGTAACGTGCTGAGCGCCCTGGGCAATCTCGGTCCGACCCATCGCGGCTTTGTGGAACGCGCCAACTTCGTGGTGCTGCGTTCACCCGACGTGCCGTCGATCCTGGTCGAGACCGCCTTCATCAGTAATCCGGACGAGGAGCGCAAGTTGCGCGATCCCTCGCACCAGGCGCGCCTTGCCACGGCCGTGATGAGTGGCGTGCGCGGTTACTTCGAAGCCACGCCGCCGCCTGGCAGCTGGTTTGCCGCCCAGGCAGCGCGTCGCAGCGGTGTTGCGCTGGCATCGTCGAAGGGTAGCGATGACGACACGTCGGCCCGCGCCAACAAGGCCGTGGCACAGGCGATGGCCTCGTCCAGCAAGGGCTCCAGCGGCGATGCATCAAGCGCTGACGATGGGGTGCGCGACCTGCACCGCGTCGAACCTGGCGAGAACCTGCGCAGCATCGCTCGCCAGTACGGCGTAAGCATCGATGCGCTGAAAAACGCCAATCGCATCAATGGCGACAGCGGCGTACGCGTAGGCATGGTGTTGACCATTCCCGCCAGCTGAGCCGTTTCGCGACAGGAACCTTTGCGCCGCCTTCGGGCGGCGCTTTTGCTTTCGCCTGAGCAGGGCAGGCTTTAAGCTTCGCCGATGCCTGTCATCCGTGCCCTTCCTCCCGAACTCATCAACCAGATCGCCGCTGGCGAGGTGATCGAGCGCCCTTCTTCCGTGGTCAAGGAACTGGTCGAGAACAGCCTCGATGCCGGCGCCACGCGCATCGAGGTCGACATCGAGCAGGGCGGCGCGCGATTGATCCGCGTACGTGACGATGGCTGCGGGATTTCACCGGACGAGCTTCAGTTGGCCGTGGCCTCGCATGCCACCAGCAAGATCGGTAGCTTCGACGATCTTGAGCATGTCGCCAGCATGGGATTTCGCGGCGAAGCGCTGGCCTCGGTGTCGTCGGTGGCGCGTTTCGCGCTGACTTCGCGCGCGCAAGGGCAGGACACCGCATTCCGCATCGAAGTCGATGGCGGCAAGATGCAGGCGGCGCGACCCGCGCAGCATCCGCAGGGCAGCAGCGTTGAAGTGCGCGACCTGTTCTACAACGTTCCCGCGCGCCGAAAATTTCTGCGCGCGGAGCGAACCGAGTTCGCGCATATCGACGACCTGCTGAAGTCGCTGGCCCTGGCGCGTCGCTCGGTGGAGTTTCGCCTGAGTCATAACGGCAAGCCCGTGCGCATACTCAAGGCGGCACGCGATGAGGGCGCCGCGCTGCAGCGCGTGGCCGAGGTGTTAGGCGAGGATTTTCCGCAGCAGAGCCTGCGTGTCGATCACGC
Organism: uncultured Gammaproteobacteria bacterium; assembly: GCA_963765335.1. Taxonomy (GTDB): domain Bacteria; phylum Pseudomonadota; class Gammaproteobacteria; order Xanthomonadales; family Rhodanobacteraceae; genus Dyella. The sequence goes on along the minus strand of CAVXWA010000010.1, from coordinate 129,656 downwards.
GGCGGCGGGTCTGCACTTGTCGGGTTGGGTCGGCTTGCCCACGGCGTCTCGTTCGCAGGCGGATTCGCAGTACTTCTATGTCAACGGGCGCCTGGTGCGCGATCGCATCGTGGCCCATGCCGTGCGACAGGCCTATGCCGATGTGCTGTTCCACGGTCGTCATGCCGCGTTCGTGCTTTACCTGGAGCTCGATCCGGCTGGCGTGGACGTGAACGTGCATCCCGCCAAGCACGAAGTGCGTTTCCGCGAGCAGCGGCTGGTACACGACTTCCTGTTCCGCACCCTGCATGAAGCGCTGGCGCAGACGCGTGCAGGCAACGTGGGGCTGCCGCCGCAGGAGGCCGCTCCGGTGGCGATGCCGTCGTTCGGCATGTCGGCGCCGACACCTGCGTTGTCGGCGCCGGCATGGCCCAACTCGTTCAGCCAGAGCCGGCTCAGTCTTGGTGTGCGCGAGGAACCGCTGGCTGGCTACGCCGCCTTGCTGGGCGAGTCGGCCGCCACGCAGGCGCCCTTGGCTTATGCGGCGAACTCGCCCATGCCCGAGGCGGCGGATGACCAGGCGCCGCCCCTGGGCTTCGCCATCGCGCAACTCAAGAACATCTACATCCTGGCCGAGAATGCGCATGGCCTGATCCTGGTCGACATGCACGCCGCACACGAGCGCATCACGTACGAGAAGCTCAAGTCAGGCCGGGCCTGCAGCAACCTGCGCTCGCAGATGCTGCTGGTGCCGCTGAACGTGGCCGTGAGTGCGAAGGAGGCTGCCGCTGCCGAAGAGCATGCGGATGCGTTGGCCGAATGGGGCCTGGAGTTATCGCGCAGCGGTCCATCGGGCGTGGTCGTGCGGCGTATTCCCGCCTTGCTGGAAGGTGCTGATGTTGCCCAGCTGTGTCGCGATGTGCTCGCCGAACTGGCCCAGCACGGCAGTTCGCGGCGCCTGCAGGAGTTGGAGAACGAACTACTTTCCACCATGGCTTGCCATGGTTCAGTGCGGGCAGGGCGGCGCCTGACCCTTCCGGAAATGAATGCCTTGTTGCGTGAAATGGAAACCACCGAGCGATCGGGACAATGCAACCATGGGCGCCCGACCTGGACGCAGCTGAGCTTGTCCGAGCTGGACAGGCTGTTCCTGCGCGGTCGCTGAGCCTGCCATACCGCTCTTGCCACATCGCCAAATGGACGGCCATACTCGGACACTGATGTCGACGGGGCCTGCCATCTTGCGTACCGCCGTTCTTGCTTTCGTCTTGAGCCTTGGAGTTGCCGCCGTGCATGCCCAGAATCCCTCCGCCGCCATCCCGGGCGATGTCTCGCAACAAGTTTTGCAGTGGCAGCAGACGCGCCTGGCCAGCCTCACGGCACCCAGCGGCTGGCTAAGTCTGATCGGTCTGGAATGGTTGAATGAAGGTGCCAACCGGGTCGGCAGCGCGGCCGATAACGACATCGTGCTCAAGGTGGGTCCAGCGCACCTTGGCGTGGTTACGCTGAGCAAGGAGGGCGCGATGCACATCGTGCTCGACAGCGACAGCGGCGCCACTATCGATGGCAAGCCGGTGCATGAGGCCGATCTGGTTGACGACATGCACGCTGGCGCAGCCTCGCCGGCGACGCTCGTGGCTTTTGGCTCAGCCAATTTCTTCGTCATCGATCGCGATGGGCGTAAGGGGCTGCGCGTCAAGGACAGTGAAGCCGAGACGCGCACCCATTTCCTCGGCCTCGATTATTTTCCGATCGATCCATCGTGGCGCATCGTCGCCGACTGGGTGCCGTTCGATCCACCGCACGAGCTTGAGGTGGGCTCCGTACTCGGCACCATCAACAAGGAAAAAGTGCCGGGCAAGGCCGTATTTCATCATGATGGCCACACCTACGAGCTGCTGCCGATCCAGGAAGAGCCCGACTCGCTGTTCTTCGTGATCGCCGATCGCACCTCCGGTCACGAGACCTACGGCGCCGCGCGATTCCTGTACGCGGACCTGCCCAAGGACGGCAAAGTCGTGCTCGATTTCAACCGGGCGTATAACCCGCCGTGTGCTTTCACGCCGTACGCGACCTGCCCGCTGGCGCCACCGGAAAACAGGCTGGATCTGCGCGTGACGGCCGGCGAGAAAAACTACCGCGGCGGGCACTGATACGGGGCCTGCGTAAAGGGGATGGGTAGCGGGGGCGCCCCACGACCCATCCCTGCTCTTGCGCGCTCAGCGGCCCTGGAACTCGGCCTTGCGCTTCTCCAGGAAAGCGGTCGTACCTTCGCGCATGTCTTCGGTGGAGAAGGCGAGGGCGAAGGCCTGCGTCTCGAACTCAAGTCCTTGATCGATCGTGGTTTCGCCACCTTGCAACACGGCATCCAGGATAGCGGCGGCGGCCAATGGCGCTGCCTGGGCGAGCTGGTCGGCCAAGATGTCTACCGCCTCATCCAGCGCTTCGGCTGCCACCACGCGGGTGACCACCCCCAGCTCGTACGCACGCTGGGCATTGATCAGGCTGCCAGTCAGGCATAGCTCCAGCGCCGCGCCACGACCGGCGAGGCGAAGCAAACGTTGGGTGCCGCCAAAGCCCGGGATCAGGCCGAGATTGATTTCCGGCTGGCCAAACTTCGCCTTCTCACTGGCGACGCGCAGATGGCAGGCCATGGCCAGTTCCATGCCGCCGCCGAGGGCGAAACCCTGGATGCGCGCGATGACCGGTTTGCCGAGGCGTTCGATCAAGCTCATCAGGCGCTGTCCCGTGCGCGAGAAACCCTGAGCCTGTATGGGGCTATAGCCACTCATCTCGGCAATATCGGCACCCGCCACGAAGGCTTTCTCACCCGCGCCAGCCAGCACGACCACACGCACGGCGTCGTCCTGGGTGGCCTGAGTAAAGGCCAGCGTCAGTTCGTTGAGTGTTTCGCGATTGAGCGCGTTGAGCTTGTCCGGACGATTGACGGTGATCGTGCGAACCGCGCCGCGGTTGGCGATTTCAAGATTTCGATAGGCCATGATGCGTCTCGGCGGATAAAACAGGCATAGTACCAGTGGGAACCTTTGTCGCCCCCGGCGTTCTCAGCAGGGACGCCGGGTTTGCCGGTGTTCGCTGCACGATCCGCCCGGACCGCTTACGATGGTGGAGTTCCGGCTGCAATGGAGATAGGCATGGCACAACTGCGTTGGCTGGCTCTGGGCGTCCTGTTATGGGGTGCGGCAGTGCATGCGCAGGACAACGCGGCGTCGCGCGATGCCGCTTCGACCAGGCTCGACAAGAGCAAGCTCTCCTATGCCATTGGATTCCAGATAGGCAGCCAGTTCGCCAATGGCGATCCGGATATCGATATTCCGACGCTTCAGCGGGCCATCCAGGACGCTTACGCGAAGAGGCGTCCGAGCGTGTCCATGCAAGACATGCATGATCAGCTGCAAATGCTCGACGAACAGATGCACGCGACGGCGATCGCCGAGTTCAAGCGCATCGCCGAAAGCAATGCGCGCAAGAGTGCCGATTTCATGGATCGCAATCGCCAGCAGGCGGGTGTGGTCCAGCTGCCGTCTGGCATCCAGTACGCGGTGATCAGGAAAGGCGAGGGCAGGATCAGTCCTGCCGTCACCAGCATGGTCACGGTGAATTATCGCGGCATGCTGGTCGATGGCACCGAGTTCGACAGTACCTGGGCGCGCGGCGCGCCGGTTCATTTCGAGATCGACAAGGTGATCCGCGGCTGGCAGGACGTGATTCCCCGCATGCACGTGGGCGACCGCTGGAAGGTGGTCATTCCGCCGCAGCTGGCCTATGGAACGCATGGTGCCTTGCCGCGCATCGGCCCGAACGAGGCGCTGGTGTTCGAGATCGAGCTGCTTGATATCCAGCAGTGACCCAGGGCATCCCTCCCTGGCGCCCTGCTAGCCGAGGCCGAATCAGCTAGCATTAGCGGGCTCATGCTTAACGATCCCGCTCCAACCATCACGGTCTCCTTGTCGCCCTGCATTGGCATCTGCAGGCTCGACGAGCGTGGCTATTGCATCGGCTGCCTGCGCACGGGCGACGAGATCGCCCATTGGCGTGGCATGAACGACAGCGAGCGCCTGCGCTATATCCGCGATGTGCTTCCGCCGCGCAAGCTTCCGTGATGGGCGAGGTGCTGCCCCATCTCTACTCGGCGCTACTGCCCTTGTCGGCACCGCCGACCGGTCAGGGTTGGAATCACCGTGATATGGCCGAGCTTCTGGGCGACGTGCCACGACGTCCAGCCGCCGTGCTGGTCGGTGTGCGGGAGGGTGTCCAGCCACGTCTGGTGCTCACGGTTCGTACCGATCATCTGCATGATCATGCGGGACAGGTAGCGTTTCCCGGCGGCCGCACCGATCCGGAGGATGCCGACGCCATTGCGACGGCGCTGCGTGAGAGTGAGGAGGAGATCGGTCTGGCGCGCAAGTTGGTCACACCGTTGGGCTTCCTCGACCGCTTCGAAACCGTGAGCGGCTATTGCATCACGCCGGTAGTGGCGCGCATCGATCCTGACGCGCGGCTTTATCCCGCTCCGAATGAAGTGGCGGAAGTATTCGAGGTGCCGCTGTCATTCTTTCTGGAACCGGCCAATTTGCGGCGCTACACCATGGAGTTTCGCGGACATCGGCGCGACATGGTGGAATTCGTGCATGGCGGCCACCGCATCTGGGGCGCTACCGCCGCCATGGTCTTTAACCTTCTGCAGAGGATGGGCCGGGCATGACACTCAAATCCACCTTGATTGAAGCCAGCGAACTCGCCGCGCTGTCGCCGCAAGACGTTTTGATTGTCGATTGCCGGTTCGAGTTGATGGCGCCAGCCAATGGCGAGCGTGACGTTGCCAAGGGCGAACGTGATTATCTGCAAGCGCATATCCCGGGCGCGGTGTACGCAAGCCTCGACAAGGATCTCTCCGATCTTTCGCGTCAGGCCGAAGGGCTTGGGCGCCATCCGTTGCCGCTGGAATCGGCGTTCTCTGCCGTAGTGTCGAGTTGGGGTTGGCGTCCCGGCTTGCAGGTAGTGAGTTACGACGCTGCCGGTGGCTCGCTGGCGGCAGCACGCCTGTGGTGGCTGCTGCGACTCGTCGGTGTGCTGGACGTGGCCGTGCTCGATGGCGGCTATGCCGCATGGTTGGCGGCGGGCTTGCCGGTGGAATCGGGTAGCGTGACGTGCGTGCCCAGCAAGGTAGAGCTGCATTACGACACGAGCCGCTATCTGACGGATCACGCCCATCTGCTCGACGTGCCGGAACGACTGTTGCTCGACGCCCGCGCCGCGCCGCGTTATCGCGGTGACGTGGAGCCGATCGACCGTGTGGGCGGGCATGTGCCGGGGGCGCTCAATCGCCCGTTTTCGGAGAACCTGGGCGCCGATGGCCGCTTCAAGCCGGCCGAAGCGTTGCGTCAGGAATACCTCGATGTCCTTGGCACGTACGCGCCAGCAGACGTCGTACATATGTGCGGCTCTGGCGTTACCGCATGCCACAACCTGCTGGCGATGGAGCACGCGGGGCTGATCGGCTCGCGCTTGTACGCCCCCTCGTGGAGCGGCTGGGTCAGCGACCCGAACCGCCCCGTGGCGAAAGGCTAAGGCGCTCAGTCTTTCTTCTTGAGGCGAGCCACCAACTGCTGCAGCACGGCCTGGGTTTCCGGGTGGAAGTAGGCGTCGACGAACTGATCGATCGGCAATGCGTCGACGTCAGTCCATGCCTCGATAAGATCGGCTCGCGCCAGGGCGCGGGTGGTGAGCATGGCGTGGGAAGGCAGTGCCAGCAGTCCATTCATCCAATGCAGGGCGCGCGAGGTGACCTGCTCCAAGCCTGCCAGCTCGTCCACGAAGCCGCAGGCGAGTGCCTGGGACGATTCGATCATCGCACCGGCGACGAGCAGGCGTTCCGCGCGATAGGCTCCCACGACGCGGCGCAGCGCCATCTGAATGCACTCCGGCACCACCAGCCCCACCTGAACTTCGTTGAGGCCGATGCGGAACGGGCCCTCGGCCATCACGCGGTAGTCGCAGAACAGCGACAGCACCGCGCCACCTGCCGGACTATGGCCGGTGATCGATGCGACGACTGGCACGGGCGACAGCGCCAGCTTGGAGCAGGTAAGAAAGAACTCGCGCCAGAATTCGCGTACGCCCGCCCGATCGCGTCCCAGCAGGGTCGGAACGTCAACGCCCGCCGAGAACATGCCCTGGGCACCGGACAGCACGATGCCGCGCGCGCCGGCTTTAAACGCATCGTCGATGGCGCCACGGACGGCTCGCAGCAGATCCACGTTGAGCGCGTTGACAGGCGGGCGCGCCATGTTGATTTCGGTGATGGCGTCGTGGGTGATCAGGTTGAGCATGGCTGAGCCCTGGCAGGAGTGAATAGCGGGAAGTGAGAGTAGCAAACCCGCCAGCGCGTCGTGTCTACCGCCTCATTCCCACTTTTCTTCCCGTACGTTTGCCTTACTGCGGTTGCTCTTCGGCCGTCCACTGGTAACGCACCGCATAATCCAGCGTAGCCTTGCCCCCGGCGGGCACGCTCACCTGGAACTCCAGGCTGTCCGGCGTTTGCTGACTAGGCTTGATGCTTGATGACGCCAGCGTCCACTCACGCCAGCGGACCGGGTGCTCGCGAACCGTGATGGTGCGGGCGCTGTCGCCTGCATTGGTCAGCGTGATGCGGAAGGCTTCGTTGAGCGTGCGGCCAGCCTTGTCCACCTGGAACGCCGTGCGCTCGCGCTCGCCACGCAGGTCGAAGGCATTGCCGAGCACGATGCGTGCATCGCTGCCCTTCGGCGTGTCGTCGATGCGACCCTCGCCGATGAATTGCGGCGTGCCGTTGCGATCGGCGGCCAGCACGCGCAAATAACCGGCAGGCAGGCTGTCGAACGCGCGCAACTGCAGCGTGCTGACAATCGCGCTGTTGCCGCCTTGAGGGTAGTTGCGGCTGATCATGGGGTGCGGTGGAATCCAGTTGCCGCCGTTCTCATACAGTGCGGTGCGTTCGCAATCGATTGTGCGCGTGGCGTACAGCGGTACCTGACTGACGCTGCCGTCTGGCAGATCGACGGCGGCCGGCAGCGTATAGGTGCGGTAGTCGGCGAGCGTGGATTGCTCCGCAAGTTCTGCACTGTCTGTCTTGGCGCGAACCGCATGAGCCATGGCCATCGGGCGCGGTGCCGATGGCTTGGCAAATTGAGGTTCCCCGGCCACCAGGGTTAGTTGCAGGTTTTTCCAGTCGCGTCCGCTACGGTTGGCGATGCTGGCACGCGATTCGAATTGCAGCTTGCAGCGGTTTCCCGATTGCAGCGTACCGACGTACGCGGCGCGCCACCCCAGTCCGCCGGTGGGGTAGCTCAAGGTGGCCCGCGTCGCACCCGCGCGGCTCGCATCGATACGCAGTTCGAGGCTGGAGCCGGTCTGAAAACTGCCTTGCGCGCGTACCGAAGCAAACTCGCGGATTAGGCTCGTGCGCCCCGAGGCGTCCTCTACCAGTAATCCATCGCTGGCTCGCAGCAGCGTGCCGCTGGCGAGCGGCTGTCCGCTAGTGGCCAGCACGTCCACCTGCTGTCCGATCAAGCTAGCCAAGGCTGCGTTCTGGCCCTGGCCCAACTGCAGGCGCTGTGAAATGACCGTGGCGGTGTTGCCGTCGACGGTCAGTGCCAGCGCTTCGGGATCCAGATACTGCGGAAGGCCGCCGAGGCGGAGGTCCTGTAGGCCGGCTTTCAGCTGAAGTTCGCGGGGCTCGCGCGCGACGGCGTAGCCTGCTTGCACATTGCCTCCATCGCCGGCGCTGAACAGTGCGGCATCATCGCTGCGGTAGAGCGTGAGGCTGGTCGATGCCGATGATGCCGCGGCGGCAGTCGTCGTTGCCGCGGCGATGGCGAAGGCAAGAAGGCGGAGGGGATATGGGCTCACGGTCGAACTCCTTTCGGGTGTCGACGTGAATCTTACGGATGCCGTATGAAGCTTCGGCATCCGCTGGATGCAAGGGTTAACCCCTTAATCGACATGTGCCGTTCAAGCGGCTGCTTCGGCGGCGTCGCGGATGGCCTGCGGAAGGGCCACGGGTTTGCCGGTGGTGGGATTCATCCACACCATCACCACGCGCCCATCGCTGTAGACGCGGCCGTCGTCCTCGGCATCGATGATCCGATGGGCCAGCGTCATCGAACTGTTGCCGAGGCGTTCGCAAGTCAGCTCCACCAGCAGTTGCGCCGGCCATTCGATCGGTCGGCGGTAGTTGATTTCGCTCGCCGCCAGCACCGGCATCGACTGCTCGTCGAACCAGCCGGGCACGTGTTGCAGCCAGTGCAGACGCGCCTCTTCCAGATAGGTGAGGTAGTTCGCGTTGTTGACGTGATTGAACGCGTCGAGGTCGCGCCAGCGCACGCTGATGGGCGCGACGAAAAGCGGCCTGGGTTGCGCCGGTAGCGTCTCGACCTCGGGGGTGACCGAGGCACGGTCCTGTGCCTCGATCTTGCTGGCGCGCGAGCGTTTCTTGGGCGCCGTGTCGCTGGAACTCATGCAGTCTTCTTCCGTAATGCGGGTTTGCTCTTGCCGTTGCGTTCGGCCTTGGCGGCCTTGGCCGGCTTCATGTCGAGATGGGGTGCAAGGAAGTGTCCGGTATGCGAGCCAGGCGTTGCGGCCACGGTCTCAGGCGTACCCGTCACCAGGATGTGCCCGCCGCCGGCGCCACCTTCTGGACCGAGATCGACCAGCCAATCGGCCGTCTTGATCACATCGAGATTATGCTCGATCACGACCACGGTGTTGCCTTGCTCGACCAGCTGATGCAATACATCGAGCAACTGTTCGATATCGTGGAAGTGCAGGCCGGTCGTTGGCTCATCAAGGATGTAAAGCGTGCGGCCGGTGTCGCGCTTGGACAGTTCCTTGGAGAGCTTCACGCGCTGCGCTTCACCGCCTGAGAGTGTCGTCGCGCTCTGGCCAAGCTTGATGTAGTCGAGGCCGACGGCACGCAGCGTTTCGAGCTTGCGCGCAATGGTCGGCACGTGCTCGAACAGCTTCAGCGCATCTTCCACCGTCATCTCGAGCACATCGGCAATCGTGTGGCCCTTGTAATGCATCTCGAGCGTCTCGCGGTTGTAACGCTTGCCGTGGCACACGTCGCAAGGCACGTACACGTCCGGCAGGAAGTGCATCTCGACCTTGATCATGCCGTCGCCCTCGCAGGCCTCGCAGCGACCGCCGTGCACGTTGAAGCTGAAGCGTCCCGGCGTATAGCCGCGCGCACGCGCTTCGGGCACCTGCGCGAACATTTCGCGCAGCGGCGTGAACAGGCCGGTGTAGGTCGCGGGGTTGGAACGCGGCGTGCGACCGATCGGCGACTGGTCGATGTCGACCACCTTGTCGAACAGCTCCATGCCGTCGATGGATTTGTACGGTGCGGGCTGCGCGCTGGCGCCGTTCAACTCGGTGGCCGCGAGGCGGAACAAGCGTGTCGTTGACCAGCGTCGATTTGCCCGAGCCCGACACGCCGGTGACGCAGATGAACAGGCCGGCCGGAATCGCCAGGTCGACGTTCTTCAGATTGTTGCCCGATGGCGCCCTTGAGCTGCAGCCTCGAATCGGGATCGAGCTGTTGACGGCGTTCCTTCGGCACCTCGATGCCGCGCTTGCCGGAAAGGAACTGGCCGGTGACCGAGCGCGGCGAGGCGAGGATGTCCTTCAGCGTACCCTGCGCGACGATTTCGCCGCCGTGCACGCCGGCACCAGGGCCGATATCGAGCGACGTGATCCGCCATGCGGATCGCGTCTTCGTCGTGCTCGACCACGATGACCGTATTGCCGAGATCGCGCAGTCGGGTCAGCGTGCCGAGCAATCGCTCGTTGTCGCGCTGGTGCAGGCCGATCGACGGCTCGTCGAGCACGTACATCACGCCGACGAGGCCGGCGCCGATCTGCGAGGCGAGGCGGATGCGCTGCGCCTCGCCGCCGGAGAGCGAATCGGCCTGGCGGTCGAGCGTGAGGTAGTCGAGGCCGACGTCGACCAGGAAGCTGCAGCCGCTCGCGAATTTCCTTGACGATCTTCACGGCGATCTCGCCGCGCCAACCGGCGAGCGTCAGGCCTTCGAAGAAGTGCCAGTGACTGATCGATCGAGCAGCGCACGTGAGCGACGGCAGGGTGTGATCGGCCGACGAAGACGTTGCGCGCGCTGCGGTTGAGGCGTTGACCGTGGCAATCGGGGCAGGGCTGATCGCTGATGAACTTGGCCAGTTCCTCGCGCACGGCCGGCGATTCGGTTTCCTTGTAGCGCCGCTCCAGGTTCGGCAGGATGCCTTCGAATGCGTGCTCGCGCGTGACGCGGCCGCCGCGCTCGGTGATGTAGCGGAACGCGATCTTGTCCTCGCCGCTGCCGAACAGGATGGCCTTCTGCACCTCGCTTCGGGCAGTTTCTGCCACGGCGTATCGACGTCGAACCGTAATGCGCGCCCAGCGACAGGATCAGCTGGAAGTAGTACGCGTTGCGGCGATCCCAGCCGCGCACCGCGCCGCCGGCGAGTGACAGCTCCGGATGGCCGACCACGCGCGCCGGCATCGAACACCTGCGTGACGCCCAGGCCATCGCAGGTCGGACACGCGCCCACGGGCGAGTTGAACGAGAACAGACGCGGCTCGAGTTCGGGCAGCGAGTAATCGCAGACCGGGCACGAATAGCGCGACGACAACAGCTGTTCGGCGCGCCTTCGCGTCGTCCATATCTGCCAAGATCACGAGTCCATCGCCGAGCCGCAACGCGGTTTCGAACGATTCCGCCAGGCGCTGCTTGATGTCGTCGCGCGGGCGGAAGCGGTCGATCACCGCTTCGATCGTGTGCTTCTGGCGCAAGCGTAAGCGGCGGTACGGCATCGAGGTCGTAGACCGTGCCGTCGACGCGGGCACGCACGAAACCCTGCGCGCGCAACTGGTCGAACACCTGCACGTGCTCGCCCTTGCGCTCGCGGATCACCGGCGCCAGCAGCATGAAGCGCTTCTCGGGATCGAGCGCCAGCGTGGCGTCGACCATCTGGCTCACCGTCTGTGCTTCCAGCGGAATGCCGTGGTCGGGACAACGCGGCGTACCCACGCGCGCGATACAGCAGGCGCAGGTAGTCGTAGACCTCGGTAATCGTGCCGACGGTGGAGCGCGGATTGTGCGAGGTCGATTTCTGTTCGATCGAAATCGCCGGGCGAAAGACCTTCGATATGGTCCACGTCCGGCTTTTCCATCATCGACAAGAATTGCCGCGCGTAAGCCGACAGCGATTCGACATAGCGCCGCTGACCTTCCGCGTAGATAGTGTCGAACGCCAGCGACGATTTGCCAGAGCCCGATAGGCCGGTGATCACGATCAGCCGGTCGCGCGGCAGGTCGAGATCGATGTTTTTCAGATTATGCGTGCGCGCGCCGCGTATGCGGATGGTGTCCATGACGCCCGGGGTTTGGGGAAAAGTGTACTATACCAAACTAATCAGGTTAGTTATTACCCGCCTGTTAGTTGTCCCCCCTAGGGCCCGAATACCCTCATCTTCAGGGAGGGCCGGCCCGACTATGGCTTAATAGACTTTTGGCCAATCCAGGCCTAAGTGCATGACAGAGAGTGCGGATGAGTAAGTTGACACGATGGGGCGCCGCCCTGGCGCTGGCAATCTGCGGTGGGCAGGCCATGGCCTCTACCACCCCGGCTAGCGAAGAGCAGGTACGCCAGCTGATGGAGGTCGTTGGCGTGGGCAAGATGCTCAGCCAGATCAACTCGCAGGCGGTGAGCGCGATGCAGCAGTCGATGCCATGCGTGCCCGGCGATTTCTGGCAGAACTACATGGATGCCAACCAGACCCAGCAATTCATCGGCCGCCTGGTACCCGTCTACCAGCACCATTTCACGTCCGACGAACTGGACGGCATGCTGAAGTTCTACCGTTCGCCCCTGGGCCAGAAGGTCATCAACGAGATGCCCACCACCATGGCCGAGGCCAATCAGGCTGGCCAGCAGTGGAGCCATGAGCGCAGCGACCAGATGATCTCCGAGCTGAAACAGATGGGCAGCCTGGACGCCAGCGGCCGTTGCCCAGGCAAGGTTGCCGCGGCGGGTTCGGGCGTTGCGGTGGCCGCGCTTTCCGGTGCTGCCGCGGTAAAGGCGACGAACGATACCGCGGACGCCACCCCGGCCAAGACCACCAGTAAGGCCAAGGCCAAGCCGCCGGTCAAGAAGACGACCACCAAGGCACCCGTCAAGAAGCCCGCCCCCAAGGCGCCGGCCAAGACCGATGCCAAGGCGCCGGTGACTCCTGCGGCCAAGACGGACGCCAACGCGGCTGCCACGCCCGCCAAGGCCCCGGCGCAGCCCTCGGCCCCAAACGGTCAGTGAACGGTGTGCAGGCGAGGGTAGGGTGGCGAGTGGTCAGTAATTGACCAGGCCGCCGGAGGATCGCTATAATCCGCAGTTCGCCAATGCGGGTTTCCGTCTGGCGAGCCCAAGAGAATAACGACAGAAGGGATAATCCCATGAGTTACGCAGTCATCAAGACCGGTGGCAAGCAGTACCGCGTTCAGCAGGGCGATGTCCTGCGCGTGGAGCTGTTGAACGCCGAAGAAGGCGCCGCCATCAATTTCGACCAGGTTCTGCTGGTTGGTGCCGGTGAGTCGATCACCGTGGGCGCGCCCACCGTGGCTGGTGCGACCGTCAGTGCCACCGTGCGCAAGCACGGCCGTGCCGACAAGATCCGCATCATCAAGTTCCGCCGCCGCAAGCACCACAAGAAGCAGCAGGGACATCGTCAGCATTTCACCGAAGTCGAGATCACGGGCATCAACGCCTGAGCAACTGGAGCACTAAGTCATGGCACATAAAAAAGGCGTAGGTTCCAGCCGCAACGGTCGCGATTCGAACCCGAAGTACCTCGGCGTGAAGATCTACGGTGGCCAGGCCATCGAAGCCGGCAACATCATCGTGCGCCAGCGTGGCACGCAGTTCCACCCGGGTACCGGCGTGGGTCTGGGTCGTGACCACACCCTGTTCGCACTGGTCGACGGTACCGTTGAGTTCAAGGTCCGTGGCCCGCAGAACCGCAGGTTCGTCGACGTCGTCAAGGGCTAAGTCCTTTCGATGCGGCAGCGAAGGCCCCGCTTCGGCGGGGCTTTTCGTTTGTTTCTCAGATAAATCGGCAAGAGTGGATAGCGAGGGTTGAGCTGGCGTTTGCCCGTGCTTTACCGCCTACGGGCCCGCAACGCGCTTACCCTTTACCATTAACCGATCACTATTTACGGTCCTTGATATGAAATTTGTCGACGAAGCCATCATCAAGGTCCAGGCCGGTGACGGCGGCAACGGTTGCATCAGCTTCCGTCGCGAAAAATTCATCCCCTTTGGCGGCCCCGATGGCGGCGACGGCGGTAGTGGCGGCTCGGTCTGGCTGGTAGCCGACGAAGGCCTCAATACGCTGATCGACTTCCGCCACCAGCGCGTGTTCAAGGCCGAGCGCGGCCAGAACGGCATGGGCAGCCAGATGTACGGGCAAGGGTGGCGAAGACACCTATGATCCGCGTGCCGGTCGGCACGGTGATCATCAATGTCGATACCGACGAGATCATCGGCGACCTCACCCAGCATGGTCAGCGCCTGCTGGTGGCGCAGGGCGGCAAGGGCGGTCTCGGGCAATATCCACTTCAAGACCTCGGTGAATCGTGCGCCGCGCAAGTCCACGCCGGGTACGCCGGGCGATGTGCGCGAGCTCAAGATGGAGCTCAAGCTGCTGGCCGACGTGGGTCTGCTGGGCTTCCCGAATGCCGGCAAGTCGACCTTCATCCGTGCTGTATCGGCGGCGACGCCGCGCGTGGCCGACTATCCGTTCACCACCCTGCATCCGAACCTGGGCGTGGTCAGCCTGGGTACCGACCAGAGTTTCGTCATTGCCGATATTCCCGGCCTGATCGAAGGTGCGGCGGATGGGGCGGGCCTGGGTATCCAGTTCCTGCGCCATGTATCGCGTACCCGACTGCTGCTGCATGTGGTCGATATCGCGCCGCTGGAAGAGTCCGATCCGGTCGAGCAGGTGCGCGCCATCGAGCAGGAGCTGATCAAGTTCGATCCTGAGCTGTTCGAGCGCCCGCGCTGGCTGGTGCTGAACAAGGCGGACGTGCTGCCGGAAGACGAGCGCCAGGCCGTGGCCGAGGACATCGTCAAGCGCCTGGGCTGGACCCAGCCGTGGTTCCTGGTGTCGGCCATAGCCCGCGAGAACACCATGCCGGTGTGCCAGCAGGTGCAGCGCTTCCTTGAGGCGCAGCACCTGGCGCATCAGGAACGTAGCGATATGCTGCCGGGTGATGTGCGTCTGCGTGGGGAAGGTGTGGCGGAGTAATTGCGCCAGCTACGCGATTGATTGCGTCACACGTGTATGACTAGAAAGGCGGCCATTGGCCGCCTTTCTTTTTACCCGTCATTACGCATCGCTCGTCATTCCCGCGAAAGCGGGAATCCAGTGCCTTCGGCGCATCGGTCTCAGCAGGCCGTTCGGCGGAATCTGGCTACAGCAAAGTCACTGGATTCCAGCTTTCGCTGGAATGACGGTGCTGTAGATGGGGGGGTGAGGGTTTCAGGGAGGGGCTTTCGCCGGCCCCGCCTTTAGACAACACAAAAAAGCCGGCTTTCGCCGGCCCCGTGTTTAGACAACACAAAAAAGCCGGCTTTCGTCGGCCCCGTGTTTAGACAACACAAAAAAGCCGGCTTTCGCCGGCTTTTTCGCCAACCCAAGAATCGCTTAAATGCTGGCTTACGCCAGCTCGCGGATCTTCGCGTTGAGACGGCTCTTATGGCGAGCAGCCTTGTTCTTGTGGATCAGGCCACGGGCGGCATAGCGGTCCATGACCGGCTGCGCGGCGGCAAACGCCTCGACGGCAGCAGCCTTGTCCTTGTTCTCGATCGCCTTGACGACCTTCTTGAGTGCGGTGCGCACCATGGAACGGGCGCTGACGTTGCGCAGGCGGCGCTGCTCGGACTGGCGCGCGCGCTTCTTCGCGGACTTGATGTTGGCCAAGGTAGAACTCCGGAATTGCTGGGTTGGAAAAAGACGGCGATTATGCGGCTAATGCGCCGTAGCGTCAACAGCTTAGCTGTTTGTCAAGGCGCCTAGCCTGGCGCGACGCCTTCTGAAAGGCGCAAAAAGGTGAACAGGTGGCCCGCATTATGCCACGTCTGAGCTGTCATCTTGCCATCGGCGGCTGTCAGACTATGCGCCTTCCCGGGCAGGGGGTCGGGTTCCGACACAGCCTGGCTCTTATTCAAGCAAAGGCACCGTCAGAGGCATGAAGTCTCCCAGCATGTTCCGTGGGCTGCTGTCGTTCAGCAGCATGACCATGATTTCGCGCGTACTCGGTCTGGTCCGGGATATGTCGATCAATGCGGTATTCGGCGCGAATGCCGCGACGGACGCATTCTGGGTCGCATTCCGCATTCCCAACTTCATGCGCCGGTTGTTCGCTGAGGGTTCGTTCTCCACGGCCTTTGTGCCGGTTTTCACCGAGGTGAAGGAAAAGCGCAGCCACGAGGATCTCAAGCAGCTGATGTCTCGCGTCTCAGGCACGCTGGGGGCCGTGTTGCTGCTGGTTACCGCGCTGGGCGTGATCTTTGCACCCCAGGTCGCCACGCTGTTTTCACAGGGCGCGGCCGATACGCCGGAAAAGTTTACGCTGACCGCTGATCTACTGCGGCTAACCTTCCCGTTCCTGCTGTTCGTGTCCCTAACGGCCTTGTCGGGCGGTGCGCTCAACAGCTTTCACCGTTTTGCGTTGCCGGCGCTGACGCCGGTGATCCTCAATCTGTGCATGATCGGCGGTGCGCTGTGGCTTTCCCGGCGGATCGAGCCGCCGATCATGGCGATGGGCTGGGCGATCCTGGCAGCCGGCATCCTGCAGCTGCTGTTCCAGCTGCCTGCGCTGCGCGGCCTGGATTTGCTGACCTTGCCGCGCTGGGGCTGGAGTCACCCGGACGTGCGCCGGATTCTCAGGCTGATGGTGCCGACCCTGTTCGGTTCCTCGGTGGCGCAGATCAATCTGCTGCTGGATACGGTGATTGCGGCCTACTTGATGACGGGCTCGCAGAGCTGGCTGTCCCAGGCCGACCGTTTCCTGGAGTTGCCCCTGGGTCTGTTCGGCGTAGCGCTGGGTACGGTGATCCTGCCGTCGCTGTCGCGCCATCACGTGACCACCGACCGCGACGGTTTCTCCAAGGCGCTGGATTGGGGCTTGCGCACGACGCTGCTGATTGCCGTTCCCGCGATGTTTGCCCTGATGCTGCTGGCCAGGCCGCTGGTGGCGACGCTGTTCCAGCATGGGCAATTCACCCCGTTCGATACTCGCATGGCGACGTTGTCCATCACGGCGCTCAGTTTCGGTTTGCCGGCGTTCGCCCTGGTCAAGGTGGTATTGCCAGCGTTCTATGCGCGCCAGGACACCAGAACCCCGGTGCGCGCAGGCGTGGCTTCGCTGGTGGCGAACATGGTGTTCAACCTGCTGTTCCTGCTGCTGCTGTTTAGCTTGTGGGCCACGCCAGCGCAGAAGCAGCTGCCCTGGCTGGCTGCGCTGGCCGCGGTGCCTGGTTTGCATATGGCGCTGGGCATGGCCAGTGCGCTGGCCAGCTATATCAACCTGGGCCTGCTATGGCGCTGGTTGCGCCACGCCGGGGTGTATCAGCGCCAGCCGGGCTGGTCCCGTCACATGCTGCGTCTGGCGCTGTCCTGCGCGGTGATGATTGCTGTCTTGCTGCTGGGTATGTGGATCTGGCCGGATTGGACCGCCGCCTCGAAATGGACCCGCGTCTGGCGTCTGGCGGTGCTGGTGGCGGCGGGTGGCGGCGCCTATGTCGTCACCCTGTTTGCCGCTGGGTTCCGCATGCGCGAACTCCGTGGCGTGTGACGGTTAAGCGAGGCGGGGCGGGCATCGCAGCCGCTATACTCGCTGAATGATGAGACTTTCCAGGGATGTCGCCGGCACCTGTCTGGCTCCCGGCGGCAGCGTGGTTGCCGTCGGCGCATTTGATGGCCTGCATCGAGGCCACCAGGCCTTGCTGGCGGAGGTGTGCGCGCGCGCGACCGAACGCAAGCTGACGCCGGTGGTCGTGAGCTTCGAGCCACTGCCGCGAGCCTACTTTTCGCCTGAGCCGGTGCCACGGCTTTCCAGCGTGCGCGAGAAACTGCTTGGTTTCGACGCGGCCGGGATGGAGCACGTCTTGCTGCTGCGTTTCAACCATGCGTTGACGGAGATGTCGGCCGAGGATTTCTTGCAGCGCGTGCTGGTTGACCGGATTGGCGCGCGTGAAGTCTGGGTTGGTGGCGACTTCCGCTTCGGTCACAAGCGTGGCGGCGATGTGGCCATGTTGCAAAGGCTGGGCGCCGAAAAGGGCTTCGTTGCCCGTACCATGCCGCCCGTGTTGCTGGATGGTGCACGGATTTCCGCCACGCGCGTGCGCATGTTGCTGGCGGCGGGCGAGTTCGCCGGGGCGGCGCCGCTGCTTGGCCGTCCGTTCGTGATCGAGGGCAAGGTGGAATACGGTCACCAGCTGGGTCGTACGCTGGGCTATCCCACCGCCAATATTCATCTGCGCGAGCGCACCAGCCCGGTCCATGGCATCTTCGCCGTGCGCGTGGGGCTGGGTGAGAGCGAGTGCAGCTGGCCAGGCGTGGCCAGCCTCGGCATAAGGCCGACCATCAATGAAGTCGCCGAGCCGTTGCTGGAAGTCCATCTGTTCGATTTCGATGGCGATCTTTACGGCCAGCGCATGGCGGTG
Organism: uncultured Gammaproteobacteria bacterium; assembly: GCA_963765335.1. Lineage (GTDB taxonomy): Bacteria > Pseudomonadota > Gammaproteobacteria > Xanthomonadales > Rhodanobacteraceae > Dyella. The sequence goes on along the minus strand of CAVXWA010000010.1, from coordinate 111,899 downwards.
GAGTTCGTGGCCAAGCTGCGTGACGAGCTGAAATTCGATGATCTGGACGCGCTAAAGGTGCAGATGGCGCACGACTCGCGCCAGGCACGCGAGCTGCTGGGCATGAATCCGCGCCTCAGCGAGGCGTAATCACCCCAAATCCGGTAACGTTGGCGCTTTCGCCATGTCCATGGCGACCCCAACAGTTAATGAGCAACGGCGCCGGCATGCCCGCGCCAGGCACAACCCGACGGCATTCAGGCAATGACTCAGGACTACAAGCACACCATCAACCTGCCGCAGACGGAATTCTCGATGCGCGGCGACTTGCCCAAGCGCGAGCCGAAATGGCTGGCTGATTGGGAACAGGTCGGTCGCTATGCGCAGATTCAGCAGCGCGCTGCCGAGCGCGACAAGGTGTTCGTGCTCCACGACGGCCCGCCCTACGCGAACGGCGCCATCCACCTGGGCCATGCGGTCAACAAGGTGCTCAAGGACGTAGTGGTGAAGTCGCGCCTGCTGGCCGGCTACCGTGCGCCATACGTGCCTGGCTGGGACTGCCATGGTCTGCCGATCGAGATCGCGGTCGAAAAGAAATTCGGCAAGGCGGGCGACAAACTCGACGCCGCCGCCTTCCGCCAGAAGTGCCGCGAATACGCGCAGCAGCAGATCGACCTGCAGCGCACCGACTTCAAGCGCCTGGGTGTGTTGGGCGACTGGGACCATCCGTACCGCACGATGGATTTCAAGTACGAGGCCGACATGGTGCGCGCGCTGGCGCGCATCGTTGCCAATGGCCACGTCGTGCGTGGCGCCAAGCCGGTGTACTGGTGTTTCGATTGCGGCTCGGCGCTGGCCGAGGCGGAAATCGAATATGCCGACAAGGTTTCGCCTGCCGTCGACGTCGCTTATGACGCGATCGACCCGAAGGCCTTGGCGCAGAAATTCGGCGTCGACGCGGGCGATGCGATCGTTGCCGTGCCGATCTGGACCACCACGCCGTGGACGTTGCCGGAAAGCCTGGCGGTGTCGCTGGGCGCGGAGCTGGAGTACGCGCTGATCGAAGTCCAGCCGCGCGACGGCCGCCGTGTCCTGCTGGTGGTCGCCAGTGCCCTGGCCGAGAAGGCTTCGCAGCGTTACGGCCTGGAGCAGGCGAGCGTACTCGGCCATGCCGCCGGCCAGGCGCTGGAAGGCGTGCTGTTGCAGCACCCGTTCTACCCGCGCGAAGTGCCGGTGCTGCTCGGCGAGCACGTCTCCGCCGAAGACGGTACCGGCGCCGTGCACACGTCGCCCGACCACGGCGTGGAAGACTTCGTGGTATCGCGCAAGTACGGCATCGAGACGCTCAATTACATTGAAAGCCGCGGCACCTTCCGCGCGGATACGCCGGCTGCGCTTGATGGCACGACCATCGCCGGCCTGCACGTTTGGAAGGCCAACGAAGTTATCGTCGATCTGCTGCGCCGCCAGGGTGTGCTGTTGGCGTTCGCCAAGATCGAACACAGTTATCCGCATTGCTGGCGCCACAAGACGCCGGTGATCTTCCGCACCACGCCGCAGTGGTTCATCAGCATGACGCAGGCTGGTCTGCGCGACACAGCCATCAACGCGATCAAGAACGTGCGTTGGGTGCCGGGCTGGGGTGAAGAACGTATCGCCGGCATGGTCAGCGATCGTCCCGACTGGTGCATCTCGCGTCAGCGCACCTGGGGCGTGCCCATTGCACTGTTCGTGCACAAGGCGACGCAGGAGCCGCACCCGGACAGCGTCGCGCTGCTGGAGCAAGTGGCCAAGCGCATGGAACAGGGCGGCATCGACGCCTGGTATGCGCTGGATGCCGCCGAACTGCTGGGCGACCAGGCCAAGGACTATGAAAAGGTCCTCGACGTGCTCGACGTGTGGTTCGATTCCGGTGTCAGCCACTTCGCCGTGGTTGGTCAGCGCCCCGAACTGCAGCAGGGCAACGCAGGCAGCTACAAGGTGATGTATCTGGAAGGCTCGGATCAGCACCGCGGCTGGTTCCAGTCGTCGTTGCTGACGTCGGCCGCCATGTTCGCGCGCGCGCCGTATGACGACGTGCTCACCCACGGTTTCACCGTGGATGCGCAGGGCCGCAAGATGTCCAAGTCGCTGGGCAACGGCATCGAGCCGCAGGACATCATGAAGACGCTGGGCGCGGACATCCTGCGCCTGTGGATCTGCTCGACCGACTACCGCAACGAGATGTCGTTGTCGGACGAGATCCTGAAGCGTGTGTCCGATACGTATCGTCGTATCCGCAACACCGCGCGCTTCCTGCTCGGCAACCTGGATGGCTTCGATCCGACCAAGCATCTGGTGCCGGTGGAGCAGAGCCTCCTGCTGGACCAGTGGGCCGTGCAGCAGGCGTATGACGTGCAGCAGGCGGTCGCGGCAGCGTACGACCGCTACGACTTCCCCGAGATCGTGCAGCGCGTGCAGAACTTCTGCACCAACGAACTCGGTGCGCTGTATCTGGATATCACCAAGGATCGCCTCTACACGATGCCGACCGACAGCCACGGTCGCCGCAGCGCGCAGAGCGCGATGTACCGCATCGCCGAAGCGCTGGTGCGCTGGCTGGCGCCGGTGTTGACGTTCACCGCCGAGGAAATCTGGCAGAACATGCCGGGCGAGCGTAGCGAGAGCGTGCTGTTCGAAACCTGGTACGACGGCCTGACCGCTACGCAAGGTGCGCCGGAGCAGCGTCGCTACTGGTCCGACCTGCTGGCCATCCGTGACACCGCCTCGCGCGTGCTCGAAGGCATGCGCAAGGGCGAACAGATCGGCGCGTCGCTGGAAGCGAAGCTGGCGATTCATGCCGACCAGGCTGTCGTGTCGCGTTATGCGCCGGTGGCATCCGAGCTGCGCTTCTTCTTCATCACCTCGGAGCTGCGCATGGATCTGGCCGGTGGTCAGCCAGCGGACGCCGTGTTGACCGAGCTGGAAGGCGCCGACGTCTGGGTCTCGGCCACGGTGAGCGATGCCGCCAAGTGCGTGCGCTGCTGGCACCGCCGCGATGACGTCGGTACGCACGCCGCGCATCCGGAGCTATGTGACCGCTGTATCAGCAATGTGGAAGGCCCGGGCGAAGATCGCCGCTGGTTCTAGAGCTTTCTTCCTCTCCCCTCCGGGGAGAGGACCGAGGTGAGGGGCGGGTGCTCGCGACGACCTTGCAAGGAAAGTCGCTTCGCCCCCTTTGTTACAAAAAAAACTCATTCCAATCCTGTCTCCCGAAGGGGAGACGGAGTTAACGCCCATAACGACTCGCCTATGAACCTCAAACCCAACGCACTTCCCTGGCTGTGGCTCTCCGTGGCCGTCATCGTGCTCGACCAGCTCAGCAAATGGTGGGCTCTGGGTGCGTTGCAGCCAGCCGGCGTGCCGCATCCGGTCATTCCGGGGTTTCTCAACTGGACGCTGGCTTTCAATACCGGCGCGGCCTTCAGTTTCCTGGCGGATAGCGCGGGCTGGCAGCGTTGGTTCTTCGTCCTGCTGGCGCTGGTGATCACCAGCGTGCTGGTGGTGTGGCTGGCACGCACGCCGCGCCGAGACTGGCGCACGGCCTTGCCGCTCGGCCTCATCATCGGTGGCGCGCTAGGCAACCTGATCGACCGCCTGCACGCGGCCCAGGTCACCGATTTCATTCAGGTGTATTACCGCGAGTGGAGCTACCCGGTATTCAACCTGGCCGACTGCGGCATCACCGTGGGCGCCGTCATGCTGGTCGTGTTTGGCCTGTTCACGGGCAAGGCCAAGGCCTGAACGCCCTCTAACGTGCCCCCGAGCGGGCCGTGCGATAATGCGGGCCAGTCAGTCGACCGATTCCAGCTTCGGAGCCTCCGTGGATATCCTGCTCGCCAACCCCCGTGGATTTTGCGCCGGTGTGGACCGCGCCATCGCCATCGTCGAGCGGGCGCTCGAATCCTATGGCGCGCCGATCTATGTGCGGCATGAAGTGGTGCACAACCGCTACGTGGTCGACAAGCTGCGCGCCGATGGCGCGGTGTTCGTCGAAGAGCTGCACGAAGTGCCCGATGGCGCCACCGTGATCTTCAGTGCGCACGGTGTTTCCAAGGCCGTTCGCGAAGAGGCCGATCAGCGCAAGCTCAATGTTTTCGACGCGACCTGTCCGCTGGTCACCAAGGTGCATATGGAAGTGGCCCGACTCGGGCGCCTGGGACGAAGCGTGGTGCTGATCGGCCACGCCGGCCATCCGGAAGTCGAAGGCACTATGGGCCAGTGGAACTCCGCAAATACGGGCGAAATCCTGCTGGTCGAATCGGTGGAGTGCGTGGCCGCGCTTGAACCGAAGTTCCCGCATGAGCTTTCCTACGTCACCCAGACCACGCTGTCGGTGGATGACACCAAGGCCATCATTGCCGCACTGCGCGAGAAATTCCCGGATATCGAAGGGCCGCGCAAGGACGACATCTGCTACGCCACCCAGAATCGCCAGGATGCGGTGCGCCGCCTGGCCGATGCGGTGGATCTGATGTTGGTGGTGGGTTCTGTCAACAGCTCCAACTCCAATCGCCTGCGCGAACTGGCCGAGAAGCAGGGCGTGCGCTCCTATCTGATCGATGGCGCTGAACATATCGAGCGCAGCTGGCTCGACGGCGTCACGCGCATTGGCCTGACGGCCGGCGCCTCGGCGCCGGAGAAGCTCGTTCGCGACGTGATCGCGCGCCTGCAGTCCTGGGGCGCTGGCGCGGTGCGCGAACTGGACGGCGAACCGGAAACCATCACGTTCGCGCTACCCAAGGAACTGCGCATGGTCGGCAGTTCTTCCGCGAGTCTGTAAGCGCGAACGTCTTGCACCGTTTCCCTCAGCTCCGTAGAATTAGCGGTTCCTCGCCGGAATAGCTCAGTTGGTAGAGCGGCGCATTCGTAATGCGTAGGTCGTAGGTTCGATTCCTATTTCCGGCACCAGATTCAAGACAAAGGCCCGCGCAAGCGGGCCTTTGTTTTTTCCGCGCGTCGGGAGTGCCATCGGTTTGCCTATCGGGTGGTGAATTGCCAGCTCGGCCTCCGGTGGGGAGGGTGGCAGGTAATATCTTGCGATATCGTCTCCATGTCTCTAACGACAAATTGTCACAATCGATTGATTTACATGGAACAAAAATATTGGTGAACTAACGGTCGATCAAATCGCAGGAAATTGCCGTTCGTCGGCGGTTTCATGCCGCCTGTCGCCGCAAGTATTTACGCCACGATTCATCTGACTAGAGTCTTCCGGAGGCGGATCAGGGAGACTCTTCATGCAAGTACTGTCGCGACAGCGAGGCGTCTCATTGATCGAGGTGTTGATGGCGGTGCTGATCTTCAGTGTGGGCCTGATCGGCTTGGCTGGATTGATGGTGATGGCGGCGCGTTCCAATCATGCAGCCTACCTGCGCACCCAGGTCACGTTTCTTGCCGGCAACATGGTTGATCGGATGCGAGCCAATCCGATGGGGCTGTGGAACGGTGCCTATAACGCCACCGGCGCCGCCAGCTACCCAACCTCCACCAATCAGACATGCAGCAAGGCCTCGCCATGCACGCCCGCGCAGGTCGCTGTGCGTGATAAGTACGAGTGGAGCCAGCTGCTCAAGACCCTGTTGCCCGATGCACGCGCAACGATCAGCTGCTCGGGCAGCGCTGGTCTCGGCTACGACCCGACCCCGCAGATGGCCATGCGACCACCTTATGGCGGCAACTGCGCGATGACCATCACCTGGACCGAGCGCAAGGTGATCGCTACCGGCGACAGCGCCACGCCGACGCAATCATTTGCGTGGGAGTTCCAGCCATGATCAAGCCACATCTGCGCGTTTATCAGTCTGGCGTAACGCTGGTCGAACTGATGATAGCCATGGTGCTTGGCCTGCTCGTATCCGGCGGCATCATCACGGTTTTCCTGACCACCTCAAACAGCAATCGCGTGCAGAACCAGCTGGCGCGACTGCAGGAGGAGGGGCGGTATGCGATGGGTCGTCTGGTCGGCGATCTGCGTATGGCCAATGGCCATTACTGCTCGAACACGGGTGGCCTCGCCAACCAGACGTCCAGCGGCTTGCTGCTCGACGGCTTGCGCGCACCCATGGTGTACGCCAATAACCTGGTGGGCGCGATGAGCGACGTGACCACGAACTGGGGCGCGGCTCCTTATCCCACCAAGCCAACCTCGCCTTACTACTTCCCTTCGTTTCTTTCGATGCGTGGTTATGACTGCACACGTACGGCTTGTACGCCGACACTGGCGGCAAGTGTGGTTCCGACCATGGGCGCGAACGTAGAAAATCGTGTCGTCGGCTCCAGCGTTCTTACGCTGCGTTATCTCGATTCGTCGCGCGGCTGGGCATTGGGCGGGGCCAACAGCACGGTGACCACCGATACCGACGGCACGATAGCCGCTATCAATCTCAAGCAGGGTTCGAGTGAGCCGCCCATCAAGGAGTTCAAAGCCGACCATCTGGCGATGCTGGCGAACTGTTCCAGCACGGCCATCTTTGCCATCGATGGTGGAGGTGCCCAGATATCGCCTGCGGCAGTGAGCACCTCACTCTATGGCAACTCCGGCAAGCCGGTGGCGCTGCAACCGCAATCGGCGCCGCGCTTGTTCGACTTCAATACGGATTTCCTCACCGTTACCTATTACCTGAAGGTGGTGGCGAACGAAGATGGCAGCACCACCGGAGCATTAATACGCCGCCTCAACGGCGAGAGCAGCGAAATCGTCCGTGGTGTCGAGCGACTGGATTTCCTTTACGGCGTGGAAGACAGCAACGGCAACACCAGTTATCTCACCGCTGCGCAGGTCGATAGCGGAACGAACTGTCCGCCGTCGGTGCCGGTGAAGCTGGGCACCGATCCTGGCTGCCTTTGGCGGGGCGTGAAGAGCATCGAAGTACGCATCCTCATGAGCGGCCAGCAAGCGCTGCCAGCACTGACCTCGAGCGAAGCCAACTACACCTACGCATCGGACGGCAATACCGAACCCAAGCCACCCGGTGACGGCAGCCGCGCTGTCACGCCCGCCCAGCAGGGATTTAGCGATCGCATCCTGCGCCGCGAATTCAGTGCGCTCGTAGCGCTTCGCAACTACAACCCTTGAACCTATACGTCGGCCGAAACGCTGTGGTGAGGAATCCATGAGGACCCTACGTTGCTCCTTGATGTCAACGCGTACGAGCACGCGCGCTCAGCGCGGCGTGGTGCTGGTGGTGGCGCTGATCTTTCTGCTGCTGCTGACCATGCTTGCCATCAGTGCCGCCGGCCGCTCACTGCTGCAGGAGCGAATGGCCGGTGGCCTGCGCAACAACCAGATGGCCGAGATGGCGGCCGAAACGGCATTGCGCGGCGCGGAGTGGAAATTGTGGAAAGCCGGCGGGCAGGGTGGCGTGAGCTGCGGCACCTCGGTGATTACCGAGTGCTACGTGTTCGACGCGGCAAATCTGATCAGCGATGTCGTCCAGTTCCGCACAAGTGCAGGGTGGGTGACCCCTGGTTCGACCGAATACAAGGGTGAGGGTGGGGGACATGACTACACCAGTCCCAGTTCAAGCGGTTTTTCTTCTGGCCAGAAACTCATTGCGGCGCTGGCACTTAATCCGCGCTACCTCATTGAAGACCTCGGGCCGGAGTTGCCGCCAGGTGCGGGTGGGCAGCACGAATCGGGCGTCACCAGCAGCACGGGCACGGGAGCGTCCAACCCGGGCACGCATATCTATCGCATCACGGCGCGTGGTGTCGGTGGCAATGAGAACGCCGTGAGGGTGCTCGAATCCACGTTCGGCGCGAAGAGCAACTGACACCCGGAACGATGACCATGCCTAAAGCGAATTTCGCACTTCAGCGGCTGCGGCCGGCGTTCATCGGTTTGGCGATGAGCGTGTTCGCCGGTACGTCCGCGGTATCCATGGCCGGCACCGTCGAACTCAGTCCAGGTCCGCCAGCAGCCACCATCTCGGTGGCGCCGAATCTGGTGCTGACGTTTGACGATTCCGGCTCGATGACTTGGCGTCATATGCCCGATACACGCCCATACAGCAATGCTAGCTGGGGTGCCGGTAGCGGGCAGACGGAGGCCGAGAATTACGCCTATCCGAGCGGCACCGCTGTTGGCCCCTACCTTTGTGCGGGCGTGATTACGCCAGGCATCACGGACACCAGTGACCCGCGTTCCTGGAGCATGAATGGCGTCTATTTCAATCCCGACAATACCTATGCGCCGCCGGTAAAAGCAGACGGCACCAGCATGCCCAATGCCGTGTTCACCGCAGCCTGGGTCAATGGCTTTAAAGTCAACCGGCCGACTAACCCCGTTTCGGCGACAAATTACACGCAGAATCTTTCCACGCTTAGCTTTTGTGGGAATAAAGGCGCGGGCTATTACAAGTACACCGGAGCTGTCAGCACATTGCCGGTGAATAGTTCGGGCCAGCTCACTACGCAGGCGATCACCAATCTCTACACCGCCGGGAGCTGGACCTGGGTATCGCTGTCGACGGCCCAGCAGCAGAACTTCGCCAACTGGTTTTCGTACTACCGGACCCGCACCATGGCGTCGGTATCTTCTGTTTCGCATGCCTTCCAGCCGTTCAATGACAACGTCCGGGTCGCGTGGCAGAACATCAATGCGAATACCACTACAAATCCATGGCTGACATCGACGACTTCCATCTACAAGTTTGTCGACAGTACGGCGACGAGCAATGCGCGTACGAGGTTCTACAACTGGCTGTTCGCCATGCCGGATGCAGGTGGTACGCCGAATCGCACCGCCGCGTTGCGAGTGGGCGAGTATTTCAAGAACCGCACCGGCGCGACCGACAATAATCCCTATTGGGACCGCGACGTAGGCAAGGAACTGGTATGTCGCCAGAACTACCACATTCAGATGACCGACGGAATGTGGAATGGGGACACGCCAACGCAGGGAACGGTCAACGATCGCGCCGCCATCAACCGGTTGCCTGACGGGGTCGGGAGCTTTTCCCTGTCGGATAACGAAAGCAAGATCGTGTGGAACGAAGAAAGTAATAGCGTCGAGACGATGGCGGATATCGCTTTCAGGTATTGGGCCACCGATCTGCAGGCGGGCGTGACGGGTACCAGTCTGTTCGCGACGGCTGCCAATCGCCTCAAGGTGACGTCTAATATTCCCGATCAATCCACCACCTTGTTCAACAAGCCGTTGGCGGCGGATGCTGATCCTCGTACGAACAAGGAAATCTACTGGAACCCGGCCAACGATCCGGCCACTTGGCCGCACCTAGTGCAGTACATGATTGGTTTTGGCGCTTCGGGCACGCTGTCGAACAATGCGACGACCTATAAGAGCCTGCGCAGCGGAACCATCGCCTGGCCCGTTCCTGTCGTGGGAACGGACGATGGCAAGAAGATCGATGACATGTGGCACGCCGCACTCAACAGCCGCGGCGTGTTCTTTGCCGCCAGTAATCCTTCCGCCCTGAGCAATGCCTTGAAGAACATCATCAACGGCATCGTCTCGCGTAACACCACGTCGGTGTCGGGGAGCCTGAGCTCGGCGGTACTTACCGAAGGAGCTGTAACCTACCAGGCGGGCTACGACACCAACGACTGGAAAGGCAGCCTGACAGCCAATGCGGTCAATACCGACGGAACCATTTCGGCGGCTGCGGTATGGAATGGCCGCAGCTTGCTGGATACGCGGGTGAAGGCCGGGGACAGCCGGGTCATCCTTACGAGTACGGGCGCTGGCGCGGGAAAAGGTGCCGCCTTCCGCGGAGCCACGGTCGTCAGCGCGATCAATGCCGTGGATTCGAGCTTTGGGTCGGGAACCACGACGCCTGCTGGCAGCGACCGCCTGAGCTGGTTGCGTGGCGATCAGAGCAAGGACGGCACCAGCTTCCGGCAGCGTAACTCCGTATTCGGTGCGGTCGTCAATGCGCAAACGCTTTATGTGGCCCAGCCGAATAGCGGTTACAGCCAGACGTGGCCGGCAGGTTCCGCTGAAGCGTCAGGTGCCGCGTCGGGTAAATCGTATGAAAAGTTCCGGGCGGATCATGCCAAACGCGCACCTACGGTCTACGTGGCGGCGAACGACGGCATGCTTCATGCCTTTGATGCGACCACGCCATCGACGCCTGCCGGCTCGGTGGACGTCACGCCGAATCCCGGCGCGGAACGCTGGGCCTATGTGCCTTATTCCGCGTTTGGTCGCCTGTCTGGATGGTCGTCATTGAACGACTTCAAGTTCATGCCATCGGTGGACGGAACCCCGGTGAGCCGTGATGTCTATTTCGGCGCGGGAAGCAACCAGGGCTGGCATACGATACTCGTGGCCGGCTTGAGGCTGGGCGGCCGCGGTGTCTATGCCTTGGATATCACCGAGCCGTCGGCGACTGAGGGCGGGACCTCGGGCAAGGTGATCGGGCCCACGGACAAAGTGCTGTGGGAATTCAACCATACCGTGGCTGCAAGTGGTGCCGGCGATCCTGCCAATCTCGGCTACACGTATGGCAGGCCCAATATCGGCAGGCTGGCCAATGGCAAGTGGGTGGTCCTGGTGCCCGGCGGCTATTTCCCGACTGGTAGCACCGACGCGGCAGCCAGCCATACGTTCAGTTCGCTATTCGTGCTCGACGCGCAGACCGGTGAGTTGCTCCGGGAGCTGAAGACGCCCACAAGCGTCAGCGGAGTCAGCGGTGCTATCGATAGTTATGGCCTGACCACGCCGGTACTCGGTGATTACAACAGCGACCAGATCGATGACGTTGCTTTCGCAGGCGATCTGCAGGGCAATGTTTGGCGCTTTGATCTGACAGACAGCAATCCGACGAACTGGAAAACCGAACTGTTTTTCCGGCCGCAGAATCCCGGCCACCAACCCGTCACGGTGATGCCGAGGTTGTTCCCCGATTCCGTCGCGGGTGGCTTCATGGTGTTGTTCGGTACCGGCAAATATCTCGGAGGCATCGACAACGTCATTGACGCGAATACGAGGGTGCAGTCGATCTACGGCATTCGTGACGGCGGCTCCTCGGGGCAGGCGCCAGTGGTCGGCGGTAGCCCGTCGACTCCCTTGGTCAAGCAGACGATGGTGGAGTTCTCCGGCATACGAGGACTCACCAGCCATCCGGTCCCGGCCAAAACGAGCGGCGGCATTGCCATTCGCGGCTGGTCTATCGACCTCGATATCAGCTCGGCCAAGGGCGAACGGGTGGTGGTGGATGCGACAGCTATCTTCACCACCAATCAGGCGATCGTCACCACCTTGATTCCACAAAACAACGATCCTTGCGATCCGGCGCCACGCGGTGCGTTGTTGATCTTGGATGCGTTGACTGGCCAGGCCAATCTCGGCGGCAGCTACGGCAGCTTTGCGGGCTGGCCCGATGGCTACACACATGCGGGACTGCGCGTAAAGAATCCGCCGACAGGTGGTTTCCTTCCGGTGTCTTCGTCGATGGGCGGTGGCCTTGCCTATGTGCCCGGCCTGATTGCGGATACGGGCAACGAGGCCATCGATGGCAAGGCGCCTTCATTCGGCATGCCGGTGTGGCGCCGGCGGTCCTGGCGGGTACTCAACAATGCCGACTGAAAGGAAGCGGGTCATGCGACGAGTTAGTGGTTTTACGCTGGTCGAGTTGATGGTCGTCGTCGCCATCATCGCCATACTCGCGGCGTTCGCCGTTCCGGCCTATAGCCGCTACGGTTATCGCGCAAGGCGCGTCGATGGACAGGAGTTGCTGCTGCGCATCGCCACGGCACAGGAACGTTACTACGCCACGTACAACAAGTATGGCGCGCTCGCGGACATCGGTTACGCAGATCCCGCCCCATCCGAAAAGGGGTTCTATTCCGTCTCGCTATCGAATCTCGGTGCTGCCACGTTTACCGCTACGGCCGCTCCCCTTGGCGTCCAGCAGAACGACGCGTGCGAGTCCTTGAAGCTGGATAGCACCGGCGTGAAAACACCCGGAGCGAGCGATGCCAACAGCAATCGCAACGGCAACTGCTGGTGATCGTCATGAAGACGCAAGCACATCGCCCTGCTGGCTTTACACTGGTCGAGCTGATGGTGACGCTGGCCGTCATCGCCATTCTCGCCATGATTGCCGTACCCAGCTTCGGTAGCCTGGTGCGCCGTCATCGCGTGAGCTCGGTGGCCAATCAACTTCTGGCGGATCTCACCTATGCCCGTGCCGAAGCGGCGACACGCGGCAAGTACGTGTCGATGTGTGCCAGTGACGACGGTACTTCATGCAGCAGTTTGCGAGGCTACGCGTCGGGCTGGATGGTCTACGCGTATCCGACGGGTGGGGCCGGTGCGAATCAGCTTTATGACCATACCAAGTCAGATACTTATACCAGGCTGCGCGGGACGAGCGTGCAACAGGGCGTGGCCATCACGGCCACCGACGCCATCCCGCTCACCTACGATCAACAGGGGCAGGTGAAGCGGGATCTGGAGAAGTCTCCCTTCGGATTTGTCGTCTGTTCGTTTCCAATCGGTTCCGGTTACGCTGAAAATACCGCGGCCGTGCCTGGCGTCGGCGTCGAGCTGATCGGTTCGGGTGGTGTCACGCTCAAGACGCTGGCGTCGACCGCCAGTTGCTCTTAGGGTGACTGTTGAGCGCCGCCTGGATGGCAAAAAATTTAGCTAACTGAGAAAGGGCACAGGAATGGCTACCTGGTCTCGCGCCAGTGCTCGTGCAGGCCCGAGTAGCGATGCACGGGTTGCTGGACAGCCTGCTCGATGATACGCATGGACCCTCGCAGGCTGAACCATCGCCGTGCACGGGTTATCCCGGTATAGAGCAGTTCGCGCGTAAGTGCCGCACTCGGCTCATCGGGCAGGACCAGCGCAGCGTGGTCGAACTCGGAGCCCTGTGATTTGTGCACGGTCATGGCATAGACGGTTTCCCGCTCGCCCAGGCGCGAGGGCAGGACGAAGCGGATGCGAGTATTGGCATCATTCGCCTCGCCCGCCACTTCGAATGCCACGCGCAGATGCAGCCTGCCGTTTTCGTCAGGCACGCGTAGCGTGATACCGACGTCGCCGTTCATCAGACCGAGGTTGTAGTCGTTGCGTGTCACCAGCACGGGGCGTCCTTCGTACCATTCACGGCTCGCGTCGATCAGTCCGGCGCGGTGCAGGATGTCGGTCACCTGTCGATTGAGCCCCTCGGCGCCCATCGGGCCCTGGCGCAGCGCGCACAGCAGCTGGAAGCGGCCAAAGCTCAGCAGGACGCCACGTGCCCACGTGTCGAAGGCCGTCGCATCGGCATCAGCGGAAGGACGCTCACGGCGCACCCATTCAAGATAGTGGCGATAGCCCTGGGGAGAGAGGCCGTCGCTGCGTGTGGCGAAGCGCTTGGCACCGCCCTCAAGCACGAGTTCTGCCAGGCGTTGCGTTTCGGCGGCCGAGTCTGTCCATGCAATGTCGCCATGGGGCCGGTTCAGCAGCAGCCGAACTCGGGCGACATGACCTTCGTTCGTTGCTTTCGCGAGCATGCCGATGCCGCTCTCGGCACCGAAGCGGTGGCTGTGGCGCAGCATGGTCACGTGCTGGTCCAGTGGAGCGGCGTCGGCACGTACCCAGGCATCGACATCGTCGCCCGTAATCTGGCGCAGCCAGTCGGCAGTTGCCGGACTGTAGTGCGCGGTTTCTGCGCGGCGGCAGAGATCGCCCAGCACGGCGCCCGCTTCCACGGACGAGAGCTGATCCTTATCACCGAGCAGGATCAGCCTCGCATCATCAGGTAGCGCGGCCAGTACAGCCGACATCATCTCCAGATCGATCATCGAGGCTTCGTCGATGACCAGTACGTCCAGGTGAAGCGGATTACTACGGTCGTGGCGGAAGCGGCGGGTATCCGGCCGTGCACCCAGCAACCGATGCAGGGTGTCGACCTGGCTGGGAATCGTTGCGCGCACGTCGTTGTCGACATCGAGCTGTGCGATCTGCGCGCTGATCGATGCCTGCAGTCGCGCCGATGCCTTGCCGGTAGGCGCGGCCAGGCGAATACGCAACGGACGGGGAGAGTGGTTGCGCTGCAGGGTTTGCAGCAGGCCAAGCAGGCGCACGACGGTGGTGGTCTTGCCCGTGCCCGGGCCGCCCGTGATGACGGTGAAGGCGCCGCGTGCTGCCAAGGCGCAGGCGATACGTTGCCAGTCGGGGAGGTGGGTGGCCTCGGCGGGAAACAGGCGCGCCAATTGTTCAGCCAGTTGTGGCGGCGCACTGGGTGACTGGCTCAAACGAAGGCTGATGGCCTGCGCCACGCGTTGCTCATGATGCCAGTAACGGCGCAAATAGATCCGCTGGCCGTCGAGTACCAGGGGCGAACCGGGGCGATCACCCGCGTCAGGCATGGCGACGAGTATCGAGTGGGTCAATGACGTGGGATCGGCGGTGGCGGTCGCGATCAGTGCACGCCAGCTCGATGGCCACGCGAACTCTTCGGCCAGTGGCTCCCACGATGCCAGATCGAGGCAGAGATGCCCGTCGGCCTGTTGCCGACTCACCAGTGCGCCAAGCAAGGGGAGCACGGCCGCGGCATCGGCATCCTGGTCCGCGAGGAAGCGGGCGAACGCGACGTCAAGAGCACGTAAGGTGCCGCGCTCGGTGGCCTGGTCCAGCAGGTCGAGCCTGGGGTCATGCCGCATGAGCGCGAACTCCCGTGGCGAACAGGCGATCCATCGCGTCGATCAGTGCCCATGGCAGACGCTCCCGGTGAACACCATGGCCGGCGTCGTCGATACCGCGCAGATACAAGTACGCTACGCCGCCCATATGGCGGTCGTAGTCGTAGCCCGGCAGGCGCGCGCGTAACTGCCGATGCAGGGCCAGCGTGTAGATGGCGTACTGCAAGTCATAACGCTCGCGCAGGATCGATTCGCGCATCGCAGCCGGTGTATAGGCGCTGGCGTCGTTGCCGAGCTTGTTCGATTTGTAGTCGATCACGTAGTAACGCCCCTGGTACTCGACCACCAGGTCGATAAAGCCCTTGAGCAGTCCATTGATGCGTTCGGGCAGCAACGGTGTGCGTGACTGGCCGTTGAGCGAGTGCGCGGTGACCAGCCGGTCGAGCACTAGCGTGTCGACATGTTGGGCCTCGAACCAGAATTCCATTTCGGCGTAGTAGCCATCCACGCCGGAAAGACTGGCCGATACGCCATCGGGCAAGGCGAGGTGCGTGCGAAGCAGGGCGGGCATCCAGCGAGATAGCAGGGGAATATCGGCTTGCCAGCCGCGCCGTTGGCAGCGTCGGGCGATTTCTTTTTCCAGCCCGCTGGCGTCATCGGCGACCGCTGCGAAACCCTCGTCGGCCGCCCATTCGAGCAGGTCGTGCAGGAACGTGCCGGCCTCAGCGCCGGCGTGGAAAGCGTGCATGCCCTGCGCGTGGGTGGGCAGGAACTCTGCTAGGGCCGGTTGCTCGCTGCCCAGCTCGATAAGAACGTCCTGCGTTGCCGTCTCCGGCGCGGGCACCGGGACAAGTTCCGCTTCGGCATATCGCAACGAGCTGTAGCTCGCGACCCACCAGCGTTCCTGGGCACCGCCGGTATAGATGCGCGCATCCCACAGCGGGGCGATGTCTTCCTCGGCGGTCCTGAGCAGATGCTGCTCGGGCTGCAGCAGCAGCTCGATCGACAGGTCCGGATGGCCGCCACGCAACCTATCAAGGCGGCGCATCAGCTCGCCCGGCTGGATCGCCTCGCCACCGGACAGCACATGGCCAAAAGCGGACTTGTGCAGAGGCGTTGTCCTGGCGCCGCCCACGCCAGCGATGCCCAGCCAGCATGCATAGCGCGCGCGGGTCAGTGCGACATAGAGCAGGCGAAGATCCTCCTGCAGGCGCTCGCGATCGGCGAGAGTGCGTGCCGCGTCGTCGGCGCGCAGATCCATCTGGGGTTCGCCTTCCGCGTCATGCCATAGGAAGCTGTCATCGCGTTTCACCTCTCGTGCGGAGCAGACGAAAGGCAGCAGTACCAGCGGGTATTCCAATCCCTTGGACTTGTGGATGGTCACCACCTTGATGAGCGCGGCCTCGCTTTCCAGGCGCACGATCTGCTCTTCCGCGGTTTCCGCCAGTGGGTCGACGGCCGTGGCCATCTGCGCGGCCAGGTAACGGATCAGCGCATGATCGCCGTCCAGGCTCGCGGCTGCGTGCTGTAGCAGCTCGGCCAAGTGCAGCAGATTCGTCAGCGCGCGTTCGCCGTCGGGCTGCACGAGCAAGTGAGCGGGGAGATCGAAGGCATGCAGCAGATCGTGGAGCATGGCCAGCACGCCATGGCGCTGCCACGTGTCATGCAATTGGCGGAAGCGCTCGCCACAGGCTTCCCAGTGATGCTCGTCGAGATTGAGGCGGTCGAGCTCTGCGTCGCTCTGTCCCAGCGTCGGTGTGGCCAGGGCTGCACGCATGGTGCGGTCGGACCCTGGATCTGCACAGGCTTGCAACCAGCGCAGCAGATCGGCGGCCTCGGCCGAGGCATAAACTGAATCGCGATCGGACAGATAGACACTCTTGAGACCACGCCGCTGCATTTCACGACGTACCCGTGCGGCTTCGGTGCCGTTGCGCACGAGGATGGCGATATCGCCTGGCTTCAATGGCGTGACCTGGTCATCCTGCCCCATGAAGCCGCAGCGTCCTTCCTGTGCCGCTGTCAGCAATTGCACAAGGTAGGCAGCGGCGTGCCGGGCCATCAAGTCCACATAGGCCGAACCGCTGATGGCTTCTGCTTGGTCTTCGACGGCCAGTTGCATGGGTGGTAGCGGTTGGCCATCGAGCACGAGCCGATCGTTTCGTCCACGCGCGGCGACCGGATGGAACGGCAGCGCGCTGCCGCCATGTCCAAAGCCGAAGGCGCCCTCGGTGTGGGTGTCGGCGTGCTCGAAGATGCGGTTGACCGCGCTCACCAGCGCCTGGGTGGAACGGTAATTGGTGTCGAGCGTCCAGGTTGGCTGCTGCGCCGTGGCGCGGGCGCGCAGGTAGGTATGGATGTCGGCCCCGCGGAAGCCATAGATGGCCTGCTTGGGATCACCGATCAGCAGCAGGCCGGTGGGCCCGCGTCCGGCGTAGATGCGGCGAAAGATGCGCCACTGCAGCGGGTCGGTGTCCTGGAACTCGTCGATCAAGGCGATCGGGTATTGCTTGGCGATGGTGTCGGCCAGCCTTGCGCCGGCATGGCTGTGCAATGCGCCGTCAAGGCGCTTGAGCATGTCGTCGAAGCCGAGCTGGGCGCGACGTTGCTTGGTCTGTTCCAGTCGCCGGCTCACCCAGGTGGTGGCATGAGCCAGCATGGATGCCTGCAGCGGGGCGACCCGTGCCTGCGCCTCGACGCAAGCTTCGACAGCCAGGAAGGCGTCGTGGACGAGCGGCTGGGCGTTCTTGTTCTTGGCGGCGGCCAGCGCGGATTGGGTGTAGCGCTTCAGGGTCTCGTCGGCATCGGTCAGTCCCGCAGACCATTGGCCCAGCAGGGCCAGCTCCGCCATGACCTTGTCGCGCCTCATCTTGGTGCCGTTGAGTGCACCTGCATCCAATGCGGCGGCGAACATGCTCTCAATCGGCTCCACATTCTCCAGCCAGCGCTGCCTTGCGCTGGCTTCGGCCATGCTCGATGCGTCGATGCTGCGGCTGAATTCACTGAGTGCGCGCAGCAGATCGGGCAGGGGCTTGCCGTCCAGGCGCAGGTTTTCCAGCGGTTGACGAAGCAGCGGACGTAGCGGCTTCAGCAGCGACGGCGGACTCTTCCACCAGCGCGAGATGACCGCCGCACTGTGGCGGTCGAGTGGGAAAAAGTACGTGCGCCAGTAATCACGGACGGCTTCGGCGAGCAGCTCGCTTTCGTCGATCTCGGTGTCCTGCACGAAAGCGTGGCCGCTATCGAAGGCGTGTTGGCCAAGCATGCGCTGGCACCAGGCATGAATGGTGTGGATGGCCGCTTCGTCCATCCATTGCGCGGCCAGCTCGAGTTGCCTGGCGGCGCGCGCGCGCGCGTCGGCATCGGGATAGGCAGCGATGAGTTCGCGCAGGAAGTCGTCGGACGCGTGATCGTGACGGAACGCCTCGGCAGCTTCGCTCAGGCGTTCACGAATGCGCTCGCGCAGCTCGGCGGTGGCTGCCTTGGTAAAGGTAAGCACCAGGATCTGGGCGGGCAGCAATGGCTCACCGTCAGTGCGACCGTGACCCAGCACGAGGCGCAGATAAAGCGCTGCAATGGTCCACGTCTTGCCCGTGCCTGCGCTCGCCTCGATGAGCTGGATGTCATACAGCGGCAGCTGCAGTGGTTGGAGCGGTGCACTTGTGCTCACGCGACATCTCCCGGCGAGGCAACATCCATCAGGGGGCGGTAGAGCTCCAGCCAGGCCGTAAATCCGGCGGCCTCCATGCGGGCGAAGCTTGGCCACGCGCGAGCGAGGCAGGCGTCCTCCTCGACTTCGCCGGGAACCTGACTGAAGTCGCTGCCTTCGTAGGCGAGTTCGGCCTGC
Source organism: uncultured Gammaproteobacteria bacterium (assembly GCA_963765335.1). Classification (GTDB taxonomy): domain Bacteria; phylum Pseudomonadota; class Gammaproteobacteria; order Xanthomonadales; family Rhodanobacteraceae; genus Dyella. The sequence continues at coordinate 93,436 of CAVXWA010000010.1, read as the reverse complement.
TTGCGGGCCTTGTTCTCGTCCTGGGCATGCTGCAGCCAGGCATAGGCGGCTTTGCGGGCTATGGGTAACGGCGCATTCATGCCTTCGCGCAGTGCTGCCAGCAGGCTGTCGGTCCACATGGCCGCTTCGGCCTTATCCAGCACGCGCAGAATCACTTGTGCATCGGCGCCGATGACGCGCGTCTGCAGGCGCAGGCCGTGGGCGTGAGCGAGCAGGTGGATCAACCAGGCGCCGATCAGCTTGTCATGACGAAGGCCGCCATCCTTTTGCCGCAGTTTTCCACTGGCAAGCTCCAGGCGAACGAAGTGTGTCTCGTCACCCACACGCAGATCCGTCAGCCAGTCTTCGATGCGAACGCCGTGTGCGGTGTACTGCAGCTCGATCTTGTCGGCAGCCTGTGGCCATCGCCGGCAGGTCGCAAGCCAGGTGGCGGCCAGTTCGCGGGTTTCCCGCGCCAGCGTATCGCGCAGCAGTTCGCCGAATCCGCCAGGCGGCAGGGAACCCTGTTCGGCGAGGTGGCGCGCGGCAACGTCGACGGCTTCGTCCGTATCGTTCGCCTGCACGGCAGCACGTAGCACGGTTGCGCTGGCGACGTGCCGCTCCAGCGCGTTTAGCGCGAACGGCTCGTCATTGGGGGTTTCCTCTTCCAGGTCGGCGAAATGCACTTTCAACCGATGGTTGAAGAAGTAACGCACCGGCCGGTTGAGGAAGCTTTGCAGTTGGCCGATGCCCAGCGCGGCATCCGGTTCCCATCTCGCCAACGCGTTGTCGCCATGCGCAGCGACGTGGGTGCGATGCGCCTGCCGCCATTCGCGCGCATAAGTGAACACGTGAGCATTCGTATCGGCGCTGAAGTATCGCCGGCTGAACGGTTGCAACGGATGCTCCGTCGTCATGGCTTCCATTAGCGCTTTGCCGGTCGAGGCATCGTTTGCGTCATCGCCACCGCGATGCCAGCCGGCGGCGACGTAGTCGCGCAGTTGGCCAACCAGCACCGAGGGTGGCAGCGCGCTGTTGTCACGCACGTTACGACCTACCCAGCTGATGTACAGCGCATCGCGTGCGGAGATCAGCGCCTCAAGGAACAGGTAGCGATCGTCTTCGCGACGGGAGCGGTCGCCGGGCCGCGCGTGGCCGGGCTGCGCCATGAGGTCGAAGTCGACCGGCGCCTGGCGTCGCGGGTAATCACCGTCGTTCATGCCCAGCAGGCACACCACGCGGAACGGGATGGCACGCATGGGCATCAGCGTGCCGAAGCTCACCGCGCCGCCCATGAAGCGTTGCGACAGGCGGCTTTCATCCATCGCCTTGAGCCAATGCTCGCGCACGATGCCAAGCGGCACGGGCTGCGCGAACGCCGCCTCCGTACACGCTTGCTGCCAGGCATCGAGCGCATCGCCCAGGCGTGCCAGTCGGTCGCTGTCGGCGGGATCGTCGGCCGAGAAGAAGTCGGCGAGCAGCATCTGCAGCCGCTCATGCCACTGGGCCGGCGTGCCCGGTTCACGCAGCAACTGCCAGTAGCGCTCCAGTTGATCGAAAAGCCCGGTGAGCGGGCCAATCATGGCCGCATCCAGTCCGCCCACTTCATCGTAGGGTGCGATGCCTTGCCAGGTGTCGGCATCGCCCACGGCGTAGCCGAGCAGCATGCGCCGCAGGCCGAAGCGCCAGCTGTTCTGCTCGATGCCGGGCAATTCGAGGCTCTGCTTCTGCCTGCCGTGCAGGCCCCAGCGAATGCCGGAGCCTTCGATCCAGCGTCTCAGCGTGGGCAGTCCGGTCTCGTCGATATCAAAACGTGTTCGCAACGCAGGCACATCGAGCAGGTCCAGCACATCGCTTACCGCGAAGCGCGAGTCCGGCAGCGAGAGCAGGTGCTCCAGCGCCACCATCAAAGGTACTGCACCACGCGACGGTTGGTCGGCCAAGGAGTAAGGCAGGTGCCGCGGATCGTCGGCGGGCACCCGGCCAAATACCGCCTGCACATGCGGGGCGTAGGTCTGGATATCGGGCACCATCACGATTACGTCGCGCGGCGACAAGGGGGTGCCTAGGCGGCGCGCGTCCGCGAACATCGCCAGCAGCTGGTCGTGGAGAATTTCCACCTCGCGTTGCGGACTGTGGGCGACGTGAAATCGCAACGAAGCATCGTCGGTGTGCCACGCTTTGCGTTGCGACAGCTGGGGCGGCAGCGGCTCCAGATCGAGAATGGCCTGCTGGATCTGACGCAACAGCGTATGGCCATCGGTATCGGCGAACAGGTCGATGCTGCGGTTCCAGGCGGCGAAGCGCTGGCGGTAGCCCTCGGGTTTGTCGAAGGCGTCAAGCAGTCGGATATAGTCGCGACCCTGCCGGCCCCAGGCCGCCAGCAGCGGATTGGCGTGTAGATGGAGGTCTTCGTAGCGTGGCTCGGCCGGTAGGCCCGGCTTCCCAGCCTGGCGCCGCTGGCTGGCCTTGAGCAGTTCGCGGTCCTCGATGATGTCGGCCCAGTAGTGGCGGCAGGGGTTGGCCACCAGCAGCATCACCTGGCTGAAACGAGCCAGCGCGGTCAGTGCCTCCAGCGTTTGCTGCGGCAGCGAGGAGATGCCGAACACGACGATGCGCCGCGGCAAGGAGGCAGGCCGCGACGTCATGCTGCCGATCCGATCGAGGAAGGCATGATGTACCGCCGCGCGATGGTTGTGGCGTTCCTCACCCACGTCGTCCAGCACGAGCTGCCACAGCCGGGCCTGCCAGCGCTGGTCATCGCCCAGCGGCGTATGGCGGCTGCGCAGGTCGTCGCGGAGTTGATAGCGGCCTTGCTCCCAATCGGCGAGCCAGTCGGCGCGATAGACCTGGTATTGGTCGAACAGGTCGGCCACCCGCTCGGCCAGTTGGAAGCGCTTGTGCTCGTCCGGGTCGTCGCTGAGAAACTCGCGCAGCGGGGCGAAATCGGGTTCGTGCAGGTGTTCGGGTAGCAGTCGCAACAGTCGCCAGGCCAGACGTGACTTGTCGAACGGCGACGTCGTTGCTACGGCTTCGCGGCCGAGCACACTGCGATAGGCCGCCCACAGAAACCGGCCGGGCAACTGCACATCGATAGCCGCACTGATGCCGAGGCCGCCCTCGCCGGCCGGACGAGCCAGCGCCCATTTCAGCCACTGCGCGATGCCGTTGCTCTGCACCAGCATCAGCTCGTCTTCCAGCGGACGTAGCGGTGCACGGGCCAGCCAGGCCGTCAGAAGGTCGCGCAGGTCCTCCATGCGGTTGCCATGGATGACCATCAGGCCCGGTTCGACGGGCGACTCGAGAGGCAAGTCCAGGGTGTGGCTCACGGTAGGCAGGGGGCGGCTTTGCTCATGGGGGCATTCTCGCCGAGCGAGGGGACGATGTCCCGCATCCTGGCCGTTCGCTTTCTCAGGACGCGAGAAAGCAAACGGGCAGGATGGAACGCCGCGCTTTCCCGCCGCCCTGCGTGCGTGGCTGATGATGCCAAGGCAAGCGTCGACGCAGGGATTTTACGGGTCCCCATGGGTCTAGCCGGCGCGACGGGTTTTACGTGATTTCAGATAAGTCTTATAGAGGCGCGCAGTGGCGTGCCGCACACTAGCCATCAGTCTCGCGAGAGTGATGCTGGGTCGCCGGCTCTGACCCGGGGGCCATCACCACTCGGTGTGGTGGAGAGTTCCAGGGAGCCTCCTGCAAAGGGGGAGCGTGCCGCCAGGCACGCGCTAGGGTCCGTAACGGAGTGCGGACGCGCAGGGTGGCAAACCGTTCAGGAGGAACGGCCCACCCAAATTTCCTGGTCGCCGGAAATGGATCCACGATGAGTTCGGCGCCCTGAGCGCCTCTACGCATGGCCACGATCGTTCTGGTGGTCAATCCATTGACTCCTGCCATCGCGCACCTTCGTCGATGCGATACGCATGCGCTGATATAGAACGTCGTCGTTCAACTCGGGGGGCGATGCCTCCGGGGCCGGCACTTTGAACACGATGTGGTACGCCGCGCGTGAGCGCAAGAAAATGTAGCGCTGCCGCGGAGCGGAGGCTGTCATCTCGACCGTTGCACGGTCCGTTACGATGAGTCGTGATTTCAAACCACTTCATCGATCGAGAGAGCAACTTCTTGAACACGCACCCATGGAAACGGCAATGGCCGATGCGGCTGGTGATCGGTTGTGCAGTTGCCGCGCTGGCGCCGCTGCCGCTGGCGGCGCAGACGGCGAGCACGCCATTGGAACAGGACGGCGATGCTGTCCCGAGCGATGCCGACCTGGCCAATACGAGCTGCACGAGTGGCGAAGAACGTTTCCTTCCGGGTGATTATTACTATTGCCTCGGCACGCAATCGTATGGCGCGCATCGCTATCAGAAAGCGCAGAAATTTTTCACGACGGCGGCGAGTTGGGCCAGCAAGCCAGCGCAATACGTGCTTGGCATCATGGCGCTCAATGGCGACCAGCAGCCGGTGAACCGTCCGCTAGGCCTAGGGATGCTCTGATCAACTCTGCGCAGGCGTCATGATGTCCAGAAGGCCCGCAGGCGGTGTTGCGTGGCGCCGGGAAGACTGGCCGTCTTGCCAAGCCGCGCGGCACCGCCTGCGGGCCTTCTGGACATCACCCCATCACTTTGAATTCAATACGTTGGGGCCGGTCCTGTCTGTCCGCAGCCCTTCGGTGCGCCGGCTCGACAGACGGCCAGTCTGCCTTCCTCGCTCCTCAAAGCCGAGGACATCCATGTCCTCTCCCCGCGTGCGCCGACGCCCCTGTGGTCTGCGAACAGACAGGACCGGTGACGCCTGCGCAGAGTTGATCAGAGCATCCCTAGCTTGGCTGGCGCTCGCGTCTGAGCGGTCCAATTCCGACTTCAAGCTGGCGCATGACACGGCATACAAGAGTGCAACGGCTGAGGAGCGGCGTGCCGCCGACGCGCTGCTTGCCACGATGCGCCCCGTCTACGGCGACAGTTTCGCCGCGGTGCGGGCGGAGAAGCGGTATGCGCAGGGCATGGCCGAGTTGACCCGGTTAAGCAACAGCGGAGCCAGCTACTGTATGCAGGACGATAGAGCGATCACGCGGCAGGCGCCTGCGCCCACTGGCTGTCCCACTGCCAAGGCCGTGATACAAGCGGTCGATACTGCTGCCATCAACGTCTTCGACGGATGGGTCGGTCACGTGCAGGTGGGCCCGCTGGAGCAAGCGGGTAGACCTTCCAAGAAGGGTGGCTGAGCTCAGGCGAACAGGCGTTGCCGTTAAACGAAGGCGTGCGACCCTGCTTCGATCAGTTGCGCACGGTTACCGCGGGCATGTCGACCATGCTCGCCACCACGTTGGCGCCGGCCATTGAACGATCGGCACGTTCCAGGGCGCTGCAGGCCGATTCGGCGGCGTAGCGCATGAGATAGGCAAGGTGCGCCCGATACTGCGAACCGATGCCGTGGGCGCGGATCATGCCGGCAGCTTCGGCCAGGCATTCGAGATCAGAATAGGCCCGATCCAGGTCAGTACTGATGGAGCACTGCGCCAAAGCGTGTGCAACGGCAGCGTCATGCAGGCGGGCGCCGACGACGTCCTCCACCAGCTTGGCTGCCTGGCGTGCGGCGAACACCAGTACGTCGGCGGCCGCATGCGAGAGTTCGCTGTCGGACACCGCGCGGTCTGTCAGTTCTACCAAGCTGCGCGTGACCGTAAGCAGTTGCGTCACGGGATACGCCGTAGCGTTGCTCTGACTCATGATCCCGATCCCCCGGAGAAATTGATCGCGCATTCTCCACCGGGGCGGGCCATTTGTGTATCGGAATATTGCGTCAATCAGGTGTAGGTGGGCCGTGACCCCGCTAACGGGGGCCAGGCAAGCTGGCGCTGCACCCCGAATCGCCCCGAGCCGGCCGGAGTGATTGCCGCCCTGGTCCTGAGGCATTCGTATGCGTCAATGGATTGCTGGGATTCGATAGTCTTGTTCAATTGCCATGGGGCGCCCACTCGCCCGGCAGGGCGGCTTTGGAGGCCCGCTCGTGGAACCGGTTGCCAGTTAACTCGAAGCCTCCCTCAACGACCGAGCGCGGCGCCCATACGAATGGCAAGTCTGATGCCGGGGAGCCGATGACATCGGCGCCCGAGCTCGGCGACGCAGACCAGCGAGCCGGTGATTTCGTTGCGCCGCGCGGCAACAAGCTCAGGCCAGGGGGCGATGGTGTGTTTGCTGCCAACGACGCCTGTGGCACGAGGACGCAGGACGAAAAGCGGACGCTGCGCTGGATAGAATGGCGTATCCCATCAAGACTGTTCTGCTTCCAAGACCAGCCAACGCATCGATATGCAGCTCACTCCTCAGGTATCAGTTGGCGAGGCGACCGGTCATGTCGATGCGCATGCTTTTTGCGGGAGCTGTGCGTTTTCCCGCGCATGCACCGCCATGGGTTACGGCAAACGCGATTTGGCGGCGCTGCAGTGCCTCGTTGAGCATGCGCCGCCTCTGGCGGAAGGCGCATATGTGGTTCGGCGGGGCGAGCCGTTTCGCGCGATCTACGCGGTACGCACCGGCAGCGTGAAGACGTCGCTGTTCAGCCGTGATGGCCGCGAGCAGGTACTCGGCTTTTATTTGCCTGGCGAGGTGGTGGGGCTCAACGGCATTTATCCCGACTGCTATCCAAGCGATGCGATCGCGCTGGAGCGGTCAACCTTCTGTCGCTTCTCGTTTCCCGCCATGAGCGATCTCGCGGCGACGGTGCCGGCGGTACAACAGCATCTGTTTCGCATGTTGAGCCGGGAACTTGGCATGGTCAGCAGGCTCGCCGGCGATCACACAGCCGACGAGCGGGTGGCAGCCTTCCTGCTGGACCTGGGCCAGCGTCACGGACAGCGCGGCCTGTCGGACACGGAATTCAAGCTCACCATGTCGCGTAGCGATGTGGCCAGTCATCTTCGATTGGCGCCAGAGACAGTAAGCCGGGTCCTCAGCCGGTTCCGAGCGAAGGGCTGGGTCTCTGTTGAGGGCAGGCGGGTGCAGCTGCGTCAGGTCGAGGCGTTGCGCGACACGGGTTTTGCGCTGGTTTCCTCGGCGGCGTAGACTGCACACGTCAGCGTCGCGGTTCCTCAGCGTCAGTGGGCGACTCGCTGCTGTCTGAAGGCCGCTCGGCGGGATCAGCCTCTTCCATAAGAGGCAGCACGCCAGGACTCTCCAGGTCATCAAATTGCTGGTGGTTCACCGCCCAGAAGAAGAGGGCGACTGCCACGATGACGATCAGCAGGGTGACGGGAATCAGCACCAGCAGAATGTTCATGCGCGCACCGCAGGTGCCGGCGGACTATCGCGACCGATACGCCAGGCGTTGAGAACCACGACCAGTGAACTCGCCGACATGCCGATGGCTGCCAGCCACGGTGGCACCCATCCCAGCGCCGCGAAGGGAACGGCGCAAAGGTTGTATCCCAGCGACCAGCGCCGGCCTTGGGCGATGACGTCGCGTACCTTGCACGCCACATCACGCGCCACCACCAGTCCGTGTAGTTGACCGTGCAGCAGCAGGAAGTCGGCATGCGCCTGGGCGAGCTCGGTGCCTGAAGCCAGGGCCGCGGAAACATCGGCACCGGCGAGGATGGGGGCGTCGTTATTGCCGTCGCCTACGGCGAGCGTGATGTGGCCTTCGCGGCGTTTGCGTTCGAGCAGGGCGAGTTTGTCCGTGGGTGTCTGTCGTGCGTAGTGTTCAGCCACGCTCAGGGCCGCGGCCGTATGGGCGACACGTCCTTCGGCATCGCCACTGGCGATCACTGTTGCCACGCCTCTTTCCCGCAGCGCATCGAGTGTGCGTGCAGCATCGTCGCGCGCGGCTTCTTGCGGACGAAGCGCGGCAATGGGGCCTTGTGCGTCGGCGAGCCACAAGTCGTCGGCAGAGAGTGATGGTTCGGTGCCCTCGAGCACGAACGCACCGCGTCCCAGCCGTAGTGTGTGGCCATCGATGGTGCCGGAAATGCCCGAGCCGAGCGTCACTTCGACCTGCGTCGCCGCCACCGGCCGATACGCCGACGTTGCCTGCACCACGGCACGTGCCAAGGGGTGTGAGCTCTCCCTGGCAAGCGCTGCGGCGAGCGTAGGCCACTCAGTGACGCGGTCAGCACGTACGTGGGTGGCTGCGTCGAGATCGATGTGGGGCACGGTCAGCGTACCCGTCTTGTCGAATACGGCGACGTCGACGCGCGCCAGGGTCGTTAGAGCGGCGCTGTCTGCCACCAGCACGCCGCGCTGGGCGAGGATGCCTAGCGCCCGTACCATGGCGCTGGGTGCCGTGAGCGCAAAGGCGCAAGGGCAGGCAATGACAAGCACCGCCACGGCCGACTCGAAGGCCCGTGACGGATCGATCAGTAGCCACGCCGCGGCGGTTCCAAGCGTGAGCAACAACACGCGTGCGACGAAGCGGCCCACTTCAGCGTCATCCACCTGCGTGGCGGCTTCACGTGCCAGACGCGTGCGCGTACTGAGGGCGCCGATGCGTGCGGCTGCGGTGTCATCGCCACTGCGCTCGACCCGAAGGCGCGCCGGTCCGCCGACCAGAACGCTGCCGGCCACCAGTGGATCACCGCGGTGCCGAGTGACCGGACAGGACTCGCCCGACAGCAAGGCTTCGTCCACCTGGATCGACTCACTCTCCAGCACACCGTCGGCGGGTACGCTGCCACCTTCCGCGATGTGCACCCGATCGCCGGGCAGTAGTTCGATGGCCGGCACCGTTTCCAATTCGCCATTGGCGCGCAGACGCTCGGCCAGCAAGGGCGCTCCATCGATCACGGCGTCACCCAAGGCACCACTGCGATGTCTGGCGCGAAGCTCGATGTAACGGGCCGCCAGCAGCAGAAACACGAACATGCTTACCGAATCGAAGTAGATCTCACCCTGGCCACGCACGGTATTGATCGCGCTGGCAAGAAACACGAGCCATACGGCTGCGGCGACGGGAACGTGGATACCCAGGCGTCGACTGCGCAGTTCCTGCAGTGCGCCTTTGACGAACGGGTGCGCCGAATAGAACACGACCGGTGCGGTGGATATCAGGCTCAGCCAGCGAAACAGGCCGCGCGTGGTGAAGTCGACGAAATCCACCACGCCGATATAGATCACGAAGGCATACGTCATCACCTGCATGGCGCACATGCCGGCGACCAGCAGGCGTTTGAGCAAGTCGTGCGCTTCGCGCGAGCGCGTATCGTCGATGCTATCGCTGCGCAGCGGTTGCGCGGCACAGTGCATGGCGGCCAGGGTTTGCAGCAGGGCGGGCAGGGAGGTGCGATCGCGATCCCAGATCACGCGCACGCGCCGCGACGAGCGCATCCACACTGACCCGTCGCACGCCAGGGAGGGCATGAATGACCTGTTCCAGCCGTAGTACCTGACGCGCGCCTTGCAATCCATCGACACGCAAGGCGACTTCGCTCTGACCATCGCGCCGCTCGCGCAGCACTTGGGCCGCCAGCAGCGGATGTGCCCATGCCTCATAGGTGTTCACGGTTTTGCGCCCCGATGCCCATGGGTACTCGAAGGCACGCCGAAGATGGCATGGGGTGCATCCACCGGTTCATCAGCGTGTCTTGCGCCAAGCATGATCATCCACGCGCACCCAGCCAGGGACGCCCCGAAGACAGCCACCCCAAGCCACAAGATCGGCTGCCGATACCAGCTCGAGGTGGCACTGGCCGAAGGCTTACTGCGGGTAGGCATGATCCGGATGCGACAAGTGATAAACGTAGGCAGCCAGTACCCGAATCTGATCGTCGGTCATGCGTGGGCTCCATGCTGGCATGTGTCCCTGGCGGCCCTCGCGTATCGTCGTTTCGATATCGGTCAGCGTACCGCCATGCAGCCAGATCTGGTCGGTGAGGTTGGGCGCGCCGAGCGCTTGGTTACCCTTGCCGTCGGGGCCATGGCAGGCAGCGCAAGTCGCAAACAAAGGCTTGGCGGCCTCCGCACGCTTTTCGTCGTGTGGCCTGCCGGAGAGACTCAATACGAATTGCGCGAGGTTCCTTACGTTTTCCTCGCCCAGGCTCGCCCATGGCGGCATGACGCCGGCGCGACCGTCGTGAATCGAGGTAAAGATGGCCTTGCCATCGCCGCCATAGAGCCAGTCGTTGTCAGTGAGATCGGGGGCGCCAAGCAACGGATTGCCGTTTGCCGAGCGACCATGGCAGGCCGCGCAATTGTCCAGGAACAGGCGCTGGCCCAGCTGCTGCGCGGCAGGATCGCCGGCAAGCTGCTCGATCGGATACAGCGAAAAGCGCTTCATCAGCTCGTCGAGCCGGGCGTTATTGGAAGCCACGTCGGCGGCCAGTTCGCCGTGTGAGGTCCAGCCGAGCAGGCCCTTGAATCGTCCAAAGCCCGGAAACAGCGCCAGGTAGGCGAAGCCACAAATAAACATGCTGGCTGACAACACGATCCACCAGAGCGGCAGCTTGTGCACACCTTCGCGCAACACGCCGTGTGCCCACACATGGCCGCTGGTGCCGTCCTGCTGGACGGGGATCTTGGCCCCTGGCGCCCACAAGAACAGGAATAGCGTGATGCCGAGGTTGAGCACCACCAGGAACATGATCCACAACGACCAGAACAGGCTCATGGCTGTGCATCCTTCGCGTCGGCGCCCGCCTTCGGATTCTCACTGGCCGACTCATCTTCCATCGGAAGCTCAGCCATTCGGGAGAACGCTTTTTTATGGCGACCGCTCCACGCCCATGCCCAGATGCAAATGAAGGTAAACATCATCACGACGATGATCACGCCCGTGAGGTGACCCCATATCTCGTTCATGGCTCGCCTCCGTCGCTGGCCGTTTGGCCGTTCGCCGCCGCCGTCGGTTCGTTCTTGACGCCCAGACCTTGCAGGTAGGCGACCAGCGCATCCATTTCCGTCTTGTCCTTGAGTGCGTCGGGTGCACTGGCGATATCGGCGTCGCTATACGGGTCACCGAGTTTGCGCAGGCCACGCATGCGCGCCTGGATGTCGGCCGCATCGAGCTTGGTTTCCGCCAGCCATGGATAGCCGGGCATGTTCGATTGCGGCACGACCTTGCGCGGGTCCATCAGGTGCAACTGGTGCCACTGGTCGGAATACTTGCCGCCGACGCGGGCGAGGTCGGGTCCGGTGCGCTTGGAGCCCCATTGAAAGGGGCGGTCGTACACCGACTCCTCGGCAATGGAGTAATGACCGTAGCGTTCGGTTTCGGCGCGCAGCGCGCGAATCATCTGCGAATGGCAGAGATAGCAACCCTCGCGTACGTAGACATCGCGGCCAGCCAGTCGCAACGGATCGTACGGCTTGACGCCCAGGGGCGCCCTCACCGAATGGGCTTCCATGAATAGTGGCGTGATCTCGGCGAGTCCACCAATGGACACCATGATCGCGGTGAGGACACCCAGCAGCGCCGCGTGTTTCTCGATCATTTCGAAGTGTTTGTAGGCCATGGGTGCGCTCCTCAGCCTGCCGCCGGTAGCGGGGCGGGCACCTGGTGCGGCTCAGGCTCGGGAATCGGTACCGGAATCGGCTTGATGAGGTGGGCGCGCGCATCGGCTGCGGTGTGCCAAAGATTCCAGGCCATCACCACCATGCCCGACAGGACGAAGCAGCCGCCCATCCAGCGGATCAGGTACATCGGCTTGATCGCGATCAGGCTGTCGAGGAATGAATAGGTGAGCGAGCCATCCGCATTGGTGGCGCGCCACATCAGGCCTTCCGTCACACCGGCCGTCCACATCGAGCCGACATACATCAACAGGCCCGTCATGTGCAGCCAGAAGTGCACTTCCATGGCCTTGTTCGAGTACATCGCCTGTTGGCCCAGTGCGCGAGGTGCCATGGCATAGAGCGAGCCGATGGTGATCATCGCCACCCAGCCGATCGATCCCGAATGCACGTGGGCGATGGTCCAGTCGGTGTAGTGCGACAGCGAGTTCACCGTCTTGATCGCCATCATCGAGCCTTCGAAGGTGGCGGCGGCGTAGAACACCAGCGACATCACCATGAATTTCGCGGCGGGATCGGTCTTGAGCTTTGACCACGAGCCGTTGAACGTAAGCAACCCGTTGGCGGCGGAGCCCCAGCTTGGCATCAGCAGCACCAGCGAGAACGCCATACCGACCGACTGCACCCAGTCGGGCAGCGCCGTGTACATCAAGTGGTGCGACCCGGCCCACATGTACACGGAAATCAGTGCCCAGAAATTGACGATGGAGAAGCGGTAGCTCCACAACGGCTGCTGCGCCTGGCGCGGCACGAAGTAATACATCATGCCCAGGAAACCCGCGGTAAGGAAAAACGCCACCGCGTTATGCCCGTACCACCACTGCACCATCGCATCCACCACGCCGGAGTAGACCGGATACGACTTGGTCAGGCTGATCGGCAGCGCGATGTTGTTGACGATATGCAGCAGTCCCACCGCGATGATGAAGGCGCCGTAGTACCAGTTGGCGACATAGATATGCCGGATCCGACGGCGCGCGAGGGTGGCGAAGAATACGGTGCCGAACGAGACCCATACCATGGCGATAAGGATGTCGACGAACCACTCGGGCTCGGCATATTCCTTGCTCTGAGTAATGCCCAGCGGCATGGTCGACATGGCCAGCACGCAGACCAGTTGCCAACCCCAGAACGTGAGTTCGGCCAGGCGTGGCAGCGCCAGGCGCGTGTGGCCGGTGCGCTGCACGACGTAGTAGCAGGTGCCCATCAGGGCCGAACCGCCGAACGCGAAGATCACACCAAAGGTGTGGTCGGGCCGGATACGGCTGAAGGTCAGCCAGGGAATATCGAAATTGAGCGCCGGCCACATCAACTCGGCAGCGGCGTAAACCCCTACCGACATGCCGATGATTCCCCACACGGCCGCTCCAAGCAGGAACAGGCGGACGACCTTGTCGTCGTAGTACTCGGTCACAGACATGCAAACCCCACCTTTTCAATGGATGGATGGTGCTCTGATCAATCGACGCACTTCGATGACTTGGATCAATTTTTTGCGATCATAGCGGTACAAGCTCGCGGCGTGTTGCCGCGGTCTTCAAATGACTAGTGGCCTACCCTGACCAAGGTGGTGTGACCACTTGCCGGTTTATTGACCCGGATCAGGGCGAAAGCTCGCTACGGGCCGGCAGGCTTTTCAGTCAGGTCGCTGGAGCGCTGGAATGACCCACGTCGTCACCGAGAACTGCATCAACTGCAAGCACACCGATTGCGTCGAGGTATGCCCCGTGGACTGCTTCCATGAGGGCCCCAATTTCCTCGTGATCGACCCGGACGAGTGCATCGACTGCACCTTGTGCGTCGAGGAATGCCCGGTCGATGCGATTTTTGCCGAGGGCGACGTGCCGGCTGGGCAGGAGTCTTACCTGGCCCTCAATGCGGAGCTGGCCAAGAGCTGGCCGGTCATCGCCACGAAGATTCCTGCGCTGCCGAATGCCGCCGAATGGGACGGCAAGCCGGACAAGTTGCCTCTGTTGATCCGTTGAGCGGCGTCCGCTCCGTGCGGCCGATGGTCAGGCAGCGCGCGCCCGCCACCGATTGATGGCGAAACCGAGGGCGAGCATCAGCGCCACCGCCAGCTGGGCCAGCAGCGATTGCCAGGTGGGATAAATGCCGAGCAGCTCGATGGAAGGAACCGGCGCTACCGTGACTGCGGTCCAGCCCGCCTCCTGCAACGCGGCCACGCCCTTGCCCGTCAATACGATGGCCAGCGCGGCGATGATCAGCGAGCTGACCGAGAAGAACACGCCAAGCGGGAGCCGCCGGCTGGTCCGCAGCAGCACATACGCGATCAGGCCAAGGATCAGGGCGCCCGCTGCGATGCCAGCCAGCAGCCAATTCCCCTGACCTTCGTTCCACAGCGCCGTATAGAACAGGATGGTCTCGAACACCTCGCGGTAAACCGAGATGAAGGTCAGGCCGAATACGAACCAGGCGGACTTGCGATCGAGTGCCGTGGCCATCTTGGCTTTCAGATAGGTCTGCCAGCGCCCACCGATGCTCTTCTGATGCATCCACAAGCCGACACCTAGCAGTACTGCCGCCGCGAACAGTGACGAAAGCCCCTCGGTCAGTTCACGGCTCGCTCCGCTGATCGAAATGGCGTAGCTGGCCACTGCCCAGGTCAGGGCGCCCGCCAACAAGGCGAGCAGCCAGCCCGCATGGACATAACGTGTGGCGTCGTGCCGGTCCGCTTTGCGCAGAAAGGCGAGCAGCGCCACGACGACCAGGAGGGCTTCCAGTCCTTCGCGAACGAGAATGGTCAGTGCGCCAAGGAAGATGGTCAGCGGGCTACTCGCCGCCGCGGACGTTACTTGGCCGGCACGCGCCAGCATGGTGTCGATGGCCGATGCCTGCGCGGCGATCTCATCGCCGGATGTGTCGTTCGACAACGCGGTGCGATACGCGCCCATGGCGGTCTCGATACGCGCGCGTAGTTCGCTGTCACGGGTATTGAGCTGAGCCTCCATCGGCTCCACGCCATCCAGATAGGCGGACAACGCAAGTTGGCGGGCTTCGTCCACGTTCCCGGCGCGATAGGCGGCTGTGCTGGTGGCGAGGCGGGCACGTGCGAGCGCGATACCCGTCAACGCCTGTTGAACGGCACCAGGATTCGCCCGCAGATAGCCGATGATCAGCCGGGCCTGTTCTGTACCGAGCGTGTCGGACAACTGCGTGACGCGTGCTCGGGAAAGCTCGCTGAGTGAGGCGATATCGCTGCGCGCAGCGTCATTGTCATGCCAGGCGCGCTCACCTTGGCTGGCTGCGCCGGGGTAAGCAAGCGTGCCGACGTAGTACGCGAGCGCCCAACGATCATCGCTGGATAGCGTGGTGCCGAAGCTCGCCATGGGCGTACCTTCCACGCCCTGGGTGATCACCTCATAGAGCGACAGCGCGCTGCGTTGATCGGCACGTGTCTGATTAGTGAAGTCGACCGGGCGCGGCGAGAGGCTGAGTCCCACCGGGCCATCGCCGCGGCCACCGGCGCCATGACAGGCCGCACATTGGGCCTGATAGAGCGCGGCGCCGCGTACCAGATCGGGCGTGTGCGCAGGAGCGGTAGGCACTGGATAGCCCAGTAGCAGCGCATCGGCCAGGGCGTGCGCTTCGCGCGCCACTTGCGCTTGCGACGCCTTGGCGTCAATCGACGCCACCAATTGATCCGCCTGCTGTTGCAGCGTGGCTGACGCAGGTGAGGGTGGCAGCGCGCGAATCTTGTCGCGTGCATTACGAGCGAACTCGCGCATCTCGTCATATTCGGAAGCGCTGACCACAGCGCCGTTGTTTACCGCACCGGCGTAATCGGTAGCGAGGTAATCGAGCATCTGCCATGTTTGCGACACGCTTGCTGGCGTGTCCGCTGCGTGCAGCACGCTCGCCATACCGAGGCAGGCCCATAACGTCAGCGCGCGGATGAACGCAAATCGTCTAAAAATGCGAGTGGTTCTCATTTGTATAGTGTGCGCCTGCGGCCCGCTTACATGGAAGGGGGCGGCGACACGCCTAAAGAGCCTGTCTAAAGTCTCCGCGTGGCCCACGCCGGGATCTGTTTGCGCGCCAGCCAAGGAAGAACGAGGGCGTGTACGTCCGTACACAACCGAGTGATGACGCCGGATGGCGGGCAAACAGACCCGGCCCGAAGGATTGAGCCCGTGTGCCCGCCAGGAACCGGCGCGCGGCTTGACCTGACTGCCAGTCCTCGCTCCTCAAAGCCGGCGCCATCCATGGCGCCTCCCCGCGTGCAGGCGCTGCGCCACGCACCGCTCCCTGGCGAGCACACGGGCTCAACGCGGGCTACGCGGAGACTTTAGACAGGCTCTAAGCCTCTGCGACATTACGACACGATATGCAGCGGTTCGATGATGCGCGATGGGTGCTCCAGCGACAGCCGCCCCAGGTTCATCCCGAGACTGAGGCCTTGGGCGACGCGTTCGGCCGTGCCGATGAAAAGCTGGGCGATCGACGCTTCGAATACCTCATGGGCCGTTTCCCGCCACAGCGCCAGCCAGCGTTGAAAGAACGCTTGCGGAAACGGTGGCAGCTCACGATGCACGCCCATGGGATTGCAGCGATAGCGGCCCGAGCGCAGCACAATGGATGACCAGAAGTCGCGCAGGATACGCTGGTGCGCGGTCCAGTCCGTGATGGCGCCATTGAAGATCGGCCCTAGCTGCTCGTCCGCACGAACCTTGGCATAGAAACGATCGATCAGCGTGGCGATACCGACCTCGGTGGCCGTAGCGAACAGCGGCATGGATATGCTCCGAGAATAGTGCAATCGATCAGCCGGGCTTGCCGTCACGACGTGGCGTGAGATAGATCCACAACGAGCGCGCCACCCACGGCATCAGCACCAGCAGCCACAGCGCGGCCGCCACTACGTAGTACGGCAAGGGACGCGACGCACATTCGGCCAGCACGCGAATCACCGCAACGAGCTGCATGCCGATAAACCCTATCCACGGCAGCGGCCCCATCACCAGCGGCCGGCCGGAATGGCCATGCGTCACGCGGGTCACCATGGCGACCAGCATCGAGCTGAAGAAGCCGATGGTGAGCGCATGCAAGGGTGCCAGCGGCCAACCGGCCGCGCCTGTCGCCAGTACTCTCAGGCTATCGACCGTGAACAAACCGAACGACAGCGGCAACCAGGCCAGCGCGATATAGAGCACAGTCAGCAGCCCCGGTCCGCGCGCTTTCCACGGTTGCCAGGCCAGCCATTGCCATAACAGCAGCGCGGTCAGCGGCAGGTCGGCCAACCAGCGCCAACCGTGGGCATCGCGCAGGTCGAAGGCGAGGTGGGCAAGACTCAGTATCCACACACCCAGCAGCGACCAGGTCGGGCGTACGACACGATATCCGGCCAAGACATTGCTCGAAAAGAACGGCACCATGCGATGCGCTACCGTGAAGTACACCGGCACCAGCAAACCGAACGTACCGATGCCGATGGCGATCGGCATGAATGCCGGCGTTCCACCCACGGCATAAAGCAGGGCGAGCGCAAGCCCCAGCGCACCCAAGACCAAGGCCGCGTAAGCCGAAACGGAGCAAACATCCCGATACCCATGACGATGCAGCCGTGAGCCGAGCGCGAACAGCGCTGTTAGCCAACCGAGCAACATGGCGGCCAGGCCGACGGGCAGGACGATGGGGGCCCCACTCTGTGCGGCGATCACCAGCGCGGCGCCGCCGAACATGAGACCAAAGACCGCGGCGTAAATGCGCTTTGGCACCGCGGCGAGATCGAGCCAACGCGGAAACACCGTCAGCAGAAAGCCGAGCACGAAGGGAGCGAGTGTGGCGTACTGCATCAGCAAGCCGTGGGCCCAGCCGACCGGCATGGCATAGCGCACGAACGGCCAGCCGCGCCACGAAGCCAGCAGCGCCCACGTCCACCAGGCCATGCTGGCCAAAAGTGCGGCGGCACCCACAAAGAACATCGCCCGATGCGGTGCCTCTAGCAGCGTCGTCAGCGGCTGAGGTAGCGGAGGAGATGGGTTTGTGGATCGCATGGGAAGGGTGCCTGCGCAAGGAGCGCCGGGAACGGAGAGCCATAGTCTGGCGATGCCGCTCCGCGTTGCGCTCTGATCTGGGTCAGAATTTTCTTACCTGGCGAGTGAACGTCGCGAGCTCGTGAACGACCCTGGCTAGACGCCAATCACTCGAGGCAACTCGCCCGTGAGGAGAACGCTTCTCCTGCATCGCCTCCCTTGTATCGCGGAGTAGCGACGCCACATTTTGCGGATGAGCGCAACAGCGTATCCACTGCTTTCAGGAGAACTCCCATGCACATTGACTTGACCGGCCGGGTAGCCGTGGTTAGCGGATCGACGGCTGGCATTGGCTTGGCGATCGCGCAGGGTCTCGCGGCCGCGGGCGCACATGTCGTCATTACCGGCCGCACCCAGGCCCGCGTCGACGAGGCCCTTGCCGGTGTGCGCGCGGCCGTCGCCGGCGCCACGCTCAGCGGCCTGGCTGCTGACCTGGGCACGCTTGATGGCGCACAGCGGCTCATCGCGAAGATTCCCGATGCGGACATCCTGATCAACAACCTGGGCATCTTCGAGCCGAAGGCGTTCTTCGATATTCCTGACGAGGACTGGTTGCGCTTCTTCGAGGTGAATGTGTTGAGCGGCGTTCGCTTGTCGCGCCACTACGCGCAGGGCATGGCCAAGCGTGGCTGGGGGCGCATCCAGTTCGTATCCAGCGAGTCGGGTCTGCAGATTCCGGCGGAGATGGTGCATTACGGGATGAGCAAGACGGCGCAACTTGCCGTTTCGCGCGGGCTTGCCGAGTCGCTGGCCGGTACGGGCGTGACGGTGAATGCCATACTCCCCGGGCCAACCCGCTCTGAAGGTGTCGGCGACTTCTTCGGCAAGATCGCGGCAGAGCAGGGCGTTTCGCAAGAGCAGGTCGAGCGCGACTTCATCCAGACGCATCGTCCATCGTCCTTGATCAAGCGGCTGGCGACGGTGGAAGAGGTGGCAAACCTCGCCGTGTATCTTGCCTCGGAACAAGCGTCGGCGACGACCGGCGCCGCCATGCGAGTTGATGGTGGCGTGGTGCGTTCGATCGCCTGATGTCGTCAGTTCCAGATAGGAACTGACCGAACGGCTGCGGTTGCTTCTGCAAGGCGGCTGGAGTCGCTCGGTCAGTCTTTTGCGGGCGTTCTATTGCGGACGCTTCATCAGCGCGAAGAGTGGCGTCGTCAATAAGAGGGCGATGAGCGCCCTGCGGTCCAGGAGATCGGATTGACCCACCACCACGCCTACGCAGTACAAGCATGCGATCACGCCGGCGATAACCAGCACCCGGCGTCTTGAGGTTGGCAACTCGATGGTTTGATTGAGGCGCCACATCGAAACGACCGAGTAGATGTAAGGAAGCGCCATCAACACCACGGTCGCGTTGGTGATGATGGAAAACTGCTTGGCAATGGTGGGGGATGTGGTGAGGGCCAGTAGCGCCGTCATCAACACGCCGGTGATGACGAGATTGTGCGTAGGCATGCCTCGTTCGTTGGTCACGGCAAACCGGCGAACAAACATGCCATCGGTGGCGGCGGCCTGGGCAGACTGTGCAACGATGAGTATCCAGCCAACGAGGGCACCGGACGCCTTCAAGATGGCGGCGAGAGAGATCGTCACGGCCGCCCAGGGGCCCAGCATGAGACGCGCCGCGTCGGCGAAGGGAGCGGCCGAATTCTTGAGCGCGTCATTGGGGAGAATGCCCATGATCGCTGTGCAGCAGGACACATAGATCGCTGTTGAAATCACCAGACCGATGATGGTTGCCAACGGTACGTTGCGATTGGGATTCTCGATGACACCTGCCGAGACGGCGGCGCTCTCGACGCCGAGAAACGCCCACAGTGCGATAGACGCGCTTTGGGCTACCGCGGAATGAGTGGGCAAGGCGCTCGGATTCCATCCGGCGCTGAAGACTTCCGGTCGAAACCAATGCCAACCAAGTACACCGACAAAGGCGATCGGGAGGATGCCGGCGAGCGTGCTGACGGTCGTGAATTCACCGATCGCCTTCGCGCCACGCAGATTGAGCCAGATAAAAAGCCAGATCACGAAGGCCGTACAGCCATTCGCTAGCCATGGGCTCTTCAGAATCGGGAAGAACACCGCCAGGTAGCCGGTGACCGAAATCGCGATGGCGACATTGCCGATCACGTTCGCGCCCCAGTAAAGCATATTGGTCTGGAATGCCGCGAACGGACCCATGTGGTCACGCGCGTAGGCATAAGGTCCACCGGCCTGTGGCGAAACCATGCCCAAATGCGCGAACACGAGCCCAAGCGCACTGGCACCGATGGCCGAGATAATCCAGCCAAAAATCGAAATGCTGCCGATGCTGGCAAGGCTGGACGGTAGCAGGAACACGCCCGTGCCGACCATGTTCGCCACGACGAGCGAAGATGCGCCAACCAAACCCATCTTCCTTGCCTGTAGCGCCGCCATGGATACTCCCGATTGCGTACTCTGTGCGGGTTCCCGGTGATTGGTCTGCGTGATGAGAGTCATACCTCCGGCGATGCCAGGCCCCCAGCCTCCCGCGCGACGGCAACCATGCGTGACGTCTCGATCATGGCGGGGCCCTAGACGTGTGAGCAGCGGCGTTTCAACTCTTCTTGTGGGTCTTGCTTCCCTTGGCGGTTGCCGTCTTCTCGACGATCACGCGCACCCACATATCGCCATGGGCATCGGCGTGGACGTTTTGGACTTCGCGGCCAAACCCGGGGAATCGCCTGCCGTACTCCTCCACTGACTTCAGGAATTTCACGATGGCCCCGCCCTTGGCGTCGACACGCTCGCCAGGCATCAGGACAGGAATGCCTGGTGGATACGGCACGATCATCAAGGCGGCCACGCGGCCCGGTAGATCAGCAATTCGAATTTCTTCCGTGTCGCCGTGGACGAGCTTCTGGTAGGCCTCTGACGGCGTCAGCACCTGTTCGGAAAGCACTTCGCCGGCCTCGTTTGCCATCGCCTGCAAATCGAGATCCGTCATGACCTTGTGCATCTCGTCGCAAAGCTGCGGAAGCGTCATGTCGCGGTAGCGCTCGGGATGAGCCTGCACGAGATCGGGCAAGGCTTCTTCCAGGCTTGCATCGCGATCGTAAAGGCGCTTGAAGGCGAGTAGTGTCTCGAGCAGGGTGCCCCATTTGCCCTGCGTCGTGCCCACCGAGAAAAGAACCAGGACGGTGTAGTCACCTGTACGAGCAATGGCTTGCCTGCGTGCATCCAGAAACTTGCTGAGAATGGCACCGGGAATGCCACGTTTGGCGAGTCGGCCGTGCGCATCGGTTCCCGGGCACACAATGGTGACCTTGGTAGGGTCCAGCATGCAGAAATCATCGGCCACGACATCATCGGGCAGGCCGTGCCAGGTCTCGCCAACCCGAAGCGTCCAGCATTTGGGATCGTTCGCCAGCGCCTCAGCCGATGCCGCAGAGAACTCCACGTTCTTGCCACCGACCTTGACCGTGTCCGGCTGGAATAATGAAAAGAACCACTCGTCATCTTTCTTCAGACGCTTGGCCACCGACGCCACCGCCTGTCGGAACTCAACGGCATAGCCGATGGTTTCGCGAAGCAGGGCGCTTCCGGTCGGCTCGTCCATCATCGCCGTGGCGATATCCAGCGATGCAATCAAGGGATAGAACGGCGACGTTGTCCCATGCATCATGAAGGCTTCCTTGAGTGGCGACCACGCCAGCTCACCACGTTTGCTATTGCTGACGTGAATATAGGAAGCCATGGAAAAGGCGGGAAGCATCTTATGCGTTGACTGTACTGCCAACACCGTCGGACGGTTCTTCATGTCTTTAGGGACGCCCATCGCAAAGCGATGCTTGTAGATCGGGTGAAACTTGCCGTAGGCGTACCACGCCTCGTCGAAGTGGATGCGGGGCACACTGTCGGCGAGCAGCTCGGCCACCTTGTCGACGTTGTAGATGATGCCGTCATAGGTCGGGTTGGTGACCACGGCGTAGACCGGGTCTTTGGAATTGGCGCCCGCCGCCAGCGGTGATTTGGCGATCAGGGAGCGGATATGTTCCTTGGTGAATCGCTTGGGTGGAATCAGACCGATCATGCCGAGGCCATTACGGCTCGGCTGGAAATACACCGGTCGGGCCCCGGACAGCGTCATGGCGTGATTGAGCGACTTGTGGCAATTACGATCGGCGATCACCATTTCGTTCGACCCAATGGCCGCCTGTACCACAATGCGATTGGATGCCGATGAACCAGCGAGCACATAGAGCGTCCAGTCGGCGCCGAATATGCGCGCTGCCATGCGCTGCGAGTCCGCGGGCGGCCCTTCGATGTCGAGCCAGGAGCCGAGCTCGACATTGGATATGCCGATATCCGCGCGCATGATGTTTTCGCCGAAGAACCGATGGAACTCGGCACCGGCAGGATGCTTGAGGTAGGCAGCGCCGCCCATATGGCCGGGCGCATCCCATTGGTAGGTGCCTTCTTCGGTCAGCTTCTTCAGCGCCTTGAAGTAGGGCGGGAGCAGATCGGAGTGGTAATTGTCGATGGCGAACTGAATTCGACGCGCAAGGAAGTCCGGCGTCTCGCCCACCAGGTTCACGTATTCGCGGACCTCGCGGATCACACTCAGCGGAATGTCCTGGATAGTCGAGCCCCGGCTAAGCAGAAAGATCGGAATCCTCAGTGATTTCTCTCTCACCGCGCGGATGATCTTGAGCACCGCGCTTTCGCTCATTTCAGCGGTTTCCCCGAGGTCCCAATCGACGGCAACGCAGGAGTAGGTAGCGGAGCCTTTCGCAATGGCGAGCCCATCCTCGCAGGTCAATGCTCGCATCACTTCGATTCCGCGGGCCTGAATGGCCTTGCCTATGCGCTCAAGCGCCAGCCGGAAGGCGGAGCCCTCATCCGGCGGATCGCTCGTTATGTAAAGCAACCAGGGATTGTTCATCGACATGTTGTCTATCCTCAAATTCGGAAGAGCTGTCGCGAAGCCGTGATGGGGCGGGCTGGCGCACGGCAATCCATGGTCAGCAGGTCGCCCGAGGCATCTCCTTGCCAGGCATGCCCGAGATCAAGACGATTTCAGGCATTGCACGTAATACTCACCATCCTCCGCTTCGACGCCATGGGTGTCGTGGCCAAAGCCCGGGAAGCGCCTGTCCCAGCCTTGCAGGGACTTCAGATAGCCGATGTGTGGTCCGTTCGCCGCGCCGGCCGACTCACCGGGCATCACCATCGGGATGCCAGGCGGGTAGGGAACGATGCTGGTGGCGAGTACCCGCCCCGCAAGCGCGGGTAGCGCCACCCGCTCCACTTGCCCGCGCACGAGTTGCTGGTAGGCATCGGCCGGGGACATCTTGATCTCTGGGAGCTGCGAATAGGCCTTCTGCAGGTGACTGGTTTGGCCGCTCTTCTTCAGCTCGACAAACATCTGATCGCCGAGGCCGCGCAAGCCAAGCCCCTCGTAGCGAGCCGGATGACTCTTGACCAGGGAAGGCATGACCCGCGAGAGCGAGGCATCCAGGTCGTAGTCGCGCTTGAAGTCCAGCATCGCCGTCAGCAAGGTGCTCCACTTCGCCTTGGTGATGCCGATGGAAAAAAGGAACAATACGGCGAAGTCGCTGGTCTTCTCGGCCTCGATACCGCGCGCATGCAGATAAGCCGTGAGCAATGAAGCCGGAAAACCCGTCTTGCCGAGCGAGCCATCGTCCTCGACGCCGGGCGTCAGTACCGACACCTTGATCGGGTCGAGCATGCAATAGCCGTCCTCGAGTTTGTCGAAGCCATGCCAGGTATCGCCCGGATGCATCACCCAGCATTCCGGATCCGTGGCCAGAAGCTCTTGCGGCGCGTCTTCGAACGCGATGCGCTTGTTGCTCTTGGGATCTTTGACCTTGTCCGGATTCCAGGTGCGGAAAAACCATTCCTTCTTCTTCTCGAAGTCGCGGCGCAGGCGTCCCACGACTTGCCGGAAAGTGACGGCCTCATCGATGCTCTCGCGCGTCAACGCCGTGCCGCCGATGCCGTCCATCATGGACGCGGCAATCTCATTGGACGCGATGATCGGATAGAACGGTGAAGTCGAGCCGTGCATCATGAACGACTCATTGAAGCGCTCATGCGGAACCGGATTGCGGCCGTCGCGGATATGGATGTACGAGGCCTGCGAGAACGCGGCCAGCAATTTGTGGGTCGAATGGGTGGTGAAGACCGTAGGTCCCTTCGGGTCGTGTTCCGACGCCTCGCCGTGCATGGCCAGCCGCCCCGCATACATAGGATTGAAGCGGCCATAGCCGTACCAGGCCTCGTCCCAATGCACGCGATCCAGCCAGCTGCCCACCTCTTGCTGCACGCGCTTGACGTTGTAGCAGAGGCCGTCATAGGTGGAGTTGGTCACCACCATGAAGACCGGCTTCTTGTCCTTGAGATGCTTGGCGAGTGGATTTGCCGCTATGGCCTTGCGAATGGCTGCCTCGCCGAAGCGCTCGGGATAAATCGGTCCGATCAGGCCGTAGCGGTTGCGAGATGGCACCAGGTATTGCGGTATGCCACCCGTCAGGGTCAAGCCGTGTTCGATGGACTTGTGGCAGTTTCGGTCGCATAGAACGACCTGGTCACGCCCGACGCACGCCATGAAGATGATGCGATTGGACGTGGATGAGCCGTTCGTTACGGTGTAGCTGCGGTGCGAGCCGAATATGCGTGAAATGTACTTCTCGCTGTCGCCGATCGGCCCGTTATGGTCGAGCAACGAGCCGAGCTCGCCGACGCTGATGGAGAGGTCGGTGCGAAAAACATGTTCACCATAGAAATCATAGAACGCACGGCCAGCCGGATGCTTCAGGAAGGCTGTGCCGCCGGTATGGCCGGGCGTATGCCATGAATATTCGTGCACCTGGTTGAAGGTCTGCAGTGCGGACGTCAAGGGGCCAAACAGCGTGTTGAAGTAGACATGCATGGCGGCCTGGACGCGCCCGCACACGAAGGTGGCAACGTCTTCCAGGAGCCACACCAATTCGTTGATGGATTGGATCAACTCGACATTGAGCGTCTTGGCCTTGTCACGCTCGGTCAGCAGGAAGATCGGCACGTTCTCGTTACGCGAACGAATCAACTTGATCAGGCCAGTGGCCGCCGAATTGTCGACAGCCTTGCCACTGTCGTCGGGTAGCGACCAGTCGATCAACATCGCGTGGATGGCGGCGTCCGAGACGATGGTCGCGCGGGCATCTTCCAGCGCCGCGGCCATCACGGTCTCGATATTGCGATCGGCGAATTCTTCCACCAGGGTTCGACAGGCCCGGCCTCCGGCACTATCGAGGGAACCCGCTTTGGCATGGACCAGAAGCGCGCGGAATTTCTGGCGCTGGTTGCGACGTTCGAGCATGGCATGGCACCTCGGAATGGGTTTTCACGGGAAGTCCCGTGGCCGGGTTGGAATTTTCTTCATCGACATCCGCATCTCTCGCGGGGCGGCGTAGAGGATGTCTTCGATCGACGTGGAGATGGCAGAGATACCGGTCGCGCCGATCCGTCGATGATGAGACGGCGAGGGGTTAGCGGATCTGGCATAAGTCATCCGCAGTCACGGATTCAAGTCATAGCGCAGTGTCGTCTGTATACGTTGGCCCTGGCCGCGCGCATCCGTCAGGTCGATGTTCTGGCCCCACAGGTATTCGATGCCGACCATGGCGCGCTCGCTGAACTGCCAGGCCAGGTTGAATGACGCGAACTTGGTGCTCTTGGGAAGGGTCTGGTTGAGCAGCAGGTTGGATTGGGGGCTGATGCGAAGGTAGCCGTAGGACATGCTGCTGCTGAGATCGCTGCTCCAGCCGTGGGTGTAGCCGGCACCCCAACCGCGGGCCCGGATCCCCCTCAGGTCACCCTGAGTATTGAACGCAGCATCCAGGCCCAGGCCGGAGATGTCCTGCAGGAAGTTTGCATACCCGCGACCATTGCTGACCCAGCCCTGCACGCTGTCACGCTCGAAAAGCTTGGTGCTGCCGGTGAGTTGTGTGGCGTAGCCGTTGGTGCCTCGGGTGCGTGCCGTTGCGCTTTCCACCCGCAGGTCGCGCCACAGGTTGGCCCATTGGATATGCCAGCTAGGCGCTTCCCAGCGTAGCCCGAACACGAAGTCCGGCCGCCGGGAATACGTATTGAAGCCCTCGATGGTCGTGATGTCGGCGTTCGGTTTCTCCATCGACAGCGGCAGCGTCAACAAGCTATCGCCATGCTTATAGAGGATCGGCGAGAAGCGGATCTGCGGACCGTATTTGAAGGTGAAGGAGTTCGGTCCTTCGTAGTCGAGCGTGTTGGGAAACACGTCGATATCGGTAAAGGCCGAGATGTTGTAGCCCGCCAGGAGCGTAAAGCGCTCGTTATCAAGCTCGCCATAAAAGTACTGGAGGTTATACGGCATGTCGCCGGTTCCGCTGCCGAAGAAGTTGTTCTTGTAGACCACCTTCAACGTGCCGTAATCGGTGTCACGGCGAAAATCCATGCGGAAAATGCTCTGCTTCGCGCTCATGTTCGAGCGCCAGCCCGTGCCGTAGTAAGGTGCCCCACGCACCGGGATGGATGAAGGCACAAACAAGTCCGGCGCGCCCATATAGGTGGTATCCGCCATGGCATCGACCTGCGCTACCAGGTCGATTTTGAGCAGATTTCCCGTGTCGCCCAGGCGTACGTAGCCCCCCGGGAGAGGCTCGGCGACACCAGCCAGCGCGGACGGCGGGTGATATTGCGAGGTCTTGGCCGCCTCGAGTTCTGAGGTCGGAGTGACCAAAGCAGGCTTCGGCGGTTGGCTAGGGGCTTGCGCGGTCGCCTGCGGCTTCGGGGCCGCTTCCTTTGCTTCCAGCTCATCCAGGCGTTGTTGCATTTTTTGCATCACCTGTTGTTGCTGCTGCATTTGCTGGCGCATCTGCGCGATCTCTGCCTTTAGATCGGCAGATGAATCCGTCGACTGGGCCAGCGCGGTCGGTGCTGCCATGCACGCCATCAGCGCGAAGGTCAACGCGAGGAATGAGTGGCGTGCTGAGAGGCTCGGTCCCGCCAGATGATGCGATCGTTTGCGCATTACTAAACCCTCGCCGATTGGAGTCGTCCGGATCGCGTGGTCACGCTGATCCGGGGCGAATCAGTCCGCCAGCGCCGTCTTGCGGAACCATTCGCGCATCGCCGCATCCGGTTCACCGAAAAACTGTTCGTAGATGGCGTCGATCTTCCCGGAGCGATACAGCCTGCTCAGGGTGGTGTCCACGAGCAGACGGAAGTCCTCGTCATTGCGGCTCAAGACAAAGGAAAGCGACTCGCGATCGAAGATTCGAGTCAGCACCACCACCTGGCTGCCGGAGGGATCGCGCCGGGCCAGATCCAGGAGTACGGTTCGATCGGCGACGAACCCATCGGATCTCCGGTCGACGACTTGTCGAATGCCGGTGGCAAGATCGGGAACGACGGAGATAAAAGCATTGACGTTAAGCTCAGCCCTTCGCTCGGCCAATAGGCGCTCCGCCGTGGAGCCTCCGATGACGGCAAAACGCTTTTCCTCGAGAACCTGCAGCCTGGGCGAACCACGCCACAGAGGCCGCGCGGCCGTTTCGCGACCTTCAAGCAGGTCGCGGAACGCGGCGGGCGCATCCCGGCGGACCAGGATACCTATACCGCTGCTTATGACAGGTATCGAATAGCTGACGTCGGCGCGACGCGCCAGGGTGGGCTCAGACGGTCCGCAGACCAGATCGACGCGCCCATCTTTCACGGCGTTGTATCGCTCGGTCGCATCGACGGGGACAAACACCGCGTCGAGACTGGGCAGGCCTAGCTTCGACTGCACGTCCGCAGCGATCAATCGGCAGAGGGCGATGGCGTAGCCATCGACCTTGCCGGAGTCGTCCTGAAAGGAGAGCGGCCTGGCGTTTGCGTAGTATCCGAGCGTGATTTTTCCCGATGCACGGATTCGATCCAGCGTGCTCGCTGCCGGAGCTTGCGTTTGTGCGCATAGCATCGACGGCGCCATGGCTGCAGCGATCAGCAACATCAACGACCAGGTGAATTTTTTGGTTGCCATCAAACGGGCGATCTGCATGTGCCTCTCCTCAGTTCCGCCTGCCAGTGCGTCAGGCAGTTCGCGCTTGATCGACCACCACCGGAGGCGGGAAGCGCGGTGCCAGGAAGCCGTAGATCACAAAGGTGAGCGCCATCGCGATCATGCCGCCGAGCACGGCATCCTTGCCCGAGGCGTAGATCGCATAGGTCGATGTAAAGCATCGCGACCAGCGGCGACGAAGGTGTTGCGCTTGATAGATCGCTGCGTCGACACCGGCCTTGCGCATCATCATCATCAGGCCGACAGCGAAATGATGTAGGGAACGACGTTGGTGACGACGGCGAGATTGACCAGTACGCTGAACTGCTCGCTCAGGCGAGGGCGAGATCGTCGACAGCGCCAGCCCGCACTGCACGACTGCCCATCACGATCATGCCGATCACCGGTGCGCCCATGCCGTTGATCTTCGAAAAGAACTTCGGGAAACATTCGTCCCCTCGGCGGCCGTCTTGGCCGTCTGCGCGATCGTGAACTGCCAGCCGAGCAGCGAACCCAGGCAGGCCAGTCACCGCCAAGCGCATGATGACTGGAGCCGATGGTCGGGTTGAACATCTCCGCGTAGGCGAGGCCGAACGGTGCCGGTCGACTCGGCCAGCTCGGCATTCGGTACGATGCCCTGGATCACCGTCGTCGACAGGATGTAGACGACGGCTGCACCGAGCGTGCCGAACATGCAGGCAAGCGGAACGTTGCGCTTCGGATTCTCCACCGCGTCCGAGTTCTGCGCCGCGGACTCCATGCCGAGAAACGCCCACAGCGTCAGCGAGATGCTCGAGTCCACACCTTCGCCCAGGCTCAGTCCCTTGGGATTCCAGGCCTGCATGAAACGTCGCCCTTGAACCAGAACCAGCCGATGATGGAAAGCCGGCGACCGGAATGATCACGCCCCACACCGTGATCGAGCCGATGCTTGCCCGGTGACGCGGGGTCCGCCGAAATTGGCCAGCGTGGTCAGCCAGAGCAACCCGATCACGCTGATGCAGGTGGCGATCGGCGTGGCACGACATTCCGGGGAAGAACGATCGCGAGATAGCCCACCGCCGAGATCGCGATCGCGACGTTGCCGATCGCGAGCGAAACGAAAGTAGAGCAGGAAGACGTCAGAAGTAGCCGGCCTTGTCCGTAGGCGTCTTCGGCGTAGGCCGACATGCCGCCGGGCCGCGCTGATTGAACAGGCCCGCCTGCGCGAAGCCGTAGGCGATGGCCATCGAGCCGATCGCCGTCACGACCCACGAACAGCAGCGAGATCGCGCCGACCTTGGCCATGTTGGCTCGGCAGCATGATGATGCCGGAGCCCATCATGTTCACAGCGACCAGCACGGTCAGCTGCATCATGGTCATCTTCTTGGTGCCGGCCATCGGATTCCTCCTCCACCCTTCGATGTCAAGGAGTTTCGTATCCGGCCTACGAGCGCACGATCTCTAGCCGGTCCGTGTTTGTCGCACCTGCAAAAGCAATCGTTTATTCCCCATAACTCTGCAAAACACTGCTCTCGGATCGATCAAGAGGGCGTGAACTCAGCGAGCGATAAATAGCGCATGAAAGCGCTTGTTCCAGAGCGACTGGCCTGCTCGCGACGAATTCACGTGTCATGCACAGCAAAATGAGCGATGTCACATAATCGAAGCAATCGGAAGAACGGCCACACTCCGGCTGGGATGCTCGTCCTCGGTTTGTGCAGCACCCGTAAGGCCGCCATTGCCTGCGAATTCCCGCGTGACCGTACAACAGCGGCGAAAGATTCAGACGGCGTCGCGGAACGTGATCGGGGTGACGCTCGCCGCGCTTTGCGCATGCCATGCGGCCACGGTCTGATCTAGATTGAAGAACAGGCGGTCTTTCCCCAAGGTCGCGCCCAGCGGCGATCGCTGCACCATGGTCAGCACACCCGGGTTAAGGCCGACCAGCCAGAGCGTAATGCCCTGCGCCGAAAGCTTCTTTTCCGCATCGATCAGCATTTTGAGCGCCGTGTACTCAAGGTCGAATACGGCGCGCATATGTAGTGCGACGACCCGGGCATTCGCCTGGCCTAGGAGCTGCTGGATCTTTTGGCCAAGGTGTCCTGCATTGGCAAAGAAAATGCGCCCCTCCGGCCTCAGTAGCAGGAGGCCGGGAAACATCTCGTCGAGAGGGTGATCGACGGATACGGGGCGGAACACCGTCGTGCCTGGTTTGCGGGCCAGCACATAAACCGGGGGGTTGGAAACCTGGTGAGCGAGTGCCGCCAGCGACACGACAATGGCCACCAGGATCCCCTGCAATGTACCGAGCAGCACGACACCTGCGCACGCTACCAGCGCCCATATGAACTCCGTGCGTCGCACGGCGATGATCGCGCGGAAATCCGCGGGCTTGATCAGGCCGATCGAATACACGATGACCACCGCCGCGAGCGTGGCGTGCGGCATCTGTCCAATGAAGGGGGCCAAGAGCAGCATGGTGCCGAGGGTGGCGGTGGCGGTGACTAGTGCTGCCAATTGACTGCGTGCGCCGACAAGTCGGTTTACCGCCGTCTGGGTGGTGCCTCCGCCGGCCGGCATGGATCCGAGCAGCGCACCGCCGATATTGGATAGGCCGGTCGCCACCAGCTCGCGATTGGGTTGCGGCGTAGGTTCATCGTTCCTGACGAAGGCTCGTCCAGCCGCGATCGTTTCGGTAAAGCTCATGAGCGCGATGCCCGCGGCAGCGGGCCAGAGTGACTCGATGAGCGATAGGTCCGGCTTGGTTACGGAAGGTAGACCTATCGGTACATGGCCGACGATGTCGACACCGTAAGACCGCAGGCCGAATAGTGCCACGGCGCCTATTCCGCCTGCCACGGCAATCAGCGGCGCGGGTGCGCGGGGCGCGTAGTGCTCAATCGCCGCAAGGATGACGATGGTTGCGAGCCCCACGGCCATGGTCGCCACGGACGCGTGCGGAAGGCCACTCGCGATAGCCATTACGTTGTGGAAAAACGTGCCCTTGGGAAACTGAATGCCGAGGAGCTTTGGCAACTGGTCGAGCACGATGACGACCGCAATGCCCGCCTTGAAGCCGGTCAGCACGGGATCGGAGATGAAGTTGGCCACAAAGCCCAGGCGCAGGAGCGCGGCGAGCGTGAGGATGGCTCCGACGAGCAAGGTCAAGGTTGCTGAGGCTACAAGCAGGTCGGCCTCGCTTCCGCCTGGCGCTGCTCGAGCAAGGGCGGCTCCAGAAAGGATTGCAATCGTTGCGGTGGTGCTCACGCTGAGTGGCCGCGACGAACCGAGTAGCGCGTAGATGACCATCGGAAGGAACGCCGTATAGAGCCCGACTTGCACGGGCAGTCCCGCGACGGTTGCATAGGCCAGAGCTTTCGGAATGACGATGGCGGCAACGGTCGCGCCCGCGATCAGGTCCTGCTTGATCCATTCCCTGCGATATCCGTGAATCCAATCCGGGAGTGAGAGCAGGTGACCCGCGGCGGCGTTCGTCGATGAAGGATGTCGCATGGTCGCGAATACTCCTGGTGATCATCCAAACCGCGATTCGCCCATCGCAGGTAAAAGAACATCGCAGGAAGTCGCCTGGATTCCCAGTACTGCGTCTCTCGCAAACCCCTCAGACATACCGGCGAAAAAAGTCTACACCCCCACTGGATCGGGGCGGCGGCCTTTACCTGCAGTCGGCGGGGCTCGTTCCTGGGCTGGTTCGCTTAGGGCGGCTAAGACGGACGCGCTCGCAAGACATCGGGACGCGCTCCGCCAAGCAGTAAATTTACGATTCTCAAGCTCACTCGAATGGTGTGATATAGGCAGCGATCGAAAGGGGTAGGGAGCTTCGTTGCCCATGGCTTATCGATGTCGGTTGGCAAGCCATCCATGAAGATTCAGTCGGATTGATCAGTAATAGAACGCATGCAGCTCTACGTAAAACTACGGTCCGATCGACCGAATGCGGGATGCGGTGCGTAGCTTTTTCAAGTCATTGTGGTCATCAGCCCTTTGTCCGACGCCAAAGGGAAGCCAGAGGGCGTGCTGTGGCACGTTGGCAATTCTTGCCGGTAAGAAGGTCTGAATGATGCGCAGACTACCTGCCTATGTTGCCGTGGCTTTTCTATCTGCATCGTTGTGCGGATGCAGTGGGAGCAAGCCAGAAGCCGCAGCCGCTTTACCCACCGAGGTCGGCATCCTTACCGTGTCGCTGCGCGACGTGCCGGTGCAGTTTGAATTCGTGGGTCAGACCGAAAGTTCCCAGCAAGTAGAGATACGCGCGCGCGTCAATGGCTTTCTCGACGAGCGGGTTTATACCGAAGGCTCGATGGTACGCGCGGGTGATGTGATGTTTCGCATGGATCGCAAGCCATTCGAGGCGGCACTGGACGCGGCGCAGGCCGAATTCAACCAGCAGCGTGCTCGCCTCGATACCGCGCAGGCCAACCTCAATCGGGTCCGTCCGCTCGCGGCCAAGAACGCGTTGAGCCAGAAGGATCTTGACGACGCGACCGGCATGCAACAGTCGGCCGCTGCCGCGGTCGAGCAGGCGCGCGCTAATGTGACCAGCGCACAGCTCAATCTTGGATACACCACGATCACGTCACCGGTCACGGGCCTTTCCAGCTTTGCCAAAAGGCAGAACGGCTCGTATATCGATACCACGAACAGCTTGCTCACCTATGTCGCGAAATTGGACCCTATGTGGGTGAATTTCACGCTTTCTGAAAATGAAGTCTTGCGGTTACGCGACCAGACGAACTCGGGTGCGCTCAAGGTGCCGCCGCGCGGCCTAATGGATGTGCAGATCGTGCTTGCGGATGGCAGCGTATTCCCGGTGCACGGACATATCTCGTTTTCCGATGCTTCGCTCAATACGGAAACCGGAACTTATCTCGTACGCGCGGAGTTCGAAAATAGAGAGGGTCTCCTGCGGCCCGGCCAGTTCGTGCGCGTGAAGGTGTCGGGAGCGGAGCGAACCAAGGCCATCTCGGTACCGCAGCAAGCCGTGCAACAGGGCGAGCAGGGCGCGTTCGTGTGGACCGTGACCCCCGATGGAAAGGCGCAGCCGCGACTGGTGGAAACCGGTGAATGGAACGGCACGGATTGGGTCGTTAACTCAGGACTTCATGCGGGTGACCTGGTCGTGGTGGATAACTTCATCCGCCTCGCACCCGGCGCGCCGGTAAAGACGCACCCTGCCAAAATTGCCGCTGCGGCTGCGCCGCAGGCCGTTGCGAAACAGGGCAATGCGGGCGCCGCAAAAGCATCGCCGTCCCACGCTGGCGCCCCGCCTGATCAGGGCCATACGGGGGCGAAGGCTGAGGTGCTATTTGATGTCGGAAGCGCCCAGATCACGGAAGACGCGGCATCGAAACTCGCGCCCATCGCAACGCAGTTGCATGGCCCGTCGCCAGGGCGCGCCGTGATCTCGGGTTACGCCGATGCATCGGGTTCGCATGAGGCCAATCTCAAGTTGGCTGCCGCCCGCGCGAAGGCCGTGCGGGCGGCCTTGATCGTGGCTGGCGTACCCGAAGACCGCATCGAGCTTCGTCCGCCGACGGATATCACGGCCGGGACCAAGGATGACGCGCGCCGGGTGGAGATCACGGTCGTCGCTGGCGGACAAGCGGGTACATCGAGAGAAGCGCGATGAATTTCTCGCACTTCTTTATCGACAGGCCGATTTTTGCATCGGTGGTGTCCATCATCCTCGTCGTCGCCGGCCTGGTGGCGATGGTCAATCTCCCGATCGCGCAGTTTCCCGATATCGCACCGCCGCAGATCACGGTCAGCGCCACCTACCCTGGCGCCAGTTCGGAGATCGTTGCGCAGAACGTTGCCGCGCCGCTGGAACAGCAGATCAACGGTGCGGACAACATGATCTACATGAACTCGACGAGCTCGTCGACGGGAAACCTGACCATCACGGGCTTTTTCAATATCGGCACCGATCCGGCCCTGGCCCAGGTCGATGTGCAGAACCGTGTGAACCTGGCGCTGCCGTTCTTGCCTGACGCTGTAACGGCTCAGGGCGTGTCGGTGCAGAAGCGCTCATCGGCCTTCATGATGGTGATTGCCATCTATTCGCCCGACAACGCGTTCGATCAGCCTTATGTTGCCAACTACGCCAACGTCTATGTGCTCGATGCCTTGAAGCGCATTCCTGGTGCCAACCAGGCGTCGATCTTCGGTTCCGCCGACTACGCCATGCGCATTTGGCTCAAGCCCGATCGCATGGCCAAACTGGGCATCACCGTGGGTGATGTCCAGCAAGCGATCGCTTCACAGAATCAGCAGTTCTCCGCGGGCCGTATTGGACAGGCGCCCACCCCTGGGCCGGTCCTTCAGACCTTTCCGATTGCCACGAAAGGCCGCATGACGGAGCCGGCGGAGTTCGAGGACATCATCCTGCGCGGAGGGACAGGCGATGCCGCCGCCATGATTCGCCTGAAGGATGTGGGCAGGGCCGAGCTGGGTTCGAAGGAATACACGTTGCGCGGGCGCTTCAATGGCAAGACGGCCACCTTGATTGCCGTCTATCAGCAGCCAGGCGCCAACGCACTCGACGTTGCCAAGCAAGTGCGTAGCACGCTTGCGGAGCTGAAGAAGAGCTTCCCTCCGGGGCTCGACTATGAAATTGCCCTGGACACCACGGAATTCGTGAAGGATTCGATCGGCGAGGTGGTGCACACACTGGGCGAGGCGGTGATCCTGGTCATCATCGTCGTCTACCTGTTTCTGCAGAGCTTCCGCGCCACCCTGGTGCCGATTCTGGCCGTGCCGGTATCCATCATCGGTGCCTTTATCGGCATGAGTGCGCTGGGGTTTTCGATCAACATGCTGACCTTGTTCGGCATGGTGCTGGCGATCGGCATCGTGGTGGATGACGCGATCGTGGTCATCGAAAACGTCGAACGCAATATGACCGAGTTCAAGCTAGCGCCGAAGGAGGCGGCCAAGAAGGCAATGGACGAGGTCAGCGGACCGGTCGTTGCCATCGTGCTGGTCCTGCTCGCGGTGTTCATCCCGGTGGCGTTTCTCTCGGGCATTACGGGACAGCTATACAAGCAGTTCGCAGTGACGCTCGCCGTTTCCGTGCTGCTGTCGGGCCTGGTGGCGCTGACGCTGTCGCCGGCACTTTCCGCGATTCTGCTCAAGCCGGGTAGCCATAGGAAGAATCGCTTCTTCACCTGGTTCAATACCCAGTTCGACCGTTTTACGGAGGGCTATGGTCGCTCCGTGCAGCTGGCGAT
Source organism: uncultured Gammaproteobacteria bacterium (assembly GCA_963765335.1). GTDB lineage: Bacteria > Pseudomonadota > Gammaproteobacteria > Xanthomonadales > Rhodanobacteraceae > Dyella. Next base: position 58,625 of record CAVXWA010000010.1, on the reverse strand, counting down.
CAAGCGAGTCACCGCTTCCCTGCTCATCATCGCGGGCATGATCGCGATCTCGGTCGGGCTGTTCAAGCATATTCCATCGTCATTCCTGCCGACGGAAGACCAAGGCTATATTTTTGCCGCCGTGATGCTTCCGGATGCAGCGAGCCTGGATCGCACCAGTGACCTGTCCAAGCGCGCCGAGGACTGGTTCGCCAAGCAGCCTGGCGTGAAGTCGATCGCCGCGCCTGTCGGCTATAGCCTGGTCGACTCCCAGTACAAAGCGAATGCTGGCACGTTGTTCGTGACGCTTAAGAGTTTTGCCGAGCGTGGCGAAGGGCAGGGCGCAGCTGACCTCATCCGTGAGTCGCACAAGGCCTTCTCGGCGTTCACCGAGGGGGCGGTGATCCCAGTCAATCCGCCGTCCATTCCCGGTCTTGGTACGACCGGAGGCTTTGAGTTCTGGTTGCAGAGCACAGGCAGTGGCAGCTACCAGATGCTCGAGGCGACCACCCGTGCTTTTCTCGCCAAGGCGAAGCAGCGACCAGAGCTGCGCGGCGTGAATTCACTGATCAACACGCGCTCGCGCCAGTTGCTGGTGGAGGTCGATCGCGAGCGCACCGAATCGCAGGGGGTTGCGGTACAAGACGTCTACTCGGTCCTGCAGACCATGTTTGGATCGCTTTATGTGAGCCAGTTTCCCAAGAGCAGTCGTCTGTTCCAGGTCATCATGCAGGCAGAACCGCAATTTCGCATGCGGCCGGAGGATCTCCAGCAGCTCTATGTGCGCAATAAGAGTGGCGACATGGTTCCCATCAAGTCCATGACCACCAGCCGATACGTAGCCGGTGCGGATATCGTCACCCGTTTCAACAACTTCCCCGCTGCCAAGATCACGGGCGACGCCGCGCCTGGCTACAGTTCCGGCCAGGCCATTGCGGCCATGGAGGACACCGCCCGTGAGGTGCTCGGCGCCGGCTACAGCTACGCCTGGAGCGGCCAGGCGTTCGAGGAAAAGACGGCGGGTTCGACGGCTGCCGCCGTGTTCGCGTTCGCGCTCGGTATGGTGTTCCTCATTCTTGCGGCGCAGTACGAAAAGTGGTCGCTGCCGTTAGGCGTGTTGATGGCCGTGCCGTTTGCGCTCTTTGGCGCGCTCGTCGGCATCTTGCTGCGCGGTATGGAAAACGATGTGTACTTCCAGATTGGCCTGACCGTACTGATCGCACTGGCAGCGAAGAACGCGATCCTGATTTTCGAATTTGCCGTCGAGATGCGCGAGAAGGAGGGGCTGAATGCCTACGACGCGGCCCTGCATGCGGCCAAGCTTCGCCTGCGCCCGATCATCATGACGTCGCTGGCCTTCATTCTCGGCTGCGTGCCGTTGGCGATCGCCAGTGGTGCCTCCGCCGCCAGCCGCCGCTCACTGGGCACCGGTGTCGTGTTCGGCATGCTGGGCGCCACCGTGATTGCGTTGCTGTTCATTCCGATGTTCTTCTGGGGACTGGAAACGCTGTCGGCCGGCAAGAAGCCCGTCAAAGCCGCGCCATCCGGGACGGAGCCGTCCAAGCCCGATGACGATCATCCATCGGTCGGTCAGGAGGGATGAGATGCGACGCCCGTGGCTATGGTGGTCTTGGATGGCATGCAGTGTGACCTTTTACGGCTGTGCTGTCGGGCCGGACTACCACCGGCCGACCGTCGAGACGCCTGCCACGTATCGCTTTGCAGATGTCCAGGCCTTGCAGATGAGCACGGCGGCCTGGTGGTCGCAGTTCAATGACCCCGTACTCGATGCACTGGTTCAGAAGGCGATTGAGCAGAACAAGGATCTGGAGGTCGCCGCAGCGCGAGTAGACGAGTATTACGGCCGCCTGATGACCACCCGATCCGCGCTCTATCCCCAGCTCTCTGCCGGCCTTTCCGGCGGTCGCGAGCGTTCCCCGGCCACGCCACTGACGCGGGAGTATGAGAGCACTCAGGTGCAGGCTGAGCTGATGGCCTCATGGGAGATTGATTTGTTCGGCCGCTTGCGCCGCTTGCGCGAGTCGGCTCGCGCCGACCTGCTTGGCACGAAGTACGCCCGCGACGCGACGCTTATCTCGCTGGAGGCGAGTGTCGCGACGGCCTATATCAGCCTGCGCGATCTTGACCAGCGCCTGGTGATTTCACGCGCCACGCTCGAAAGCCGTGCCGGGGCGCTGAAGCTGTACAAGGACCGCCTTGAGGGCGGTGTAGTATCGCAGGTCCAGGTTAGCCAGGCGGACTCCGAATACGCGGTTGCCCTGGCATCGGAGCACGACTTTGAGCAGCAGGTTGCCCAGCAGGAAAACGCCTTGTCGCTCTTGCTCGGCCAGAACCCGGGGCCGATTCCCCGCGGCAAGCCCATCGACCAGATCGCCGTGCCGAGTATTCCGGCGGGCTTGCCTTCGTCGTTGCTGGATCAGCGCCCCGATATTCGCCAGGCCGAGCAGGCCTTGGTTTCGGCGAATGCCCAGATCGGTGCTGCGCGAGCGCAATACTTTCCAACCATCAGCCTGACGGGCTTGTTTGGCGCGGCGAGTACGGCACTGTCTTCGTTATGGAGTGGGCCGGCGAAGGCGTGGTCGTACGCTGGCGCGGCGTCGGTGCCGATCTTTACCGCAGGGGCCATTGCGGGCACGGTCAAGGAGGCGGAGGCGCGCCAACAGGAAGCGCTTTTCACCTATCAGTCAACCATACAGAGCGCGTTCGCCGACGTCGAAGATGCGCTCGTGGGCGAACAGCAAACCAAGGAACAGCTGGCAGCCATCGATAGACAGGTGAGGGCGCTGAATCAATACGCGACGTTGTCACGTGAGTTGAACGAAGGTGGCTATACCAGTTACCTGGAGGTACTCGACGCCGAGCGCAGCTTATTCAACGCCCAGCTGTCGCAGTCGGGTCTGCAGGGACTGCGCCTTATCCAGGTCGTGAACGTGTACAAAGCGCTCGGCTATGGCTGGCCGATGGACCATGCAGCCGTGGCGTCCAGTGGCGCACCCGAGACTGGGGTGTCGGCGAATGGACTGACATCGCCACGGCAGAAGTGAAGGCTTGAATCGGGCCATTCATCCCTAAGGCGGATCGGACGGATGGCTGTCTAGAAGCGCCCTTGTAGGAGCACCTGAAAGCCCTTGAATTCGAAATCGGTGTTTCCGTGGAAACGCGATCGGTTGATGTCCGCGTCGATCTTGTTGTAGGAGTATTGCGTCACCACGCCAAAGTGTTTCCACGGGAAGAACTCCACTCCGAGGCGCGCGTTGTACAGGGTCGCGTCGATCTGATCGATGTTCGCCTTGAACGCACCGCCATCCGCCACTAGGCGCGCCCAATCAGCCATTTGATAGCGGTACGACAAGCCGATGGACGGATTGGGCAGGGAACTGGAGGCCCTGGAATTGGCGGTGCTGGAGGAAGACGCGGATCCGCCGATGCTCGTCGCGGTTTCAGTCGAGGAAAGTCGCAGGCTGAAATGATAAGCCTGTAAACCGGCAGTCAGGCCGAACGCCGCGTTATCGCCTATCCATGCCCAATAGCGATAACTGAGGCTGCCGGCATTCAGGGTAAATCGTGAACTGAGTTGCGCGCCAAGCATCAACGCGTGCTGATTGAAAATAATCGTTCGACTAAGCGTGCGCGAATTGTCGTTGGAGTCGTAGTAGTAGCTGAACTCAAACTCATGACGTTCCCATGGGCGCCAGGTCACATCAATATACGGCAGGGTACGCGTGCCGCCCTGACCAAGGTCGCGCGAAAAATCCAGGCGCGTGCCCGAATTCCTCACGTCGCCGTCGGCCCGAAGGGTGGCCGACGTATTGTTGGCGAAAGCGCCAACGCTAACCGACACGTAGTCGAGCATCGGATGATCGTCGGCATGCACCGGCCATGCAGCCAGCAATGCCAGGGAGATGGTGGACCACCCCATGCGAGCCACGTATCGCATAAGACCTCCGGAGTGCTGAACATCATGGCGAGCATGCCGCCGAGATCGGGACCCAAGCGATTCTTCCGCAACACCCTCAATCGAACGACCGTCTTTAGCTCGGAAATGACGAACGTCCGCAACGGATGCTAGTACGTGCCGTGGTCATGCCGGCGTGAATAAAGAAACCGCTCTGCAACATTCGTCGATGCCTACGGCGTTTCAAGTCTGCCATAGGGGCTGTCGCGCTTGTCCGCCATGCCCGTCGCATGCAGGGTGCGATTGGGTCCGCAGATGGAACATTGGCGTTTGCGCTCGGTCTCGATTTGATCGCTGCTCTTGATGCGTACGCGCTGGAAGCGTGCAGGTGGCATCGCCGCGAACGCAGGGAATAAGGGTGACGACGGGTGGTTTGCGGCTAAGGAGGCTTTCACGCAACCGTCCCCAGGCCTGGGCTACAACAGATTGGCGTTCCCGGAGTAGGGCTAACGCATGCCAGCATCGGCATCTTCTTGCGGGCGCTTACTGCACCGAAAGATCTCCCGATGGGACAGCGAACTTTGAAGATCAGCAACCCACTCGCCTCCATCAAGATTCGTCCGCCCTGGCTCGAGTTACGTCGACCGACCGCGTCCCGTGAAAGCATCGAGCAGCAACCTGCACTTCGATCGGAGCTATTCAGCGCCGATCAAATGGATCTGTACGGGGCTGTGCTCGCGGGCAGGCATCGAACCATTGCCGAGTCGAAGGCGAACCCCCTGCTGGCGCGTCTCGCGGACAACGAGCTGGTATTGGCGCGCGCCTGCGAAAAGTTGACGCACGCCATTCGAGGTGGTCGTCGCGTCACTCCGGCGGGCGAGTGGCTACTCGACAACTACTATCTTGTCGAAGAACAGGTCCGCATTGCGCAGAGGCATCTGCCAAGGAGCTATAGCCGCGAGCTTCCCAGTCTCTTGAACGGTGCGTCGGCAGGACTTCCCCGCGTCTACGACATCGCGCTGGAAACGATCTCGCACGGCGATGGCCGGGTCGGCAACGAGAGCCTCGGGCTCTTCATCGCCTCCTATCAAACCGTGGCACCCCTGACGCTCGGCGAGCTCTGGGCCATTCCCATCATGCTACGGCTGGCACTGATCGAGAACCTGCGCCGCGTGGCTGCTCGCGTCATGGTCGAATGGAACGACCGAAATCTGGCGGCCCAGTGGGCCGATCGGATGACCGAGATCACCGAAAGGGATCCCAAAAGCGTCGTGCTTGCCGTTGCCGACATGGCACGATCGGATCCGACGATGTCCAGTTCGTTCGTGGCTGAACTGACCCGCCGGCTGCAAGGGCAGGGACCAGCGTTGGCGCTGCCGCTGAACTGGATTGAGCAACGGCTCGCCGAGTCGGGCCTGAGCATCGAGCATCTCGTGCAGATGGAGGCTCAGCAGCAAGCGGCCGACCAGGTCTCCATTGGCAACAGCATCGGCAGCCTTCGCATGCTGTCGGCCATGGATTGGCGCGAATTCGTGGAAAGCACGAGTGTTGTCGAGCACATTCTACGGCGGGATCCATCGGGCGTTTATCCGAATATGGACTTCGCCACGCGAGATCACTACCGCCACGTGGTGGAACGGCTCGCCCGGCAGAAAGCGCTTGCGGAAGGCGACGTAGCGCAAGCGGCTTTGGATCTGTCGCTCGAGAGCGTGTCGCGGTCAGGTCAGGCGTCCATTGAGGCGCACGTCGGTTGGTTTCTCGTCGACAAGGGTCTCCCCAGCCTGCGGCAGCGTGTCGGATCGGGTCGAACCTCGTTTATCGCTTGGCAGCGTTTTTTTTCGCGGACGCCGCTTGAGCTGTACCTCGGTTTGATCCTGCTGGTCACGCTACTGTTTGTGTGGCCGCTTGTATCGGCCCTGCAGCATGGCGGCATGCGCGCCTGGCTGTGCGCCATCATGACCATCCCCGTAGGGTTGGCCGCCAGTCAGTTAGCCATTGCACTGGTGAACTGGCTGGTGACAGTCACGGTAATGCCGCAAATGCTGCCACGCATGGATTATTCCTCCGGTCTGCCCGAGCACGCGCGCACGCTGGTCGTCGTTCCGTCACTGTTTTCAAATCAGCAGGACGTCATTGATCTCATCGATGGACTGGAGGTGCGCTTCCTGGCCAATCGCGACAGGTTCCTGCACTTCGCGCTGCTGTCTGATTTCGCCGATGCGCAGGAGGAGGTATTGGAGCAGGACGCCTCGCTGCTGGCCTTGGCCAGGCAGCGGATCGAGGCGCTCAATGCGACCTATGCAGAAGCGGAGAGCGATCGGTTCTTCCTGTTGCATCGGCCTCGCCGCTGGGAGCCGGCCGACAAGTTATGGATGGGATATGAGCGGAAGCGAGGAAAGCTTGCTGAACTCAATGCGCTCCTGCGTGGAGGCAGCGCCGAACGGTTCCTGATGATCGTCGGTCGCCGCGACCTGCTTGCCGAGATGAAGTACGTCATTACGCTGGATACCGATACCCAGCTGCCTCGCGATTCGGCGCACCAGTTCGTTGGCGCGATGGACCATCCACTCAACAGGCCGGTGATTGATACTGGCCGCCGCCGCGTCGTCTCGGGTTACGGCATTCTGCAACCTCGGGTCGGTGCGAGTCTGGCCAGCGCGACGCGGTCGGCCTATACGCGACTGTTCAGCAGCGGCGCCGGCATCGACCCGTATACGCGGGCGGTTTCCGATGTCTACCAGGACCTCTTCCATGAAGGCTCCTTCATAGGCAAGGGCGTCTATAACGTGGATGCGTTTGAATCCGCCATGGGCGGGCGCTTTCCCGACAACAGCATTCTCAGTCACGACTTGCTGGAGGGCTGCTATGCGCGCTCGGGCCTGATCAGCGACGTGGAGCTCTACGAGGAGTATCCGTCTCGCTACAGCTCCGACGTAGGTCGCCGTCATCGCTGGATTCGCGGTGACTGGCAGCTGTTGCCCTGGTTGATGCCGCGCATACCTACACAGGACGGGCGACGCGAATGGAACCCGTTGTCGACACTCTCTCGCTGGAAGATCTTTGACAACCTGCGCCGAAGCCTGGTGCCCGCTTCGCTGCTGGTGCTGTTCCTGGTCAGCTGGTTATGGCTGCCCCGGCGGCCGTGGTGGACCGCTGCGATTCTGGCGATCATTCTGGTGCCACCGATCCTTGCCTCGCTGGTCGATCTGCTGAGGAAGTCGCGCGATATGCGGTTCGGCCAGCATGTCCGCGTGGCGCTTCAGTCCAGCGGGCAGCACTTCTTGCATGCGCTGGTATTGCTGGCCTGGTTGCCGCACGAGGCGCTATACAGCCTCGACGCCATCCTTCGTACCCTGTGGCGCATTTGCGTCAGTCGACGTCGCATGCTTCAGTGGAGCGTGTCCCGCGACACCGAGCGATCCAGTGCGGGGAGCCTGGCTGGATTCTACCGCCTGATGTGGATTGCGCCGGCATGGTCCATCGCCGTGGCCGCGGCGCTTTTCCGGTGGCAACCGGCCATGTGTCCGGTTGCCGGTCCTCTCCTGTTGCTTTGGTTTGTGTCGCCGGCGGTCGCCTGGTGGATCAGCAAGCCCATTGCACGCGCTGCGTTCACGCCTTCCGCAGGTGAGTCGCGATTCCTGCGCAGGCTGTCACGCAAGACATGGGCATTCTTCGAGGCGCATGTCGGGCCCGAGGACAACTGGCTGCCGCCGGACAACATGCAAGAGCAGCCTGTCGCCGTGGTGGCGCACCGTACGTCGCCTACCAATATGGGGTTGTCGCTATTGGCCAATCTGGCGGCCTACGATTTTGGCTATGTCACGTTGACCAGGCTGCTCGACCGCACCGAGAAGGCGCTGCGCACGATGCAGTCGATGGAGCGCTATCGAGGACATTTCTACAACTGGTACGACACGCTCACGCTCAACCCGTTGCCGCCGAGCTACGTCTCTTCGGTGGACAGTGGAAACCTTGCGGGACACCTGCTTACGCTGCGCGCAGGCCTGCTGGCCCTGGCCGATGACGCACTGTTCGATGTGCGCCTGCTCGAAGGCCTGAAAGACACGGTCGACGTCTTGCGCAAGGCGGTGCTGGCCGCCGGTGGGACGGCCGACACGCTCGATGGCTTGCGGCCCGCTCTACGCGCTGCCTTGGAAGCCCCGCCGATGACCATGGACGAGGCCCATGCGGTAGCTCGGCAATTGCTGGCCGAGAGTGACGCCATCGCGGCGTCTGTGCATGCGCAGGACGGCAGTGATGTCCAATTCTGGATTCAGGCGTTGCTGGAGCAATGCCGCGATATCGAAGGACATACGCGTCGGCTCACGCACGCTGCCAACGATCGACGCGAGTAGGACGGGCAAGCCCACCTGCCGACCTTGCGCCAGGCTTCACTGATCGATCCGGACAGCGATAGCGAAGTTCAGAGGCATGCCTTCACGCTATTGGCCGCCATCGAGCGGCTCGCAAAACAGGCCGGCGAGATGGCGGTGATGGAGTTTGATTTTCTGTACGACGGCCAGCGCGATCTCCTTTCCATCGGCTACAACGTGGACGAGCGCCGGCTCGATGCCAGCTTCTACGACCTGCTTGCGTCGGAAGCGCGGCTGGCAAGCTTCGTGGCGATCGCGCAAGAGCAGTTGCCCCAGGAGGGCTGGTTCACCTTGGGAAGGCTGCTGACCACGGCGACGGGCCTGCCGGTGCTGCTGTCCTGGACGGGCTCGATGTTTGAATACCTGATGCCGATGCTGGTGATGCCCAGCTATGGCGGCACCTTGCTCGACCAGACCTGCCGGGTCGCCGTTGCAAGACAGATTGAATATGGTGGCCAAGCTGGGTCTGCCATGGGGCGTTTCCGAATCGGGCTACAACACGCTCGACGCCCAGTTCAATTATCAGTACCGCGCTTTTGGTGTGCCGGGGCTTGGCCTCAAGCGTGGCCTTGGTGAAGAGCTGGTGGTCGCGCCTTATGCCACGGTGTTGGCGTTGATGGTTGCGCCGGCCGCGGCGAGTGCCAACCTGCGCAGGCTCGTCGGTGCCGGCATGGAAGGGCGTTTTGGGCTTTACGAGGCTGTCGATTACACGCCCGCCCGCCTGCCGCGCGGGCAGGAGGCCGCGGTCATCCGCTCCTTCATGGCACATCACCAAGGCATGAGTTTGCTGGCCCTGGACTACCTGCTGCAGCACCGGCCGATGCAGAGGCGATTCGAGTCCGACCCTTCGTTTCAGGCAACACTGCTCCTGTTGCAGGAACGCGTCCCCAGGACGGCGGTGGAGTTTGTGCACGCCACGGAATTCCCCTCGCTCAACGCGATGGCCCCATCGCCCGAGCCGACGTTGCGCGTGTTTACCGATCCGGATCGGGCGCGCCCGGCGCTGCAGCTGCTTTCCAACGGTCGCTATCACGTGATGGTGAGCAGCGCCGGCGGCGGCTACAGCCGCTGCCGCGAACTGGCCGTCACTCGCTGGCAGGAAGACATCAGCTGCGACAACTGGGGCATGTTCTGCTATCTGCGCGATGTAGCCAGCGGTGAGTTCTGGTCGAGCTCGCACCAGCCGGCGCTTAGGCAAGTTGAGCACTACGAGGCGATCTTCTCCGATGCGCGCGCTGAATTTCGCGTGCGCGAGCAGGACTTCGACGCGCATACCGAGATCGTGGTGTCGCCCGAGGATGACATCGAGCTTCGCCGCATCCGCATCACCAATCGCGGACGAACACGGCGGACCATCGAGGTCACCACCTATGCCGAGGTGGTGCTCGCTCCAGCCATCTCCGATGCGATGCACCCGGCGTTCAGTAACCTGTTTGTGCAAACGGAGCTGTTACCGGCCTTGCAGGCCATCATCTGCACGCGGCGCCCGCGCTCCAGCCAGGAGGTCGTCCCGTGGATGTGCCACCTGATGGCGGTGCATGACGCCGATGTCGACGAAATCTCCTACGAGACGGATCGTGCCCGCTTCATCGGGCGCGGATGCAGCGTGGCTCGCCCCCAGGTGATGAGTGGCCAGGGCGACGACTACCGTCACCTCTCGAACAGCCAGGGCTCGGTACTTGATCCGATCGTGGCTATTCGGTGCCGCATCTCGCTGGAGCCCGGGCGTTCGGCTCTGGTGGACCTGGTGACCGGTGTGGGCCAGTCGCGCGATGCCTGCCTCGGGCTGATCGTGAAATATCGCGATCGCCATCTGGCCGATCGCGTGTTCGATCTGGCCTGGACCCACAGCCAGGTATTGCTGCGCCAACTCAACGCGAGCTTGGCCGATGCGCAACTCTACGAACAGATGGCCACGTCCATCATTTACGCCAACCCCGCCTTGCGCGCCGAGACGGGCATCCTGCGCGCCAACCGTCGCGGGCAATCGGGCCTATGGGGTCAGTCGATCTCGGGTGACCTGCCGATTGCGCTTGTGCATATCGGCGACTTGTCCAATATCGAACTGGTACGGCAGATGGTGCAGGCGCATGCGTACTGGCGGCTCAAGGGGCTGACGGTGGATCTGGTGGTCTGGAATGAGGATCACGCAGGCTACCGTCAACAACTGCAGGACCTGATCATGGGCTTGATCGCCTCGGGCGTGGAGGCGAGCCTGATCGATCGCCCAGGCGGCATCTTCGTGCGTTCGGTCCAGCAGATATCCAACGAGGATCGCATCCTGGTGCAGGCGGCAGCGCGCCTGGTGCTTTTCGACAATGCGGGCAGTCTGGCCGAGCAGGTAGGGCGTCGGCGGTTGCGCGCGCGCCCGGCGCCACTGAGGATCGCGGGCGGCTATGGCGACGCGCCGCAAGTGGAACGTCAGTCGTCATCGCCAGCGCAGGAATTGCTGTCACTGACCAATCCCTATGGCGGCTTCAGCGCGGATGGCACCGAGTATGTGATCGACCTGGACGAGGGCAAGGCAACCCCCGCGCCCTGGTCCAATGTGCTGGCCAACCCGCAGTTCGGCAGCGTGGTATCCGAAAGCGGCGGCGCTTATACCTGGGCCGAGAACGCGCACGAATTTCGTCTTACCCCATGGGCGAACGATCCAGTCACCGATGCCAGCGGCGAGGCCATCTACCTGCGGGATGAACAATCGGGTCACTACTGGTCGCCCACGCCCTTGCCGCGACGTGGCAGCGGGTCGTACCGGACTCGTCACGGTTTTGGCTATTCCGTGTTCGAGCATGACGAGCGCGGCATCCATACCGAGCTGTGGGCGTATGTGGATCTGGAATCCCCGGTCAAGTTCAACGTGCTGAAGATACGCAACAAGTCCGGCCGGGCACGGCGGCTTTCCGCCACGGGCTACGTCGAATGGGTGCTGGGCGATCTTCGCTCGCGCACGGCCATGCACGTGGTGACCGAAACGGATCCGGTGACGGGCGCCATCTTCGCCCGCAATGCCTACAACATGGAGTTTCCGGGCCGGGTGGCGTTCTTCGATCTGCACCATCATGCGCGGACTCTCACGGGCGATCGGGCGGAGTTTCTTGGCCGCAACGGCAATCGCCACTCGCCGGCGGCGATGGCGAACGCACGTCTCTCCGGCCAGGTCGGCGCGGGGCTGGATCCGTGCGCGGCCTTGCAGTTGGCATTCGAGTTGGACGATGGCGATGAGTACGAGATTATTTTTCGATTGGGCGTTGCCAACGATGCGAAGGCCGCGAGCGACATGGTGCAGCGACTGCGAGGGCAGGGCACGGCGACGGCGGCGCTTGAGGCAGTACGCATGCATTGGCGCTGGACGCTGGGCAAGGTGCAGGTACAGACGCCCGATCCGGCGGTGAACGTGCTTGCCAATGGGTGGCTGATGTACCAGACCATGGCATGCCGCTTTTTCGCGCGTAGTGGCTACTACCAATCCGGCGGCGCGTTTGGTTTTCGCGATCAGCTGCAGGATTCGCTGGCGATGATTTATGCCAGTCCGCATCGTGTACGGCAGCACCTGCTGCTATGTGCGGCCCACCAGTTCGTCGAGGGCGATGTGCAGCATTGGTGGCACCCGCCGCTGGATCGTGGCGTGCGCACGCACTGTTCCGACGATTATCTGTGGCTGCCGCTGGCAACCAGTCGCTATGTACTTACGACGGGCGACGATGGCGTGCTCGATGAAAGTATCGGCTACCTGGAAGGACGGCTTGTCAATCCGGATGAAGAGTCCTACTACGACCTGCCCGCTCGCTCCGAACTGCACGAGACCTTGTACGAACATTGCGTGCGAGCCATTCGACACGCCGCGCCACGTGGCGTCCACGGACTGCCGCTGATCGGTGCCGGCGACTGGAACGATGGCATGAACAAGGTCGGTGACCATGGCCGCGGCGAGAGTGTCTGGCTTGGCTTTTTCCTCTACGACGTGCTGCTGCGCTTCGCCCCCATCGCACGGCACAGGGGTGACGTATCGTTCGCAACATACTGCGAGGCCGAAGCGGCCAAGCTGCAGATCAATCTCGAAGCGCATGGCTGGGATGGTGCATGGTATCGCCGCGCCTACTTCGACGACGGCACGCCGCTGGGCTCGTCAAGCAACGACGAATGCCGGATCGATTCAATCGCGCAAAGCTGGTCGGTGCTTTCGGGTGCTGGGGGCGAGGAGCGCGCCAGGCAGGCGATGCGATCGCTGGATCAGCACCTGGTGCGTCGTGACGTGGGGTTGATACAACTGCTCGATCCGCCCTTTGATCGGTCGGCACTCGATCCGGGCTACATCAAGGGCTATGTGCCTGGTGTGCGCGAAAACGGCGGGCAGTACACTCACGCAGCGATCTGGGCGACGATGGCCTTCGCCAAGCTCGGTGACGGTGCACGTGCGTGGGAGCTATTGCGAATGATCAATCCGGTGAATCATGGATTGACTCACGACGCGATCGACACCTACAAGGTGGAACCCTATGTGGTCTCGGCCGATGTCTACGCCGTCGCCCCGCACGTGGGGCGGGGCGGGTGGAGCTGGTATACCGGCTCGGCTGGCTGGATGTATCGCCTGATCGTCGAATCGCTGCTGGGACTTCGCCTGGAGGGCGAGCGCCTGTGCATGACGCCGGTACTGCCGCCCGACTGGGCCTCGTTCAAGCTGGACTATCGGCACCACGAGACCGACTACCACATTACCGTTTCCCGCACCGACGATCTCATCGAGGGCATCCAGCTCAGTCTGGATGGCAAGCCGCAGGCGGATCAATGCATTTTGCTGATCGATGATGGGGGGGATCATTTCGTGGACGTGCACTTCCGGGCCGCCACCTAGTCGAGTGAGAAAGACGTCACATCGTGGCCATGCCGTCCTTGCGTGCTCTTAACGTTATCTCAGCCAAGCTCAGCGTCTCTCGCCCGCCAGATAGTGTGGCAACGACATGGGTTTGTTTTTATGAACGCCATTCGCTCGGATGCCTTCGTCTTCTTCGGTGCGACGGGCGACCTGGCCTACAAAATGATCTTTCCGGCACTGCAGGCGCTCACTCGTGCGGGTGAGCTCGATATGCCGGTCATTGGCGTGGCGTATGCAAACTGGACATTGGAACAGCTGCGCGCGCGGGCGCACGACAGCCTCAAGGAGCACGGCGGTGTCGACGAGGAGGCCTTCAGCCGGCTCTCCGCGCGAATGCAGTACATCGATGGCAACTATAACGACCAGGCAACGTACGACCGTCTGAAGCAGACCTTGGGCGATGCCAGTCACCCTCTGCACTACATGGCAATCCCGCCGAGCATGTTCAGCACGGTCACCCATGGCCTGGCGAGCTCCGGCTGTGCCAAGGGTGCGCGTATCATCATCGAGAAGCCGTTCGGACACGACCTCAAATCTGCCAAGACCCTGAATCGCACCTTGCACGAAGTCTTTGCCGAGTCGGACATCTTTCGTATCGACCACTATCTCGGCAAGGAGGCCGTACAGAACCTGTTGTACTTTCGCTTCGCCAACACCTTTCTCGAGCCAGTGTGGAATCGCACCTATATCGATAGCGTGCAGATCACCATGGCAGAGAAATTCGGTGTCCAGGGGCGCGGCAGCTTCTATGAGGAAGCAGGCGCCATCCGCGACGTGGTACAAAACCACCTGCTCCAGGTAACCACCTTGCTGGCGATGGAATCGCCGGTCGGACGAGACGCGGCGGTGATGAGCGCCGAGAAACTGCGCCTGTTCCGCGCGATGCGCCCGTTGCGCCCTGAAGATGTCGTGCGGGGGCAGTTTCGCGGTTACCACGACGAGAAGGGCGTGGCACCGGACTCCCAGGTCGAAACCTTCGCTGCGCTGCGCTTGCATATCGACAATTGGCGCTGGGCAGGTGTGCCTTTCTATATTCGCACGGGCAAGTGTATGCCCATCACCTGTTCGGAAGTCTTCGTCACGCTCAAGCATCCGCCCTTGGCGGTGTTCGACGATGTGCTGCCAACGCCGGCCAATCATTTCCGCTTCCGGGTGAGCCCCGAAGTCATCATCTCCCTCGGGGCCCAGGTCAAGCGGTCGGGCGAAGCGATGCGCGGAGAGGCAGTGGAGCTGGTGGCGCGGCATCAAACGCAACACGATGAGCTGCCTTACCAGCGTCTGCTAGGTGGTGCGATCCACGGTGACGTTGCTCAGTTCACCAGCGATGAGTCCGTGGAGATCGCCTGGTCGGTGGTCGATCCGATACTGGGCGACACAGTGCCGTTGACCGAATACGACGCGGGCAGTTGGGGTCCGGCAGCGGCAGACAAGCTCATTCAGGGCGGCTGGCATGACCCCCAGCCGGAGGAGAGCAAACCGTGCTGACGACAGGGCCGGTGGTGTTCCTTCTCGATGTCGACAACACCTTGTTCGATAACGATCGCTTCGCCTCCGACGTGACGGCCACGCTTGATGCGCAGTTTGGTGAGGAGGAGCGCAAGCGCTACTGGTCCATCTATGAGGAGCTGCGAGACAGGCTAGGCTACGCCGACTATCTTGGCGCGCTCCAGCAATTTCGACTCGGCTGCGAGGCCCACCCATCGCTGTTGCGGTTTTCCTCCTACCTGCTCGACTACCCATTTGCCGATGGCTTGTACCCCGACGCGCTGGAGACGGTCAGGCATCTTGGCACGCTGGGCACCGCCGTCATTCTTTCAGATGGCGACATTGTGTTTCAGCCGCACAAGATCCATCGGTCGGGCTTGTGGCAGGCGGTCGCTGGCCGGGTGCTCATCTATGTGCACAAGGAACATATGAGCGAGCCCATCCAGCAGAGTTTCCCTGCTCCCCACTATGTGATGGTCGACGACAAGCCCAGGCTTCTCGCCGCGATGAAGCGCCTGCTCGGCGACCGTCTTACCACGGTCTTCGTGCGGCAAGGCCACTACGCGGCCCAGGCTGAGTCTTCCACACTCGATCTCGTGCCCGACGTGACCGTCACTCATATTGGCGAGCTTGCCCGCTTTGCGTTGCCCGACTTTCGTGTCGATGCTGCCTATGCTTCACCGGAGTAGCCATGAAACCCACCCAGCAACTACATCAACTCGGCCAGAGCCTATGGCTGGATAACATCACGCGGGACATCCTCAACGACGGCACCTTGCGTCGTTACATCGAGGAGTTGTCGGTCACCGGCCTCACTTCGAATCCGACCATCTTCGATGGCGCCATCGGCAGCGGCCATGCCTACGACGCGGGCATCCATGAGAAGGCCAGGGCCGGCCTGTCGGGTGAGGCGCTATTCATGGAACTCGCGCTTGAAGATCTGCGTCGCGCCGCCGACCTGTTCCAGCCGGTGTTTGCGGCCAGCGAGCAGCGTGATGGCTGGGTCTCGATGGAAGTGTCGCCCTTGCTGGCCAGCGACTCGGCTGGGAGCATCCAGGCAGCCAAGGACATCCATCGGCAAGCCGCTCGAGCGAATTTATTTGTGAAGATTCCTGGCACCCCCGAAGGCATTCCTGCCATCGAGGAGGCGATCTTTGCTGGCATACCCATCAACGTGACCTTGTTGTTCTCGCGTGAGCAATACCTGGCCGCATCGGAAGCCTACCTGCGTGGCATCGAGAGACGGGTTAAGGCCAAGCTTGACCCGCGGGTCGCTTCTGTCGCTTCCGTTTTCGTCAGCCGGTGGGATGTGGCGATTAAGGACAAAGTGCCTGCCGAGTTGCGCAACAAGCTGGGCATCGCGGTGGCTCAAGAGACGTATCAGGCCTATCGGGCGATGTTGGCGTCGCCGCGCTGGCGCGCACTCGCCGATGCCGGTGCACGGGTGCAGCGACTGTTGTGGGCGAGTACGGGCACCAAGGATCCGTCCGCATCAGACACGCTATACGTGGAAGCCCTGGCCGCACCCGACACCGTCGACACCATGCCGGAAAAGACCCTGCTTGCGTTCGGTCAGCATGGGGCGTTGAAGGGCGTCATGGCCGAAGATGGTGGCGATGCGGCCAACGTGCTCGCGACCTTTACCAAGGCCGGCATCGATCTGGACGCGCTGGCCAACCAGCTTCAAAAGGATGGTGCGAAGTCGTTCGTCGCGTCCTGGCAGCAGCTGTTGCAACGTATTGCGGACAAGACCACAGAACTTGCACGGGCCGCATCATGAACGCCCAGCCTGGCGGACCCGCGTCCCCCAACCTTACGCGGCTGTCTTCATGGCATGCGCTTGAGCAGCATGTGACGCAGATGGGAAAGGCACATCTGCGCGAACTGTTTGCCTCCGATGGTGCGCGCGGTGAACGCATGCACGCCGAGGCGGTCGGCTTATACGTCGATTATTCAAAGCAGCGCGTCACCGACGACACGCTGCGGCTGCTTGGCGAACTGGCCGAGGCCTGCGGCTTATCGGAGCACCGGGCCGCGATGTTCAAGGGCGATCGCATCAACACCACCGAGAACCGCCCGGTACTGCATATCGCCTTACGCGCGCCAGCCGATGCATGTATCGACGTGGATGGTAGCAATATCGTTCCCAAGGTCCACGCGGTGCTGGATCGCATGGCCACTTTCACGCAGTCGGTCCGCAGCGGTCAGTGGAAAGGGCACACCGGCAAGCGCATACGCAACGTGATCAGCATTGGCATCGGCGGCTCGGATCTCGGACCGGTGATGGCTTATGAGGCACTTCGCCACTACAGCCAGCGGGACATGGCGTTTCGGTTTGTATCGAATGTCGATGGCACCGACTTTGTCGAGGCGACGCGTGACCTAGATCCGGCCGAGACACTTTTCATCGTCTGCTCCAAGACCTTCACTACCCAGGAAACCCTGACCAATGCGCATGCGGCGCGCAGCTGGTGCCTCAACGGCCTGGGTGGTTCCGACGCCGAAAAGGGCGGCGCCATCGCGAAGCACTTCGTTGCGGTGTCGACCAACGCCAAGGGTGTGGCTGAGTTTGGCATCGATACCGAGCACATGTACGGGTTCTGGGATTGGGTCGGTGGGCGTTACTCGATGGATTCGGCCATTGGCCTCTCCACCATGCTGGCCATCGGTGACGACCAGTTTCGCGCGATGCTGGCTGGCTTCCATGCCATGGACGAGCATTTCCTGAGTGCACCGATGGCACAGAATCTACCGGTGATCATGGGGCTGCTGGCGGTCTGGAATACCAACTTCCTCGACGCGTCGACGGTGGCCGTGCTTCCCTACGAGCAGTACCTCAAGCGCTTCCCGGCCTATCTGCAGCAGTTGACCATGGAGAGCAACGGCAAGCATGTCACGCTCGATGGCGTGCGCGTGGATTACAGCACCGGGCCGATTTATTGGGGCGAGCCTGGCACCAACGGCCAGCATTCGTTCTACCAGTTGATTCACCAAGGCACGCGGCTGATTCCGTGTGATTTCATCGGTTTCTACCAGCCTCTCAATCCCTTGATCGATACGCACGGCCATGACCAGCATGACCTGCTGATCGCCAACCTTATCGCGCAAGGCGAAGCGCTCGCGTTCGGCAAGACCGCCGCCGAGGTAAGGGCCGAAGGCACCGCGCCTGCATTGGTTCCACAACGGCGTTTTGAGGGAAACCGGCCCAGCACGACCATTTTCGCGCAGCGGCTCGACCCTTATGCGCTGGGTAGCCTGGTGGCCCTCTACGAGCACAGCGTCTTCGTGCAAGGCGTGATCTGGGGCATCGATTCCTTCGATCAGTGGGGCGTGGAGCTGGGCAAGGCCCTGGCCAAGCGCACGGCTGCACGAAATCGCCGATCCAGGCGAGCCCGCGCTCGATCACGACAGCTCCACCAATGCGTTGATCCGGCGTACCGGCAAAGACGGAATGCGCGCTCGTGAGCACCACCATCAATCCACTGGCCGGCAAGCCCGCGCCGCGCGTCATTGCTGGTCGATGTAGCGAAGCTGCTCGCCGCCTATACCGACCTGCGGCCCGATCCGGCCGAGCCGACGCAACGCGTCGCAGTTCGGCACGTCCGGGCATCGCGGCAGCTCGTTCGAGCGCAGCTTCAACGAATGGCACGTGCTGGCCATCAGCCAGGCGATCTGCGACTACCGCAAGACCAAAGGCATCGACGGCCCGCTGTACATCGGCATCGACACGCATGCGCTGTCGCGGCCGGCGCTGCGACAGCGCGCTGGAGGTGCTGGCCGCCAACGGCGTCGAGACGATGATCGCGACGGACGACGAATACACGCCGACGCCCGCGATCTCGCACGCGATCCTCGCCTACAACCGCGGCCGCACGGCAGGGCTGGCCGACGGCATCGTCATCACGCCGTCGCACAACCCGCCCGACAACGGCGGCTTCAAGTACAACCCGCCCAACGGCGGCCCGGCCGACACCGACATCACCGGCTGGATCCAGGATCGCGCCAATGCGCTGCTCGAAGGCGGCCTGAAGGATGTGCGGCGCATGCCCTGCGCGCAGGCGCGCCGCGCGCGCGACCACGCACCGCAACGACTTCCTCGACGCTTACGTGGCCGACCTCGGCAGCGTGATCGACTTCGACGCGATCCGCGGCGCCGGTATCCGCATGGGCGTCGATCCGCTCGGTGGCGCCGGCGTGCACTACTGGGCGCCGATCGCGGAGCGCTACCGGCATCGACCTCACCGTGGTCAGCGACGAGGTCGATCCGCACTTCGGCTTCATGACGCGTCGACTGGGACGGCAGGATCCGCATGGATCCGTCGTCGCCCTACGCGATGCAGCGGCTGATCGGCTTGAAGGACCGCTTCGACGTCGCCTTCGCCTGCGACACCGACCACGACCGCCACGGCATCGTGACGCGCAGCAGCGGCCTGCTCGTGCCGAACCACTACCTGTCGGTCGCTGATCGACTACCTGTTCCAGCATCGCCCGCAATGGGGGCGCGGCGCCGCGGTCGGCAAGACGGTGGTGAGCACCGCGCTGATCGATCGCGTGGCCAAGCGTCTCGCAGCGCAAGCTCTACGAGGTGCCGGTCGGCTTCAAGTGGTTCGTCGATGGCCTGCTCGACGGCTCGCTCGGCTTCGGCGGCGAAGAGAGCGCCGGCGCGTCGTTCCTGCGCCGGGACGGCACGGTGTGGACCACGGACAAGGACGGCATCGCGGCCGCGTTGCTGTCGGCGGAGATCACCGCGCGCACGCGGCCGCGATCCCGGCGAGCTGTATCGGCGACCTCGCGCGCGAACTGGGCGAGCCCGTCTGCCGATCGCGTCGAAGCGCCGGCGACGCCGGAGCAGAAGGCAGCAGCTGGCGAAGCTCTCGCCGCAGCAGGTGCCGGCAAGCAGCTGGCCGGCGAGAAGATCGAGCAGCGTGCTCGACCACGCGCCGGGCAACGACGCGGCGATCGGCGGCATCAAGGTGATCGCGCGCGAGCGGCTGGTTCGCCGCGCGCCCGTCCGGCACCGAGGACATCTACAAGATCTACGCGGAGAGCTTCCGCGGACGAAGCCCATCTGCGCGTCATCCTGCGCGAGGCGCAGCAGATCGTCGATGCCGCGCTGAAGAGCTCCTAACAACCGCGTCATCGTGCCCTCTACAGGTGTCCCATGGCCAACGATCTCGACCAACGATGCATCAACACGCTTGCGCTTTCTGTCCGTCGACATGGTGCAGAAGGCCAACAGCGGCCATCCTGGGCTGCCGCTCGGCGCGGCGCCGATGGCCTACGTGCTGTGGATGCGTTGGCTCAAGCACAATCCGCACAACCCGCACTGGTTCGATCGCGACCGTTTCGTGCTGTCTGCTGGCCATGGCTCGGCGTTGCTGTATAGCCTGCTGCACATGACGGGCTACGACCTCTCGATGGACGACCTCAAGCAATTTCGCCAGTGGGGCAGCAAGACGCCGGGACATCCCGAGCGAGGCGACACACCGGGTGTTGAAACCACGACCGGACCGCTGGGGCAGGGCGTGTCCAACGCAGTCGGCATGGCTATCGCGGAGGCTCAGCTGGCCGCCCGCTACAACCACGCGGGACATGCGGTGATCGACCACTACACCTATGCGCTCGTCAGCGATGGCGACCTTATGGAGGGCGTGTCGCAGGAGGCGGCGTCCATGGCCGGGCATCTCAAGCTCGGCAAGCTCATTTGCCTCTACGACGACAACCGGGTCACCCTCGCGGCGGGTACCGATATGACCTTTTCCGAGGATCGCGCGCGCCGCTTCGAGGCTTATGGATGGCACACCGTGTCGGTAGCCGATGGCAACGACCTGGCCGCCATCGACGAGGCGTTGCGCGTGGCGCGCGCGAGGAAGTCGACCGGCCATCGCTGATTCTCGTGCGCACGCATCTTGGCTATGGCTCGCCCGAGCAGGACAGCGTCAAGGCGCACGGATCGCCGCTCGGGGTGGAGAGTGTGCGCAAGACCAAGCAGAAGCTCGATTGGCCGATCGAGCCCGACTTTCTGGTGCCTGACGATGTCCTCGCGCACTTCCGCGCCGCGGTTGACCTTGGGAAACGCCAGCAGGCCGATTGGGATAGTCGGATGAGTGCCTACGCCAAGGCGTTTCCCGAGCGGCACGCCGAGCTTCAGGGGCGCTATGCGTGGAGAGCTGCCGCCGGCTTGGGATGCCGATATCCCGAGTTTCCCTGCCGATGCCAAGGGCATCGCCACGCGTGATGCTGCCGGCAAGGCCATGAACGCGATCGCCTCGAAGCTTCCCGCGCTGACCGGTGGTTCCGCCGATCTCGATTCATCGACAAAGACGGCGTTGAAAGGGCTGGGCGATTTCAATCCAGACGCCTCCAAGGGCGAGGATCTGCAAGGTTCGGATCCGGCAGGCTGGAGCCGGCAGGGAAGAAACCTGCATTTTGGCCTGCGCGAACATGCCATGGGGGCCATCGTCAACGGCATCGCCGCGCATGGTGGCTTGCTTCCGTATGGTGCGACGTTCCTGATGTTTTCCGACTATATGCGCCCACCCATCCGCCTGGCGGCGCTGATGGGCTTGCATGTGATCCATGTGTTTACCCATGACAGCATCGGCCTGGGCGAAGACGGTCCCACCCATCAACCGGTAGAGCACCTGGCCAGCCTGCGAGCGATGCCCAAGCTGGTGCTGATTCGCCCCGCCGATGCCAACGAAGCGGCGGTGGCCTGGCGGGTTGCCGTGGAAACCCGCGGCCACCCCGTGCTGCTCGTGCTCACCCGGCAAGACGTGCCCACGCTCGATCGCACTCGCTATGCGTCCGCCGACGGGTTGCGCCAAGGCGCTTACGTGCTCGCCGATGCGAAAGATGGCAAGCCGGAACTGATCCTTATCGCCAGCGGCTCGGAAGTTAGCCTCATCGTCAAAGCGGCCGAGCGTCTGGAGGCGGAGGGCATCGCGGTGCGTTGCGTCTCCATGCCGAGCTGGGAGTTGTTCGATGCACTCCCGCAAGCCAAGCGCGATGCGGTGCTGCCGCCGTCAGTCAGTGCGCGATTGGCCGTCGAGCTTGGCGTATCGCAAGGCTGGGAGCGCTATATCGGTGCGCACGGCGACATGATCAGCGTCGAGCGCTTCGGCGCGTCCGCACCGATTAGCGTGGTATTGCCCAACTACGGATTCACCGAGGACGCCGTCTACGCGCGCGCTAAAGCCTTGCTCGGCAGGTGACGTCTCGCGCCCGGTGAACGCGCTGCGGTCATGCCTTCTTGATCGGATGGCCGCCAAATTCATTGCGCATGGCCGATAGCAATTTGTCGGAGAACGAATCGTTGTCGCGCGAGCGCAGCCTCTCGATCAACGACTGGGTGATGATGGGGGCGGGCACATTGAGCTCGATGGCCTCGTCCACGGTCCAGCGACCCTCGCCGGAGTCGACCACGTAGGGCGCAATCCCGCTCAATTGCGGATTCTTCTGCAAGGCATCGGCGGTAAGGTCGAGCAGCCACGAGCGAATCACACTGCCGTAGCGCCAGATCTCGGCAATGGCGTGCAGATCCAGCGCGAACGCGTGCTTTTGCTGAAGTATCGCGAAGCCTTCCGCATAGGCCTGCATCATGCCGTACTCGATGCCGTTGTGGACCATCTTCACAAAGTGTCCGGAACCGACCGGGCCGACCCGACTCCAGCCTTTGTCCTTGCCCGGCGCAAGGGTTTCGAAGATTGAGCTGAGGCGCTCGACGACCGCTTCATCGCCGCCGACCATCATGCTGTAGCCCTCGGCCAGGCCCCAGACGCCGCCACTGGTTCCGCAATCGACATACGCAATGTCCTTGCTGGCGAATTGCTGGGCGCGACGCAAGGTGTCCTTGTAGTAGGAATTGCCGCCATCGATCACGGCGTCGCCCGCTTTCAAGATCGGCAGGAGTGCGTTGAGGGTGCTATCGGTGATCTCGCCGGCCGGCACCATCAGCCACAACACGCGTGGTGCCGCCAGTGCGGTCACCAGCGCGGGCAGCGAATCGCGCGACTGGGCGCCCTTTTTCTCCAGCTCGTTACGCGCCTGCGCATTCGGATCGAAGCCCACCACCTGGTGGCCGCCCTGCATCAAACGCTGGGCCATATTGGCGCCCATGCGCCCGAGGCCGATCATGCCAATGTTCATACGATGTCCTCGACTGAGATCTCGACGTGTTTCTTAGTGAACGGGCCGGGGAAGGGCTGCGCGCGTTTCTTCATCGCGTCAGCGAACCCCGGAACCTGGTTTGTACCCGTGACGTGAAGCGTGTCCGGAAATAGGCCTCGGCGGCCTTTTGAATCGCCTCGGCCTGGGTGGGATAGGCGTGGATCACCTTGGCCAGCGTGCGCAGGCGGATGTCCGCCATGATCGCCAGCGTGATCTCGTTGATCATGTCGCCGGCATGGCGCGCGACGATGGTGGCGCCAAGTATCTTGTCCGTGCCCTCAAGTACATGGATCTTCACGAAGCCGCGCTGCTCGCTGTCGATCACGCCGCGATCAACCTCATGCATCGGTATGGTGAAGGTCTTGATGGGGACGCCCAACCGATTGGCTTCTCTTACATACAGGCCGACATGCGCAATTTCCGGGTCGGTGAAGGTGCACCAGGGCAGCACCAGGGCGCTCATGCGCTGATGCCCGCGAAATAGCGCGTTCTGCACCACGATACGCGCCGAGGCCTCCGCGGTATGGGTATACCTGTGTTCCAGGCAGACGTCCCCGGCCGCATAGATGTTCGGCTGGGTAGTGCAAAGGAAGTCGTCCACACGAATGCCGTTCTTGGTGTCGTAGTCCACGCCGGCAGCCTCCAGGCCCAACCCCTGCACATTGGGGGCATAGCCAACACCGGCGCCAATGACATCCACTGCGATAGTGTTTCGATAGTCGTCGCAGACCAGGTCCACCAACTTTTCGCCACCTTCGATCCGTACCGAGGTGACCGTGGTATTGAGCCGAACCTCGACCCCGTCGCGCGCGAGCGCGTCCGACAGAATCTGTGCTGCATCACGCTCTTCATTGCCCAGGAACAGTGGCATGTCCTGCACGATGGTCGTTTTCGAGCCCAGACGGCAGAACGCCTGCGCGACTTCGCAACCAATCGGCCCACCACCGATGATCAGCATGCGCCGCGGCAATTCGGTCACATCGAACACGGTTCTGCTGTCCAGCGGCTGGGCTTCGGCAAGGCCCGGGATATCGGGGACGCCTACGCGTGCGCCGGTGGCGATCATGGCCTTGCCAAAGCGAATCATCTGACTGCCGACCTTGATCGCATCCGCTCCGATAAAGCTAGCCTCACCGAAGAACACATCGATGCCCTGATCGACCAGTTGCTGGGCGGACTCGTTGCCACTCATATGCGCGCGTATTCGGCGCACACGGTCCATCACGGCGGCAAAGTCGAACTCGATACCCTTGGGAACCTGCGCGCCAAAACGCCGGGCATCTCGCATATCGGCATAAACCTGTGCGGTTCGAAGCAAGGATTTCGATGGCACGCTGCCGGTATTGAGGCAAGCACCACCGATCCGCTCGCGCTCGATCAGTGCCACCTTGGCACCCAGTGCCGCTGCGGTCTTGGCGGCCACCAGGCCGGCCGGTCCGCCGCCGATCACCGCCAGCTGATAGTGCGCGGCCGGCTGCGGATTGATCCAGGAAGGCGGATGCACGTTGGCTGCGCGATCGCGTTCGTAGACATCCTCGGGCGGACCTAATGGCACGTCGAATGACTTGACCATCAGCTCGCTCCTGCGTTGCTGGCGGCAAGCGGATCCAGCCAGCCACCCGCAAAACCCGCCTTGCGCAGGCCCATGGTGAGATAAGGACATCCGCGCATCAGTGCCCACAGCGAGCCGGTACGGTAGTTCTCGATCATCATCATCATGACACCCTGGTCGAGGCCGTAATGCCCGGCAGAGACCCAGGGGCGCCCCTCGCTATCGGTGACCGTCGGATTGAAACTGCTCGCCAGGCGTCCGTCGGAAATGATTTGCGGATAGCGCGCGATCATGTATTGCGCCGCTTCGAGCACGATATCGGGTGCGAACGGCAACGACGCCAGCACCGTGGGGCAGGACAGGGTGCCGTCATCGGGCCCAAAGGGCACGCCACGCGCCGCGTAGCCAAACACGCGGTGCACGTCGCCCGATGCGCCTGGGCTCTGCTCGGTGGGGCCGTCGCATGCGGTCAAGCCCCAGCAGTTTTCGCCATAGCCAGCAAATTCGTACGGATTGCGTTGTGCATATTCGCGTTGGATGTAGGCGGCGCGTCGACTGTTTTCAAAATAGTCGGAGCGCTTTGCCTGCATGAAGCTGTCGTGGATGCCGCGAAAGTCGATCCATGCATGCGAGTAGTGATGCACGAACAGCGGGCCGGCGTAGAGAAAATCGAAGTCGTACAGATTTTCCCACTGATAGGTCGCCGTCCACGACTTGTAGCACTCCCCGGTAAGCGGGTGTGTGGGTGAACCCATGGCCAGCGCGTACAGCACAATGGCCTCGCTGTAACCCTCCCAGCCGTAATGAAAAAAGCCGCATTCGGGCTTCCATCCCTGCCGGATGGTGGCGCCGCCATCCTGGGCCCAGGGCCAGTCGATGCGACGATAGAGCGCATCGGCGAGCTCGCGCAGCTCGGTCTCTTGCTCCGTTGCCGCGGCAAAGTACTGTGCGGCCGTGAGCACACCGGCGATCAACAGCGCGGTGTCGATCATCGAGAGCTCCGATCGCCACACCCGTGCGCCGGTGTGCATATCGAGAAAATGGAAATAGAAGCCCTGGTAGCCGGTGGCCGATGGGCTGCCGCTTTGATCGCTGGCGAAAAAAAAACGCAGCGCGGCGAGACAGTATCGCGCCGCCTCGTCCCGTCCGATCCAGCCCCGCTCGATCGCCACCGGGTAACACGAGAGCGCCAGCCCTACCACCGCAATGCTGACGGGTGAGCCGTCGCGTGACGTATCGGCCACCAGTCCGTTGGATGGGTTCGTGTTGCCCGGAAAATACTCGAACGCTGCACGCTGAAGCTGGTCAAGCCACGCGTCGTCCACCAGCGCGGAAGATTTCTTGATCGGCAGTATTTTTGGCATCGAGTTCGGCCGGCCTGGGGCTGCTTCTCGCGGGCGATGGCAAGCCGGAAGTTCTTGCGTCGAGAGCGCAAAAAACCTAGCTCCAAGTGCGCTCCAATCGCATTCATGGGAGCGCGAATCGCCATAAGCATGCCCGGCAAACGCGATGATGGCGCGACGAGGTGCATGTGTTGCGTGTAGAAAAAGGTAACGGATGCTTGTTCGCTGCGCGGTGTTGAAAGCACACACGCCATGCCCGTCGATTTCACGAAGCATTACCCGACGTTGCCGGTATGCTCGCGAACCAGGGTCACTCACGGGCCGCTATCGGCCGCATCCCAGCGTCGGCCATTGCATGTCAGCCAAGCCGCCATCAGGCCTCGATACCGCGTTACAGGTTCAGCTGTTGTCGAACGGTAAGCTCACGGTGGCCGTGAGTGCCGCCGGCTCCGGCTATACCCAATGGCGCGATGTCGCGGTGACGCGCTGGCGCGAAGATCCGGTCGGCGACGGATGGGGAAGCTACGTACTGCTGCGCGATGAGGAAAGTGGCGACGCATGGTCCGTCAGTCTTCAACCACATGATGCTGGACCCGAACCATATCACGACGGAGCTATCGGGCAGTCATGTGCGCATTGCCCACCAACACGATGCGCTGCTCAGCTCGCTCGAGATCGTGGTCGAGCCCGATGGGGATCTCGAATGGCGTCGCGTCACGCTGACCAATACGGGTGATCGTCCTCGCGCGATCAGCTTCACGTCTTACCTGGAGCTGGTGTTGGGTCCGGCCGGTGCCGATGCGGCCCACCCGGCCTTTTCCAAAATGTTTGTCCAGACCGAATGGCTGTCACAGGAGCAACTGCTCCTTGCCACGCGACGTCGACGCGCCCCAGGCGAACAGGAGGTCTGGGCGGCGCACCTGGCGCAGGTCGCCACAGCGACGGATTTGGCCTGCGAATACGAGACCGATCGCATGCGCTTTCTTGGGCGCGGGCGCACGCTACGTGACGCCTTGGCCATGCAGCCCGGGCAGGCGCTATCTCGCACGCAGGGCTGTGTGCTCGACCCGATTTTCAGTTTGCGCCGCTCGGTGAGGCTGGCTCCTGGCGACACGGCCACGGTGACCTTCGTGACGGCGATCGCCGATTCGCGAGACGCCGTGCTGGACCTGCTGTCATCGGCGCGTAAGGGGCACTCAAGCGATGAACTCATCGCCCGCGCCGAGGCATCCCATCTTGCAGGGCTTGGACACCTCGGCGTCGATCCCGGGCAAGCGGCGCGCTATGACAGCCTCGTCGGCGCTGTGCTGTATGCATGCAACCCATGGAGGGCTCCACCCCGTGTGCTGGAGCTCGCTCAGGGTGGGGCGCCTGTGCTTTGGAGCGTGGGCATCTCGGGCGACCGGCCCATCGTGCTTTTGCACATCGAGGGCGCACCGGCGCTTGCTTGCGTGTCCGATTTGCTGCTGGCTCAACGTTACTGGCAGTCCCGCCGATTGGGCGTGGATGTCGTCTTGCTCTACGCAGGTCACGCCGAGCCTGACGCATGCGTTCGCCGAGCTTGAGCAGCAGGCGATGGCGCAGAACACGCGCCTTGCCGGTACGGCGGGTGCCGCACCGGCCCAGGCATTTGCCTTGGCCGGGCAAGATCTATCTGAAGCCCTGAGAACAGGCTTGATGGCCGTCGCGCGCATCGTGCTTGACGCATCGCAGGGACTGCCTGAGTCGGCGTCGCGAGTGATCCAAGGCTTGCCCAGCGGTGACCGATCCAATGAACACGGCAAACCTGTTCCGGGCGAGGATGATGCTGGCGCATCTATCGCCGCTGACGGCGCCGAGTTCAGTAATGGCATCGGCGCCTTCGTCGCGTCAGGTCGAAGCTATGCCATCGCGCTCGAGGATGATCGTTGCACGCCCTTGCCATGGGTCAACGTTATCGCCAATCCCGATTTTGGCTTTCTGGTATCAGCTGATGGCGGTGGTTACAGTTGGTCGACCAACAGTCAGCAGAACACGCTGACCCCATGGCCCAACGACCCGGTTAGCGACACACCACACGACATCACTCTATCTGCGCGACGAGGACAGCGGTGAGTTATGGAGCGCCACGCCCCTGCCGATCCGCGTGGCAGGGGCAAGCTATGTCGTAGAGCACGGCAAAGGATTCAGCCGGTTCAGCCATGAGGCCCATGGCATGGGCGTTGAACTGCTCCAGTTCGTGCCGCCCAGCGATGCAATCAAACTGTCCCAGTTGAAATTGCATAACCGATCGACGCAGCGACGGCGCCTGTCGATAACCCTGTATGTCGAATGGGCGTTGGGCGCAAACGGCGCGGTTTCTGCACCCTTTGTGACCACGTCGCGGGATGCGGCCACGGGTGCTTTACTGGCCCGCAACCGTTGGCGTGCTGATTTTGGCGACAGGGTGGCCTTCGTGGATCTTGCGGGTCAGCGTTGCGCAGGCACCGCTGATCGCCTGGCCTTTCTTGGGCGTTATGGAACCGTCGCCCGTCCCGTCGCGCTCGCCAATGGCGCGCGACTGGAGGAGCGAACCGGCGCCGGACTTTCTCCTTGCGGCGCGCTGCAGACTGTCGTAGAGATCGCACCTGGCCAACAAATCAACCTCGCGGCCATGCTTGGCGAGGCCAGCTCGGATGCTGCCGTGTCGGTGCTGATCAAGAAATATCGCGAGGCGGATCTGGATGCCGTGCTGGGTGAGGTACGCCAACAGTGGAATGACGTACTCGATACCGTGCAGGTGCGCACACCCAGCCGCGCCATGGATGTACTTCTCAATGACTGGCTTTTGTATCAGGCGCTGGTCTGCCGCATGTGGGCACGGACCGCTTACTATCAATCGAGCGGTGCCTACGGCTTCCGAGACCAGCTGCAGGATGCGATGGCGTTGTGCATCGCTTGCCCGAAGGTTGCTCGCGAGCATCTGCTTCGGGCCGCGGGGCGGCAGTTCGTGCAGGGCGATGTGCAGCACTGGTGGTTGCCGCCGGCCGGGCAGGGCGTCCGTACGCACATAAGCGACGACCGCCTTTGGCTTCCCCATGTGGCCGCACACTACGTCGCCACCACGGGCGATGCGGCGGTGCTGGACGAGGTCCTGCCTTTTCTGGATGGCCCGCCGATCAAGCCGGGAGATGCCGATGCCTATTTTCAGCCCGGCATGTCGAGTGAAAGGGCGAGCCTGTACGAACATGCGGCGCGTGCCATCGATTCAGGCCTGACCCAAGGCGCCCATGGACTGCCCCTGATGGGCGCTGGTGATTGGAACGATGGCATGAACCTCGTGGGGGCCGAGGGGCGAGGCGAGAGCATCTGGCTGGCGTGGTTCCTGCTCGCCACCATGACGGCCTTCGAGCCGTTGGCGCTGGCGCGTGGCGATGCGGATCGCGTTGACGCGTGGCGCCGCTACGCCAGTGGCTTGCGCAAGGTGCTTGAGAGTGATGTTGCGTGGGACGGCGACTGGTATCGGCGCGGCTACTACGACAACGGTGCGCCCCTGGGCTCGCATGAAAGCGATGAATGCAAGATCGACGTGATCGCCCAGTCGTGGAGCGCGATCGCCGGTGCGGGCCCGGTTGAACATGCCGCTAAGGCCATGGACTCGGTCGATCGCTATCTGGTGATGCACAAGGAAAAAATCGCGCTGCTGTTGGCGCCACCGTTCGATCGGACGCGCGATAACCCGGGCTATATCAAGGGCTATCCACCGGGTATCCGCGAGAACGGCGGGCAATATACCCATGGCGCCACGTGGTCGGTGTTCGCCTATGCGAAGCTGGGACAAGGGGAGCGCGCCATGGCGATGTTCGACATGCTTAACCCGATCCGCCACAGCGATACGCCTCAAGCCATTGACCGCTACAAGGTCGAACCCTACGTGTCTTGCGCGGACGTTTATTCGGTGGATCCCTACATAGGACGCGGTGGCTGGACCTGGTATACGGGTTCGGCGGGTTGGCTATATCGCGCCGGTATGGATGCCATTCTCGGCTTCCGGCGGCGGGGAGGTTATTTGCAGCTGGATCCGTGCATACCCGCCTCTTGGCCGGGCTTCAGCATGACTTATCTGCACCGTGGGCCGACTTTACGAATCACCCGTTATGAGATCACGGTAGAGAATCCCGATGGGGTCTGTCGCGGTGTCGCTCTGCTCGAACTTGACGCTGCCGTCTTGCCCGCCGCCGTGTCGCTCATTCCCTTGGTCGATGACGGGGGAGTACACGCGGTGCGTATGGTGCTCGGTGGCGAAAAGGGCTCGTAAGCTCAGGATGATGCCGATTCGATACGCCCATACCGGTGACTTGGGTCGCGTTGCTGGGAGCGCCACGTTATTTCGCGTGTGGCGCAGGCGACGAGAACACTCGACGGCGGCTCGAATTCGAGTCAGTCCCTAGGGATGCTCTGATTAACTCTGCGCAGGCGTCATGATGTCCAGAAGGCCCGCAGGCGGTGTTGCGTGGCGCCGGGAAGACTGGCCGTCTTGCCAAGCCGCGCGGCACCGCCTGCGGGCCTTCTGGACATCACCCCATCACCTTCAATTGAACACGTTGGGGCCGGTCCTGTCTGTCCGCATCCCTTCGGTGCGCCGGCTCGACAGACGGCCAGTCTGCCTTCGCCGACTCCCCTGTGGTCTGCGAACAGACAGGACCGGTGACGCCTGCGCAGAGTTGATCAGAGCATCCCTAGCTCTCTCAGCTAGCTCATCGACACCATCGTCTTATGGACTTGCTGGCCCTGAAGGTTTGAAATCAGGTCGATCGGATTGTCAGTCCTCCCCATGGGTGCGAGGCATCGAGTGATGAGCGAAACACTGGATCCTGGCCTCGGTTTCGGTGTCACGCACACGCTCTGACGCTCAACCGTACCGAGAGGCGGCGCCCAAGGCATGGTCTGCCCCCAGGCAATTCGCGGGGCATGCGTTGCGATTGGCGCAGCCTCGGCCTGCAGGCGAGGAGTTGGACAAGTCCGATATGGAGCCATGGGAAGGTGCCAAGCCCCAACTACCGCGGAGGGTAATGCCGCCCCGAAACCCAGGTGGCGCCGGTTGCGACAGCCAGCGCGCTATTGATCGCCGACCGTGCGGCTCACGCTGGCGATCGAAGTGAGCACGGATGACCCTCTCTCAAACGGATGTCGGGCAAACGGTTCGCCGTTCTTCCAATGATTTATCTGAGTCAGATATGTAACCGCGAAGCGCTGCAGAGACATCTGCATAGCCGCACCGGATGCCCATGAACTCATCCGATCCCGCCACAGTACCGTCTCCGATCCCAGCCCCGCTTACGGGCATGCGGTTTGCACTCGGCGCCTTCGCCGTGGCGCTTGCCACGTTCATGAACGTGCTCGACGCCTCCATCGCCAACGTCGCCATTCCCACCCTGTCAGGCGATCTTGGCGTATCGGTAGACGAAGGAACGTGGGTGATCACCGTGTTCTCCGCCGCCAACGCGGTGTCGATTCCGCTTACGGGCTGGCTGACTCAACGCCTCGGTCAGGTCAAGCTATTCACGGGAGCGATTCTGCTGTTCGTGATTGCGTCTGCATTGTGCGGCCTGGCGCCGAGCCTCCCGGTGTTGCTGGCGGCGCGCGTGCTACAGGGAGTGGCTGCGGGTCCACTGATCCCATTGTCGCAAGCCTTGCTGCTTTCCACGTTTCCAAAAGACAAGAGTGGTAGCGCGCTGTCATTGTGGGCCATGACGGCAACGGTCGGCCCTATCGTCGGCCCGGCGCTGGGCGGTTGGATCACCGACAGCTATAGCTGGTCGTGGATCTTTTATATCAACGTGCCGGTCGGCCTGTTCGCTGCCGCAGCGGTGTGGACGATTTATCGCAAGCGTGAAACGGCCACGCGTCGTTTGCCGATCGATACGGTGGGGCTACTCTCGCTGATCGTATGGGTCGCCGCGCTGCAAATCATGCTCGACAAGGGCAAGGACCTGGATTGGTTCAACTCTCCCGTCATCTGCGTGCTCGGCGTGATCGCACTGATCGGCCTGGCGTTCTTCGTGGTCTGGGAGCTAACCGAAGAGAAGCCGATCGTCGACCTACGACTGTTCGCTGGACGCAACTTCCTCGGTGGCACGATAGCTATCTCTGTCGCCTATGCGATCTTTTTCGCGAACCTGGTGATCCTGCCGCAGTGGATCCAGGTATACCTCGGTTATCGGGCCGTCGATGCGGGAATGGTGATTGCTCCGCTGGGCATGTTCGCCGTGATCCTTGCGCCGATGATGGGAAAGTTGATGATGAAGATGGACGCTCGCTTGTTGGCGACGATGGCCTTCATCGGGTTTTCCATCGTTTTCTTCATGCGCTCGCTTTACACCACCGATATCGATCAATACACATTGATCCTGCCCACCTTGCTACAGGGTATTCCTACCGCGCTATTCTTCGTGCCGTTGACCGCGATCATTCTGTCGGGCCTTCCGCCCGACAAGATCCCCGCCGCCGCGGGCTTATCGAACTTCGTGCGCGTGTTCGCGGGTGCGGTGGGAACATCGCTGCTGGCTAACAGCTGGAACAACCGCACGATCCTTCATCACGCACGACTGATCGAACAGGTTAACGGCTACAACCCGAACTTCACGGACGCGATCGCGCAGACGCAGTCAACGCTCGAGATCGGTGCGTCCAATGCGCTCGCCTTTGTCGAGCACGGGTTGGGCGCGCAGGCGGCCATGCTCGGTATCAACGACGTCTTTTGGGTGTCTGCCATTATTTTTGTGCTGATTATTCCGCTGATCTGGGTCACGCATCCAAGCAAGGATGTAGACGTAGGGGCGGGAGCAGCGTGATGAATCGCGAGCTGAAGAGCCCGAAGCGAAGGGACTGATTACGCACCATCCGATAGCTTCACCCTACTCACCGAGGCCAAAACCATGCGTGCTCTCCCCACGGCAGCGTCGGTCGGATTGACACTCGTACTAGCCGGCTGTGCAACTAGCGGCGGCCTGCATCCGGACGGCGCGCCCATCAACCCGGACTCTCTCTCGACCTCGCGTACCCTTGCGAAGGTAAGGCTGTCGCCCGCCGCGTGGCCCGAAGCTGACTGGTGGAGCGCACTGGGCGACAGTCAGCTCAATGCCCTGATTGCCGAGGCCTTGCGCGACAACCCGAGCCTCGCAGAAGCCGACGCGCGAGCGCGCCAGGCGCAGTCGGAGGCCTCGGAGGCTGATGCCGACCGCCAGCCGCAAGTGGACATCGGGGGTGGCATCTACGAAGTTCGGGTGCCGACAACGCTGCCTCCCATTGGCAAGGGCCATGTCCGCACCGCGAAGAATGTCTACGCCCATTTCTCTTGGGATCTTGATCTTTGGGGAGGCAAACGCGCTGCATGGGAGGCCGCCCTCGGACAGGAGCGTGCCGCAGAAGTCGACGCCCAGGCGGCGCGCATCGAACTTTCCACCAACGTCGCTCGCGCCTATGTGCAGCTGGGCTACGCTTTCGCCCAGCAAGATGTCGCATCGGCCGAGCTCGGGCGTGCCACGGACGTGCTCAAGCTGACGCAACGACGTGTTGCCGCTGGCATCGACAGTCAAGTGCAACTCAAGCAGAGCGATGCGGAGGTTGCCAGTGCGCAAGGGCGCAAGGCACAGGCGGATCGCGCGATCGATGCAGCGCGCTCGGCCCTGTCCGTGCTCCTGGGCAAGGGGCCCGATCGCGGCTTGACGATTGCCCGTCCGCAACTGTTGTCACCGGACACCTTGCGCGTGCCATCCAACCTGCCGGTCGAGTTGCTGGGGCATCGCGCCGACCTCGTCGCCGCGCGCTGGCGCGTGGAAGCGGCCGGCAAGGGGATCGCCGCTGCCAAGACCGAGTTCCTGCCGAACGTCGACATAAACGCGCTTGGCGGCCTGGTCGCGCTCGGCGGCGGGAATCTCTTCCAGGCGCAGTCGCGTTTCTTCGTGGTGGGGCCGGCGATCAGCCTGCCGATCTTTGATGGCGGTCGCCGCCGGGCGAACTTGAACGGCAAGGATGCGCAGTTCGATCTCGCCGTGGCGCAATACAACAATACGCTCGTGCGCGCAGTCAACGAAGTGTGCGACTACAACGATGAACTCGCCTCGCTGCAGGTGCAGATCGACGCGCAACAGCGCGCGATTGCCGCCGCCGACCAGGCCTGGACGCTGGCGAAACTACGCTACAAAGCCGGCACGGGCAGTTATCTGGAAGCGCTTATCGTGCGCCAGCAGCTGCTGATCGATCAGGAGCGTATGGCCGCGCTGCATGCCCAGCAATCGGATTACTCGGTACAAATCATTCAGGCACTTGGTGGCGGCTATCGCCCACGCCAGCTGGCTCCTGACGTGCCGAAGGTCGCCGCCGACGCAAACTCTCCGGCGCTTATCCATCATCGGTCTTGAGGTAGCCATCATGTCTGCTCAAATCCCCTCGGATCCGAACGAAACCGTGCAACCGAAGAAGAAAGGTCGTAGCTTCATGCTGCGCATCCTTGGTGCATGTGTCCTCGTGGGCGCGATCGGCTTTGCCGTCTGGTACGTGCTGGAAAGTCGCTGGTACGAAAGTACCGACGATGCTTATGTCAACGGCAATATCGTACAGATTACGCCGCAGATTATCGGCACCGTCGTCAGCATCGGTGCCGACGATGGCGACTTTGTGAGGCAGGGCGACGTGCTGGTCACGCTCGACAAGGCGGATGCGGATGTCGCCCTGGAGAATGCATCCGCCAACCTTGCCAACACGGTGCGCAAAGTGCGTGGCCTATACACCACCGTATCGGGTGCACAGGCCGACGTGGCCGTACGGCAGACGGCACTGCAAAAGGCCAAGGAGGACTACGATCGTCGCGTCGACCTGGTCAACTCAGGCGCTATCTCGGCGGAAGAACTGTCCCATGCAAAGGATGCACTGACCGCCGCTGAAAGCTCGCTCACGACGGCGCAGCAGCAACTGCAGACCAACGAGGTATTGGTCGACAACACCGTGGTCATGTCCCATCCGGATGTCAAAGCCGCTGTCGCGCAATACCGCGCCGCTTACCTCACTGAAGCTCGCACAAGCATGGTCGCACCGGTAACCGGCTACGTAGCCAAACGCATCGTGCAGGTCGGCCAGCGCGTGCAACCTGGGGCGTCGCTGATGGCCGTTGTACCGCTGCACGAGGTGTGGATCGACGCGAATTTCAAGGAGACCCAGCTCGCTCATATGCGCATTGGCCAGCCGGTGGCAGTGACTTCCGACATCTATGGCCACGCGGTCAAGTACGACGGCAAAGTATTGGAGCTCGGCGTGGGCACGGGAGGCGCCTTCTCGCTGTTGCCTGCGCAAAATGCCACCGGCAACTGGATCAAGATTGTGCAGCGGATGCCCGTGCGCGTGGTGTTCACCAACCCCAAGCAGCTGGACCAGGACCCGTTACGCGTCGGCATGTCTTTAGACGTTAAAGTGGATCTGCACGACGAGAGCGGACAAAAGCTTTCTCATGCGGTACCCACAAAGCCGGCCTTTAGTACGGATGTATATCAGCAGCAGTTGTCACACGCTGACGAACAGGTTGCCCAGATCATTCAAAAGAATATGGCCGCGAATGAGAAGTAGGTGCGCCGTTATGCGAGCGCTGCCGCACGGACGCCAGGGCAGTTGGGGGGAGTCCATATACCGAGATGTGATGGGAAGAGTCGTAGGCGCCAAGGCGCGGACGTCCGCTTACCTCACCGTGGGTATCGCGAATTCAACACCTTTGTCGATGCTGTCGGGCCAGCGCTGTATGACGCTCTTGTAGTTCGTGTAAAAGCGCACGGCTTCCTGGCCGTACGCATGTTGATCGCCGAACAGTGATCGCTTCCAGCCGCCGAACGAATGCCACGCCACCGGCACCGGGCTCGGAAGATTGATGCCAACCATGCCCGCTTTAATCTGTCGGGTAAATGCGCGCGCCACGCCTCCGTCCGATGTGAAAATCGATGAACAGTTCCCCAGTTCATGCGCATTGGCGAGTGCTATTGCACTGGCAAGATCAGGCACGCGGACCACCGACAGGACTGGCCCGAAAATCTCCTCCCGATAAATCCTCATGTCGGGCTTCACGTCGTCAAACAGCGAGCCGCCGAGGAAGAAGCCCTCTTCGTGGCCAGGCACCGTATGGCCACGGCCATCGACGACGAGCTTGGCGCCCTCCGCGACGCCCGCCTCGATATAGCCCAACACTTTGGTGCGATGCGCGGCGGTGACCAGGGGACCCATATCCAAATTGGGCTCCATGCCGCCGCCGATCCTGAGCGAGCGCACGCGTGGTACGAGGCGTTCGATGAGTTCATCGGCAATACGCCCTACGGCCACCGCGACTGAGGTCGCCATGCAGCGCTGACCCGCCGAGCCATACGACGAGGTGACCAACGCATCGATGGCTTGATCGAAATTGGCGTCGGGCATGACGACGAGATGGTTCTTTGCACTGCCCAAAGCCTGCACCCGTTTCCCGTGCCTGGCGCTTTCGCTGTAGATGTATTCCGCGACCGGTGTCGAGCCGACCACAGATATCGCGGCCACGTCGGGGTGCTGGATCAGTGCATCGACGGCGCCCTTGTCACCATGCACGACATTGAAGACGCCTTTGGGGAAACCTGCCTCCAGGAACAGTTCGGCTAGCCGAATCGACGCCGACGGCGTGCGCTCCGAGGGCTTAAGTATGAACGTGTTGCCGCACGCGGTCGCCATCACAAACATCCAGCACGGCACCACCATGGGGAAATTGAACGGCGTGACGCCCGCGGCCACGCCGAGCGGCTGACGTAGATTCCAACTGTCCATGCCGACGGCGCTCTGATCGGTAAACTCGGTCTTGAGCAGGTTCGGAATGCCGCACGCGAACTCGACAATCTCGATACCGCGCACCACCTCGCCGCTTGCATCCGAAAGCAGCTTGCCGTTGTCACTCGTAATGAGCGCGGCGAGTTCGTCGTGATGCGCGTCAAGCAGCTCCTTGAACTTGAACATCAGACGAGCGCGCGTCAGCGGCGGGGTTTCGCTCCAGGCAGGAAACGCGGCTTTCGCTGCGGCGACGGCGGTGGCGACTTCACCGGCATCCGCGAACGGCACGCGGGCCGCTATGCGGCCTTGTGCCGGATCGAATACGTCACCAAATCGTCCGCTCGCGCCAGGGGCGCGTCGACCGTCGATAAAATGACTCAGTTCGCGCACGGCGCCTCGATTGGCGTCGTTCATACGTCCTCCGCGGGGAGGCTAGCGCTGCGCGCGCCAGGCGTTTTTCATCTCGCGCCTCGCCCTCTGATGAACGCTACGCTCGTCACCGCTTGATGTCGAGCGACGTTATGTGAACTGAGCGCAATCGTTGAATGGCATGCAGAGAGGGGAGTTGAGTTGCTGTGGATCATGCGCCTCGTTCGACCCATTGAGCACGCCAGGCAGGAGCTTCGAAGGGATCGGCAAAGTACTGAGACTCGTGCGACACCTTGCCATCTCGGAACTCCATGATGCTCACGGTGTAGGCACGACCACTTTCGTAGGTAATGACGTACTCGCTGACCCAGAGATTACCCTCTCCTGTGATGCGCCGGACCACAAACCCCGATGGTCTGCCCGGGTGGTGGCTACGAAGTGCTTGCAGGTTACGCCGACCGTGGATGACCTCGCCCGACTGCGGGTACTCGCACACAGCATCATCGTGATAGATATCATGCTCGGCATCCAGATCACCGGAAGCGGATGCAGCCCAATGTCGATCAAGGGCCATCCGAATGTTCTGCACTTCCATCGTCGGCCTCCATGTGAGTCCGTGTGCTGACGACACCAACGCTTCGCAGGCATCTAGCACCTGAATCAAGCGGCGCGCGGTACGCGGGGCTGCTTGGACGAATAATCAGGTTGCGCTTAGCCAGGCTGGCATACAAGTGCTCGCGCCAGACCACCCCGCATCTTGAAATACTCCTCAGTCTTGCCCCATTCCGGTTCCTGTCGGCGTGTCGGGTAAGGCGGCGGAGTTCTCCGTGACCGAGTCGGCGTGGATGGCCCGTCGCGTTGGAAACCTGGGGCAGGTCAGGGCGATCTTCCTTCTTCGCCATCAGCGCGGGCAGAGCGACTCCCTGGCTGGCGTCCTCGGTGATGAAAGCCTGCCAGTGCTTTGCTAGCCAGGCGTAGTGGACCTCGCTGGAGAGGGGAATGGGGCTGGTCCGCGCGTGCACTCACCGTGCACTGACAACGAAAAAGGCCACCCTTGTGAGGTGGCCTAAGTCGTTAAATCTAGTGGTGGGCGGTACAAGGATCGAACTTGTGACACCTGCCGTGTGAAGGCAGTGCTCTACCGCTGAGCTAACCGCCCGCCGAGAGCGCGCTAATATACGGGGGACGGGGCGTCGGGTCAAGACCAGGGCTGGAAAAATCGTCGCGTAGGGCAGTTCGCTGAAAGGTGGATGGGTACAATGCTCCGTTTCCCCGGCGGCGCTGGCCCATGGACTTCCTACAGCACGAATTCATCCTCATCCTCGAATCCCTGCGGCGGTTTGAGTTCACCCCCTGGAAGATCGTTGGCCTCCTGGGTTCGGCCATGTTTACCAGCCGTTGGTTTGTGCAGCTCTACTACACGCGCAAGCTGAAACGGGTGGTGATGCCACTGTCATTCTGGTGGTTGTCGGTGATCGGCAGTGCCTTGCTACTGTCCTATTTCATTTTTGGCAAGAACGACTCGGTCGGCATTCTTTCCAACTTTTTCCCGTCGTTTGTTTCGGTCTACAACCTTGTCGTGCATATGCGCGAGGTGAAGCGCCGTTCGCTGGTCGAGAGCGAGGTGTGACCGCTGAGGCGCCTCTGAGGGTGCCTCAGTCCGGGTCGTAGTCGAGATTGGAAGCCAGCCAGCGTTCGGCTTGCTCGCGCGTCCAGCCCTTGCGCTTCGCGTAATCGTCGACCTGTTCGCGGGTGAGGCGGCCGACCACGAAGTACTGACTATCCGGATGTGAGAAGTACCAGCCGGAAACCGCCGCCGTCGGATACATCGCGAAGCCTTCGGTGAGCTCGATGCCCGTGTTGTGGGTAGCATCGAGCAAACGGAACAGCGTGGCCTTTTCGGTATGGTCGGGGCAGGCCGGGTAGCCGGGGGCAGGGCGAATGCCGGCGTACTTTTCGTGGATCAGCGCGTCGTTGTCGAGCGCCTCGTCCGCCGCATAGCCCCAGAACTCACGACGCACGCGTTCATGCATGCGTTCCGCAAAGGCTTCGGCCAGGCGATCGGCCAGCGCCTTGAGCAGGATCGACGAATAGTCGTCGTGGGCGGCCTCAAAGCGCTTCACGTGCTCATCGATGCCGACGCCGGCGGTAACGGCAAAGCCACCAATCCAGTCCTGCTTGCCGTCGCCCTTGGGGGCAATGAAGTCGGCCAGCGAGAAATCCGGTCGTTCGACCGGCTTGTCCACCTGCTGGCGCAGGTGATGCAGTGTGGCCAGCTTCTCGCCGTCGGCCGCGTACACCTCGGTGTCGTCACCCGCCTGCGCAGCCGGCCAGAAGCCGATCACACCGCGCGCGGTCAGCCAGCGCTCGGCGATGATCTGGTCCAGCATGGTCTGTGCATCGCGAAAGAGTTCGCTGGCCTGTGTGCCGACAATGTCGTCGGTGAGAATCGCCGGATAGCGGCCGGCAAGTTCCCATGCATTGAAGAATGGCGACCAGTCGATATACGAACGCAGCTCGGCGAGATCGTAGTCGTCGAAGACCGTGATGCCGGGCTGGCGTGGTTGTGGCGGTTGGTATGGGTTCCAGTCGCAGGTGAAACGCTGGGACCGCGCCTTCTCCAGCGATACCAGCTGCTTGCCGGGGCCGCGGTTGCGATGGCGCTCGCGCACTTCGGCGTACTCGGCGCGGATCTTGGCCATGAACGCGTCGACCAGCTCCTTGCTGACCAGCGACTGCGCCACGCCCACGGCGCGCGAGGCATCCTTCACCCAGACGGTGGGGGATTTGTAGTGCGGTTCGATCTTAAGCGCGGTATGCGCGCGCGAGGTGGTGGCGCCGCCAATCAACAGCGGGATATGGAAATCCTGGCGCTCCATCTCACGTGCGACCTGACTCATCTCCTCCAGTGATGGTGTGATGAGCCCGGACAGGCCGATGATGTCGGCATTGTGTTCACGCGCGGTGTCGAGGATTTTCTGCGCCGGCACCATCACGCCAAGGTCGATCACCTCGAAGTTGTTGCAGCGGAGCACCACGCCGACGATGTTCTTGCCGATGTCGTGCACGTCGCCCTTGACCGTGGCC
Organism: uncultured Gammaproteobacteria bacterium; assembly: GCA_963765335.1. Lineage (GTDB taxonomy): Bacteria > Pseudomonadota > Gammaproteobacteria > Xanthomonadales > Rhodanobacteraceae > Dyella. The sequence continues at coordinate 18,685 of CAVXWA010000010.1, read as the reverse complement.
ATGACGATGGTGCCGTTGTTCTTGCCCATGTCGCCGGTGCGCAGCTTTTCTTCTTCGATATACGGAAGCAGGTACGCCACGGCCTTCTTCATGACGCGGGCGGATTTGACCACCTGCGGCAGGAACATCTTGCCGGCGCCGAATAGGTCGCCGACCACGTTCATGCCATCCATCAGCGGGCCTTCGATCACGTCCAGCGGACGCGTGGAAAGCTGGCGCGCCTCTTCGGTGTCTTCGTTGACGAACTGGTCGATACCATGTACCAGCGCGTGACTAAGCCGATCACGCACGGGCTTCTCGCGCCAGGCGAGATTCTCGACTACGACTTCGCCTTTCTTACCCTTGAACTTCTCGGCGATCTCAAGGAGGCGCTCGGTCGCGTCGGCGCGGCGATTGAGTACCACGTCCTCGACGCGATGGCGCAACTCTTCCGGCACGTCGTCGTAGATCATCAGCGCGCCGGCGTTGACGATGCCCATGTCCATGCCGGCCTTGATCGCGTGATACAGGAAGACCGAGTGAATCGCCTCTCGCACCATGTTATTGCCGCGGAACGAGAACGATACGTTCGACACGCCGCCTGACACATGGGTGTCGGGGAAGCGGCGCTTGATCTCGCGCGTGGCTTCGATGAAGTCCACCGCGTAGTTGTTGTGTTCGTCGATACCGGTCGCAATGGCGAAAATATTCGGATCGAAGATGATGTCTTCGGGCGCGAAATCCAGTCGCGTGGTGAGCAGCTCATAGGCACGCGAACAGATCTCCACCTTGCGCTCGCACGTGTCGGCCTGACCCTGCTCGTCGAAGGCCATGACGACCACGGCGGCGCCGTATTGCTGCACCTTGCGCGCATGTTCGAGGAAGACTTCCTCGCCTTCCTTCATCGAGATGGAGTTGACGATACCTTTGCCCTGCAGGCAGCGCAGGCCGGCCTCGATCACTGTCCATTTGGACGAATCGACCATCACCGGTACGCGGGCGATATCGGGCTCGGCGGCGATCAGGTTGAGGTAGCGCGTCATCGCCGCCTCCGAGTCGATCAAGCCTTCGTCCATGTTGACGTCGATGATCTGCGCGCCATTAGCGACCTGCTGGCGCGCGACGTCCACGGCTTCTTCGTAGCGATCTTCCTTGATCAGCTTCTTAAATTGCGCCGAGCCGGTGACGTTGGTGCGCTCGCCGACGTTGACGAACAGCAGGTCAGGGGTGATGACCAGTGGTTCCAGGCCGGAGAGACGGGTGTGACGAGCGAAACTCATAAGTTGCGACAACCTTCAGGCAAGCAGGATTCCGTCCTCCCCTGCGTGCAGCAGGGGAGGGTTGGGGAGGGGTAAAGCCAGTCACGCGTCAGGTCAGTTCGCTCCGGGCGAACCCCCTCCCAACCTCCCCCTGCCTGCAGGGGGCGGTGCAACCCTGTGCTCATGCAGCCTCCCGGGTGGCCGTTGGGAGTGCGCGCGGTGCGCAATCACGCACGGCGTCAGCGATGGCCTTGATATGGGCCGGCGTGGTGCCGCAGCAGCCACCGACCAGATTCAGCAGGCCGTCGCGGGCGAAGCCACCGATCACGGAGGCCATTTGTTCGGGTGTTTCGTCGTACTCGCCGAAGGCATTCGGCAGGCCGGCATTGGGGTGCGTGCTCACGAAGCAGTTGGCCGAGTTGGCAAGCACTTGCACGTGCGGGCGCAGGTCCGCTGCGCCCAACGCGCAGTTGAGCCCCACGGAAAGCGGTCGCGCGTGCTGCACCGAGTAGTAGAACGCTTCCGCCGTCTGGCCCGACAAGGTGCGGCCGGAACGGTCGGTAATGGTGCCGGAGATCATCACCGGGACGCGGGTGCGGCGCTGATGGAACAGCTCGCTGAGTGCGAACAAAGCAGCCTTGGCGTTGAGCGTGTCGAAGATGGTCTCGACCATGACGATATCGGCGCCACCATCGATGAGGCCACTCGCCGCTTCGGTGTAATTGAGGGCGAGCTCTTCGAACGTGACGTTGCGGAAGCCAGGGTCATTCACATCCGGCGACAGCGACGCAGTGCGGCTGGTGGGGCCGAGTACGCCGATGACGAAGCGGGGCTTGTCGGGCGTCTTCGCTTCGATTGCGTCGCAGGCGGCACGCGCCAGGCGCGCGCCTGCCAGGTTCAGCTCATAGGCGAGATGTTCGAGATGGTAATCGGCCTGGCTGATGCGCGTGGAATTGAAGGTATTGGTTTCGACGAGGTCCGCGCCGGCTTCGAGGTAGGCCTCGTGCACACCGCGGATGATGTCCGGGTTCGTCAGTGTCAGCAGGTCGTTGTTGCCCTTGAGGTCGCAACTGCCCGGATGATCGTGCGCATGCGTGCTGTCGTGACCACCCTCGAAACGCTCGCCGCGGAACGCGGTTTCGTCGAGCTCATGACGTTGCAACATGGTCCCCATGCCGCCATCGATGATGAGGATGCGTTCGCGCAGCAGGCGCTCCAGCAGGGCGACGCGTTCGGGGTGTAGCCAGGGCAGCATACTCATGGGGGTTCTCGATTTATGGCTTGCGCGCGAGCAGGCTGGTCACTTCGAAGTGAGGCGCCTTGCGTTCGCGGCTAAGCCGGGTACAGCTCAGTACATCCAGTCCGGCCGAACGGGCGAAGCCGCCCAGTTCATCGGCAGAAAAACCAAGGTTGAGGTGATCGAAGGGCTCGACCACGGCGCGGTGGTCATGCTTGCCGAGCGTTACGGCGAGCAGTCGACCACCAGAGCGCAGGAGGCGCGAGGCCTCAGCCACGGCTTTGGCGGGCTGTTCTGCATAGGTGAGGGCGTGCAGCATCAGGACAAGGTCGAAGCGTCGGTCGCCCAGGTCCAAGGCATGCATATCGCCGTGGCGAACTTCGACATTGGTGAAGGGTTTCAGGCGTTGTGCCGCCGCTTCCGCCACGCGTTCGCTGCTGTCCACGCACACGATGGAGCGTGCATGTGGAGCGAGCAGTTCGGCGGTGATGCCGTCGCCGGAGGCGATATCCAGTACATCGCCGGTCTCCAGCAACTGCAGCAGCGAGCGCGCCAGCGTCTCCCAGGTACGACCGGGTGAGTAGTGGCGCTCCATATCGCCCGCCACGGTATCGGCCCAGCCTTCCGAGCGTGCACGCTGGGCCAGCACGCCGGGCAAGCGCGCAGCGTCTTCGCGCAGCAGGGCGTCATTAATGCTGTCGCGCAGAGACTTCAGCAGCGCCTGCTGCTGTTCCTCGCTTTCGTTGTTGGCGCGATAATAAGCCGACACGCCAGCGCGGCGGTCGCGCACCAGGTCGGCTTCCTTGAGCTTGGCCAGATGCGTCGACACGCGCGGCTGCGCCAGATGCAACACGGCGGCCAGTTCGGCCACGGTGAGTTCCTCGCGTTCCAGCAGGGCGAGCAAACGCACACGGGTCGGATCCGCCAGCAGGCGCAGCACGCTGGAGGCGGTGGCCAAGTCCATCGAGCATCCTTATATCGCGATAAAGAGATGCGTAAGGCTAGGCTCCTCCGTGCCATGCGTCAAGAAGAACCCTTGCCTATCCATGTAGGAGCGCACCCTGTGCGCGACCACGGCGTCACCGCTACGTAGGCTCATCGCGCACAGGGTGCGCTCCTACATTTGGTGGAGGTTCTTGCTGCACCCGCACAAGGCACGTCACGCTCGCCGGGCTAAAATAGCGGGCTAGCTCAAGTTCCGGAGTAGTCCATGGATTTCCGTTTTACCGAAGACCAGCTGTCCATCCAGTCCATCGCCCGCGATTTTGCGCACAAGCGCATCATGCCGGTCGCTGCCGAGCTGGATGCCAAGGGCGAGTTTCCCCTGGAGAACATCCGCGAGATGGGGCAGCTGGGCCTGATGGGTATCGAAGTGCCGACTGAGTACGGTGGCGCGGGCATGGACCCGATCGCTTATGTGCTGGCGGTGATCGAGATCGCCGCCGCCGATGCCGCTACCTCAACCATCATGTCGGTCAACAACTCGCTGTTCTGCAACGGCATCCTCAAGCACGGCACGGAAGCGCAGAAGCAGAAATACGTGCGGGCGATCGCGCAGGGCGAGGCCATTGGCGCCTACGCACTGACCGAGCCGCAGTCGGGTTCGGATGCGTCGGCCATGCATACCCGCGCCATCAAGAATGCCGATGGCGACTGGGTCATCAATGGCAAGAAGAGCTGGATTACCTCCGGCCCCGTGGCGCGCTACATCATCCTGTTCGCCATCACCACGCCAGGCATCGGCGCCAAGGGTGTGTCGGCCTTCATCGTCGATACCCAGCTGCCGGGCTTCCACGCCGGCAAGACCGAGCCCAAGCTCGGCATTCGCGCCTCGGCCACCTGCGAAATTGAATTCACCGACTACGTGCTGCCGAAGGACCACCTGCTCGGCGACGAGGGCAAGGGCTTCTCCATCGCCATGGGTGTGCTCGATGCGGGCCGTATCGGTATCGCATCGCAGTCGGTGGGCATTGCCCGCGCCGCGTACGAGGCGACCCTGCAGTGGTCGCGTGACCGCAAGGCGTTTGGCCATCCAATCGGTACGTTCCAGATGACGCAGTCCAAGATTGCCGATATGAAGTGCAAGCTCGATGCGGCAACCCTGCTCACCCTGCGCGCGGCCTGGGCCAAGGGCGAGGCGGAAAAGAACGGCGGACGCTTTGGTACCGAGGCTTCGGTGGCCAAGCTCACCGCCTCCGAAGCAGCGATGTGGATTGCGCATCAGGCCGTGCAGATCCATGGCGGCATGGGCTACTCCAAGGAGATGCCGCTGGAGCGCTACTTCCGCGACGCCAAGATCACCGAGATCTACGAAGGCACCAGCGAGATCCAGCGTCTGGTGATTGCGCGCGCGGAAACCGGCTTGCGCTGATCGGGCTGCTGCCTGTATTGAAACGCCCGGCCGGGGTGACCGGCCGGGGTGACCGGCCGGGCGTTTTTGTTTCCAGCCCACTTCGCGCCTGGCGACTTATCTCAGCAATCCAAGGTCAACGACAGTTGACTGTCCCCCCGACTGTCGTGCCTGATCAGGTACGGCTAGCCATCAGGCAGCATCAGGCCCAGGGGGAAACCATGTCATCGCAAGTGCTGGATAGCGCCCGGAATAGCGCGACGGGCATCGAGGATACCGAGGGCACGGTCTACAAGGCCTTGCTGGAGTCGACCAAGGCCATTCCATGGAAGATCGACTGGAACACCATGGCCTTTGCCTATGTCGGTCCTCAAATCGAGGAACTGTTGGGCTGGGAGCCATCGAGCTGGGTGAGCGTGCAGGACTGGGCCGATCGCATGCATCCAGAGGATCGGGACTGGGCCGTGGCATTTTGCGTGGCGCAGTCGAAAGCCGGCGTCGATCACGAAGCCGACTACCGTGCGCTGCGCAAGAACGGAGAGTACGTGTGGATTCGCGATGTGGTGCACGTCGTGCGCAACGACGATGGCTCCGTCGACTCACTGGTCGGCTTCATGTTCGATATCAGCGAGCGCAAGCGTACCGAGCAGAGATTGCTTGATCTGCAACGCGAGCTGGAAGCGCTGTCGTTCAAGGACGGGTTGACCGGCATCGCCAACCGGCGCCGCTTCGATGCCGTCTTTGAAGAAGAGTGGGCCAATGCGCGACGCAGCGGCAAGCCCATGTCGCTGGTCATGCTCGATATCGACTACTTCAAGCAATACAATGACCACTACGGGCATCTGCAGGGCGATTACTGCCTTAAGCTGGTGGCCAACGTGTTGAGTTCGGCGGTGAATCGCACGCACGATTTTCTCGCCCGCTTCGGCGGCGAGGAGTTTGTGCTGGTGTTGCCGGAAACCGATGCGGATGCCGCCATGCGCGTGGTCGAGCGATGCCAGCAGCTGCTCGTGCAAGAGTGGATCCCGCACGAACGCTCCATGGCCAGCAAGGCGATTACGGTCAGCATTGGCATCGGAACGGTGGTGCCGATGCACGGCGACGAGCGGCTTTCCTTCGTTGAACTGGTGGATCGACGTCTCTATCAGGCCAAGCAGCGTGGAAGAAACGCCGTCGTCGCCAGCGACTGACAGACGCCGCTGTTCCGACCAAGAAAAAGCCCCGGTCTCGCGACCGGGGCTTTTGTTTTACTCGAGGCGGATATCGCCGCGTTCGGATCAGGCGCCGCGACGCGGGTCCGAGTCGAACGGCTGCATGCCGCCCGGACCCTGCGGCGGCGGAGTGCCGCCGGTACCGCCTTCGGCTGCGGGGCCGCCATGGCTGCCGCGGATCGAGTGCGATGCCTCGTCCAGCTTGTCGCCGAGCAGGCGACGCACCACGACGTAGAACACCGGGATCAGCAGCAGTCCCAGGAAGGTGGCGAACAGCATGCCGCCGATCACGCCGGTACCGATGGCGTGGCGGGCATTGGCGCCGGCACCGGTGGAGATGAACAGCGGGAACACACCCAGGATGAACGCCATCGACGTCATCAGGATCGGGCGCAGTCGCAGGCGGGCCGCTTCGATCACCCCGGCGCGCAAGGTGTGGCCTTGCTGCTGCTGCTCCACCGCAAATTCCACGATCAGGATCGCGTTCTTTGCGGCAAGACCGATCACCGTGATCATGCCGATCTTGAAGTAGATGTCGTTGGACAGTCCGCGCAGCATGGTAAACACCACCACGCCGAGCACGCCGAGCGGCACCACCAGCAGCACTGACACCGGAATCGACCAGCTCTCGTACAGCGCCGCCAGGCACAGGAACACAATGAAAATGGATAGCACCAGCAACAGCGTGGCCGAGTTGCCGGCCAGGATTTCCTGGTACGACTGGCCCGTCCAGTCGTAGCCGAATCCCTTCGGCAGGCTGTCGTTGATGATGCCCTCAAGCACGCCCATGGCCTGGCCGGTGGAATAACCCGGGCCTTCGTTACCCACGATTTCCACCGCGGAATAACCGTTGTAGCGGGTCAGCGCCGGTGCCGCTTGGGACCAGTTGGCGTGCACGACGCTCGCCAACGGAATCATGTTGTTGACGGTAGCCGAGCTGCTCGCTGTGGCCAACGTACTGGGCGTGTAGATGTGTTGTAGCGCTTCGGGCCCCATGCGGAAGGGCGCGTCGGCCTGCACCATCACGCGCTTCACGCGGCCACCGTAGGAGAAGTCGTTGACGTACACCGGAGCCAAGGTCAGCTGGATCGCGCTGTAGATGTCGCTGACCGAAAGGCCCATCGACTGCGCCTGCTGGCGATCGACACTCAGATTGAGCTGCGGTGCGCTTTCCAGCGTGTTCGGACGCACGCCGACCAGGGCAGGGCTCTGCGCGGCCTTGCCGAGCAGGATGTTGCGTGCGTCGGTGAGTTCATCGCGTGACTGGCCCGTACGCGCCTGCAGGTACATGTCGATGCCGCCGAACTGGCTGAGGCCGCGGATGGTGGGCAGGTTGACCACGAAGATTTGCGCATCGCGGATACCGTGCAACTTCTTGTTGGCTTGCTGGATGAACTCCGTCGCCGTGATGTCGCGGGCATCCCAGTCCTTCAACCGGACGAAATCCATGCCCGTGTTTTCGCCTGTACCCACGAAGCTGAAGCCGGAGATCTGGAACACACCCTCGACAGCCGGGTCCTTGCTAAGCACTGCAAGGATTTCTCTGTTCACCTGTTGCGTACGTTGCAGGCTCGCACCAGGCGGCAAGGTCACGATGGCTAGTGCATAGCCCTGGTCTTCGTCAGGCACGAAGCTGGTCGGCACGCGGCTAAACAGGAAGCCCAACAACACCACGATCAGCGCGAACATGATCATCCAGCGCGGGGCATTCTTGACCGCGCCGCCGATATGGCCGGTGTAAGTATGCGTCACCCACTCGAACACGTCGTTGAACTTGCGATAGATGATGTTTTTCTTGTGGGTGTGCGTGGGCTGCAGCAGGGTGGCGCATAGTGCCGGCGTGAACGATAGCGCGAGGAACGCTGAGAAGCCCATCGATACCGCAATGGTCAGCGCGAACTGCTTGTAGATCACGCCGGAGGCGCCGGGCTGCAGGGCCGACGGCACGAACACCGCCGCCAGCACCACGGTGATCGCCACGATGGCGCCGGTAATCTGGCCCATCGCCTTGCGCGTGGCTTCTTTGGGCGAGAGGTGTTCCTCGGTCATGATGCGTTCGACGTTCTCGATCACCACGATCGCGTCGTCCACCACGATACCGATGGCGAGCACCATGCCGAACAGGGTCAGCTGGTTGATGGTAAAGCCCAGCGGCAGCAGGCCCAGGAAGGTGCCCAGCAGCGCGACCGGAATCACCAGGGTCGGAATGATGGTGGCGCGGAAGTTCTGCAGGAACAGCAGCATCACCAGGAACACCAGGATGATCGCCTCGATCAGGGTGTGGACCACTTCCTTGATCGAGATCTTCACGAAGGTGGTGGTGTCGTACGGGGCGAACCAGGTCACGCCTTCGGGGAAGCTCTTGGCCAGATCCGCCATCTTGGCGCGTAACGGCGGTCGCCACGTCCAGCGCATTGGCGCCGGGCAGCAGCTGCACGCCAAACGAACCGGTGGCGGTGCCGTTGTAGGTGGCGGCAAAGCCGTAGCTCTGGGGGCCGAAGTCGATGCGGCGACACGTCGCCGAGCCTGACCACCGTGCCGTCGGTATCGGCGCGCAGGATGATGTTCGCGAACTGCTGGGCGTGACGAAGCGGCCTTCCGCAGACACGGTCGCGCTGAAGCCCTGACCGGTCGTGGCCGGATCGGCGCCGAGCGAGCCAGCGGCGAACTGTACGTTCTGCGTTTGCAGCGCGCTCAGCACTTGCGTCGCCGACAATGTTGTAACCCTGCAGCTTGTCCGGGTTGAGCCAGACGCGCATCGCGTATTCGGAACCGAGCTGGCGAGTGCTGCCCACACCCGGAATACGACCGAATCTGGTCCAGCACCTGCGAGGACACGATGTCGGTGAGCTTGTCGCCGTCGACACCCGGGTTACTCGAGGTCAGCGCGATAAACATCAGGAAGTCCGGGTTGCTCTTGGCCACCACGACGCCCTGCAGGTTTACCTCGGCGGGCAGACGCGGCGTGGCCAGCGCCACCTTGTTCTGCACCTGCACCTGGGCGATGTCCGGATCGGTGCCGGTTTCGAAGGTCAGCGTGACCGTCGCCGTGCCGCTGGAGCTGGACGACGAACTGAAGTACAGCAGGTGATCGATACCGGTCAGCTGCTGCTCGATCACCTGGGTGACGGTCTTTTCGATGGTATCCGCGCTGGCGCCGGGGTAGGTCGCATTGACCGTCACCTGGGGCGGGGCGATGTTCGGATACGACTCGATACCCATGCTCAACACCGCGATGGTGCCGCACAAGGAGATCAGGATCGCGACCACCCACGCGAAAATGGGGCGGTCAATAAAGAAACTGGGCATGCTCTACTCCCTTACTGCCCGCCGGCCGGCTTGCCGCTAGCCGGGGCTTGACCCGGCTTGGCGGCACCGCCCGGAGCGCCCTGGTCGGGCTGCCACGGCGCTGCCTTGGCTGGAGCGCCTTCCTTGACCCGCTGCAGGCCCGACACGACCACTTGATCGCCTGCCTGCAGACCACTGGTGACGATCCAGTTGGTGCCGCTGGTGTCGCTGGCGGTCACGTTTTTGCGCACGACCTTGCCATCGGCACCGACCACCATGGTGTAGGCGCTTAGCGTGTCGCGCTGCAGGCCCGCCTGGGGCACGAGGAACACGTTGTGCTGCTCGCCCAGGTTGGCGTCGATCGTTACGTACTGACCGGGGAGCAGGGTGCGATTGGGATTAGGCAGCTGGGCGCGCAGGTTCACCGCACCGGTGGACGGGTTGACCGTGGTGTCGGAGAAATCGAGCGTACCTTGCTGGTCGTAGACGCTGCCGTCGGGCAGGGTCACCGCCACGGTGGCCTTGTTCTGTTCCGCCAGCGTCACCTTGCCGGCGCTCTGCGCGCGACGCAGTCGATCAAGGTCGGCCACGCTCACGGTGAAGTTCACATAGAGCGGATCGAGCTGGTCGACGGTAGTGAGCAGGGTGGCGTTGGCACCGGTATCGGCTGTGCTGCTGCCGACGATGGCACCCTCGGTGACCTGCTGCTGGCCGGAGCGGCCATTGATCGGGGCCGTGATCTTGGTATAGCTGAGGTTGACCCGGGCGGTCTGCACCACGGCTTCGGCCTGCAGCACCGCGGCCGCGGAGCTGCGCTCGGTAGCTTCGTCCGCATCCAGCTGGGCCTTGGAAACGAAGCCCTTCGGCACCAGCGCACGATCACGCTCGGCCTGGACATGGGCATTGGCGTAGGTCGCCTTGGCCGCGGCGAGGTTGGCCAGGTCCGCGTTCAGCGCAGCCTGGTAGGGCGCCGGGTCGATCTCGAACATCAACTGCCCTTGCTTGACGTCGCTGCCTTCGACATAGACGCGCTTGAGCAGCAGGCCGGACACGCGAGCCCGCACGTCGCCGCTGCGATAGGGGGAAAGGCGGCCCACGAGGCTCTTGCGCAGCGGCTCGGTCTGCGGCTGCACCTTGACCACGCCAACTTCCGGCGGCGGCATCTGCGGGGCTTGCTCCTTGCCTTTGCCACAGGCGGCCAGTGAGAGCAGGCCAAGGCACAGCAGGGGTGTGCGCAGTGACGAGGACTTCATGTGGGCTCCATTCTTCTTAATGTGGTCGGGATGCATCACATCGACGCCACTCCGGGCGACGACAAAAGGGCTGAGCTTACTGTTGAGCGCACGACCGCCCCGAGTGCCTTGGGTCCTGGGGAGGGGGCCTAAGGCGTGATCGGGGCGCAAGAAGCGGCTCACGGTTAGTGAGCGGGCGTGGACTATACCGTACAGTTTAAAATTTGTAGAGCCGTTGACTTTGCCTCTCGATTGACGCCCAGAGCCCGCAGCCCGGAAAGAAAGTGACAGGCCGCGCCTGCGCTGAAAGCCGTTCTCGCCGCGCCGGATCCTGGGCAGTCAATTTTGACCTACATCCGTGAAGGAACGGTGTCGATGCGGGTTCCCGAGCCCGGCTCGGCTGGCGTGCTTCGTCATCTTGCCGACACGCGTGGGCGGTGTGGACGTGGTGGCCAAATCCATTCGCCAGCCTGACGATCAACATCGCGGCACCCAATTTGTCTGCTGCATCGCAGCGTCCTGGGTAAGCCCAAGTCGTGCTGGATGCGACCGATCGGTGCGACATACGCGTGGGTACTGCCGTTGCGCCTGTTCGGCGCGAGGATGCCAGCAGTGTCGGCAACACACGGTTGTCACGGGTTTTTCTGCGCCAAGCGTCGATGCTGTGTAAGCCGACCTATGCGTTTTCGCACACGCGCTTCGTGCTCATCATCGGCGTTGCTGCAAGGGCGTCATGACCTCCCACAAGCTGAAGTCGAGTTACTGCAAAGGTAGCTAAGGTCTGACGCGAGGCGTATTCTTCTAGAGCTTTTTTTGCCTCATTCCGTCTCCACTGAACAGTAGATGCCATGAACGCGATTCGTGCGGCTAGCAACGGCTCCTTCCCCACTGTTGTTTTCGAAGAACTTAAGAAAAGCGGACTAACGACCCAGCGCCTTGATGAGGCGCAATTTTTTATCAACGCTTTCTTTGCGCGTATTGCAGATAGCGATCTGCAAACCCACTCGACGACCGAATGGGCCGCGTTGATCGCGGACCTGCTCGACTTCATGCAGCAGCGTCAGTCAGGTCGCGCCGTCGTACGCGTGATCAATCCTGGCGCAGGCCATGAAGGCCGTAGCTATATCCAGGTAGTGACGGATGACATGCCGTTCCTGGTGGACACGGTCAGCATGATCGCGGCCGAGCATCTGCAGATTCACGCGGTGATCCATCCGGTCGTCGAGGTGATGCGCGATACCACGGGCAACCTGCTCAAGCTCGTTGGCGAATACGGTCCATCCGAATCGGTGATGCATTTTGAAGTCGATCGCGTCGCGGGCGAGGCCGAGCAGGCCCAGCTCAAGGCGCAGATCGAGACAGCACTGGAAGATGTGCGCACGGCCGTCAGCGACTGGGGCAAGATGCGTGACCAGGCGCTGTCCATCGCCGCCGAGTTGCCGCAGCGCCAGTTGCCGCTCGATGCCGCTTCGGTGCACGAAGCGTCGGAATTCCTGCGTTGGCTTGCCGACGACAACTTCACCTTCCTCGGTTATCGCGAATACGAAGTGACCGAAGCCGATGGCGAGGAAGTGCTGCGTGCCGTCGAGACATCCGGCATGGGCATCCTGCACAAGAGCGAGCGCTCGCTGGCGCCGCGCTCGCTGCGCACGCTGGTGGCGCATGAGCTGCCGCAGTCGGGCTCCACCGACGCCATCATCCTGACCAAGACCAATGCGCGTTCCCATGCGCATCGCCCGGGCTACATGGATTACGTCGGCGTGCTCAAGTTCGATGCCGCCGGCAAGCCGGTAGCCGAGCAGCGCTTCCTGGGCCTGTTCTCCTCCAACGCCTATATGGCACGCCCGCAGGACGTGCCGTTGGTGCGCCAGAAGTTCGAGTTCGCCATGGAGCACTCAGGGCTCAAGCGCGATTCGCATTCGGGCAAGGCCTTGCGCCACATCCTGGAGACGTTGCCGCGCGATGAGTTGTTCCAGAGCAGCGAAGACGAGCTCTACAACACCGCGATGGGGACCCTCGAGCTGCGCCAGCGTGCACGCACGCGCCTGTTCGTGCGTCGCGACCGCTATGGCCGTTTCATCACCTGCCTGGTCTATGTGCCGCGCGATCGTTTCAATACGACGGTGCGCGAGCGCATCGAGGCGCTGCTGAGTGACGCCCTGCGTGGCGAGCATCTGGACTCGTCCGTATTGATGGGCGAGGCCGCCCTTGTACGCCTGCACGTCGTGGTGCGTCCCAAGATCGGCGACCAGGCGCACTACGACGTTGCCGAGCTCGAGAAGGGCGTGGCCACGATCGTGCGCAACTGGCACGACGACTTGCGCGACGAACTGGTGCGTACGCTGGGTGAACACGACGGCGTGGTGTTGGCCAATCGCTATGCCAAGGCATTGCCTGCCGGCTACGTCGAAGACGTCACGCCGACGGCGGCTGCGGAAGACGTGCATCAGCTTTCCCTGCTCAAGGGCGACGATGCGGTACGCATGTCGTTCTATCATCCGGCCGAACGTCCGGAAGAGCTCCGCTTCAAGATCTACCGCAGCGGCGGCGACATTGCGCTGTCCGAAGTGCTGCCGCAGCTGGAGAACCTGGGCCTACGCGTACTCACCGAGCACTTGTACGACGTGAACGTCGATGGCTCGATGCTGTATATCCAGGATTTCGAGGTGCAGACTGCCGGCAGCCTGGCTTTCAGCGTGGAGCAGGTGGGTACGCTGTTCGAGGATGCTTTCGAGCAGATCTGGCGCGGCAATGCGGAGAACGACGGCTTCAACCGACTCGTGCTGGGCGGCAAGCTGAGCTGGCGCCAGGTCGCCATGCTGCGTGGCTACTGCAAGTACCTGTTGCAGACCGGCGTGGCGTTCTCGCAGAGCTACATGGAAGACGCGTTCAACCGCTATCCGGCGATCGCCGGCTTGTTGGTCGAGCTGTTCCTCGCCAAGTTCGATCCGCGCCGCGAAACGCTGTCGGCCGCTGAGCTGACGAAGGCAGGCGCTGCGCTTGCCGGCGAAATGCAGGTGCTGATCCCGGAATCCGTGCGTGCGGCGCATCCGGCGCTCATCGATGGTCTGGTTGGCGCGCTTTCCAAGCCCCGCACCGAGCAGATCGCGGTGGTGGAGGAGTCCATCGGCACGCTGCTGGAGACCGTGTCCAGCCTGGATGACGACCGCATCCTGCGCAGCTTCATGTCGCTGATCCGTGCGACCCTGCGCACCAGCTTCTTCCAGCAGTGGCAGGACGCGTACCGCAGCTATATCAGCTACAAGTTCGATTCGCATGGCGTACCGGAGCTGCCGAAGCCGGTGCCGTATCGCGAAATCTTCGTCAGTGCACCGCGCGTGGAAGGTATTCACCTGCGCTTCGGTGCGGTGGCGCGAGGTGGCCTGCGCTGGTCCGATCGCCGTGAGGATTTCCGCACCGAGGTGCTCGGCCTGGTGAAGGCGCAGATGGTGAAGAACACCGTCATCGTGCCGGTCGGTTCCAAGGGTGGCTTCTTCGTGAAGCGCGCGCCGGTGAACGGCGACCGCGACGCGCAGCTGGCGGAAGGCATTGCCTGCTACCGCATGTTTATCAATGGCCTGCTCGACATCACGGACAACCTGGTCGAGGGCAAGGTCGTGCCGCCGCACGATGTCGTACGCCATGACGCGCGACGATCCGTACCTGGTCGTCGCTGCCGACAAGGGCACGGCCACGTTCTCCGATATTGCCAACGCGATCTCCATCGAGCACGGCTTCTGGCTGGGCGATGCGTTCGCGTCGGGTGGTTCGAACGGCTACGACCACAAGGGCATGGGCATCACGGCCAAGGGCGCCTGGGAGTCGGTGAAGCGCCACTTCCGTGCGCTCGGCCGCGACAGCCAGACCGAGGATTTCACCTGCGTCGGTATCGGCGACATGTCCGGCGACGTGTTCGGCAACGGCATGCTGCTGTCGCGCCATATCCGCCTGCTCGTCGCGTTCGACCATCGCCATATCTTCTTCGACCCGAATCCGGATACGGAGCGTTCGTTCGTCGAGCGCGAGCGCATGTTCAAGCTGCCGCGTTCGAGCTGGGAGGACTACGACAAGTCGCTGATCTCGGCCGGTGGCGGCGTCTATGCGCGCAGCCTGAAGTCGATTCCGGTGTCGCCGGAAGTGCGCGCCGTGCTTGGCCTCAAGGCCGAGGTGACGCAGCTGGCGCCAAACGAGCTACTCAGCGCCATCCTCAAGGCGCCGGTGGACCTGCTGTGGAACGGCGGTATCGGCACCTATGTGAAGGCCGGCAGTGAAACGCATGCCGATGTGGGCGACCGCGCCAACAACTTGTTGCGTGTCAACGGTGCCGAGTTGCGTTGCAAGGTGGTGGGCGAGGGCGGCAACCTGGGCATGACCCAGAAGGGTCGCATCGAAGCTGCCCAGCATGGCGTGTTGCTCAACACCGACTTCATCGACAACTCCGCTGGCGTGGACACCTCCGATCACGAGGTGAACATCAAGATCCTGCTGAACGATGCCGTGCAGCGTGGCGAGTTGACCGAGGACGCGCGCAACAAGCAGCTGGCCGCGATGACCGACGAAGTCGGCGAGCTGGTGCTGTGGGACAACTACCGCCAGAACCAGGCCATCACCCTGATGGAGCACCAGTCGGTGCAGCGTATCGGCTCGATGGCGCACTTCATCCGCATGCTGGAGAGCCGAAGGCCTGCTCGATCGCCAGGTCGAGAATCTGCCGAGCGAAGCGGAATTGGTCGAGCGCAAGACCCGCGGTATCGGCCTGACGCGTCCGGAACTGTCGATGCTGCTGTCGTACGACAAGCTCAAGCTGTTCCAGCAGTTGCTCGATTCGGACGTGCCGGAAGATCCGTACCTGTCCAAGGAACTGGTGCGCTACTTCCCCGAGCCGTTGCACGCCAAGTACGCCGAGCACATGCAGCGCCATCGCCTGAAGCGCGAGATCATCGCCACGGCGGTGACCAACTCGACGATCAACCGCATGGGCGCCACCTTCATGATGCGCATGCAGGAGGATACCGGTCAGGGTCCGGCCGCGATTTCCAAGGCCTATACGGCGGCGCGCGAGATCCTTGGCGCACGCTCGTTGTGGTCGGATGTCGAGGCACTCGACGGCAAGGTGGCCGAGAACACCCAGATCGACGCCATCCTGCAGATCTGGTCGCTGCTGCGCCATATGACGCGTTGGCTGCTGAACCGCCCGGGCGGCACGCTGGACATCAACGCCAACGTGGAGCGCTATCAGAACGGCGTGTCGGCGTTGCACGCCGCGTTGCCGACAGCGCTCACCGAAACCGGCAAGGCCGACTTCGCCACCAGCCAGGAAAAGTGGGAAGGCCTGGGTATGCCAGCGGAATTGGCCCTGCGCCTGGCGCGCATCCCCGAGCTGCGCGCGATGCTGGACATCGTGGAAGTCGCGCAGCAGAGCGGTCAGCCGATCGACAAGGTGGCCAGTGTGTTCTATGAGCTGGGCGAGTCGCTCGACCTGGAATGGCTGCGCAGCCAGATCGAGGCACTGCCGGTGGAAGGTCACTGGCATGCCCAGGCACGCGGCTCGCTGCTGGATGAGCTCAACCACCAGCATCGCGCGCTGGTCCTGCAGGTGCTGTCGATGACCGGCGGCGCCAAGGATGTCTCGCCGGTGCAGGCTTGGCTGCAACGTGACGATGCCACGCTGAAGTACACGCGCAACATGCTGGCGGAGATCCTCACCCAGAACGCGGACTACCCAATCGCTTCGGTCGCGGTCCGCCGCCTGGCCCAACTGGCGCAGGTGCCGGTCAACCAGTGATGGCTTGTCGCCCCCGGCGACGGCGGGGCCCCCAGTGCCTTGACGGCATCAGGGCGAGAGCCAAAGTCACCGCGTCCCAGCCGTCGCTGGGACGACGGTGGTTGTAGTCGTTCATAAACATCGAGGGCGCAGATCGGCAACGGTCTTGCGCCCTTCGTCCATCTACGCTCAACTGAAGCCTTCGCCAGCTGACCGATGTCCGGCCCTATGCGCTTTGCCTTTGTCGCCAGTGGTACCAATGTTGCCCAGCAAGCCCGGCGCAAGCTCACCGAGCGCTACGGTGATGTCGCCCCGGAGCAGGCCGATGTCATCATCGCGCTGGGTGGCGACGGATTCATGCTGCGCACGCTGCATGCCTATCGCGCCTTGCCGGCGCCCGTCTATGGCATGAAGCTGGGTCGTGTCGGCTTCCTCATGAACAAGCATCGGATCGACGACCTGGATGCGCGCATCGAGCGTGCGCACGCCGCCGTTCTGTATCCCCTGGAAATGCGCACCACCGATGCCGAAGGGCAGGTGCATCACGCGTTGGCGTTCAACGAGGTATCGCTGTTGCGCCAGAGCAACCAGGCCGCGCATCTGGAAGTGAAGCTCAACGATACGGTGAAGCTGACTACCCTGGTATGCGACGGCATCCTGGTTTCCACGCCGGCTGGGTCCACTGCCTATAACCTCTCGGCGCACGGCCCGATCCTGCCGCTGGATGCCAATGTGCTGGCGCTGACGCCGATCAGCCCGTTCCGGCCGCGTCGCTGGCGCGGCGCTATCCTCCCGCATCGCACCCTGGTCACCTTGCGTATCCTCGATCCAGGCAAGCGACCGGTCAGCGCCACCGCCGATTTCCACGAAGTGCGCGACGTTCGCGAGGTTGAGATCCGTCAGTCTGCGGGCCACGGTGTACGCCTGCTGTTCGACCCCGAGCACAATCTGGAGCAGCGTATTCTGGATGAGCAGTTCGCGCCGGATTGAAGTAAAGGGGCGAGTTGCGAGGGCGCGAGAGTGGGGGGGTTGCGTGGCGGCGGCATGGACTTGCGCCCTCGCGACTCACTCCTCGCCCCCCGCTTTTGATAGATTGGCGCCATGATCCGTCCCACTGACGACGCTCACGATCCTTCCTCCATCGGTGACAACCGGCTGGTGGTGGCGATTTCCTCGCGCGCCCTGTTCGACCTGGGTGATAGTCACGCGTTGTTCGAGCGCGACGGGCTGGATGCCTATCGCTCGTTCCAGATTGAACACGAGAACGAGATACTCAAGCCCGGCGTGGCGTTTCCGCTGGTGCAGAAACTGCTGGACCTCAACAAGCTGGCGGGTGACGTGCCGCCGGTGGAAGTGATTCTGCTGTCGCGCAATTCGGGTGACACCGGCCTGCGCATCTTCAATGCGATCCAGCATTACGGGCTGGAGATCAGCCGCGCCGCATTCACCAGCGGGGCACCCACGTCGGACTATATCGCGCCATTCAAGACCGACCTGTTCCTTTCCGCCAATGCGGAGGACGTGGGGCGCGCACTTGCCGCTGGCGTGGCCGCCGCCACCATCCTGCCGTCCACCGCACCGCCGCGCGCCACCGAGCAGCTGCGCATCGCCTTCGACGGTGACGCCGTGATCTTTGGTGATGAGGGCGAGCGTGTGTCGCGCGAGGAAGGATTGGAAGCGTTCCATCGCAGCGAGCACGCCTTGGCCGACCAGCCGTTGTCGGTAGGGCCGTTTCGCGGCTTCCTCACTGCGGTACATCGCTTGCAGGCGGCGTTTCCAGCCGAGGATTCACCCATCCGCACCGCGCTGGTCACGGCGCGTTCCGCGCCTGCCCACAAGCGCGTGATTCTCACCCTGCGCCGCTGGGGCGTGCGTATCGACGAGGCCTTGTTCCTTGGTGGACGCGACAAGGGGCCGTTCCTCGACGCCTTTGGCGCCGACATCTTCTTCGATGACTCTCCAGCCAACGTGGAGTCGGCACGCAAGCATGTGGCTACGGGCCATGTGCCGCATGGTGTGAGCAACCGCTGAACCCGGCCCCCTGTAGGAGCGCACCCAGTGCGCGAAAACCCTACGCAGCAATGACGCCGCTGTCGCGCACTGGGTGCGCTCCTACAGGGCGCATCGTGATTCAGGGCACCGAGTGGCCCTTGCTTGCCGATCAGATCGCATTCGAGTCTTCAGACCGGTCAATCGCGCAGCCTCCTGTAGGAGCGCACCCAGTGCGCGAAAACCCTACGCAGCAATGACGTCGCTGTCGCGCACTGGGTGCGCTCCTACAGGGCGCATCGTGATTCAGGGCACCGAGTGGCCCTCGCTTGCCGATCAGATCGCTTCAGACCGGTCAATCGCGCAGCCTCCTGTA